>CAWBFG010000013.1:0-326776 GCA_963787955.1 uncultured Alphaproteobacteria bacterium | reverse complement strand
CGATGCCAGCAGCGGCTACTTCTGGACGCTGGCCAACGCCCACCACCCGGTCGACACCGTGATCGAGGTGGCGGCTGGCGACCTCGGCGGCGTGTGGCTGCGCAGCGGCACGGCGGGTGGCGCGGAGACCATGTGGGTGCGCGCCTTCGACGGCCTCGACTGGGGCGCGTGGGACGCGTTCAACTTGACCACGATCCCCAACACCAAGCCGGTCGCCACCATCAATGACCACTCCCTGCAGTCCAACGAATGGGCGCGTGTCGCCAGCTGGATCAGCTATTCGGATGCTGACGGCAACGCCGCCACCAAGTACCAGTTCTGGGACGGCGGCGCCGGCGCGAGCTCCGGCTATTTCTGGACGCCGGCCAACGCCCACCACCCTGCCGACACTACGATCGAGGTGGCGGCCGCCGATCTTGCCGGCGTGTGGCTGCGCGGCGGTGCGGCGGCTGGCGAGGAGACCATGTGGGTGCGCGCTTTCGACGGCACCGAGTGGGGCGCCTGGGACGCGTTCACGCTGACCTCGCTGCCGGTGATCGGATAAAGCACGCCTCCCCAAAACTCACGCACAGCACGCAGCCCGGGCTGAGCGCAGACCCGTCGCCCCGACTTGACCGCAGCGAAACCCGGGAATCGGCGCGACAGCCCCGGATGTCGCGCCGCTCCATCCGGGCTGCGCAGACGGCACAGACCAAATCATCTGCGGCAAAAAGAAATCCGGCGCGGACCGCAGCCGCGCCGGATTTTCTGTCACCGCCGCTCAGTCGAGATCGTAGATCACCCTGCGGCTCGACGGATCGACGAAGTGAACGCGATCGTTGGAATAGACATAGCGGTAACGGCTGACTGACGGACCCCAGTCGGACGGCACGCTGTGCAGCTCGACGTCGGCGGGCAGTGTCGAGCCGACCACGATGCGCTCCTTGGCGACATAGGGCCGGACCCGCTCCTTCACCACATATTCCTTGATGCGGGTGCGTTGCTCCGGCGCGAAGCTGATGCCGGCGCCTACGGGGCCGACCTGGACGCCGACACCTTGACCGTAGGATGGACTGAAAGCGCCGAGGGCGAGGACCGCCACGCCGGCCAACAAGATACGTTTCATCGATGTTCTCCCAATGGTTCATGGGCGATTGCCCATACGCCAAGCGTGAAATGCGTTGATTGGTTCCTGTCGCGCGCCGAAAACTGTTCTTGCACTGCAACGTTGCGCCTCGCAAAAATGAAGAACCCGGCCCTCTGCGGCACCGGGTTCTTTTCATTCGGGACGGTTCCGTCGCGTCCCGCTACTTCACGAACAGGTACACGAGATACGTACCACCCACCACGATCGGGGTGGCGATCAGCACTGGAAGCAGCAGCGCCGGCATGAGGTTCTCCTCTGGTTGCCCTCCTCATGCGCAGCCGATAACGCACGCGCCGCGGTGAAGTTTCAATAAACCTTGTGCAATTCCACCCGCGGCGGCGGACTGCGGAGCTCGGTGGACGCCATCGCGTCCAGCGCGTCCTTCGGCAACCTGGGAACCCGGTGCGTCGCCAGCGACGCCCTGCCGCTCCTGAGATCGCCGTGCGCAACCTGCGCGGTGATCGGCGGCAGCGGCGCCGGCGGCGGCAGCGGCTTTTCCAACTTGGCGCGAATCTGCCGCGCCTCCTCGACCGCCAGGCTCAGGCGGGTCGGCCCAGGCTCGTCATCATCCTCGAACACCGACGCAAGCGTCTGCAAGACCGTTCCGTGCGCATTGCGCTCGATCACCAGCGCGCCGCCGGCGATCACGCCGGCCACCAGCGCCAGGAGTGTCAAAAGATACACGCCCGCGTTGCGCAGGTCGCGCATGTGCTGAGACATTCGGAACTCGCATTCGTGCCCCCTCGTGCGGTGAACGCTGCAGTGCGGTGATCGTTCCAGACGCCGCGTCAGCACGCGCGCGAAATTTGCAGGGCCGCTCAGCCCTCGCGGCTGGCCCGGCGCGCCACCCGCGCGCCCGCCGCGGTCTTGCGCGGCCCGAAGCGCGCCTCGTGCCGCAGCCGCAGTTCGCGCAGCTCCCGGGTGCGCTCCGCGAGCGCTTCCTGCTCTCTGCGATATTCGACCATCGCGGTGTCGGCCTGGCGCGCTTTTGTCTCCAGCTTGGCAACGACCCTTTCGCGGGTCTGTTTTTCTTTCTTGGTGGGCACCTTTCACCTCTTGATGGCACAGACCTCTCTTCACCCGCGGCACCGCGGGTGTTTTCCATTGCTGATTGTCAGCCAGGTCGTGGCGTAGCCGCCCTTGCCGCCGATATAGGCGCGATCCGGCGTTTCGGAAGAGCCGAGCGCTGCCGGATGAGCGCAGCGCTGTGTCGCGTCGCGTCATTCTGCTGAAATGTTGAATCGATTGCGCCCTGCGGCAATCTGCCGTCGAACCGTGACAGCGGGTTAGCCGAAGGCATAACCCGCCATGCCGATCGTGAAGTGGCGGACTGCGCTGACGCCAATCGCCCTGCGCCGCTGAAGCTCCACGTTGCTCAACGCGAACGCGATGCAGAATCGGAAAATGCTGCCTCTGGTCCCGGCCATCGCTACCGCCCCGGACGGCGCTCGCCGAGCAACTCGAGCGACAGTGCGCATCGGCTTCGACCGTGAAGCTCTCCGTGTGCTCGATCACCCGCCAGGGCTTGTCGTCCATGTTCCGCTCCACACCGATGTCCCCGCGCGGCGACCAGCCGAGAACGAACAAGAAACATTCGCAGCCGCCTGATCTGAATTTCCGATCGGGCATCAATTTCGCTGGGCGCCCCTGGAACAAGTTCCACGTGCCCACGTTTTAGTCGGGTCGGTGGAGGTACCCATGTACTCGGTTGAGGAATGCCGGAAGCGTGCACGGCAGTGTGTTGAGCAAGCGCAGTCATACAAAGGGGCGGACAAACATCGGGTCCTGAAGGTCGCTAATGACTGGCTCACACTCGCGGACGAACAGCAGCGGGTGAAAAGGCTAAGCGAGCGCTCCTGCGACCCCGTCACGCAAAGCAGCGCGGTGTCGATTTGAAAAAGGCGTCCGAATACCGCGCGCATGCGGACGAATGCCGGAAGATGGCCGCTGCTGCCAGGAACGAATATCGCGTGATGCTGCTCAGGATGGCCGAAACGTGGGAGTCGCTCGCGCACGGCCGCGAAGAACAGATCGCGCGCCTGAATCGAATAGAGGCCCTAACCGGCAAGATTTCGCCGCAGCGCCAGCTTTAGCCGGTCATCGCACCGGTATCCGCGATCCCGTCCCCGGGATCAACTTGATCCCAGCGTAAAGTTCGTAGCCCGGATGAGCGCAGCGAAATCCGGGCTACGCTGACTGTTGCACCTTACGAGCCCTCCGTGCAGGCCCTAAATGCGCGTCTTCGGCGCGCGCGACATCATCCGCGACACGTTTAGCTCTTTCGTGTTTCATCTCACCCCAATGCTGGAGGTGCACGAACGGACCGCCGATGAGCAGGACAGCGATGCCCGCGCTCACGCCCCATCCTAAATCGCGAACGAAGCCAATGAGTGTTTCCATGGTTTACCGTGCTTGTGATTGGTCTCAAGTCGGTCGGCATCGAAGTTGCGGACTGGGTGCTCGCACTCACCGACGAGACGATCGAATGCTGACAGCAGCTTCGTTTTCACTTGCGCAACTCACGTCTAATAACCGCTCCAGAATTTCCCCACTTTTGTATAAGCGTGGCCAGCTCGACCTTCGAAACTGCCAGAATTGTCATCCAACGAGTGACGCTCCCTTTATCTGCAAGATCGATACGATCCGCTAGATGGACAGGGACCTTGGGCTCTGACGCCACCTTCGTCATGGTACACTTCCATTCAGCAGCGATTGTTCAGAGCAGCTTTGGTGTCACGCGCAAACCGCAACGCTCTGAGACGCCTTGTTCTTTCCCGAACATCGCTTTCGGCGGCGCGATAATCTCGCGTCGCCTCGGCCTGTTGAGGATCTCGGGGCTTGAAGAGTGCCTCAGCCCGTAGCCGGTGCAGATCAGATTTTGCAGGCATATTTCATGACGCACCACGACGGGAAAAGTTCCGCGACCGGAAGGTCAGAACGATTGAGGCACCAGATGGGCGAGTTGGCATTGAGCGGGACCAGCGAGCCAGCCTCAGCCAAGCGCGCTTGAGGAGGTCGCGACTTCACGCTTTCAGGCTGATAGCGCAAACAAGACCTTCTGCACGCCAATCAAAACTCACTTGCCCTAAATGCTGGATAATTATTTGTTCGATAATCCGACTCCCAAGACCCTTGTGCGTCGGCGTTTGCACGTTCGGCCCGCCCGTCTCCGTCCAACGCAACCGTAAATGACCGTCTGCCTCGTGCGACCATTTCAGGTCAACCCGACCGCTGGCCACAGACAAAGCACCGTACTTAGTCGCATTGGTTGCCAACTCGTGCAGGGTTACAGCAATGGCCTGAGCGGCGTTAGGCTCCAATAAAACTGGCGGCCCGTCGATGTGCACGCGCTGTTGGTCCTTCTCGGAGTAAGGCGCAAGCTCCTGTGCCGAGATCGTGGACAGATCGGCGCCAATCCAGCGAGTTTCGACAAACAGCGAGTGGACGTTGGCGAGCGCCTGGATTCGCCCTTGAATGACCTGTTTAAGCTGCTCGGGTGTATCGGCCCGAGAAAGATTGACCGTAGCCTGCACATTGGAGAGTAGAATTCTTGCTTCGGTGCTCAGCCTCACGCGCCAAAGCGGTGATTTGCTCCTGACTTTTCTTCTGCGCTGTAATGTCCCTTGCGATCTTTGATGCTCCGACAATGTTGTCTTCGGCATTTTTGACCGGAGAAACGGTCAATGAAACGATGATCAGACTGCCATCCTTGCGTTGCCGGACAGTCTCGAAGTGGTCGACATGCTCGCCTTGTCTGATACGGGTCAGAATTTCACGCTCTTCGCGTTGCCGGTCTGCGGGGATGACGATTGTGATCGGCTGGCCAATCGCCTCTTCGGCAGCGTAGCCGAAAACACGCTCGGCGCCCCTGTTCCAGCTCATGATAATTCCGCCGAGAGTTTTGCTCACGATCGCGTCGTCACTGTTCTCGACGATAGATGCCAGGGCGCGCAAGCGCTGCTCGCTTTCGCGAAGCTTAGCTTCAATCTGTTTTCGCTCGGTAATGTCTATCCCGGTGGGATGTAGAAACGCGACGGCACCCGACCGGTCACGGATAGGATACATCGCGAAGTCAACGATACGCTCGCTGCCGTCCGCCAGCCAATATCGAAGCTCTTCGCGGAAAACGTTTCCCAAAGTGGCTTGCGCAGTTGCGAAGCGAATCCGCGCCATCACCTCCTCTGAGCCACGCCACCAGGGAGTATCCCAGAACGGGCGGTCCAGAACTTGTTCCCTTGTATACCCACACCATGTCAGGGACAGGTCGGTCGCTTCCCGCAAGTAGCCACGCAAGTCCATGACACCAGCGAAGATGCCGGTTTGTTTGAACACCGCTTCAAATACGTCAACGGCGGTAACGTCCTGCTGCATTTGTGGGCCGACTGCCGAGGCCCCATCAGCGCTGGCAGCAATAAACATCATAGCGCTTTCTTCATGTGAAACGATGCACTTAGGTTTAATGCATGTCGCCCACTTGAGCTAATCTACGCGCTTCTGCCCGGTTCGTATGTCCACCAGCTGACGTTCAGCGCCTTTCGCGCTCGGAAAGGTTCAACACGCGTCAAGTCGATTTCGTCGCCTTCGTCTGCACATTCCCGCGAGCAATAGAAGCGCCCATCGTTCGCCCGGATACAGTCGCAGGACGGGTTAGCCGAAGGCGTAACCCGCCATGCCGATCGTGAAGTGGCGGATCAAGCTGACGCGAATCCGCCCTACGCCTCGCTGCCCGATCGTGTCACCGCGCCGCTGTTGCGCGTCTTGATGCAGATCAAACGGCGCCTAGAAAGCGTCTCATCCTGCCGCAGTGCACGCTTAGAAATTATAAATCTTGCAGGGATCTTCCCACGTGCATTGCTGATGCTCAAACCCTGATCTCCCGGCAGGGCCGCTATTCGCTCTCCCGGCTCTGGCTTGCGAAGACCTGGCTTGAGAAGACTTGGCTGGAGAAGACTTGGCTTGAGAAGACTTGGCTTGAGAAGACTTGGCCTGTGCTGCCAGCGCAGGGTTTTCATGTGACGAAACGACCAAGCCCGCCACAGCCAGTCCCATGGACACTGCGAGGACCATGAACATTCGTCGAATTGATCGCATCGATTCCTCCTCAAAGTTCGTATCGCGCCGCATGGACACCGTGAGCTTTGTAGCGTCGACCTTTGTAGCGTCCGCGTCCGGCGAAAAGGTCGAATCACGCTTCGGCGCGTGCGCGGCTTCCGGTTGAGGCCGGCGCGGCGTCGTTATGCTCTTTTTCAAGCGACGGCGCGAGGGTTCGGCAATGACGACATTAGGCCCGGCTCGCTCCAAACGATACCTCCCTAAAGGGCAATATGAAACGCGCGCCCGGAACGAAAGCCGCAGGGCGAGTTGGCCGCAGGCGTAACCCTCCCTGCCTGTCGTGGAGTGGCGGACTGCTGACGCTGATCCGCCCTGCGCCTGGTGCGGCATCGGGCAGCAAACTTACCCAACTCGTGGATTGAGACACTCTTGATGATTGGGTGAGAATGGCGGCGATGATGCACCGCATGTCTGAAGCCCAAGCCTGGAAACAAGCAAAGAAGTGCGTGTGGTACGACTCGCAAGGGCCGGGCAAGGATCTACGGCGCCGGCATGACCTTTGGTCGCAATTGTTTCTGAAATTCTTCGCGCCCAAGCGGAGGGCGGCATGAAGCGCTTCCTTGTTTTTGCCCTGCTTTATCCACCGCTGGCCGTTGCAGTATTGATCTTGGTCTCGTTAGGACAAATCGGCGTTGTTGCCCTATCCGTCATCTTGCCGACGTTGGGTTGGAGCTACGTTTTTGGTTTCGTCCCGGCCATCATCCTGGCGTTTGTGGATTGGTTCCTGGCAGCAAGGCTCAGGGTCTTCCCTCGTATCGCTGCAACGGCGCTCGTTGGCTACGCACTGGCGATTCTTTCCGCCTTCCCGGTTTGGGACCGCAGCATCTGGGTCGAGACGTTGATATTCGGACTTGTGGGCGCGATTCCAGCCGCGGTGTGTTCGTGGCTGTCGGGGCGATCGGCATGAAGCAGGTAGCCCGGATGAGCGCAGCGAAATCAGGGGTCAGCTCAACCATTGTCCCGGATGTCGCTACGCTCATCCGGGCTACGCACTACGCACCTCAGCTTGTAGCCCCGGATTGCGCGCAGCTAAATATTTTTTGACACGCCGTGAGACTGCTTGAAACGGCGTGAAACGCAGAGCCGCTTGGTGTTGCCAGCGGAAACCCTCGCCCCGTTGGCTGGAAATAGCAAGACTTTGGCGCGCGCCGACAAGGCATGGAGTCGCAGAGCTTATTATTAAACAGCAAGTAGCCCAGATGAGCGACGCGCCGGCGATCAGGCCGGCAACCAGCGCCAGCAACGTCTTTGATCGGTGTCATGTCCGTCGCGCGGCCCGGCTTTAAGGTTACTCCTGCAATCGCACTCCAGACGCAATCATCAAGCTTGCCGCGCGCCACGGTCGTGCGTACGCTCTTTGCAACGTGGGTACGCGCCCTGATCCCAAGCCGCCATTGGCGCTGGCCAGGTTTGCCTCCCCGAATGTTCGGTTCGACGTGGTGCGTGCTGCGGAGCACCTGCCTGGAGCGTCCGTGCCGAACGCTCCCGGGCCGCGCGGTTCGCGTGCCTTCGTAGACGGATGATGCGGTTATGCGGCTTATTCTGAATCCGTTTATCGCGCAGCACCGCGACAGCAGCGGAACCGTGACGGATTCCTACTACGGCATCTGGTACACACCCACGTTTATGAGAATTCCGACGGTGACGACACCGGCGGAGGACGGCGGCACCTGGTTGATTTTCAGAGACGACTGGGCCTCATCCGGTGAGTTCCCCGAAGAATACCTCAATCGCGTCAGCATTCCCCAATACTACGACCACCAATCCGGCCTGGCGCTCGTTCCGGAGCTCTATTCGAAGGGTCAATTCAGCGGCGGCACATCGCCCTACAATGCCTTTGACTACGTGAGCTTCGACGGCGAGACGGCGCAGCTGTTCGGACAAGGCTTTTATCTGGCCGATCCACCGAGCGTGACGAAGCAAGGAACCGGCAGCAACGACCTGCTCGAAGGCGGCGGCGGCGACGACACGCTCTATGGCTACGCCGGCAACGACAACCTCTGGGGCTATGGCGGCGACGACCTTTTGCTCGGCGGCGACGACAACGACCTGCTCGTCGGCGGCGGTGGCGATGACACGCTCTACGGCGACAGCGGCGGCGATACGCTGATCGGCGACGCCGGCAACGACGCGCTGGTCGGCGGCGACGGCACCGATCTGATGTATGGCGGCAGCGGCGATGACTCCCTGATGGCGGGGGCGGACGAGGCCAGCAACAACTATCTCGACGGCGGTGATGGCAACGACAGCCTGACCGGCGACCTTGGCCGGGACGTCATGATCGGAGGCTTCGGCCACGACACCCTGGTCGGATACGCGGGCGACGATTCCCTTTGGGGCGACGCCGGCGTCGACACCCTCAACGGAGGCGACGGGATTGACACGCTGGTGGGCGGCGCAGACAACGACACGCTCTATGGCGGCGCTGGAAATGACCTGCTGGTCGGCGGCGCCGGGATCGACTGGCTTTACGGGGACGATGGCGCCGACGTCATCTACGGCGAAGCCGGCGACGATCGGGTGCAGGGCGGCAGCGGCAACGACTACCTCGACGGCGGTGACGGCGATGACTCGATCTTTGGCGGCTCAGGCACCAACACTCTGATCGGCGGTGCCGGCAACGATGGGCTTACGGGCGATGACGGGTACAACGTCCTGTACGGAGGATCCGGCAACGACGTCATGAACAGTATCGCGGGCCTGATGTACGGGGGCGACGGTGACGACCGGCTGAGCCCTCGCGACCAGACCCGAGGAATCGTGGCTTATGGCGAGGACGGCGATGACATCATTACCGATGCCTCCCAGGCCAACGACTGGATCGACGGAGGCGCAGGGGCCGACAATCTGTACAGCGGCGGCACGACCGACCGGGATGTCTTCGTGTTTTCCACCGTCAATTTCGGCAACGACAGGATTGGGAATTTCACCGTTGGCAATTCCTTCGATGTGCAAGCAGCGGTCCGCGCGGCTGCGGTTTCCAATGGGTTCGACACCACCATCACCTCGGGCGCCAACACCATCTTTCTTCCGGGCGTGGACATCAACGACATGACGTCCGCGAATTTTGATTTCTTTTAGCGATCAGCTTGTGGCCCGCAGTCGTAGGGCGGGTTAGCCGAAGGCGTAACCCGCCATCCCGATCGTGACGTGGCGGATGACGCTGACGCTGATCCGCCCTGCGCCCTACGCCTGGTGCGCAACCTGCTAGACGAATTCCGCCCCGATGTTCGCGCCGCGCCGCCAGATCACGCGACAGCGCCGGCCGGGGTATTCGCCGCGCGATTTCAAGAAGACGAATTGATCGGCGACGCGGATTGCAGGGTCGATCCGCAACTGCACACCCGAGCTCGAGATGTTGACGATGGTGCATTCGCGCGCCGCGATCCCATCTCCCAGTCGCAACCAGGCCGGTGCATTGACCTTGCGTCGCGATCCGCGTCGCAAGTCCCTGCGTGAGTTGAAAGCGGTCAAATTAAAATTAAAGACCATCTTCCGCTCCCCGAGTTTTCGGTTGGCGAGAAGATCAACGAAAACACCTGCGGACCGTTCCGCGCAACCAGAAGCGGTTGCCAGCGGCAAGCAGCCCGCAGTCGTAGGGCGGGTTCGCCGAAGGCGTAACCCGCCATGCCGATCGTGGCGTGGCGGATTACGCTGACGCTGATCCGCCCGCCCCGTTGGCTGGAAATCACAAGACCTTGGCGCGCGCCGACAAGGCATCGAGCCGCAGGGCTTGTTATTAAACAGCAAGCGCTGGCCATGGCGGTTGCAAGGGGATCGAGCGGGGCCAACCACGGGGCCAGCGCTACTCGAGATATCGATTTTCATGAACGACCCCCCGCGCGGGGTTTCCCTGCCTGGAGCCCGCGCGGGTTTTCTATGCCGTCAGCGTGGATCGGCCCGCAGCCTCGAGCCGTGGCGGCAGCAAGGCGGCTGACAACGCGTCCACGTTGGCACGCCTGAGCAAACAAGTGGCGGCCAATCGCAAGGCTTGGCGCCGCGTCGATTGCTACATCACGGCCAGCTCAACAGGCGATTGGTCACCATGGCCCGCATCGGTCTTCTGATTGTGATTGTCCCGATCTTCGCGGTGGTGGCCGGGTTTCTGCTCGCGTTGCTCCTCACGCCGCTGTTTGCCCTGCTGGACCTGATCGCCGTGCCGGTTGGCGCGAAGCCGGACCTGGACGCTCTCGTTAAGGTATACCGCAAGCCAAGCTGGACAAGTTGGACAAGCTGGACCAAGAGATCACCGGCCGCCTCAGGAGGCGTTTCCGCAGTGCTTGTGGTAATGGTCTTTGTCGCGCTGCTGTTCCTGCCGCTGATCTTGGCGCGTGCCGAAGGCTCCGCCGCCAGGCCATCGGCGGCGACCGTTTCGCCGGTTGAGCCGCAAGCGATTGTGACCATGTTCGATAGAGGGGGGAATTCGATGGCGGAGGGGGGAATTCGATGGCGGAGGGGGGAATTCGACTGGCCGGATCGCTGAAAGCTGCCGCCATAAGGCTCGCGAGTGTCGCCGGCTCGCCAAGAACGACGCTTCACGCCGTGTAGGGCTCGAACATGTGGCTGTCACGTGGGAACGCATCGCGACGGGCGTTCGGGTCAGCAGCAGCCGCGCACTGCGAAACGCCCGCCGCAATGCGGTGGCCCGCCCGCGCAGCAGTTAAAGCGGGCCGGACCGAACGTCACCCCACCGCGCGCAGCCGCTGGCCGCTCAACGTGGTGAGGACGTTGTGAACGTGTGCGAGCGTTGGCCGTCGAGCGTGGTCCCGATGAATGCGACCGTGACAGCTAGCCCGATAACTGCAGTTGAGATGACCAGCGATACGAGGACAATTTTCAGGAATTCCCAGCGCGACAACCTGGCCCCCTTTGCAGGATCGATCTAAGGGCCGCTGTCTCCGGCCAACAAGGCACAAAGTTGTGATTTCGGCACCGGCAAAAACATTCCGCGCGGCCCCGGCTTATCGCGAATAAGCTTTGCCAAGGCACGGGCGGGCCGCGCTCACCTTTTCCGGGCTTGGTGCTCCGTCGACCGCGCCCGGCCAAGTTGCCATTGCAGGCGGAAAAACAAAATTAGCTCAAAGCGCGCGGATCGGATGTCCGCTTGGTGCCACAAGGCGAAACAAAACCATCAGATATGTGACGGCCGTCACATCAATTTGCGCTCAGAGCGGTCAAGCTGGGATGATCAGAGGAGACCGCTATGAGAAAGATCTGGATTTCAGCGTTTTTCTGGCTCGCAGCGTTGACCTTTGTCACGCCGGTTCAGGCAGGGCCGCTTGACATTCCAGACGACTCTTACCTGTACGATCTGCCTCCTGGCGATTGAACGCAGCGCATCGAGTTGTTGCGATGTTTTCTTGACCCGCCGAAAGCGGACACCAGCCGTAGGGCGGGTTAGCCCGAGTGGCAGGCTTTACCTAAAACCCTGGGCATAAGCATCCCTCGCCTCGCGATTCTGTTTGCGAGGCTGCCGCTTGAGACGAGCGGTCTTTTGCTTTTCATGCGCCTCCGTCACGCTTTGTTTGGCGCCTTCATGTGGCTTGGTCTTTACAACGTAGCCCTGAACCAGCGATGGCTTCCACGGCGTACTTATCGGCGGCGGTGGCGTGTATGGTCTTGCACCCACTGTTGGGAGCTCGTCCTGGCTTTTGGTTTTCGCGGAGTGTTCAAAAATCAGGAATGCGGGTTTTTCTGCATTGGCAAGCAATGAGTGCGCCCCGCAGGTCCCACCCACGACCACCATTCCCAATGCGGCTAAATAGGCCGCGACGCCGAGGACAAGGCTTGGTCGTCCGGTGATACGCATGCCACCCGCGCGCTTCTGCATCATGTCAACTCCGATACCTTCGCAAAACAGAGGTCGTCGGCATCACCGGTTGTCCATCGAGATAATAGCGCGGAGTGGCGCGCGGCGCCGGAATGGTTTCATACAGCGGGCGCGAAGCGTCGCGCTGCAACCACGGCGGGGCGACGCGTATCACGATGGCCGTGCCGTCGTAGTCGCGAACAGTGCGTACTCGATGGATGGCGTTCGCCCGCTTAATGACGCGGACCGACGCTTTCCTGAGAGGGGTCACGTCAACGTCGGCCGCTCGAACCGCGGGCGCGACTGCTAGCATTTGCGCGGAGCCAAGGCCAAAGCCGAGGAGCGCCTTCATGAACGTCTGCAAGGTGTCTTCTCTCGAGGCTGATAACCATTCCTGGATTGCGCTTCGCTGTGTGCGGCTTCCGCCTATCGGCGTTTCGTCTTGCTCACCTTTGCCTGCGCCCGGGCATTCCGTGCGTCCTCCTCGTTGCCGGTGAAATCCACCGGAGTGCCCTTGGCGAGGCTTGAGGCCAGCGCCAGCGCGTCCCAGTTGGTCAGCCGGATGCAGCCGTGCGACTCCGTCTTGCTGATCTTGGACGGCTCCGGCGTGCCGTGAATGCCGTACCCGTCGCCCGAGGAGAGACCGATCCACACCACGCCGACCGGATTGTTCGGCCCCGGCTTGATGGTGAAGGGCTGGCGCGAGCGAACGCCCTTGAAGGCGTACTCGGGATTGTAGCGGTAGGTCGGATTGCGCGTGATCATGGTCACCTTCAGCCGCCCGTCCGGCGCAGGCTTCTCGACGCTGCCGGCGGTCGCCGGATAGAACGCCAGCAGAGTGCCGTCGCGGTCGAACGCTTTCAGCGTCTGCGCGCTTTTGTCGACCTCGACGCGCGCGGCCTTGGCCGGCAGCGTGCCGGCGGCGACGTTGGCGACCACGATGGTCTCGCCGCTTGCCTCAAACTTGCGCCCCGGATTGAGCGCGGCGAGCAGCGCCTCGCTCATGTGGAATTTCTCGGCGAGCTTCTCGCGCACGCCGATGTAGGCCAGCGCCGGCAGGTCCTTCATCGCCTCCATCTTGGCCGGGATCTTCTCGGCGAACGGCCCGCGCAGGTCCTCGTCGGAGATCGTGTATTCCTTGACCACCGGGTCCTGCGACGTGGCAGCGAGCGCCTGCCAGACTTGTTCGTTCAGGCCTCCCGGTGTCTGCAGGCCCTTGGCAGCCGCGAACGCCGCGAACGCCTTATCCAGATTGGTCCCCGGCTTGCCGTCGATCTCGCCCGGCGAAAAGCGGGCGCGGTCGAGCAGCACCTGCGCCTTGATCAGGTGAGGGCTGATGGCGGCCTTGGTGGGCTTCTGCGGCCACTGCGCGTCATTGATGGCCGCCATGTCGAGCGCGTTGCCGGCCGCGGGACCGGCCAGCAGCACAAGCACGGCGATAGCGGCAAGCAACGGGTGCATCGGGCAACGACCACTCCTCGAAATTGATAAGCATTCAAAATATGAATTGTTCCGGCCCGAGCCCTGCGGACACTTGGGCTGCGTGCGCTGGCGCGCGAGCGCAAGAAAACGGAAAGCAGAGGTTGCCGTGCTGCGGAGCCAAGTTGCCGCGCTGACCGACCGCATTGCCAAACTGGAAACCGCCGCCGCCGAGCGGTCGCTGTTGCGCGCGGCAGGCTAGTTCGTTTTGCGCTGCGCGGTTGACGAAAGGGGCGGCAATGGCAACCCGGCGTTGCTTCCAGGCGTCAGCAATTCCAAGCTGGCCAGCCCTCGCGGTAATCCTGGGGGCGTTGATCCAGCCCCAGCAGGGGCTTCCGCTTATGGCCCGGCTAAAGCGCTTAAGAGCCTCGGTCCTCATGGAACCGAGGCTCCGTCTAGGGTCCCGGGGGGTTTGGGGGTTAGTGGGACCCTTCGACGTTCATCAACGCGACAAGCGTTTGGCTGTTCCAACTGAGCGCCGATGTTCGCCAACAGACGGCAGGCTAGTTCGCGTGCGGCAGGACCACCTTGCTGCCGCAGGCTTGGCATTCGTAGTGGCGCTTGTCCTTCGCTGGATCGAGCGGGTGGCGCCGCACTCGGATGAGCCACATCGGCACGCCGCAGCCCGCACAACGAGGGTGTGGCGGAGCCGGTGTCTGGTCTTTCTGAATGTCGGTCATAGCCGCGTTGCCGCAGAAATCCGAAAACAGGCCACGACAAAAATCAAAACAGGTATTAACCGGACATGAATGCTCTGTTCAGCGCTGCGGCCTGGGCAGCCCCGCCATGGTGCGCATGGCCTCATAGCTCTGCTTGAGTTGCGACGCGGCTTCATCGAGCGTGACCGCCAAGCCGCTGATCGGCACGTCCTTTATCTGCGCGACATGGCCGTTCATGTAGATCGCCCACAACCAGCGGTCGCCGTCCGGCTCGCGTGCAAAATAGACGCGGCCAATTTCGAGGCCCTCGCAGCGGATCACGTAATCGCGGCGGTCTGTGCTGTCCGGCCAAGTATCGCGAAGGCTGTAGGGCATTGCCAGCTCATAGCTGATCCAGGTCTTTGGTTGAGTGATGGGTGGCAACCTCGGTGAGATGGGATGCCGGACGGTGCTGCTCGACCATTTCAATCTCCTCAAGTTCGCGGAGGGCTTTGGCCAGAGCTTGCTTGCTTTCGTCGAGTTGCTTCGCAAGCTCAATTGCCGAAAGCTTTATATTTGCACGGCGTTGCATGAGCGCCTTGGCAAGTATGGAGTAAGCTACATTAGCTGAATCGGTTTTGCCTGTGCTGTGCTCAAGGCGCCTGACCTCTTGTTCCAGTTCAGCACTCGTCCGTTCGAGTTCAATGATCATGCTCCCGATCCGGCTGATATTGCGGCGAAGTTGATCGGCTCGAAATTGCTTTATTTGCTTGAGGGTTCCGCGTGGGTTCTTCAAGAGCATCGTTGTTCCCCGCTGTCCGTGGTCTCACGTCAGCGACGATACGTTCGAGTTCTTGTGAACTGCTCAACTGACCCACGCAATTTGCAAATACGTGGAACAGTTCGCTAGCGAACATATCGTAGGCGCGTTCACACGCCCCCGCGCTCGATCCTTCGCATCGTTGCCTCGTAGGCAAGCCGGTCGCGAGTGAGCGGCGGGTGTAAGCAATGCGTCGATGGTATCACTGTCCTAATTGAATGGCGGGCAACCTTTCCTTAACGGGCCTGGGCGAGCGTGACGCTAGGCTCTTAGCCCCATCCGAGAGCCGAGGGTCTCCGTCGCCCGACGACGAGCAAGAGGGCGCGGAGGCCCGCCCAAATTTTGGGGGCGTGGACCTCGGCGCGCCGCACCAGCGGATTGACGGCGCGCCGAATGGTCACACGCCCTGGCGCTCGACCCGCCGCATCGTTCGCTCGTAGCCAACCCGGTTGAGCGCTCGCGCCGCCTGCTCGCGGTCGCGGCCGAGCACGCGGGGTATGTGTCGCTCGGTCATGCGTGGAGCTCGCTCATCGGGCAGCACGTTGCGCCGCCGCGGCGCCGCGTCGTGCGGATCGTCGGCGATGATCGAGATATACGGCGACAAAATTTCGACGTTCCGCGCGTCGCCCCGTTGCGCTGCACCATGTCAAATTTGATGGCGCGCCAAGCTCCGGACTTGGCACAATCGGCGCAGGGGTGACGGCAAAGCGGCGGCGATGCCCGCGCCTCACTCATGTCCAGAGGTGCGATCTCCTTCGACGCCGGCACAGCAAGTGTCAGGTAAGGGAGACAACGTGATGAGAAAATATCTACTTCTGGCGGCCGCGGTGGCGCTGTTCGCCTTCGTGGTTGTCGATGAGGCGAGCGCGCAACGTGGTGGCGGCGGGTTTCGCGGCGGCGGCGGTTTCCGGGGCGGTATGGCCGGCGGCGGCTTCCGCGGCGGTATGGTCGGCGGCGGCTTCCGCGGCGGTATGGTCGGCGGTGGCTTCCGCGGCGGTATGGTCGGCGGCGGCTTCCGTGGCGCAGCCTTCGGTCCCGGGCGTGTCGGCTTCGTCGGCCGTCCCGGGTTCGTGGGCGGTGCCCGCTGGGCCGGTCGTCCCGGCTGGGGCGGTCGGTACGGGGCCTGGGGCGGGCGATATCCTTACCGCTACGGATACGGCTGGCGCCGCGGCTGGGGTTGGGGCTTTCCCGTTGCCGCCGGGCTCGGCTTCGGACTGTTGGCCTCGAGCGCCTATTACGACTCATGCTGGCGCTACGACGGCTGGCGGTGGGTGAACGTCTGCAATGGCCCGTACGGCTATCGGTACTGGTGAGCGCCGGGCGGCCGAAGCGGAGCCGCGCTAACGGCGTTGCTCTTGTCGTCATCCCCTCCGGCTTGTTGTCGGACCATGGTCTTGCCGTCCGCGCTTCAATCGAAGCGCGGACGGCAACATGGCAGCACCGGCTGGCTCTAGCCTCAGCTCAAGCGACTGCTTTGATAGCGGCTGAAACCGGCTTCTGTAACGGGCCGTGATTGGTCAATCCCTTTTATACGTTGTCCTTCCGCCGGGGTCTGGCTTCTGTAACGGGCCGTGATTGGTCAATCCCTTTTATACGTTGTCCTTCCGCCGGGGTCTGGCTTCTGTCCGGGGTCGGCGCATGGCCGCCACCTGATGGGATTCGATGAGGACAGGTCGGCCAATCTTCGCTGCGTGGTCGTGATGCCACTAGTCCGGTTTTCCGGCCTAACCTGATCCATCGTCCCGGCGTCGGGACTTCGCTTCGGGATGGCTGGTGTCGCGGCCCGCCCGAAATCTCTTGTTCTCTCCTCGTTCAAGCCGTGGCGGCGAATTGAGTGTTGTTGATCCACATGCGGTGCAGGATCACGGCAAGTCGTCGCGCGAGCGCGACTTTGGCTTTCTTCATTCCGGCTCGCCTGGCGAGCTTGGCCGCCCAGCTCTTGAGGTGATGACCCTTGACCGGGCGGGTCAGGATGATGTGCGCGGCCTGGTAGAGCGCCGTGCGCACCAACCCGTCACCGAGCTTGCTGATTCTGCCGGTGATATCCTTCTCGCCAGATTGATGCTTCTTTGGCGTCAGCCCGAAATGCGCGCCAACCCCCTTCGAAGACTTGAATTGCGTCGGATCGTCGATTGCCGACACATAGGTGAGCGCGACGATCGCGCCGACGCCGGGGGCCGACATCAACAGGCGTGCCCGCGCATCGACACGTGCCATCGTCCGTACCCTTCTTTCGAAGCTTGCGAACTCGCGCAGCAGTACTGCATGCACGGCGAGCAACGCCGCGGCCACGACTTCCAACGTGGCATGGCCGCTGACAAGCTCCTTGATCCGCCCGGCAAAGCGGTTCGGCGTGGTCGGTCCGACCTTCAAGCCAAAGCCACGCAGAATGCCGCGCAGGCTCATCTCGATGTCGAACAGCTTCGATTGAACGAGCTTGCGCGCAGTGAGAAAAGCGCGCACCTCCTGAGCCACCAGCGACTTGCAATGAACCGGGCGGAACCAGCCGAGACGGATCAGTTGCGCAATGCCGCGAGCGTCGTTGCGATCGCTCTTCACCGGCATCGCCTTGAACGCATCCCGCACATGCCGGGTCTCCAACAATTCGACCGCAAGTCCTGCCTGCTGCATCGCCGCGTAAAGCCATTGCGACAACGGTCCGGCTTCGAGCCCGATCCGCACCAGGCCGAAGCCGAGTGAACCGAACCAGGCGATCAACGCCTCCGGTTCGCTCGCAACCTTTCCTTCCCGAACGATCTTGCCGCTCGCGTCGACAACGCACACGCTCGAGCATTCCAAAGACACGTCGATTCCGGCATAGTGTTCCATGGTCGTCCCTCGATGATGCTTGGAGCGGACACGTCCGACTCCGGTTAATTGACACCATCAATTTGAGGGACGACCACCGTAGCCGCTACGCTCGGCCGGCCCGTTACACCATCTTCGCTACTGCAATACGGGATTCTTGCTGATGTCGCAGATAGGTCATAAGCGACATGCGAAGCATTTTGCGCACGTCTGCTTTACCCCGGTGAGTTCCATCGATCTGCAACACGGCTCGTGTCTATCGGCGGGTGTTTCAGCCCAAGGTCTTCCGCAGACGCTGATTGAGCCAACGCAACCTGTTCATGACCTGAAGAAGTGCGAGCATCTGTTCCCTCGGAAATACTGTCGTAGCAAGCAGTTGTTCTCGTGCTGCGCGCTGCCAAACTCGTATCCAGAAGAAACTGGACCTTTCTCATAGTGAAGTTCTGTGGTCAGCCATCTCCTTCCATCGATCCCAAGTTAAGAGCCGTAGCTGCTGAGGCAGTTTGCTCACCAGCCGACCGAGCGCGGCTACGACGTCGCGGTGTCCTGCTAGCGCTTGAGAACTCGCAAAGCGGTCGCTCCAGCGTCACGATGTGCGTGTTGTCGCTCCACAAGAAGGTCACCTTCCCAGTGACCTGGCACAGCACGGTCATCGGCATCGGCCGGCCGCTCGCATCGAGACGGTGTCGACAATTTGTCCCAGCTCGCTCTTGTCGTCCGCCCTTGGCTTGCGCATCTGCCGTGCTGTACGCAGGTGCACCATTAGCTGCTTCTCAGCAGCGCGGTCTAAAAAAAATCGTAGATGTTCGTGAGATCGTGCGTCGACAGGAATTGCCGCTTCACCAGCCGGAGACCTGCTCCCGACCGCTGCAGCGCGAGCTTCTGCGCCACCCGCCATCGTAACTCCGCATGCGCGCCAGCGACAAGACTTCGCCGCAAGCGCGCTCCCAAGCCCGCGTCTCAGCCTCGCTGCGCGTAGCGCCGCAGCCGCCGTTACGCCTTATCTCTCGGCTACGTCTAGGTCGATCGCCCAGGTCCTGTGCGATGAGCAGCAACATCTACCAGCAACTATGCCACGCGATATCTCTTCGCGCTCTCGCCCCGCAGCGCGACCGAGCTCTGCGCGTGTCGTCAGCGATCCCAGAGACAATATCGATAGAGCGCTCTTGTCGCCTCTCAAGCGCTCGGCGATGTGCACACATAGTCTCCAGCTCCCAACTCGCCTTCTGCTGCGGCGTGAACCAGTCCGTGCATTCCCCTCCATAGCCACCTCCATCTAGCGTCTAAGATAAATGTGCGTCGACCATTGAGACCACCCCCGAAAGCAGACATTCATCGGCTCGGCTGGCATGTCCGCTTTGTGCCAAAGCACTAAATCGCTGCGCGATAGCCCGCTGAGGCGGGGCCCGTGACGATCTGCACGGCAATCTGGGTGGAGATGGCCAATAGCGGGTTGGGCGTCCTGTCTTGAGGATCGAGGTGTCGTCAACCTCATCCCAGACAGGAGTTGCCTATGAGTACCGATACTGTCAGCCCGCTGCGCCAGCGCATGATCGAGGACATGAACGCGCGCAAGCTCTGTGCGGGCACGCAGACAGGTCATATCCGCAGTTGCAAGCGGTTCGCCGCGTTTCTCAAGCGGTCTCCTGACACGGCCACCCTTGAGGATATCCGCCGTTTCCAACTGCACTTGGCCGAGACCGGCGTGAGCATCTGCACCCGCAACCGCATCATGACCGGGCTGCGGTTCTTGTTCCGCGTGACGCTGCGGCGACTGGATTTGGCCGCCGAGATCTATCACCTCCGCGAGCCGCAGAAGATTCCACTGGTGATGAGCCCGGACGAGACCAAGCGCCTGTTGGCTGTCGCCAGCAGTCTCAAGGCCCGCATTCTGCTCAGTCTCGGCTATGGCTGCGGATTGCGCGCGGGCGAGGTAGTCCGGCTTAAGGTCAAGCATATCGACAGCGCGCAGAAGATCATTCGCATCGAGCAGTCCAAGGGCCGCAAGGATCGCAATGTCATGCTGTCGGCCGAGACGCTCGATCTGTTGCGCCAATGGTGGCAAGTCCGCCCATCGCGCCATGATGCCGGAACGCCCTTGGAGGAGCGCTGGCTGTTTCCCGGCCTTAGGTCCGGCAGGCCGATGACCACCCGCCAACTTAACCGCCTGTTTCATGAGGCGGCCGACGCGGCCGGTATCAGGAAAGGCGTGACGCTGCACGCGCTGCGCCACAGCTTTGCAACCCACCTGCTCGAACGCGGCACCGATATCAGAATCATCCAGGCGCTGCTGGGCCACGACAAACTGGACACCACGGCGCGCTACGCCCGCGTCGCCACCGGCATGATCGCCAGCATCGAGAGCCCGCTCGACCTGTTGTCCGAGCCACGCAGGAAGCCCAGGAAGAGCGAGAAAGATCAGCCGTCGGCGTAACAGCCCGCGGCCATGTCCCGTCCAGCGCTGGAGGTCGCGGATATCTTCCGCGACCACGGGGCGGCGTGGCGCAGAGCCAATGCCGGTCACGTCAGCCTCGACCACTTGAAGGTGATGTCAGCCATCGAGCGCTGCCGCACGGCGGCACTCGGCGGCCATGTCGCGCGCTGCGAGAACGAGAAGTGCACTCACACCATCATTGCCTACAATAGCTGCCGCAACCGGCATTGCCCCAAGTGTCAGGGCGCTGCTGCACGCGAGTGGCTGGCCGAACGCGAGGCCGAGCTGCTGCCGGTGCCGTACTTTCATGTGGTCTACACATTGCCGGCCGCGATCCGCGACATTGCCTATCAGAACAAGGCGGTGATCTACCACCTGCTGTTCAAGGCCTCGGCCGAGACCACGCTCACGATCGCAGCTGATCGCAAGCATCTCGGGGCTCGCATCGGCTTCATGTCGGTGTTGCACACCTGGGGCTCCGCGCTAACGCACCACCCGCATGTCCATATGGTCGTGCCGGGTGGCGGCCTGGCGCCGGATGGGTCGAGGTGGATCGCGTGCCGACCGCGCTATTTTCTGACCGTGGAGGTTCTCTCGGCGCTGTTCCGCCGGCTGTTTCTGGAGATGCTGATCGCGGCGCACGACGCCGGCCGTCTGCAATTCTTCGGCGACCATGTGCGGCTCGCCGACAAGGCGGCGTTCGATGCCTATCTAACGCCTTTGCGCCAGATCGATTGGGTGGTCTACGCCAAAGAGCCATTCGCCGGGCCCAAGCAAGTGTTGCGATATTTGTCGCGCTACACCCACCGCGTCGCGATCTCCAATCGCCGGCTGCTGTCCGCCGACCAGAACAGCGTCACCTTCAAGTCCAAGGACTATCGGATCGAGGGGGCCGCCCGGGACAAGACGATGACGCTGGCGACCGACGAGTTCATCCGGCGCTTCCTGATCCATGTCCTGCCGAAAGGCTTCCATCGCATCCGACACTATGGGCTGCTCGCCAGTACCAACCGAGCCGCGAACATTGCGCACGCTCGCGAGCTGCTCGCCGTGCCGTCTCGCCCAAAACAACCCGACACGCCCGAAGCAACAATCGACCAACCTCGCGTACTGTCGCAGCCATGCCCGTGCTGCGGCGGCCGCATGATCATCATCGAGACCTTCGAGCGCGGCTGCGAGCCGAAGCACCGGCCCACACCACCTTCGGTGGCGATCAGGGTCGACACCTCATGATGCCGTCACCGCCGATCAACGACAGCTACGATACCTGCAATTCCCGCTGGCTCTCAGCCAGCAGCGCCCAAGTTCGCGTTGATCCGCTCGATTGCCCCGGTCGCAATACCAACCTGGTCGTTCTACCCGCAGATCGCTCGTTCACCCCAACGTGCTCACACTGGCTTTGCAGAAAACCGATCGCGGCAACCGATCCTGTCCAACCTCATCAACCCAAAACCCGCGGCTAAATCCCCATAGCATCCGCGGCACCGCCAGTGCCCACTTCCCGCGATTTCCTGCCTTGGCGCTTTTCGGACGCCGGTCGCCGGAGCGCGTGGATGGCATCCCATGCCGGCGTCCGAAAACCTGCACAACAGCAGACATCAAGGCTTGTGCATTAGGCGCTCTGCACCGCGCGCCGCTTAACGCTACGAACGATGGTTAAGTGAACTCGATGTGGCGCGCCGCTCGTCGTTGTAGGATGCCAGGGAATCACGCCGCAGGGTGCCGCCGCTCTGTTCTGTGTCGACGACATAGCCAGCGCGGCGCAGCAACCCTTCGGCAATCCGAACGGCGATCGGCCAAGCAAGTGGAAAAGCGGCAAGAAAGCAGAGGAGGAAGGTCAAGAGCCCGGCTGCGGGCCATATCCGATCAACCACTTGGCTAACGAGAAAACCACAAATTTGCAGGACGATTGCGGTGAGAACGAAACACACCATCAATATGCCAGCTTGCATGGTCCGTCTCCCTCTGACGCTCTACCGCATCAGACGCTTCGCAGTTGGCCGAGTCGAGCCAAGCAAGAGGCGGTGAATTGTCACCCCCCCAATGTCCGCTTCGGGTTAAAGCCGACATGGCCGCCTGGCACCGCTATGTCCGCTCTACCCCCCCCGAAAGCGGAAATTTATCGGCGCGGGTTTGTCGGGCCAGCAAGGTCGGTTTCGCAAACGGAACCCGGCTGCCTCACGCCCGTTGCCATGGCAACGATTGCGGATCGGCGGCCGATGTTTTCCAAGGCATGGGACTTCCTGAAAGAGACGGTCTTTTCGTACATCGAGGATGAAGCCCTCAGCCGGGGCGCGGCAATCGCCTTCTACACGGCCACCTCGATCGCGCCGCTGCTGCTGATCGTCGTCGCCATCGCGGGGCTGGCGTTCGGCCAAGACGCCGCGCAAGGCGCGATCACCACGCAATTCAGCGGCCTGATGGGTCGGGACACCGCGCAATTGCTCGAAACGGCGGTCGCCAATGCGGCCGACACCTCGTCCGGTACGCTCGCGACGCTGATCGGTATCGTCACTCTGATCGCGACGGCATCCGGCGCATTCGGCGAGATGCAGGCCGCGCTCAACGCCATCTGGAAGGCAAAGCCCGAGGGGGCAACGCTGTCACGGCTGCTGCGTGCGCGGCTTGCGAGCCTCGGCCTGGTGGCGACGCTCGGCTTCCTGCTGATCGTGTCGCTCGCCGCCAGCGCGGTGCTGACCGCGTTCGGCGAGCGGCTCGACCGCGCGTTGCCGTTCGGCCAGTGGGTGGTGGCGGCGATCAACGCGCTGATCTCGTTCGGCGTGCTCGCCGTGCTGTTCGCCGCGATCTACAAGTTGCTGCCGGACCGCCACCTGCAATGGCGCGACGTGCTGCTGGGCGCTGCGCTCACCGCGCTGCTGTTCGTCGCCGGCAAGTCGCTGATTGGCTGGTACATCGGCAGCAGCGGCATCGCCTCGACCTACGGCGCCGCCGGCTCGCTGATCGTGCTGCTGCTGTGGGTCTATTACTCGGTGCAGATCTTCCTGCTCGGCGCCGAGTTCACCAAGGTGTTCGCCAACCGTCACGGCAGCACGCAGGCGAGCCCGGTGCGAACCACTGATGGATAGGGCATGCCCGATATTCGATTATCGCTCCGGCAAATCGGGAGCTGGCGCCTAGGCGACTACGTGATCCGCTGCGGGTTGGCAGGAAAATCCGGCGGAAGCTGCAATAAAACTTCCCGGGTCGGAACCAACTAGTCATCGGGAAGCTTGTTCCGGAAAGGAAACCAATCAATGGCCACGTATGTCGGACCCAACGGTCGCCTCTACAAGAAGAAGCGCACGTATTGGAAGCATTTCACCTTAATCGCCATGCTCTGTATCGCGGCGGCGGCAATGATCGGCTTGCGCTGACTGTTTCGACGTCACGCTTGCCTGGCCCGCGACGCATACGGGGACCGTTCGCCTAGCAAGTAGCAAGTAGCCCGGATGAGCGCAGCGAAATCCGGGGTCAACTCAACCATCGCCCGGATGTCGCTTCGCTCATCTGGGCATCGCCTTTGACCGACCTCCTCAATATGTCTTTTGACACGGAGCTTTCGGTCCTGGCGAGTTGGCGCGCCCTACCGCCGTCAAAATTGCGTTTTCAAAATTATCGATCAAGACCAGCAACAAATAGGTCCGTCCGAGGGAGAGGGCATGAGCGAAAAAGAGAAGGCGCAGAAAAGCGAGACCGAACTTCAGCGCGAGGCGTTTCAAGGGATCACGGGTCGTCTACCAGCGACGGATCGCGAACTACAAGAGTGGCTTTCCACTCCCGAGGGCAAAGCTGCCACAGTGTTTCTACCCTCGTCTGGTTCTCGATGGGGCGAGGGGCGCTCGTAACTTGACGAGCGGCAGCGCACTGACGCTCGACGAGACAATGTTAAGCGGGCCGCGCTGGGGTCGGCAATTGCCAGAGAGGAAACTCAGCGCAGGGAGTGGCGTTGATCCACGTCGAAAGGGCCCGCCCCCCAATCCAAGGGCCCTTAGACGGAGGCCCCGGTTGCACTGAACCGGGGCCTTCTTACGAGCAAGCGCGCCGCGTTGCCGAACCGCGCCAGGGAACCGTTGGGCGTCCGGGAACGCGCAAACCGTGCTATGAATACGCCCTCCGGGCAAATGGGAAAGGACGAACCCACTCTCCCTCTCCCAACGACGAAGGACGACCCAGCACGAGCGAATAGCCCATCATCATCCGGTGGTCCCAATCAAAGTAGTGGCCAACGGCCCCGTGAGTAAACAAAACTAACGCGGATTAGTCGTAGGGCGGGTTAGCCGAAGGCGTAACCCGCCATTCGGATGTTCAATTCAGGTTTAGCCGCTATCGGTTTGGACGTCGGCTGCGCTCGTAAAAAAAATTGCGAAACTCTGGCGGAAAATACTCCCGCTGCAGATCGTCGATGATTTCGTTGCGAGAGATCACAAGTCCTATCCCTGGCCAACGTAACCGCCGGGCACTGCCGATGTCCGCTAGGGGCCAAAGCACTAAATCGCTGCGCGATAGCCCGCTGAGGCGGGGCCCGTGACGATCTGCACGGCAATCTGGGTGGAGATGGCCAATAGCGGGTTGGGCGTCCTGTCTTGAGGATCGAGGTGTCGTCAACCTCATCCCAGACAGGAGTTGCCTATGAGTACCGATACTGTCAGCCCGCTGCGCCAGCGCATGATCGAGGACATGAACGCGCGCAAGCTCTGTGCGGGCACGCAGACAGGTCATATCCGCAGTTGCAAGCGGTTCGCCGCGTTTCTCAAGCGGTCTCCTGACACGGCCACCCTTGAGGATATCCGCCGTTTCCAACTGCACTTGGCCGAGACCGGCGTGAGCATCTGCACCCGCAACCGCATCATGACCGGGCTGCGGTTCTTGTTCCGCGTGACGCTGCGGCGACTGGATTTGGCCGCCGAGATCTATCACCTCCGCGAGCCGCAGAAGATTCCACTGGTGATGAGCCCGGACGAGACCAAGCGCCTGTTGGCTGTCGCCAGCAGTCTCAAGGCCCGCATTCTGCTCAGTCTCGGCTATGGCTGCGGATTGCGCGCGGGCGAGGTAGTCCGGCTTAAGGTCAAGCATATCGACAGCGCGCAGAAGATCATTCGCATCGAGCAGTCCAAGGGCCGCAAGGATCGCAATGTCATGCTGTCGGCCGAGACGCTCGATCTGTTGCGCCAATGGTGGCAAGTCCGCCCATCGCGCCATGATGCCGGAACGCCCTTGGAGGAGCGCTGGCTGTTTCCCGGCCTTAGGTCCGGCAGGCCGATGACCACCCGCCAACTTAACCGCCTGTTTCATGAGGCGGCCGACGCGGCCGGTATCAGGAAAGGCGTGACGCTGCACGCGCTGCGCCACAGCTTTGCAACCCACCTGCTCGAACGCGGCACCGATATCAGAATCATCCAGGCGCTGCTGGGCCACGACAAACTGGACACCACGGCGCGCTACGCCCGCGTCGCCACCGGCATGATCGCCAGCATCGAGAGCCCGCTCGACCTGTTGTCCGAGCCACGCAGGAAGCCCAGGAAGAGCGAGAAAGATCAGCCGTCGGCGTAACAGCCCGCGGCCATGTCCCGTCCAGCGCTGGAGGTCGCGGATATCTTCCGCGACCACGGGGCGGCGTGGCGCAGAGCCAATGCCGGTCACGTCAGCCTCGACCACTTGAAGGTGATGTCAGCCATCGAGCGCTGCCGCACGGCGGCACTCGGCGGCCATGTCGCGCGCTGCGAGAACGAGAAGTGCACTCACACCATCATTGCCTACAATAGCTGCCGCAACCGGCATTGCCCCAAGTGTCAGGGCGCTGCTGCACGCGAGTGGCTGGCCGAACGCGAGGCCGAGCTGCTGCCGGTGCCGTACTTTCATGTGGTCTACACATTGCCGGCCGCGATCCGCGACATTGCCTATCAGAACAAGGCGGTGATCTACCACCTGCTGTTCAAGGCCTCGGCCGAGACCACGCTCACGATCGCAGCTGATCGCAAGCATCTCGGGGCTCGCATCGGCTTCATGTCGGTGTTGCACACCTGGGGCTCCGCGCTAACGCACCACCCGCATGTCCATATGGTCGTGCCGGGTGGCGGCCTGGCGCCGGATGGGTCGAGGTGGATCGCGTGCCGACCGCGCTATTTTCTGACCGTGGAGGTTCTCTCGGCGCTGTTCCGCCGGCTGTTTCTGGAGATGCTGATCGCGGCGCACGACGCCGGCCGTCTGCAATTCTTCGGCGACCATGTGCGGCTCGCCGACAAGGCGGCGTTCGATGCCTATCTAACGCCTTTGCGCCAGATCGATTGGGTGGTCTACGCCAAAGAGCCATTCGCCGGGCCCAAGCAAGTGTTGCGATATTTGTCGCGCTACACCCACCGCGTCGCGATCTCCAATCGCCGGCTGCTGTCCGCCGACCAGAACAGCGTCACCTTCAAGTCCAAGGACTATCGGATCGAGGGGGCCGCCCGGGACAAGACGATGACGCTGGCGACCGACGAGTTCATCCGGCGCTTCCTGATCCATGTCCTGCCGAAAGGCTTCCATCGCATCCGACACTATGGGCTGCTCGCCAGTACCAACCGAGCCGCGAACATTGCGCACGCTCGCGAGCTGCTCGCCGTGCCGTCTCGCCCAAAACAACCCGACACGCCCGAAGCAACAATCGACCAACCTCGCGTACTGTCGCAGCCATGCCCGTGCTGCGGCGGCCGCATGATCATCATCGAGACCTTCGAGCGCGGCTGCGAGCCGAAGCACCGGCCCACACCACCTTCGGTGGCGATCAGGGTCGACACCTCATGATGCCGTCACCGCCGATCAACGACAGCTACGATACCTGCAATTCCCGCTGGCTCTCAGCCAGCAGCGCCCAAGTTCGCGTTGATCCGCTCGATTGCCCCGGTCGCAATACCAACCTGGTCGTTCTACCCGCAGATCGCTCGTTCACCCCAACGTGCTCACACTGGCTTTGCAGAAAACCGATCGCGGCAACCGATCCTGTCCAACCTCATCAACCCAAAACCCGCGGCTAAATCCCCATAGCATCCGCGGCACCGCCAGTGCCCACTTCCCGCGATTTCCTGCCTTGGCGCTTTTCGGACGCCGGTCGCCGGAGCGCGTGGATGGCATCCCATGCCGGCGTCCGAAAACCTGCACAATCAGCCGACATCGACCAACGTTATTCGATAACCTCGTCGGCGGTCACAAGCCGCCTAGCACCGCTATGTCCGCTTTACCCCGCAGCCAACAACGGACATGCGTCGCCTCACGTCGCTGCGGCAATTCCTGCAACAGTTCGAGCCGCTTTGCTCCAATCAGCGATACACCAGGACGGGAATAGTAGAGATGGTGAGAACCTTCTGAGCGACACTGCCAAGGAGCTCCAAAGAAAGCCCGCTGGTCCCTCGCGATCCCATCACGATTAAATCGCACCCTCTTTCTCGGGCGTTCGCGATGATTGCGTCATGAACCTCTGTGGGCTCCACTTGGATGCAATCGCAAGCGACGCCATTCTGTTTGCCAGCTTTAGCGGCCGAACGCAGCACGCTCGCGGCATGCTGTTTTATCTGTTCACCTTGGTTGCCTTCGGGCAGGTCAAAGGTTTCGCCAAAAGGCGCTTCTACAACGATGACCGACACCTCCGCGCCCAGGTGCTTAGCGAGCGATAATCCGGCGGACAGCGCACGTTCCGAAGGCTTGGATCCGTCAGTCGCAATGAGAATATGGCGATACATCTGGGTTGCCTTTCCGCTAAGGCGGGTGACGCGCCAGCATGATCGCCCTCAGGCCCCAAACGCAAGCGGCGGCGAGTCCGCGCGGGCATCGCGGATTGACATTATGCCAGATCGGATCGTCTTGATGTCCGCTCTGGGTGGTGCTGCGCACGCGCCGCCAGCGGCCCCGTCGCCGCCCCAGCCAGCACCGCCAGAAATTTCCGCCGCCTCATATCGCCTGTATAGGCTCAGGAGCAGCTATCGTATCCGAGGAGGCCCGAGGACCCCGACACCTTGAGCAAATGAAGTCGTAGGGCGGGTTAGCCGAAGGCGTAACCCGCCAAAATACGAGGGTCGTGCGACTCGCGGATTTCTTTCAGCCGCGTGCTCGGTCGGGCTCGCGAGCACACCGCGCGGCTGCTCAACCAGATCGGCTGCGAGCGAGCCGTGCGCCGCGCCGCAGGATCAGTTGAACCTATCGCGCCAAAGCAGGACCACGATCGGCGACACAGCCACCAGCGCCGCGATGACGGTCCAGGCAGGATAGGAACGGCCCATGAAAAGTTCTAGCGCGAACGATGCGATCCCGATCGCCGCGAAGAAGGCAACAACGGTGATCACGACTTTCCAGACGATGTTCATTGGGGCCCCTTCGCCAACGGTTCGAGCCTACACCACGGTTTGCCGTGGCGGATGCCGCCGCGCGCTCGGCCGTGACCGCGAGCAGGCGGCGCGGGCGCTCCAGCGGGTCGGCTTCGAGCGAACGCTGCGTCGGATCATGCGCGAGGGCGCGTGATCATGAGGTCGCGCGAAAAGTGCGGCCCTGGTCCTAGAACTCTTTCGGCGGCTGGAGGCGGCGACGGGGATAATTCATTGCGCGGAGTGACGCGTGCACCTCCTGATCGGCACCTGCGACCGGGAGGAAGTAGTCACGGTGCCGCTCGGTCTGGATGATAACAAACGAGCCGTAGAGCACCAGCGACATTAGCCCATTGCAGCCCCATTGCGATTTCTGGAAAACGCAATACCGCAATGACTTCTGGGTATTTGCAAGATCTGCTATGCTTATGCAGGCGTAGGGGAGCCGTTGCGAGATGCGGTTTTTCAGAGCCTGCCTGACTGTTTTGATCTTTTCGATCCTGGCAGCGGTGCCTTTGGCGCATGCTCAGAAGCGCGTGGCGCTTGTGATCGGCAACTCGGCTTATCAGCACACGCCGACGCTCAAGAATCCCGTCAATGATGCGGCCGACCTTGGAGCCGCGCTCAAGAAGCACGGATTCCATGTAATGGAGGGGTTCAATCTCAACAAAGCCGACTTTGATCGCAAGATTCGCGACTTTGTAACGGCCTTAAACGGAGCCTCGGCCGGCGTCTTCTTCTATGCAGGTCATGGCCTACAGGTCGCTGGCCACAACTACCTCGTGCCAATTGACGCCAAAGCAGAAGCCGCGGACGCACTCGAATTTGAAATGGTGCGTGTTGATACGATCCATCGCGTAATGGAGCGCCAGACCAACACCAACATCTTGTTCCTTGATGCCTGTCGGGACAATCCGTTAGCGCGCAACTTAGCCCGCTCTATGGGCACGCGATCTTTGGAAATCGGGCGCGGGCTTGCAAGAACAGAATCAGGAGTTGGCACGCTGATCAGCTTCTCGACCCAGCCGGGGAATGTGGCGCTTGACGGTTTGGGACGCAACTCGCCATTCGCCGAGGCACTGGTCACACGGATATCGTCGGCCAACGACGACCTTAACGGCATCCTGATCTCCGTCCGAAATGATGTCATGAAAGCAACTCAGGAAAAGCAAATTCCTTGGGACAGTTCGGCCCTGACTGGACGCTTTTATTTCAATCAAGCCGCTCAGAGGGTGACAGAGCCCAACGATAACGCCTCCGCACGCTTGAGCGAGGCCGCTGAGGCATGGAGTGCCATCAGAGATACAAAAAGTATTTCGTCATTCGAAGCGTACATCGCGCGTTTCAAGGATTTGTTCTATGCAGAGCTGGCGCGGGAACGGATCGAAGATTTGAAGAGGCAAGCGAGTACTTCTGCTAAATCAGATCCCGTGGCGCCAAAGTCCGTCGAGCCATCACCATCCCCTGCGCTGCAGTATCCGAATGTCGCTGCGAGACCTTCTCCGGCGCCACAGGAGCAGATGAGACCGTCGTCTCCGACGCCCCAGGATCATACGGACATAACCATTGGTCTTGCGGGACCAATGACCGGCGGCGAGGCGGCGTTCGGGCGCCAGTTCAAAAACGGCGCCGAACAGGCGATCGCGGACATCAACGCAGCCGGCGGTGTGCTTGGCAGGCAGCTTAAGCTCGAAATCGGCGACGACGCCTGCGTTCCGACACAGGCACGTTTTGTCGCCGATAAGCTCGCTGGCATGAAACTTCCCTTTGTCGCCGGGCACTATTGCTCGTCTTCGTCAATCCCAGCCTCCGAGGTCTATGCCAAGTCGGGCACGTTGCAGATCACGCCGGCGTCGACCAACCCGCTTTTCACTGAACGTGGGCTTTGGAATACATTCCGTGTGTCTGGTCGTGATGAGCATCAGGGAGTGATTGCAGGTAATTATATCGCGCGCAACTTCATGCGCCGCAACGTCGCAATTCTCCATGACAAAACGACCTACGGCAAAGGTCTTGCCGACGAAACCAAGAATACGATGAACAAGGCGGGGCTTACAGAACGGTTGTATGAGTCCTTCAACAGGAAGGACAAAGACTTCACCACGCTCGTCTCCACGCTCAAGCGCAACAAAATCGATGTCGTCTATATTGGCGGCTACCATCAGGAAGTCGGCCTGATCCTGCGACAGATGCGCGCGCAGGGCGTAAATGCTGTAATGTTGGCCGGTGACGCGCTGGCCGATTTGGAATTCCCTCTGATCGCTGGGTCGGCAACCGCGGGAACTCTTTTCACCTTTGGTCCCGACCCACGCAGGGCGCCAGCCGCCGGTCCGATTGTTGCAAAGTTTAGGGCCAAAAATATCGACCCGGATGGCTACACACTTTACACTTACGCGGCGATCCAGGTTTGGGCGCAGGCCGCCACGGGGGCGGGGAGCGTGGATGGCAGGACTGTGGCTGGCGTGCTTAAGAGTTGCAGCTTTAATACCGTTCTGGGGCCGCGCTCTTTCACCGCGAAGGGTGACATAACCCAACTCGACTATGTGGTGTACGGATGGAAAAATGATCGGCATTATCTCGAACTGCCCTCGTCTCGGTAGTCCGCAACCCGGCCCGCCGATGGACTGGCCAACACGCGGGAGCAATCAAGAAAAGCGTAGCCAGGAGAATTGACCCTCGAACGCGAACACATCACCGTCCGCCTCTAACGCATGGCCGCCTTCCAACGATATTGCGCCAGCGACGCCAATTTCTTCGAACCCGGCGATGCCAAGGCCAATCAATTTTGGCAGGTCGACGACGGCGAAGAGAAGCTATGGACGAAGCCGTCCTGATGGGCGCTGATGCGGCTTCCCTCTTCAGATTGAATTTCGCAAACGAGCAGCCTACGGTTTCCTTGGCTGGAGCGACACACTGTGCGCACCCGGGCGCGAGGCATCATATTCGGTGGTGTGTTCCTTGCTGTGGCGAGGCTTCGTGCGCTGTGGCACATGCTACGGCTCGACGGAGGTTGAGCTTAGACCGGGCTCCCCGGCTGTCGGGCTCGCCGATCGCCCTCGCCTGCCAATGCCCCGCGACGGCGGCGTCCGCGGCTGCCGGCCCGCTCAGCCCACCCTCCGCCAGCGCCAATTTGACGGCCTGCCGGCGCCAGGCAATCCGCCTTTTTGTGATCGCCATCACATCGCGCTGGCCGGCACGTCCATAAGGTTCGAACATCCGGCGGGAGAACAAAGATAACCCCCGGAGCGTTTCGGGAGATGCGTCATGAACAACACCAGCATGCGTACAGCCGACCGGCTGACCCACCTGAAGATCGTGGCCGTTTCGCTGGTCGCCGCGCTCGTCGTTATCTGCATCGGCGTTGCCGCCAGTCCGACCGGGCCGCACATGAGCGCGCAGCTCGAGGCGCGCGCCCCGGTGCTCAAGGCCGGCAAGCCGGTGATCTGGTCGGGCAGCGAGACGTCCACCGTCCGCTGATTTGGAGGTTCGCCATGCACCCTTACCCCAACCTGCCCGAGGCATTGTGGCTCGGCCAAACCGACAAATTCCGGTCGTCGGCGCCGCTGCTCTATGTTGCGGGCCTGCTCGCAGTGCTGACGCTGAGCGTGCTGTTGACGCGACTCGTTTAAGGGCGTGTACGCATAATGCGCAGATCGGATGCGCCGCAGCATGATCGATTCGCGTGGCCGTTTCGTCTGGTACGAGCTGATTACGACCGACGTGTCGGCGGCCAAGGCCTTCTACACCAATGTGATGGGCTGGGACACGTGGGACGCGTCGGTGCCCGGCCGGCCCTATACGTTCTTCATCGCCGGAAATGTCCCGGCCGGTGGGGCGATGGAGCTCGTGGAGGGAGCGCGGAAAACGGGCGCAACGCCGACCTGGATCGGCTACGTCCGGGTCGACGACGTGGACGCGACCGCCGATCGGGTCGCGCGCCTGTGCGGAGTCGTGCACGTCCCACCGACCGACGTTGCTGACATCAGCCGTTTTGCGATCTTCTCCGACCCGCAAACGGCGCGGCTCGCGTTTCTCAAATGGCTCAAACCCGGTCAAGAGCAACCTGCCGAGCCGGGTGCGCCGGGCCGCGTCGGCTGGCACGAGCTGCTCGCCGCCGACTGGGAGCAGGCGTGGGCCTTCTACAGTGAGCTGTTTGGCTGGCAACGTGCGGACGCCGACAGCAGCGAGATGGGCACATATCAGCTGTTCTCCGCCGGAGGGGAGACCATCGGCGGCATAGGCAACAAGCCGGCGGCGACGCCGGCGCCCTTGTGGCTCTACTATTTCAACGTGACCGACCTCGACGCCGCGGCGCAACGGGTGACGGCTGCGGGTGGAGAGATCCTTGGCGGCGCGCGCGAGGTGCCGGGCGGCAGCTGGGTCGTTCAATGTGCGGACCCTCAGGGCGCGATGTTCGCACTGGAGGGACTGCGCGGCCGCAACCCGATCGGGTATTTCGAGCGCGTCGCATCGGGCGATCCGTCCAAGCCGCGCGGTCGGCGCTGGTCCTGGTAAGGCAGGTCATACCAAGTCTCAAGACTGCCGCCTCTCCCACCTCCGTCATGGCCTTGTCCCATGACGAGTTGGAATTTGTGAGGATGGGTATCTCAGGCGGAAGTCCCCGATCGCGCGCCGCGCCCGAGGGCGAACTGGCCGACCGGGCCTTCGACGTGGAAGTCGATCCCCGTCATCTGCGCGAACAGATCGATGTTGGTGCTCCCAATCGCGCATCCGCCGAGCCCCATGTCAGTCGCCATCAGGTAAAGCGTCTGCGTCAACACGCCGACGTCCTTCAGGATGAGTGCATAGGCGAGCGAGCTGTACTTCCACGACACGCGGCCGAAGCGCGCCGCAATGGTGATTAGGATCTGCGGCGCGGCGGGCGCGTCCATGGCGATCACGGCTCCCCGCAGCAGCGCGTCCAGCTCATGCGGGCGCACGCCGATCGGCGTCAGCGCATGGCCGCCAGCGTCGTAGTGATAGAATCCGCGGGCCAGCCCGTTGCAGTTGTCGGCCGCCAGATAGAGCTCGAGCGGGTAGCTCGCGCCCGCCGACGGATAGGGCCTCGCGGCATAGGCGACCGAGGCAGCGGCGGCGCCGAGGTCGACCCGGCTGGTCCAGCGCGACACTACGCGCGCCGTGCTGTCGAGAAACCGCGACAGCTCGGCGAGCGTGATCGGTGTTCCGTCATCGAAGCTGCGGGTTGAATGACGGTCCCGCAGCAGCTTCGCCAACGGCAAGACCGCCCGCGAGCGCGCGGGCGCAACCTTGCGGAGATCGATTCTCTTTCCCGGCCAGCGCGGCCGTATCGCCGGCGGCGAAGGCATGACGCCCGCATAGGGGTAAAGCCCGCCGAGCGGATTGGCGTGTCGGCCTTCCGTGCTGCGCGCGTGGAACAGGAGATCTTGAAAATCCCAGAGAACGAGGTCGTGGTCGCCCTCGGCCGGCCGCAGGCCGCGGTCGCCGACTTCGCCGACCTTGAACAGGATCCGGCAATCCACGAGCAGGGCGAGCAGCGCGAGCCCGGGAAAACCATCCTGCCGGCGGAGCCGTTTTACTGGCTGAGGTATGGACAGTCGGGCGATGGCGGCCGCGGCGTCCGGATTGCAGATCCTGAACAGCGCGCCGGCGCGCGGCGATTCCAGCACCATCTCGCTGCCGCGCCGCCGCAGGTAGGCAAAGCGCGACAGGACGAGGACATCGCCATTGCCGAGCGGCGTCGTCGCCGGCCAGTAATCGGCGACCTGCGGCTCGATGACAACCTGGTCCTCCCCGTTGCGCCATCGCCCCACGCGGTACTCCACGAGCCCGTGCCGGGCGAGCCGCCGGACCAACAGATCGGTCTCCCGGTCGACGGCGCGCCGGCCGCCGGCAAACGCGGCGAGCGGCAGACCTGTGCGCAGCTCTTGCGCGGCGCGCGCCGCGCCGGCGCTAAACGTGCCGAGGCCGACCGAATAGCCGCCGAAGCCGGCGCTGATTTTTCCGCTCGGGTGCACTTCGAGAGTGGCGTGAGCGCCCAGCCGGGCGGAAACAACCGCTGGCGCAGCCCGTCTTGCCCTCCGTGGTTCGCGCGCGCGCAAGCCGGGCATGCCCCTCAGGTGTGGGGGTGATTTGGATTGAGCTCGCTTTCCGGCAGCGGCCGGTCGCGCCACCCGAGCTTCACCGGAACGTCGTAGAGCCGCCCGGGCGCGAAGCGGCGATAGAAGTGCCGCAACCCCGGAACGATCACCCGGGCCACCGGGACCTCGATGTCGGGGCGCGTCTGATCGAGGACGAGGAAATCGAGGCCGTTTTGCTTCGCGGTGCGCACGCAGGCGGCGACCTGCTCGCTCGCGTCGAGACGGCTGAACTTCGCGTCGGAGCGGGGTTGGACCGGCGGATCGTCGCTCGGCGTCAAATAGGGATAGTCCTTCAGGCGCAATGGCGTGGTGCCGTCGAGGCTCGACTTGTCGCCGCTTGCGCCGCCCATGAGACCGATCGACAGGAATTGATTGAGCTCGGTGAGCGCGCGCAACATGGCAATGCGCGCATCGTAATGCGCGCCGGACCCGAACTCGATGTCTTCCTTGCCGTCGTTCATCCAGTGCGCCATCGCCACGAAGCTCGGAATCCCGAGATCGTTGGTGACGTCGAGCACCCAAAGCCGGCGTCCGGTGTCGGCAAGCAGAGTCCGCAGATCGCGAATGTAGGCGTCTTCGAATCGGTCGAGGTCGACTTGCCTCCGCCGCAGGCGATTGTACCACCAGATTCCATAGGTATCGCGCTCCACCAGCTCAAGGAAGCCCTGCACGATGGCCTCCGCAAGCGTGTTGCCGGCCGCGCAGCCGTTGGAATCCGCGTTGATCTGGCCGGCGCCCCCGTGGAAGAAATACAGGAGGCTGGTCGGTAGATGTTTAAACCGCCGGTCGCGCAGTGACCACACCGGCGACCATTCGATCTCGGCCGATCGATCGAGCGGCACCGGCACCGTTCGTGGCCCGAACGGGTCGGCGGTCAACGCCTGGCGATACTGCGCGTCGCTGAACAGCATGACGTCGTTCGGCGCAATGGCCTCCCCCGCGGGAAAATCCGTGAACCGGCGCGTGGCCCTGATCTCGTCGCCCTGGAAAATTCCGGAATAGCGCTCGATCGCCTCCATGAGCGCGCTCGCTTCGCCCTGCTCGGCGGTGCTGCCCTTGCCGAAGCTGCCGCTGCTCAGTCCCGCTCGGAGCTCGTCGACGCTGCGGGCGGGCGCGGAAAAATTGTGTGCCGCATGGAAATTGGTGTTCATCGGCAAATCGGCGTCGATCCGTTCGAGCAGCGAAACCACTCCGGTGAGCGGGCTCACGTGGCGGCGGAAGCGCGCAACCGTGGCCCGCGGCGAGACGGTCCGGTATCCTCCGCTGGTCATGACCAGCTTGCCGCCGGCCTCGAGCTCGAGCGGCACCGGCGCGCGGCGCGGGTTCAACAGCTTCTTGCGGCCGCAGCTCGGGCACTGCGGCCGGGCCGTCACGTAGTGTTTCACAATGGTCGCGCCCAAGAGGTCGAGGCTTATGATGTGATCGTGCAGCTCGGTGCGAAAGCCGCTGGCGATCGCTTTCGCGATCTCGACCGCTGCGATCTCAATGCCGCTGTGTCCGAGCGGGTGCCGGGCGAGCGGCGAAACCGCAATGCGGCGGACCTGCTCGCGGTCGAGCATCCCCTTGATTTCCCGATTGCGTCGCATGCGATCGACGAGACAGCGCCAACAGGCGCTGTTGCGCGGGCTGAACACCGGACCGACAAGGGGAAAGATGCCGGCGGGCTGGACCAACAGCCACGGCGTACGGTCGGAGAGATGCTGCCGGTTCGCTTCGGCCAGGCGCCGGTCGAGATAATCGCCGACCAGCACGACCGTCAGGTCGCAGGCACGCTTCACGACGCGAACGCCCAGCCCCTTGAGCGCGGCGGCAAGCTCCGTTGCACCCTCCACGTCAAGCGTTTGAATGCGCACGCGACACTTCCGTAGATTGTCCTGCGCGATGTGCAGTGGAATGCCGAGACTTTCCCAATAGGCCGCCACAACGCCGGTGGAATCGCGCGCTGCCGGCACCACATAGCGGCGGTCGACCAGCCGCCGCAGCGCTTCGCGGACCTGACCGGAGGGAAACTGCCGCTCAAGGACTTGCGCGAGCGCGCGAAAGCTCTTTCCGCCTTCCGCTATTGCGGATGCCAGCGCGTAATAGAGCGCGCCGTGCAGAAAGAACTTGCGGTCCTCGGAATAGAGGCAGACCGCGTCGGGCGGCAGCAGATAAACGGTGAAATTCGGGGCGAACCGCGGCACGTCCTTGCTGTCATGCAGCCCACGGCTGTTCCGGCGATCGCCTGTCATGAGATCAGCACGCGCGCCCCGGTTGCCGGCCGCCCCGCGCAGGTGCGCGCACATGCCCATATGGGCAGGAAGGTGAGCAGGGCGCTGCTGGCCGGGGCGAACCCGACCGAGAAGGCACGGCCCGAATTGCTCTCGTCAACAGGCGTAGATCCACCCCGCACCAGTCCACGACCAGCACGGCGCCGAGCAGCCCGTACAAGTGCAGCCGCAGCCGGCGCAGGCGCATCGGCGGACGACGGCGCATCCGCATCGGGCCACCGCACAGCCGGTTACCGCGCAACGTCCCCCACAGCGGGCCACCGCGCAGCGGGCTCCACCGCCGCAGCGAGCCACCGCACAGCGGGCTCCACCACCGCAGCGACCCGCCCCCGCGCAGCCCCTGCAGCCGCCGCAACGGCGCTGGGCTACTCGCTCGTCAAGCAGGCTTCCTGGAGCAATCTCCCGGTCGAAGACATAGAAGGTCGCCAGACTGATGTCGGCGAGTTCCTCCTCGTACAGAGAAAGCGCGGGAAGGGGTATTTGATCTTGTGGCACCCTATTCGCGGTCGGCGCCGTCGCCGATGCGCTGCCGGCGACCGCCAACGACGCGCCGGCTACTCCCAAGAACGGTATCGCTTTCCCGCGATGTTTTCCCTTCGAAGCCTGCTTGTTGCGCGCCATGGGGGAACCTCCCTTTGCCGGCGGTACGGGTATTCGGGCACCAGACCGCAAATCATAGCAGTCTCCCGGCGCTTCGCCCAGGGCCAGATGCGAGGCGGATGCCGACAGACTTCAAAATTCCGTGCGGCAGACGGGTGCAACCGGAGTCCCGTGCGCCCAATAGGCTGTCAAGTCGCGGTGGGATGTCGCCGGTATCGGGATACACCTCGTCGCTGGCTGCCGAAACCGAAGTGGAAGTCGCCGTCCACCGTCAAGCATCAAGCCATCTACGACGTGCGCACCGGCGTCACCAACGTTGGCATTGTCGATGCTGGAGTCCTGACCATCAGCAACGGCGGCTTTCTTTACAACCAGGCTGCAATGTCCGCTTCGTGCCAAAAAGGCGACGTCCGGCCTGTTGATCGGGACGAACGCAATACAATAACGTCCAGGGTCTTTGACGACCCGATGGGCACCAGGGAGATAGCCATGGCTGACGTGGTAAAAAATGGCGTCAACGTCGACGCGCTGATTGCGGCCGCGATGCGCTGACCAAGGCGCCGGAAGCCGCCAAATTCAAATGGCGCGCCGCCTGTGAATGGAAGAACGGCACCCACAGCCACTCGACGGTCGAGGGCTTCTTCGGCCTGGGCGAGGAGCAGCGCCGCAAGAAGACCTTCAAGTTCGATGCCGACCATCCTGAGGTCTTCGCCTCGGAGGACGTGGGCGCGACGCCCGTCGAATATGTCCTGGTCGGCCTGGCGAGCTGCCTGACCGCCGGCATCGCGGCGGTGGCCCAGCACCGGCAGATCCAGCTGCGGTCGGTCACGGCGACGATCGAAGGCGACATGGATATCCAGGGCATCCTCGGCATCGACGGCGACGTCCGCAACGGCTTCAACGGCATCAAGGTCAAGTACAAGATCGATGCCGATGCGAAGCGCGAGGACATCGAGGCGCTGGTGGCCCAGTCGCAGAAGCGCTCGGCGGTCTATGACATCGTGACCAACCCGACGTAACCGTCGAAGTGACCTGAGCTAGTGTCGCAATTCGGAAGTTCGCCCGAATCCTCAGCTTGCTCCGGAGCGAACTTCCGAATCAAAGCGACACTAGCAACGCTATGATTCTAGTGTCCCTTTGAACCCGAAGTTCGCAAGAACGCTTGCCGCACAATCATGCGAACTTCGGGTTCGGGACACTAGCGCCGCAGCGGACCGCGAGATCAAGGACCGATTTAAATTCGCAACGTCACCACAGTCATCATCGGCGCCGGGCATGCCGGCTTGGCGATGAGCCGCTGCCTCAGCGACCGCTCGATCGATCATGTGGTTCTGGAGCGCGGCGAGATTGCCCATTCGTGGCGCACCGAGCGCTGGGATTCGCTGCGGCTGCTGACGCCGAACTGGCAGAGCCGGCTGCCGGGCTACGGCTACAGCGGGGACGAACCCGACGGCTACCGGACGGTTCCGGAAGTCGTCGCGTTCATCGACGGTTACGCCAGGGCGATCGCGGCCGCGGTCAAGACCCACACCAATGTCGTGTCGGTGCGCCGCACCGAGGCGGGGTATCTCGTTCGCACCGACCAGGGCGACTGGCGATGCCGCACGCTCGTCATCGCGTCAGGGGCCTGCAACATCGCCGACACGCCGGGCTGCGCCGAGCGGGTGCCGCGCTCGATCGCGACGCTGACGGCGCAGCAGTATCGCAACCCCGGCCAGATCGCCGACGGCGGCGTCCTGGTGGTGGGCGCGTCGGCGAGCGGCACCCAGATCGCCAACGAAATCCACCGTTCGGGCCGTCCGGTGACGCTGGCGGTCGGCGAGCACATTCGTGCGCCCCGAATGTACCGTGGCAGGGACCTGGAGTGGTGGATGGACGCCGCCGGCGTGCTCGACGAGCGCTACGACGCGCTCGACGACATCGCCCGGGCGCGCCGGGTACCGTCGTTGCAGCTCGCCGGCACGCCCGACCGGTCGACGCTCGACCTCAACGCCCTGACCGACATCGGCGTCAGGCTCGCCGGGCGTCTCGCCGGCATCACCGAGGACGGCAAGGCGCAATTCGCAGGCTCGCTGCGCAACATGTGCGCGCTGTCCGATTTGAAGATGGCCAGGCTGCTGGATCTCATCGATGCCTGGGCGCGCGACAACGGACTCGACGGCTCCGTCGTGCCGCCGCACCGCCTGCCGCCCACGCGGGTCGAGGCGTCGCCGCCGCTCGGCATCAATCTCACGGCCGAAATCCGCACCATCATCTGGGCCACCGGGTACCATCCGGACTATTCGTGGCTCGACGTGCCGGTGCTGGACCGCAAGGGCCTGATCCGGCACGACGGCGGCGTGGCGGATTCCCCGGGCCTGTATCTGATGGGAATGCAATTCCTGCGGCGCCGGAAGTCCGCGCTGATCGACGGCGCCGGCGACGACGCCCGCGACCTCAGCGCGCATCTCGCCTCTTTTCTTGCCGGCGAGCCGTGTCACGCGGGTGCAGGGCGCTGATCGCTGCGGATCGCCCGAGCCGCGCAGAGCGCAGGCGGACGGCCCCGCGTATCAGCTGCGGTATTGCTCGTCGCTCAGCCTTGGGGGCCGCCTTTCATTTCATTCAGCGACGCGAAGGGTCATTCGCCCGTAGGGCCGCACAGCTTCAGGTATCGTGACTTGACAGGGTGAGCTGAGCTTTAGAAGGACGAAAGCCATGGCCAGACACCGTTCCCACAGTATCGAGTTCAAGCGGCAGGTCGCGCAGAAGTTCGTTGCCGCCGAAACCATGTACGCGCTCGCCAAGCGTCATGACCTTTCGCGCCAGCTAATCCGCGTCTGGCTTCAGAAGTATGAAGCCGGTGGCTTCTATGAAGACGCCCAGGCTGCCGAGCTATTGCAGAAATACTAATCCAACATTGCGCCGTTGGAGCGGATGGTTGGTCGACAGGCTCTGGAGATCGAGTTTTTAAAGGGGGCGCTGAGAAACGCACCGCGGCCGCTAAGCGCGACTACATCCGTCATTGCCGGCCCGACAGCATCTCCATCGCAGAAGGATGCCGGCTAATGGGGATCAGCCGCCGACCTTCTATGACACGCCAGACGTTCAGGCGAGCTACGCTATTGTCATTGCCGATATCAAAGCGATTTGTGACGAGTTCGAAGCCTATGGCTACCGGCGTATTGACGCGGAAATCAATCATCCTGGCATGGTCTTCAACGCTAAGAATATCCGCCGTCTCATGCGCGAGCACGCGCTAAATCCAAGGCGGCGCAGGCGTTTCATCGCGACGACGGATAGCAATCACAATTATCCGGTCTTCCCTGACCTCGCGAACAACATGACGCCGGACGGCCCCAACCAGCTCTGGGTGGCCGACATCACTTACGTCGCAATCGCGACTGGCTACGTGTACTTGGCCGCGATCCTCGATGCCTGGTCCCGTCGGGTCGTTGGTTACGCCATCAGCCGATCGATCGATGCGCGCCTCGTCGTTGCTGCGCTCAAGGCCGCCATCAACGCTCTCAATCCGGCACGGGGTTGCGTGCATCATTCCGACCGTGGCTCGCAATACGCTTCCGAACCCTATCGCACCGTTTTGCGCGATCACGGCCTCGTAGGGTCGATGGGTCGGCGCGGCAATCCCTACGACAACGCCAAGGCTGAGAGCTTTATGAAGACCCTCAAGGTCGAGGCCGTGTATCTGATGGATTACGAAACCTTCGAGGACGTTACAGCCGATCTTCCACGCTTCATCGACGAGGTTTACAACACCCGCATACTCCACTCCGCCCTGGGCTATCTAAGCCCAGCGCAATATGAGGACCTCCACGCCCAGCAACCTGCCAGAACTGCTGCCTGAAGCTGTCCGCTATCAGTATCGCACAATAACGGACATTGCACCAGGTTCGGAATGTCTGCTTTTTGACCTCAAGCGGACATGCCATCGGATGATCGCCGAAGTATCGTGGCTCTATGATCAGGGTTGCTCTGTTCGGCGTTGTGATTGTGATTGTGGTGTTTGCGACGGTTATCGTGACGGATCGGCTGATAAATCGCACCGAAACGCCAAGCGAGACCATCACCAGCCGCTTCCCCGAAGGATGGGAGTCTGCACCGGTCGTCGAATACAAGAAACGGCTGCCCTGGCCCTCCGGAATTTCGCAGATGTCGACCGATGAGTTCATCACGGCGGTGACTGCGGTCGAGCGACTGCGTCCGCGGCTGCGTCCGCCGCCACGCCCGCCGCAACCTCCCGACGCGGTGTTCAACGACGCGCAAATTGCAAGCATGAAGGGTCGGCTCGAACTGACCAAGGAGCAGGAGCCGTACTGGCAAGAGGTGGAAGCGTCGTTGCGTGAAGTTGTATGGGATCGCCGTCACGGTGATCGTCCAAGGCTGGAGCCGAAGAGCCTTGAGCGATTCAAGCAGGCTGCTGCGCCTTTCGTGGCGACGCTCAGCGCCAAGCAGCAGTCCGTGATCCAGGCACTGGCCGATATCGTTGGACTGCAGCTCAATCGTTAGGCTCGCCGAAGCTGAACGGTCTGCCCGCCATCACCACGCGGCGCGATGCCGAGCGAACACACCAAAGCAAGTGTCAGTCACCGACGAAGAATAGTCGATGCCGGATGCGGTCGCTCGCAGAGCTGATCCGCACCGCGCGAAAGTTCGCGTGACCATTCTCGATGTTCAACGACACGTCTGCTTTGGGCCAGAAGTAACATCGCACCGCGGCCTGCTGATCGGCGAGTTGTGGCACAATGATCACACTGTAATGAAATTGCGCGATTGACGCCGTGCCATGGCTTCGTCTGGCCATGGTTCCGCCCCTATTGGGTTCCGCCCTTAGTGCCTGTCGGATCTCGGTAGGTCGGGGGTACAACATGCCTTCCATCAGCTGTGCCGGAACTTCGTACGTCGACGTTAAAGCAAACCGTTCTCATCGTAACGCGCCTTTGGTTTCGGCCGCCGGTGTTCGGAACGTCATTCAGCTGTTTGCCGTCGTTCTGGGAGCGGCTTCACTTGCGGCCTGCGCTCAGCCTTCCGTTGTGACCCAGAAAACCGGATTACTTGCCGCCAATCGAAAGGCGCCGCTGGAACACAATCGAAAGACATCACTCGCGACGAATAGGCATCTGAGCGTCACTAGAAAGCATACCCCGTTCGCGTCGAACAAAAGTGCAGCCGAGACACGGATTGCGTCGCATGGGATTGCCAGCTTCTACACAACAGGAACGAAGACCGCGAACGGCGAGAGGTTCGATACGAACGAATTGACCGCCGCTCATCGTACGTTGCCATTCGGCACCCGGTTGCGTGTGACGAACGTCGCCACGGGGCAGTCCGTGACAGTTCGGGTCAATGACCGCGGTCCGTTCATTCCTGGACGAATTGTCGACGTCACGTACTCCGCGGCCACAACGCTAGGAATGGTTGGAGGGGGTCTTGCAAAGGTCAAACTTGAGGTCGTCGAATAGCTGACCGAAGCGCTTAGCCGTACGATTCGAAAAACCGCTTTTGGTCGGAAGCTGAAAAGCTCAGACCGGGCACGACACTTCCGCTTTACCCCGGTGGTCTCAACCGATCGACGCAACACTTTATCTTAAACGGAAAAGATGGAGTGTGTGGTGATCAGTCAAAGCTATCGTCGAGGTTTCAGTGCGGCAGAGAAAACGGAGTTATGGGATCGCTGGCAACGGGGAAAGTCGCTGAAAGCGATTGAGCGAGCATTTGGTAAGCCATCATCGATCCATCTATTTCCAGTGGCGCCGCACGTCTGATTCGCCCTGCGCCACGGCGTCGCTCGCGGTTGGCATTGACGCTCTCAGAGCGCGAAGAGATATCCAGGGTCATTGCGGCGCATCGATCGGCGCGATCGATGGCCCGGTTGCTGGGTCACTCGCCCTCGACGGTGAGCCGAGAAATCAGCCGGAATGGCGTCTATGATCGATACCGAGCGGCGCGGGCTGATGAGAAAGCTTGGTCCGAGCTCGTCGTCCGAAACGTTGTAAGTTGGCGCACAATCCGCGGCAACCAAAAGCAGTGGCGAGGAAGCTCCGATCGAATTGGTCGCCGGAGCAGATCGCCGGTTGGCTGTAGCGCGCGTATCCTGCCGATGGTTTGATCGCGTGTCTCACGGAGGATCTGTCGCAGCTTATTTGTTCAAGCCCGCGGCGTGCTTAAGAAAGAGCTGCTTGGCCATCTTCGATCGAAGCGGACTATTCGTCGATCAAAGCGAGCTGGCCTGAATGGCGATATACGGGGGCAATTCAAGGATATCGTCGCAATCAGGAGCGGCCGGCAGCGCTTGAAGATCGGGCGGTACCTGGTCACTGGAAGGCGACCTCCTGATCCGGATCTAAGAACAGCTACATCGCAACTTTGCTCGAACGCCATACGCGTTACGTGACGTTGGCGAAGGTGACTAACAAGGATACGCAGACGGTCGTTTCTGCGCTCATCAAGCAGGCGAAGCGGCTACCGGATGAGCTGTACAAGTCCTTGACTGGTATCGGCAAGGAGCTTGCGATCAACGTCGATGTACGTTAGCGACCGTCATCGAGTTTACTTCCGCGAACCGCAAAGCCCGTGGCAGCGGAGTTCCAATGAGAACACCAATGCCTTCTGAGAGAGTAGTTTCCAAAGAATCGACTTGTCGCTATACTCGCAAACTCATCTGCAAGATAGCGCGTCAGCTAAACGAACGGCCAAGTAAGAACTTGCAATTCGCAACCCCCGCTGAGCGATTTAACGCCTTGTTCATCGACCGGTGAGCCGGCATAAAGCGGACATTCGGTCGCAACGTTACCGTTGAACACATACGCGCAGCAGCCGGCGAGGCTGCCGACTATCGGATTGCTGGGCGCGACCACGGCTTCGGTTGCGGGCCCATGGGTTGTCGCACACCAACTCGTCAAAGTCACGGTCGAAAGCGACGACGGCCGATCACGACACCGGCGATGATCGCTGCGCCCATCGCGGCCAGAATCGTTTCCCGCGAGCTTCTCCGCAGCATGTCCGCCGTGGAGTCCAACGCCTCGTTGGCAACCGCCGCCGTCCGGTCGGTGAGATTCTGCGTCACCGAAACCTGTGGTGCGGGCATTGGCCGCAGGGGGACCGGAGCATCTCTTCTTCCGCGCAGCGCAGCGAGCGCAAACAACAGAATTGCCAACGCGGCGGTGATCATCGCCACCGCGCCCAGCGCGACAAGGGGTCCACGCTCATAATCGACGTAAAGGTAGAGCGCGGCCAAGCCGGCGAACACCGTCAGCAGCGCGAACAGCATGCCCGCAAACGCCAGTCCAATGGTGACGCCGGCGCCGATCGCTTTCTGCTTCAGGTCGTCCGCGGTCCGGTCCTTGAAGTCCTCAAGCGCAAACCTCAGCCGTTCGAACTGACGGCTGAGGTCCGTTCCGAAAAGCCGCAGCGCCGTGGAGAGCATCACGCGCGGCCTCGCGACATCATTCCGATCACAACGCCGACCAGCAGGGTTGCTCCGATCGTTCCAAGCGGATTCTTGCGCGCCATGTTTTCCATCTCAGACGCGAACGTCTTGACCTGCTGAGTGGCGGCCGCGGCATATTCAGCGGCGACCTCGCCAACCTGGCTCGCGGCGTCGCCGGCCTGCGAAGCGACGGCCGATCCGACATTCTTGGCGGTCTTTATCGCCTCGCCCTTCGCCTCCGAGGCAAATTTGGCGAGGGTCTGCTGGATGGCGGCCATATCTTCGCGCAGTTTGGCGACGTCCTGCTGCAAGCTATCGCCCGCCGCTTGGGCGGACTCGGCCACGCCGGACCTGCCGCGATCCAAGGCGTCGGCGACCTTGTCCTTGAGAGCCCCGGAGCCGTAGCCGGAGCCGCCGGATGTGCCAGCGGGTTGTGTGCGGTTCGAACCAAATTGGGATTGCATGTCGCTCATGGGATTCCTTTTCGAGTTGCTGCAGCGTGAACTCGACGAGGGGCGGTAAGTTCCTGCGCGGCGTCACTATTCGTCTTCCGCTGTTGGATGTTGATGTCGCCCTACCGTGCGCACGGTTCGCGCGCGAGGTTGCGCAGCCCGCATCGCGCTACCGGCACGGATACGTCTTATGACGCAGCCGCCGCTGCTTCACCATGAAACAGCACGCCGCGGCGCTATCAGCGCTTGCGGACAGAACCCGTGCTGCTGGGCCGGAACGTATGGCGCGCCGGCGGCGGAACGACGCTCCAGCTCGGCGGTTAAAGGAGTACCCAGTATGGGGAATCGTGAAATGCCATATGGGCCCGGCGATCTCGATATCCTGGCGCGCGCATTCGAAGCCGCGCTTGATTGCCTGCCGACAGGCCAGCGCGACATCGAAGCGACCAAGACTGCGGTGATGCGCGGCATTGTCCGCGCGGCGCGGCAGGGCGAGCGCGACGTGGCGAAGCTCACCCAGTCGGCGCTGCAGTCGGTTCAGCTTGGCGAGCGGGACCCGAGCCGCTGCGCCGACGCTTTCGGCCGTCCTCTGCCCTCACCTGGGTCCTCACCTGGGCTTTCAGGCGTGGGAGCGCGACTGACGACGGCCCCATGACCGGCGACGCTTGGTCCAGCACCGCCGGTTCAGACAACCCGGCGCCGGCGACGCCGCGTTCTCTGCGCTCGCGGTCTGCCGACGCCCGCGCATGGCGGTCGAGGGCGGCCGCAGCAAACATCCCATTAACCAGACACGCTTGCACCATCGAGGGCGGCGACGCTCGCCTCGCGCCAAATTGGCGCATGGCGCGAGGCTATCGGAACCCTGCCGTGTTCCCCGCCGTTGGTGCCCCGCCGTCGTATGCACTTTGGTGCGAGTGGAGTTGCGTGATGAACCCCTACCCCAATCTGCCCGAGGCATCGTGGCTCACAAAGCCCGACAAATTCCGGTCGGCCGCGCCGCTGCTCTATGTTGCCGGCCTGGCCGCAGTGCTGGCGCTCAGCGTGCTGTTGGCGCGGCTCTCCTAGCGCGATTGCAACCGCCGGGCGCATGGCGTTTGTGCCGCGCCCCGGCGCGACATTCGTCGCTGCTGTCTTGCCGCGCCGCAAAAAACTATCGCCCGCACCAGGCGGGCGATAGTTGTCAATTCACCCCGCTCCTCAGTCGATCACTTCCACCACGCGGTTCTCGTCTTCCGGATCGACCAGCACGACGTCGTCGCCGCGCACCACGTAGCGATACGGACGCACCGCCGGCACCTCGGAGACAAGCTGCGACGGCAGCTCGCAGACCTGCACGGTCCGCGGGATCGGCACGAACAGGAAGAAGTCGAGCCGCTGCTCGAGCCGGCATGACGGCTCGCGCATCACCATGGTGCGGATCACCTCGCGGTCCTCTTGGCTGAGCCGGATGCGCGATCGGGTCGCGGCACCGGCGCTGCCGGTGGTCTCGCGCACCGTGGTGCGCGCCTGGGCACGCGCCTCGCCGCCCATCGGCAGCACGGTGACGACCCGCTGGCTGCGCGGCTCGACGATCACGATCTCGTCTTCGACCACGACAAACTGGTGGCCGCGGAACTCGGGGTAGATCGCCACGATATCGCGCGGCACGGCGTGCAGCCGCACCGAGCGCGGCACGGTGGCGCCGATCGACACCGAGATCTGCGAGCGCGACAGCGGCCGCACGTTCATGCGGTCGATCCGCTCCGAGAAGCGGACGCCGATGCGGCTGCGCTGTTCGTTGGACAGCGAAATCGAGCTTCGGCCCGAGCGCCCATCACGGGTGGCGTCGATGCGTTGCGTTTCGCTGCGCGTGGTGTCGTCACGCCGCGTGTCCTGCCGCTGAAGCTCCCGACGCTGCGTGTCGGTGCGTGTCGTGTCGCCGCGGCGCGGCGGATCGGCCGATCGCTCGCCGCTCGATTGGCCGGTGGTGCTGCGCTCGCGGGACGGCGCCGCGTCGCGGCTCTCCGAAGCGCGGTCGCGCGGGCTCTGCGCGCGGTCGGTGCGGCCGCGGCTGTCATCGCGGGTCTCACCGCGCTGCATCTCCTTGCGCGGCTCGTCCTTGCGAGACTCGTCCTTGCGTGGCTCGTCGGAACGCTGGTTCGACTGGCCGGTGGTCGACCGCTGCTGGTCGCGGCCCTGCCGGTCCAACGCCTGGCCGGCGCGCGTGCCAGGCCATTCCTGCACACTGCCGGAACCGCGTTGCTCGCGGCTCGGCTCGGCGTTGCGCCCGCGCGGCGCCTGCTGATTCTGCTCGGCCGCAGGCTGATCGCCACGATCGCGTGGCGCCTGCTGCGCGCCGGCCGTCGCAAGCGCGGCCATGAGGGCCGTCGCGGCGACGGAGGTCAAAAGAATATGTCGCATGCTGTTCCACTCCTGCTGGATGTCCCTCGTGCGCCGCGCTAGCGGCTCACGGAATCCAACCAACAGGTCAGAGTGGTAGTTCCCGCGCTTTCGCCGCTAACTGCGCCGGGTTCCCTTCTCGCCGCTGCCCTTGCGGCCGGACTTGCCCTGCCGCCTGCCGATGCGGTCGAGCTCCCTGATGAAGTCGCGGAACACCGAGAGATGATCGCGGCGCGGCTTGGTCTCCCCTTTGATGCTGCGAATCACGTGATGCAGATTGTCCATGGTGGTCTCCTGATTTGTTTGGCGGCTGAGGGAAAAACCGTTGCGGCGCACCAACAAAAAGAAAGTCCCGGCGGTGCCGGGACTTTCCTGCGCGGGATTCGCGAGATCGAGGTCAGTTGTACTTGAACGCCGGCATCGCCTTGAGCTGATCCTTGGTGGCGTTCATCACGGCGTGGTCGGGATACCACTTCTCGTTGGCAGCGCGCGCTGGGCGGGTGGTGGTCGTGGCCGTGCCCGCTCCGGTGGTCGTCGTCGTGGTGCTGGTCGAGGTCGAGGTCCGCACCGGCTCGTTGACGAACTTCAGCTGATCCGGCGGCACCAGCACGTCATGCTGGCCCATGCCCAGGAAGCCGCCGACACCGATCACAAATCCCGCGGCCTTGCCCGACGGGTCGAGCAGGATCTCGCTGATGTCGCCGATCTTCTCGTTGGCGTTGTTGTAGACGTTGAGGCCGACAAGCTTGGAGGCACGCCACTGGCCGGTCATCGCCTTGGTGACGGTCGTGGTGGTTTCCGTGCGCTGCGCCGGAGCGGGCGCCGGTGCCTGCTGCGCCAGCGCCGGGACAGCGGAGCCGGCCATGAGCAAGCCGGCGAGCAGAGTGAGATGCATTCGCGTCATCGTTGTTCTCCAGTTTTGGAAGGACGTGATGCTCATGAACAGTCCAAGCGACAGCTTTGTTCCGTGCACGCTGGTGAATGCGGAACGTTTGCAGCGGCTGGCGGTTGCCGTGGTGTCCGTCTCCTTCCTGCACCGAAACCCTGTTCTCTCTCAGGACGGGGTTTCTGGTTCGAGATGTGTCGAATGACACAGCCATTCCGTCCCGGAACGGAAGCATCCATTCGCGCTTCTTCTTCTCATGAGGACCGCGCATCCGCCGGTCCAAACATGGAAGGGATTTTGCAATGGCTCTAGTCGGAGAGCGCGAGACCGGATCGCTGATCGGCAGCGACAAGGTCGAAGGCACCAACGTCTACGGCGCCGATGAATTGAAGATCGGCGAAATCGACCGGGTCATGATCGACAAGATCACCGGAAAGGTCGCCTACGCCGTCATGAGCTTCGGCGGTTTCCTCGGCATGGGCGAAGACTACTATCCGGTGCCCTGGCCGATGCTGAAATACGACACCAATCTCGGCGGCTACCGGGTCGGCCTGACCCGAGATCTGCTCGACAGGGCGCCGCGCTACAAGTCCGAGAACGACTGGAACTGGACCCGCGAGAACGATGCGCGTGTCTATCAGTACTACAAGGTTCAGCCTTACTGGGGCGGCTGATGCGCTGACGCACTCGCCAGAGCCTTCGGGCGGGGTTCTGGCGGCGTCGGCCGATCGCTTTGCTGCGCCGAGTGCTGGGGCCTGAGCCTCACCGCAACAGGGCGCTCACCGCCGCATACAGCAAAATTGCCGTCCAGAGGTTGCCGAACAAATAGAGATGGGGTGAACGCAGGCGCCGCTGTTCAGCGTCCATCATTTCCGCATTCCGCCTTTCGCGCCTTGGCGATCTCGTCACGGGCATGCTCGGCCGCCTGTGCAATCTGCTCAAAGTAGGGCTTTATCGCCAACGCCAATGGCGTGAGCTGAGCCGGCGGCCCGCGCATGAACAGCGGAGCCCCGGCAAGGTCTTCAAGCCGTCGGATGGCATTGGTGAGGGTTGGCTGCGAAATGCCACAGCGCTTGGCTGCCGCACCGAAATGCTTCTCCTCGCACAGCGCGAGAAAGTACCGCACCGCAGGTGATTCCATCGATCGCCCCTCATCGCGAGCCGGCGAGGCAATTGCGGCATTGGTTGGGCTGGCGGCACCGAGATTTTGCCGATCCAACACGATGCACAGTTTGACCATCTCGCAGTTCGCTGGTCCGGTGCTGTGACCCGCGTCACAAAAAGACCGATTGATCTTGACGCCATTGCCGTCGTCAGCAGGTTGCAAGTCCCCGTGATTGGCGACATCGCGCGGCAGCGTGACCCTCACTTCTCGCCGGGATGGCCGAACGTGTCGTTGAAGCGCGCCAGCTCGCGCACAAAGTCGTCGAACCGCCGCGCCGAGGCGGCGAGCTCGCGCAGCGCGAACAGCGCATAGGCCGAGGCGCAGGCGGCCCAGAGAAACAGCGCCAGATGCGCGAGGTCGCCGCGCTCGCTGAAGGTGCGGATCAGATCGGACATGGCCTTTTTCCGTGCGCGGCGCGCGCTATCCTTGCGGCGCTTGGCGAGCAAAGCGGCCACGATGCGCAGTGATATCTACCAGGTCATCGTCGAACGGCCGCGCACCAACGCCCGCCCGCCACGGGTCTTCTCAAACGGGGTTGTCGCGCTATCGGCAACGTGACCCGCGCGCCGGCATGATGCGTGTTAGAATCGGGCCGATGAATTGCCCGAAGGCGGACGTATCGTGATCGATCAATCCGTCGTCACTTGTCCCGCGTGCGGCACCGCCAAGGCGGAGCGCACGGCGGCCGACGCCTGCCGGATCGTCTACGCGTGTACCGGTTGCGGCCTCGAGCTGCGGCCGAAGGCCGGCGACTGCTGCGTGTTCTGTTCCTATGGCTCGGTGCCGTGCCCGCCGATCCAGGCGGAGCGCGCGGGCAGAGCTGGCCCAGACCAGCGCCCCGGCTAGCCGAGCCGGTCGCCGCCCTCGATCGGCCCGAACCCGGTCATCGCCCGCTTCTCGTTGACGGTGAGGAACGGCGCGTCGGTGACCTGCTTCCACTTGGCGGCCTGGTCGGCGGCGAGCGCCGGCAGTTCGTCGGTGTCGACCGCGAGCCGCACCGCGCCGAACGCGGGCGCGAGCCATTGCGCGAGCGACGCGCCGATCCGCGAAGCGAGCGGCAGCACGGTGCCGCGCCAGAATACCCGGTTCGCCTCCTGGTAGTTCGCGTAGGTGTTGTCGCCCGGAATGCCGAGCAGCATCGGCGGCACGCCGAACGCCAGCGCGATCTCGCGCGCCGCGGTGTGCTTCGCCTCGAGGAAATCCATGTCTTTGGGCGACAGCGACATCGGCTTCCAGTCGAGCCCGCCTTCGAGCAAGAGCGGCCGCCCGGCGTTGACCGCGCCCTGGTATTCCTCCCCCAGCGCGCGCTTTAGGCGCTCGAACTGGTTGCTGGAGAGCATCGCCCCCTCGCCTGGCGCATAGACCAGCGCGCCGCAGGGCCGCGCCGCGTTGTCGAGCAGCGCCTTGTTCCACTTCGCCGCGGCGTTGTGGGTGTCGATCGCGATCGCGGCCGGCTCGATCGAGGACAGGCCATAGTGATCGTCGAGCGGATGGAATTGCGCGAGATGCAGGATCGGCGGCACGAACGAGCCGGACTGCGGCGCGCTCTGTTCGAAGCGCAGCGTGCGCCCCGCGACCGCGTACTCGTAAGCCTCCGGCCAGCCGTCCGGGCCGGGCACCACGCGCATGCGGTCGGGCCGCAGCGCGTAGAGCTCGCGCACCTGTTGCGTTCCTTGGCCGTCCAGGATGACCGCCTCGACGTAGGCGTTGCCGGCGAGCAGGAGATGCGCGCAAAGCGACTCCAGGAGCGCCGCGCCCTGCTGGCGCGGATTGGGCCGCGCGAGCAGCGCGGTGAGCGGATGCGGCTCGCGTGCGGCGTCGCCCTCGTAGGCGAGATAGGTCACCGACGCCGCGCTCTCGGCGACAAGCTTCACCGCGCGGTGCACGATCGCGTTGCCGATGAAGCCCTCGCGGGCGAGCGCCGCGTAATCGCGCGGCGTCCAGCGCGCCCGGCCACCGGTTTCCAGCGCGACCAGATGCGCGGTGCGCGAGGCCTTGGTTTCGCGCCGGCCGAGACGATTGAGAAAATCTGCGAACATAAGGATGCGCTCCGGGCGGGCCGTCGCCGGCCTCGCGTCAAATGAAAACCGGGAGGGTGTGTCACCCTCCCGGTTTGGCTGAATTTCTGGTCGGCGATTGTCAGGCCTTGCCCGAGCGGCAGCGCTCCCTGGCGTTGTCCAGTTCCTTTTGCCGCCGCAGGACCTCCTGCTCCTGGAACTTGACGTGCTCGATGCTGTGAACACTCTCGCCGTACTTCTTGTGCATCTCCCGTCACGATCCAGCAGGTCCTTGGCGGATTTGATCGTCCGACCCCGGCTTCACCCGGTCCGCCGCCCCGCGGGAATAACTCGAAAAATTCGTCAGCGGCGAGCCCCACACCTTGCTATTCGGCATGAGAATTTGCGCGTTGTTCTCGCCGGCAAGTTCGGTGATGAACAGATTGAGCGCCATGACCTTGCCGCGCTTGCCTTCAACCTCGATCTCGTCGCCGGTCTGGAACGGCCGAAAGATCAGCAGCATGACGCCGCCGGCCATGTTCGTAAGCGTGCCTTGCAGTGCGAGGCCGATGGCGAGCGACGCCGCACCGAGCACCGCGACCAGACTGGTCGCCTGGATGCCGATCAGCTGAATGATCACCAGGAAGGTGAGGATCAGCGCGGCATATCGCGCGAGATTCGCCAGAAAGCCGGCGACCAACGGATCCATGCGCGTCAAGAGGGCTCTGCGCGCGGCCCGCTCGGCAAGCCATGCAAGCCACCATCCGATCAGGCCGACAACGATGGCGCCGAGCGCGCGCGTTCCGTAGATGACCAGCAAATCGGCAATTCGCTCGAGGTCGAATATCCCAGCGTCTCGCGTGAACTACGGGCGCGCTGCGCCCGCCGAAACCGTTTCCTCGCAATCGGCCTGGCTGGCGACCAGAATCTGTCCGGCCAGGATGACGAACTGATCCATGCGCCCCTTCAGCTCGGCCGGATATTCAAATGCGATGTTGCGCCAGGTCTTGCCGGCACAGGCGAGCATGGCCTTGCGATAGAAGATGCGGCTGTCCTTGAAGCCTGAAACCGCCACCCAGGTCCGCTCGCCCTGCAGGTGGGTGATCGTCTCACCGTCGACGAAGGCGATGGTCTTCATGTGCTCCGAGATCGCCTTGCCGTCGGCGGCAATCGAATAGGCCGCAAACCATGCGCTGCCGTCGGGAGAGATGAATCGCTTGCCGGTCCAGTTGGGATCGGGCGGCTGAAGCTGCCAGCCGGACGGCACCACATCGGCCAGCGTCAGTGCCCCGCCGCGGACGGCTCTCGGCATCCCTCGCAAAGCGCGCGGGTCGGCCCCCAGGCGGCGATCGAACGCGCCGCGCGCATCGTAAGGAACCACCACCACGCCGTGGTTATAATAACGGTGATGCCTTCGCTTGCGGGCGTCTGCCGCATCGACTGCAAAACACAGCAGCAATACCGCAATCAGAATTGCACGCATGCCGGTTAACGCCGCAGCGTGGATTTTGATCCCAGCTGGTACGGCGCGGCGCGCCGGACAGCGTCGTACCTGGCCGCAGCGGCGAGCGCGCATGAAAACGCCCGCCAAGCGGGCGGGCGTTTTTCCGAGCAGAGTTGCTGCGCAGCGTCAGACTACGCCGAGCAGCAGCAGCAGGATCACAATGCTGAGCGGCACGCCCAGCAACCACAGAATGATCGGCATCGGTTCGCTCCCATCTGGTTATGGTTTGGGGAGAGAACGCGGGAACGCGCATGCGGTTCCTTCAATCCGCCCGCGGCAAGCAACTAGGGCTAACGGCTTGGCGAGCGAGGCTTTCGCGTCCCGGATCGTGAAGGAAAATCCAAGCTCGCGCAGCGCGCGCGCCAAGGCAGCCGTGGTTGGCACTTTGCCGCGAAAGAATACGTGGACCTCCGTCGACATGGTTCGCCCCCACAAGCGTGCGTCGCCGAAAGCGCGTCGGCTCTCATTGCGCTCGCGCTCACCGCAACGGGCATTGTCCTCACGCTCGCAACGCTGTTTTGACTCATCGCTGGCGCGCCGCCGGCCTCTCCTGGCAATGCCGCTGGAACCTTCAAGCCTCGCGGCCGGTTCACCGGGGCGGAGCGGCAATCAAGCCGTCCAGAGGAGACGTCCCATGCATGGCATCATCTATCTGATAGGCCTCATCGTTGTGATCATGGCCATCCTGTCGCTGTTCGGCCTGCGCTAGGCGGAGGCCGTAATGACCGACATCATTGACCGCACCGCCGCACCGCCCCCGCCGCTGGTGCTTCCTTACGTGCAATGGGGACCGGTGTTCGCCGGAGCGCTGGCGGCAGCGGCTCTCGCTTCCGTCCTACACACCTTTGCGGGTGCGATCGGACTGGCGGTGAGTTCGACCGCGCCGACCTGGCGCGATGCATCCATCGCGCTCTGGATCCTATCGGGACTTTATCTCGTCCTGGTTGCGCTCGCCGCCTACGGTCTTGGCGGCTATGTGGCGGGCCGCCTGCGCAGCAAACTCGCGCCGGCCAGCGCCGACGAGATCGAATTCCGTGACGGCGTGCACGGCCTGCTGGTCTGGTCGCTGGCGACGCTGCTGACGGCGACGCTGTTGGTGTTCGCCGCCTCGGCCGCAACCCGGCTGGCCGCGCCGTCCGCGGGACCGATCGGTCCCGCGACCTCGGTGGCAGGCGAGAACATCATCGCGTTTGATCTCGACCGGTTGTTGCGTGGTGAACGCCGCCAGGGTGATGCCGACGTTGCCTATACCCGCGCGGAGGCGGCCCGCATTCTGCTGACCGCATCGAGCCACGCCGGCGTGAACGCGGAGGACCGCGCGTATCTGACCCGCCTGGTGGCAGCGCGCACCGGGCTTGGCCAACCGGACGCAGAACGTCGTGTCGATACCGCCATCGCGAGAGCGAAGGACAACATCGCGCGCGCACGGCGCAGCACAGTGATCCTGGCGTTCATGGCCGGGGCCGCCGCGCTGCTCGGCGCAGCCGCCGCATGGTTTGCGGCCGGCGTCGGCGGCCAGCACCGGGACAATAACGCGCCGTCAGTGCGTTGGACCGTCGCTGGGGCCTCGGGTGGTCGTGGTTACGAAACCCTGACCAAGTCGCAAAAAAAGAAAAGCCTCCTTGCGGAGGCTTTTCAATTCGCTGATGCGGTGTTGATCCCGATCGATTAGTAGGGCCCTGGCCCCGACCCCGCCAGCCACGGGCCGAAGCGGAAGTTCACGCCGCCGCGGATGATGTCGACATTCAAACCGGACGAGCAGCCCGCCAAGCAGACCGCGACCTCCGGTCCAAAGAAGCCCTCCCTCTTGAGATCGAGGTGAAGGTACTCGATCTTGGCGCTCCAGTTCGGTGCGAATGCCCATTCGATGCCGGCGCCCGCGGCCCATCCCGAAAGCTGTTGGTGGCCGGAAACGAAGAAGGGAAAGCCGAGTGATATTTCGGTTTCCGCACCCCAGGCCCAGCCGCCGGTGCCGTAGATCAGGAAGCGATCCCAGGCGAAGCCGAGGCGGCCGCGGACGGTGCCGAACCGCTCCAGTTCGACGTTCGTGGGGGTCCCCAGCAGGTTCAATTCATTGAAGAAGGTGCCGTCGGCTTTGATGTTGGCGCCCTGGTAGTCGGCTTCAATGCCGATCACGATCGGCGAGCCGACAAACTGATAGTTGAAGCCACCCTGTACGCCGAAAACTCCGCCGCTGGCGTCGTCGAACTCGGTGAAACCGTTTTTCGTACTGGCCCAGCCGTAGCCGCCGTTGATGCCGAGGTAGAAGCCGGTCCAGGTGAACACTGGAGCAGGCACAACCATTGGCGGAGCCTTGCGCGGCAGATCCGCAGCGTTGGCCGTGCCGGCGGCGAACACCGCCGCGACGGCCAGTAATGACAAGGTAAACTTACGCATATTCAGACCTCCTGCGTGTTTGTTGTTGTCCGCAAATTAACACCACTGCGATGGCAAAATCAGCCGGCTAATCGTCTTTTCGACAGGGAACACGAATCCATTTTTAGGGCGCGGCTTTTGGGCAACAGTGTCGCACCCCCGCCAGGCGCGAAACCGGAAATTTCCCATGATTCGGGAGCCTCGACCAAGCCCTTGCTGAAACACGAGATTCCGGTGCGATCAAATGCTGAAATCCAAATTTCGTCACAATTGTTCCAGGATTTGCCGTAATTGCGTTCGGCAGCTTATTCACAATGCCCTCACCCGCGGCTCACCCCGCGCCCCAAAACTCAGCGCCGTCACCGCCCAAACCATCGCGTCGAGCCGGTCCGGCGAACGTCCCGACGACAGCCCATCCAAACCGAAGTCGCACATTTCATCTTCCAGCGCCGGGAACGCGCCGGCGAGCTTCACCCTGCCCTGCTCGTAGAGCGCGGCGACCGGCTCGGCGCGCAGCCACTTGCCCTTGTTGGCGCGCACCGAGTGCACCGGCACGTCGGCATCGGCCTCGCCGATCACCGCGCGCACCATGTCGCCGCCCTGGTTGACCTCGACCACCAGCGCGTCGGCCTGCAGGCGCCGCCACAACGCGATGGCGCGGCGCGCCCAGCCGGCCGGCGTCAGGCCGGACGCGGTCTCGTCCGCGATCACATAGATCAAGCCATCCTCGGCAAGGCCGGCGGCGACCAGGCCGCAGGCGTCGGCGCCCTTCGTGGACGAGGCCGGCGGATCGACCGCGACCACGATACGATGCAGCGGCGGCGCCGCGCCGACGCGGCAGCTCTCGATCAACGCTCGCGACCACAGCGCGTCGGCGCGCTCCTCGATGATCTCGCCGTCGAGCTCCTGGCGGCCGAGCCGCGTGCCGTGATAGCGCGCGATCACCGCATCGAAGAACGCCGGCGCCAGATGCCGCGCGTTGGCGATGGTCGGCGCGCGCGTCACCGCGGTCTTGTCGTCCTTGATCAGCCGCTTGATCAGCGCGATCAGCCGCGGCGTGGTGGTGATCACCTGGCGCGGCCGCTCGCCGAGCCGCAGCGCGAACTGCAGCATGTCGAATGCATCCTGCGCGCGCTTCCACTTCGCCAGTTCGTCGCACCACGCAGCGGCGAACTGCGGGCCGCGCAGGCTCTCCGGATCTTCCGCCGAGAACGCTTGCGCATAGACACCGCTCTTCCATTCCAGCCGACGACGCGACGAAATCCAAGTCGGCCGCTGTTGCCGCGCATGCATGCGCAACACGCCGGACACGCCCTCGATCATCACCTCGCGCACATCGTGCTCGGTTTCGCCGACCAGCGCGATCGGGCAAGACGCCGGCTTCCGCCATGCGTCGCACCCATTGCGCGCCGGCGCAGGTTTTGCCGGCGCCGCGGCCGCCGAGCAGCAGCCAGGTGGTCCAATCCCACCGCGGCGCCTGCTGATGGCCGTGCGCAAAAACCTCCCAGTAGCTGTCGAGCGCTCCACGCTCGTCGTCATCAGACTGTCCAGGTAGCGAGCCTGCATCTCCAGCGACAAGCGCTGCAAGTTTTCGCGCAAGTGAGCAGCGTAGCTCGCCGAGGTCTCGGGGAATGGGCTCGTCACTTCTTGTGCATCTCCCGTCACGATCCAGCAGGTCCTTGGCGGATTTGATCGTCCGACCCCGGCTTCACCCGTCCGCCGCCCCGCGGGAATAACTCGAAAAATTCGTCAGCGGCGAGCCCCACACCTTGCTATTCGGCATGAGAATTTGCGCGTTGTTCTCGCCGGCAAGTTCGGTGATGAACAGATTGAGCGCCATGACCTTGCCGCGCTTGCCTTCAACCTCGATCTCGTCGCCGGTCTGGAACGGCCGAAAGATCAGCAGCATGACGCCGCCGGCCATGTTCGTAAGCGTGCCTTGCAGTGCGAGGCCGATGGCGAGCGACGCCGCACCGAGCACCGCGACCAGACTGGTCGCCTGGATGCCGATCAGCTGAATGATCACCAGGAAGGTGAGGATCAGCGCGGCATATCGCGCGAGATTCGCCAGAAAGCCGGCGACCAACGGATCCATGCGCGTCAAGAGGGCTCTGCGCGCGGCCCGCTCGGCAAGCCATGCAAGCCACCATCCGATCAGGCCGACAACGATGGCGCCGAGCGCGCGCGTTCCGTAGATGACCAGCAAATCGGCAATTCGCTCGAGGTCGAATATCCCAGCGTCTCGCGTGAACTACGGGCGCGCTGCGCCCGCCGAAACCGTTTCCTCGCAATCGGCCTGGCTGGCGACCAGAATCTGTCCGGCCAGGATGACGAACTGATCCATGCGCCCCTTCAGCTCGGCCGGATATTCAAATGCGATGTTGCGCCAGGTCTTGCCGGCACAGGCGAGCATGGCCTTGCGATAGAAGATGCGGCTGTCCTTGAAGCCTGAAACCGCCACCCAGGTCCGCTCGCCCTGCAGGTGGGTGATCGTCTCACCGTCGACGAAGGCGATGGTCTTCATGTGCTCCGAGATCGCCTTGCCGTCGGCGGCAATCGAATAGGCCGCAAACCATGCGCTGCCGTCGGGAGAGATGAATCGCTTGCCGGTCCAGTTGGGATCGGGCGGCTGAAGCTGCCAGCCGGACGGCACCACATCGGCCAGCGTCAGTGCCCCGCCGCGGACGGCTCTCGGCATCCCTCGCAAAGCGCGCGGGTCGGCCCCCAGGCGGCGATCGAACGCGCCGCGCGCATCGTAAGGAACCACCACCACGCCGTGGTTATAATAACGGTGATGCCTTCGCTTGCGGGCGTCTGCCGCATCGACTGCAAAACACAGCAGCAATACCGCAATCAGAATTGCACGCATGCCGGTTAACGCCGCAGCGTGGATTTTGATCCCAGCTGGTACGGCGCGGCGCGCCGGACAGCGGCGTACCTGGCCGCAGCGGCGAGCGCGCATGAAAACGCCCGCCAAGCGGGCGGGCGTTTTTCCGAGCAGAGTTGCTGCGCAGCGTCAGACTACGCCGAGCAGCAGCAGCAGGATCACAATGCTGAGCGGCACGCCCAGCAACCACAGAATGATCGGCATCGGTTCGCTCCCATCTGGTTATGGTTTGGGGAGAGAACGCGGGAACGCGCATGCGGTTCCTTCAATCCGCCCGCGGCAAGCAACTAGGGCTAACGGCTTGGCGAGCGAGGCTTTCGCGTCCCGGATCGTGAAGGAAAATCCAAGCTCGCGCAGCGCGCGCGCCAAGGCAGCCGTCGTTGGCACTTTGCCGCGAAAGAATACGTGGACCTCCGTCGACATGGTTCGCCCCCACAAGCGTGCGTCGCCGAAAGCGCGTTGGCTCTCATTGCGCTCGCGCTCACCGCAACGGGCATTGTCCTCACGCTCGCAACGCTGTTTTACTCATCGCTGGCGCGTCGCCGGCCTTTCCTGGCAATGCCGCTGGAACCTTCAAGCCTCGCGGCCGGTTCACCGGGGCAGAGCGGCAATCAAGCCGTCCAGAGGAGACGTCCCATGCATGGCATCATCTATCTGATAGGCCTCATCGTTGTGATCATGGCCATCCTGTCGCTGTTCGGCCTGCGCTAGGCGGAGGCCGTAATGACCGACATCATTGACCGCACCGCCGCACCGCCCCCGCCGCTGGTGCTTCCTTACGTGCAATGGGGACCGGTGTTCGCCGGAGCGCTGGCGGCAGCGGCTCTCGCTTCCGTCCTACACACCTTTGCGGGTGCGATCGGACTGGCGGTGAGTTCGACCGCGCCGACCTGGCGCGATGCGTCCATCGCGCTCTGGATCCTGTCGGGACTTTATCTCGTCCTGGTTGCGCTCGCCGCCTACGGTCTTGGCGGCTATGTGGCGGGCCGCCTGCGCAGCAGACTCGCGCCGGCCAGCGCCGACGAGATCGAATTCCGTGACGGCGTGCACGGCCTGCTGGTCTGGTCGCTGGCGACGCTGCTGACGGCGACGCTGTTGGTGTTCGCCGCCTCGGCCGCAACCCGGCTGGCCGCGCCGTCCGCGGGACCGATCGGTCCCGCGACCTCGGTGGCAGGCGAGAACATCATCGCGTTTGATCTCGACCGGTTGTTGCGCGGTGAACGCCGCCAGGGTGATGCCGACGTTGCCTATACCCGCGCGGAGGCGGCCCGCATTCTGCTGACCGCATCGAGCCACGCCGGCGTGAACGCGGAGGACCGCGCGTATCTGACCCGCCTGGTGGCAGCGCGCACCGGGCTTGGCCAACCGGACGCAGAACGTCGTGTCGATACCGCCATCGCGAGAGCGAAGGACAACATCGCGCGCGCACGGCGCAGCACAGTGATCCTGGCGTTCATGGCCGGGGCCGCCGCGCTGCTCGGCGCAGCCGCCGCATGGTTTGCGGCCGGCGTCGGCGGCCAGCACCGGGACAACAACGCGCCGTCAGTGCGTTGGACCGCGCTGGGGCCTCGGGTGGTCGTGGTTACGAAACCCTGACCAAGTCGCAAAAAAAGAAAAGCCTCCTTGCGGAGGCTTTTCAATTCGCTGATGCGGTGTTGATCCCGATCGATTAGTAGGGCCCTGGCCCCGACCCCGCCAGCCACGGGCCGAAGCGGAAGTTCACGCCGCCGCGGATGATGTCGACATTCAAACCGGACGAGCAGCCCGCCAAGCAGACCGCGACATCCGGTCCAAAGAAGCCCTCCCTCTTGAGATCGAGGTGAAGGTACTCGATCTTGGCGCTCCAGTTCGGTGCGAATGCCCATTCGATGCCGGCGCCCGCGGCCCATCCCGAAAGCTGTTGGTGGCCGGAAACGAAGAAGGGAAAGCCGAGTGATATTTCGGTTTCCGCACCCCAGGCCCAGCCGCCGGTGCCGTAGATCAGGAAGCGATCCCAGGCGAAGCCGAGGCGGCCGCGGACGGTGCCGAACCGCTCCAGTTCGACGTTCGTGGGGGTCCCCAGCAGGTTCAATGCATTGAAGAAGGTGCCGTCGGCTTTGATGTTGGCGCCCTGGTAGTCGGCTTCAATGCCGATCACGATCGGCGAGCCGACAAACTGATAGTTGAAGCCACCCTGTACGCCGAACACTCCGCCGCTGGCATCGTCGAACTCGGTGAAACCGTTTTTCGTACTGGCCCAGCCGTAGCCGCCGTTGATGCCGAGGTAGAAGCCGGTCCAGGTGAACACTGGAGCAGGCACAACCATTGGCGGAGCCTTGCGCGGCAGATCCGCAGCGTTGGCCGTGCCGGCGGCGAACACCGCCGCGACGGCCAGCAATGACAAGGTAAACTTACGCATATTCAGACCTCCTGCGTGTTTGTTGTTGTCCGCAAATTAACACCACTGCGATGGCAAAATCAGCCGGCTGATCGTCTTTTCGACAGGGAACACGAATCCATTTTTAGGGCGCGGCTTTTGGGCAACAGTGTCGCACCCCCGCCAGGCGCGAAACCGGAAATTTCCCATGATTCGGGAGCCTCGACCAAGCCCTTGCGGAAACACGAGATTCCGGTGCGATCAAATGCTGAAATCTAAATTTCGTCACAATTGTTCCAGGATTTGCCGTAATTGCGTTCGGCAGCTTATTCACAATGCCCTCACCCGCGGCTCGCCCCGCGCCCCAAAACTCAGCGCCGTCACCGCCCAAACCATCGCGTCGAGCCGGTCCGGCGAACGTCCCGACGACAGCCCATCCAAACCGAAGTCGCACATTTCATCTTCCAGCGCCGGGAACGCGCCGGCGAGCTTCACCCTGCCCTGCTCGTAGAGCGCGGCGACCGGCTCGGCGCGCAGCCACTTGCCCTTGTTGGCGCGCACCGAGTGCACCGGCACGTCGGCATCGGCCTCGCCGATCACCGCGCGCACCATGTCGCCGCCCTGGTTGACCTCGACCACCAGCGCGTCGGCCTGCAGGCGCCGCCACAACGCGATGGCGCGGCGCGCCCAGCCGGCCGGCGTCAGGCCGGACGCGGTCTCGTCGGCGATGACATATATAAAGCCATCCTCGGCAAGTCCGGCGGCGACCAGGCCGCAGGCGTCGGCGCCCTTGGTGGACGAGGCCGGCGGATCGACCGCGACCACGATACGATGCAGCGGCGGCGCCTCGCCGACGCGGCAGCTCTCGATCAACGCTCGCGACCACAGCGCGTCGGCGCGCTCCTCGATGATCTCGCCGTCGAGCTCCTGGCGGCCGAGCCGCGTGCCATGATAGCGCGAAATCACCGCATCGAAGAACGCCGGCGCCAGATGCCGCGCGTTGGCGATGGTCGGCGCGCGCGTCACCGCGGTCTTGTCGTCCTTGATGAGCCGCTTGAGCAGCGCGATCGGCCGCGGCGTGGTGGTGATCACCTGGCGCGGCCGCTCGCCGAGCCGCAGCGCGAACTGCAGCATGTCGAATGCATCCTGCGCGCCCTTCCACTTCGCCAGTTCGTCGCACCACGCGGCGGCGAACTGCGGGCCGCGCAGGCTCTCGGGATCTTCCGCGGAGAACGCCTGGGCGTAGACACCGCTCGACCATTCCAGCCGGCGGCGCGACGGAATCCAAGTGGGCCGCAGGTGCCGCGCATACATGCGCAACACGCCGGACACGCCCTCGATCATCACTTCGCGCACTTCGTGCTCGGTTTCGCCGACCAGCGCGATCGGGAAGACGCCGGCTTCCGCCATGCGTCGCACCCATTGCGCGCCGGCGAAGGTTTTGCCGGCACCGCGGCCGCCCATCAGCAGCCAGGTGATCCAGGGCTCGCCGTTCGCCGCGAGTTGCGGCGGCTCCTGATGCGGCAGCGCAAACGGCGCCCAGTCGCCGAAGAAGCGGCCGAGAAGGCGTTCATTCCTCCGTTGCGCCAGGAACTCCGTGACCAGTGCGTTCGTCGACAAACGCGTTAATGCGGCGCGCAAGCTCGCGACGTATTTCGTCGATGTCGGTGGGGAGAGAATTCGTCGTCATGCGTCGCTTCGGGCTTCTTGCTGGCGGTTTCCTTCTTGCCGTCGGTGAGCGACGACAATTCGCGCAGTGTCCGCACCACCACGGCGAGTGCGCGGGCGTCACGCTCGGAATCATTCTGCGCAAATCCGCCGTCCTTCATGCGCGCCTCGATCTGCTGGACCTGCTGTTCGGCATTGCGCCACAGCCGCTCCACCAGCATTTTTTTGTTCGCCTGCCGGCCCAGCATTTTGCGCCGGCGCGGCACCTTGGGCAGCGGTAGCGGCATCTCGGAGCCGTCGGGATAGAGGCCGTCGAGGCAACGATAGAGCTGCCAGACCGATGTGATGCCGGTCGCCGCCATGATCGCCTTGTTGGTCCAGCCTTCAGCATAAAGGCGGCGCACCAGCGCCACCGTTTCGGGCGGTGGAGGGTTCGGGCTCATCGCTGTCTCTGAAAATGAAAAGCGCCCGGCTGGCGGGCGCAACTTCGGAACGTGCCTGAAACCTACCGAGGCAGCGTTACGCTGTCAAGGACTTTCTTCCTGGAATCCGGAATTTTATCCTGGGCGGCGTCTTGGGCCGGTCGATCACCAATTTCAAGGGCTTACGCGTCATGCCGGCCGGCCAGGGGCGCGCGCCACCGGCGTGGTGGCGCTCGTCCGCCATGGTGTCGCAGGTCGCGCAGAACAGCACCGTGCCGCCGTCCGAGAGCGCGATTTCCTGCAGTTCCACCAAACAGGCGCGACAGCCGCGCAATTCCGCCATCAGTCCCTCGCGAATCACTTGGCCGTATGGTGACACAAAAATGAGAAATGACCCGCCCTTTCGACAAAAATTCGAGGGAAGCCGGGTCGGATTTATCTTTGACACTCGACAGCCGCCGCAAGCAAGGGCACGCTAGGCATGCCGCCGGCCACGTAGCGGGGGAGCCGGCGGTGAGAGGCCGGTTGCGCAACCGCCCCCTTAAGGCTCCGACGGACCATGTCCGCCACCATCATTCCGTTCCTGGACGGCGCCGCGTTCGAGCCGGACCATCTCGAAGCCATGGGCCGCGCGTTCGACCAGGCGCGCCGCGCGTTGCACGACAAGGGCCAGCCCAACATCGTGCAGGACATCATCGCCAAGAAGATCATCGCAATCGCCAAGACCGGCGAGCGCAACGCCGACCGCATGTGCGAGCGCGCGCTGGCGACGCTGGGCATCCAGATCGCGAGCTAGGGCGTCGACCCATAAACGCGCGGATCGGATGCCCGCTTTCAGCGCTTGCCGGCAAGATCGCTAGACAAAATCGACAGGCCGGTAACGTTGCCGCCCGGCCGCGCGGACTCGCGATCAAACCGCTCCCAACCGGGTCGGCCGCCAGCGGATCGAACTCCTGCGCGAGGTGCTCCCCGGCCTCCGTCGTGCTAGATCGTCCATAGGATGCCTTGTCCTTAGCCTGGGTTGGACATGCGGCGGCGGGAGTTCATCACCCTTCTTGGCGGCGCTTCGGTCGCATGGCCGATAGCCGCACATGCGGTTGGCGATCATCGTCAATGTCGGCAGCGCAAACGCCACGCTGGAAATCGCCGAAGCCCAGGCAGCAACCCGCAAGCTTGGCGTCGACGTCGACGCGCTCGAAATCCGGCGCGCCGAGGACATCGTACCCGCGTTCGGGACGCTTAAGAGCGGCGTGCAGGCGCTCTATGTGTGCCCGATCCCCTGGTCAACGCCAACCACGCGCGCATCAACACCTTGGCGCTCGGCGCGCGGCTGCCGACCATGCACCCTTTCCGCGACTATCTCGGAGCGGGCGGCCTCATGTCCTATGGAGCGAACAACGCGGACCTGTTCCGCCGCGCCGGTGACTATGTCGATAAGATTCTGCGCGGGACGAAGCCTGGCGACCTCCCGGTCGAGCAGCCGACCAAGTTTGATCTCATCGTCAATCTGACGACGGCCAAGGCGCTCGGCCTCACCATCCCGCAGTCAATTCTGTTGCGCGCCGACGAGGTGATCGAATGACGTCGCCTATTGGCTTTTTTTTGGACGTGCCAGCGGCGCCGTGCGATGTCGGCTATCGGGGGTAAAGCGGACGTGGTCAAAAAGCGCGGCCATGTTGCCTAATGACCCAGCGGACATGGGCATTTGGAAGCCATCCCAGCCCCTATCAACGCACTCATTTGAGGCCACGATGCTGTCTCCTAAGGCCGGGGGGGGACATGCGGCGACGAAAATTTCTCGGCATTCTAGGTGGTGCGGCCGCTGCGTGGCCACTCGCCGGTCGTGCGCAGCAGGCGGCAAGGGTGAGGAAAGTCGGCCTGCTTCAGGGACTGGCTGCTAGCGATCCCGGTTGGCAGCCCGGCTTGCTGCGTTCCGCCAGGGACTGGCCGATCTCGGCTGGGTGGAAGACGCAATTTCGTTTTCGAGTTCCGCTATGCCGATGCCAAGCCGGAGAGGCTGCCGGCGCTGGCTGCTGAGCTTGTCCAGGCCAAGGTCGACGTCATCGTCACAAACGCGGCGCAGCCCGTCGATGCGGCGCGCAAGGCAACCAGTGCGATCCCCATTGTGATGGCGGCGGTTGGCGACGCATTGGGCGGAGGTTATGTCGCGAGCCTCGCCCGTCCGGGCGGTAATATCACCGGGTTCACGCTTGTCGCGACTGAGCAGAGCGCGAAACGTCTGGAGTTGATCAAGGAAATGCTACCTGGTCTGACCCGCGCTGCAGTGCTTTGGAATCCCGATGCTGCCGGCCATCGCATGCAATGGGCGGAGATGCAGCCGGCAGCTCCAAAGCTGGAGATCGTGTTGCAATCCACGCCCGTTAAGAGCGCGGACGACATTGCGGCGGCGTTGCGTGCTGCCGAGCAGGGGGCGGCTCAAGCCATCGTCACGATGGAGGATCCGATGATCCAGTCGCGCCGTGCCGCCATTGCTGAGTTTTCCGTTCAGCGAAAAATTCCTGTGATGGGCGAATTCAAGAGTATGGCGGATGCCGGCGCGCTGATGGCTTACGGTCCGAACCAAGTCGACCTGTGGCGGCGAACGGCCACCTACGTAGACAAGATATTCAAGGGTGCAAAGGCGGCAGACCTGCCAGTTGAACAGCCGACCAAGTTTGAGCTGACAATTAATCTCAAGACTGCGAAGTCGCTCGGCGTCAACGTGCCATTGACGATGCTCGGTCGCGCCGATGAGGTGATCGAATGAAACGACGCGAGTTCATCACGCTGATCGGTGGCGCGGCAGCGGCATAGCCGCTCGCCGCACGCGCGCAGCAGCCTGAGCGGATGCGGCGCATTGGTGTGCTCGTGAGCGCTGCGGACATCAGATCCAAGAATTGTCAACGCCTAAGCGGCACGACGACCTTTCCGCCACGGCGTGGAATACCTTTGACAAGCGCAGCGTTGACCTTTTCGGCGAGCTCTTCGCCAACAAATGGCTTTTTGATGATCCTTTCCTCGCCGACGTCTCGAAATGCGAATTTGTCAGCATATCCCGTTACAAACAAAATCGGGATCGTCGGATATTTCAAGTGGACTTGGCGCGCGACCTCCACGCCACTCATGCCTGGCATCGCGAAATCGAGCAATACCAGATCGATGTTGGATTGCCGATCAAGGAGATCGAGGACAGCACCACCGCTGCCTAGCTTCAACACGACATAACCAAGATCTTCCAAGATCGAAGCTGTGACATCGCGTACCGCGCTGTCGTCATCCACAAGCAGAATTGTTGCCCCCTTACGTTTACTCTGAGTGACGTTAACGGTCACGACCGACGCTTCCGAATCTGAACTCTCCGCGGCCCGGGGCAAATAGACTTTTACCGATGTGCCTTCTCCGACGCGGGTTTCGATCCGCATTCCCCCGCCGGACTGCTTTGCAAAGCCGAGGACTTGGCTCAATCCCAAGCCGGAGCCCTTGCCGATTTCTTTGGTTGTAAAAAATGGCTCGAAGGCTTTTGTCAGAACTTCTTTTGTCATTCCCGATCCTGTGTCGGTGACCGAAATCATGACGTAATCACCGGCTGAAGGCTCTTCCGGTCTTTCGGGAGGACCAACTTTTGCGTTCGCTGTTTCAATAGTGACATTGCCGCGATCATCCATGGCATCGCGAGCATTGATTACGAGATTGAGAACCACCAACTCGATTTGACTTGGATCGGCAAGAGCGTGCCAAATTTCCGGTCGGAATATGGTGTTGATGCTGATACCGCCGCCCAACGTGCTTTGCAGCAGATTGCTCATGTTTTCCAGCGCTTCATTAACGTCGAACGGCTTCGGCTCCAGCCGCTGGCGGCGCGAAAAGGCAAGCAACTGGGACGTGAGCTTGGCGCCGCGCTCAGTCGCCAGCCGCATGTGAGAAAGCCGCTGCTGCAACTTTGCATCGCCAACATTGGAATTGTTTTTTTCCAGAAATCCAATGTTTCCGAGCACCACCGTGAGTAGGTTATTGAAGTCGTGTGCGATGCCGGACGTAAGCTGACCAATCGCTTCCAATCTCTGCATCTGACGCAACGTTGACTCGACCTTTTCCCGTTCCTCGATTTGGGCGACAAGTTGCCGGTTGGCCGCTGCCAATTCTCCCGTCCGTTCCTGGACATGCGCTTCCAAGGTTTCGTTCAACTCGCGCACGCTCGCCTCTGCGTGCCTGGCGTGAGCTTCGCTTTCATGCAGAGCTTCAAGACGTGCCCGCGCCTCGTATTGCCTTTGCCGGCCGCGCAATGCTGTACGTACGATACTAAGCAAAGTTGTCGGGTGAAAAGGCCGTTCCAAAAACACTACGTTGCCGAGTACGCCCGTTTGTCTCACTGCGACAGGATTTCGCTCCAGCCCCCCGCCGCGCTCGGTCAACACAACAAATGGAAAATCCGACCAAGGAGGTTGCGATTTAACCCACTCCGCAAGAATTCTGATGTCTGCATTTCGGATGGCGTCATCGGTCAGCACCGCGACACCTGAGCCGGCGGCAATCTTTTCTGATAAACTGCGTAGGTCACTACATATCTCGGCGGTGAGACCGCCTTCACGCAAGATATCGGCGGCGACCAGCGCGTCGCGCCCTTGCGGTGCGAGGATAGCCGCGCGCTCGGAAATCGTATCGAATTGAATGTTCAAACGTTCTTCTCATCCATTTTCGGTGCGCTAGCGCCGACGTATTCAGGCACACCACGCAGGACGCCCTGGAATTTTTCGAGGACGGGCCCGACGCTGATACCGTTGCGGCCGATTGTGAATTCGCGGATCGTATTTTCGTGCGATCCGGTACGTTTTTTGAGCATCGAAATCGCCCGCCGCACTTGTCCGAATGCTTCGAAGTAGCGAAGCAAAACAACCGTGTCGGCAAGATACGTGACGTCCACCGGCGATTTCATATCGCCGACCATGCCGTGCTGGGCAACCGTGAGAAACGTCGCCGCGCCAACGCGGTTCAAGTACTGCAACAACTCGTGCATGTGCAGGATGAGATACTGCTCCTGCGGCATTGAGTTTTGATATCCATTCAGGCTGTCGATGACGACCGTTCGAATATTGTCATTTTCGACTGCCTTGCGGACTTTGTGGGCAAACTCACCGGGCGATATTTCGGCGGCGTCGACTTGGACAATGTGGAGCTTGCCGCTGTCGCGCATGAACTCCAGATCGATGCCCATCGCTTTTGATCGGAAAAAAAGCAATCCCAGTTCTTCGTCAAAAACAAAAAGCGCTGCGTGTTCGCCGCGCTTGACTGCCGCCGATACAAACTGGAGCACCAGAAGCGATTTGCCGGTTCCAGCAGGGCCAATAATCAACGTGCTGGAACCGCTATCGACGCCGCCGCCCATCAGTTTGTCCAACTCGGCATTACCCGTACTCAGCACGGAGGACTTGCTTCGCACACGATATTCGGAGGCCACCAGGCGCGGGTAAACCTGCACGCCGCCAGTTTGAATGGTGAAATCGTGATAGCCGCCACGAAAAGCTTGGCCGCGATATTTCAACACTCGCAGTCGCCGCCGCTCCGCGCCGTAATCGGGGGTCAGCTCTTCCAGCCGCGCAACACCGTGCGCGACGCTATGGACGGTCTTGTCCAAAACTTCGGCGGTCATGTCGTCGAGTAGAAGCACCGTCACGTCGCGCTGCGCAAAATAGTGTTTCAGTGCCAGGATTTGGCGCCGATAGCGCAGCGAACTCTGCGCAAGCAAGCAATCTCCGACAGACTGTCGAGTACTACGCGCGCCGGCTTGAACCGATCCATGGATTGGAAAATGCGGTTTGTCGTTTCACCCAGCTCAAGGTCCGACGAGTACAGCAGGCTTTGCTGTTGTTTTTCATCCAGCAGGTTTTCCGGCGGAACCAGTTCGAAAATTTCGATCTTGTCTGGGATTGACCAGCCATGAGATGCCGCAGCCTCCCGCAACTCCTGCTCGGTCTCCGAAAGAGTGATGTAGAGGCCTTTTTCACCCCTGGTCGCGCCTTCCAGCAGGAATTGCAGAGCGAGCGTCGTTTTCCCGGAGCCGGGGGCGCCTTCAAGCAGGTAGAGGCGGTTGCGAGCGAGACCGCCAGACAAAATGTCATCGAAGCCGGCGACCCCGAATAGAGCCTTGGGGGCCGGTTTTGCTTTTTCTTCCATAGGGCCCCGATCGGTGTTGTGAGAACTGAACGTATTCCAGCTCACAGTCACCCACAAAGAACGGGCAGGCCGAAGATATAGTTCCAATAAGAACGAAGGACACGGTTGGTCCGTGTCCGATTGCTGGAGTGCGTCCCTAGGGCCGGACAGGTTGAGGTTCGTGATTTGACAGGGTGAGCTGGGCTTTCGAAGGACGAAAGCCATGGCCAGACAGCGTTCCCACAGTATCGAGTTCAAGCGGCAGGTCGCGCAGGAGTTCGTTGCCGGGGAAACCCTGTACGCACTCGCCAAGCGGCATGACCTTTCGCGCCAGCTAATCCGCGTCTGGGTTCAGAAGTATGAAGCCGGTGGCTTGGATGAAGACGCCCAAGCGGGTGGCTGTGCTTCGGGATCCCGCTACAGCCGCCGGGATGGGCCAATTTGGTGCCATCCAATCCGTGGCGCCGTCGTTCGGAGTGGAATTGAGGCCGATCAACGCGCGTGATCCCGGTGAGATCGAGCGCGCCGTCACGAATTTCGCGGCGGAGCCCAATGGCGGCCTGATCGTGACGGCAAATCCGTTGGCGACACTTCATCGCGGATTGATCATCGCGCTCGCGGCCCGGCATCGCCTGCCCGCGGTGTACATCAACCGCTTCTTCGTCGCCAGCGGCGGACTGATCTCCTACGGTCCTGATCTGAACGATCAATACCGGCGCGCGGCGGGCTACGTCGATCGCATCCTCAAGGGGGAGAAACCGGCGGACCTCGCGGTGCAGGCGCCGACCAAGTACGAGTTGATCATCAACCTCAAGACCGCGAAGGCGCTCGGCCTCACCGTGCCGCAGACACTGCTCGCCCGCGCCGACGAGGTGATCGAATGATGTCCGCTTGTGGCACAAAGCGGACGTCCCCAGCATCTCATGTTGCAGTGGCGAAGCCGGTTCAGCCCCTATCAATGTACTCGTTTGAGCCGATACGATGCCGCCTTCTGAGAGGGAATGGGCATGAGGCGGCGAGAATTTCTTGGTGTGCTGAGTGGTGCGGCACTCGCATGGCCGCTCTCGGCGCGCGCGCAGCAGGGCGAGCGGATGCGGCGCATCGGCGTGCTGATGGCCTATGCCGAGAGCGTCCCGGAAGCGCAGGCCTGGGTCGCGGCGTTCCGCGAGGGACTCCAGAAATTTGGGTGGACGGAGGGCCGCAACATCCAAATCGACATTCGCTGGGCGACAGGCGACAGGGAAGCGATACAACGCTTCGCGAAAGAACTCGTCGCGCTGCAGCCTGATCTTATCGTTTCGCCAACCACGCCCCCCACTGCGGCACTGCTGCAACAAACGCGCACCATCCCCATCATTTTCACGATCGTTGCCGATCCGGTCGGCAGCGGCTTCGTCGCGAGCTTCCCGCGGCCGGGTGGCAACGCCACCGGATTCATCAATTATGAGCCGACGATAGCCAGCAAGTGGCTGGAGCTGCTGAAGGAGATTGCGCCGCGCGTCAACCAGGTCGCCTTCCTGTTCAACCCGGCAACGGCGCCACATTTCGAGTATTATCTGCCCCCCTTCAAAGCTGCCGCTGCGTCCTTCGGCGTGGAGGCGATCGCCGCACCGGTTCGCGGCACATCCGAACTCGAATCGGTCATTGCCGCACAGGCGCGCGCGCCAAATAGTGGCCTCATGGTAATGCCTGATAGCTTCACGACCTCCCGTCGCGTAGAGATTATATCGCTGGCGGCTCGCTACCGTCTTCCCGTCATCTATCCATACCGTGAATTTGCCGAGGTCGGTGGCCTGCTGTCCTACGGACTTGACCGGCTCGATAATTTTCGGCGCGCGGCGACCTATGCCGATCGCATCCTCAAGGGCGAGAAGCCGAGCGAGCTTCCGGTCCAGGCCCCGGTCAAGTTCGAGCTGACGATCAACCTCAAGACCGCCAAGGCGCTCGGGCTCACGGTGCCACCAACACTGCTCGCCGCGCGCCGACGAGGTGATCGAATAGCGGTGCAATTTGCTGCGGTGCATATGGCAGCGATTGATGTGGTGGACGGCGCCCGCTCCCAGCAACAAGCTGCCCTAGGGTGATCGTTGTGACCAAATCACATCAGGGAGCCCTGACATGCAAATCACCACAATCGGATTGGATATTGCCAAGAACGTGTTTCATGTTCACGGCATTGACGCGGCTGAGAAGGTCGTCGTCAGAAAGCAACTTCGCCGCGGCCAGGTGATAGCGTTCTTCAAAGCTCTGGCGCCATGTCTTATCGGCATGGAAGCTTGCGCCACGGCGCATTATTGGGCGCGCGAGTTGACGAAGCTCGGGCATCAGGTTCGTCTGATGCCGGCGAAGGATGTGAAGGCCTACGTTAAGCGCAACAAGAACGATGCCGCCGACGCTGAGGCGATCTGCGAAGCGGTGCGGCGGCCAACCATGCGGTTCGTCGCGGTCAAATCGGCCGAGCAGCAGGCTCGACTGATGCAGCATCGAGCACGCGATCTGCTGATGCGCCAACGCACCCAGTTGATCAATGCCCTGCGGGCCCATTTGGCCGAGCTCGGCATTGCAGCTGCACAGGGACGCGAAGGAATCAAAGAGTTGTTGGCGATCGTTGCCCAGGATGGTGACACGCGCTTGCCGGTCGATGCTCATGCCAGCTTGATGGTGTTAGCAGCGCAGCTTCAGGCTGTGCAGACGATGATCGGATCGATCGAGAAGCGGATCGTTGCGCAGCATCGCTCGAGCGAGGAGAGCAAGCGGCTCCGGACGATCCCCGGTATCGGGGTTATCGGGGCCAGCACGATCGCAGCGGTTGTCCCGGATCCGAAGGTTTTTCGATCTGGCCGTGACTTTGCGGCGTGGATCGGCATCGTGCCGCGGCAAGATTCCACTGGCGGCAAGCACAAGCTCGGGCCGATTTCGAAACAGGGCGATCGCTACTTGCGTCGCATCCTGGTCGTTGGGGCCTGTGCCGTCTTGCGGCGTGCGCGCCAGCAGCCGGAGAAGTATCCATGGCTGACACGACTTCTCGCCCGGCGACCGTTCAAAGTCGTCGCGGTCGCACTTGCCAACAAGATGGCGCGGATCGCCTGGGCGTTGCTGGCCAAGGGTGGGACCTACCGGGCGCCTCAACTCACGGCAGCGTGAGAACGGGCTCGGCAATGGGATGATGAGGTTGCGTTCGTGCGTTCAAGAACTGCAGGGGTGATGACGACATTGATGCGAAACGGTCGAGACCGTCGATCGGGAAAACCCGCTAAGTGCCACGCGAGGTAAGAGCGCGAGCTATTGTTTGGGACCCGATCAGCGGATTACATCAGGGCCAGCGGCCACAACGGCCGCATCAACAGGCCGAATACATGGCTGCACCCGAACGCTTCGCTGAAATGCCCGATTTTTCCCTTGCACCGCGGGCGCCGTCCATACATGGCACTTAGCGGTCATGCCAGCCGAGCCGACGAATGTCGGCTTTCGGGGTGCCGGCTCAACCGGTCGACGCAACACCCGCGTAACGCTTACCAAACGCTCGGCTAATCGCTTTTCAAGATTTCCGGCTGCCAGCGATGCCAAAGCTCCGGTTTCTCGGCCGTAGTTAGCCCTTGACGACATTTTTCGCTCATCAGCACGTACTCTCTATCTCTTCTGTTCAAGATAGGTGTTGCGTCGACCGGTTGAGACCACCGGGGTAAAGCGGACGTGGCCTAGTGGCACTTAGCGGACATGCAGGCCGCGCCAAAAAAATGTCCGCTTCGGGGTAAGAGCGGACATACCGGCGCTGGGCAGGCCGCCGGCAGCACCGGCCGGGCAGGACTAGGCTTTCCCCGGCCCCGGGTCCTCGGGCTTGATGGCGTCCTGCAAAGTCCACGAATGAACCTGGCCGCAAAGCGGACACTGCGAATAGGTCCGCTTTTCGGGGTCGTCCGGAATCTCATCGGCATCGACCGAGGTTTGAAATAATTTCTGCTTCACCGGGCACTTCAGCAGCAATTTTGCCATTCATGCCTCCAAACGCGACTTGCGATGAAAGCTCCAGCCCAGCCGTTACGAAGCCGTAACGCCGCAGCACATCGCGCGGTTGCACGCGGCTACATTTTTTGGGCCGTGGCGCATCCCGGTCTGGAGATTGAGGACGACATGAGAACGCTCATGAGCGAGGAAAAGGAACTCGCCTCGTTGCTTCTGCAAGATCCCGATTTGCCCTAGCATCGGCACCACCAGCGGCCTTACACCGGACTTCAGCAGCGTGCGGTCAAGGCACTCAGTGAGCGGCAGAGGCTGCGGGCGCTGCGTGTGTCATTCGACATAAGGAACACGGGAATCGTTTTGCGGAACGATGCCGACCCGATTGAGTTGGCGTGTATGGCGCGACATCGCACCCCCTTGGAGATCGCGACAAGCTTCAATCTCGCCGCGCTTCACACCGGCATTACCCTCTGGCACCGCTGGCCCCTGTTGATGGGTATCGGGGGTAAGCGAGGCGCGTCCGAGTTGCACCGCATGGTGAGCGAGAAAGTCGCGGCCGGGACGGAAGGACTCTGTGCTGGTCAGGCTGAAGCAGCGCGGCTCACGATGGCCGTGATGTCCGGCAAATCGGGCAATGCCTTCAGCGCCTCTATGGCAATCGCGGACGCCGCGATGCGTCCGGCATTGCGTGCGGTGAAGAACAATTCCCGGCGGCTCCCCCGGCGCAAGTAAAACCTGCATCGCTTGGAATTGTGCTCCAACAGCAGTTCCGGAACTCAATGATGCACGGACCGTTACGGCTCCACGTTAACCCAGCCGGAGGCGGACATGGCAACACCCGTAGCAGTGTCGACAATTGAAGAAGAGGGAGATGTTTCCCTGATTTCATGGGGAGCGGTGATCGCCGGCGGCCTTGCCGCTGCTGCCTTGACCCTTCTCCTTTTGGCGTTCGGAGCAGGTATCGGACTTTCGGTCGTTTCGCCGTGGGCCAATGAAGGCGTCTCAGCCACGACTTTCCAGGTGGGCACAGGTGCCTACCTGATCGTGGTCGCCATGCTGGCCTCCACCGTCGGCGGCCTGATCGCTGGGCGCATGCGCGCCCGCTGGATACGCGCTCATCGGGACGAGGTGTTTTTCAGAGACACCGCGCACGGCTTCCTCGCTTGGGCATTCGCAACCGTACTTGGCGCGGCTGCGCTCGGTGCCGCCACGACCAGCATTCTCTCGAGTGCATCAGCAGGTTCGATTCCGGCCACGGCAGCGGCAGGCGCGCAGGCCGGACAGAGCCCCATCATCGAGGGCTACGTTGATCAGCTGTTCCGCGCCCCGGCCGGAGCGTCGCCCGCCACTCAGCAGTCCGCTGCTGACATGCAGGCCATTCGCGCCGAGGCCGGTCGGATTTTCACCAGCGGGCTTCGGCGGGGCGCCGACCTCTCTGCTGCCGACCGCTCGTACCTCGCACAGGTCGTGTCTGCGCGCACGGGCATGCCGCAAGCCGAGGCGGAGAAGCGAGTGAACGCGGTGGTCACGCAGGCCAAGCAGGCCACCGACGAGGCTCGGAAAGCGGCTGCCGAGTTCCCTGTGGCTCGCGGCATCAATGCTCGCGGGTGCGTTCGCTGCGAGTCTGGCAGCGACCGAAGGCGGCGCGTTCCGCGACGAACGCTGGTACGAGCCGGGCTGGAAGCGCACGGCGTCGATCTGAATGAAATTCGGAACCGAGGAGGCAATGATGCCGGTCATCTTGTGGCTGTTGGGCGTCCCGCTCAGCCTGATCATTCTGCTGATGATACTGCGCTGAATTGAGCTACGGCACCAAAAAAGAGAGCCTCGGTCATCGACCGAGGCTCCTTTAATCTTGCGCCTGAGCCGCTAGCGCATGTCCCGGCGAAGTGGAGACCGGTTCGACGAAAGGACATGCGCCAAATGAAAAATCTAGCGCGCGGCTTGCTTACGCCGCTTCCGCTTGCTGATTGACGCAGGTTCCGCAAGTTCGCTCAGAGCCTCGTCGGTGTCCTCTTCCTCGGCGAGCGTCGCCTTGAGAAGCTTGGCACCTTCGCTGTTTCCGAGCTCGTCGGCCCACGTCGCGAGTGTGCCGTAGCGCGTGATTTCATAGTGCTCGACGGCCTGGGCTGCGGAGATGAGGCCGGCATCGAGGGCTGGTGAGCCCTTGTACTCGTCCATGATTTCCTTGCCTTCATCGAGGATGCCCTCGATTGCCGCGCACTTCTTGCCCTGCGGCTTCTCGTCGATCAACGAGAACACCTGTTCGAGCCGCGATACCTGCTCTTCGGTCTCGCCGTGGTGCTTCTCGAAAGCGGCTTTCAGGTCTGGATTCTGCGCTGCCTTCGCCATCTTCGGCAGTGACGCGAGGATTTTCTTCTCTGCGTAGTAGATGTCCTTGAGAGTGTCGTGGAACAGGTCGTTCAGCATCTTCGCCTTGGCCATGGAGGCTCCTTTGTCGATGTGTGTGTCTGTGTGTGTTCAGCTTGGCGGGTGCGATCGTTCCAAAATAAAGAGCCCCGCCGAAGCGGGGCTCGATTTCAGAAGCGAGAGTTACTTCTGGTTCTGCGGGCTGGTGTTGCCGCCCTGCTGGCCGGCCTGTCCCGGCTTGTCCTGACCCGAAGTCTGATTCTGCTGACCCGGCTTCTGGTTCGGCTGGCCGCCCTGTTGGCCGCCGCCTTGCCCGCCGCCTTGGTTCTGCTGGCCGCCTTGGTTTTGCTTCTGGTCTTGATTGGTCATGAGGAACTCTCTTTCAAACTATGGATGCAGCTATGGACTCCAAATGGAGATCCTGCGCGCTTTCACACCCGTGACATGATTTTTTTTTCTGCGTCTTTTGACGCACGCGCATGTGACGCAATGTCCTGCACATCGGAGGAACATTCCCGTTGGTGGGCGGTTGGCACTCCAGAGTAACCCAAGGAAAAATCGAATGAGAATGATTCTGGCGCTCGCCGCCGCCGCGATGCTGCTCACCGCTTCGCACGCACAACAGCAACCGGCCAATCCCAACGCCAACACGCCGGCCGTCAACACGCCGAACAGCCCGCCGAACCCCGGCGCTCCGGCTGCCGGCGCAAACAGCTTCACCGAAGGCCAAGCCAAGTCCCGCATTGAGACGAATGGATTCTCGAATGTGAGCGACTCACCAAGGATTCACAGGGCGTGTGGCGCGGCAAGGCCAACAAGGGCGGGAAGTCGGTCGATGTCAGCGTCGACTTTCAAGGCAACGTCACGCCGCGCTGAACCAGTCAACAACACGGAAAACCCAATGACCGTCACGATTTCACGTCTCTACAACTCATATCCGGCAGCCCAGGACGCGGTGAATGCGCTCGAAGCCGCTGGAGTTAAGCACGGCGATATCGGCATCATCGCGAGCAATGCCGATGAATGGTATGACGCCAAGGAGCACACATTCCCCGATCGCGATCTCGACGGGAAGGATGACCGCGCGGAGGCCGCCGGCGCCGGAGCCGGGCTTGGTGCCGCCGCCGGAGGCGCTGTTGGCGCCGCGACCGGCTCGGTCTGATGGCAATTCCGGGTGTGGGCCCTGTCGTCGCGGCCGGTTGGCTTGTGGCTACGCTCGCCGGCGCAGTCGTGGGTGGCGCCACGGGCAGTGTCCTCGGCGCGCTCACTCAGGCAGGCGTCTCCAAGGACGAGGCTGAAATCTATGCTGAAGGTCTTCGCCGCGGTGGCGCAGTGGTCAGCGCCCGTGTCGCGGATGCCGATGCGTCAAGGCTTCAGGCCGTGATGGACCGTTCGGCGGTTCGGATTTCCGACCGCGCCTCCGCTTACCGAGGCGCCGGTTGGCAAGCTTTCGATCCGGCGGGTGCGCCATACACGGCCGATCAGGTTGGCCAAGAGCGCACGATGTATCGCTGAAACTACGCACCGTTGAGCAAAGAAAAGGCCCCGGAACGCCGGAAAATCTGTTTCTTTAAGAGCCGCGCTGACGATCCTGATCAATGATGAACGGCGCGTCGACGTTCTGCTCACCGACGTCGTGATGCCGGGAATGAATGGCCGTGAGCTCGGCCGGCGCGCCCAGGCGCTGCGGCCGGGCTTGCCGGTCCTCTACATGACGGGCTACTCGCGCAACGCCGTCATGCACCAAGGCCGGTTGGACGAAGGCGTCGAGCTGCTACAGAAGCCGGTGAACCAAGGGCAACTGGCAACCCGCATTCGTGCCGTGCTGGACCGGGCCCGGTGCGGCATCGTGCATCGCTGACCGAGCACCTCCGCGCGAAGCCGTATCGGGTCGCCCCCACCGTCGGCCGCCGCCTTCGAAATCCGGCTCGCCATGTCCGACTTGCTGGTCCGGGCCTGCTGGTCGGGCTGCTTGGAGATCCAGGCGTCCTCCAGGACCGTTTTTCAAGATTTCCACGGTTTCCCGGATCATAAACCGCGCCATCCCCCGTGGTTCGGCCTGGCTGCATGTCCTCTATTGGGAAGCCGGAATCGAAACACCTGTCTGTACGATTTCGAACCGCATCGCCAAATTCGCACCGCAATAGTCGCAGCAATGCTGGCTATCGTACCAACCAAGGCTTATCTCTGTGGCATCACTGACAAGGACTTCGATCCGGGCGTTCGTGGCTGAGAGGCGCGACCGTGCTCCCGCCAAGAGCGAGGAGGCCGCGTCATGCCCCACCCGAACCGCATTCTTGCGTCGCTTCCGCCGGCGAGCCTCGCCGCCATCAAGCCGTATCTGAACATCGTCGAGCTCAAGCACACCGCAGTGCTCGTGCAAGCGCTCGGCTCCGTCGAGCACGTTTATTTCCCGCACAGCGAAGTCATCTCCCTGGTGGTCGAGTTGCAAGAGGGCGACATGATCGACGACCTCCGCCATGGTCGGCAACGACGGCGCCCAGGGCGCCTCCTCCGCGCTTGACGGCAAGCTGTCGCTGCACAAGGCCATCATTCAGGTTCCCGGCGTGGCGTCGGTTGTGAAAGCCGACAAGGCGCGCCAGATCGCGCTGACCGACGATGCATTTCGGTCGCTTCTTATTCGCCACGAACAGGTGCTGTTTGCATCGGCCCAGCAAGCCGCCGCGTGCAACGCCAGTCATCTGGTCGAGGCACGGCTGTGCCGATGGATGCTGCGGATGCGCGATCTCGTCGGCGACGATTTGCCGCTCACGCAGGAATTTGTTCGCCCAGATGCTGGGCGTCCGCCGCTCCAGCGTGTCGTTGGTGGCGGCGACGCTGCAATCGGCCGGCCTCATCAAATACCGCCGCGGCCGGATGCAAATCCTGGACGTCGATGGTCTGCGGGAAGCGTCGTGCGAGTGCTACGAGACCGTCAAAAGCCACTACGAATTGTTGAGCCGGCCGCACTAGCTTGCGTCCGCTACCAGAGGTGGTTTCAACCGGTCGAGGCAACACCTATCTTGAACAGAAGAGATAGAGAGTACGTGCTGATGAGCGAAAAATGTCGTCAAGGGCTAACTACGGCCGAGAAACCGGAGCTTTGGCATCGCTGGCAGCCGGGAATCTTTGAAAAGCGATTAGCCGAGCGTTTGGTAAGCGTTACGCGGGTGTTGCGTCGACCGGTTGAGCCGGCAGACATAAACGAACACTGGGTTCAACTCCACCGCGACGGACGCGCCAATTCTTCTCAAGGGCGCACCCCGAAAGCCCCTGAAACATCAACTCCCGACCGGCACCGCGAATGGCGACCGTCGCTCCCCAGAAACAGGAAGCGCGTCATGCCGATCTTTCCAATCTTTGCGAACGCCGCCTTTGGTCCGGAACTGACCAAAATCATGGGCGAGGCCCTGGATCGCGCCGTCGAATGGATGCGCGTTGCGCCCTCGCGCAGATTTCCCGTGATTCCATGGCCAACCGGATCATTGAGGGGGCGCGAAACGGCGAGCGCGATATCGCCAAGCTGTGCGACAAGGCGCTTCAAAGCGTCGGTGTTGCGAGCTAGGCGGCGCGGCTGCGCCGCTTGCAGAAGGCGCCGGCTCCGCAACGCTGCGCCGATGACGGCTCATGCCCGCGCGTACGAGCCCCCCGCGCCGGCCTTGTTCCATTTTTTGCCCGCGTGCTACGGCTTGAGTTCGCGAGGTTGGCCCTGTGCGATGCGTTCCAGCGGACGGTCCTCTCTTCTTTCCCTTGAGGCGGGCGGTATTTGATCTTGCCGGGAAGCGTGTCGGCCTTGGGCGGGCGCCCGGATTTCCGCTTTGCCGTCGACATTCCCCGCTTGGAGGTCCGTTTCGCCTTGCGCTTCTTTGCCATGGTCGCCGCCTCTTTTCTTGCTGGTTGCCGGAGCCGCCGGATTGGCTGCGCTCGCGCCTCTCGCCGTTTGTCCGCGTCAGCCGCCGGAATATCCGCCGATGATCGGCAGGATTTCGCCGGTGATGTAGCTTGAGCAGCTTGGCGCTGCGAGAAACACAAACGCCGGCGCGATCTCTTCCGGCTGTGCCGGCCGCTGCATCGGCGTCTTCTCGCCAAACTTGGACACCGTCTTGGCATCCCGATCGGCCGGATTGAGTGGCGTCCACACCGGCCCCGGCGCGACCGCGTTGACGCGAATGCCCTTGCCGACCAGATGAGTTGCAAGCGAACGAGTGAACGCGTGGATGCCGCCCTTTGTCATTGAATAGTCGAGCAGCCTTGCTTTCCGAGAATCCTGTGACCGATCCGGTCATGACGATGAGCTGCCCGGCTTCATTTGGGGCATGGCGGCTTTGGCCATGTAGAAATAGCCGTAAAGATTGGTCTTCAGCGTCCGGTCGAAGTGCTCGTCGGTCAGATCCTCGAACGCAGTACGTGTTCCTGGAAGGCCGCGTTGTTGACGAGGATGTCCAGCTTGCCGAGTTGCTTGACGGTCCGGTGACCGCCGCCTTGCAGAATTCCGGGTCGGCAACGTCGCCAGGAATCAGGATGCAGCGCCGGCCTTCGTTTTCAACGGCCCTTGGTGTCTTCCGCGTCCTTGTCTTCTCTCAGATAAGCGACGGCCACGTCCGCGCCTTCGCGCGCGAAGATACCGCCACCGCCCGCCCGATGCCGGAATCACCGCCGGTGATGATCGCCACCTTGTCCTTGAGCTTTTCCGAGCCCTTGTAGTGCGGTGCTTCGAACATCGGCGCGAGCTCAGATCGGCTTCCTGGCCGGGCTTTCGAGATGCTGCTTCGGCAGCGGCGGCACGGGTATCGCCGCGCCCGGCCTGCATCGCCTTTGGAGATTTCTTCCGGGACGGCTTGCGGCGCTCCTTTTGATGGATGCGCTTTTATTGGATCGTCCGTTCGGCGGAAGCGGTCTGTTTTTTTGAGCGGCCTTTGCAAAGCGGCCTTTCGTTTTGACCTCGGCCATGAAGCGCTCCTTGGACTACGCCCGCTCCTTCTGTCGCCCGGCCTTCGCGCCGAGCTCAACCCGCTCCAGCGGCGACCGCAGGTCCGTTGAGCACCGCGCCGTCGGCGCGAAATGCGAACCGTGGCACGGGCAGTCCCAGCACTGCTCGGTCGAATTCCAGTGCACATGGCAGCCGAGATGCGTGCACACCGCCGAGCACATGCAGCTTGCCGCGCGGTCGCGGTAGGCCGCGATCTTCTTGTGCCGTCGCGGATGATGCCGCCTTCGCCCGGCTTGAGCTCATCGACGGACGTCGATCTCCGCCGGCATCAGGTATTCGGCGAAATTCTTGATCGCGGTGACGTTCTCGCTGATGAAGTTGATGACGCCGCTCGGCGGCTTACGGGCCGGGTCGTACACCGTCCTGCCACGGGCTCTTGCCGGTCCAGGATCAGGTCCTTGATCAGCAGGCCCGCCAGCGCGCCGTGCGTCATGCCCTGGCCGGAGTCGCCGGAGACAATGTACACATGCTCGTTTCCGGGATTGCGTCCGATCAACCCGCAGTAGTCGATGGTGTCGAGCACCTGGCCGGACCAGCGGTGCCTCCTTGCCGAGCTGCGGCACCAGCTTGCGGATCCAGGCTTCGATCGCCTCGAAGCGCACGTCACCGTCGTCCGCCTCGCCGCTCTTGTGGTCCGCGCCGCCGGCGATCAGATAGTCGCGGTGCCGGGCCCGGGATTGAGCCGCACATAATGATAGGGATCGGCCGTGTCCCAGTAGAGCGCGTCGGGCAGCGAGCCCTGCGGCAACGTGAACGCCTCGCGTAGGTCCGGTACGGGGCGTCTTGCTGTGCAGCTCCACCCGATCGTTGATCGGCGAGTTGGTGGCGACATACCGCTGCGCCGCCGTCGTTCCTGCCGCGGTCGTGACCGCGACGCCGTGCCCAGCTCCTCGATGTTGGTGACCGCGTGTTGGCGAACATCATCCCGCCTTGGCCTCGATCGCCGGCGCAAGTCCGCGAGATACTTCAACGGATGGAACGTCGCCTGCCGCGTAGCGCAGCACCGCTTCGCCCGCCCTTGGAACGCCATCCGAGCCCGCTCGACCGTAGCACCGGCCTTGCGGCGCGCTGCACTCCTCGTCCTGCTCCTTGGCATCGGCCGGATCCGTGCCGGGCGGGAAACAGAAAGCGTCGAGCCGCCGGAAATTGCAGGCGATCGTGGCCGCGCGACGATCTCCTCGATCCGGTCGACCGCCGCCGCCTGGCTTTGCTGGAACAGGCGCGCGGTCTCCTCGCCGCGCAGCTGGGTCAAGGCGCTGACACCGTCGTCGCAGATCGGCGTAAGGTGCGCGGTGGTGCGCGATGTCATGCCACTGGCGATCCCGCCGCGGTCGAGCACGACCACCGCGCGCCCGGCCATCACCAGCTCATAGGCGGCCGAAAGCCCCGCGATGCCGGCGCCGACGACCACCGTATCGGCCTCGTCCCGCACAGCGCTTGCGTGCCGGGAGCGACCTCGACTCCATCCAGAGCGACCGGGTTCGTTCGTCTCCGACGTTCATCGACGTTCCTCCGTGATGTAGCCGCCAGCTTTTGCAGGTATTTCGTTCCGCTTGACACGCAGGCAGGAACATTGGTTTCGCTCCTCACGTTGACCGAGCGACGGCGCTTCCTAAAGCAACGTCGAACCGCACCACGTCACAAAGCCACAGATAGCGAAAGGAAATCCGATGGGCCTGTTTTCGAAAGACATCAAGACGATGGACGACCTGTTCCTGCACGTGGCTGCAGGACATCTATTACGCCGAGAACCAGATCGTGAAGTCGCTGCCCGACATGATCGAGAAGGCCACCAATCCGCGAGCTGACCGGCGCTCAAGGCCATCTCGGGGAGACCGAGAAGCAGGTCAGCGGCTGGAACAGGTGTTCGAGCTGCTCGGCCAGGACCGAAAGGCACGTCGCTGCCCGGCGATCGACGGCATCCTCGAGGAGGCCGAGGAAATCGCCGGCGAAATCGACGACAAGAGCGTGCTCGATGCCGCGTTGATCGCGGCGGCCCAGGCCGTCGAGCACTACGAGATCACCCGCTACGGCACGCTGATCGCCTGGGCGGAGGAGCTCGGCCGCGAGATGTGCGCCAAGCTGCTGAAGACCACGCTCAAAGAGGAAAAGGCCGCGGACAAGAAGCTGTCCGACATCGCCGAGAAGAAGGTCAACCTGAGCGCCGCAAGCTGAGCGGCATGCACCGTTCGACACCGGCACGCGCGCCGCCCGGCGTGCGAGCTTTTTATTCGCGCGTAACCCCGAATGACAAACGCAAAATCCACGCCTCGGAGACCATAACCTCGTCCATTCGGTGCTCTCTAGACATCGGAACCGAAGAGGCATAAACCGCGTTGTTCGTGCGCCTACCAGATCGAGTAGCGGGAGGACACCTATGGCCAGGATCGTCATTCGCTGCCAGTACACTGGCCACTACGTTTTCACCGGCATCGAGACCCGGCCGGATTCCGCGTGGTCGGCGGGCGGATCTATTGTCCCTATTGCGCGGCCGAGCACGTCTGGAATTGCAACGAGGCGCGCACCGACCCGTCGAACAGCCGCCCAAGCCGCTGGTGCATCAGCAAGCTGATCCGGCCCGCCAAGCCAGGTGCTGCAGCCTCAGGCCACCTTGCGCCAGAACCTGCGCTGTCAGTATCCGGACGGCGCCCGCGCCGATGCCGCCGCGATGCCGCCCGCGGCATCGCCGTAGCGCTCGCGCAAATCCCACACCGCATGATCGATGTTGCGACGGTTAGCGCGGCGCCGGCGCCACCAGCGCCCCAACAGGCCCGGCCCCGCGCTGTGGTTTGTCGTGCGCCGATGAACCGGGCCGCGCTCACCCCGTCATCGTCTCCCCATGAGGGTCGCACCGCCGCACGCGAGTTTCTCGAGCCCGAGGTCGCGCCGCATCCAGAGCGGCGCCTGAAAAAAGATTGTGGGCGCCGGACTTGGGCTCGGGCTTGCCGCCAAAGCCGCCCGCTCCCCGCCGCGTTCCGGACCCCCCATCCCCTGCCACAGTTCGCGGGCTTGATCGGCGGCGGGACGGGGCGTGAAGCAGAAAAGGGGACGTCCGATGGGCCGCGTCGAGAACTTCAAGCAATACGCCGCCGACTGCATGCAGAAGGCGCAAAGCGAGGATCTGTTGAGGACAAGAACATCCTGCTCAATGTCGCGCTGGCCTGGGTGCGGCTCGCCCGCCAGTCGCTCAGGCGGGGCCAGGCCAGGCCTCCGCCAGCGCCGCGGATTTCCGGTAAAGCAGCCCTGAACTCCTGAACGCAGCGGACGCCGTCCGCCTGTCAAATCAATGCCTTGCAGCAGCGCGCCCGCCGCCAAAAAGCGCCCAGGGCGCGCTGAACTTTTTGCCGGCCCGCTGCGACCAAATTCTCCCATCGAGGAATTTTGTGGGAGCGGGATCATGTTCAAAGCCATTTTTTCATCGCATTCGTTCCCGCAGGCTCAGCCAAACGCGCCGCCTTTGCGCTCGCGCTGCTCGTATCGCGTGCCGGCGGCCCAGGCCGCAGCCAGCCCGTTCGCCAATCTGGGCGGCGCGTGGTCCGGGCCCGGCGTCATCACCCTCAACACCGGCGCCACCGAAAAAATCCGCTGCCGCGCCACCTACACCGTCGATCGCGACGGCGCACCAATCTCAGCATCGCGCTGCGTTGCGCGAGCGAGGCCTACAATTTCCACCTGACCAGCAACATCACGCACAGCAATGGCGCGGTGACGGGGGTCTGGAGCGAGTTGACCTACGCGGTCGGCGGCACCATCACCGGCCGCGGCTCACCGGGCCGCATTCAGGTCCGCGCTGAAGGAATGATCGTCAACGCCCTGCTCGCCGTGAACACGCGCGACAACAAGCAGTCGGTTTCGATCTCGCTCGCCCGGCAGTCCGTTGTCGGACGTCGCGATCAATCTGACGCGCGGGAAGTGACGGGAACCATCGTCGCCGCAGGCGATTGTCCCGCGCGATAGACGGATCAGCAGCCATGGGCAGCTATCACCGATTCCCCAAGTGCAGCCCCGCGGCCGAAGCCGCGCGGCAGCGCGACGAGAAATGGCGCGACGAGCAACTCCGCTGCGCCATGCGCTTGCCGCCGCGGCCGGTCGAGCGCGTCGACACGACGCCAATCGTCGAGCGCCCGCCCTATCGCTTTGGCGGCTCCGAATTGCAGGTCAACGCCCCGCATCCGACGCTGCATTGACGCGCGGACGTGGCTGCGGCGCTGGACAACAGCTCAGCAGTCGAGCTGCGCCCTTTCGGCCGGACCCTGATCGGGAGCTGAGTCCGCAGCGGGAATCCTTCCGGCGATAAATTCGACGCCGATTTCGAGCGTGGTGCGCCAGATCACGCGGCACCAGCGGCTGCCGCTGCCACGATGGAACAGCAACATGAACTGATCTGGAATCCGCTCGTCCGCGGCAACGGTCAGCTTGGCGCCGAGCGCCGAGACGTCCCAGATCATGCAGTTGAGCAGCGGCGTGCCGTCGTCGCGGTTGATCATCGCCGGATGGTGCACGCGCTGGCGCGGCGCCTTGCGGCTCTCCGCCGATGGGATGTTGGACCGAAATTGGCTCATGGGTCCGGTCACGTTCCTAGCGCGCGCGCCGCCAAGCGCTTGCCGCCACGGCGCTGGCGCGGGACGCAGCCGCGGGCGCAACAAAGCCCTCGACGACCCTCACCTCATGGGACCCGTGGCAGTCATTGCAGTGCACGCGCATGGTCGCTGCCGGCGGAACGGCCGCGAGGCTCAGCCGATCGGCGCGAAACCCGCTGTCGAAAGGCTGTCCCGACCGCGGACATCGAAACATCAGTGGTCCGCCGCCATCGCCCTGCTGTTGCATTACGAATGCCCCCGCACTCAAGGCCTTCGCCCTGGTCTCACGAAATACCGCGGGCGCGCGCGGCTGTCGCGCACGAAGGCTCGTCGCGCGCGTCAGTATTTCCCTGACACGTTTACGATCGATTTACCTTCGCGGCGTGGCGTCAAATATCGGCCAGCCATCCTTGTGCCGACGCATAGCGCACGAGCGCCGCGCGCGTCTTGAGGCCGAGCTTTTCCCCGCCGCGGGCCTTGTAGGTCTCGACCGATTTCACGCCGATGTGAAGCCAGCGGGCGATCTCCTTGTTGGTGAAGCCGAGCGCCACCAGCTTCAGGACCTCGGCCTCGCGGTCGGTCAGGCCGGCCGCCCTGCCCTTTTCAGCCCCCGACCGGCGCGCTTGGAACCGCGATCGGCATCCGTTCGGCGATGGCGGGATCGACGTACCGGGCCCCGATGAGCACGGCGCGGATCGCCTGAACGAGATTTTCCGCCGCCGACCCCTTGAGCACGTAGCCGAGCACCCCGGCTTCCAGCGCCTGCTTCAGGTAGGCGCGGTCCTCGTGCAGCGTCAGCACCAGGACCCGCATCGACGGGCATTTCTTCGCGATGCGGCGACTCAGCATGATGCCGTTGAGTTCGGGCATCGATGCGTTGACCGGCCTACATCCGGCTGGTGCTCGCGGATGACCTTCAATGCCGAGAGCCCGGTCGACGCCTCGCCGACGAGTTCGAGTCGTCCTCGGCCTGAATCAGATTGCGCAGGCCGTCGAGCACGACCGGATGGTCGTCGGCGAGAACGATCCGCGTCCGCGCTTTCACGCCGTCGCCTTCTCGACGCGAGCGGAATGCGGACCGTCGTGGTGCCGCCCCGACCGACGACTTGATTTCAAGCTCGCCGCCGATCAGCGCCAGCCGTTCGCGCATTTCGGCATGGCCGAGGCCGCGACGTTCGCTGCCCGCGCTGCCCTTCGCCGCCACGTCAAAGCCGCATCCGTCGTCCTCGATCGGCAGCCGCAGCATCGCTCGCTCTCGATGACGATGCTGACGGGCGGGCTTCCGGCGCGTGCTTGGCGACGTTCGTGAGTCCCTCCTGGACGACCCGATAGATCGTCGTGCGGATCTCCTCGGAAAGCTGGTCGACCCTGCTCGCCGCAGTGGAAATCGGCCTCGATCCGTGCGCCGCCCCACTCCGAGATGTAAGTGGCGAGCGCGCTCGCCACTCCGAGCTCGTCGATCGAGGCCGGCCGCAATTCCCAGGCGACGTGATGCAGCGTCTTGCCGATCTCCTCCATCTGCCGCGGAGCAGGCGATGCGTCGCGCCCGGTCGTTGACGAGCAGCTCGATGCCTTTGAGCTCCAGCAGGGCGGCCGTGAGGCTCTGGCCGGTCTGATCGTGCAGCTCGCGCGCCAGGCGCAGCCGCTCCTGCTCCTGCTCGCACGAAGCGCCGGCGCAGGTCGTCGCGCTCCATCTGGGCCACCTGGCGATAGGTGCGATCGTAGGGCGCGCCGAGAATTCGCAGCGGCTGGCTGGAACCATCGTGTTCCACCCGCCCCTGCCCGCGAAGATCGTCAATGTACAAGGCGTGCGAGCTCGCCAGCACCGCAAGCAGGTTCTGCATGCCAATGATTTCGCGGTCGATCGCGGCCGCGATCTCATGCGCGCGCTGTATCGCACCCTGCTCGATCTGCGCCCGCTCCGATTTGGCCGAAAGATAGGCCAGCCAGCCGGCAATCAGCAGGCCCGGGATCAGGATCATGACGACCAGCGCACCAAAATAGGCCCGCACATGGCCGGTGCCGTCTTCGACTTGCGCCTCGCGGTAAATCGCCAACGGTGAGCCCCACCCCAGGCCGGTCGGAACGCCCGCCGCTATATCTGACTCGCGGCTTCAGGCCCATTCCGGCATGCCAGGATTTCCCTGACGTGGTGAGGATCAGCTAACGCCCGCACGCTAAGGGTATTGCGTCGGGATGACGTCTGAGCCCCGGCAACTCAGGGAAGCTCCAACCCGGCGGGTTGGAGCTTCTCTTTGGGCGCAGGGCTGCTTCACCGCACACGGCCACCGCCGGCGGCACGACACTATTTCGCCGGAAGCGTCCCCTTCTCGAGCAATCCGAGCGCGCGGCGCAGCGCATCCGCCGCCGCCTTGCGCTCGTCGTCGGACATGCGGTCGGCGTCGAGTTCCAGCCGCAGATGCGCCGTGCCGGCCTGCTCCGCGTCCGGCTTCAGCCCGATCACCGCATAGGTCGCGACCGGCTGCGCGATGCCTTTGACCTGCACGTGGCCGCGCTCCTCGCAACGCACCTCGTCCTTCACGTGCGCATAGGTCTCGAACGAGATCAGCACGCCGCCGGGCGGCGCTTCGTGCTCCAGCCGCGACGCAAGGTTCACGGTGCCGCCGACCATGGTGTAGTCCATGCGGTCCTCGCTGCCGAAATTGCCGACCGTGCAATAGCCGGTGTGGATGCCGATCCGGCAGCGCAACGGCGTCTCGATGCCGCTGTTGCGCCATTCCTCGCCAGTTCGCCCACGCGCTGTTGCATGGCGATCGCCATCTGGACGCAGGCCAGCGCATCCTCCTTCACGCCCAGCGTCGCCGGATCGCCAAAGAACATGACAATGGCATCGCCGACGTATTTGTCGATCGTTGCACCGTATTGCAGCGCGATCTTCGACATTTCGGTGAGGTAGTGGTTGAGGAGCTGAGTGAGGTCTTCCGATTCCATCTTGTCGGTGATCTCGGTGAAGCCGACGAGGTCGGAGAAGCAGACGGTGAGCTTCTTGCGCTTGCTGACGATCTTGACATCCTGCTGGCCGGTGAAGATCGAGTCGTAGACTTGCGGCGCCAGATATTTTGCAAGTTTCGACGACAAAGCCGCCAGCGCCGCGGACTTCTCGGTGAGGTCCTGCTCGCGCTGCTTGAGTTCGGTGATGTCGGAATAGACCGCGACGGTGCCGCCGTCCTCGGTGCGGCGCTCGCTGACCATCACCCATCGGCCGTTGCCGCGCCGCTGCACCTGCGGCTCGCCCGGATTGCGATGTTGCTGCAGCCGTTCCGCAATCCATTCCTCAACGCGGCCCTCCGCATCCTTGACGTAGCCGCGCTCGGCAGCCCGGCGGATGATGCTCTCGAATGTCGTTCCGGCGCTCAGATCGATGTCCAGGCCGGGGTACAGCAGGTCTCGATAGCACGAGTTGCAGATGACCAGCCGGTCCTCCCCGTCGTAGCAGACGAAGCCTTCGGAAATGCTCTCGATCGCCTCGGCGAGCCGCTGCTCGCTGCGCAGCCGGGCCTGCTCGGCGCGGCGCAGCGGCGTGATGTCGTAGAGCCAGAACAGCCGCTTGCCGCCGGACACCGCGACGTGGCCGCCGGCATAAGCCACCTGGACGTAGGAGATCAGCAGATTGAGCAGCTCGCCGCGCTTGGTCTTCCAGACCACCTCCTCGTTGAGCAATTGGCCGCCGCGCGTGCGCAGCAACTCGATGATGCGCTCCGGTGATCGAGGTCGTGCCAGAACCGCTTGGTGTCGAACAGTTCCAGCTCATCCTTTTCGTAGCCCAGCAATTCGCGCAGCCGCCAGTTGTGGAACAGGAGTCGCCCGTCCTCGTCGACCACGCACAAGCCGGCCGGGCAATATTCCGAGAATTTCCCGAAGCTGGCGCTCCTGTTCGACGACCTGCGCCTCGTGCTGGGTCAGCGCGGTGATGTCGTAGACCCAGAACACGCGCTTGCCGCCGACGAAGCCGATGTGGCCGCCGCGATAGGCGACCTGCACGTAGGACAGCAGCAGATGCAGCAGCCGGCCGCTCTTGGTCCGCCAGATCACCCTTTCGTTCAGGATCTGGCCGCCCTGCTCGCGCAGCTCCGCAATGATGCGGGCCCGCTGCTCGAGGTCGTGCCAGTGCTGGCGGGTATCGCCGAGCTCGAGCTCTTCCTTGCTGTAGCCTAGATTTCCCGTAGCCGCGCGTTGTGAAACAGCAAGCGGCCTTCCTCATCGACGATCAGCAGCGCCGCCGGACAGAATTCCAGTATTTCGCGGAATTGGCGCTCGTGCTCGGCAACTTCCGCGGAAGCGCGGCCGCCGTTTGCGCCCGGGCTTCGCCGGGGCCCCGCCCCGCTGCTGCGTCAGAAGACATCGCGCCCCGGCCGGCTTGGCTCGGCGAGGCTAGCATCGGCGAGCGCCGAATTCGAGGGCCGCGTCTGATCTAGGGCGCGTACTCATAAATCCGGTTCTGCAATCGCGGCGAGCTGGATGTCCGCTTCGCTCCCGAAGCGACTGAATCGCAGCGTCGCTGCGAATTGCAACGATGTGCCAACAACGGACATTACCAGCTTCACTCAATAACCTCGTCGGCGCGGGCGAGAAGTGTGGGCGGTATGCTGAGGCCAAGTGATTTCGCGCTCTTGAGATTGATTGTCAGCTCGAACTTGGTTGGCTGTTCCACCGGTAGGTCAGCCGGTTTCGCGCCTTTCAGTATTTTGTCGATGTAGGCGGCGGTTCGTCGCCACAAGTCGACTTGGTTGGGGCCGTAGGCCATCAACGCGCCAGCGTCCGCCATACTCCTGAATTCTCCCATTACCGGGATTTTTTGCCGGATGGAAAATTCAGCTATGGCCGCTCGGCGCGACTGGATCATCGGATCTTCCATCGTGACTATAGCTTGAGCCGTGGCCTGCTCGGCAGCGCGCAACGCCGCCGCGATCTCATCCGTTCTTTCGACAGGAATGGATTGCAGCGCGATATTAAGCTTCGGAGCCGCCGGCTGCATCTCCTTCCATTGCATGCGATGGCCCGAAGCGTTGGGATTCCAAAGCACGGCAGCGCGGGCCAGACCGGGCATGATTTCTTTGATCAGTTCTAAACGTTTCGCGCTCTGCTCGGTCGCGACAAGCGTAAATCCGGTGATATTGCCGCCGGGCCGCGCTAAGCTTGTCACATAACCGCCGCCTAATGCGTCACCGATCGCCGCCATCACAATAGGGATCGCACCGGTCGCCTTACGCGCCGCATCGACGGGCTGCGCTGCGTTGGTGACGATGATATCGACGTTGGCTTGAACCAGCTCAGCAGCAAGAACCGGCAGTTTCTCCGGTTGGCCCTCAGCGTAGCGGAACTCGAGAAGGAGATTGCGCCCTTCAACCCAACCCAAATCGGCCAATCCCTGGCGGAACGCCGTAAGGCGGCGTTGCCAGTCGGGATCACTAGCTGCCAGGCCTTGCAGAACACCTACTTTTCTTACCCGCGTCGTCGGTTGTGCGCGCACTTCGCGAGGCCAAACTGCGGCTGCGCCGCTCAGTAGCGTTATGAACTCGCGTCGCCTCATCTCGCCCTCAAGGCTCAGGTACGATCAGCGTAGCGGATCAAGATGGGGCCTTGAAGGGACTGCGCGAGGTTGATGTCCGCTTCGGGAGACGTAAGGGGAAAGTCTCGTCGTAGGGAGGATGAGGGAAGAGGGAAGAATTCGTGTCAGCACAGTAAAGATAGAGCGCTCGGTGGCGCTGGAACCGGTATTCGTTCTGCCCGGTGGCGCTGAACTCGTCGTCGCCGATGAACAGGAAGCTCGAGAGCGCGGAGAAGTCGAGCACGTCCTGCTCGTCCTCGATGACACTGCCGTGCTCGCCGAAATCCGTGATGGTTTCGTGCCAGGGCAGCACGCTGCCGGTGCAGACGCTGAGGTCCGACAGGCGCTGGTAGATGAAGCGGTCGCCGCCGTCACCGCCGGTTGATATGTCGTGGCCGGCAAAACCGGTGATGGTGTCATTGTCGATTGTTCCGACCAGGTTATCGGATTGCGGCGTTCCGGTGATTTGTCGCCACGATCGTCCTCCTTGCGCTTGAGTTCGGCCTGATGAGTTCGGCGTCAACCAAGCTAGCGAGGAACTGGGGCGCGGTTCCGACCGCATGGTGATCGGAATGCGTTGTTCTAATGTTGTCGTGATCCGCCGACCTACTCGGCCGGCGTGGTCGGCGGCTCGACCGTGGTGGAGCGCAGCGGCCGCTCTTCCATCAGCAGCAGAAACACCAGGCTGAGCGCCAGGAAGATCAGCGCGGCGAGAAAGACGTAGCGGAACACCAGCGCGACATCGCCGCCCGAGGCGCTCATGCTCATCGCCACCACCGAAGCGGAGCCGCGCTCGGGCGTGGCGCCAAGCCCGGCGAGCAGGATCGCGCCCATCACCGCGACCACCAAGGCTGAAGCGAGCGAACGGAAGAAGTTGAGCGCGCCCATCGCGATGCCGACCTGGAAATGCGGCACCGCGTTCTGGATCGCCACCGTGGTGACCGGATAGACCAGGCCGATCGCGGTGCCGACCACGCAGAGCAAGAGCGTCACGTAGAGAAGCGGCAGGTCGGGCCGCCAGACCAGGAAGACCAGCGCGAGGAGCGCGAACGTGAGCCCGATCACCGGCGCGCGCTTGTAGTGCTTCCAGTACAGCATCGCCTGGCCGGACAAGAGCGAGCCCGGTGTGGTGAGCGCCAGTGGAATCAGCGCGATGCCGGATTCGGTCGCGCTCAAGCCGTGCACCACCTCGAAATAGAGCGGCACGAAGATGGTGAGCGCAATCGACACGCCCATCGCCAGCGAAGCCGAGGCGGTGCCCATCCGCATCACCGGGTTGTTGAGCACGGTGAGCGGCAGGAACGGCTCGGGCGCGCGGTAAAGCCGCCAGCCGAACGCCAGCGACAGCAGGAACGAGCCGCCGATCAGCGCCAGGATCTGCGGCGAGCTCCAGGGGAAGCGCGTGCCGCCCCAGGTCAGCGCCAGCAGCAGCGGGATCGCCGAGGCCATCATCAGCACCGCGCCAAGCAGGTCGAGCCGGTGCCGGCGCTCGTGGCGCGGGATGCGCGCGAGATACTTGTGGGTGAGGAACGCGGCGGCGAGGCCGAGCGGCACGTTGAGCCAGAAGATCGCCGACCAATGGAAATGCTCGGCCAGAACGCCGCCGAGCACCGGGCCGCCGACGCCCGACGTGACCCAGACCACGCCCATGTAGGCCTGGTAGCGGCCGCGCTCGCGCGGCGCCACCACGTCGGCGATCACCGATTGGGCGAGCGGCAAAATTCCTCCGCCGCCAATGCCTTGCAGGCCGCGGCCGAGGATCAAGGTCATCATGTCGGGCGCCGCGCCGCACACCGCCGAGCCGATCACGAACAGCCCAATGGCGGTGAGCATCATCGCCCTGCGGCCGTAAATATCTGAAAGCTTGCCGTAGAGCGGCGCGACCGCGGTCGATGTCAAAAGATAAGCCGTGACGATCCAGGACAGGTTCTCGAAGTCCGCGAAATAGCGCCCGATGGTGGGCATCGCGGTGGCGATGATGGTCTGGTTGAGCGCGGCGAGGAACGCCGCCAGCATCAGCCCGAAGAAGATGGTGCGCACCTCGGCGTGGCTGACCGGCGCGTGGTGGCTGACCGGCGCGACCGCCGACAGCTGCGCCGGTGCCGCGCCCGCGCCGCGGGCGGCATGCTCGGCGCGGCGGCGATCGAGCCGCCGTTTGCGCGCCAGCACGCGCGGCCGCGAAATAAATGGGGGAAGACTCATCGACACCGCGCGTACATACGCTGCGCTGCAGCAATGACAACGCGTAAGTCTGCGGGGCAGCTATGAACGGCGGTGCGGGCTTTTTTACTCGGCGGCAACGGATGGCGACGGAGTCCCTTCCCGCAGCGCATCCTTGGCTGGACCGCGCAGCGGCTTCTCCTCGATCACCAGCATGGCGATCAGCCCGACGCCGAGGAACACCGCGCCAGTGACGAACAAGAGGCCGAACGCGGCGGCGAGTTCGGAGCCGTCCTTCAGCGCGCCCGACAGCATCTCCAGCGTCAGCCCCTGGCCGGCGACGCCGGCGCCACCCAGGATAATGGCGCCGAACGCCGCGACGATGATCGCGCCGCCGAGCAGCCGGAAGAAGTTCAGCGCACCGGTCGCGATGCCAAGTTGGTGCGGCGCGACCACGTTCTGGATGATGGTGGTGGTGACCGGATACATCGCGCCGAGCCCGGCGCCACCGATCGCCAGCAACACGGCCACTTCGAACAGCGACAGCCCGGCCGGCTTCGCCGCCATGCCGGCGAGCATCAGAATGCCCAACGCCATGCCGGCAATCGGCACCCGCTTGTAGTGCGTGATGCGCACCATGATGAATGCGCCGATGAACGATCCCGCGGTCGCCGCGGCGAGGAACACGATCAGCGCTGTGCCCGAACCCGACGGCGTCAGGCCCAGCACCAGCTGGAGATAGAGCGGCAGGAAAATCGACAGCGCGATGACGACGCCGATCGAACAGAAGCCGGCGATCACCACCGCGGCCACCGTGCCGTCACGCAGCACCGACAGCGGTATGAACGGCTCCGGGGCGCGGGCGAGCCGCAACGCGAAGGCGAGCCAGAGCAAGCTGGAGCCGATCAGCAGGCCGAGGATGGTGGGCGAGGTCCAGGCGTAGGCCTTGCCGCCCCAGCTCATCGCCAGCATCAGGCAGAGCGCGGCGCAAACCATCAGCGCGCCGCCCGGCAGATCGAGCTGATGCGGCCGGTCGTTGCGCGGCAACCGCCGCAGGTAGCGGTCGGTGAGAACGAAGGCGAGGAGGCCGAGCGGCAGGTTGATCCAGAAGATCAGCGTCCAATGCACGTAGTCGGTCAGGATGCCGCCGAGCAGCGGGCCGACGATCGACGCCGCCATGAACATGATCGCGGTGTAGCTCTGGTAGCGCGGCCGTTCGATCGGCGAGACCAGATCGCCGATGATGGTGTGGGTGAGCGGCAGGATGCCGCCGCCGCCGATCCCCTGCAACGCGCGGCCGGCGATCAGCACGCCCATGTTGGGCGCGAGCGCGCAGACCACCGAACCGGCGATAAAGATCGCGATCGCGATCAGCATCATGATGCGGCGGCCGTGGATGTCGGAGAGCTTGCCGAACAGCGGCGTCATGGCGGTGGCGGCCAGGAGATAGGCGGTCACCACCCAGGGCAGGTGCTCGGCGTCGGCGAGCGCGCGCCCCATGGTCGGCAGCGCCGGCGCGATGATGGTTTGCTCCAACGCGGAGAGGAACGCCGCCAGCAGGATGCCGCAAACGATGGCGCGGATCGCCGCGTGGTCGAGCGGCGGCGCGGCTCGCGCTGGCGAGTCAAACGAGGGGCCAGCGCGAGCATCTTCAAGTGGCGCGTGCGGCGTTACCTCGGGGCTTTTTTCGGCCATTGCGAGCGCACCATTGCAATGGGGGGCGGCGAGATCAATGCACTTTGCGGCAGATTAGTAGTGCGAGCTCACGAGCCCAGGTTTCCACTGGTAACGGGGTCGCCGACGCCTCGGTTTTGCCACCGGCTTGGGCGCCTCGCGCTCCGCCACGACCCCTTAAAACTCGTTGTCTCTCGCCGAGGTGGCCTCACTTAGTTACGGCCTAAACGCCTCGTTTTTGCAAAGAAGCTCTGTACTGCGCGCCGGCGCCGAAGCGGCCAAATTGTTCTCCGTGGCGCCAAATTCTCCGAACCTCTGGACTCCTCGGTTTCAGTACAGAGCTTTTTAAGCCAGTAAAATCGCGGGTTCACGAATCCCGTAGTTCGAAATCCCCTCGCTCGACCGGTTCGCAAACCAACTAGCTAGTTTGAAGTTTCTTTGAATGCGTCTGCTTTGCCCCGAAGCGGATATTGCCATCGCCTCTGCCTCAGACCCATGCAAAGTAGGACCGGTGACCCGGCCGGGGCGGTCTGCTATGTACTGCTTGTTGAGTGACGCTCTGTATCATCCGGGAGCGCGGCTTTGAACCGTTGTCGGAGACATGAGGCGGATCCTCGGTCCTTGCGCATTGATTGCGGCCTGGGTGGTCTCTTCCGCTAGCGCGCAGGGCGTGCGCACCGAAGCGCCGTGCAGTCCGGTCATCGATCGCACGCAGGGACCTGTCACCATCAATTTCACGGGCGGCTGCACGGCTGGGATTTCGCCGGCGCAGATTCAGCAAATCATCGACGGTGTTCAAGCCGGTCGGGCCATTCCGCTCGAATTGCTCGAACGCTCCGAACGGCTCGCCCAGCAGTTCGGCGTCACCGACATGGCGGTGACGACGTTCTTCCGGATCCTGGGCGAGCGAAAAGTCCCAATCGAGGATATGGACGCCAAGCTGCGCGAGATCGCGGCGCGACACCTGACGCTGCTTAAAGAAGTCGAATCCCTGCCCGGCGAGGATCCGCAAGTCAGCTCGCTTAAGAAGGGAGCTGTTGCGGCGATTGGTGTAGGTGACTACTCGCGCGCGCAGGTGCTGCTGAAACAGGCATTCGATGCCGATCTTGTCGCTGCGCGCAAGGCGCAGGATGCCGCCAATCGGCGCTATATCACCGCGGCGAAGACCAAGGCGGATCTCGGTCTGCTCGAGCTATCCCAACTGCAATACGAGACTGCGGCGCGGGAGTTTCAGGCGGCGGCCGATCTGGTGCCTGCGGGGGAGCCCCTCATCCGTGCGCAATATCTAACCAACGCCGGCGTGGGGGCACACAGTGCCGGCGCTTACCCGCGCTCGGAGAGCGCGCTGACTGAAGCTCTGCGCATCCGGGAAAAACTGCTTGCCTCGGATCACGCCGATGTCGCCACCAGTCTGCATAACCTCGCGGCGCTCTACCGGACGCTAGGCCGCCATGCTGAGGCTGAGCCTTTGTCCGCACGCGCCCTCGGCATTGGCGAAAAAGCGCTCGGCCCGGATCATCCGGATATAGGCACCTATCTTAGCAACCTCGCGCAGCTCTATCGGGCGCAAGGCCGTTATGCCGAGGCCGAGCCTTTGCACAAGCGCGCCCTCGCCATCAGGGAGCAGGCGCTCGGCTCGGAGCATCCGGATGTCGCCTCCAGCCTGAACAACCTCGGGATGCTCTACCAGGATCAAGGCCGCCATGCCGAGGCCGAACCTTTGTCCAAACGCGCTCTCGCCATCAGTGAGAAGGCGATGGGTCCCGAGCATCCAGATGTCGCCACCAGTCTCACCAATCTCGCGCGGCTGCACCAGGCGCAAGGCGGCTATGCCGAGGCCGAGCCTTTGCTCAAACGCGCTCTCGCCATCAGCGAGAAGGCGCTCGGTCCCGAGCATCCGGATGTCGCCGTTAGTCTCAACGATTTTGCGCTGCTGTACCGGGCACAAGACGGCTATGCCGAGGCCGAGCCTTTGCTCAAACGCGCTCTCGCCATCAGCGAGAAGGCACTCGGTCCCGAGCATGCGGATGTCGGCAGCCGTCTCAACAACCTCGCGACGGTCTATTACGCGCAACGCCGATATACTGAGGCCGAGCCCTTGTTCAAACGCGCCCTCGCCATTGGCGAGAAGGCGCTCGGTCCGGAACACCCGGATGTCGTTACGCGTCTTAGCAATCTCGTGATGCTGTACCGGGCCCAGGGCCGCGATGCCGAAACCGAGCCTTTGCTCAAACTCGCGCTTGCCATTAGCGAAAAGGCGCTCGGTCCCGAGCACCTGGAAGTTGCCATCAGTCTCAACAATCTCGCGACGGTCTACTACCTGCAACGCCGTTATACCGAGGTCGAGCCGTTGTTCAAACGCGCCCTCGCCATCAGCGAGAAGGCGCTCGGTCCCGAGCATCCGGATGTCGCCACCGGTCTCAGCAATCTCGCGCTGCTCTACTTGGCGCAAGGCCGCAATGCCGAGGCCGAGGCTTGGATCAAACGCGCCCTTGCCATTCGAGAGAAGGCCCTCGGCACTGATCATCCGGATACCAAGGCTGCATACCGCAGCCTGCAAATACTGCAGCAGTCACCCGCCGACATGTCGCGCGATGGGCAATCTGGGGTGGGTAATCGGTGAGGAAGCAACAGCAGTAAATACTGCTGATGTTGCCTAACATACCGATTGAGCCTTGCTGCTGTGCACGAGTTTGGTAACGGTAATGACTGCACTCTGGTGGCAGACAGGCGTGATCTACGAGATCTACCTGCGCTCCTTTCAGGACACGAATGGCGATGGCATAGGCGACCTCAAGGGGATCGAGCAGCGGCTCGACTATCTGGCTAGCCTCGGCGTCGACGCAATCTGGATCTCGCCTATCTACCCTTCGCCGATGGCCGATTTCGGCTATGATGTCGCCGATTATTGCGACGTCGATTCGCGCTTCGGCGTGCTCGCCGATTTCGACGATCTGCTTGCGCAAGCCCATGCGCGCGGGCTCAAGGTCCTGCTCGACTTCGTGCCCAACCACACGTCCGAGCGGCATCCCTGGTTCGTCAAGAGCCGCTCCTCGCGCGATAATCCGAAACGAGACTGGTACATCTGGCGCGATCCCGCCCCCGATGGCGGACCTCCCAATAACTGGATCAGCGATTTCGGCGGCTCGGCTTGGGAGTGGGACGAGGCCACCGGCCAATATTACTACCACGCCTTCCTGAAGGAGCAGGCAGACCTCAACTGGCGTAATCCTGCTGTGCAGGCGGCGATGCACGACGTGATGCGCTTCTGGTTCGACCGCGGCGTGGACGGCTTCCGCATCGACGTGCTGTGGCACATGATCAAGGCGGCAGACTTCCAGGACAATCCGCCCAACCCCACCTATCAGCCAGCGATGGGCGATATGCACCGCGTGCTCCAACTCCATTCGACCGACCAGCCCGAGGTACACGTGATCGCGGCCGACATGCGTGCCATCGCCGATAGTTATGGCACCAAGGGACGGGGCGAACGCGTGCTGATCGGCGAGATCTACCTGCCGGTTGATCGGCTGATGCGCTATTACGGCCGAGAACGGGCAGAGGTGCACCTGCCCTTCAACTTCCAGCTCGTCGATGCGTCGTGGGAGGCGCGCTCCCTCGCAACGCTGATCGCCAACTATGAGGCGGCGCTTCCGCCGGGTGGTTGGCCGAATTGGGTGCTCGGCAACCATGACCGGCCGCGCGTCGCCGCCAAGCGTGGGCAGGCCCAGGCCCGCGTCGCTGCGATGCTGCTGCTGACGCTCCGCGGCGCCCCCACCCTCTACTACGGCGACGAGTTGGGCTTGAGCGACGTCGCGATCCCGCCTGCCCAGGTTCAGGACCCGCGCGAGCTGCGCGAGCCCGGGCACGCCTTGGGCCGCGATCCGGTCCGCACGCCAATGCCATGGGAGGGGAGCGAGAATGCCGGCTTCACCCCGGGGAGACCGTGGCTGCCGCTCAATGCCGACTGGCCGACGCGCAACGTCGCGCGGATGGCGGAGGAGCCTCATTCAATCCTGACGCTCTATCGTCGGTTGCTGGCTGCCAGGCGCGCGCATCCGGCCCTGTCGATCGGCGACTTCACGCTGCTGGACGCGGAGGGCGACGTGCTCGCCTATGAGCGTCGGCACGGCGCGGAGCGACTGATCGTGGCGCTCAATCTCGGGGGACGGATGCATCGCCTGGAGTTGCCGGACTGGGCGAGCGGTTGCCGGCTGCTCTTGTCCACTGTCGCCGACGCGACACTGGCCGGTGACGGCGCCCTGCTGCTACGGGGGGACGAGGGCGTGATCCTTACGGCCAATTAACGAAAAGCAAGGAAGGACAATCGCTTGCGTATCGCCATGCTAGCGCCGATCTCCTGGCGCACCCCGCCGCGCCATTATGGCCCATGGGAGCTGGTGACGAGCCTGTTGACCGAGGCGCTGGTGGCGCGCGGCGTCGACGTTACCCTGTTCGCCACGAAGGATAGCCGGACGGCGGGCAAGCTGGCCGGTGTCTGCCCGGCGCCCTATTCCGAGGACCCCACCATCGACGCCAAGGTGTGGGAGATGCTCCACGTCGCCCATGTCTTCGAGCGCGCGGGCGAGTTCGACCTCATTCATAACCAGGCCGATTTCGTGCCGCTCGCCTTTTCGCGGCTGGTGGAGACGCCCGTGGTGACGACGATCCACGGCTTCTCCTCCGAACGCATCCTGCCCGCCTTCAAGGCGTACGACGATCGCGTCCATTATGTCGCGATCAGCGACGCCGATCGCCATTCGGACCTGCGCTATGCAGCGACGATCCACCACGGTATCCGGCTGGAGGACTTTCCGTTCGACCCGCACGGTAGCGAAGATCTGCTCTTCTTCGGCCGCATCCACCCGGACAAGGGGACGGCAGAGGCAATTGCAGCGGCACGTCGAGCGGGTCGGCGGCTGATCATGGCCGGCATCGTCCAAGATCAGGACTATCATAACGAGCAGGTCGCGCCCACGATCGACGAGCGTTCCGTGGTCTATCGCGGCCCGTTGGGCGGGGCGGCCCGCGCGAAAGCCCTTGGTTCCGCGCGCGCTCTGCTCCACCTCATCAACTTCGACGAGCCGTTCGGACTATCGGTCGTGGAGGCGCTCGCCTGCGGCACGCCGGTGATCGCCTCCAACCGCGGCTCGATGCCCGAGTTGATCGACTCTGGCGTGACCGGCTTCTTGGTCGACAACGTCGATGCAGCCGTGGATGCGATCGACCGTATCGGCGAAATCGATCGGGCCGCCTGCCGGGCGGCGGTGTCCGCGCGCTTCACGGTAGACCGCATGGCTGATCGATATCTGGACCTGTACCGATCGCTCCTTGACCGAGGACTTTCGTTTTCGTTGGCCTAATCTCAGTTCGCTGACATCAGGCCTGATCAGCGTCTGAGGCCGGTTGTGTGCCATTTCTCACGCGCCGCCCGGTCGCAAAGTTCTAGGCTTTAGGCATTGCACAAGGCGTGTTCTCAGGGGGCACATGAGGCGGCGCGATTTCATCGCGCTAATCGGCGGGGCGGCGGCGATGCCGTTGGACGCGCGTGCAAACTCGTGGACACGCTAGCGCAGACTCCCTCTCCGCCACGGCCTTTTCAAAATGGTTGTCTCTCGCGGAGGTGGCCTAGCTTAGTTTCGGCCGACAAGCCTCGCTTTTGCGAGCCGGCTCTGTACTGCGCGGCGGCGTCTAAGCGGCCAAACTGTTCTCTGTGGACTCGTCCGTTCCAGTACAGAGGTTTTTAAGTCAGCAAAATTGCGGATTCGCGAATTCGCGAGTTCGAAACCCTCTCCCTCCTCCATGCGATCCGCGATCATCGCAAGGTCGCGCATGGCGCGCACCAACAGGGCAAAGATGCGCGCCTGCCGCTCGGCGTCGTTGAAGGCCAGCGCGCGGGCAAACGCCTCGTTCGCGAGTGCGCTCGCCTGCTCGCAAGCCACGATGGCGCTCGCCGCGCCTTGCGGGTCGAGCGCCTTCAAACCGGTCGGATGCGGCTTGCCCGCATCTGCCGGCGGAATGAAGCGGCCGCCGGCGCCGCGCGGCTGCGGCAGGCGCGGCTCGCGCACCCGGCCACGGTGGGTCTGGCCGCCCGCGGCGCACTTCGGATGGCGCAACCGCCACTGACCTTTGCGCGCGTAGCGGTAGATCGTGCACTCGGCCACGCCGGCGATGCGCGCGATGTCGCGCACCGGCAACACGGTGTCCTCAAACAGCGAGCGCACGCGATCGGTCAGCGACGGATCGGTCTGCTGCAGCTTGGTCGGCGCCGGTGGCAGCCATTCGGATGGCGCCAGCCGCGCAGCGTCGGCGTCACGCAAGCGCCGTCGCGCATCCGCATTTGGAGAGCGGCGAGGTGTCATGTGCGGAGATGCAATGGTGGAACCTGCGGAAAACGTATCGAGGCAGCGTCACGCTGTCAAGGAATTATTTCCTGGACGCTTTTCCGCTTATCCCACCGCCACCTGCACGTCGGTCGCGCCGAAGTCGGTGCCCTTGAACAGCAGCGGCTCGGCCTCCGCCATCGCCAAGGCATACGCGGCGCAGTCGCCGAAGTTGAGCCCGGCCTTGTGACGGCCCTTGCCGTAGCGCACGAAGGCGTCGCGCGCGATGGTGGCGTGATGATCGTCGAACGGAACGATGGTAGCGCCGATTGTATCCAAGAGCCGATCGAGGCGCGCAGCCCCGCTCGCACCGCGCCGGCCGATCATGACCATGCCAGCCTCGAACTTGCTCATGGCTGAGATCAAGCGGATCGCGGCGCGGTCGATCGCGTCTTCAAGCGTCGGGCGACCGGATTCGTCAAGCAGGATGGCGATCAACGCGGAGGTATCGATCACCATCAGTCAAAATGGCCTTGTTCATTGTAGCCGATGATCTCGTCGTCACTTCGATCGTCCAGCACCGGCAGTTGCTTCACCTCGTCGACGATCTCCTGAATCCGGCGGTGAAATTCTTCCTTGCTGTCGATGCGCACCTTGCGCCGCTCGCGCTCGAGCTCGCGCCGCAGCACGTCGGTCAAAACCTCGGTGATGCCCTGGCCGCGCCGCCGCGCGAGTTCACGGGCCAGCCGCTCTGTCTCCGCATTCTTGACGTTCAGTGCCATGGTCGTCTTTCCTTATTCTTCCTTTTTATCTTTATTCTTTACTCGAAACAACCACTGAAAAATGGGCTTTTGTCATGATTTGGCAGGGCGAGACGAGCAGCATGCCCGCATGCCCGCCCGACGGCCGACGGAACTATACTAAAGTCGTAGACGTTATTTGGCCGGCGCCACCAAGAACAGGAGGGTTGGCCCATGCCGTACGACTATGAACGTAACCGCCAGATCGATGACCAGACGGCTCAATACGACGCCGGCGGGTTCCTGCCGTTCCTGGCAGTCCTCGCCCTGATCGTGGCCGGCCTTGTGATCTACCAGTTCGTTTCCAACGACGGCACCACGCAGACCGCGAGCATGCAAAGCACCATGGAGAAGGTCGCCCCGCCTGCTGCGATGCCGCGTGCGCCGGCCGAGACGACCGGTTCGGGCGCCGTGCGGCCGTAAGCCGAACGGCGATTCTGGCTATCAGAATGCGAAAGCCCCGGCGACGATGTCGCCGGGGCTTGTTTTCATCGTAACGTCGTCCGCCTTGTTCTCTAACACTGCGCCCGCTAACCCCTCGCGCCCTTCGGCCACTTCATCGGCCAGCTCACGATGTAATCATCGAGCTTGTCGTCCGGCACGTTGGCCTCGGTGTCCGACACCTTGCCGCGCACCGAGATGCCGGCGGTATGCACCGTCTCCGGATCACCGGAGACGAGCGGATGCCACCAGTAGAGATCCTTGCCGGCGGCGACGAGCTTGTAGGCGCAGGTCGGCGGCAGCCAGTCGATGCGGTTGATGTTGCGGGTCGAGAGCGTGACGCAGTCGTCGACCTTGGCGGCGCGGTTTTCGTAGTCGGTGCAGCGGCAGGTCTTGGCGTCCAGCAGCCGGCAGCCGACGTCGGTGTAGTAGAGCTTGTTGGTGCCCTCCTCCTGGAGCTTGTTGAGACAGCAGCGGCCGCAGCCGTCGCACAGGCTTTCCCATTCCTCGCGCGTCATCTCACGCATGGTTTTGCGCTTCCAGAACGGAAGCTCGTCAGGCGTCGCCTGGGGCGCCTGCGGCAGCCTGGGCTTTCGTTTGAAAAGCGGCATCTCCCTCTATCTATCGATTCCAGCGGGCCGCGCCAGCCGGGTGTGCGGCTTTTACTCGATCACGCCGGGGCAATATCGGTCCGCGAGAAATCGTCGCCTTTGAACAGGAGCGCCGCGCCGTGCGATCGGGCGCAGGCATACGACAGACAATCGCCGAACTTCAGGTTCGCCTCGCTGCCGCGCCCCTTGCCGTAGCGCTCGAACGCCGCGACGGCGAGATGGGCGATGTCCTCGGTGATCGGCACCACCGCGATGTCGGCTTCGCGCAATGCGCGCGTTACCAGCCGGTCGACCACGGTCGGCGCCAATTGCAGAATTGTCGCAAGCCGCATCGACGCCTCCAGGATCACGTGCCCGGCCGAAATCCGCTCACGTTCAGCTTGAAGCTTTCCCGCCAGCGTCGAGGCATCCGATTCTCCGGCAAGGATTGCGATCAGTGCCGAGGTATCGACAAAGATCACTCGTTGCCCCACAGGTCGTCGATCTCCTGCCTGGTGACGGGGCGTCCACGCGTGGGGTCGCCGAGCCGTCTCGCCTCGCCGGCGATCTCAGCCAACCGCTCGCCAAGCGGCCGCGCTTCACGCGCAAGCGCGCTTTCAAGCGCATCGACGACGGCCCGCGTCATGGTCACGCCCTTGGCGGCCGCCAGTTGCTTGGCGAGCCGAAGCGCCCGATCGTCCCGGATATGAAGAGCCATAGCGCTCCGTATATACAATCTGCGTAGATGTATATGCAAGAAAGATATACGAAGACGGGGCGGAAATTCAAGCGCAGCGTCTGCGATCCCCTACGACCAGCCGACCACTGGCCGATCATCGGCGGAAAGCGCCCGACAAGACCAAGCAAGACCCCCCTAGGCCCGCTCAGTTCGCCTCATTTCCCAATTTCGCGTTCACCCTGTCCCCATCCCCTGATGGCCCCCTGCCCTACGATCGGCTAAAAGTTACCGAAAGGTGAAGGCTCCGGAGGCCAATCGGGCGATGTACCGCCCGGTCCGGAGGGTTTCGCCGCGCGCGCGGTCCCGAAAAGTGTACCGGTTTTCGGAACAGACCACGCGCAAATTCCGAGTAGTCTGAACGAGATGCGCGACCTCTATCCCGACCCGCAGAAGGAGTGGAAGCCGAAGCTCAATCGCTTCCTGCTTGGTGCCGACGCGCATATCGATTCGGCGCTGTTCAGCACCGGCCGCTGGGTGCGCGAACTGTGGGAACGCTTCTCCGCCTTCATGGATCGCTTCCATGTCGCCGGTTGGCGGCGCTGGGTGTTCGTCGAACCGCTGTCGGAGGGCGCAACGCTTGGCCTCGGCGGCCTCATCGTCATGCTGGCGCTGGCGATCCCGGCGTTCCGCGAGACCTCGGATGAGGACTGGCTGAAGAAGTCCGAGCTCGCCGTCACCTTCCTCGATCGCTACGGCAACGAGGTTGGCTCGCGCGGCATCAAGCACAACGACTCGATCCCGCTCGAGGAGTTCCCCGATCACCTGATCAAGGCGACGCTCGCGACCGAAGATCGCCGCTTCTACGAGCACTTCGGCATCGACCCGTCCGGCACGTTCCGTGCGCTGATGTTGAACTATCGCGCCGGTGGCGTGGTGCAGGGCGGCTCCTCGATCACCCAGCAGCTCGCCAAGAACCTGTTCCTGTCGAACGAGCGCACTCTCGAGCGCAAGGTGAAGGAGGCGTTCCTGGCGATCTGGCTGGAGACGCGGCTCACCAAGAACGAGATCCTGAAGCTATATCTCGACCGCGCCTATCTCGGCGGCGGCGCGTTCGGCGTCGACGCCGCGGCGCAGTTCTACTTCAACAAGTCGGCGAAGGAGGTGAACCTCGCCGAGTCGGCGATGCTCGCCGGCCTGTTCAAGGCGCCGGCGAAGTTCGCGCCGCACATCAACCTGCCGGCCGCCCGTGCGCGCGCCAACGTCGTGCTCGACAACCTGGTCGAGGCCGGATTTCTGACGGAGGGGCAGGTGTTCGGTGCCCGGCGCAATCCCGCCACCTCTCTGGACCGCCGCGACGCGCGTTCGCCGGATTACTATCTCGACTGGGCATTCGATGAGATGAAGAAGCTCGTCGACACCCTCCCGAAATCGATGAATGAACGCGTGTTCCTGGTGCGCACGGCGCTCGACAGCGGGCTGCAGCGTGCCGCCGAGCAGGCGGTGGAGAACTCGCTGCGGCAGTATGGCCGCGACTATCACGCGAGCCAAGCCGCCGCGGTGATCGCCGACCACGACGGCGCGGTGCGCGCCATGGTCGGCGGCCGCGACTACGGCCTGAGCCAGTTCAACCGCGCGACCGATGCGCTGCGGCAGCCCGGTTCCTCGTTCAAGCCGTACGTTTATGCCACCGCGCTGATGAACGGCTTCAAGCCGACCTCGACCATCGTCGATGCGCCGATCTGCCTCGGCAACTGGTGCCCGCAGAACTACGGCCGCTCCTACTCCGGCACCGTGACGCTCACCACCGCGATCACGAAATCGATCAACACCATTCCGGTCCGCCTCTCGATCGCGCTCGGCAAGGGCAATGCCCGCACCGGCCGCAACATGATCGTGAAAACGGCGAAGGAGATGGGGCTGCGCACGCCGCTCGCCGACACGCCGTCGCTGCCGATCGGCGCCGGCGAAGTCACCGTGCTCGACCATACCGTTGCGATGGCGACGTTCCCGAACGAGGGCATGGCGGTAACACCGCATGCCGTGCTCGAGGTGAAGACCGTGACCGGCGAAATGGTCTGGCGGTTCGACCGCGATGGGCAGAAGCCGCGGCGCGCGCTGCCGCGCCAAGTCGCGCTCGATATGAATGCCATGTTGAACAGTGCAGCGGAACAAGGCACTGGCCGGCGCGCCATGCTCGATGGTGTACGCATCGCTGGCAAGACCGGCACCACCAACGCGCATCGCGATGCTTGGTTTGTCGCCTTCACCGGCAACCTGATCGCCGGCGTATGGGTCGGCAACGACAACTATGAGCCGATGCAGCGCATGACCGGCGGCTCGCTGCCGGCGATGACGTGGCGGGCGATCATGAGCTACGCTCACCAGGGTATCGAGCTCAAGAATATCGCCGGCATCGCACCGAACCCGCCGCTCGGCTCGGTGCCGCAAGCCAAGGTCGCGGCCGTTGCCGCCGCGACCGACATAGCGCAGCGCCCGGCGGTGCTGACGCGGCGCGGCGCCGAGGTGCTGCTGCGGATGGAGCGGCTGATGGATGACGCCATGAAGAGCCTCGCGGTCGCCGATGCGCCGGCCGCGCAGGCCCCAGCGTTCGCCTCCACTGCGCCGCGTGCGACCACCGGCTCCGTGCACGGAAACTAGCGCATGTCCCGGCGAAAGCCTGCGCCGGACTTGATCCGGGGTGGACCCGGTTGGTCGAAAAGGAGATGCGCCACTTCGAAAGTGGCTGGATCCCATCTCCGGTTCAATTGAACCGGAGATGGTCTAGCCGGCTGCCGCCTTCCCAGTCCGCGCGGCATTCGCCATAACAAGTCACGCATTTCGGCGTTTCATCGACCAGCGATCACCCGACCGGATCGACCGTGCCGCTCATTCTCGGATGCCTGTTTGCCTTCGCGATCGCCGCCGTCATCGGCCTCGGCACCACGTGGCTCACGCTGGTGCGCGGCACCGCGTTTGGCGCCGTTCCGATCGGAGCTTGGACCGCGTGGCCCCGGACCGGCACGCAGGAGGTCGATCCGTATGCGCGCGCCAGCATCGCGCGCAGCGGCGAGCTTCCAATCGGCTCCGGTGACGGCGTTGCCTTCCTGGCTCGCGCCGACGATCGCGGCAGGGCGCTCGATGGCCGCTGCGACGTCGCGCTCAGCGGCATCACCCCGCAGGCGCGGTTCTGGACCCTCACGCTCTACGATGCGCAGGGGCGCCTGGTGGCCAATTCGATCGACCGGCACGGCTTCACCAGCCAGGAGATCGTTCGGCTCGCCGAGGGCGGGTTCGAGATCGCGGTCGGGCCGCGCGCACGGCCCGGCAATTGGCTGCCCACCGGCGGGATCGAAAGCTATGTGCTGGTGCTGCGGCTCTACGACACGCCGGTCGGCGTTACGACGCGGGCGGCACGCGAAGCACCGATGCCGGCGATCACCGTGAGGTCATGTTCATGATGCTGCGCTGGCTGCTCTGGCTTCTGGCCGGCGCTCTGCTCGGCGGCATTGTGCACCTTGCCACCGTGCTGATCCTGCCCACCACCGCCACGCAGGATGCGTATTCGCGCATTGCCGCGGTCGCACCCGTCAACACCGTCACCGCGCTGCCGGCACCGACCCCGCAGAGCGCGGTAATCCCATTCATGGATCCAGCCTTCGCAGCCGCGGTGTGCCGGTACGATTTGTCGGCCGGCCCGATCAAACTGACAGTGCCGGTCCAGACGGCCTATACGTCGGTGTCCTTCTACACACGGCGCGGCGTCGCCTACTACGCGATCAACGACCGCGCTGCCGGCCGGCGCATCATCGAGCTCGATTTGATGACCAGCGCGCAACGCAGTGAGCTACCGGACGACGAAGAGGTCACTGCCGCTGACCGGCTGATCGTGGAATCGCCGACCGTGACCGGACTGATCATGTTGCGCGCGCTCGCGCCTGAAGCCGGAATGACACCGGTGGCGCGCAACGCGCTGGCGTCGGCGCGCTGTCAGGCCCAATAGCTCGGAAACGATCTAGGCGCCATACAATGACGCGCGCTGCTGCAGCAACGCCAGGGCGCGCTCCGCCTCGATCGCCATCGGCGACGGCGCAGCAATCACCATCCGCTCCAGCGCAAGCCGGTAGGACTCGACGCGCTCATTCACCGATTCCTTCACCCAGCGCACGATGGCATCGTTCTCGCGGATGCGGGTGACGGTATTGCCGAGTTCCTCGTCGGTGAGGCCGGAAATATACCCGAGGCTCTTCTCGCGCTTGCGATCCATGTCGGAAACGATGCGCGCGCTGACGAAGAATGGATCGAGCCGTGTCACGTCGGTGCGGATATCCTCGATTAGCTTGCTGTAGCGCCCGGTTTGCGATCGGTACGGGGTTTGGAACAACCGCGAGGCGTAGGCCGCACGATCCGGATAGGGCCATGGCCGGCCAGTGAGACCGGCGTCGCCGAGCGCGCTAAGCCATTGATTGCGATCGTAGGGTGGATCGATCAGCGGATAAGCATAGTCGCGCAGCCGGCGCTCATCGTCGGTGAGTTGGTGCTTCCAGGGCGGCTGCACCGCCGGGCGGTAGACCGCCGGGCCGAGCCACGCGTGGGTATCGTCGCTCTGCAGGGACGTGCGCATCCGCCCGAAATCGCCGTTGAGCCCGCAACCGGTCAAAAGGGTGAGCGCCAGCATGGCGGCGGCAGCTTCACCGCGCCGCCTGCATCTAAGCGAGCCGATCGATGTGATCCCTGCCGTCACGACCGTGATGAGCGCCGACGCCGCCGGCGTCCCGGCGCAGCGCCGGCGCCGCCTTCGAAGTCGTCGGACGGGCTGTCAGGCTGCCGTTCGATCCGCACCACCGGAAGGATGATCACGTCGGCCGGCTCGGTGTGCGCGCCGACATATCTGCCGCCGCTCGCCGGACGTTGTCCTTCGGGAAATCTCACGATCGTTCCCATGCCCTCCTCCCGGAGACCGGAACGCGCGTTGCTGCTCAGGCGGCCGGCTCGGTTCACCGCAATTAAGAGGCTGTTATGGTTAACGCTCTGCTAACGCGGCTCGCCTAAGCTTTCCGAATGTTCATGAGGATCGGGTCGGGAGAAAAGGCCATGGCGGCGGAGCAATTGAGGGGTCCGAATCTGGAAGGGCTGACCGAACTCGCCAACCGCGACGGCGTCGATATCAAACCGACGTTGCTGCGCGTGATGACTGATCTTTATGTGCAGCAGCCCGTCCACTCGGACGAAGAGGAGCGCCACTACACCGAACTCGCGCTGCGCCTGATCGACCAGGTCGATGCATCGACCCGTTCGATCGTAGCGGAGCGGCTGGCGAGCTATTCGGCGCCGCCGCGGATTGTGGTTGAGCGCCTCGCGCGGGACCGCATGCATCGCGGCGAAGCACCAGCGGTCCCCGCGCCTGCAACCGTGGCGGTTGCTAATCCGCTCGGCGCAGAGGCCGCAACCCCGGCCGAGCTTAGTGAGCTGTTCCTCGCCGCCAATGCGCAAGATCGGCAGATGATCCTGCTGCATCTGGAATACGCCGCGCTGCCGGAAGCCAAACCCATCTCACCCCAACTTGCGCAGGACACCATCCGGCGTTTGGAAATGGCCGCGCTCAACCACAGCAGCGACCGTTTCGCCCAGGAGATCGAGCGCGCGCTCGGCATCTCACGCGGCTTGGCGCGCCGATTGATCGACGATCAATCCGGGGAGCCGGCGCTGGTGTTGGCGCGGGCGCTGGACATGCCAGCAGACGTTTTGCAGCGCATCTTGTTGTGTCTCAACCCGGCGATCAGCCATTCGGTGTTACGGGTGTACGAGCTTTCCAAGCTCTACGAAGAGTTCGATCCGCAGTCGGCGTCACGCCTAACTGCGATCTGGCAGGCGATCGCAGTTCCGGCATAACGTACTCATGCGCCGGCGCACCAGCCGCTGCACTACGACGACGGCAAGGATCAGCCCGCTCTCCCCGCCCGGCCCGCGATCCGCTGGGAGGAGCACGCCGTGCAGCGGCATGAAGGCGAGCGCTAGCTGTGAGCTTTCAGGAGACAACCTGATCGAGAAAGTTCCGTCCGGCACGGTCCTCGACCTCGACGATCCAGCAATCGGGATCGAACTTGATCTGACGCGCCAGATAGGCCTCGACGTCCGCCTCCGGCGCGGGCTGCGTCTTGAGCGCCGGCGTGAAAGCGCGATCGGACGGCCGAGCCTCGTCGAATGCGGTCTGCGGCGCAGGCGCGAACACGTCCGCCGTGCCATTCAATCGCGCGACCTTGATGAATACTGCGCCCGCTTCCTCGGCGCCGCGCCGGCGCAGCACCGCCTCGGCCCCCTCGCTGCGGCAGCGGCGCAGATAGGCCGCCACCCATATGCCGGACTTAAGTCGCATGCGGTTCTCGTCACGCTCGAGGTCATCTCGGGCATTGACGTCTTAGCACGCGAGCAAGACTAGTCGAGCGGACGACCAGTCAACGCGGTGAGTTCGCGGGTGAGCCGCTCAGAGATCTGCCCGGTGGGCGGAAGCTTGCGGTCGCGCTCGAAGCGCTCGATTGCCGCCCGCGTTTCCGGATCGTAGACGCCGGTCGGCTTGATCTGGCCGTAGCCGTAGCTCGAAAGTGCGCGCTGTACCGCCATCACCTTCGGATTGGCCGTAAGCAGATTGGCGATCGGATCATTCTTGCGGGTCGACGCTGCGGCAGGCTTCGCCTTGAGTTGTGACGCGACGATCGCCTGCAGCAGCGCGTCGTTTGGCTCTGCCGAAGCGCGCAAGCCGGCGGCTTGCTCGAAGTCGCGGATTGCGGCGTCGGTTTTCGGGCCGTAAACGCCGTCGGTCGCGCCATCGTAGAAGCCGCGCCTGGAGAGCTCGCGCTGGATGTCAGCGAGCACCATGGCGCGCGGACGCGCGGGCGCCGGATTGGCAATAGGATCGGCGGGCCGCGCTCGCGGCACCGCGGTGTCGGCGGCGGTCAATGAGTGGCTCGCAGGCGGTGCCGGTGGCGCCTTGTTGGCGAAGATCGGTGCCGGATGCGGGCCGGATTGCAGGAACAGCGCATTGACCAGGATCGTGGTCACACCGACCGCAGCCACCAAGCCAGCAAAGGAATCCACCGGCCGCTGCGCCACCCAAGCCAGCATCATCCGCATGCGCGACGGGCGCGGATCGTCGAAATCCACATCGTCGAAATGGCCATCATCGGCCTGCAGCACACGTTCACGCACGTTTCTTCACCTGATTGTCGGAGGTGTACTCCGGCGCCGCCACCAGCCGCTCGAACGACGGATGCGCGACCCTGGCTTCGCGGGGCCGCGCCGTCTCGCAATCGATCGGCAGCCGGATGGTAACCGTGGTGCCCTCGCCGAGCCGGCTGGAGATATCCATGTGTCCGCCGTGCAGCGTCACCAAGCCTTTGACGATCGAGAGGCCGAGGCCGGTGCCATCATGCCGGCGATCGTAGGCGGTGCGCGCCTGGAAGAACGGGTTGCCGACCTTGGGAAGGTCCATGGTGCTGATGCCGACGCCGGTGTCTTCGACAGCAAGGCGCAGCACCGTGGCGTCGACATCAGCCGAGATCGTGATGCGGCCGCCCTGATCAGTGAACTTCACGGCGTTGGAAAGCAGGTTGAGCAGGATCTGCTTGAACGCCCGCTTGTCGGCAACGATGTCCGGCAGATCGGGGGCAAGCCGCGTCACCAGGTCGAGCCCGGCTTCTCGCGCCTTGAGCGCGAGAATGTCGCAGCAATTGCTGATCACTTTGTCGGGCGCGAACGGCTCCGGCGAGATTGCAAAATCGCCGGCCTCCAACTTCGACATATCGAGGATGCCGTTGACCACCGAGAGAAGGTGCGTGCCGGAATCGTTGATGAGCCGCGCGTATTCGGCGCGGCGGCCGGCGTCGAGCCGCATTTTCGCCTCGTTCATCAGCATGTCCGAGAAGCCGATGATGGCGTTGAGCGGCGTGCGCAGCTCGTGGCTCATGTTGGCGAGGAACCGGCTCTTGGCGGCGTGAGCCTTTTCGGTGTCAGCGCGCGCCTCTTCAATCGCCTGTTCCTGGTGTTTACGCGATGTGACGTCGCGCATCACCGCGACCACCTCGCGGGACGCGGCACTGGTGTCACCGATTACGCTGTCGAGCGGTCGGCAGCGCATTTCGACCCAGATGAATTGCGGGGCGACTCCGTTCGATTCCGTGACGGCATCACGGCGGACCCGGAACTCGACCGAGCGCACTTCGCCGAGTGCAGCGGCATCCGCCAGCGCGGTGAGATAGGCCGGCCGATCACCAACGTGGACCCGATCGAACAAACGATGCCCGTGCAGTTCGCTCACGCTGACGCCGAACAGCTTTTCGGCAGCCGGCGACACGAATAGCACCGTACCGTTCTTGCCATGCCGGCTAATCACGTCGGTCATGTTGCGGGCGAGCAGACGGTAACGATCCTCCTCGGCGTAAAGCAGCCAAAAGCTGGTGCGGGCAAGCGACTCGGCACCGAGCGCCAAGCCGGTGGCATAAAGCGCTGCGGAAACAATGCCGAGCGCGGCGAGTGCGCCGTTGCTCACGGCCTCGCTCGGATCCGGCAACATGGCATTCGAATCGAGAAATAACAGTAGACCTGCGGCCGAAAGCGCGGCGGTCGAAGCGATCGCGACGACACGCCGCGAAGCCGAGAGCGCGGCTTCCAGCGGGACGATGACCAGCCAGATCGCGGCAAACGAACTGATGCCGCCGGTGTCGGCGGCGACCGCTGTGACGAGGCCGGTCAGCGCCAGCGAGGAGAGCACATGCGCACTCTCGTACTGCCCGGTGCGCGAGAGGTAGTAGGCGGAAAGGATCGGCGCGACCAACCAGGCAAACACTATGACCTCGATTAGGCTCGGCGTGCCGCGCATGGCGATGTAGATCGGAAAGGCCGCCAGCGCGACGACGCTGCCGATCAGGCGCGGCGCAATGAAGGCGCGATGACGCGCGGCGGTCAGCGGATCGTGCTGCGCCGACGGGTGCACCAACGTGTCCACATAGTCGCGGATCGGTTTGAGCAGGCCCACGTTTCTTCTGCACGCCCGTGGCCGGGACGCGCTCCCCTTATATACGGCGGGGATCGTGTCAGAGGCGGCTTAACGAGAGCTTGGAGCGCAAAGCAACGCACTTCCCTGCCACCGGTCATGGTGAACGCACGGTTTCCGGCGCGGGGAACACGTCGGCTGCCCCGGCATGGATCGCAAGAATCGCACGGAAAAACGGGCGTTCGCAGCGTCAATCAATCCTTTAGCAAACCGTTCGAATTTTCGGAAAATTCCCGGCGCATTCGCTTCGAATGTGCGCAAAAACGCGAACGTGGTCTTCAAGCCTGCCTGCTATTGGTGTGCCATGCGGCGAAATGAGAACAAGCCGCGCGGAACGGTACAGGGAATGCGGGTCAGGTCATGTTCTTTCTGTTGCGGATGGCGTTCTGGTTGACGATCGTGCTGGCGCTGCTGCCGACCGGCAGCACGGCGCCACAGGCGCATGTGCCGCAGCTTGACGCCGCCGACGCCGTGGGCGCCGCCGGCGCGGCGGTCTCCGATATGAGTGGTTTCTGCGATCGCCAGCCCGAAGCCTGCAAGGTCGGTGCACAAGCAGCGGTTGCGATTGGGCAACGCGCGCAGGCCGGCGCTTCGATGGTGTTCGATTTCATCCACGAGCGGATGTCGCGCGCCGAGACCGGCTCGATCGCGGAAGGCAAGGCCATCCCCGCCTCCATGTCAAAGACGCCGCCGTCGCATCCGGGCTCGCAGACCACGCTCTCGCCGGCCGATCTCGAGCCGGTTTGGCAGGGTACAGTGCCGCGCAAGGCCTCGGTGCCGCTGCCCCGGCCACGCGCCAGACAGCCGGTCTAGGGTCACTTCAGGACCCTTTTCCTTCGACGTCCGCGGCGCCGCAACCTATATAGAGGTCGTGAATCGACGGCATACGGCCGCAGGCGGACCTATGACAACGATAGACGAGATCGTCGACAATTTCGCACTGCTGGAGGAGTGGGACGACCGCTACCGCTACCTGATCGAGCTTGGCCGCACGCTCAGCCCGTTGTCGGACGCGGCCCGCAGCGACATCAACAAGGTGCAGGGCTGCGCCAGCCAGGTGTGGCTATCAACCGACGTGAAGCCAAACGGTACCGGCGGCCCGGTGCTCAACTTCGTCGGCGACAGCGACGCGCACATCGTGCGCGGCTTGATCGCGGTACTGTTCGCGATCTATTCGGGCAAACATGCGCGCGATATCGTCTCGACCGACGCCGTCGCGCTGTTCGAGAAGCTTGGGCTGCGCGAGCACCTTACGCCGCAGCGCTCCAACGGCTTCCGTTCCATGGTCAACCGCATCAAGCGCGACGCTGAGGCTGCTCTGGCAATGGCCTGAGGCGTTACGCCCCGGGCTCCTGCATCACGCCGACCGTGAACTCGGCATCGCCGCTGAGCCAGGTGCGCACCTCGCCGCGCTTGCCCCGTGCCACAACATTGAGCCCGTAGTGGCGGGCAAGCCGGTCGAGCCCGAGCTGCAGCACCACCTTGCCCGACCGCATCGGCCAGCCACGCTCGCGCTCGACACTGTCGAGTCCCTTGAGGAAACAGCACACGTCGACCAACAGGCCGGCAAATTCCGGACCGATCGCATCGAGCGCGCGGCGCACCCCCCGGCGCGCCCCGATCACAGCCTCGGTGAAAGCTGCTGGACTGGCGCCGCGCGGCCCGTCGGCGACCGGCGCGCTCCAATTTGACGTGGTGCGCGGCATCAGCTGCGCGCGCGTGAACTCGGCGCGCAGCCGCTCGCCGGCAAGGAGCTGCGCCGGTTCGATCAGCGCGCGGCCGTCGCGGCCCTTGCGCCGTGCCAGCCAGGCGAGCGGGCTTTCGGCTTCATCAACGGTGACCGCGGTGGGGCCGACGGGCCCTTCGATGCGACGCTGTGCCAGTTCGAGATGCTGGGCGCGAAATGCGTTGACCTCCGCCGTTTGCCCGGTGGCGCGCCGGGATACACGGACAGACCTCTTACGGCGCGCGCTCATGACAACACCGGCGCGCCGAGCCGGCGGCGTAGTGCGCGGCATGCATTTTCCAGTGCGGCCAGCACCGCGTCGACGGCTGGATCATCGCGCCGATCCTCGATCAGCCGGCAGGCATGCGCCGCGGTGGTGCGATCACGGCCGAACGCGCGGCCGACTTCGCCGAGCGGAAGCTCGAATGCGACATGCGAAAGGTACATCGCGCTTTGCCGCGCGAATGCCACGTACGACGAACGCCGCGTCGCGGCATGCAACTCGCCAACCGGCACCGCGAAGGCCGCCGCAGCGGCGAACGCCGCGGCTTCGCAAAGCCGCCGCGCAGTGCGGCGACTGACACGCGGATTGCTTTCTTGCCAGAGCGGCCGAGCCTCGATCAGGGCCGAGCGGCACGGCGTTGAACTCGCGTTGTACGGTTCCATCATCATGCGCCTCCTTCTAGGACTCACCGCCTAGATAGTCGCTGATCCCGTAGAGGCGGGGATAAGTTCTTGATTTGTTCTTAAGTAATTGATAAATAAAGGAAAAATACATTATATCGCGCCTGTGGTTGGGAAGTTGTGCGCCGATAATAGGAATTATATCCAGAAATTTCGCAAAAGCAAGGGTGGGCCACACAGCCCGTCCGAAGTTGCCGGAATTTCTTCTTCAGCGCCGGTCGATCCCCGTCACACGGCGGCCATAGAGCCCATAGGTGTCCCACACGCCGGTGCGCATGCAAGTGCTATAGGCCTTCTCGCACCCAGCCCTGCTGTCGCCGCGGCGCGTGACGCCGGTGAGGCACGCCGCATGGGCGTTTGAGCAAGTGGAGAAATCCGGCTGGTGAACCGACGACCGCGCATTTTGCGCGTTCGTTCCATTGGTCATTGCCATGAACGCAGTGAATGCCAAGACTGGAATCGCTATCGCTCGCATGATGCACTCCCTCCCTATGCACTCCCTTCCTCGCTGCGCTTGAACGAAGCGGCGAACCGGCAGACTTCCTGCCTTGGAACCGATCGCACCGAAATGGTGCTCCAGTGCCACGATGGAGTCGAGCGGTCGCCGCCATCCCGGCGGCACACGCGGGCGCAGATGAACTTATTACTTGCGGCGGCGGCGCTGCTGACCCAGGCCCATCTGCTTGGCGAGTTGCGAGCGCGCGGCGGCGTAGTTGGGAGCCACCATCGGATAGTCCGGCGGCAAGCCCCATTTCTCGCGGTATTGCTCGGGCGTCATGTTGTACTGCGTGCGCAGATGGCGCTTGAGTGACTTGAACTTCTTGCCATCCTCAAGACAGATGATGTGCTCGGGCGTGATCGACTTCTTGATGGTGACCGCCGGCTTAAGCGGTTCGCCCGACGCCTCGCCCTTGCCGGTGGAGACCCGCTGCAGCGCGGCATGAACCTGATTGATCAGGGCCGGTATATCCGCCGCCGCGACCGAGTTGTTGCTCACATAGGCTGAGACGATGTTGGCGGTGAGGCCGATAAAAGGGCTGTTATCCTTGCCGTCGCTCATGGATATCAAGTCCTCGCTGCCAGTTATGCTTCATAACACCAACACACGACGAATCGAGACCAGAAAGGTCAGGCATTTATAAGGTGACCTGCGGGATGAGACAAGTACAGTTGACCAGCGACGCCTTAGACAAAACTTATGATTAGTTCTGGTTTTCTAGAATTTACATAAGGCCGACAGAACTACGCTCTGCTTTTGCAAAGCAGAATAGAGGACAGAGCCATTGCACGAACGGCACCGCGCTGCGGTTCGCTCCGAGGCCAGACAAGTAGATTCCGCGACGCAAGATGAGAACGCCGGCTACGCCGCAGCCGGCGTCTCGACTTGCGGCGAGCGCTGGCTCAGGTGCTCTTTTCGAGATGCGCGCGCAACGCATCGACCGAGGCGAATTTCACGGTACCTTGCGCCAGTTCGGCCTCGATCGAGCCATCGACATAGAGCGTGTAGGCCATACCGTCGATCACACCGGACTTGAGGATCGCGGCAGGCCGGTCAGATACGCGCTCCGGCACGACCTCGGTGCGCTTCTCGGCCCTGAACTCCTCGCGCGGCGGACGCGGTGGCTCAGCCTTCGGCTCACGCTTGTCCGGCTCCGCACTCGGCGACATCGGCTTCGAGCGCGCGTCCGGCCAGACCACATCGAACAACCCGGCGTCCTTGGGTTTGGCATCGGTGCCGTGATCTCTCGCCCGCTCCATGGCAGACGGTGACACGCGCGCGACTTGTTCGGAGCGGGGCACCGGTGCGGATGGCAGGTCCGACTTCGGCTCGGGCGCGTCATTGCTGCGGCTCGGCGCCCAGGCTTTGGGCTCGGCTGGCGGCTCGGCGGTTGAAGTCGGGAACTGCGGCGGCGAAAATATCGGGCGTTGCGGCACACGCGGCGACAACGGTGCCTCCTCGGACATGTCCGCCACCGGCGGCTCGGGCGCAATCGGTGGCGCTTCGGTCGCTGCAGACTTGGACTTGGGCCGCAGCCAATCGAGCGGACCGGAACTCGGACTTTCGGCGACCGGGAAGCGCGGCTCGAACGCGGGTCGCGGCTCCGGCGACCGCGGCATCGCGGCTTCGACGGGCTTGGGCATCGGGACCGGCGTTGGCGCGCGGGCGGGCGGTTGGGAAACGCGGGCGGTCGGCGGCACCAGTGAATTGGATGTCTCAGCTGTCGCAGCGGCTGCGGGACGCGCAACCGGGCGGCTGAGCGCTTCGGCGATGCGATTGAGTTGGCGGACTGCGGCGGCCAGGCCGATCAGCACAAGGCCGCCCACCACCGCGACGGTGCCAGCGATGATCAGCGTGTTGCCCAGGCTGAACGCATTGATCGGAATACCGAATCCGATCGTCACAAACCCGGCTGCGGCGATCAGCAGGCCGACAGCAAACAGAACCAAGAACATACTACGTCCCCTACTCCGACGCGGACGGCCACCGGGGCACTACCGGACAATGTGGCCGCCCCACGCACTCCGCCAAGGTGTAGCCGTTATAACGGTACGGAATTTACGATTGATTAACGCTGACGGGAGGTTAAGGGCCATCCCGTCCCCCGATGGTTAGTGGATCGTAAATGCGACCTTTCGGCGCTGTCCCGCCGCCTGGGACGTTGCCCTCCCCCGCGCCAGGGCCTAATTAACGGGTCAGGAACCATCCCGGCCGCGGGCCCGTTGCATCATCATCAGCAGCATTGCACCGCACCTTTCGCATCATCCAAGGAGAGTGACCCATGGCGTTTTCCCTGCCGGACCTGCCCTATTCCCACGATGCCCTTGCCCCCTACATGTCGAAGGAGACGCTCGAGTTTCACCACGACAAGCACCATCTCGCCTACGTCAACAACGGCAACAACCTGCTCAAGGGCACCGAGTGGGAGAACAAGTCGTTGGAAGAGATCGTGAAGGGCTCGCACGGCAAGAACGCCGGCCTCTTCAACAACGCCGGCCAGCATTACAACCATCTGCACTTCTGGAAGTGGATGAAGCCGGGCGGTGGCGGTGACAAGATCCCGGGCGGCCTCAAGGCCAAGATCGAGTTGGACCTCGGTGGCGTCGCCAAGGCCAAGGAAGATTTCATCCAGGCTGGCGTGACGCAGTTCGGCTCCGGCTGGGCCTGGATCGCGGTAAAGGACGGCAAGCTCATCATCGACAAGACGCCGAACGGCGAGAGCCCGCTGGTCAAGGGCGCCACGCCAATCCTTGGCTGCGACGTCTGGGAGCACTCCTATTACATCGACTATCGCAACCGGCGGCCGGACTATCTCAAGGCATTCTGGGAGAACCTGGTGAACTGGGACTACGTCGCCGAGTTGCATGGCGCAGCGGCGAAGTAATTTGTCGCACGACAACGGACGGAAGCGGGGCCCTTTTGCGGCCCCGCTTTCATTAGTATCGCCGTCACCCTGAGGTGCTCGGCCGAAGGCTGAGCCTCGAAGGGTGGACGGCCCGACCGCTGCAACACCATGGCCGCTCATCCTTCGAGGCTCGCCATAGCGCGTCGAAGACGCGCGTTTACCGCGGTTATGGCTCGCACCTCAGGATGACGGAATGAGAGCGCCAGCTCATGTCAGGCAACGTTCTTGACCGCCTCGCCCTCGGCACGCTGGCGCTGGTTGCCGTCATCGTGGCGCTGACCTTCCGCGACTACGGGCTCGGCTGGGACGACTACACGCATTCGCAATACGGCGAGCTGCTGCTGGCGTTCTACACGTCCGGATTTTCCGACCGGCGCGCGCTCTCGTTCGTCAACCTCTACCTCTACGGCGGCGGATTCGACATGGCTGCGGCGCTCGCCGCCAAGATTTTGCCGTTCGACCTGTTCGAGACACGGCGGCTCGTCGGCGCCGCGGTCGGCATCCTCGGCCTCGCCGCCACCTGGCGCATCGCGCGGCGCGTCGGCGGCGAGCGCGCCAGGCTTGTTCGCGCTGCTCCTCCTTGCCACGTGCCCGCTCTACTACGGCCACATGTTCATCAATCCCGAAGGACGCGCCGTTCGCAGTGGCGATGGCGATGTTCCTGCTCGGCTTGGTGCGCGCATCGAGCAGTATCCCAAAGCCAGAGCGCAGCGACGCTGCTCATTCTTGGCCTTGGCTTTGGGCTCGTCGATCGGCTCGCGCATCATGGCGGGTTTGGTGTCGCTCGCCGCGCCTTGCTGCCTTTGCGCTGATCGCCGCCGCCGAGGCGCGCTCGCACGGCTGGCGCGATGCGGCCGCGCGGCTCGGCATGTTCCTGCTGCAGGCTGCTGGCCCGCCGCGGTGCTGGCCTACGCGGCGATCGCACTGGTCTGGCCGTGGAGCGTGATCGATCCGCTCAATCCGCTGCGCGCCATCGGCATGTTTTCGCATTTCTTCGAGAAGCCGTGGCAGGAGCTGTTCGAGGGCGTGCTGCTGACGCCGCCCGAGATGCCCCGCCGCTATGTGCCGGAACTAGCGGCGCTGCAACTGCCCCTAATTTTCAATCTGTTGGGGATGGCGGGATCGGGCGGAATGCTCGTCGCCGCCACGCGATCGAGCAGGCCGGTACGCGAGCGCGCGATCTATCTCGCGATTGCTCTGGCCATGCTCTTGCCCGTCCTGGTCGCGATCGCCACACGCCCGGCGATGTACAACGGCGTGCGGCACTTTCTCTTTATCCTGCCGCCGCTCGCAGTTTGCGCCGCCCTGGCGGCGGAGCGAACCTTTCAGCCGGGGCGATCGCGGACGCTGCAGTTCGCGCTGGCGGCGATGCTCGCCGTAGCGGTGCCGTTGCAAGTGGTGCAAATGGTGCGCCTGCATCCGTATCAATACACGAGCTTCAATCTCATTGCGGGCGGCGCCGCGGGCGCGCGTCCGCGCTTCATGCTTGACTATTGGGGCTTGTCGCTGAAGCAGGCCGGTGAGGCGCTACGCGACTTCGCCGCGCGCAGCGGCGCGCCGCCGGACGGGCGCAAATGGAAGGTCGCGGTCTGCGGTCCGCACCCCGGCGCGCAGGTCGCTCTGGGCGATACTTTTGAACTGACCTGGGAGCCGAAGGGCGCCGATTTTGCCCTCATGCTCGGCGAATTCTATTGCGCGCGGCTGGATGCGCCGCAAATCGTCGCGGTCGAACGGGCCAGCGTCGTCTTTGCACGCGCCTACGACGTGCGTGGCCGCGATGTGCCCACGCTGTTCACCATCTCACCGGTCGAACGCGACGCGCTGCCCACCCGTTGACCGGCTGCGCCGGACGGAATGAAATGGCATCAAGAACTATTGGGGAAACGCCATGATCAGAATGCTGGCTGCCGCGGCCGTGGGCCTTGCTGCCGCAACCGGCGCCATCGCGCAGGAATTTCCGTCGAAGCCGGTGACGATCATGATGCCTTACGCGGCGGGCGGTCCCTGGCGACACCATCACCCGCATCATCGGCTCCGGCATGACCAAGGTGCTGGGCAAGCAGTTCCTGGTCGAGAACGTCGGCGGCGCCGGAGGCACGATCGGCACGCAGAAGGTCGCGGCCACAGCGCCAGGCGACGGCCACTACCTGCTCATCATGCACTTCGGCCATGCGGCGAACAGCGCGCTCTATCCGAACCTGCGCTATGATCCGGTCACCGACTTCGAGCACATCGGCATGTTTGCCCAGTCACCTATGGCAATCGTCGCTAGGAAGGATTTTCCGGCCAACGACTTCAAGGCGTTCGTCGCCAACATCAGGGCGAACGCAGCCAAGGTCGTGCACGGCCACGCCGGTCTCGGCTCGGCGTCGCACATGTGCGGCGTCGCCTTCCTGCAGGCGATCGACCTCAAGGTTACGACGGTGCCGTACAAGGGCACTGCGCCCGCGCTCAATGACCTGATCGGCGGCCAATTCGATTTCATGTGCGACCAGACCATCAACATCGCCCAGCCGATCAAGTCCGGACTGATCAAGGGCTATGCAGTGCCGACCAAGGCGCGGCTGGCGGTGCTACCGGAACTGCCGACCACCGCGGAGATGGGAATGCCGGACGTGACCATGGATGTCTGGTATGGAATGTGGGCGCCGAAGGGCACGCCCAAGCCGGTGGTCGACAAGCTGTCGGCGGCGCTGCGCGACGCGCTCAAGGACCCCGAGGTGAAGGGCCGGTTGACATCCATGGGCGCCGAAATCTCCAGCGACGACCGCGTCACCTCCGAAGTGCTGCGCGCACAGGTCGCGACCGAGGTCAAGCGTTGGAAAGAGACCATCAGCAAGGCCGGCATCGTCGCCACCCAATAAACGGGTTCACATTCGCTTCACTCAAACAAGGACAGTACATCATGGCCACGTTTACCTGGGATCACGTCCATATCCGCACCCCGAACGTCGAAGACACCGCGCAATGGTTCGAGCGCATGCTCGGCGCCGAGGTGATCCGGAGCACGCAGCAGGGCGCGCCGCGCGTTGATCTCAAGATCGGCGGGCAGAACGTGTTCCTCGCGCCGGTCGCGGCCGGCGACGGCGTCGCCTCGCCGCCGGTGACGCCCTACCAGGGGCTCGACCATTTCGGGCTCACGGTGACGGGCATCGACGCCATCGCGGCCGATCTCAAAGCCAAGGGCGTCGAGTTCACCAAAGAGCCGACCACGGTGCGACCCGGCGTGCGGATCTGCTTCATCCGCGGGCCACAGGGCGTGTCGATCGAGTTGCTCGACCGCACGGTCTGAGCGAACGGCTGAACACAGAAACGGCCTCGGCAGATGCCGAGGCCGTTTGCGTGACGATGGACGCGCGATTAGCGCTCGATGATCACCGTCTTCTTGGCGGGCTTGCGCTTCTTCACGATCACCACGCGATCGGCCTCGGCGCGGTGATTGCGCCAGCCACGATGATAGCCACGGTCGTGGTCGCGAACGACGACACGTTCCCGCGCGCGCGGCTCACCGACGCGGACCGAAAAGTCGGCCTGCGCGAGCTGGATGCGATCCTGCGGCGCGCTGTTGTCCATCGCGAAGCTGGGCACAGTGAAACCAAGCCCGGCCACCGAGGCCAGGACCAGAGCAATCTTTTTCATTTCATTACCTCCTGAAGGTGCGGTTCATCCCTCTCGCGCCGTGGGAGCAATGCGAAATCGCTGGATTGGTTCCGCGACGCGTTTCGGAAATCTCTGATTTCGTTGCTGAATGCTCATTCATCGCGGCGCGGGCGCAGACGAGCTGCGCGGTTCCCCCGGCGGGAACGCGACGCACGCGAGCGCGTTACCGAGGCAGACGACAAAAGGACGCGCGTCATGGACAGTAACAGCCGCGGCATCCTGCTGGGCGCCATCCTGGGCGTCCTGTTTGTAGTCGGTGTCGTCGTGATCGGCGTCAATTGGAGCGCCGAGCGGATCAAAACCGCGGGTCTCCCTCTGGAGCCGCCAATCCTGTTCCAGCCGAAGTGAGCAATGCCGACGCAGTGCGGCGAGCGTCCTATTGGACCTTGAGATTGAGGTCCTTCACCAGCCGTTCGAACTTCGCGAAGTCGTCACGCACCAGGCGCGCGAATGCATCGGCCGTGCCGCCAACCGGCTCCTGTGCCGAGTTCTCCAGATTGTTTTTGATTGCTGGGTCGGCGAGCGCTTTGCCGATCTCGGCGTTGAGCCGCGCCACGATCGGTGGCGGCGTGCCTGTCGGCACGAACACGCCGAGCCATTGGTCAAACACCAGGCCCTTCATGCCGGCCTCCTGGAAGGTCGGCACGTCCGGCAGGCTCGCCGCGCGCGTCGCTGTGGTCTGCGCGAGCAACACGAGCTTGCCTGCCCGGTAGTGTGGGATGAGCGGCGTCGAGCCGAGCGTACCAAGCTTGACGTGACCGGCCAGCAGATCGTTGATCGCCTGTCCGCCACCGCGATACGACACCTGCTCGAGCTCGATGCCGGCGAGCTTGGCAAACCACAGCGTCACCATGTGCTGCGCCGAATTGGTGCCGCTGCCGGTGGCAAAGCGCTCGCCCGGATGTTTTTTGACGTGCGCGACCAATTCGGCGATCGTCTTCACGCCAAGGGTGGGATGCGCGGCCAGCACGACGGGCTGACGCGACAATTGGATCACCGGGGCCAGGTCCTTGAGCTCGTAGTTGACCTTGTAGACGTGGACATTGCTGGTCACCGCCTCGGGCGCGACCAGAATGGTGTAACCGTCTGGCGCGCTTTTCGCGGCGGCTTCGGTGCCGATGTTGCCGTTGGCGCCGGTGCGGTTCTCCACCACCACCTGTTGCCCGAGCGCGCGTGAAAGATATTCGGCGACCAGCCGCGCTGCGACGTCGGTCGAGCCGCCGGCCGCGAACGGAACGATCATGCGGATCGGCTTGTTCGGCCAGTCCTGCGCCTGTGCCATGAGCGGTCCGGCCGCGAGAGCCGTGAGCGCCGCCAGAATTCGAACGATCCTTTTCATCTTCCCGCCCCCTTGCGCTGACCGTCAGGCCCGCGCACTGACATTGCGAATGTCGAACACGCTCTGCCCCGAGCCGACGCCCTGGGTCGAACAGATCAGCTCGTAGCAGTCGGAACGAAACCAGATCCGGTTGATCTCCTTGATCGTCGCCATCGGCGCCGGCCGAGGTGCGATGCAACGCCAGGACCGGCGCACGCGCGGAGACGCGCAACCGACCACCAATCCGCGCTCCCGCCGCTTCGGCGCGGATTGCGACCTGCGAGGAGGCGATGCGAATGCCTACCTCCCCCATCAAGTCTTCGGTCGACAACAGCTCTGCCTTGACGCGCGGCACCGCCGCGACCTCCGGCGCCAGCCAGGTTTGACCGAAGGCCACCGGTTTGCCGGCGATCAAATAGAGCCGGTCGTGAGCTATCGCCTTCTGGCCGCGACGCAACCGCAGCCGTTCGGCAATACCGGCCGGCGGCAGCGCCAGCTCATAGCGCAACAGTCGCGTGCCGGCGGCATCCGCTTGCGAGAACAGCGAGCCAAGCAGGCCGTGCAAGCGGCGCAGATCGTGCTTCACGGCCGGCGCGGTGACGAATGTGCCCTTGCCCTGCTTACGGACCAGGAGCTGCTTGCGCACCAGTTCATCCACCGCCTGACGCAGTGTGATACGGCTGACCGCAAAGCGCTTGGTCAGGATCGTTTCGGAATCCAGCCGCTCGCCCGGCTTGAGCCCGCCGGCGCGGATCGCAGCCTCCAGATTGTCGGCAAGCTGCCGGTATAGCGGCTCCGGGCTGGAACGGCTCAGCACAATCGATGCGATCCTGTTGCTCGCGCCCATCGCGACCCCTTGGCGAGCGATCCGGCCGCGCTCATACTAGGTCGTCATATAACGTCTTAACAAGAGCGTTCATGCCGCACTCCACCTACCTGCCCGAGCACATGGGTTCGGCGACGCTTGATCCGCCCGGCCCGTTCGTCGCCGGTAGCCATGCTGAACTGACGCTGGTCTACATCGCCGGAAAGTTCGGCGTCGACGATAGCGGCATGATCAAGATCTCGTGGCGCACCACGTCCGACATGGCAAAGCCGCAGTTCAAGGAACCCGCGGCGGCGAATTACACCACGGTCGAGGCCAGCAACGGCGCGGTGCTCGAATACTGGATCGACCGGCTCAACATCCGCCCATGGGTCAATACGCTGCTCATCCGCGTCGGCCGCGGTTATCTGCGGGCCGGCGACACCATCACGGTACGGTTCGGCGATCGACGCAAGGGCTCGCCGGGATTGCGGCTGCAGACCAACTGCGAGGAGCGCTTCGAGCTCAAGACCTTCGTCGACGCCTTCGCCACTTATGAGTTCACAGAGCTGCCGTCATCGCCAGGCTTCGCGCTAGTTGCGGGACCGGCGACGCGCTGGAAAGCGATCTGGCCGTCGCTCGCGGTTGTCGGCGAACCGCTCCGACTGGCCATCGTCGCCGAGGACATCTGGGGCAATCCGACCGAGGACGCCGAATGCAATCTGACGCTGGTGCCTTCACGCAACGTCCGCGGCTTGCCGCAAACCCTCGCGATCAAGCGCGGCGGCACGCCGCTGGTCATCCAGACGGTGGTGGCGGACACGCCGGGTGACCTGGAGCTTGTCATCACTTCGCACGACGAAGAGCTGTGCCGCGCCAACCCGATGCGCGTGGTCGAAAGCGCGCCGCTCATGCGCTATTGGGGCGATCTGCATGGCCAGAGCGGCGAGACGGTCGGCACAAATCCGGCCGTGAGTTACTTCCGTTACGCGCGCGACAAGGCTTTCATCGACATCGTCGGCCATCAGGGCAACGACTTCCAGATCACCGACGAGTTCTGGGCCGAGCTCAACCGGCTGACGAAGGAGTTCGACGTGCCGGGCAAGTTCGTCGCGCTGCCCGGCTACGAATGGTCCGGCAACACAGGCATGGGCGGCGACCGCAATGTGTTCTACCGCCACGAAGGCCGGCCGATCCACCGCTCGTCGCACATCCTCACCGATGGCCAGACCAGCACGCCCGCGCGCTACACCGCGCACGACCTGTTCGAGGCGCTCAAGGGCGAGGACGCGGTGGTGATCGCACACGTCGGCGGGCGCTATGCCGACATCAAGCTTGCTCATGACGGCAAGCTGGAACGTACTGTCGAGGTGCACTCCACCTGGGGCACCTTTGAGTGGCTGCTCCACGACGCGTTCGAAAAGGGCTACCGGGTCGGCGTGGTATGCCACAGCGACGACCACAAGGGCCGCCAGGGTGCGACGCGGCCTGGCGCCTCGACGTTCGGAGCGGTCGGCGGCCTGACCTGCTACCTGATGCCGGAACTGAGCCGCGACGCCGTGTTCGAAGCGCTGCGCGCACGGCGGCACTACGGCACCACCGGCACGCGGCTCTATCTCGATGTGCGCGGCACCTTCGCGCAGCCGGTCACCGGCTTTTCCGATGATCCCTCGCTTGGCGCGGCCAACGAGCACGCGACGCACGAGGCGTTGATGGGCGACATCATCCGCCCGGGCAAAGTGCCGATGCAGCTCGCCGCGGAGGCGATTGGCACGGCGCCGATCGAGCGGATCGATGTGCTCCAAGGCACCCAGGTTGTCAAAACCGTCCGTCCCTACGCCGCTGCCGATCTCGGGCGTCGCGTCCGCGTGCTGTGGGAGGGCGCGGAGTATCGTGGCCGCGGCCGCGAGACCCGCTGGCAGGGCAAGTTGACGCTGACCGGCAACCGCTTCGCGCGTCACGCCGCGGTCAACTTCCTCAACCCAGAACTCGGAGTGCGCGAGCTTGTGGGTGGCCATTCACTCGGCTGGACATCGGTCACGACCGGCAACAGGGCGGGCATCGATCTCTGGCTCGACGACGCGCAAAGCGGAAAGCTGGTGATCGAGACCAACGTGGTGTCAGGCGAAGTCGATCTCGCCACGCTCGCCGACGCGACGTTTACGTTCGACGGCGGCGGGCTCGGCCGCAAGCTGAGCATCTATCGGCTGCCGGAACAGGACTGGAGCCGGCGTGTGTCGCTTGAGCACACGGCCGTGTTCCCCGGCGGCGCTGATCTGCCGGTCTATGTGCGCGTCACGCAGGCCGACTGCCACCAGGGGTGGTCGAGCCCGATCTACCTGATCGCGTGAGCCGACCTCAGCCGCTGTGCGCGAACGCCCAATAGAGCTCGCGCGCCTTGCGGTAGAATGGTCCCGGCTGCAACGACCTCTCGCCGATCCGGGTCACTGGCAGAACCTTGGAGGCGTTGCCAGTGGCGAAAATCTCATCGGCGATCTCGAGATCGCGATAGCGCATCACCGTCTCGATCACCGTCACCCCGGCGCCGCGCAGGAGCTTGATGACGCGTTGCCGGGTGATGCCGTTGAGGAACGTGCCGTTCGGCACCGGCGTGATGATCATGCCGTCCTTGGCGATGAAGACGTTGGAATTGGCGAGTTCCGCCACATTGCCAACCATGTCGCAGACCACGCAATTGTCGAAACCGCGCGACCTCGCCTCCAGCATGGCGCGGGCATTGTTGGGATAGAGACAGCCGGCCTTGGCGTCGACCGGCGCGGTTTCGATGGTCGGCCGTTTGTAGGGCGAGAGCGTAATCGAGAAGCCGTCGGGCTTGCGCAGCGGCGTGTCGTAGAGCGACAGGCACCAGCGGGTCGATTCCGGATCGGGCGGCATGGCCTGAGGTCCGGCCCGCTCCGCCCAGTACATCGGTCGGATATAGAGCGGGGTGCCGGGATCGAACTTCCCCATCCCCTCCTTCACGAGGTCGAGCCACTGCTGCTGCGGCACCATCGGGTTGAGGTGCATGGTTTTCGCTGAGTCGTTGACCCGCGCGCAGTGCAGGTCGAGGTCCGGCGTGGTGCCCTCGAAGGCGCGCGCGCCGTCAAACACCGAGGAGCCGAGCCAGATCGCATGGGTGCGAACGCCCCACAGCGGCACGTTGCCCTCGTGCCATTCGCCTTCGAAAAAGGTCCAGGTCTTGGACCATCCCGCCGCCGCCATCGAGTTCTCCGTCGCAACACCGTTCGGCCGAGAATACGATGGCCGATAAGCGCAAGCTCATGAAAATTCGTCATCGGAGCCATTTCCATGCCCTTCGTGTTCGACGCCTATGGCACGCTGTTCGATGTCCACGCCGCGATCGGCCGGCATCGTGCCGCGGTGGGCCCCGAGGCCGACCGGTTCTCCGACCTCTGGCGCAACAAGCAGCTCGAATACACCTGGACCCATACCCTGGCGGGCCGCTACGCCGACTTCTGGACACTCACCCAGCAGGCGCTCGACTATTGCTTTGCGCGAATGCCTTCGGTCGACCGCTTGCTGCGCGAGCGTCTGCTCGATGCGTACATGACGCTCGATGCCTTTGCTGATGCCCGCACAATGTTGCGCGACCTCAAAGCGCGCGGTGAAAAGACCGCGATCCTCTCCAACGGCTCGCCCAATATGCTCGAAGCTGCAGTGACGGCAGCGCAGCTTAAGGACGACCTCGACGCCGTGCTCTCGGTCGACACGCTACGCATCTACAAGCCGCGGCCGGAGGTCTATGCCCTGGCGACGGACGCGTTCGCGTGCCCGCCCGCGCGAGTGGTGTTCGTGTCGTCGAACCGCTGGGACGTCATGGGCGCGGCCGCGTTCGGCTTCCGTACCGCGTGGGTCAACCGGGCAAACATGCCGGACGAATACGCCGGACCAGTGCCGCCGGTCGTGCTGTCCGATCTGTCAGGGTTGCTGACGCAACAGTGGTAGCGCTCAGCGGGCCGGAGCGTCGGTTCGGCAGGACTGCGGCGACGAGCGCCACTCGTCCCAAATCCAGCCGCACTTGGTGCAGCTGCCAAGCACCAAAGTGAGCGCAAACACGCCGGACAAGATGGTCAGTCGTTTCAGCATCAAGGGATTCGCCTGCAGGGGACTATAGGAAACGGCAAAACCATTGACGACCAGTTATATATCTCGGTTGCCCGGAGCTAAGCGGCGGATCAGGCCGAAAGTGCGTCCAAAATGCGGGCCCAGCTCCGGATACCTTTGTGGAATGATTTCAAATCGTACTTTTCATTGGGCGAATGCACCCGGTCATCGTCGAGCGCGAAGCCGACCATGATGGAATCCATGCCCAGCACGCTCTTGAAGTCGCCGACGATCGGGATCGAGCCGCCCGCACCGACCGTAACCGCGGTCCTGCCCCACTCCGCCTTGAGCGCATCGCGAGTCTTGTTGAGCGCCGGGCTGCTGAAATCGAGTGCAAGCGCGCGCGAATCCGCGAAATTTGCAAACTCCACCGTGCAATCCACCGGGAGTCGCGCCTTGACGAAGGCACGGAAGGCATCGCGGATCTTGACTGGGTCTTGATCGCCGACCAAACGGAACGACACCTTTGCCGAGGCCTTGGCCGGCAGCACGGTTTTCGCCCCCTCGCCCGTGTATCCACCGACAATGCCGTTGATTTCCGCGGTCGGCCGGGTGGTAATCATCTCAATCAGCATGCGACCCTTCTCGCCGGCTGGCGCCTTGAGGCCGACCTGGCCAAGGAATTGCTCGGCGGTGAGGTTGAGCGCGGCAAGCTCGGCCTTGATGTTGGGCGGCAGGTCCTTCACGCCGTCGTAGAAGCCGGGGATGGTGACGCGGCCGTCCTCATCGTGCATCGCGGCAAGAACCTTGCTCAACACCCGGATCGGGTTCTGGGCCGCGCCGCCAAACAGACCAGAGTGGAGGTCGCGGTCGGCACAGGTCAGCTTGACATCCTCGTAGACCAGACCGCGCAGCGATGAAGTGATCGCCGGCGTATTCGGATCCCACATCGCAGTGTCGCAAACGAGAGCAAGGTCGAGCTTGAACTCGTCGGCGTTGTCGCGCACGAAACTGAACAGATTTTTCGAGCCGCATTCCTCTTCGCCTTCGATCATCATCGTGATCGGCAGCGGAAGCTTTCCCGTGACGTGCTTGTAGGCGCGGCATGCCTCGATGAAAGTCATCGCCTGGCCCTTGTCGTCGCATGCGCCGCGCGCGACGATGATCTGGCGCCCATCGGGCAGCGTTTCGATTTTCGGCTCGAACGGCGGCGCCTTCCAAAGCTCAAGCGGATCAACGGGTTGCACGTCGTAATGGCCGTAGAACAGGACGTGCGGCGGGCTTTTTTTGGTGGCAGCCCCGATGCCCCCGTTGGGGCTTTTTCCGATCACGATCGGGTGGCCTTCAGTCGCGCGCAGCTCGGCGTCGAAGCCGATGCTCTTGAGATCGGCGGCGACGAATTCCGCGGCTTCGCGACACTGCGTCTTGTAGGCGGGATCGGTGGAGACCGATTGAATGCGCAGCAGAGCGAACAGTCGATCGAGACTCTGATCGAGGTCATTGTCGATGCGATTAAGCACCGCGTCGAGCTCACCCATGACTGCCTCCATTTGAATTGCTTGCAAGTGAATTTTGCGTTTCGATCGCTTTGCAACCTAACAACCGTTGCAAAAACTTGAAAGTGTCCGACGCAATGTCCTTGCGCGTCGCAACACCTCGGCAACGATACACAGTCAATCGTTCGAAAGTCTGACACCTGTGCCCGTGTTGCAACATGTCGAGCTTGTGTTCCTCACGCGCAGTGCTAATGATTGTAGTCAATCCGCCGTCAGTGCGGTGAGGGCGTGGGGCCATGGACGATCTTGTCGGGCGTCTCGTTGCTAGTGTTGGCATCGACAAAGCGGTCGCTGAAAAGTCTGTTGGCATCATCCTCGCCTTCCTTTTGAAGGAAGGCCCCTCCGATAAAGTTCAAGCGCTGATCGACCAGATGCCCGGGGCCGAAGCCCTGATGCAGCAGGCATCGAGCGACGGCGGCGGTTTCGGCATGGGCGGCGTGATGGGTGTCGGGACCAAACTGATGGCTGCCGGACTGAGCATGAGTCAGATGCAGAGTGTGACGCGGGAAATCATTGCCTACTCCCGCGAAAAGGCCGGCGAGGATGTGGTCGGCGAGATCGTCGGTTCGATTCCCGGCCTGGCGCAATTCATTTGATGGTGTGAGAGCGCGTCCATGACTTACGCCATCGCCGACCTTACTGTCATCGAGCCGGAAGCGGCAGCCTCATTAAAGCAAGCAGGGATCAGGACCACGGCGAAGCTGCTCGAGAATGCCAAGGACGCCAAGGGACGCCGTAAGCTCGCGGAAAAGACCGGCCTGCCTGAGAAAAACATTCTCTGCTGGGCCAATCTCTCGGACAAAATGAGAATCAAAGGCGTCGGCGAGGATTATGCCAACCTGTTGCAGGCGGCCGGTGTCGATACGGTGAAGGAATTGAAGTACCGCAACCCGGAAAGGCTGGCCAAGGCGATGGCGGAAGCCAACGTCAGGCGCAAGCTGGTCCGTGTGCTGCCCTCGGACCGCGCCGTGGTGCGGTGGATCGACCAGGCGAAGAAACTCCCGCTCAAGATCTCATATTGATCTGCGTCCACCTGGCTTGACACCCCTACCCCGGACCGCGCAAAGCGACCGTATGAGTATGGCCCGTCGGTCCTTTTCTGCGGACGGCGTCGCCGGCGCGGCGCCAGAGCCGCTCGGCCGGCTGCTGGCGGAAAATCGCCCGATCGTGATGGGGATCCTCAACGTCACGCCGGATTCCTTCTCGGACGGCGGCCGCTTCCAAGACCCGGCGCGCGCCATCGCACATGCCCGGCGCATGGTGGAGGAAGGCGCCGACATTCTCGATATCGGTGGTGAATCGACGCGGCCCTATGTCGGCATGCAGCCGGTATCCTTCGAGGAGGAAATGGCGCGGCTCGCACCGGTTCTGCCCGAAATCGCCAAGCTCGGGGTGTCGGTCTCGATCGACACCATCAAGGCCAAGGTCGCGGCCTGGGCGCTCGAGCACGGCGCGTCGATCCTCAACGACGTCTGGGGCCTGCAGCGCGATCCGGACATGGCAGGCCTCGCCTCTAGAACTGGTGTGCCTATCGTCATCATGCACAACCGCGACGAAGCCGATCCGACGATCGACATCGTCGCCGACATCAAGGCATTCTTCGCCCGTTCGCTAGACATTGCCGCAGTGGCGGGGATCCGGGCCGAGGCCATCGTGCTCGACCCCGGCATCGGCTTTGGCAAGACGCCGGAACAGAGCATGACCGCGATCGCTAAGCTCGATGCCTTCAAGGACTTCGGCCGTCCACTCCTGGTCGGCGCCTCGCGCAAACGTTTCATCAATACTGTGGTTGCCACCGCTCCCGATCATCGCCTGCCGGGCTCGCTGGCAGCGCACCTGCTCGCGGTCGAAAACGGCGCCAGCATCATTCGCGCCCACGACGTGGCCGAAACTGTCCAGGCGTTGCGGGTCCACGCCGCCATCAAGGGTAAGCGATGACCGACCAGGTGTTCGTCAGCGGCTTGGCGCTCCATGCCTATCACGGGGTCATGCCGCATGAGGCCAAGGTCGGCCAGACCTTCAAGCTTGATCTCACCCTCGACATCGATCTCAACAGCGCGTCGCGCTCCGACAAGCTGGCCGACACCGTGGGCTACGATCAGGTGGTGAACGTCGCCAGCGAGGCGTTCCGCGCCAAGCGGTACCGGTTGGTGGAGGCCGCAGCCGGCGCGGTCGCCGACGCGGTGCTTGCGCGATTCAGTCGCGTGAGCGCGGTGCGCGTGACCATCCACAAGCTCCATGCGCCGATCGCCGCCACCTTCGACGACGTCGGCGTCTCGATCCTGCGTTCTCGCCATGGCTAGCCGTCCTGCCGAAGCGCTGGTCTCGTTCGGGGGTAACATCGGCGAGGTGCGCGACACAATCGACCGGGCCATCGGCCGCTTCTGCGACGGCAAGAGTGGTGCAGCTCGTCGCCCGCTCGGCCGACTACCTGACCCCGCCCTGGGGCGTCACCGATCAGCCGCCGTTCGTCAATTGCGCCATTGCGGTATCGACCACACTGGAGCCACGGGCGCTGCTCAGCCGGGCTCAGGTGGTCGAGGTCTTCTTTGGGCGCGACCGCGCCAAGGAAATCGAAATGGGGTCCACGCACCGTCGACATCGACCTGATCGTTTACGACGACGTCGAGTTGACGACGCCGGAGCTGACGCTGCCCCACCCTCATCTGTTCGAACGCGCCTTTGTGCTGCTGCCGCTCGCCGACATCGCGCCGGACCGCGTGATCGGCGGTCGCCGCATCAAGGACGCGTTGGCGAAGGCCTACTTGGCCGGAATCGTGAAGCTGCCGCCGCGTTGATCGCTTGCCTGCAGGCACGCCGCTTGCCTCTAGGGAGATAGCGGCACCCGCCGCGCCGTGGCAATTTGGACCCGATGACCGACGAACTGCCCCTGGCCGCTGAATTTCCCCCCGCCACCCGCGACGATTGGCTCAAGCTCGTCCGCGCTGCGCTGAAGGACCGCCCATTTGAACGGCTGGTGAGCAAGACCTACGACGGAATCGCCGTCGAGCCACTTTATCCCCCCGCCAGGGATGCGCAGTCGATTGCGGCGCGGCCAGGCCCCTGGCAGGTGATGGCGCGCGCCGATCATCCCGATCCCAAGGCGGCCAACGCGCAGGCGCTTGAAGATCTGGAAAACGGCGCGACCGGGCTGACGCTGATTTGCGCCGGCTCGCTGAACGCCAATGGCTACGGCATCGACGGCTCGGCCGAAACCCTCGCGCGCGTGCTCGACGGCGTCTATCTCGACGCCGGCATCCCCATCGACTTCAACGTCAGCCCGGAAACCCGTGGCATCGTCCGGCACTTCGCAGTGCTGGTGAAGCAGCATGGCATCGCACCCGCCGCGGTCGAACTGCGCGCCAGCATCAATCCGCTCGGCGGCATGGCGGCGGCCGGCGGCAGCCCTCAACCGTGGCGCGCATTGGCGCCGGGCTTCGCCAATCTGGTTGGCGAACTCGCCGGGCAGGGTTTCCGCGGACCGTTCGCGGTGGCCGACGGGCGGATCGTGCACAATGCCGGCGGCTCGGAGGCGCAGGAGCTGGCGTTCGCGATCGGCAGCGCGGTTGCCTATCTGCGCGCGCTCGAAGCAGGCGGCACGCCGCTCGATGCGGCGCGCGGCATGATCTATTTCCGGCTGTGCGCCGACGCCGATGAATTCCTGACTATCGCCAAGTTCCGGGCGCTGCGGAAGTTATGGGCTCGGGTGGAGCAGGCCTGCGGGTTGGAGCCCAAGCGCGCCTATGTCTCGGCAGAAACCGCCTGGCGGATGATGACGCAGCGCGACCCCTACGTGAACCTGCTCCGCACCACGATTGCGGTCTTTTCCGCCGGCGTCGGCGGCGCCGACGCGATCGGCGTGTTGCCGCACACCGCTGCGCTCGGCCTGCCCGACAGCTTCGCGCGACGCGTCGCCCGCAACACCCAGCTCCTGCTGCTGGAGGAATCCAACCTGGCGAAGGTTGCCGACCCCGTCGCCGGCTCCGGCGCCATCGAGGACCTCACCGACAAGCTCTGCGGGGCGGCCTGGTCCATGTTCCAGGAATTCGAGCGCGCCGGCGGCATCGGGCCGGCGCTGGAACAGGCTCTCATCCAGGACAAGATCGCCGCGGTGCGCGCCGAACGCGAGAAGGCGGTCGCGCAGCGCAAGGATGTGCTGACCGGCACCAGCGATTACCCCGATCTGGCCGAAACACCGGCAGCCGTGCTCGACGTGAAGCCAAAAACCGCGGCCCCCAATCCTGCCTTCGCCGTCGCGTTTCCGGCGCTGCCGCGCATCCGGCTCGCCGAGCCGTTCGAGCGGCTGCGCGACACCTCCGACCGCGCGCTGGCGAAGACAGGATCGCGGCCGAAGGTCTTTCTCGCCAATCTCGGCAGGCTGGCCGAGTTCAACGCACGAGCGACCTTCGCCAAGAATTTCTTTGAGGCCGGCGGTATCGAGGCTGTGACCAACGACGGGTTCGTTGACAACGACGCGATGGTCAAAGCCTTCAAGGCGTCGGGTGCCCGCGTCGCCTGCGTGTGCTCGTCGGACGAGGTCTACGCGGCGCGTGCGACCGACGCCGCGAAGGCGCTGGCAGCCGCGGGCGCCACCCATATCTATCTTGCAGGCCGACCCAAAGCTGCCGAGGCGTTGCAAGCAGCCGGTGTCGGCACCTTCGTCTTTGCTGGTTGCGATGTGCCAGCGGTGCTGCAAGGAACGCACGACGTCCTCGGCATTGGAGGATAGCTCGCCATGAGGACCGTGCCCGTCACCGGTCGGAGCGACCCCAATCGGCGGCGCCGCCAGATCGAGCGGCAGTTGCGCGCGTTGCGCGTGATGGAAAGTCATCTCACCACCAAGGACATCGTGTGGGCCGTTCTGACCTTGCCCGCCGCGACGCTGCTGTGCCTGCTCGTCGCCGCCAAGCTGCACTGGCTTTCCAACTCGCTGCCGCTCGCCATCGGCGGTATGTTGGCAGCGGGCTTCGTGGTGTGGTGGATCGGGCGACACTGGTTCGCGGTCGCCTGGTTCATCGTCGTTGCGCTGGTCTGCATCATCTTGGAAGACGTTCCGCAGTTCGATATCGGCGACTTCGGCGACAATCAGAAAAAGAAAGAAAAAATCAGCCGGCGCGACAAGCTTGAAAAGGCCATTGCCAGACGTGAGGCTTTGCTACGTGCGATGGACGGGAATGCGCCATGATCTCGGTTCGCTCCACGCTCACCTGCGGCAGCCTTCCGCCAGAACTCTGAGGCGAGCATGGCATCCGACCCGCAAAGACAATCGGCCATCGCCGAGAAATTGGAGGAGCTCATCGCCGAGCGCGACAGCCTCAAGCGGCGGATCGAGAGCGCGTTGCGCGACGAGCGGGTAGAGAGCTATGGAGCGATGGGCGTTGCCGGTGCGCTCATCGCGCTGGTGCTATGGGGCGGCGCCAGTGGCGAACTGTCCTGGGACGTGGCGATGGTGATCGTCGCTGTCATCGTCGTCATCGCTGCAATCGCCGTCCACCTGATCCGCGCCTATGGATTCAGTACGGTCATGAATGTCCTGTCATTCTGGACAACTCCGGCCGTGGATGACCCTTTGGAGGAACTCCGGGAGCAACTCGCGACATGTGAAGAGCGGATCGCGCACCTGCGCGGAGGCATTCGATGACAAAATCCACATGGACCGGCGGCTGCCAATGCGGTCGCGTGCGCTTCGCGGCGTCGGGCATACCGGCTGACGTCTCGATCTGCCATTGCCGCATGTGCCAGAAGGCAGTCGGCGGTCCGTTCATCGCGCTCGCGATGTTTCGCCCGGATCAGGTCACATGGACGCGCGGCGCGCCGGCGTCATTCCGCTCCTCGACCATCGCGACGCGGCTGTTCTGCGCCGCCTGCGGCACGCCGCTCGCTTACGTCGACGATGACAGCGGCAACGTCGAACTGACGCTGGGCAGCCTCGACCGTCCCGGTGACGTCACGCCGACGCGCGCCACAGGCGAAGAGAGCCGTGTCGCATGGGTCGATGCGGTGCCGTCGCTGCCAACGAAAACAACGGAACAGAACTACGCGAACCGCAATAAGCGCCGCGTCGTATCGTTCCAGCACCCCGACCACGACACGCCGGCAGACTGGACGGCGGGTTAGCGCGCGCCCGATTGCCAGCAAGGTTTGGAAGGCCCACACTGCCGCTTTCGCCACCTCAACCGAGGGTGAGAGCGATGATCCGAACTGCCGGTCTCTTCGCCGCCCTGCCTGCCTCCGGAACGACCGCCGCGCCCGCGCACGGCATGGGCTGCCTGTGCGGCCTGTCGCGGCGACGGTTCCTTACCGGCGCCGCCGCGGCCGGCGCCGCCGCACTGTCGCCGAAATCGCTCGCGGCCCAGGCCGCCCCGCGTCGCATCGATGTGCACCACCACATGCTGCCGCCGCGCTACATCCAGATGCGGCTCGCCGCCGGCGTCGGCGCGGGCTCCTCCGGCATCGCGCAATGGACCCCGCAGCGCACGCTCGCCGAGATGGATAAGAGCGGCATCGCCGCCGCCGTGCTGTCGCTCTCGCAGCCTGGCATCAAGTTCGAGGACATCGAAGGCACGCGCGGGATGCTGCGCTATTGCAACGAATACGGCGCGGAGCTGGTGCGCGATCATTCCGGCCGCTTCGGCTTCTTCGCGAGCCTTCCGCTCGGCGATATCGAGGGCTCGCTGCGCGAGATCGAATACGCCTTCGACGTGCTTAAGGCTGATGGCGCGAGCCTTCTCACCAGCTATGCCGGGCGCTACGCCGGCAATCCGCATTTCGATCCGGTGTTCGCGGAGCTCAACCGGCGCAAGGCGATAGCGTTCTTCCATCCCACCATGGCGGACTGCTGCCGCGGCATCCTCCCCGAGGTGCCCGGGCCGACGATCGAATACCAGTTCGACACCGCCCGCGTGATCACCAACCTCCTCTTCACAGGCTCGTTCAGCCGCTATCCCGACATCAAGTTCATCTTCTGCCACTCCGGCGGCGCGATGACACCGCAGGTGGCGCGCATCGTGCGTCACGCCGAGGAGACGCCGAAGATCAAGGCGCGGCTGCCGAACGGCGCGCTGGCCGAGATCAGGAAGCTGCACTACGACACCGCGCAGGCCTCCGGTGCGCACAATTTTGGCGCACTCAAGAGTTTCGTGCCGATCTCGCAAATCATGTTCGGCAGCGATTATCCGTTCGTGCATATCGGTGAGACGCTCGATCCGCTGCTCAAGTTCGGGCTGAGCGAGACGGAATTGCAAGCCGTGACGCGGGACAATGCGCTGGGGCTGATCCCGCGGCTGAAGGCGGGGTAAATCAGGCGGACGATCATTCCAGCTGAGCCATTGAATGCCGCTGCGCTTGCACCTGCGCCGTCTCATCTGGCTCGGTCCGCTCGGCCTCCTGCTGGCGGCGGTCTCTGGCTACATCGGAGCAATGGTTCTTCCTGTTCACGCTGCTGTTCTTGAAGGGGATCACCTTCCAGACCGGCGCCTTTTTCGTGGTGCTGGCCGGCCTTCTCTCTACGGCTTGCGATGGTTCTGGCCGGTGACTTGCGTGGCGTTGCCGCTGGCAAGCCTTGCGATCCATCGCGCCAGCATGTCGACGCCATTCGTGCTGGTCGCCGTGGGCGCTGCGGCTGGCGCCGCGATGGGTTACCTCGGTGCGGCGGGCGGCTACGACAGCCTCAATCCGGACGACGCGCCCTGGTTTGCGCTGGCTGGTCTGGCCTTGCGGCGCGCCGATTGCCATGTGTGATATGATCGACGCATTCCAAGTTAGGCCAATTCATCGACGTGGAATATGGGGTTCAGCATCAACCTGAGAAGCGACCTTGCAAAACTTAGTGACGCTGACCTTGCCAAGCGTCTTGAGGAAACTTGGCACTCTTACGAAGAAGCCAACAAGCAAGGTCTCTGGCGCGGCTGGTACTTTTGGATGCCGCTCATCTATTCTTTTCGCGGTCCCTTGCGGCACCCGCGAGCCTACCGCTTTTTGGCGGCACTCCAAGGATCTTCCGGATCATCTGGTTGGCTTGACCTCCTCTTTGCAGTAGCGCTAAGCGACAAGCGCGCCGAACGTTTCTTGAAAAGCGCAGGTGGGCCAATTGTACAAACGCACATGAGCCTCTGTGAGATTCGCGACATCATTGAGGAAGTTGAGCGCCGCGTAGAGCAACGGCAGGGGCAGGCGCGATGACGAGCGTTCCAGATTTTTCGAAGATCGACTTCACGCCGACACCAGTCGCTTCACCCTACGCCGCCGCGTCCAACCCCTGGCTCACGCCGGAAGGCATTCCCGTCAAATCCGCCTACGGCCCGGACGACCTCAAAGGCATCGATTTCCTCGACACCTATCCCGGCATCGCGCCCTATCTGCGCGGCCCCTACCCGACCATGTACGTCACCCAGCCGTGGACCATCCGGCAATACGCTGGCTTCTCCACGGCGGAAGACTCCAACGCGTTCTACCGGCGCAATCTCGCCGGCGGGCAGAAGGGCCTCTCCATCGCCTTCGACCTGCCGACCCATCGCGGCTACGACAGCGACCATCCGCGCGTCACCGGCGACGTCGGCATGGCGGGCGTCGCGATCGACTCGATCTACGACATGCGCACGCTGTTCTCCGGCATCCCGCTCGACCAGATGACCGTGTCGATGACCATGAACGGCGCGGTGCTGCCGGTGATGGCGCTCTACATCGTTGCTGCCGAGGAGCAAGGCGTGCCGCCGGAAAAGCTTGCAGGCACCATCCAGAACGACATCCTCAAGGAGTTCATGGTCCGCAACACCTACATCTATCCGCCCGGACCGTCGCTGCGCATCATCTCCGACATTTTCGCCTACACCTCGGCGCACATGCCGAAGTTCAATTCGATCTCGATCTCCGGTTATCACATGCAGGAGGCTGGCGCGACGCAGGACCTCGAACTCGCCTACACGCTCGCCGACGGCGTCGAATACGTGCGCGCCGGCGTCAAGGCCGGACTCGACATCGACCGCTTTGCCCCTCGCCTCTCCTTCTTCTGGGGCATCGGCATGAACTTCTTCATGGAGGTGGCGAAGATGCGCGCCGCCCGCCTCCTGTGGGCCAAGCTGATGAAGGAGTTCGAGCCGAAGGATCCGCGCTCGCTGTCGTTGCGCGCCCATTGCCAGACCTCGGGTTGGTCACTCGCCGCGCAGGACGTGTTCAACAACGTCGGCCGCACCTGCATCGAGGCGATGGCGGCGACGCAGGGCCACACCCAGTCCCTGCACACCAACGCGCTCGACGAGGCGCTGGCGCTGCCGACCGACTTCTCGGCCCGCATCGCCCGCAACACCCAGATTGTCTTGCAGCAGGAAAGCGGCACCACGCGCATCGCCGATCCCTGGGGCGGCTCGTACTACGTCGAGCGGCTCACCCAGGAGATCGCGAAGAAAGCCTGGGGCCATATCCAGGAGGTCGAAGAACTCGGCGGCATGGCGAAGGCGATCGAGGCCGGCATCCCGAAGCTGCGCATCGAGGAAGCGGCGGCGCGAACGCAGGCGCGGATTGACGCCGGCCAACAATCGGTGATCGGCGTCAACAAGTATCGGCCCGAGAACGAGGCACCGATCGACGTGCTCAAGATCGACAACTCGGCCGTGCGACAATTGCAGATCGACAAGCTGGCGCGGCTCAAACGCGAGCGTGACCCGCAGGCGTTGAAGATTGCACTTGAAGCGCTCACCCGCGGCGCCGGCGGCGGCAACGCCAACCTTCTGGCGCTCGCGGTCGACGCCGCCCGCGCCAAGGCGACGGTCGGCGAAATCTCCTCGGCACTGGAGCAGGTGTTCGGCCGCCACCGCGCCGAGATCAAGTCGATCGCCGGCGTGTTCAAGCGGGAGATGGGCATGTCCGATGCGATGCAGCGCGTGCAGAGGACGGTCGAAGCCTTCGAGCAGAACGAAGGCCGCCGCCCCCGCATCCTGGTCGCCAAGATCGGGCAGGACGGCCACGACCGCGGCCAGAAGGTAATCGCCTCGGCATTCGCCGACCTCGGCTTCGACGTCGACATCGGCCCGCTGTTCGCGACGCCAGCGGAGGCCGCGCGCCAGGCGATCGAGAACGACGTGCACATCCTCGGCGTCTCGTCGCTTGCCGCCGCGCATCTCACCCTGGTGCCGGAGCTCAAGGCCGAGCTGGAGAAGCAAGGGCGCGGTGACATCATGATCGTGGTCGGCGGCGTGGTTCCCGCACAGGACCACGACACACTGCTCAAGGCCGGCGCCGAAGCGATCTTCCCGCCCGGCACGGTGATCGCGGACGCGGCTGAGAAATTGCTCGACACGCTCAACAAGCGGCTCGGCCACAAAGGCAAGGCAGCGGAATAGCTCACAAAAATGTATCGCTCGTTGTCATTGACCGTGCTGGGCGTGAGCCTGGCGCTTTCGCCCGTCCTCGCCGCACCGGCGAAGGACAAGCCCGACATCGACATCACAACCCGTTCGGCCGCCATCGCCGTCACGGTCGACACGAAGCTCAAGGCCTATCCCGGCCTCGCCGAGAACCTCCTCGCCGAAGGCCGCCGGTTCGTGGCCCGCGCGCAGGCCGAGGCCGACGAGGAATACAAGACCAACAAAGAGTGGTTCACCGACGAGGGCCGCCGCCGGCGCTGGACCTACGAGCGCGTCTATCAGTTCCGTTCGCTGGTCGGCGGCCGCTACGTCAGTATCGTGCGCGACGACGGCACCTACACCGGTGGCGCGCATCCCAATACGAAGATCAATACCATCCTGTGGGACCGCAACGAGAAGAAGCGCATCAGCATCCGCCCGTTCTTCATCGAGATGGCCGACGACGGACCGACCATGACGGCGTTGGCGAAGCTCATCCGCGCTGAGGTCGTCGTCGCGAAACATGAGCGCTGGAAGGACAGCGAGCCGGCGAGCCGCACCAACGAGCCGCCGCTCTCCGTAAGCGGGAAGGCGGAGGCGGACGAGCAGCTGAAAACGCGGATCGTGCCGCAGCTCGCCAAGATGGGGCCGGTCACGCTTGCGCCGTCGACAGCCGAGGGCAAGAGCTCCGGCCTCACCATCCACTATTCGCCCTACGACGTCGACGCGTACGCCGCCGGGCCCTACACCATGTTCGTGCCGTTTGCCGCGTTCAGGCAATATCTGTCCCCGGAGGGCATCGCGATCTTTGGTGGCGAGCGGCCGAAAAAGGACGCCGAGCAAAATTGATCGCGCCGCGACGCGCCTACAGCGACGCCCACAAGAAAATCAGCGTCGCGGCAATGCCGAGCGCGGTGCGGCCGGCGTGCAGCGTACCCCATTGCTCGAGTAGCGCACGGATTTGCGGCCCGGCGTTTGCCGGATTGGTGTCCTTGAGCTTGCGGTTGGTCGGCATGATGTAGATCAGCGTATACGGCCAGTTGGCCACCAGAATGAGCGCGCCGACGAGCCACAGCCAGCGGCCGGTCTGCCACCAGGCCGCGATGCCAAGCAAGAACCCGACCACGGCCAGAGAAGCCTGCATCATGGCGCCTCGCTCATAGGCTGGCTTCCATTGTGTCAATGCCGCGCGGTCGTCGAGTTGCAGCCGTGCATGATGCTCCGCAACGCTGACATAGAACGCCGCGCCGGCGAAAACCGCAGCGGTGATCAGGGCGAGCTGACCGCTCAGCATGGGCGCCTCCTGCCGGATCAATCCGCCCGGCGCGCGCTAGGTTCCCCGCCTATGCGGCGCTGCGCGCGCCGGTCAATTGCGCGATCTTCTTGGTGTGCTCGACCGACTGCCGCGCCGCCTCGCTGTGGGTGAACAGCTCCAGCGTCTCCGTCTCATCATCGGTCACCGGCATCAGCGCCTGATCCAGGTAGGCATGCCGGTTCTTGTCCTTGTAGATGCGCTGGCTCGTCCACAGCAGCCAAGCCATCAGCCGCAGCTCGTGCCAGCCATTGCGCGCGAAGCTCCAGGCGTATTTGGGATAGAACGACCAGACCGGCTCGATCGGCAGGCCGGGCCGGCGGTCGAGCCGGTATTTCCGGCGCAGCACACCGCCCTGCAGCGGATGCGCGTTTTCCACCGGCACCGACGTCCGCGACAGGAACATCAGCCCGACCAGCCGCGACTGGCTGCAATTGGTCGCCGCGCCCCGCCGCATGATCGTCGCCATGTGCTCGGGCGTGTAAAACGTCGTCCACGCGGTTCGATAGATCTCCTCCCACTCCTCCTTGGTCATCTTCGGATGATGCATGGCGGCGTGCTCGCCGTCATAGAGGTTGAGGTCCTCGTGCATCCATTCGCCCTTGCGATAGAGCGTCTGGTGATCCTGCGAGCCCGGCAGCGGGGTGAGACAAAAGAACTCGAGGAAGTCGAGCGGCAGCTCCTTCTGGATAATCTTGAGATCCTCGCGGATCGAGTTCCGGCGTGTCGAACGGGAAACCGAGGATGTAGCCCGCCACCGTGATGGTGCCCGCCTTCTTCCAGGCCAGCAGCATCTTGCGGTACTCGGTGATCTTGTTCTGCCGCTTGTTGGCGGCGAGCAGGTTCGCCGCGTTGATGCTTTCCATCCCGATCAGCGCGCGGTTGGTGCCGGCCCGCACGGCCTTCTCAATGAAGTTCGGAATCTTGTGGCAGAGCGTGTCAACCTGGATCATCAGCTTGACGTTCATGTTCTCGCGCTCGCGCAGCGCGATAATGCGGTCGAAAATCGGCTCCCAGTCCTTGTTGCGGCCGAAGTTGTCGTCGGTGATGAAGAAGTTCTTGATGCCCTGCACCCAGTGCTCGCGGATCGTCTTCTCGACGTCGTCCGCGGACCGGCGCCGCGATTTCTTACCCTGCACATTGATGATCGTGCAGAACGAGCATTGAAACGGACAGCCGCGGCCGGCGTCGAACGTTGCCAGCTGCTGGATGGTCCGGCGCAAATGCTCGATCGGCAGGATGGGAGTCGGCTCGGATTCCAGAGAAGGCAGGTCCTTCAGATAGTTGTAAATCGGCCGCATGGTGCCGTTCGCCGCGTCCTGCAGCAGCAGGTCCATGCGGCCTTCGACCTCGCCAGCAAACATGCTGATGCCGAGCTCCGCCGTCGCTTTAAGCTCAGGAGTCAACTCGGGCAACATGGCGAGCACGCCGGAGACGTGGAAGCCGCCGATCACCACCGGGAGGCCGGCGGCGCGGAACGGCCGAGCGATATCCAACGCGCGGGGATATTGGTTGGACTGCACGCCAGCCAGAGCGACCAACCCGTAGTTTTCGTGGCGCCGAAACTGCGCGAGCAACTTGTCGATCTTGATGCGCGAATTGATCTCGTCGACCACCGTGATGTCGATCTCGGTGTCGGGTCCGAGCACGCCGCGGGCGGCCGAATCGCGCGCAAGCGTGTAGAGCACCGCCAGCGTATTCGACGGGATATATGCTCGGACCCACTGGATCACATAGCCGTCGTCATCGTAATGCGACGGCTTGAGCAGCACGAGCTGAAAGCGGCGCTTGGGCTGCGCCGGTGCACGCGACATGCCGATGCCCTCCGCCAGCGAGCGAGGCTTGAGGTATATCCGATTCGGTCAGTGGCGGAGCCTGCATCAACAGGCGCGATAGCCTGGTTCGCCCAATTGGATTAGTCTAGAGTCCGCAATCTGCTTGACCTCCATGGCCGCCTCGCCCGACACCACCACCCTCGCCCGCCGCGTCCGCGCCGGCGAGCGCGCCACATTGGCTCGCGCAATCACACTGGTCGAAAGCAAGCGCACCGACCACCGCCAGGCGGCGCAGCATCTGGTGCAGGAATTGCTGCCGCACACCGGCAAGGCGATCCGCGTCGGCATCACCGGCGCGCCCGGCGTCGGCAAATCGAGCACCATCGACACGCTGGGCACGCACCTGACCGGCAGGGGTCACAAGGTCGCGGTGCTGGCCGTCGATCCGTCCTCGACGCGCACTGGCGGCTCGATCCTCGGCGACAAGACGCGGATGGCGCGGCTTGCTGCCGATCCGAACGCCTTCGTGCGGCCCTCGCCATCGTCCGGCACGCTCGGCGGTGTGGCGGCGAAGACGCGCGAGACCATGCTGATCTGCGAAGCGGCGGGGTACGACGTGATCATGGTCGAAACGGTCGGCATCGGCCAATCAGAGACCGCGGTCGCCGACATGTCGGACTTCTTCCTCGCGTTGATGTTGCCGGGCGCCGGCGACGAGCTGCAAGGCATCAAGAAGGGCGTGGTCGAGCTCGCCGACATGATCGCGGTCAACAAGGCCGACGGCGACAACGTCAAGCGCGCCCGTTCCGCGGCGGCGGAGTATCGCGCCGCGCTGCATATCCTCACGCCGCGCTCGCCGAACTGGACTCCGCCGGTGGTGACCTATTCGGCGCTGACCGGCGAGGGTGTCGCCGAGCTTTGGGCGCAGGTGCTGCGCTACAACGAGAGAATGGGAAAAACTGGAGAACTGGCGGAGCTACGCCTTGCCCAGCAAGTGAAATGGCTCTGGAGCATGCTGGAGGATCGCGTGTTCTCGCGCCTGAAGTCGGATGCGCGGCTGCGCGCCAAGCTGCCCCAGCTCGAAGCCGCTGTTGCCGCGGGCAAGCTGTCGCCGACGCTGGCAGTCGAAGAGATCGCCGCCGCGCTTGGCTTATAAGCGGTTAATACGCAAGCGTTCCAATTGGTTACCAGGTTTCACCGTTTGCTAAAGTTCTACATTTATCTTGCGTAGGTTAGGTGGCGGAGACTGGTCCACGATTGCGAGCATGACGTTCATGGACGGCGAAAAGCGCAAAGATCATCGCAAGCATCTTCGATACCCGGCCAAAATCGATATCGGCGATGGACAGCCGCCGCGGCCTTGCCTGCTTAGCAATGTGTCCGCCTCCGGGGCGCGGATTTTGTTGGAAACGTCCGACGCGTTGCCTGACCACTTTGCGCTGCTGCTCGCAGCCGAGCATGGTGCACTGCGCCGGTGCAAGGTGATCTGGCGCGAAGGCAATCAGATCGGCGTCTCCTTCCTAAAGATGCGGGCCGCAAAAAACGCCCCGATACCGCGCTTCGCTGCCTTCAGGGATTAGCGTCGTCCCGCAATCGTGCTGCCAAAGTACTGACCTTCCCGTTCCGGCACGACGACGCCGTTAACCGTGCCGCTCAAACAGCATTTTGTGCCGCACCGGCACAGCTTTCCTGGCCCCGAAATTGAACAGTCCGATCCGAGTCAACCGGAGCCGGACCATGGATCTCAACCGCCGCCGCCTCATCGTCATGTCAGCCCTGGGCGGCAGCGTCCCGGTCGCAAGCCTGGCGAGGCCCGCCGCGGCGGCGCCACTCGCGACACTCGGCGTCGACGCCACCACGCTCGGCGTGCGCGCCGGCGGCGGCGCGGAGCAGACCAATATGCTGCAAGCCGCGATCGACCAGACCGCGGGCGCGCGGGTGCCGCTGGTGCTGGGCCCCGGCGAATACCGCACCGGTGCGCTCAAGCTGCCATCCGGCGCCCAGCTGATCGGTGTACGCGGTGCGACCAAGCTGACTTTCACTGGCGGCGCCACGATGCTTGCCGCGCGCGGTGCCGACCACATCACGCTTTCGTCCCTCGTCATCGACGGCGCCGGCAAGCCTTTGCCCGATGGCGGCGCGCTCGTCCAGATCGCGCAAGCCAAGAACTTTCGCATGTTGGACTGCGAGGTGCGGCGATCGAGCCGCAACGGCATCGCGCTCGAAGCCGTCGAAGGAGCGATCACCGGAACCACAGTCACTGGCGCTGCCGAAGCCGCGATCTTCTCACGCGACGCGCAGGGCCTCACCATCCAGAACAACATCGTACGCGAAGTCGGCAACAACGGCATCCTGGTCTGGCGTCAGGCCAAGGGCGATGACGGTACGCTGGTGATCGATAACCGCATCGAGGATGTCGCAGCGAAGCGCGGCGGCTCCGGCCAGTATGGCAACGCCATCAACGTGTTCCGCGCGGACAATGTGATCGTGCGCGGCAACCGCATTAGCCGCGCCGCCTTCACCGGGGTGCGCGGCAACGCTGCCTCGAACCTGCAGGTCAGCGGCAACATCATCAGCGACGTCGGGGAGGTCGCGATCTACTCGGAGTTTGGCTTCGAGGGCGTCGTCATCGCCAACAATACGGTCGACGGCGCGGCGCTCGGCATCTCCGTGACCAATTTCAACGAGGGCGGCCGGCTCGCCGTGGTGCAGGGCAATCTGATCCGCAATCTCAAGAACAAGCGTCCCGCCGGCACCGACCCGAACGACGCTGCCGGTGTCGGCATTGCGGTCGAGGCCGACGCTTCCGTCAACGGCAACGTGATCGAGAATGCGCCGACCGCCGGCATCATCCTCGGCTGGGGCAAACATCTGCGCGACGTCTCGGTGGTGGGCAACGTGGTGCGCACAGCAGGCTACGGTGTCACCGTGTCGGTGGCGACCGGCGCGGGCACCGCTGTGATCGCCGGCAACCTGATTGCCGCTGTCACCCGCGGCGCGATTGTCGGCATGGACTTCGCCAAGGCCGTCACGGGCGACCTGGTCAAGGAACCGACCCGCTTCGCGCAGCTTCAGATCAGCGGCAATCGGGTGCGTTAGCCGCATGTCCCGGCGAAATCTGCCCCGGACTTGATCCGGGGTGGGTACCGGTTCGCCGACCAAGGACATGCGCCAATGCAAGAAGATATAGTCGGCTTCCTCGACCATACTTTGCGGGGAGACCAACGTGCTCGACCATTCCGACCGTGCACTTGCCCTTGAAGCCGCGGATGTCGCGTTCACGGACGTTATTCGTCACCTCTTTGAACAGCTTCACCTCGGGCTGGGAGACAGCCGCGGGAACACCACCGCGTCGGCCGCGCGATTTGAAGCGGGACTGGAACGCGCCAAGCAAGCCAGAGAGATTGCGATTGCCAGCATTGAAAAAATGATGGCCTGACAGTCGGCGCCGCGGTGTGGCGTGCAACTTCCGCTGTGCTAGCATCCTCGCGCCAGTCGGCGGGAGCGGGAATGCAAGTCGGTCCAGGCGTTGTTCATGAGCTTTCCGGGGCGACTATCATCAAGCAGCTCCAGGCCAGCGGCATTGAGTTCGTCGTGTCGGTACCCGATATCACGACGGCAGCGGGACTGCTGGCGCCGCTGGAAAGAATATCCAGCCCTCGGCTCATTCGGGTCTGCAAGGAAGACGAAGGCGTTGGCATCTGCGCTGGCCTCGCCCACACCGGCAAACGTGCGCTGCTGCTGATCCAACAGACCGGGATGCTCGACTCCATCAATGCCATCCGCGGTGTTGCGGTCGAGTATTCGCTGCCGATCTGTATGATGGTCGGCCTGCTCGAAAAGGAGCCAGATGTGCGGCCGCGCCAATCCAAGCGCTACGGCGTACGCATTGTCGAGCCGATCCTCGACGCCATGGGCATTGCCTATCACGAGATCGAAGAAGAGGCGGACGTTGCCAAAATCAAGCCCGCGATCGACGACGCCTACATTCAATCGCAGCCCGTTGTGCTGCTGATCGGCCGCAGGCCCACCGCATGATGAACCACCGCGATTGCTTCAAGGCGCTGGCGCGCCACGTCACCGACGCCGACATCGTGCTGCCGGTCTATTCCTCGGCGTTTGAATGGCTTGATCTCGGCCCGCGCGCGCTCAACTACACGGCACACGGCGCGATGGGGCTGGCCTCCTCGCACGGGCTCGGCCTCGCGCTGGGGCGGCCGGACAAGCGCATCATCGTGCTCGACGGCGACGGCAGCCTGCTGATGAACATCGGCACGCTGGTCACCGCGGCCGGCGTCGCGCCGAAGAACTTCTATCACTTCGTCTGTCAGAACGGCACCTACGAGGCGAACGGCGGCCATCCGATCCCCAACCATGGCAAGGTCAGTTTCGCCGGCCTCGCCCGCGGCGCCGGCTATGCCAGCGTGCACGAATTCTCTGATCTCAAGAACTTCGAGCAGCAGATCGGCGCGGTGCTGGCCGAGCCCGGCCCGGTGTTTGGCGTGCTCAAGATCGAGCCGGTTCGGCCGCAGCAGCGCGACTACAACCGGATCCATGGCGCCGACGTGCGCCAGGCCTTCAAGGACGCCATCAAGGCGAGCTAGTTCGCAGGCCCGGGAGGGAGCCATGCGGTTTGTCCGAGTGATGCTCGTAACCGCCTTGGCGCTGCCCCTCGCGGTGCCCGCGCGCGGCCAGACCGCTGATTATCCGAACCGCAAGATCACGATGATCGTCGGCTTCGCGCCGGGCGGAGGCGTCGACACGCTCGCCCGCGTGGTGGCGCAGGAGCTGACCGAGCAGGCCGGCTACCAGATCGTGGTCGAAAACCGGCCGGGCGCCGGCTCCAACATCGCCGCCAAGCTGGTCGCGGGCGCCGCCCCCGACGGCTACACCGTACTGTTCACCGGCAACAGCTACGCCATCAACCAGACGCTCTACAAAAATCCAGGTTACGCGACCAGCGAACTACGCGCCGTCGCGTTCGCCGCACTCGACAGCCAGGCGATCGTGATCAACGCCGGCAACCCGGCGCGCGATCTCGGCGAGTTTCTACAAGCCGCCAAGGAGAAGCCGGTCAACGCCGGCTTCGGCGGATCGTCGTCCCGTATCATTTCCGAGTATGTGCTCAAGGTGATGGCGAAGACGCCGGCGGTCACAGTGCCGTTCCAGAGCGGCGCGCCGGCGCTCAACGCGCTGCTCGGCAAACACATCGACGTGCTCTCGGCGCCGATCGCCGAGCTTGTCCCGCACGTCCAGCAAGGGGCGCTGCGGGCGCTCGCAGTCTCTGGCGGCAAGCGCTCGGACTCGTTCCCCACGGTGCCAACGCTGAGCGAGGCGGGCTTTCCCGGCCTGGAGATCCACGGCTGGATCGGCATTCTGGCGCCCGCCAAGACGCCCGACGAGATCTGTGCCAAGCTCAACGCCGCGGTGAACGCCGCCGTCGCCAAGCCCGCCGTCAACGCGCGTCTGCGCACGCTCGGCTACGAGCCGCATGCCATGGCGTTCGCAGACACCGCGGCGTTCCTGAACAACTCAATCAACACCTGGGGCAAGATGATCCGCGCCACCGGGCTGAGTGCTGAATAGGTCGAGCGCGGCGCAGGCCGATCGAACGATTTGCCTCACCATGGGATGCCTCCCGTCAACGGCCCGATGACCAGAGATTGGAGTCAACCCATCACGAGGCCGGGCTACGCAGAAGCCCAAGGACCAAAGCCATGACGCCGTGCGTCTGGAAAGGACGTCTGTCAGGCCGGCTAGTTGCGAGCGAACGCCGCCTTTGCCCGTGCCACCACCGCCGGCGGCGCGGCCGAGTATTTCGCGATCATCGCCGCGACCTCCTCGCCGGTCATCGGATCGATGTCGATCTTCGCCTTGGCGGCGTCGGCCAGGAACTTGTCGTCCTTCAACGTCGTCATCATCGCGTTGCGCAGCGCCTTGACGCGCTCTGGCGGCTGGCCGGGCGGCGAGGCGTAGACGCGGCCGATCGCCTGCGCGCCGAAGATCAGATCGAACACCTGGCGATCCTCGTCGGTCTTGGCGTAGCGGTCGACGTGCGGGATGCCCTTGAGCTCGGCCTGCGGCTTGCCGCTGAGCTGGATGATCGGCTTGAACTCGCCGGAGCGGTATTCGTCGCCCCAGAACGACTTGATGGTCGAGATCGGCAGGCCGCAGATGCCCTGCACCTCTCCGCGATTCATCGCAAGCTTCACTTCGGCGGAACCCTTGTAGCCGTAGACCACCTTCAGCTTGGCGCCGATCAGGTTCTTGACCGCCTGAGCGAACGTACCGAGCGGGCCGGTCGCGCCGGTGGCGCCGAAGATCGCCTCCTTGGTCAGCAGTTCGTCGAATGCCGTTATGCCGGACGCCTTGGCAACGCCGCACGTCCCGACGCTGTCCTCCAGGTTGGCGATCCAGGCAAGCTTCGCCGGGTCGTACTGCGCCTTGGCGTTGCCGAAAATCGGCTCGAACGCAACGGTGTGCACGAACGTCGCCAGCACGGTGCCATCCTTCGGCGCGACATTGGCCAGCCAGTTAGCGGCCATGATGCCGCTGGCGCCCACCATGTTCTGCACGACGATCGAGGGGTTGCCCGGGATGTGCCGGGAGAGATGCGGCGCGAGCGCACGGGCATAGATATCGAAGCCGGTGCCGACCTCGTGGGCGACAACGATCGAAACCGTCCTGCCCTTGTAGAAGTTGGCGATCTCGTCGGCCGCGGCCGGCCGTACCATGGCGACAAGCGCGACAACGGCAGCCGTGACGCTGATGCGGCGTGCCGCACTCATAGTGTCCCTCCCTGGTTTCCCCGAAAATACTATCACAGCCCGAGCGCGGCCGTTGGCCGCAGCGCGCCCACCTCGATCCCGTTCCAGTTGCGGAGCATGGGCCGCGCGAAGCGCTCGATCGCATTACGGTCTGCGTCCGATTTCATGAACCGCGCAAGTGTCGCCGCCATCACCACCTCGGCGGCGCGGCCGGCGCCGTCATCGCACTTCACCGCGACACCGAGCCCCTGATCCGGCAGGGCGCCGCAATAGACACCCTCGGCACCGGTCTTGACGAACACTCGCGCACCGAATGCGTGCATCAACTCGGTGCAAAACCGGCCGGTACCGGCAACATGCCACGGCTTTTCCGCGCATGCCGCGCGAAGCCGCGCCGCAGCGTGGGCGCGCGCCGCTCCCATTCCCTCCCCGGTCGCAAAACGGCCAACGCCGCGCGCCAGCGCCGCCAGCGGCATCGCCCAGGTCGGCGCCGAGCAGCCGTCGATCGCGCAGACATCCTGCGCCAGCGCCGCCCCGGTCAGACCTTCGAGCGCCGCCTTGACCTCGCGCTGCACCGGATGCGCGGGATCGACATAGCTCGCGATGTCAGCGCCCGTCGCACAGGCAGTGCAGAGAAAACCGGCGTGTTTGCCCGAGCAATTGTTGTGCAGGGCGCTCGCCTGCCCGCCGCCACGCGCCAGCGCCTGCGCCGCCGGCTGGCTGATCGGCCAATGGGCGCCGCATTGCAGCGCCGACCCGTCGAGCCCGGCGCGGGCGAGCATCCGCGCGACGGTTTCGACATGCGCGCCCTCTCCGCTGTGCGACGCGCAGGCCAACGCCAATTCTGCCGCGCCGAGGCCGAAGCGGTCGGCTGCGCCGCTTTCGACGAGCGGCAACGCCTGCAGCGCCTTGATGGCCGATCGTGGATAGACCGGCGTCTCGACATCGCCGAGGGAGAAGACGAGCCGGCCTGCGGTATCCGCCACCGCGACCGCGCCGCGATGACGGCTTTCGATCAGCACACCGCGGAGGACTTCGACAAGGACTGGATTACTCATTTGTAAAGTTTTGTAATGCGACTCCTTGGACACTTGCCACAGTTTGGTCGGGAACCATTTATACGCGACTGTCATGAGCGCCGCCTCACCATCCCGCCCCCGCTTCCGCCGCCGCAAGACGCTGATCTGGGCGTTCCTGGCGATTTTCCTGCTGCCGGTCTTCGCCGGCGCGGGCGCCCTGGCCTATCGCGGCGGCCCGACCCATTGGAGCCAATGGGATCGCGCCATCACCAGCCAGATGCCGGCCGCGAGCCAGCATCCCGAGGCGCGCATCCTGGTGATGACCGGTCGCACCCGTGGCTGGAAGGGCGTTGTCGCGGTGCACAGTTGGATCGTCATCAAGGGCAAGGACGACCGCACCTGGCGGCGCTACGACGTCGCCGGCTGGGGCAATCCGGTACGACTGAACTGGTGGCCCCCGGACCTCTGGTTCGGACAGCATGGCGAAGTCATGGTCGACCTCAAAGGCGAGCACGCGGAAAAGCTAATCCCGCGCATCGAGGCCGCGATCAAGGACTATCGCTACGCCAACGTCGGCGATTATCGCATCTGGCCCGGGCCGAACAGCAACACCTTCGTCGCCGCTGTGCTGCGCGCGGTGCCAGAGCTTGGCGTCGCACTGCCGCCCAACGCGATCGGCCGCGACTTCCGGCCATGGCCCTACGCGGGGCTGACCGACAGCGGCACCGGCGTCGAGGCCAACCTCTGGGGCTTGCTTGGCGTCAAGCTCGGTTGGATCGAGGGTATCGAACTCAACGTGTTCGGCCTCGTCGCCGGACTCGACGTGCGCCATCCTGCGGTGAAGGTTCCGGGCTATGGCCGCATCGGGTTCGAGCAGACCGCGACTGCGGCGTCGCGGCTTTAGTTCACCAACAACCAAAAAACTTTAACGACAGCCCATCTCCCGATAGGCTGTCGCCGTTCGGGAAGCTCTTCCTCAACAATCCGGGCGGGGCAACTGTGAAACGACGCGACTTCATCTTGGCCTTCGCAGGCGCGGCGGCGACTGCCGCGCCGTTCGCAGCGCACGCGCAACAAGCGATGCCGGTGATCGGCCTGCTCAGTGGCACTGACCGCGCCGACCGCCCGGCCGCGGCAATCCGCGAGGGCCTCAAGGAGTTCGGCTACGTCGAAGGCCACAACCTGGCGATCGAATACCGCTGGGCGGACGGCCAGTTCGAGCGGTTGCCGGACCTCGCGGCCGATCTGGTCCGCCGCACGGTGTCGGCGATCATCGCGATCCAGAGCGCCCGCTCGCCGCTCGCCGCGAAGGAAGCGACCAAAACCATCCCGGTGGTGTTCTCGATCGGCGGCGACCCGGTCCGGCTTGGGCTCGTTGCCAGCATGCGCCAACCGGGCGGCAACGTCACCGGGGCGAGCTTCCTGGTCAATCCGCTCGGCGCCAAACGGCTGGAGCTGTTGCGCGAACTAATGCCGAAGGCGATCAAGATCGGTCTTCTGGTCAATCCGAAAAATCCGAGCGCAAACCCCGAGACCAAAGACCTACAGGCGGCAGCCGGCACCTTTGGACAGCAGATCCACATCCAGTATGCCGGCAGCGAAAGCGAGCTCGACACAGCGTTCGCGAATTTCGCCACGCAACGGGTCGATGCGGTGACCTTCGCCGCCGATGCGGTGTTCAATCGCCATCGCGATCAACTCATCGCGCTCGCTGCGCGGCACCGACTGCCGACGATGTACTTCTTGCGTGACTTCGCCGACGCCGGTGGGCTGATGAGCTACAGCGGCAGCCCGAGCGATGCCTACCGTCTGGCCGGCAGATACGCCGGCCGCATCCTCAAGGGCGAGAAGCCGGCCAATCTACCTGTCCAGCAATCCACCAAGCTTGAACTCGTCATCAACCTCAAAGCGGCGAAGGCGCTCGGTCTCGAGTTTCCGGCGACCCTGCTCGCCCGCGCCGACCAGGTGGTCGAATAGCGCGGCAAGCCGCCCCTCGACCGCCGCCCCGGTTTGCGCTTACGCTTTGGCCCGAGCGTGATCCGAAAACCTGGGAAAGATCACGGGCGAGGGACCGAGGAAACGCCGTGCTCGCGCAAACCGCATCGATGCAGCAACGCGCCGCGATGTACAACGGCAACGCGTTCAAGATCGGACTGTTCGGCGCCAACTGCTCGTCCGGCCGCTCGGCCAACAAGCTGCCGGAGCGCTGGACCGCGAGCTGGCCCGACTGCCTCAAGCTCGCCAAGATGGGCGACGAGGCCGGCATCGACTTCATGCTGCCGATCGGCCGCTGGAAGGGCTACGGCGGCGATACCGATTTTCACGGCTCAACGCTCGAGACCGTGACCTGGGCCGCCGGCCTGCTCGCCGCCACCAAGCGCATCACCGTGTTCGGCACCGTGCACGCGCCGCTGTTCAATCCGATCATCGCGGCGAAGGAGTTCGTCACCGTCGATCACATCGGCGAAGGCCGCTTCGGCATCAACCTGGTGGTCGGCTGGAACGAGGGCGAGTTCGAGATGTTCGGCGTCAGCCAGCGCGAGCACGACGCCCGCTACGACTACGCGCAGGAATGGCTCGACGTCATCAAACGGGCCTGGTCCGACCACGACGATTTCGATTTCGCCGGGGAGTATCTCAAGCTCAAGGGCGTGCGCGCCTTCCCCAAGCCCTATGGGGGCACGCGGCCGATCATCATGAACGCGGGCCGTTCCGGGATCGGCCAGGCGTTCGCGCTGAAGAACTGCGACGCGTTCTTCACCGCCACGGTGGATACGCGCCAATCGATGGAAGCCAACGCCAGGAAGGTCGAGGAGATCAAGAGCGCGGCGCGCGCGTTCGGCCGCGAGATCGAGGTCTACACGGTCGGCCAGGTGGTCTGCCGCCCGACCCAGAAGGAGGCGGAGGAGTACTACCGCCACGCCCAGATCGACAACGCCGACTGGGGCGCGATCGAGCAGATGATGGCGCTGAAGAACATCACCCGGCAGACCGTCACCGCCGAGGTCTATGCGCAGCAGCAGCAATACTTCGCCGGCAAGGCGATCGGCGGCTATCCGTTCGTCGGCGCGCCGGACCGCGTCGCAGAAGAGCTCGCCAACATCGCGCGCGCCGGCATGCGCGGCATTGCGGTGTCGTTCATCAACTATCTTAACGAGACGCCGTATTTCTGCGACGAGGTGCTGCCGCGCTTGGCGCGGCTGGGGTTGAGGATGCCACACTGAACTTCGGGGGATGCGATGTGGATGCGCAGGTATCTGTGGGCCGCGTTAATCGCGGCGCTGAGCGCTGTCCCGAGTTGGGCGCAGGACGCTTTCCCCTCCCGCCTCGTCAAAATCATCCTGCCCTCCGCGCCCGGCTCGACCACTGACATGCTGGCGCGGCTGATCGCCGACCAGCTCGCCCAGAAATGGGGCAAGCCGGTCATTGTCGAGAATATCAGCGGCGGCGGCATGTCGATCGGAGCGACGCAGGTGTTCCGCGCGGCGCCGGACGGCTACACGCTGTTCATCTGCCCGCCCTCGCCTGTCACCATCATGAAGCTGCTCTATCGCGACCTGCCGTTCGAGCCGACGCAGTTCACGCCGATCTCGCTCCTGGTCCGCGTGCCCAATGCACTGGTGGTGCGCAAGGACTTTCCTGCCGCCGACATCAAAGATCTGATCGCCCACGCCAAGGCCAATCCCGGCAAGGTGACGTTCGCCTCGCAAGGCGCGGGCTCGACCGCGCATCTGTCCGCCAACCTGATCGACCTCCTCGCCGGCACCGAGATGGTGCACGTGCCCTACCGCGGCGCGGTTCCCGCACTCAACGCCATGGTCGCGGGCCAGATCGATTTCTTTTTCGACACAGTGACCACCTCGACCCCGCAGCACCGCGCCGGCAACGTCAAGATCATCGGCGTCGGGGGCACCGAACGCTCGCCGGTGGTGCCGGAGGCGCCGCCGGTCGCGGACGGACTGCCAGGCTTCCGTTCGGTCACCTGGTTCGCCATGGCCGGCCCGCCCGGCTTGCCGGCTGGGTTGCAGGCCAAGATCAATCAGGATGTCAACGCGAGTCTGAAACACCCCGAGATCGCCGACCGGTTGCAAAAGCTGACGCTCGAGCCGATGCTCGGCACGCCCGCTGACGCGGCCAAATTCTTCGCCGAGGAGACCGCACTGTGGGGCCGCGTCATCAAGGAAAAGAATATCGTGGTGCAATGAGGCGACGCGAGTTCATCGCGCGCCGGCGACGCAGCGGCGCTGGCGCCGTTCGCCGCCGCGGTCAACAACAGGCGATGCCGGTGGTTGGCTTTCTGCGCAGCACGCCAGCCGATGAGGTGATCGAGTAGCCGCTCACGCCGAATTGTCCGCCCTCGCCAGCAAGTGATGTGACGCCGACGCTACTCTGCCAGATTCAGGCCTGCATGCACCCGACCTCTGCCGCTGCTCGACAAAATCCCTTTCCCAGCCATCCGGCGCGGCCGGCTCGACACCTGCAGCTCAACGTCGGCTATCGCTGCAACCAGTCCTGCGTGCATTGCCACGTCAATGCAAGCCCGCACCGCACCGAGGAGATGACTCGCCGAAATCGTCGGCCTGGCGCTCGAATTTCTGGCAAGACGGCATATCAAGACGCTCGACATCACCGGCGGCGCGCCGGAGCTTAATCCGCACTTCCGCCGCACCGTCAGCGCCGCGCGCAACATCGGCGTCAAGGTGACGGATCGCTGCAACCTCACGATCCTCGAGGTCGACGGCCAGGAAGACCTCGCCGAATTCCTCGCCGGCGAACAGGTCGAGATCGTCGCTTCGCTGCCCTGCTACCTGGAAGAGCAATGTCAATCGGCAGCGCGGCAAGGGTGTGTTCGAAGCGTCGATCCGCGGTCTACGCAAGCTCAACGCGCTGGGCTACGGCCGCGAGGGCTCGGGCCTCACGCTCAATCTCGTCTACAACCCACAAGGACCGTCGCTGCCGCCACCACAGGCCGCGCTCGAGGCCGACTACAAGCGGATTCTCGGCGAGCAGCACGGCGTCGTGTTCAACCAGCTCTTCACGCTCGCCAACATGCCGATCCAGCGGTTCGGCTCGACGCTGATCTCGCACGGCACGTTCGACAAATACCTTGCATTGCTCCAACACGCCCATCAGGACGCCAACCTCGTCGGCGTGATGTGCCGCAACCTCATCTCGGTCGACTGGCGCGGCTATGTCTATGACTGCGACTTCAACCAGATGCTCGATCTGCCGATGACGCGCGCGGGCAAACGCCTGCACCTCTCCGATCTGCTTGCCGCCGACCTTGAGGGCCGGCCAATCCGCGTCGCCGGCCACTGCTTCGGCTGCACCGCCGGCCAGGGCTCGAGCTGCGGCGGCGCGCTCAAAGAGGCGGCGGAATGAACCTCGCCTTCGCTGAACAAGCCGGCCGCGTCTGCCCGGCTGACTACAGCTATGACCCTGTCGTGTTCAACCGCCCGCCGAACTTTGAGGCGCGGGTGCTCTACGTGGTCGGCGGGCTCTACGGCAATCCCGCCGCGTTCGACGCAGTCGAGCACCTCGCGCAGCAGGAGACGGTGCCGGCAGCGATCGTATTCAACGGCGATTTCCACTGGTTCGACGCCGAGCCGCAATGGTTCGCCGCGATCGAGGTCGGTGTCGGCCGGCACTGGGCGCTGCGCGGCAATGTCGAGACCGAGCTTGGGCGCCGTGACGACGTCGGCGCCGGCTGCGGTTGCGCCTACCCGCCCTCGGTCGGCGAGGACGTGGTGCGGCATTCGAACGAGATCTTCGCCGAACTGCGCCGCGTCGCCACGGCCGCCGCGCGGCGCCGGCTCGCCCGCCTGCCGGCGCATCTCGTTGCCCAGGTCGGCGCGCTGCGGGTCGGCGTCGTCCACGGTGACGCTGCCTCGCTCGCCGGCTGGCGTTTCGCACAAGACATGCTCGACCAGCCGTCGCGGCACCGCTGGCTCGACGACGTTCGCCGCGTCTCGAACATCGACCTGTTCGCTTCGACCCACACGTGCCTGGCGGCGTTACGCGATTTCGAGCTCGCCACCGGCCGCCTCACCGTCATCAACAACGGCGCCGCCGGCATGCCGAACTTTTCCGGCTCCACGTTCGGCCTGGTGACGCGCATCGCCGTCAGCCCCTCCCCGCACGCGCCGCTTTACGGGCTGGTCCGCGACGGCGTGCACATTGACGCCGTGCCGCTGCACTACGACCAGGGCGCGTTCCTGGACCACTTCCTGGCCCGCTGGCCGGAGGGCTCGCCGGCCCATGCGTCGTATTTCCAGCGCATCACCAGCGGCCCGGACTACGCAGTCCCCACCGCATCGGGATAAGATCGCGTCGCGATGTCCCGGCTCTCCATCATTATTCCGACCCTCAACGAGGAAACCGGCATCGCCGACGCACTTGAAGCGCTGACGCCGCTGCAACGACGCGGCACTGAGGTGATCGTGGTCGACGGCGGCAGTCACGACGGCACCATCGAACGCGCCCGCCGCTTTGCCACCCGCGTGTTGTCCGCGCCGCGCGGCCGCGCCGCGCAGATGAATGTCGGCGCCGCGGCCGCGGTCGGCGACGTGCTGCTGTTTCTTCACGCCGATACCACGTTGCCTGAAGGCGCCGACGATATCGTGCTCTACGGGCTTACCGGCTCGATCCGCAACTGGGGTCGGTTCGACGTCGTGATCGAGGGCCGGCATCCGCTGCTGCCGGTCGTCGCCGGTTTGATGAACTTGCGATCGCAATTCACCGGCATCGCCACCGGCGACCATGCCATCTTTGTAACCAAGGCGGCATTCGACAACGTCGGCGGCTTCCCGGACATTCCGCTGATGGAGGACATCGCGTTGTCGAAGCGGCTCAAACGGCTGGGCCGTCCGCTGTGCCTCGTCGAGCGTGTCACGACCTCGGGCCGCCGCTGGGAGCGGCACGGCGTGCTGGCGACCATCATGCTGATGTGGCGGCTACGCCTCGCCTATGCGTTCGGCGCCGAGCCAGCAGCGCTGGCGCAGCGATATGGGTATGTGCAACGCGATCGCTGACGCGGGTTAAAATCGCAGCAGCACGAGCCCGCACAGAATCATCAGTGCTGCGGCAACGCGGCTGCCGCGCAGCGGCTCGCCGAGAAACACCACCGCAAAAATGGCGCCGAACAGCACGCTGGTTTCGCGCAACGCCGCGACGATCGCGATCGGCGCGACCGTCATCGCCCAGATCGCGATCGAGTAGGAGACGACCGCCATCACGCCGCCGCCGAGCCCGATCTTCCAGTGCGGCATCATCGCTGGGACGACCGCCCGGCCGCGTCGCGCCAGCGCATAGCCCAGCACGATGGGTGCAATGCCGACGAACAGCCAGCTCGAATAGGCGTTGGCGTTGCCTGGCCCGGCCGCTCGCGCGCCGATGCCGTCGATCACCGAATAGAGGCAGATCGTCACCGCGGTGAACAGCGCGAACCCAACCGCGCGCCGGTCGAGCGCCGTGATGTCGCGGCCGCCGCGCAATGACAGCAGCAGCACGCCAGCGGCCAGCAGCACGATGCCGCCCCAACCGTAAAGTCCGGGATTCTCGCCGAGCGAGAGCGTGGTCACCGCCGCCGTCATCAGCGGCGCGCTGCCGCGCGCAATCGGATAGACCTGACCGAGGTCACCGGCCCGGTAGCTCTCGATTAGCCCCGCGAAATAGAACAGATGCACGATGATCGAGGCGATCAACCAGGGCCACGACGCGGGCGCCGGAATACCGACGAACGGAATGGCGGCGAGCGCCACCACGCCGGCGCCGAGCGCGATCAGCACCGTGGTAGCAAGCGGGTCGAGCGTGCGCTTGATGCTGGCGTTCCAGCCGGCATGGCAAGCCGCGGCAAACAGGACGGCGAGAAAGACGAACCAGTCCATCAGGCGCGCGCGCGCTGGGCGGCCGGCGCCCAGAGCTTCGGTCCGACTCGCAGGTACTGGTTGACCCGCGCCACCTCACCGCCGAGTTCCTTGGCGGCGTGCCAGCCCCATCTCGGGTCGTCCAGGACGGAGCGCGCCATCGCGATCATGTCGGCCTTGCCCTCGGCGACGATCGCCTCGGCATGCGCCGGCGCCACGATCAGGCCCACGACGCGGGTCGGGATGCCTACCTCGTGCTTGACGCGCTCGGCGATCGGCACGTTGTAGCCGGGCTCGGTCGGATTGCGGGTGTCGGCGGTGATGCCGCCCGACGAGCAGTCGATGAAGTCGATACCTTCGGCCTTGAGTGCCGTTCCGTACGCGATCGTCTCGTCGGCGGTGATGCCGCCCTCCTTCCATTCCATGGCAGAAAGCCGCACGCCGAGCGGTATATTCTTTGGTACCACCGCGCGCACCGCCCGCGCGAGCTCGCGGCCAAACCGCGTGCGGTTTTCGAATGAGCCGCCGTAGTTGTCGGTGCGCTTGTTGGAAATCGGCGACAGAAACGAATGGCCGAGATAGCCGTGCGCGTAGTGTAGCTCGATGAGATCGAAGCCGATCCGCACCGCACGCTGCGCCGAATTGACGAATGCCTCACGCACCCGGCCGATGTCGCCCTGGTTCATTTCGTTCGGCATGTGCCAGCCGTCGCCAAACGGAATGGGCGACGGCGCCATGGTCGGCCACGGATCCTGTCCGTTCTTGAGCGGACCGCCGCCCTCCCAGGGCCGCTGCGAGGATGCCTTGCGGCCGGCGTGCGCGAGCTGAATACCAAGCTTGGCGGTGCCGATCCTGCGGCAATGCTGGATCACCCGCTGCATCGCTGCCTCATTGCTGTCGGAGTAGAGGCCGGCGCAGCCATGGGTGATGCGGCCGTGCCGCTCGACGTGGGTGGCCTCGACCACCAGGAGGCCGGCGCCGCTGTTCGCCAGCATGCCGAGGTGCGTCATGTGCCAATCGGTCGCGCTGCCGTCATCCGAGGAGTATTGGCACATCGGCGCCACCACAATGCGGTTGGCGAGTTCGAGACCGGCAAGCTTGATGGGGGAGAACAACTGCGGCATTGGATTCCTTCCGGGGATCGAAATTCTTGAAGATGTGATCGGGGACGTGGTTGCGCGCTACGGCAACCGCAAGATCGCCAGCGCCAGCGCCTGGGCGCGCGGCACCAGCGTATCGACCTCCATGAACTCCTCCGGCGTGTGGCCCTTGCCACCGACCGGGCCGACCGCGCAGATGGTCGGCACGCCGGTCGCCGCGGCGAAGCCGAAGTCGGCGCAGCCGCCGGTGAAGATCGACGACGGCTCGTTGCCGAGTTCCTTGAGCTGCGCCGCGTAGTGCTCGAACAACGCCTTGCCGTCCGGCAACTCGACCAGCGGCAGGAACTCGCCGCTGATCTCGAGCTTTGCCGACGTGCCGGGCACGAAGCTTTTCGCCATGATCGCTTCGACCTTCGCGATCGTTTCGGCGCGCTGCTGCGGCGTGATAAAGCGCAGATCAACCTCGCCCTTGGCCCACGGCGCCACGGTGTTGACGGTCTGCCCGCCGGACACCACGCCGACGTTGAGCGTAATGCCGGCCTTGGGATCGCTGAGCGCGTGCAAGGCGAGCGTCTTGTGCGCCAGTTCGTTGATGGCGCTGATGCCTTGCTCGAAGTTGGCGCCGGAATGCGCGGCCTTGCCGGTGATCTCGAAGCGCATAAACACGCCGCCCTTGCGGCCGGTCACCGCGACGCCGGGGCCACGACCGGGCTCCGAGTTGAACACCGCGCGGGCCTCGCGCGCGAACCGCTCGATCACCGGACGCGAGAACGGCGAGCCGATCTCCTCGTCGCCGGTAAAGAGCACGGTGACCGGCGCTCTGGCGCCGCCGAACTTCTTCAACGCGGCCAGGACGAAGCAATTCATCACCAGGCCGGCCTTCATGTCCGAGACCCCGGGGCCGTAGGCGCGGCCATTCTCGATCTTGAACGGCCGCCGCGTCGGCTCGCCTTTTGGGAAAACCGTATCGCGATGCCCCATCAGCAGGATCGGGCGGTTGCTTGCGCCGGACGCGCCGACGGTGGCGTTGATCGCGTCGCCGAATTTTGTATCCGGCGTGACATCGCTCGGAATGCCCTGGCTGTCGAGGAACGCCCGGATATGACCGCCCACCGCATCGACGCCGGCCTTATCGTAGCTGCCGCCGTCGGTGTTCACCAAGGTTTCCAGCAGCGCCAACATGGCGCCGCGCTGGCTCGCCAGCCAATCGAGGATCTGCAGTTCGCTGCCGTTTGCCGCCATTTCGACCTGTCCACGTCTTGCGGATCGCATCAAAGCAAGACGTGGACGGCTGGTACAAGCCCAGCCACGGCCGTGACGTCAGATTTTCGAATTATTCAGCGGCCAAGCGGTCTTCGGGCCGGGGTGCAATCTCGGCCCACCGGTTGGCGGCGGCGATCGCCTCGCGTATGCGGACGACGAATTGCTCGTCGGTGTAGTAGTGCTTCCAGCGGCCGCTCTTATAAAGATCGACAAAATGCGCCTGGCGGCGCTCGGCGAGGTCTCTCCATTTGAGAGCGGCTTGGTCCATGGCGAACGGATATGGCCGAATGATCATCGTCCAACCGACGGCCGCCAACGGCGGCGCTTGGGATGGTGACGCGCACGCGTGTCATGAACAACGGCACGTTTTCCAGCCCACAGGCCGGGACGCGCTTATTCACAGGGTTTTCACAGAAAACTGGGAGCACGCGACCAACGCCACGGCACGATGCGAACTGAATCGATTCGCGCGCCGGTGACAAGCGCTCGCACCGCAAATTACGGCTTGATGGCGACGATGCCCTCGATTTCCACCGACATTCCGTTCGGCAGTGAACCCATGCCGACCGCGGAGCGGGCATGCCGGCCAGCGTCGCCGAACACCTCGACGAACAGATCGGAGCAGCCGTTGATCACCTTGGGCTGGTCCTTGAAGTCCGGCACCGCGTTGACCATGCCCAACAGCTTGACGATGTAGTCGACACGGTCGAGCGAGCCGAGCGCCGCCTTCATGGCGGCGAGCAGGTTCAGTCCGGTGATGCGGGCGCGCCGATAGCCCTCCTCGATGGATACCTCGGCGCCGACCTTGCCGAGCAGGATGACGCCATTCTCACGCGGCCCCTGCCCGGCCAGATAGAGGATGTTACCGGCGATGCGGTACGGCAGATAGTTCGCCACCGGTGTCATCGGCACGGGCAGGACGATGCCGAGTTCTTTCAGGCGGGCTTCTGCACTCATGTGGTTTCCTCCCGAATTGGGCGATTACAACCTGATCCGCAACAAATGCGCCAATTCGCCGATCAGGCCGCGGCGGAACAGCAGCACGCAGGCGACGAACACGACACCCTGGATCACCGTCACCCATTGCCCGACCTGCGCCAGATAGTTCTGCATGGCGATGATGACGAACGCACCGGCGACTGGGCCAAACACGGTGCCGAGCCCGCCGACCAGCGCCATCAGCACCACCTCGCCCGACATCGGCCAGTCGACGTCGGTCAACGAGGCGAGCTGGAACACGATCGCCTTGGCGGCGCCGGCGACACCGGCGAAGGTCGCGGACAGCACGAAGGCGACCAGCTTGTAGCGTTCGGTCTTGTAACCCAGCGAGATCGCGCGCGCCTCGTTCTCGCGGATCGCCTTCAGCACCTCGCCGAACGGGGAGTTGATGATGCGATAGATCAAGAGGAAGCCGGCCAGGAAGATCACCAGCACGGTGATGTACATGTTCATCGGCTCGCGCAGATCGATCAGCCCGAACAGCCAGCCGCGCGGCACCGCCTGGATGCCATCCTCGCCACCGGTGAACGGCGCCTGCACGGCGAAAAAGTACATCATCTGCGCCAGCGCCAGCGTGATCATGGCGAAGTAGATGCCCTGCCGACGGATCGCCAGCGAACCGGCGATGACGCCCAGCACCGCTGCGGTCGCAGCGCCCGCCAGGATCGCGAGCTCCGGGGTGAAGCCCCAGGTCTTGGCGACATAGGCGCTGACATAGCTCGCCCAGCCGAAATAGAGCGCATGTCCGAATGACAGCAAGCCGACGTAACCGAGCAGGAGATTGAAAGCGCAGGCGAACAGCGCAAAGCACAGCGCCTTCATCAGGAACAGCGGATAGATGAACAGCGGTGCAATCAGCAGCGCGGCAACCATCACCACAAAGGCGATCACTTCGCTGCGCGAGTACGCGGGGCTGACGGCGGCAGCGGCCGGAACGCTCATGTCACGCCCTCCGCCCGAACAGCCCGGCGGGCCTAATCAGCAGGACGATCGCCATGATGATGAAGATCACCGTGTTTGAGGCTTCCGGGAAAAAAACCTTGGTCAGGCCCTCGATGACGCCGAGGCCAAAGCCGGTCACGATCGCGCCCAGGATCGAGCCCATGCCGCCGATCACCACCACCGCGAACACCACGATGATGAGATGCGCGCCCATCTGCGGGCTGACACTGTAGATCGGGGCCGCCATGACGCCGGCGAGTCCAGCGAGCGCCACGCCGAAGCCGTAGGTCAGGGTGATCATGCGCGGCACGTTGATGCCGAAGGCGCGCACCAGCGCCGGGTTCTCGGTCGCGGCGCGCAGATATGCGCCGAGCTTGGTGCGCTCGATCACGAACCAGGTGGCGAGGCAAACGGTGAGCGAGAACACCACCACCCAGGCGCGGTAGTTCGGCAGGAACATGAAGCCGAGGTTCTGTCCGCCGCGCAGCGCCTCGGGCACCTGATAAGGCAGACCGGACGAGCCGAAATAGTTGCGGAACACACCCTCGATGATCAGCGCGAGGCCGAACGTCAACAGCAGGCCGTAAAGATGATCGAGCTTGTAGAGCCATTGCAGGAACAGCCGCTCGATCAGGACACCGAACGCGCCGATCGCCAGCGGGGCGACGATCAGCGCAAACCAGTAGTTCATCCCGAAGTATTGCAGCAGGAAAAACGCGGCAAACGCGCCCATCATGTATTGGGCGCCGTGGGAGAAATTGATGATGTTGAGCATGCCGAAGATCACGGCGAGCCCCAGGCTGAGCAGCGCGTAGAACGAGCCATTGATCAGACCGATCAACAGCTGGCCGAACAACGCCGACGAGGGGATGCCGAAGATTTCGAACATGAGGAGGTCTCATCCCTCCCCGGCAGCGGGAAGGTGGCTCATCGCGAAGCGATGAGCCGGGTGAGGTTAGTGAATTGCATCGAACACCCCACCCGGCCACTCGCTAATGCTCGTGGCCACCCTCCCCGCTTCGCGGGGAGGGATTAGAAGATTAACCGCTAACCAACGGGCAGCCGCCGTCCTTGACCGGACGGAATGCTTCCGCCGCCGGGATGGTGGCGCGCACCTTGTAGAGGTCCCATGGCCCCTTCGACTCGGCCGGTTTCTTGACCTCGAACAGGTACATGTCGTGGATCTTGCGGCCGTCGGCGCGGACTTCGCCATTGCCGAACAGCCTGTCTTGCGTCGGCATCGACTTCATCTTGGCGACCACCGCCTTGCCGTCGGCATCGCTCTTGAGCTCGGCAACGGCCTTGAGGTAGTGCGTGACCGCCGAATAGACGCCAGCGTGGATCATGCTGGGATAGACGCCCTTGTTGCGCTCGGCAAACTTCTTGGCGAATTCGCGGTTGGCGTCGTTTTGATCCCAGTACCAGGCTTCGGTGAAGGTCAGGCCCTGCGCGACCGGCAGACCAAGCGCTTTGACGTCGGTGAGGAAGATCAGCAGCGCCGCCAGGCTCTGCCCACCCTTGACGATGCCGAACTCCGCCGCCTGCTTGATCGAGTTGGTGGTGTCGGCGCCGGCGTTGGCGAGGCCGATGATCTGCGCCTTCGAAGACTGCGCCTGCAGCAGGAAGGAGGAGAAGTCGGTCCCCGGGAACGGATGCCGCACGCGACCGTTCACCTTGCCGCCGTTCTTCTCCACGACGGCCGCGGTGTCGCGCTCGAGCGCATGGCCGAACGCGTAGTCGGCGGTGAGGAAGAACCAGGTCTTGCCGCCGGTCTTCACGATCGCGTTGCCGGTGCCGTTGGCGAGCGCCCAGGTGTCATACGTCCAGTGGATGGTGTTGGGCGTGCACGCCTTGCCGGTCAGGTCGGAGGCGGCAGCGCCCGACACCAGGAACACCTTGTTCTTCTCCTTGACGATCTGATTGACCGCAAGCGCTACCGAGGAGGTCGGCACATCGACGATCACGTCGACCTGATCGCGGTCGATCCAGGTGCGCACCACGTTGGAGCCGACGTCGGGCTTGTTCTGGTGGTCGGCGCTGACGATCTCGACCTTGAGGCCCTTGGCAGCGGCGCCGAAGTCCTCGACCGCCATCTGCGCGGCAATCGCGGAGCCGGGGCCGGACAGGTCGGCGTAGGTGCCCGACATGTCATTCATGACGCCGATCTTGACGACGCCGTCACTCATTTGCGCTTGGGCTGCGCCGCACATCAACGCGACGGATAAAGCAGCCAAACTCACAACACGTTTCATTGACACATCTCCCTTTGGTAGCGCCCCGCGGCACCCCATTTGTTCAAACTCCAAGATACTCGTGCAGCTTTTCCAGATTTGCGTCCAGTTCCGAGTTCGTGAAGCCTTCGGCGACGCGGCCGTGCTCCATCACGTAATAGCGATCGGCCACCGTCGAGGCAAAGCGAAAGTTCTGCTCGACCAGCAGGATCGTGAACCCCTGCTGCTTGAGCGTGCGGATCGTTTTGCCGATCTGCTGGATGATAACGGGCGCTAACCCCTCGGTTGGCTCGTCCAGCAGCAGAAGCCGCGCACCGGTGCGCAGGATGCGCGCGATTGCCAGCATCTGCTGCTCGCCGCCGGACAGCTTGGTGCCTTGGCTCGAGCCGAGCCGCTCCTTGAGGTTGGGGAAGAGATCGAAGATACGGTCCAGGCCCAGGCCCCCGCTCCTCACCTGCGGCGGCAGCATCAGGTTTTCCTCGACCGACAAACTCGCAAAGATGCCGCGCTCCTCCGGGCAGATCGCGATACCAGTCCGCGCGATCTCGTTGGATGCGCTGCCGATCAGTTCGCGGCCTTCGAATTGCACCGAACCGGTACGCTGGCCAACCATTCCCATGATCGATTTCAGCGTCGTGGTCTTGCCGGCGCCGTTGCGGCCGAGCAGCGTGACCACCTCGCCCTCGTGCACGTTGAAATCGACGCCATGCAGAATGTGCAACTCGCCGTACCACGCCTGCAGGTTCGAGACGGTCAGCAGCGGGCTACGCGTATCAAGCATGGCCCACTCCCATGTACGCTTCGCGCACCTCCGGATTGTTGGAAACAGTCTCGTAGTCGCCTTCGGCGAGCACGCGGCCACGCGTGAGCACCGTGATCCGCTGGCACAGGTTCTCCACCACCGAGAGATTGTGCTCGACCATCAGCACGGTGCGATCGGCGGCGACCGACTTGATCAGCTTGGCGATGCGGTCGATGTCCTCGTGGCCCATGCCCGCGGTCGGCTCGTCGAGCAGCAGCATCTCGGGATCGAGCGCGAGCGTGGTCGCGATCTCGAGCGCGCGCTTGCGGCCGTACGGCAGCTCCACCGCGGTGATGTGCGCGACGTCAGACAGACCGACGTCATCGATCAGCTTGAGCGCGCGGGCATTGAACCCATTGAGCACACTCTTGCTGCGCCAGAAGTCGAATGAGCCGCCGCGTTTGCGTTGCAGCGCGATGCGCACATTCTCCAGCACGCTCAGGTGCGGAAACACCGCCGAGATCTGGAACGAGCGGACGACGCCGAGCCGCGCCACATCGGCGGGCGCGAGGCTGGTGATGTCCTGGCCCTTGTAGACAATGCGGCCGCGGGTCGGCTGCAGAAACTTGGTGAGCAGGTTGAAGCAGGTGGTCTTGCCGGCGCCGTTGGGACCGATCAGCGCGTGAATGGTGCCGCGCGCGACGCGCAGACTGACGCCGTTGACCGCCACGAACCCGGCAAATTCTTTGGTGAGATCCTCGGTTTCGAGGATGATGTCACTCATACCCGGACGCCTTTCGAACCGCATTTAGGGCGGCTCAGGCAGAGGCGTCCATACCCCTTTTGGCCGTATGGGCTAGCGTCTTGAAAAAACAAACCCGCCCGGACGGGGGCGTCCGGGCGGGTCGTTGAGACCGGCGCGAGGGGAAGGCGGGGCGTTGCGCACCGATCACAGGCGTCAAGGGTGCTCAGTAGTAGTAACGGCACACCTTGGTGTTCCCGAGGAAGTTGCCCCAGCGATCGTATTGGGAGACCCAGCGGCAGCTGCGATAGCCACCCACGTAAACCGGCTGCGCGCTCGCGGCGATTGCGCTGCCCACGATGGCGGCGCCGACAAGGCCCGCACCGATCGCCCAGCCGCGGCCACGGGCCTCGGCATTCGACGGCAGCGCGAAGGTCGCGGCCAGCGTCAGGGCGGTCAGAGCAGCGAAGAACTTGGTCTTGGTATTCATGGAAGTCTCCCGTTTTTCCTGCGGGCCAGAATGGCCCTGCTGAACATTGGTCGCGTGGCCGGACAAAAGGTTCTACGGGTTCGGCACAAACCGCATTTGTGTGATGGTCGTCACACGTCCCGTGAGTGCTGCTTTCGAGCCCCAAAAAAGAGGCGACCCGCCCGGTGGGGGACCGGGCGGGTCAAGCAAATCGGCGCGGGGGAAAGGCGGGGCGTACGCGCCGATTGCAGGCTTCGGAGCGATCAGTAGTAGTAGCGGCACACCTTGGTGTTGCCGAGGAAGTTGCCCCAGCGATCGTATTGGGAGACCCAGCGGCAGCTGCGATAGCCACCCACGTAAACCGGCTGCGCACTCGCGGCGATTGCGCTGCCTACGATGGCGGCGCCGACGAGGCCCGCACCGATCGCCCAGCCGCGGCCACGGGCCTCGGCATTCGACGGCAGCGCGAACGTCGCGGCCAGCGTCAACGCGGTCAGAGCGGCGGCGAATTTGATCTTGGTGTTCATTACGGTTCTCCCTGGAATGGCTGCGGGCGAGACGGCCCTGTTGAGCATTCGTCGTCGCAGGGAGCGGAAAGGTTCAAGAGGAGGCCGGCCAGGTCGCTGTGACCTGATCGGCCCTTATTCAACCAATTGATTTATATTGGGTATTATCTTGCCTGCGCCATCGGTTCGGCCGGAACGTCGGACCCCGCGACAGTGCGCGGCTCAAGCGCCAGCAGCGCCTGGTAGGCGTCGGCGAGGCCGGCGCCAAACTGGTCGTCGCGGCCGGGGGTACCGAGATCCCGGGCGGTCGAGAGCAGCACCCGGCGCACCGCGTCCGGATCGAGACCGGGCTTGCGCTCAAGGATCAGCGCCACGACGCCGCTCACATGAGCTGCCGCAATCGACGTGCCTGAAGTGAGGTCGTAGTTGGCACCCGGGATCGGCACCAGGATATCGACGCCGGGCGCCGCGATCGCAACGTGACTGCCGCGGTTCGAGGCCTTGAACAGCCGATCCTCGGCATCGGTCGCGCTGACCGCGATCACATTGGGGTCGGCGGCGGGATATTGCGGCGGCGACAGCTCGCCGAGATTGCCGGCCGCGGCAACCAGCACGATGCCGCGCGCCCGCGCGGCCGCGAGCGCGCGCGCCATGCCCGGATCCTGCGGGCCGTTGAAGCTCATGTTGATGACGCGCGCACGCTGCGTCACCGCGTGGTCGACGCCCTTGATGATGGCGAAGGTGGTCGCCTGCGCGCTGTTGCCGGCCTCGCCGAACGCGCGGATCGCGAGGATGCGCGCAGCTGGCGCCACGCCCATCAGCCGCGAGCGCGCCGCGATGGTGCCGGCCATGGCGGTGCCGTGCGGGTGTGGCTTCTCGGTCTTGCCGAACGCATCGAAGGTGCCGGCGATCACGCCGCGCAACTCGGGATGCGACGCGTCGATACCGGAATCGATCACTGCAACCAGGACGTTGTTGCCCTTGGTCAGGCCGTGCGCCTCCGGCAACCGCAGCTTCGCGAGGTGGTACTGCGCAGGATCGCCGAGCGCCGGCAAGGCGCCCGCGGCGGCCGCGACCGGCGTGGGCGACGGCATCGCCGCAGCCGGCGGAGTGAAGGTTGCCGGCGCTTCCGCGGTCTGCTCCTGCGCAGCGGAGTAGAGATAGTTCGGCTGCCCGGAGCGCAGCGTCGCCTCGTCGCGCAATCCAGCCAGCACGGCGCGGACCGGGCGCCCATCCACGATCCGGGCGCGGAAATAGGTGGCATTGACGCTCGGCAGGTTGACCGCGTCGAGCCGCGCCAGACGGTGGCGGCGGGCCAGATCGATCATGGCCTGCGGCGGGAAATTGCCGGCGAATTCCAGCACCACTTCGTTCGGCACGAAGCGCTGCTCGTTCGACGGCGGGATATTGATGTTGGCGCCAACCGAGGGCGGGCTGCCCGCGCCAGAGCCGCCCGGGCCGCGGGGCCCGCCAAACGCCGGCGGTGGCGGCGGCGGAGCCGCAACGGCCGATCCGATTGCGACGCCGGTGCCAATCGCAACGCCAGTGCCGATGACGACGCCGGGGTCGATGCCGGGCCCCACGCCCGGGCCGCTCGGCGGGCGTGGATCGCGGCCGGGGCCGATCGGCCGATCAGGCCGCGGCGGACGCGTTGCGCCGCCGCCGTCGCTAACCACTGGGGGCTTCTCGCCGACGATGGGGCCCTTTGGCGGCCTGCGGCCGTCGCCGCCGGGATTGGTGGCCGCGGCTTTGGAGCCAACCTTTGGGCCTCGATTGCCGTACTTGGCGGTCTTGGCGACCGACATCCTCGACGCCGATGCCCCAGCCGTCATCCGCGGCATCGTCGAAACGCGCTGCTGCATCATGCGCGGCTGCATCCCGCGAGGTTGCACCATCATGCGCTGGGTCGCGAAGCCGCCCCTGCTCCCGCCGAAGCCGCCGCCACGACCGAACATCGCCGCCGAGGCCTGTTGAACCGCGAACAGCGTCAGCGCTGCGGCAATGGCCGCGAGCGACAGGGCGCGTGCGAGATGGGCGCGTCGATGCAAGCGCATGGCATGCCTCCGAGCGGGAGCGCGACATTCCAAGTCTGATTACCGGGCGCCGCTTATGGCGGCGCCGCAGATCACTGCGCGGCGGGCACCGTGAAGCCGACCACGGGATTGCCCTGCATGCGCTTGACGATGGCGGCAAGCTCAGCCTGCGACACCGGCTTCTCAGCCACCTTGAGACGGAACAGTCCGCTGCCGGCCGCCGGGCCACCCGCGATGCTGGCGTTGTGCTCGGCCAGGAACTTGCTGATATCGGCGACGCTCGCCTGCGGATTGAACCGGATCAGGACGTGCGCACTGCTACCGAGATCGACGCTTCTCGTGTTCTCCTCACCCTGCGGGACCGAGGAAACCCCGTAGATGTTGGGGTTCTGCATGATCAGGCTGGTCAGCACGCCGGCCTGTAGCAGGATCGCAACCGCCGCGGCGCCTGTGGCATAGGCCATCGTGCGCGGTGTCAAGCTCGCGACGATACCAGCGAACCAGGCCACCGCATTGAACGAGACCCTGGGCTGACGCGCCGGCTCGGCGTCGATCTTGGCGAACAGGTTTTGCATCGCGCGCGCCGACGGCGCACCGAGCGATTCATTGAGATTGATCGCTGCACCGAGCTCTTCGCGCACCAGCTCGTAGCGGGCCGCGAGCTCGTTGTCATTGGCAAGAGCGCGCTCAACGCGCTCGGCATCGCGACGGCTCAACGTGCCGGCGGCATGCCACGGCAGGAGGAGCTCGATGTCCTCATGCGGCTCTTTGTTCTTCGTATTCATGGCCAACCTCTCTCCATCCCCTGGGCTTTGAGCAGTTCTGCGAGTCTCTTTCGTGCATAGAACATCCTGGTCTTCACGGTCGCTTCGGGGATGCCGACGATCTCGGCGACTTCCTCCACCGATTTCTCGTGGTAGTACACGAGGTCGATGATCTCCCGATGCTCCGCAGACAGTGCTTCCATGCACTTTCGCAGAACCTCGCCCTTCTCCTTCTTCTCCAGCGCGACCTCGGGCGTATCCGAAGTGTCCTCGATCGCTTCTGCAGTCGCTTCGTCCAACTCCTCTTCCGGCTTGCGACGGAGCACCGAAAGCGCCTTGAACCGTGTGATCGCTAGCAACCAGGTCGAAACGGCAGAACGGCCCTCGAACTTGCCTGCTTGACGCCACACGTCCAGAAACACCTCGCTGATCAAGTCCTCCGCCGTGGCTTCGTTACGGACAAGGCGGAGCGCAAACCGGTAGACCCGTACATGGTGCCGTGCGAACAGCACCTGCATGGCGAGCCGATCGCCGTTCGCGATCCGACCAATCAGGACTTCGTCCGAAGTGGCTTGGCTGGCGACCAACGCGGCTCTCGTAGGATTAGACGCAGGACAGGGGGAATAGGTTCAAATCGCCCGCAAATTTCTACCTAAACCCTTTGATCTGCAAGCGAAAATAGTCGCAGGGGTAAGGTATATCCTCTACCTTTAGAGGCTCGGCAAACCTTTCAGCCAACTCATGCCCTCCCAGCCCCTAACGTTAGGCGCCCTTAACGCGATGGCCCCCCAAGCCTTTGTCGCGGCCCTCGGCGAAGTGTTCGAACACGCTCCCTGGGTGGCGCAGGCCACCGTCGCTGGCCGGCCCTTTGCCACGGTTGCGGCGCTGCATGACGCGATGATGACGGCGGTGCGCACCACGTCCGCCGACCGGCAGTTCGCCTTCATCGCCGGACATCCGGAGTTGGGCAGCCGGGTTGCCCGCGGCGAATTGACCGACGCCTCCAAGTCCGAGCAGGGCAGCCTCGGCCTCGATCGGCTCAGCGCCGGCGAATTCGCCACATTCTCGCGGCTCAACAGCGCCTACCGGGACAAGTTCCGCTTCCCCTTCATCATCTGTGTGCGCCGGCACACCCGCGATTCCATTCTGACGCAGTTCGAGCGAAGGCTTGGTAATGACGTCGCCGCCGAGCGGGCGCGGGCGCTTGACGAGATCGGCCTGATCACGCGGCTGCGCCTCAACGCGCTGGTGGACGGACCGGGCCGCCCCATGACCGAGGGGCGACTCTCCACTCATGTGCTTGACGTCACCACTGGCCGACCCGCCGCCGGCGTGAAAGTGACGCTGCACGAGATCGGCGGCAGCGCCCGCGGCTTGCTGACCGAACGATCCACCAACGCCGACGGCCGCACCGACGCGCCCTTGATCGAGGGCGGGCCGCTGCGGATCGGCACCTACGAGCTGACCTTTCATGTCGGCAATTATTTCGCGGCGCGTCGCGCGGCGATGGCCGAGCCGCCGTTCCTTGATCAGATCCCGATCCGGTTCGCGATCGCGGAGCCCGAAGGCCACTACCACGTGCCGTTGCTCATGACGCCGTGGAGCTATACGACTTACCGGGGAAGCTAGCGTTTTAGGAAGGAAACAACGTGATCGATCTCTACACCTGGACCACGCCGAACGGCCGCAAGATTTCCATCGCGCTCGAGGAAATGGGCCTGCCCTACACCGCGCACGCGGTCGACATCGGCAAGGACGAGCAGTTCAAGCCGGAGTTTCTGAAGATCAGCCCGAACAACCGCATCCCGGCGATCGTCGACCGTGACAACGGCCTGTCGCTGATGGAGTTGGGCGCAATCCTGCAATATCTCGGCGACAAGACCGGCAAGCTGTTGCCGAAGTCCGGAGAGAAGCGCTGGAAGACGCTCGAGTGGCTGAACTGGCAGATGGGCGGCCCCGGCCCGATGCTCGGCCAGGTACATCACTTTGTGAAGTACAATCCCGGCAAGGCACCCTACGCGGAGGAGCGCTATCTCAAGGAAGCGCACCGGCTCTACAAGGTGCTCAACACCCGCCTCGACGGCCGCGAATACGTCGCCGACGATTATTCCATCGCCGACATCGCGATCTGGCCGTGGATCAGCCGCTTCGAGTGGCAGACCATCGATATGAAGCAGTATCCTAACGTGTTGCGCTGGTACCTCGCGATCGCCAAGAAGCCAGCCACGGTGAAGGGCTACAAGGTACCGAAGGACGTCGGCGACGTGCCGATCCCGGCGTAGCGCATGCATCCCGAAAAGTGCGAACCGGTTTTCGGACAAGATCATGCGGAAAAGCTAGCGAACTTGGCGGCCGACGTCGCAGCCATTGCCGGCGAAGCGCTGGCGGCGATCGACAACGGCCGCCAGATCGCTCCGTTTTCTTCACGCGGCACGCTCTCGCTCGACGAAGCGTATCGCGTCACTGCCGCGATACGGCGGGCGCGCGACGCGCGCGGCGAACGTGTGCTCGGCCGCAAGATCGGCTTCACCAACCGCACCATCTGGGACGAGTACGGCGTCTATGCGCCGATGTGGGGCTATGTGTACGACCGCACGCTGCGCAACCTCGCCGATCTCGGCGGCGTGTTCCCGCTCGCCGGCATTGCCGAGCCACGCATCGAGCCGGAGATCGTGTTTGGCCTCGCCCGCGCGCCCTCTCCCGGTATGGACGACGCGGCGCTGCTCGGCGGCATCGAATGGGTCGCGCACGGCTTTGAGCTGGTGCAATCGATCTTTCCGAACTGGAAGTTCACCGCAGCCGACACCGTCGCCGCCAACGGCCTGCACGGCGCGCTGCTGGTCGGGCCGCGGCATCCGGTCGGCGCCAACGCCGGTGAGTGGCTGCGTGCGTTGACCTCGTTCGACATCGACCTCGCGTGCAACGACCAGCACCGGGACCGCGGCCGCGCTGGCAACGTGATGGAAGGCCCGCTATCGACGCTGCGCTACGTCATGGACCTGCTGGCGAAGGATCGCGACAACCCGCCGCTTGCCGCCGGCGAAATCGTCACCACCGGCACGCTGACCAAGGCGCTGCCGGTCGCGCCGGGAGAAACCTGGACGACGCAACTTTCCGGCGTGGCGCTGGACGGAATTTCCGTGCGGTTTGCGTGACTTCGCGCCGTTAATCATTCCATCAATTTCAGCAATCACGCCGCTTCAACGGCGATAAGCTCCTTCTCCAACGCGCCTGATGCGGGGCGCGCGGCCAAACCTGAAGGCGGCGCAAGCCGAACCCGCATCATGTCCGATTGGAACTCGCTCGAACTCGGTCGGTACCTTCCACATCCTCCTTCAAGTATCGGGCCTGCTGGTTGCCGCCGTGGTGATCGCGGCCGGCGTCACCGCTTACCATTTCTGGAACCGCTTCGACGACCTGGTCGCCATCGCGGATCGGGCGCGCGCGCAATACCTGCCGCGTTGGCGGCAGGACGACACCGCAATGGTGCTGCACAACGCCTTCATCGAGGTCGCGATCCTCGGCATCGCTGCACTGCTCGCGATCGGCTACGCCGCCGCGAAGTACGGGCAACGCAAGGTCGAATTGGTCGCGATCGCGCATGCTGCCGATGTCGCCAAGGTCCGTCACGAGGCCGATTCACTGCGGCGCGCGCTGGCCGACCGCGAAACGCGCGCGGCCAACATCCTGGCGCTTCGGCAATCGACGCGCGAAGCCGAGGTACGCCATCTCGCCGAGACCGCCGCGCTGCGCCGCGAGATCGAGCAGCTGCAGGCGCGGCGCGCCGTCGGGCAGAGCGACCGCGAGACCACGGCGCGGCTCACCGCCGAGATCGAGGCGCTCCACCGCACCGGCGAACAAAACGCGATGCGCCACGCCGCCGAGATCGCCGAGCTGCGGCGGCGCCTGCAGCAGGCCGAGGAACGCCGCGTCGCCGTGACCGAAAGCCTGCGCTGGGAGGTGAAGCAGGCCGAAGGCCGCGCCGCCCAGGAGATCGAGCGGCTGGAGCAGCAGCTCGCGCGCGCCGAGCGCAAGCTTACGGCGGTGCAGGCGCAGCGGCGGCTCTCGTTCGAAGAGAAGTACGCGCTGATCGACGCGCTGAGCCCGTTTGCCGGCCAGCGCGTGATGATCGCCGCGATCGCCGGCGACGAAGACGGCAAGGCCTACGCGGAAGACTTCGTCGAGGTGTTCGAGGCCGCCGGCTGGGAGCACCCCGCCGTGACCTTTCGCAGTTGGGACCGCGACCCGGTCGGCGTCGAGATCACCCTCAACGACGCCGACGGCCGCGCTGGGCGCATCAACACCGGCGTCGGCGCGCTGATCAACGTCACGCGCAAGCTCAGCCTGACCGATCCCAACACGATCTTTCTCAACGCCGAAGTGCCGTCCGGCCAGGTGCAGATCAAGATCGGCAAGAAGCTGCCGCGCTGACCTCTCCGCCGTCATTCCGGGGCGCGAGCGCAGCGAGCGAACCTGGAATCCACATGCCGACGCGGAATCCCTTTCTGGATTCCGGGCTCGCGCCCCTAGCGCGTCGAAGGCGCGCGTAAACGCGCTTATGGGCGCGCCCCGGAATGACGCTGTGCACGCCTGAGCGCCCTGCTACACTTCCGCCATGCCGGCCTTCATCTGCAACACCTGCGGAACCCAGTACGCGCCATCGGACAAGCCGCCCGCGGCCTGCCCGATTTGCGACGACGAACGCCAGTACGTGCCGCCGACCGGCCAGGCCTGGACCACGCTTGAGGCGCTGCGCATGCGTTTCTACAACGCCTGGCGCGAGCTCGAGCCGAACCTCATCTCCATCACCACCGCACCGGCGTTCGGCATCGGCCAGCGCGCGCAGCTCCTGCGTACGCCTGCCGGCAACATCCTGTGGGACTGCATCGCGCTGATCGACAACGCCACCGTCGAGCTGATCAAGGGCATGGGCGGCATCAAGGCGATCGCGATCTCGCATCCGCACTACTACACCACCATGACGGAATGGAGCCGCGCGCTCGGCGGCGTGCCGATCCATCTGCATGAGGCCGACAAGCAGTGGATCATGCGGAGCGACGACACCGTCACGCTGTGGGGCGGCAAAACCAAGGAGCTGCTGCCCGGCCTGACGTTGATCAATGCCGGGGGCCATTATCCCGGCGGCACCTGCCTGCACTGGGTGGCGGGCGCCGGCGGCAAGGGCGCGCTGCTCTCCGGCGACATCGTCCAGGTGGTGCAGGACAACAAGTCGGTGAGTTTCATGTGGAGCTTCCCGAATTTCATCCCGCTCTCCGCGCCGCGCGTGCAGGGCGCGGTCGACGCGCTCAAGCCATTTGACTACGACCGCGTGCACGGCGCGTTCGACCATCGCACCATCTGGAAGGACGGCAAGGGCGTGGTTGAGCGCTCGGCGAAGCGCTACCTCGATCTCATTCGCGGCGACGGCAGCTACGAACTGAAATAACGGCGCGCCGGAAATGCAGCGCAATCGAGCGCCGCGGCTGCGCGTCATCGGAACGGTTGGAAAGCGCTCATGTTCTACGACCCACGTCGCGGTGGTCACGGCCTGTCCCACAATCCGATGACGGCTCTCGTGGTACCGCGGCCGATCGGGTGGATATCGACCATCAGCCGGGCCGGCGTGGTGAACCTCGCGCCATACAGCTTCTTCAACATCGTGTCGGGCACCCCACCCTTCGTGATGTTCGCGAGCAAGCCGCGCAAGGACTCGCAACGCAATGCCGAAGAAACCGGCGAATTCGTCTGCAACATGGCGACCTACGAGCTGCGCGAAGCGGTCAACGCATCGTCAGCGGAATGGGGACCCGCGATCAGCGAGCCGGAGCGCATCGGGCTCGAGATGGCTCAATGCCGCGAGGTCAAGCCGCCACGCGTTGCGCGATCGCCGGTGGTGCTGGAATGCAAGTATTCCAAGACGGTCGACCTCGTCAGCGCGGACGGCACGCGAAATCAAGCGGCGATGGTGATCGGCGAAGTGGTCGGCATTCATATCGACGACGCGGTGATCGTGAACGGTCATGTCGATGTGACACGCATGCAACCGTTGGCACGGCTGGGCTATATGGACTATTGCGCGGTCAACGAGCTTTTCGCCATGCAGCGGCCGGCGGTGCCTGATCCTGAAGCCGCGGCCGAGGACGCCGTGCCGGTCCGAGCTTAGCGACGCACAGAGGTTCGCATGAAATTGCATTGGTCGCCCCGCTCGCCGTTCGTGCGCAAGGTGATGATCGTTGCACATGAGGCGGGATTGGCGGACCGGTTGCAGCGCGTCCGCACGGTCGCGGCGGCGGCCAAACCGCATTTGGAGCTCATGGTCGACAACCCGCTGTCGAAAATTCCAACGCTCGTGCTCGATGACGGCACCGTGCTGTACGATTCAACCGTCATCTGCGAGTACTTCGACAGCCTGCACGACGGTCCCAAGCTTTTTCCCACGTCATTTCCCGAGCGGATCACCGCACTGCGCCGCCAAGCGCTGGGGGATGGATTGCTCGACGCTCTGATCCTGTGGCGCTCCGAAATCATGCGGCCCGCCGAGCAGCAATCGCGGACCTATCTCGCGAGCTATGCGACGCGTAACGAGGCCACGCTTGCGGCGCTCGAACGGGAAGCGCCGGATCTTGCCTCGAGCGCATTCTCGATCGGCCATGTCGCGATCGGATGTGCGCTCGCCTATCTCGATTTTCGCTACGCGGACCGGCATTGGCGCAACGACCATCCGCAGCTGACGGCTTGGCACGCGACATTCCTGGCGCGTCGATCGGTCCGCGCAACCGAACCCGTCGACGACGCTTAACCCAATCGCCGCTCGCTATTGTCTTAGTTCGCCGCGGACAATAGCCGCGCCCTCGACCATCGCTTTCAGCTTCGCGAATGCCACGTCCCGCGGCAGGTACTTGAGGCCGCAGTCCGGCGCCACGATGAGCCGCTCCGGCGACACGTACGGCATGGCACGTCGGATGCGCGCGGCAACGGTTTCGGGGGTCTCGACTGTAATGTCATGCAGGTCGAGCACACCCAGCACGATCTGCTTGGTCGGCAGTCGGGCCAACAACGAGCAATCGAGCTTCGACTGCGCAGTCTCGATCGATACTTGATCGGCTGTCGTGGCCTCGAGTTCAGGCAGGAACGAATAGCCGCTGGGCTTGCTCTTGACCATGGATCCATATCCGAAACACAGGTGCACAGCGGTGATGCCATTCACGCCTTCCAGCGCCCGGTTGATCGCCGGCACGCCGAAGTCCCGCGCCTTGTCCGGGTAGGCCTGCAAGAACGGTTCGTCGAGTTGCACCACGTCGGCACCGGCCGCGAAAAGATCCTTGATTTCCGCGTTCAGCGCGGCCGCGCAATCCATCGCGACGGCTGCCTCATCGCGGTAGTGCTCGTCGAACAGCTGCTGCGTCATGGTGAACGGGCCGGGGATGGTGATCTTGATCGGCCGGTCGGTGTTGGCGCGCAGGAACTCGACGTCTCTGACCTGCACCGGCTGCCGGCGCCGAATCTTGCCGACGACCCGCGGCACGATCTGGATTTTGCCTGGCGTCCGCGAGGGAATTTGTGCGGGGTTGTCGCTATCCATGCCCTCAAGCGCGGTGGCAAACCGGTTCGAATAGCTCTCGCGCCGCATCTCGCCATCGGTGACGACGTCGATGCCGGCCCGCTCCTGGTCGCGGATCGCAAGCAGCGTCGCGTCGTCCTGCGCCTGTTCGAGCCAGATCGGATCGACGCGCCAGAGGTCGCTGGCACGGGCGCGCGGTGGAACGATCGCCGTCAAGCGGCTGCGATCGATCAGCCAATCGGGCTGCGGGTAACTGCCGACCAATGTGGTCGGCAGCAGTTTGTTCGTGTTGATATTCGGCATTCGCGGCTGATGCAGTTTCCCGAGACGGAAACTAGGCTATCCTACGTTCAAAAGGCCGCCCGCGAGAAGCCGGCCACGTTGGGAGGACTGCATGACACGCTTGGTTGTCGCACTTCTTGCCGCAATCTGCCTGCTCGCGGGACACGCGGTTGCCCAGTCCTTTCCGGAGCGGCCGATCACCCTGATCAACCCTTACGCTGCCGGCGGCCCGGCCGATCTGCTGGCCCGCACCGTCGCAGAAGGGATGAGCGAGGCATTGGGCCGCCCGGTCGTGGTGGACAATCGTCCCGGCGCGGGGACCGCAATCGGCGCACGAGCCGCTACGCAGGCCAACCCGGACGGCTACACGCTGTTCATCGGCGGCTCTCCTTCACACGTGATTACGCCAGCGTTGATGAAGGATGCGAACTACGACGGCATCAAGGGCTTCACACCAATCGCCACCGTCGCGGATGTACCGAACGTGCTGGTCGTGCCGCCAAGCCGTCCCTACAAGACTGTGAAGGAGCTCGTCGCCGCCGCGAAAGGTGCGGGAGGCAGCATGACGTTTGCGACCGTCGGTGTCGGCAGCATTCCTCAGTTTCTCGGAATCCTGCTGCAGCTGCGCGGCGAGGTGAAGCTCATTGAGGTCCCCTACCGGGGCGGCGCGCCGGCAGCGGTCGATCTCCTTGGCGGCCGCGTCGACCTGGCGTTCCTCAACGTCCCCGCCGTCCTGTCCCAGATCAGAGCCGGTCAGCTGCGCGCGCTCGCGGTTGCGGCTCCAACTCGCGCCGCGGCGCTGCCCGACACGCCGACCATGGCCGAGACCGGCTATCCCAATTTTGCAATGAGCACCTGGTACGGAATTTCGGCGCCGGCCGGAACACCGCGCGAGAACATCGATAAGCTTTACGCAGCCATCGCGCAGACCCTGAACACGCCAAAGATGAAGGAAAAAATTGAAGCGCAAGGCGCCCAAGTTTTTCTCAAGAACCCCCAGGAGTACGCAGCCTACCTCCAGGCTGACGCGAAACTCATGCTGGAGCTGATCAAGACGGCCAACATGGTGGGGAACTGAAATCGCCTGAAAAGTGGCGCAGGCTGGTGCGCGCCGAACATCAAAACGAAATCGCACGAGGAAACGTCAACACAACCTTTCAAGGGGAAACGCAATGGTGACTGGAGCCGAGGTCCTGCTCATCGCATTTGGCGGCTTGTTTGTGCTGTGGGCGATCGTCATATACGGGTCCACGTTCTTCGGGCCGAAGTAGTCGTTGCCGAACTCGCCGGGCTAGCGCCGTGAACTGAGCGCATCAAGCGCCGCATTGATAGAAATGTCGAAAAAGCCCGCGATGTCGGCTCGCTGATCGAGCGACGCGACGATCTTGTGCGCCGGCGCAAGCGCAGCGATGAACTTGTAGGAATGCCAGTGCCCGACCGGGGGCAAGAGCGGCAGCGCCGGAATGTAGGGCTCCGGATAGATCGAAATATAGAAATACGGCTCGTCGCAGAATTCGTCGCCGGGACAGAAGCCGGCGCCGACGGCGCGGCTGCCGCCGAGAGGAACCAGCGAGTCCATGTCGAAGTTGTGGGGCCACAAGCGCACCGCCGGCGCCTTGAGCTTGCGCTTGACCAGGCCCGCCCGCACCGCATCGAGCATGGCGTGGCCGTTGGAAAACCAGACCGCGAGCGCGGCCAGTTCACCGCCAAGCTCCTCGGTTGAGTAGCGCGCGCCGAGCTCGACCACGTGGTGTGGCATCTCGTAGGGCGACGGCAGGTCGAGCTTGGCGGGGTCGAAGCCGCGCGCCGCCAGCGTATCGCGCAGCCAACCCCTCACCTCCGGTTCGGCGCGGCCGTCGAGCGCCAGCGACGGCCCATCGACGACGCAAAGCGTCAGATCGGGAATGCGAAGCCCGAGCCGCGTGCCGTTCGGCAGCGCGCGCGCGAACAGGCCGCGGAACGTGTCGTCCCAGCCCAAATTGGTGTGTGCGTCACCGGGTTGCGCGGGGACATAGGCGCGCGCCACCCGCGCCAGCCACTGCGTGCCGTAGTGCGCGAGCAGCCGCGCGTCGCGCAGCTTGCGGTAATCGGCGACGGAAACCTTCTGCCAGGCGGAGGCGGTCATACGGTCTGACTACGTTGTCTTGAACCGTTTCGCCAGCGCATCGGCATTCTTGGAGAGAAGTCCGAGGTCGGCGCCGACCGCGACGAAGGTGTAGCCCCAGGAGATGAATTTCTTCGCCTCCTCCTCGTTGGGCGTCAGGATGCCTGCCGCCTTGCCGGTCTTCTTGATGCGCTTGGCGGCGTCCTGGATCGCGTCCTGCACCTCTTGGTGACCCCAGTTGCCGATGTGGCCGAACGAGGCCGACAGATCGTTCGGCCCGATGAACACGCCGTCGATTCCGTCCACCGACGCAATGGCCTCGATCTGCTTCAGCGCCTCGCGGGTCTCGACCTGCACCAGCACGCAGACCTCGCTCGATGCGTTCTTGAGATAGTCCTTGACGCGGCCGTAGCGGCTGGCGCGGCCGGACCCGGTGATGCCGCGCACGCCGCCGGGCGGATAGCGCGTCCACTCGACCGCGCGCTTCGCCTCCTCCGGGTTCTGCACGAACGGCAAGAGCAGCGTCTGCGCGCCGATGTCGAGATAGCGCTTGATCAGCACCATGTCGTTCCAGGCCGGCCGCACGATGCACGAGGCGGTACCGGACTGCGCCGCTTGCAGCTGGGCGATGATGTCGGTGACGTCGTTCGGTGAATGCTCGGTGTCGAGCAACAGCCAATCGTAGCCCGAATGCGATACCACCTCGGTCGCAACCGTGCTGCACAGACTGCACCACAGCCCGATCTGCAATTGTCCGGCGGCGATGGCGTGCTTGAAGTGATTGCGCGGCATGTCCATGGAACTCTCCTCTCGTGTCCCGGGCGAGCGCAGCGAGACCCGGGACCCCGGTTTTTTTCAAGATAAGCTGGGTCCCGGGTCTACAACGCAGCACTGCGCGCTGCATTGCGCCCGGGACACGAGACCTCGCTATACGTACTGCACCGAAATCCCGCCCAACTGCCCGAAGTCCGCGTGCAGCGTGTCGCCCTTCTTCGGGAACACCACGCGGGTGAACGAGCCGGCGAGCACGATGTGGCCGGGCTCCATCGCGGTACCGAGCGTGCCGAGCCGGTTGGCGAGCCACGCGACGCCCATCGCCGGATGGCCGAGCACGCCGGCCGCGACGCCGGTCTCCTCGATCTCGCCGTTGACGTACATGATGCCGCCGACCCAGCGCAGGTCGATGTCCATCGGACGCACCGGCCGGCCGCCGATCACGATGCCGGAGGCGGCGGCGTTGTCGGACACGGTGTCGAAAATCTTGCGCGGGTCTTGCAGGCGCGCATCGACCAGTTCGAGCGACGGCACCACGTATTCGGTCGCGCGCAGCACGTCGGTGAGGGTGACGCCCGGGCCCATCAGTTTTTTGCCGAGCACGAAGGCGAGTTCGATCTCGACGCGCGGCCGGCAGTAGGCGTCGTGCTGCACCTTGCCGCCGTCCGGAATGATCATGTCGTCGAACAGGTAACCGAAGTCCGGCTCGCCGATGTTGGAGGAGCGCTGCATCGCCTTCGAGGTCAGGCCGACCTTGTGGCCGATCAGCTTGGCGCCGGCCTTCATCCGCCGGTTGGCCCACAGCGTGGAGATGCCGTAGGCGTCCTCGATGGTGATGTTCGGCCAGGTGGTGGAAAGCTGGGTCGCCTGCTTTCGCTCCTTGAACGCCTTTTCCAGGATATCGACGGCCTTGTTGCGGTCGGCGTCTGAAAGCATCGGCACTCCCTCCCCGTGTTTGACCGCGATCCTGTACCGCCTCCAGTGATCGATGCAAAGGGGCGTTCCGCCCAGTCGCAACGTTTGCTATCGTTGGCGCAATTAACAAGCACAACCTGGGAGGAGTGCGTCATGAAGTACTGGGCGACGATCACATCCGCGTTTCTGATCGGACTGTTCGCGTATGCACCGGCCATGGCCCAATCGGGCGACGGCTGGGTCCAACTGTTCGACGGCAAGGCCGTGCCCGCAATGGACAGTGTGGGGCCGGGCGCCAACTGGCGTGTCGAGAACGGCGAGTTGGTCGCGGACAAGCTGTTGGGCGAGAAGGGTAGCAACCACCTCGTCACCAAAGATAAGTACAAGGACCACCAGATTTATCTCGAGTTCTGGTCGGACGAGAAGGTCAACAGCGGTGTCTTCATCCGCTGCCAGGACCCGAAGAACCCCGGCGCCAAGAGCTGCTACGAGATCAACATCTTCGATGGCCGTCCTGACCCGAGCTACGGCACCGCCTCGATCGTCTATTTCGCCGAGGTCAACCCGATGCCGAAGGCCGCCGGCAAGTGGAACACGATGGAGATTACCGCCAAGGGCCGCCAGCTCGTGATCGTGTTCAACGGCCAGAAGACCGTGGACATCCGCAATGGCGTGTTCGAGGAAGGCCCGTTCACGCTGCAGTATGGCTCGGGCGTGCTGAAGGTCCGCAAGCTCGCGGTGAAGAAGCTGTAAGAGCGATTCAAACGCCGATCTCTCGCGGCCTCATGCTGAGGCGCGCACGAAGTGCGCGTCTCGAACCATGGGGCCGCCCCATCCTTCGAGACGCCGCCCATAGCGCGTCCGTCAGGGCGTTTACGCCCGTCTTCGACGGGCTATGGACGCGCGTGAACGCGCTGATGGGGGCGGCTCCTCAGGATGAGGGCGGAATAACTGTTCCATGACCCATGTCTACATTGTCCGCTGCAACTTCACCGCGCCTGAGAAAGAGCAGGCGTGGAACGACTGGTACAGCGGACCGAAGCTCAAGCAGATGCTGGCGCAGCCCTACTTTCTGTCCTGCCAGCGATTCCGCCGCGTCGCCGGCACCGGCCGCGACTATCTCGCGCTCTGGACGGTCGAGACGCCCGAGGCGCTCAAGACCGCGCAATACACCGCGCAGTGGGGCTTCGCCGAATGGGCGCCCTACATCACGGCCTGGAGCCGTGACCTGTTCGATGGCGGCGCGAGGGAGTCGCGCGACTTTGCCGCGGCGCACGCCGGCGCGCTGGAGGTCATCTCGTTCGACGGCATGAGTGCAGACTTGGCGAATGCCGAGCGCGCGCGTTTTGCAGAGCCGCAGATGATGTGGCTGCCGATCGCCGGGCTTGACCGCCACACGCCGCTGATCGGATTGCGTGTGCTGTCAGCGACGGCGGAACTGAAATCTGCCGCCGCGAACTTGCAGCATGCGATCTACCGCCCGATCGTCGATTTCCAGATCGCGACACGCAACTGATCGACCGACAGAGGACTGACCACGTATCGGTCGCCGCACGATCATTCCATCGCCGCGACCCACGCTGCGGTCTTGTCGATGGCCTTCTGCCAACGTTCCGGGATTTCCTGGTGGTTCGGCGTCTCGCTCAGCATTTTGTAGAGTGCACAGATCGCCAGCCACGCCTCGGCCCGTTCGCGCTCGACGTCTTCGCCACTTCCGATCTCCTCCCGCAACGGGCCGACTGCGCTCAGCGCGCCCTGGCGGTGGAGGTATTTGGCCTGTTCCAAAGTCTGCAGCACCAGGTCGGCGCGCCGCTTGTCGATCCCCATGGACGGCCTCCTGCGATGTGCGGAATCACTGGACACAACCACTGATAGTTAGGTCCGTTTGGTCGCGCGTCAAAATGGGGGTGTGGACATTCGGCCAACGGGGCCTAGGACTTTCATCACATCTTTGTGAGAACATATTCCCATAGAGGATTGGCAGGCTTATAGTCCTATCGTCTCGATCCACGTGAGCGGCGCGGCCGCGTCAGTCGTTGCGGATCGGGGGCGGTGGCCGGGGAATGTGAAGGAAGGGGTGCCAGACGTACACCCCGCCCCGGCGGCCCAAGCCGTGAGGTCCCGTAGCGACAGCTTCGCGTCACTGGGGGCCCTTGGAGGCATCGGGGGTACGGCGGTTCCAACCGTTACGCCGGTGCAGCGGTCCCCAAAGCGGTGGGTAGGCCCTGAGGAAGCTGCAATGGCGGCGAGGGGTTCTGAAAAGTCAGCCCACCGGGGGTCTCACGGAGCAAGCCTCGAAACACCGCGCGCGGGACGCTGGACGAACGGCGGACTTGCGGAAGTTGCCATCCGGACTGCCTCGGTGCGGCGACGCATCGAGGTCCGTGGGTCCTCCCGGACCCCGGCGTCCCGCGCCTCCCTCACACTTTCGGGAAGCGCAAATGAACGGAAGGCGGGCCCGGCCCCTGTCAAACCCGGGCGGCGCAGCGTTGGCTACCTGGCGCATGAATGACAAACTGAGAAGAGACTGGGTGCAACACAGATGACCTTCGACACCATCATTCGCGGCGGCACGGTGGCGACCGCGGCCGACACATTCCGGTGCGATGTCGGCATCCGCGCTGGAAAGATCGTCGCGCTCGGCGCCGACCTCGGGGAGGCCAAGGACATCGTCGACGCCCGCGGCAGGCTCGTCCTGCCCGGCGGCATCGACAGCCATGTCCACCTTTCGCAGCCGTCGGCGCCCGGCATCGTGATGGCCGACGACTTCGCTTCCGGCACCCGCGCCGCGGCGTTCGGCGGCAACACCATGGTGCTGCCGTTCGCCATGCAGCAGAAAGGCGAAAGTCTGCGCGAGGTGGTGAAGCAATATCACGCCAAGGCGGACGGCCAGTGCTACGTCGACGTCTCGTTCCATCTCATCATTGCCGACGCGACCGATCGCGTGCTCGGTCAGGAGCTCCCTGCCCTCGTCAACGACGGCTACACCTCGTTCAAGGTGTTCATGACCTACGAGGGCCTCGCACTCTCCGACTTGGAAATGCTCAACGTGATGAGCGTGGCGCGCGAGACCGGCGCGCTCGTCATGGTGCACGCCGAGAACTACGACGCGATCCGCTTTCTTACCGATCGGCTGGAACGCGCTGGCAAGATCGCGCCGCAATACCATGCAACCTCACGGCCGATCCCGGTCGAGCGGGAGGCGACGCACCGCGCGATCTCGCTCTCTGAAATTGTCGACGTGCCGATCATGATCGTCCACGTCTCCAACCGCGAGGCGATGGAAGAAATCCGGAGAGCTCAGCAGCGCGGTTTGAAGATCTACGGCGAGACTTGTCCGCAGTATCTTGTCTTGACCGAAAAGGACCTCGAAGGCCTCAACATGGAGGGCGCGAAATACGTTTGCTCCCCTCCTCCGAGGGATAAGCCGAGCCAGCAGGCCTGCTGGGAGGGCATGCAGCAAGGCGTGTTCTCGCTCTACTCCTCCGACCACTGCCCGTTCCGCTACGATGACCCTCGAGGCAAGCTGGCGCCGAGAGGACGGACCTCATTCCGCTGGGTGCCGAACGGCATTCCGGGCGTCGAGACGCGGCTGCCGATCCTGTTCTCGGAGGGCGTCGGCAAGGGCCGCATCTCGCTCAACGAGTTCGTCGCGCTGACCGCGACCAATCACGCCAAGACCTACGGGCTTTATCCCAAGAAGGGCACCATCGCGGTCGGCAGCGACGCCGACCTTGCGATCTGGGATCCCAAACGCGAGGTGACGATCTCGCAGTCGCTGTTGCACGGCGGCTGCGACTACACGCCCTACGAGGGCATCAAGGTGACCGGATGGCCGCTGTCCACCATGGTGCGCGGCACGTTTGTGGTGCGCGATGGCGAACTGACCGGGAAGGCGGGCGCGGGGGAGTATGTTTCGCGGGAGAAATCGCCGCTTGCGGTGCCTACCGGGCGGACTTCGCTGCCGGCCTAGCCGTCGCCTTGTCCATCAGCGCGATCAGGCCCTTCAGCAGATCGATCGGCCGCGGCGGACAGCCCTTGATATGCAGATCGACCGGCAGCACCTTCTCGACCGCGCCCACATTGGCGTAGCTCTCGCCGAACACGCCGCAGCCGCAGGCGCAATCCCCCACCGCCACCACCCACTTCGGATCGGGCGTCGCGGCATAGGTTCTTTCCAACGCAACCTTCATGTTGTGGGTGACCGGCCCCGTCACCAGCAGCACGTCGGCATGGCGTGGCGACGCCGCAAACTTGATGCCGAAGCGCTCCACGTCATAGACCGCGTTGTTGAGCGCATGAATTTCCAGTTCGCAGCCGTTGCACGAGCCGGCATCAACCTCGCGGATGGTGATGGAGCGGCCGAACAAGGTGCGGGCGCGCTTCTCCAGCGCCGCGCCGAGCTCGGCGAGCGCCGCGGCGTCGGGCGACGGCGCCGCGATCGTCGCGGCGCGCATGAAAATCGAACGGAGCAGCAGCGTGCGCATCAGAGGTCGTGCCCCGAATACGAGCAGTTGAACGATTTGTTGCAAAGCGGGAAGTCGGCGACGATGTTGTTCTCGATCGCGGCTTCGAGCAGCGGCCACTGGAACCAGGAGGCATCGCGGACATGGCAGCGCGCGACGCGCCCCCCATCGAGCCGCAGCCATACCAACGCGTCGCCGCGGAAGGCTTCCGTCATCGCGACGCCTTCGGCGGCGCCCTTGAGCGGCGGCAACTCCATGCGGGTCGGCCCGGCCGGCACGTCGTCGAGCCAGCGCTTCAGCAGCCGAAAACTCTGCGCAATCTCCTTGATGCGCACCCAGACGCGCGCGTTGACGTCGCCTTCGTCAAGCACCGGCACATCGAATACGGCGCGTTCGTACGGCGCGTATGGGATATCGCGCCGCGCGTCGAAGTCGCGGCCGGAGGCGCGCCCGACATGACCGCCGGCCGCCCACTGCGTCACCAGATCCTTGCCGACGATGCCGGTGGTGCAGGTGCGGTCCTGCAGCGATGGCGTGTCGTCGTAGAGCCGCACAATCTCGTCGAATTGCGGCTCGGTCTCCTCGATCATCAGGAGGATGCCGCGCGCGCCGCCCGGCGCCATGTCCTCGACGCCGCCCGGCACGATCTTATCCATCATCAGGCGGTGGCCAAATGCGCGGTCCGCGGCCGCCAGCACGCGCTCGCGGAAAATGCCGCAATGGGCGTGGATCAACGTGAACGAGGCGTCGTTGCAGATCGCGCCGATGTCGCCGAAGTGGTTGGCGACGCGTTCCAGCTCCGCCATCACGCCGCGCAACAATTGCGCGCGCCGCGGCGGCACGATGTCGAGCGCCACTTCGACAGCTTGCGCAAAGGCGAAGCTCATCGCCACGGTGGAATCGCCCGACACACGTGCAACGACCCGCGTCGCTTGCTCGATCTCGACGTCGGTCAAAAGCCCGTCGATACCCTTGTGCACATAGCCGAGTCGTTCCTCGAGCCGCGCCACGGTCTCGCCATTGGCGGTGAAACGGAAATGACCGGGCTCAATGATGCCGGCGTGTACCGGCCCGACCGGAATCTGGTGCAGGCCTTCGCCATCCACCGGCAGAAATTCGTACGCCGCCGGATCGCGCAGCTGCGTCGGGAAGCGCGAGCCGAGCGGCGCGCGCATCCCCCAGGCGCCGTGATCAAGCCATGGCCGTCGGTCCGGCGCGGCGATCGGCGCGACGCCGTAGAGGTCGCGGATCGCCCGCTCCAGCCGCAGCGCCGGTGCATGGAATTTTCCAATCGACGGAAATTCGCTGTTGCGGATCGCGGTCGATACCACGCAGGGGCCGAAAGCCGCAGCGCGGATCGCCATGTGCACCAACGCTTTGTCGGCCCACAGGCTCATCAGGTCGCCGCCACCGTCGGCCAACGCCTGGCCGATCGCCATCCAGGTTCCGCTGTCAATCTCGTAGCGCGGCCAGGGCCGGTGGCCTTCGACTTGCTTCTGATTGGCGAGCAGCCTGGTGAGTTGTTCGCTCATCGCATCACCCCAACTGCGCCGCCACGGCTTTGAACCATTGCACCACCGGCTCAGGTAGCCATACACCTGCGATGAGCACGATTGCGAGATGAACGAACATCGGCAAATACGAAGCCTTGACCTGCCCGACCTGTCCGCTCGGCTCACCGAACAGCATGTCCTGCATGCGCCAGACCAGCGCGCCGAACGCAACGATCAGGCCGAACACCAGCACGACCGCGAGCACCGGCTGACGCGCGAAGCTCGACGACACCAGTATGAACTCGGAAGTGAATACGCCGAACGGCGGCAATCCCGCGATGGCGACGACGCCGGTCGCAAGCCCAATCGCGAGTGCCGGGTGGCTCACCGAAAGACCTTTGACGTCGGCGATGCGTTGCGTGCCTTTCACTTGTGCGATGTGGCCGACCGCGAAGAAGATTGCGGATTTGGTCAGCGAATGCATCGTCATATGCAGAAGGCCGGCAAAATTTGCCAGCGGCCCGCCGATACCGAATGCAAACGTCATGATGCCCATGTGCTCGATCGACGAATAGGCAAACAGCCGTTTGATGTCGCGGCGGCGGTACAACATGAAAGCAGCGAACACCAAGCTGACCAAACCGAGCGCCATCATGATCAGTCCGACGTCGAGCGTCGCCGGATTGGCCACCATGATCATCTTGAAACGCAGCAGCGCGTAGAGTGCGACGTTGAGCAGAAGACCGGACAGCACCGCGGAGATCGGTGTTGGGCCCTCGGCATGAGCATCGGGCAGCCACGCGTGGAACGGCGCCAGCCCGACCTTGGTGCCATAGCCGACGAGCAGAAACACGAAGGCAAGCGACAACAGCTTCGGATCGAATTTGGCTGCGTTCTGCCGCATCAGGTCCCACGCCATCGCAGGCAACCCCTCGCCCAACGTCTCCTGCGCGGCGAGGTAGATCAGGATCGTACCGAAGAACGCGAGCGCGATACCGACCGAGCCGAGAATGAAGTATTTCCATGCCGCCTCGACCGCTTCGGGCGTGCGATAGATGCCGACCATCATCACGGTCGACAGCGTGGCTACCTCTACGCCGACCCAGAGCAGGCCGATGTTGTTGGCCGTCAGCGCCACGATCATGGCACCAAGCATCGCCTGATAGAGCGCGTGATAGAAGCGCAGGAACGTCGGTGCCAGGCGACCGGTCTCAATTTCGTGACCGATATAGCTCGCACTGAAGATCGCGGTGGTGAAGCCCACGAACGTCGTCAATGTCACCAGATAGATGTTGAAGTCGTCGATGATGAAGATTTCACCGCGTACGCGCTCTCCTGTCAGGAGCAGCACGCTGATCGCAAATGTCGCGCCAGCGGCGAACACATTGATGGCGGCGCCAATCCTGTAGTACGGCAACAGCACCAGGAATACGACAGCCATCGCCGGAATGAGCAGAATGGCGTGCAGCGGCGCGATATCATACGGAAGAGTCACGGAAGGTCCCTCCGCTCGCCGCGGAACCGGTCGAGCGCGCTGACATCCACCGTGTCGAAGCGCTCGCGGATACGGAACACGAACACGCCGAACACGATGAACGCGATCAGGATCGAGAACGCGACGGAGAATTCGACCACCAGCGGCATGCCCTTGGCGCCGCTCGCCGCCAGGATCAAACCATTCTCGAGCGACATGAAGCCAACGATCTGCGTCACCGCATTGCGCCGCGTGATCATCATGAGAAGGCCGAGCAGGATGACCGCGAGCGCGAAGGCGAGGTCCTCGCGCGCCAAGATGCTGACCTTCTCGCCGACCGGCAGCACCAGCAGGATGGCCAGCGCTACCAGGCAGAGGCCGATCAACATCGTCGGGCCTGCGCCAATCACCTCCTCGATCTCGCGATGAATACCAAGCCGCCGTACGATCCGATGTAGCGCGGTCGGTATGACGATGCCTTTGACCACGAACGCGACGGCCGCCGTGACGAGCAGATAAGGCGCGTCCTGGATCAACGCCTGCCACGCGACCGACAAGGACAGCATGATCGCCTGCAGCGCAAAGACGTTGAGCGTCGCTGTGATGCGGTCCTGGTAGAGCAGCACAAAGCTAAGCACCAGCATACTGCCGGCGAGGAGATGCGCTACGTCAAAGGCAAGCGTGCGCATTCTAGAAGCTCCTCGACACGAAGAGCAGGAACACAGCAAGCGCGCCCGCAGCGAACGCGCCACCCAGGAAGATCGGGTAGCGGAACACCCGCATTTTCGCGATCGCGGTTTCTCCAACGGGCAGCAGAGCCGCGAGCACGACAATCTTGCCGAGATAGGCAGCCAGTCCGATGCCAAGCGCGGCCGGGTCCTTGTCCGCCGTCGCCATGCCGAACGGCACGAACAGACAGGCTAGCAACGAGAAGTACAGCACCAGCTTGAGCGCGGCGGCTGCCTCGATCATCGCGAGATGCCGGCCGGAATATTCCAACACCATCGCCTCGTGCACCATCGTGAGTTCGAGGTGGGTCGCCGGGTTGTCGATCGGAATGCGCGCGTTCTCCGCGATCGCCAGCAACACGAACGCAACCAGCGCAAGACCGAGCGAAACCCGCAGGCCGGCCTCTCCGGTGACAAAGGTCGCGGCGATCGCGGAGAGCTGGGTGGTGCCGGCAATCAGCGCGACGGTAAAAACGACCAGCAGCATCGCGGGCTCGGCCAACGAGGCGATCATCATTTCGCGCGACGAGCCGATGCCGCCGAACGCGGTGCCGACATCCATGCCGGCAAGCGCCAGTGCGAACCGCCCGGTCGCCAGCAATGCCACCAGCGCGATGAGATCGGCCGACCAGGAGAACATCAGATTGATGGCGTAGGTCGGCACCAATGCTGCGCCGACCCAAGTCACCGCGAACACAAAATAGGGCGCAGCCCGATAGATCCACGACGCGTTATGCGCGATCACGGCCTCCTTGTGCATCAGCTTCCAGAGATCGAGATAGGGCTGCCAGATCGGCGGCCCGACGCGGCGCAGCAAGCGCGCCCTCACCTTGCGCGTGATGCCGAGCACCAGCGGTGCAATCACCAACACGAGGAACATTTGCACGGCTTGTGCAGCAAGATCGAGGATCATCGCCATGCGGCCACCGTGAGCAGCAGCAGGATCAGCGTGGTGAAGACCAGCGTCAGATAGCTGCGGATAGTCAGGAACTGGAGCTGGTTGAGCTTCGCGGTTGACCTGAGCACCCAGCGCGCCATTGGGCCATAGGCGTAGCGCCACACAGGATCGAGCACCTTGACGTGATAGCGGGCGGCCCGCATGTCGCCGGGCCGCGGCATGTCGATTGTCTCGCGTACGTCGAACACAGTGGTACCGAACACGCGGCGGATCGGCATCGCGAAGCTCGAACTGGTGTATTGGGTCGCGGGTGTGGGATCAGGATAGCCGCAGTCCCAGATCGCGCTGCGCCGCGTCGCCCGCGTCGCATAGCGGAGGATGAATGCCGCGGTTAGCGTGCCCGAGGTGACAAGAAAAAACAGGATGATGAGCCCGTTGTAGGAGCTGCGGCTCTCGGCGATCGGAACAAGCGAGATCCACGGCAGATAGGATTGCGCCGGCATGCGTGCACCGGTGAGACCTTGAACGACGGGCGAGATCAACTCGACAATCATGCCCGGCATGACGCCCAGCACGACGCAAAGCGCCGCCAGAGCGAACATGGCGGCGAGCGAGAACCGGTCGGTTTCCTGCGCACTTTCCGCGGCACCGGTGCGCGGCCGACCGAGGAACGTGACGCCGTAAGCCTTCACGAAGCAGGCGGCGGCGAGCGCCGCAGAAAGCGCAAGCAGCGCGCCGACCGCCGGGATCAGAAAGCGTGGTCCCCAATGCGAGATTTGGGGGCTCACCAGGATCGCCTGGAACGTCAGCCATTCGGAGACGAAGCCGTTGAGCGGCGGCAGCGCCGAGATCGCAACACAACCGATCAGGAATGCGACAGCCGTCTTCGGCATGCGGTGGATCAGGCCACCGAGGTGCTCCATGTTGCGCTCGCCGGTCGAACCGAGCACGGCGCCGGAGCCAAAGAACAGCAAGCTCTTGAACACCGAATGGTTGAGGACGTGGTAGAGCGCAGCGGTTAGCGCCAACGCCGCGGCCCAGTTCATGTTGCTGGCGCGAAACGCGAGCGCGAGCCCGAGGCCGATGAAAATGATGCCGATGTTCTCGACCGTATGATAGGCGAGCAGCCGCTTGAGGTCGTGCTGCATCAGCGCGTAGAGCACGCCGAGGACCGTGGTAATGCCGGCGAGCGCCAGCACGATCATGCTCGACCACCACACCGGCTCGCCGAGCAGATCAAACACGATGCGGATGAAGCCGTACACCGCAATCTTGGTCATCACGCCGCTCATCAGGGCTGACACGTGACTCGGCGCCGCCGGATGCGCGAGCGGCAGCCATACGTGCAGCGGGACAAGCCCGGCCTTCGAACCGGCGCCGACCAGCACCAGCAGCAGCACCAGGACGCCTGCGAATTGATCGGGATGGTACGCGCGCATCGCCGCAAAAGCGTAGTTGCCGTCAACGCCCGCAAGCACGCCGAATGCCAGCAGCAGCGCCAACGTGCCGAAGCTCGCCATCACCAGATAGATGTAGCCGGCGCGGGCGTTCTCCGGCGCGCGATGGTTGGCCATCACCAGAGCCCACGACGACAGCGACATGAATTCCCATGCGATCAGGAAGCTGAACGCGTCGTCTGCCAGTACGACGAGATTCATGCCGGCGAGATAGGCGGGAAAGAACGGCAGCACTCGAAGCGGAGCGGTCTCATGCCGGCCATAGCCGATCCCGTAAAGGCTCGCGGCCGCGCCACCGAGATTGGCGACCACGAGGAAGAAGGCGGCAAGCGCGTCGACGCGGAAATGCGCCCCCAGGCCGGGCAGGCCAATCGGCAAGACAAGGGGCTCGACCGGTGCGCCGTCAATGAGCGTCGTCAGGCCCACGGCGAGCGCGAGAAGCGACGCGACCAGGCTTCCGCCATAAACCAGAATCGACCCGACCGAGGTCCGCGCCGCACCAATCGCGGCAACCCCCAGGGCAAGAAGCGCTGCAACGCACCACAATCCGACCAGGGCCGGCATTTGAGGCAATCCTTGGGCTTACAGACCGGCGCGAATGCTCCGCTGGCGGGAACCAAAAGCAATCTCGCGCCGCGACGGGCAGGAATCAACAAAGGAATTCAAGGCCCAAGACCAATCCTCGGCGCGCCGATGCGGGATCGTCGCGCGGGCGCGAAGGAACTGCTGGTTGGCGAATCGCTAGTCCTTCAGCCCTTTTCCGGCCCAGTATAGACCCGACAATTCCGCAATTGCGCCAAGCTGAGGTCACGGCCATTGGCAGGATGGCGTCCCGAACCTAAGGGGGAGGACGCTATGACCGCTCTCAATTTGATCCGTCGTTCGGTCGCGTGCGCAGCGGTAGTAGGCGCGCTAACTGCTGCGGCACCAATCTTGGCCTGCGAAACGGGCAACTGCGTAACCGGTGCGAAGGCGGAGCCGTCCGCTCAAGCGGCTCCATCGAAGCCGCTCACGCTGCGGACCCACATGCGCAAGCCGGTCGCGACGTCGGCAACCCGAACCGTCAAGAAGAAGAACGGCGAGTATGCCCAGGCTGCATCCAAGCGCCGTCCAACGCAACGCGTTGCCGATACGGCGGCCGTGGCGCCTGACGCCACCACGTCTGCCGTGATTACCCCAGCCGCCGCACAGGCTTTCGCCTCCTATGAACTGGCGCGGGTGCGTGTTCTGACGCCCGAAGAGCTCGGCAGCGCTAGTCTTACGGCCGACTTCGCAGCGGCTTCTCCGAATGCCACGACCGTAGTTAGCGTCGACAACGTTCAGGTGGTCGGCGCCGAGGAGGTCAACGACATCGACCGCAGGGCCGACGCGCTCCGCGCCGTATCGCTCGACGCGCTGTCTCGCGACATGGCGGGGTCCCGCCACCTCGCTGAAAGCCCCGAACCGAAGGCAGCAGACGACAGCACCTGGCTGCAGCGTATGCTGATGGTGCTCGGCAGCGCATTTGCTGCAGCCGCGGCGCTGGTACGCACGCTGGTGGGCTAACGCGACATCTGCTGCAGTTCGGGGAACGGCGCATAGTTGGCTGCTTTGCACTGTGCCCGCGCGATCTCGTTGTCGACGATGCGGTCGAGACGGCCGCCTCGGAACATCACCATGCTGTCCCGGCTGCCGGCGTATTGCCCATTTTCCTTCTTGGCGTTGTAGCGGACGCAGGACACATAGCGTGCTGCGCCATCAAGCGTACGCTGCGCGGGCTCCGACACGTAGGCGTCGCGCACTCCGGTCGGGTCGTTAAGGTAGGTCCGCATCAGCGCAATAATTTCGGTCTTGTAGTTCTGCGGATAGACGCTGTGGACCCGGTCGGTGAGTTCGATCTGTTGCGACCATTCGGTGCTGCAGCCGGCGACGGCGAGAGAGACAGCGAGCAGCAGCGGGCGCATGAGGACGTCAATCCAGCTTGATATTGGCCGCGTTGATGATCCGGTCGTATTTCGCCATTTCGTCCTTGATGTAGGCGCTGAACTCACTTGCGGTCGAACCCACGGGCTCAAAGCCGATGGTCAGCAGGCGCTGCGTGACGTCCGGCTGCTTGATGATCTTGACCATCTCGCTCTGCAGCTTGTTGGTGACGTCCGGCGGCAACGCCTTTGGTCCCCACACGCCGTACCAGGAAACCAATTCGAAGCCCTTCATGCCCGACTCTTCCACGGTCGGTACGTCAGGCGCCGCCGCCATGCGCTTCAGGCTGGTGACGGCCAGCGCCTTGGTCTTGCCGCCTTGCGCGAGCGGCAGCGAGGAGAGCATCGGGTCAGCAAGCAGGTGAATGGTGCCGCCCATCAGATCGTTCAGCGCCGGCGCTGTGCCCTTGTAGCCGACGATCAGCGTTTCGAGCTTGGCGTCGCGCTTCAACAACTCCATGGCGAGGTGGCTCGCCGAGCCCGGGCTGGTGTGCCCAAACGTGTATTTCTGTGGATCTTTGCGGACCAGCGAGAAGAAGTCCTTCAGGTTGTTGACCGGAATGGTCGGCGGAGCGCTTACCAGCAGCGGGCCGATCGCCAGCAGCGTGATCGGGGTAAAATCATTGACGAAATCATAAGGCAGGTTCTTGAACAGCAATGGATTGATGGCATTGACCGAGGCGGTGAGCATCAGGGTGTAGCCATCCGAGGCGGCCTTCGCGACGGTGTTGGCGCCAACCGTGCCGCCCGCACCACCCGCGCGGTTTTCGACAATGGCGGACCAGCCGGGGACCTGGTTGAGCTTCTGCACCAGGATGCGGGCGACGCCGTCGACCGAGCCCCCAGCCGGGAACGGCACCACGACGGTGATGGTGCGCGACGGGTAGGCCTGAGCCAAGGCGGATTGCGGGATGAGCACGCAGGCGATCGCCACCAACACAGCGGACAACAAATGTTTCATCGGTGTTTTCCCCTTCCAGGAACTAGTAAGTCCCTGGGTAGCTTCCCCCGTCGATCACCAGATTTTGCCCGGTAATGTAGCCGGCATCCATCGAGCAAAGGAAGGCGCAATAGGCGCCGAGCTCTTTGGGATCGCCGTAGCGCTTCGCCGGATTGGCCGCGGCGCGTTCGCGCCAGATCTGCTCGAACGATTTGCCGGTCGTCTCGAGCATCCCCTCGATGTGCCGGCGCTGCGCGTCGCTGTCAAAGATTCCCGGCAGCAGGTTATTGACCGTCACGCCGCGCCCGACCGTCTGCCGCGCAAGGCCCGCGACAAAGCCGACCAGACCGGAGCGCGCGCCGTTCGACAGGCCGAGCTCGAGCTGCGGCGTCTTGACGCTGCGCGAGACGATGTTGACGATCCGCCCGAAGCCGCGCTGCATCATGCCGTCCACGGTGAGCCGCATCATCTCGATGTGGCAGAGCATCATGGTGTCGAGCGCCGCGATCCAGTCCTCGCGGCTCCATTCCCGGAAGTCGCCGGGCACCGGCCCATCGGCGTTGTTCACCAGGATGTCGGGTGCGGGACATGCTTTGAGTCCGGCAGCGCGGCCTTCCTTGGTGGTGATGTCGCCCACGACCGGCGTCGCCTCGACACCGGTGACAGCGTGAATTTCGGCGCAAGTGCGCTCCAGAACATCGCGCGTGCGGGCAACGATCGTGACGTCGGCGCCCTCATGGGCCAGCGCGAACGCGCAGGCGCGGCCGAGGCCGCGGCTCGCGCCGCTCAGTAGCGCCTTTCGGCCGCGGATGCCGAGGTCCATGCCCGGTGACGCCGCTTATTAGGCGGCGACCGCTGAGAACGGCTTGACCCGGTAGCCGTAGCGCTTGTCGAGCCCGAGTTCCTGGATGATGCGCACACCCTTGGCCAGCGCCTCGCCCTGCAAATTGGTGAGCGGCTTACGCAGATCGCCGGCCGGCATGCCGAGCGATTTCATCAGCGACTTCACCGCGACCGGGTTGATCGCCGAATAGGTGAAGTGCAGCAGCGGGAGCAGGCCGAGATACGCCTTCTTGAACCCTTCCGCCTCGGCATAGCTCGCCCAGGGTTTCGAGATGGTGGCGAGTTCGGCCGGGGCCAGGTTGCCAGTCATGTTGGCGGTGCCGTGGCCGCCGAGGCTCATGGTCGGCACCACCAGCCCGAGATTGGGGCTGTCGCAGCACATAACCGACACATTCGGCTGGCCGGCCAGCACTTGCGCGACTTGGCCGACGCGGGCGGTCGACTCCTTGTGGATGACGTAGTTCGGATGTTTGAAGATGCGCAGCAGGTGGTCCCAGTGCAGGTCGCTCTTCACCCGCGGCGGGTTGTTGTAGATGCCGAGCGGCAGGTCGGTCGCGTCGGCGACGTCGAGGAAAAATCGCTCGATATCGTCCTCGGGTGCGCAGATATAGGCTGGGGCCGCCAGGATGGCGCCGTCGGCGCCGTTGTCTTTGGCGAACTTGACGTTGGCGATCGTGGCGTCGGTGTTGTTGCCGGTGCAGCCGAAGAAGATCGGCATGCTGGCGGTCTTCATCTTCGCGGTCTCGACGATGATCTGCTTCTTCTCTTCCGGCGAGAGCATCGAAGTCTCGCCGGTCGAGCCCATGATCAGGATCGCCGAGGTGCCGTTGTCGGCCTGGAATTTGAGCAGCGACCGGAACGCCTCGAAATCGACCGAGCCGTCCTTGTTGAACGGCGTGATCAGGGCGACGAACGAACCGGTGAGTTTCTTGCTCGGCATCTCAAATCTCCAAATTTCTCCAATGATACCATGGTTCGACCCGGCCAACACACGCGATATCGTCATGGCTGAACAGGAGCCAAACCGGTGACGACGGTCGCAGTCGCCATGGTCTGCAAGACGCCGACGGCCGGCCAGTCCAAGACCCGGCTGTCGCCGCCCCTCACCGCCGAGCAATGCGCCGCGCTGTCCGGTTGCTTCATCCGCGACGTAGCCGCGACCATCGGCTCGCTGGTCGCGGACGGCGATGTCGCTGGCTACGCCGTCTACGCGCCGACGGGCTCAGCGACGGCGCTTCGCTCGCTCCTGCCGGCGGGCTTCTGCCTGCTCCCGCAAGGAGTCGGCGATCTCGGCGAGCGCCTGACCCGGGCGACCGCTGAGCTTTTGGCCGCAGGCCATGCCGGAGCGGTGCTGGTCAATTCCGACAGTCCGACCTTGCCCCGCTCGATCCTGCGCGCTGCCGTAGAGGCGGTGCGCGGCGGCGATCGGGTGGTCATGGGCCCGGCGCTCGACGGCGGCTACACGCTGATCGGACTGTCGAAGCCGCATCCGGAGCTGTTCGAAGATATCCCCTGGAGCACGCCGGAGGTCTACCAGGCGACGCTTGAGCGCGCGCGAGCCATCTCGCTTCCTGTCATAAAGGTCCCGGCCTGGTACGACGTCGACGCCCTGCCGTCGCTGCGCATGCTGGAAGCCGAGCTTCGCGGCCAGCCGCCGCCCTGCGCGACGCCGCAAACCCGCGGTGGCGACGCGCCAGCGACGCGTCGCCTGCTCGCCGCACTGCGTGGTGCCCTCGCGAGCACGACGTTGTGAGCATCACGTTAACGCTGGCGCGCTCGCGGCAACAAAAAACGCTTGCGTTTTTCTGCAATGGCCCTATTTAACGCGCGCTCAGTTTTCGCACGTGCCTGTGGCCGTGTGTCGATCGGTGGGCATCCGGACAAGAGGCCGGACAGCCGCCTGGGGAAGAACTCGCTTCCCTAACCATGCGATCGGCAGCCGGAGGCGAAACCGGCATAGCCTGCTCTCAACAGGCGACGCGGCTTAAAGCAACGACGGAATGGGTCCTTTTGGTCTCACCGGCCTTCCACCGCCGGCATCGGGATCAGCAAAGAGGCTTGTTCATCATTGCCGGGCGTGCGGAACGGGTTCTCCCGATCCAATCCAAGGCAGCACCCGCGGGCTAAGAGCCCCAACGCTTACGGCGCGTCTCCACCGGCGCCAAGGCGAAGGCTCCAGACCCGCAGTCACTGGGCGGCTCGCGCCGCCATGCCTGAGGGAGAGCGCCAATGACCCAGCGCATCCGCGATTTCCTGCGCCGCCGCAACGAGGACGGGCCTTGCCTCGTCGTCGATCTCGACGTCGTGCGCGACAACTACCAGACCTTTGCCAAGGCCCTGCCGGACACCCGGGTGTTCTACGCCGTGAAGGCGAACCCGGCGCCAGAGGTCCTTGCGCTGCTCGCCAAGCTCGGCTCCTGCTTCGACACCGCCTCGGTCCAAGAGATCGAGATGGTGCTCGCGGCCGGCTGCTCGGCGGACCGTATCTCGTTCGGCAACACCATCAAGAAGGAGCGCGACATCGCGCGCGCCTACGAGATGGGCGTGCGCCTGTTCGCCATCGACTGCAAGGCCGAGGCGGAGAAGGTCGCGCGCGCCGCGCCGGACTCCAAGGTGTTCTGCCGCATCCTGTCGGATTGCGTCGGCGCCGAGTGGCCGCTGTCACGCAAGTTTGGCTGCGAGCCTGCCATGGCCGCGGACGTGCTGGAGCACGCCCATAGGCTGGGGCTCACGGCGCACGGCGTGTCGTTCCACGTCGGCTCACAGCAGCGCAACACCAACGCCTGGGATCGCGCCCTGGCGCAGGCTGCCGCCGTTTTCCGTGAATGCGGAGAGCGCGGCATCAACCTCGCCATGGTCAACCTGGGCGGCGGCTTTCCGACCAAGTACCTGAAAAACGTGCCCACGGTGAAGTCCTACGGCTCGGCGATCTTCCGCGCGCTGCGGCGCCACTTCGGCAACCGCATCCCGGAAACCATCATCGAGCCGGGCCGCGGCATGGTCGGCAACGCCGGCGTGATCGAGGCCGAGGTCGTGCTGGTTTCGAAGAAAAGCGAGGAGGACGACGTGCGCTGGGTCTATCTCGACATCGGCAAGTTCGGCGGCCTCGCCGAGACGATGGACGAGTCGATCCGCTACCCGATCCGCACCCCGCGGGACGGTGGCGAGCTGGGACCCTGCGTGCTGGCCGGCCCGACCTGCGACTCGGCCGACGTGCTGTATGAGAAGCAGCCGTATCCGCTGCCGTTCAGCCTGGAGATCGGCGACAAGGTGCTGATCGAAGGCACCGGTGCGTACACGGCGACCTACTCGGCCGTGGCCTTCAACGGCTTCCCGCCGCTGAAGACCTACCACATCTGACCCGCTCCGGAGGTCATGACCATGGTCACCATCCGCCCGGAGCGGGAGGTCGACGAGGCGGCGCGCGAGCAACTGCTCGACGCCGCCTACGGCCCAATCCGCTTCAAGAAGCCCTCGCACCGTCTGCGCGAAGGTCGCGAGCCTGCCGCCGGACTGTCGTTCGTCGCGGTCATGGACGGCCGCGCGGTCGGCACGGTTCGGCTCTGGCCGGTCGAGGCCGGCGCCGGCCGGCCGGCACTGCTGCTCGGTCCGCTCGCTGTCGACCACCGCTATCGCAAGCGCGGCGTCGGCTCGGCGCTGATGCAGCGTGCGCTGCGCGACGCCGGCAAGCGCGGTCACCACGCCGTGCTGCTGGTTGGGGACCCAGCCTACTACGGCCGGTTCGGCTTCTCCGCCGAGAAGACCGGTCAGCTGTGGCTGCCTGGCCCCTATGAAAGGCACCGGCTCCTGGCGTGCGAACTGGTCGTGGGCGCGCTCGACGGCGCCCGCGGGCTGATCCAGGCTCCGAAAGTCCCGGTGGCCAAGCCGGCCTCCAAGCTGGCCCCGCTGGTCGCGGCTATGACTGGCCGCAGGCGAGCGCCGCAGCCAGCCTAAGCCGTTACAAATATCGTGGACGTCGCGGGAGATATCCCGCGGCGCCTATTCCGTTTGCCGATTCTGGCGGCTAATACCCTTTAAATCTTGGAGCAACTCGCGATGGCAACCTGGCCCGTTCACGGCCGCATTAGCGGCCCAATCGTCATGATCGGCTTCGGCTCGATCGGCAAGGGCACCCTGCCCTTGATCGAGCGCCATTTCGAGTACGACAAGTCGCGCTTCGTCGTGATCGATCCCGAAGACAAGGACCGCCATCTGCTCGACGAGCGCGGCATCAAGTTCATCAAGCAGGCGGTGACCCGCGACAACTACCGCGAGCTGCTCAAGCCGCTGCTCACCGCCGGCGTCGGCCAGGGCTTCTGCGTCAACCTGTCGGTCGACACCTCCTCGCTCGACATCATGGAGCTCTGCAACGAGGTCGGCGCGCTCTACATCGACACGGTCAATGAGCCGTGGATCGGCTTCTATTTCGACAGCAAGCTCGGCCCCGAAGCGCGCTCGAACTACGCGTTGCGCGAGGCGACGCTTGCGGCCAAGCGCGCCCGCAAGCCGGGCAGCCATACCGCCGTGTCCTGCTGCGGCGCCAACCCCGGCATGGTGTCGTGGTTCGTCAAACAGGCGGTCCTCAACATTGCCAACGACACCGGCGTGAAGACCGCCGAGCCGAAGACGCGCGAAGAGTGGGGCAAGCTCGCCCAGCAGCTCGGCGTGACAGGCATCCACATCGCCGAGCGCGACACCCAGCGCGCCACCTCCGAAAAGCCGATGCAGGTGTTCGTCAACACTTGGTCGGTGGAAGGCTTCGTCTCGGAGGGCATGCAGCCGGCCGAACTCGGCTGGGGCACCCACGAGAAGTGGATGCCGGACAACGGCCGCACCCATAAGAGCGGCTGCGGCGCGGCGATCTACCTGCTGCAACCCGGCGCCAACACCCGGGTGCGCTCCTGGACGCCCACGCCCCAGGCGCAGTACGGCTTTCTCGTCACGCACAACGAGTCGATCTCGATCGCCGACTACTTCACCGTGCGTGACGGCGATAAGGTCCTGTACCGGCCGACCTGCCACTACGCCTATCATCCATGCAACGAGGCGGTGCTGTCGCTGCACGAGATGTTCGGCCAGGGCGGCGCGAGGCAGCCCAAGATCCACATTCTGGACGAGAACGAGATCGTCGACGGCATCGACGAGCTCGGCGTGCTGCTCTACGGCCACAAGAAGAACGCCTACTGGTACGGCTCGCAACTCTCCATCGAGGAAACCCGACAGATCGCGCCCTATCAGAACGCGACCGGTCTTCAGGTCACCTCGGCCGTGCTCGCCGGTATGGTCTGGGCGCTGGAGAACCCGAAGGCCGGCATCGTCGAGGCCGACGAAATGGACTACAGGCGCTGCCTCGAAGTGCAGATGCCCTACCTCGGCCCGGTGATCGGCACCTACACCGACTGGACGCCGCTGACCGGCCGTCCCGGCCTGTTCCCCGAGGACATCGACACCAGCGATCCCTGGCAGTTCAAGAACGTGCTGGTGCGCTGACCACTATGGCGGCGCTCGAACTCAGCATCGCGCTGTCGCCGAATCCGCGGAACTGGCCGATCATTGACGGCAGCGTGACGATCGACGGCGTCGATCTGATCTGCAACGTGTTGCATCCGTCGGAGATGTTCTGGCGGCAGCTGCACCACGAGGAGTTCGACCTCTCGGAGATGTCGTGCTCGTCGCTGCTGATGGCGCGTGCGCACGGCGACGAGCGCTTCCTTGGGCTGCCGGTGTTCACGACGCGGCGCTTCTTCCACACCGGAATCCTGGTCCGCACGGACGCCAGGATCGACCAGCCGGCCGACCTCAAAGGCAAGCGCGTCGGCGTCCCCGAGTACCAGCAGACCGCCGCGCTATGGACTCGCGGCGTGCTGCAGCACGAGTTTGGCGTGCATGCTCGCGACATGGAGTTCTGGATGGAGCGCGCGCCGGAGCACAGCCATGGCGGCGCCACTGGCTTCAAGCCGCCGCCCGGCGTCACGGTGCATACCATTCCGCAGGACAAGAGCATCGGCTCGATGATGCTCACCGGCGAATTGCAGGCGGCGCTGCACTACATCGTCAACGACAACCTGATCGATCGCAGCACCGCCGACCTCTGGAACCATCCCGACATCAAGCTGCTGTTCGCCGACCGCACCGCGGAGGGCGTGCGCTACTACAACAAGACCGGCATCTATCCGATCAACCACGGCATGGTGATCAAGCGCGCCACCGCCGAAAAGCATCCCGAGATCATCGACAAGATGATGGATGCATTCGACCGAGCCAACGCGAAGATCGACCGGCAGCGGATGGACCACCTCGCCTATCATATCGAAACCGGGCTGCTGCCCGCCGACGCGAGAACGAAGCTGCAGCAGCCGCTGGTGCAGCATGGCATCAAGGCCAACCGGTTCACGCTTGAGACCTGCGCATGCTATTCGCACGAGCAAGGCCTCACGCCACGGGTGATGCGGCTCGATGAAATCTTCGAGCCGAGCACGATGGCGCGATAACTTCGCAACCGAGTGCGCCGTGCGCTTGTTGCCAATTCTCCGATTCGATTTTCAAACAGCCAAGCATCATCGTCCGCGAACTTGAGGCGCCGCGGAACCTTCCTTCCATTTCCTCCCCTCGCCGAAGCGAGGGAGTGGAGCGCCGATCGGCGCTTCCTTGGATGTCCGCCTCCACCTTGCGGCTTCGGCGGATGCGCGTCCGACCCGGGACGCGCGCGCCTTGCGGCGCTCCACGGCGGCGATTTTGGACCTCGGGACCATAGCTTTCAGGACCGGATGGGTGGACCTTCCACCGCGGGGTCGCTTGGCTTTCGCCTTGCTTCCTCCGGTCCCCATCAGCCCACTGAAGGGCGCCGCCACGTAGTTGGCGAGGACGGTGACCCGGGGCCTCCCGGACCTTTGTTTGCGAAACAAGAGCGCGGGCGCCGCACCCTGCTCCGCCAGCACGACGCCTCATGACAGCGCCCTCGGATGAGCAAGGCATGCGAATAGTAATGGACGATTCAGGGGTGGGGATAAGTGCGTTTTGGGCCGGAAAGCGCACTTTTTTGCTCCGGCCAACGCGGGTGGCTACACCGCGCCGCTATTGCTGGATTGTGCTCGGCGCGAACAGCTCTTCGAGTTTCATCAGCCGGCTGGTGAGCCCCTGCTGCAGCGAATATTTCGCGATGGTCTCCAGCACCAGGCGATTGGCCAGGACGCCGTGGGTGATCAGCGGAGTGCGCAGCGCCTTTCTTCCGTCAGGCGGCAACAGGCCGGTTTCAAAATAATATTCAGCGTGCGCGATGCGCTCGCGATTGGCGATATCGTTGGCCTGATTGAACGCCTTGAGGATGTTGGTGATCGCCCACGGGTGCTTCTCGGCCAGCTCGCGCTTGATCACCATGCCGTGGTTGATCGGGTAGAGCCCGGTCTTGTTGTAGAACCGGATGCCTTCGGCAAGCGCATCCGGAAACAGCGGCTTGATGTCTGGATGGTTGTGCAGGTCCACCGTGCTGCGATCGATCAGATTCGGATCGACCAGATAGAACATCACTGCGTCGAGCTCGCCCGAGATCATCATCGAACCGATGTTCTTGTCCTCCGGGATTTGGTTGACGGTCACGCCCGGCGGCGGCTTGAACCCGGTGGCACCACCGTGGCTCTTCGACGGATTGCGCTCCATCCAGAACTCCATGTCGCTCGGCTTCACACCGAACTCGTTCTCCAGCACACCGCGCACCCAGAGCGCGGCGGTCTGCTGATACTCGGGAACACCGACCCGCTTGCCCTTGAGGTCGGCGGGCTTGTCGATCTTGGCGTCGTTGCGGACCAGGATCGTGGTGTGGAAGAACAGCCGTGTGGTGAAAACCGGAATGCCGACAAAGCGGTCGTCGCCCTTCGACTTGGCGATCATCAGCGATGAGATCGACATTTCCGAGACATCGAACTCGGCAAAGCGCAACTGTCGCCAGAACAGCTCCGACGGATGCAGCACGGTCGGCACCAGGGCGATGCCGTCGGGCTTCACCCGTTGCTCGATGATCGGCCAGGTGCGGGGGTTATCGGTGATGCCGATGCTCAGCGGAATACGCATGAATGCCTGCTTCTCTTACTTGCGGAAATTCGGCGGACGCTTCTCGCGGAAGGCGCGGCCGCCCTCTTTGGATTCCTCGGTGCCGTAGTAGAGCGCCACCGCCTCGAAGCCGAGTGCGCCGATTGCGCGCAGGTGTTCGGTGTCGGCGTTGAACGAACGCTTGGCGATCGCGATCGCGGTCGGGCTGCGCTCGATGATCTCGGCGCACCACTTGTCGACCTCGGCGTCGAGTTGGTCTGCCGGCACCACCACATTGACAAGACCCATGTCGTAGGCCTCCTTCGCACTGTAGCGGCGGCAGAGATACCAGATCTCCCGCGCCCGCTTTTCGCCGACGATGCGCGACAGGTAGGCCGTGCCGAAGCCGGGGTCGACCGAGCCGACCTTGGGCCCGACCTGGCCGAACACCGCCTTCTCCGAAGCGATGGTGAAATCGCATAGCGTCGCCAGCACATTTCCGCCGCCAATCGCGAAGCCCTGCACCCGCGCGATCACCGGCTTCGGGACGTCTCGGATCAGCGATTGCAACTCGTCGATCGGCAGGCCGAGCGTGCCGCGGCCGCCGTAGCTGCCCTCATGCGTGCTCTGGTCGGCGCCGGTGCAGAAGGCACGGTCGCCCGCGCCGGTCAGCACGATGACGGCGATCGAACGATCCCATCCCGCCCGCTTAAAGGCGTCGATCAGTTCCTCGCAGGTGTTCGGCGTAAAGGCATTGTACTTCTCGGGCCGGTTGATGGTGATGCGCGCGACGCCGCCACGCACCTCGAACAGAATGTCGCTGTACTTTTCCATCGCTCGATCATCCATGCATGGTGAGGCCACCCGACACGCTGATGGTCTGGCCGGTGATATAGGCGGCATCGTCGGACAGCAGGAATGCGACCAGCCCCGGATAGTCTTCCGGCACGCCGAGCCGGCGCATCGGGATGGCGCGCTTCAAGCCTTCCGCAATGCGGGCGCCGTCCGGACCTTCCAGGAAACTGCGCAGGATAGCGGTGTCGGTCGGACCCGGACAGAGCGTGTTGACGATGATGCCCTTGCCGACCAGTTCCCGCGCGACGGTCTTGGTGAAGGCGATCATGCCGCCCTTGCAGGCGGAATAGACCGCCTCGCCCGAGGAGCCGACGCGGCCGGCGTCGGAGGCGATGTTGACGACGCGGCCGAAGCCGCGCGTCGCCATGCCCTTCAGCACGATATGGCTGACGTTGAGCGGCCCGTACAGATTGATGCCGACCACCTTGCGCCAGAACTCCGGCGTGGTGTCGAGGAAGTTGGCGGCGCGGTCCCAGCCGGCGTTGTTGACCAGCAGCGCCAGTGGGTCGAACTCCTTCTCGCAGTCTTCGACCGCACGCGCCACCGCGTCGTAGTCGGTGATATCGGCGGCGAAGAGCTCGGCACGGCCGCCGGCTGCCGCGATTTCGCTCGCGACTTTGGCGCCCGCCTCGGCGTCGAAATCGAGGATGCCGACCGCGCAGCCCTCCTCGCCCAAGCGCCGCGCAATCGCCGCGCCGATGCCGTTCGCCGCACCTGTGACCAGGACGGTGCGATCCTTCAGTCCACGCATCACCCCACTCCAGTTACGCTGTCTTGTCCGAACGGCCGGCCAGCATCCGTGTGGCTTCGTAGGTGATCACCACCTCGCCGTGCTGATTTTTCACGTCGACCCGAGACGCCACGATGCCGCGGTTCCCCTTTGAGGTCGGCCGTACCGACGTCACCTCGACCTCGGCGTGGATCGTGTCGCCGACCCGCACCGGCGCCAGCACCTTCTTGTTGAGCTCGAGCATGGCGAGCCCGGTGCCTTGGATCATGCTCTGGCACAGCAAGCCCTCGATCAGACTGTAGGTCAGCGCCGCCGGTACGAAGCGGCCCTGGATGGTGCCACGCTCGGCGCCGAACGTATGATCGGTGAAGATCACCTCCAGCATGCCGGTCGCGCCGGTGAACACCACCAGGTCGGTTTCGGTGATGGTGCGGTTGAGGGTGCGAAAGCGCTGTCCCGGCGAGAGCTGTTCCCACGTGAATCCCAGGCCAAGTGTCTGCATGCGTTCCCCCAACCGTCAACTCACCGACGCCTTGGCCTGGGACGATGCCCGCGAAGCAACAACGTCCCCTGTCGTCTCCAGCGCATCGATTTCGGCCGCCGGCACGCCAAATTCGCTGAGCACCTCCCGGCCGTGCTCACCGAGCCGCGGCGGCAGGCGATCGATTCCCGCCGGCGAAGCCGCAAAACGGAATGGCACGTCGGGCATTATGACGTCGCCCTCGGTCGGGTGAGCGAAGCGCTTGAAGAAGCCAATTGCCTTGAGATGCTCATCGTCAAGCACATCATCGAGCGAATTGATCGGCCCCGCCGGTATTTCGAGCTGGTCGAACAACGTAATCCATTCCTGCGTTGTCTTGCTGGCGAACTGCGCCTCGGCGATGCGATAGACGTCCGCAATGTTGCGGCTGCGCGCCGCCATATCCTTGAAACGCGGATCGTTCATCATCTCGGGCTGCTTGACCGCCTCCCAGAACCGCCGCCACTGCGCGTCGGTGTAGATCAGCGTACAGACATGACCATCCGCCGTGCGGTACGGCCGCCGCCACGGCGCCAGCATGCGGCTGTAGCCGGCGGTCCCGACCGGCGGATCGAACGTGCGGCCATGCAGATGCTCGACCATGACATAGGACACCATGGTCTCGAACATCGGCACCTCGACGAACTGGCCGCGGCCGGTGCGCTCACGGTGGAACAATGCGGCGACGATCGCCTGCGCCGCCATGGAGCCGCAGGTCTTGTCGGCGAGAATGGTCGGCGCGTAGCGCGGCTCGCCGGTCATCGTATCCATCAGGTTCGCGACACCGCAAAGTCCCTGCATGATGTCGTCGTAGGCGGGACGGCCGCTGTAAGGGCCACCCTCGCGCCAGCCATGCAGGCCGGCGTAGATCAGGCGTGGATTGCGCGACAACAAGGCGTCGGGTCCGAGCCCGATCTTTTCCAGTTTCTGCGGCCGGATGTTGTGAACGAACACGTCCGCCCGGTCGACCATGCGCATCAGCACATCGCGCGCCGCGGCCTGCTTGAGGTCGAGCACGACGCTGCGCTTGTTGCGGTTGACTCCCATGAACAACGACGCCATGCCGCTGTTGCGGGCCGGCCCGGTGTAACGGGTGGAGTCGCCGTCCGGCGCTTCGATCTTGATGACGTCGGCGCCGAGGTCGCCGAGCATCTGCGTGGCATAAGGTCCAAGAATCACCGATGTCAGGTCGAGCACTCGCACACCGGCCAACGGACCGGCAGACCTTTCACGCCCAGGCGCGCTCATCAGCGATCATCCTCCCTTGGCCCAGCTTTGTTGCCACCCGACTGTCACCATGAACCACCGGGCGACCGCAAGTCTCTTGTCCAGAGCGATTGTAGGAAAGGGCTCGGCCAGATTTGCACACGCCACTCCAGGTCACTATCTTTCGCCGCGTCGACTTCGGGAATCTCACAGACTGCAGAGGCAAGAGCGATGATGCTGAACCGTCGGCCCAGCCTGGTATCCGGCCTGCGGATTTTTGGCATGGCTGCTGCGCTCCTGATGACGGCCGCAGGGCCGGGCCATGCGCAGGAGTATCCAAACCGGCCGATCCGGCTAATCGTGCCGACCCAGCCCGGTGCCGCCCAGGACATCATTGCCCGCCTGCTGCAGCCGTACCTGGAGAAATCGCTCGGCGCTCCGCTCGTCATCGACAACCGGTCCGGCGCCAGCACCATGATCGGCACCGACATCGTGGCGAAGGCAACGCCCGACGGGTACACGTTGCTGATCGTGCCGACCACGTTCACGGTCAACGCGGCATTGAACGAGAAGCTGCCGTTCGACCCCGAGCGTGACTTCGAGCCGATCACTGTTCTGGTCAAGAACCACTGCTGTTTTCCGTCAATGCAAACGTTCCAGCCAAGACACTTGCCGAGTTCGTCGCCCTGGCGAAAACCCAACCCGGCAAGCTGAACTACGGCACGTCCGGTGCATCGACCCAGGCCCATCTGCTGATCGAAATGTGGAGCGAACGCGCTGGCATCAAGATGCAGCACGTGCCCTATCGCGGCGGCGCGCCGGCAGCGCTGGCCGTTGCGACCGGCGAAGTGCAGTTCGTGATGCTGTCGCCGCTCGGAGTCTGGAATTTCGTCGAGGCCGGCAAGGTGCGGCCGCTCGCCAGCGGCGGCCTGGCGCGTGATCCGACGCTGCCGAACCTACCGACCGCGAGCGAGTCCGGCTTTCCCGGCTTCGAAGCCGTGCAATGGCTCGGCCTTCTCACCACGCGCGGCACGCCGAAGGAGATCGTCGCCAAGATCAACGCGGCGGTCAACAACGCGCTCAAGGAGCCGGAGTTGATCGCCAAGCTGGCGGCGCAAGGCACGACCGCCGCGGGCAGCACACCGGACGACTTCAAGACACTGATTGCAACCGAGATCCGCAACTGGAAGGAAACCGCGGCAAAGGCCAACATCAAGGCCAATCAATAGCGATCAAACGTAGGGCAGCACCTCTTCGACCACGCGGCGGAACTGTGCCAGCGGATCGCGCATAGTCGAAATCCGGAACGTCACCCGCCTGCAACCGGAATCCTTGTACGTCTTGAGATGCTCGACGCACTCGCGCGGCGAACCGTATGTCAGCCACGCCTCCAGCCGCTCCTTGCTGTAATCCGCGCCATAGTAGAGATCGAGAAAGCGCTTGGAATCCGCGAGTGCGTCCTCCTTGTCATCATTCACGTTGATGTGGTGATAGAGGATGTTATCGAAGCCGGACATGTCGCGGCCGTTGTCGCGCCCGACCTTGAGGATGAACTCCCAGGAACGCTGGAAGCCCTGCGGACTGACCGAGTGGGTCATCCAGCCATCGGCGATCTTGCCCACCCGGGACAGCGCGAACTCCGAGCCGCCGGAATCGGCCTGTCCTTTTGAGAGCCGCTCGGCGTTGGTCGCGAGCCAGATCGGGCACGGCTGCTGCACCGGTTTGGGCTCTAACGTCACGTTGACGAATTTGGTGAACTGGCCTTCGAACGGCTCGTTGTCCTTGCTCCAGAGATGGCGAAGCACGTGCATGTTCTCGACCATGCGCTTGCGACGATCCTCCGGCGCCACGCCCATCGCCGCGGTTTCCGCCTCCCACAGTGGACCGGCGCCGCCGCCGGCGCAGGCGACCAGCCGGGTGCGCCCGTTCGAGAGGACGTCGAGCGACGCCCACTCGTACGCCAGCACCATGGGGTTGCGCAGCGCGAACGAGCCCATGCAGGCCGGCCCGAGCAGAATGCGCTCGGTGCGGCCGGCGACCGCCGCCAGCAACGTCAGCGCGTCGAGCCGGCGATTGACGAACAGCGCATCGCCGCACCAGACCGAATCCATCACCGGCGACGCCTCCACCGCGTCCGCCAGGACAAGGAGGTCTTTGGCGGTGCAAAGCCCGACCAGCACGCCGCGGTTCGACAGCGTAATTCCGAAGTTCATGTCACCTACCTAAGCGTCAATCACAGCCATGAAATCGCATTGCACCAGCACGCCCTCCTCCATCGGCACTTCCATGATCTGGCGGGCCGGGCGCGACGCCGGGTCCGGAAACATCTTGACCCATTCCTGGTTGATCGGCGGGCGCGACAGTTCTTTCATCCAGAACGTGACCTTGACGATATCCTCAACCGTGGCGCCGCCCTGCTCCGCGGTCAGCCGCATGTGATCGAACATCAGGGCGCACTGCTGTTCGAGTGTCGCCGCGAGAGCCTGCGTCGCCGGATCGACGCCGCGGATCAGCCCGGACACCAGGATGTTGCCGATCCGGCTGGCGTTCGGGATGGGACTGCGATGCGAAAATTCATCGATGTAGATGCTGCGCCGCTTCACCACCCGCCTCCCCGTAGTTCTGCCGCCGTTGCAGAAACTATACCGGCCGGCTGCACGACCAGCCACATCGCGACCACGCAGGCACCTTGTGGGAAACGCAATGCGCGACCAACGCGAAAGCGCTGCGGCGCCATGGCAGCCCAGCTTGCGGCCAAATGCCCTCGCAAACCGCGGAGGCATTTTCTAGAGTTGGCTTTGCCGCAACGGTCCGCAGAAGCCGGCTGCGTGCGCGTGGGAGGTTGAGTGTTTCGTGACGTCGAGTGCCTGCTCCGGCCCAAAGTGATCGCAATCGTCGGGGCGTCGGACTCCAGCCGCGGCGGCTGGGCCCAGGAGATTTACAGCAACCTGGAGCACTGCGGCTTCCCGGCGAAGCTCTATCTGGTCAATCCCAAGCGCAAGGAGCTCTGGGGCCGCCCGGTCTATGCGAATTTCACTGCGATCCCGGAGCCGGTCGACCTCGCTTTGACGATCGTGCCTTCGGTGTCGATCCCCGACACGCTCGCCGAGGCGGCGGCCAACGGACTGAAATGCGCCCTGATCTATGCCGCACAATTCGGCGAAGGCGGTGACGCGCAGGGCGCCGCCCGCGCGCAGGCGCTGAGAAAGCTCTGCGACAACCACGGCCTTCGCATCTCCGGACCCAATTGCATGGGCTCGCTGGCACTGCGCGAAAAGCTCCTGCTCTATCCGGCGAAGCGCGTGCGAGCGCTGCGGCCCGGCTCGGTCGGCGTGGTATTTCAATCCGGCGGCACGTTCCAGTTCTGGCTGCAGCAGGCGTCGTATCGCGGGCTCGATTTTTCGTATGCGGTCTCAAGCGGCAACGAGCTCGATCTCGATCTCGCCGACTACATCAATTTCCTGGTCGATGATCCGCACACCAAGATCATTGCCTGCATGGTCGAGGGCATCCGTCGCCCGCAGGCCTTCATGGCCGCGGCAGCGAAGGCGCTGGCGGCGCGCAAGCCCATCGTTCTGGTCAAGCTCGGCCGCAGCGAGCGGGGCAAGGCGGCGGCCAGCAGCCACACCGGCGCGATCGCCGGCGACGACGACGTGTTCGACGCGGTCTGCCGCAGGTACGGCGTGGTGCGCTGTCCTTCACTCGACGATCTGATCGAAACCTGCCTCGCCTTCACGCCGGGCCGCTTGCCGGAGGGCCGGCGCATCGCCATGGCGTGCTATTCGGGCGGCGCCAAGGGACTGATCCTCGACTACGCCAGCGACGAAGGCGCCGAGATGGCGCCGCTCACGGAGGAGACCAGGAGCAAACTACTCACCATGATCGACCCTGGCTTGGCAGCGGAAAACCCGCTGGACGTCGGCCCCACGGTCGGGGTGCAGGCGCCAAAGTTTGCGGAAATCTGCAAGGTGGTCTGCGCCGACCCAACCGTGGACCTCGTCACCGTACAGGGCCTGCTTCCGGTCAATCCCGACGATCTTTTCAATCCTGAGCCGCTCAAGAGCGTCGCCGCTTCGACCACCAAGCCGGTGCTGGCGTTCGGCCGGATTGCGCAGAACGTCTCCGAGGTCAGCCGCAAGTTCCAGAATGAAACCGGCGTGCCGTTCATTCATGGATTGCCGGAGACTGTCCGCGCGCTGCAGGCGTTGGCGACCTATGCCGCGGCGCTGCGCCGTGACATCGCCACGATGCCGGAGGCGCGCCCTGCCCGCGACATGGACGCAGCCGGGCTCAATGCGCTTCTTGCCGCCAATGGATTGACCTTGCCACGCAGCCAGCAAACCCGGACCGCAGACGAAGCGGCGGCGAAGGCCGCCGCGATCGGATTTCCAGTCGCGTTGAAAATCGTCTCGCCGCAAGCGAGCCACAAGACCGATGTCGGCGGTGTAGCTCTGCACCTCGCGGATGTAGCGGCGGTGCGCGCAGCCGCTGCGTCGATGTCGCTGCGGCTTGCCGCACACGACCCGCGTGCGACGATCGAAGGCTTCCTCGTCCAGGAAATGGTCGAAGGCCTCGAGGTCATCGTCGGGGTTCGCGAGGACCCGCTGTATGGACCGTTCATGATCGTGGGTCTCGGCGGCGTTCTGGTCGAGGTGCTGCGCGACGTGGCGATCCGCCTGCTGCCGATCAACGAGGATACCGCCCGCGACATGCTCGGCTCGCTGCGCGGCGCGGCGCTGTTCGGACCGTTCCGCGGCGCGCCAGCGCGCGACACCGCGAGCCTGGTGAAGGCCATGGTAGGATTGTCCCGCGTCTTCGCCGATCACCGGGGCCGGCTTTCTGACATCGAGATCAACCCGATGATCGTGCTGGCCAAGGGCCAGGGCGTGCGAGCCGTCGATGTCCGCGTTGTCTCGCGCGATGGTGGTCTGGAGTAGAACGCCATGGACCAACAGCTTCACAACGACATGAACTTCGAGCTGCCGGAGGAAATCCGGATGCTCAAGGACACGGTGCGCCGGTTCGTCGATAAGGAGATGATCCCGATCGAACGATCGGGCCGCGATGATAATAAGCTCAAGCCGGAGGTACGGGCGGACCTGGAGAACAAAGCCAAGGCGCTGGGATTGAACGGTTACGACGTGCCGGTCGAATACGGCGGCCAGGGGCTCGGTCTGCTCGCCAAGGTGATCGTCTGGGCGGAGCTCGCGCGCAGCATCCTGCTGCCGACGCGCGGCCGTGACGTGTTCGGCCCGTACGTCAGTCCGATGCTCTATCACCTCAACGACGAGCAGAAGAAGCAGTACCTGCTGCCGACGATCCGCGGCGAGCTCAAGTGGTGCCTGGCGCAGACCGAGCCCGACGCCGGCGGCGACCCCGGGGCGATGCGCACCACTGCGGTGCGACACGGCGACCACTACATCGTCAACGGCATGAAGCGGTTCATCACCGCCGCCGACGAAGCCGACTATGCCCAGCTGATCGCGGCGACCGATCGCAGCAAGGGATCGCGCGGCGGCATCTCCGCCTTCATCGTCAACATGAAAACTCCTGGGGTGAAGCTGATCCGGTCGCAGGAGCTGGTGATCGACGACCGGCCCTGGGAGATCGCCTTCGAGAACGTCAAAGTTCCAGTCGAGGATCTCATCGGCGAAGAAGGCGACGGCTTCAAGTATGCGCAGAACTGGATCAACCTGGGCCGGCTGCGGCACGGCGCGCGCGGCATCGGCGTGATCGAGCGCTGCCTGGAGCTCGGCGCCGGGTATGCCAAGCAGCGCGTCACCTTCGGCAAGCCGCTGGCCGAACGTCAGGCCGTGCAATGGATGCTGGTCGACAGCTACATGGAGCTGCATCAGCTCCGGCTGATGGTCTACGACGCAGCGTGGAAATACGACCAGGGCCGCGACATCCGCACCGAAGCCTATATGGCGAAGATTTTCGGAGACACGCAGTCGTTCGTGGCCGCCGACCGCTGCATGGAAATCCACGGCGGCATGGGGCTCGCCACCGACCTGCCGATTGAGAAGATGTGGAGAGACCAGCGCAGCATGATGATCACCGAGGGTCCGATCGAGATTCTCAAGATGACTCTCGCCCGCCACGTCCTGCGTACGTACGGGTGACATCCGAACGACGACACGCGCGCCGGTCCAGCTGGCGCAACTCAAACACCGGAGGAACGACTGATGGCCGAATACAAGTATGAGTTCGTAAACGTCCGAATCCGCGACGGCATCGCCTGGACGGCGCTCAACCGCCCGGACAAGCGCAACGCCATGAGCCCACAGCTCCACTACGACATGGACGATGCGCTGCGCCGGCTCGAGACCGATGACGATGTGAAGGTCGTCGTCGTCACCGGCGAAGGCGGCAACTTCAGCGCTGGCCAGGACCTGCAGAAGTTCTTCCGCGAGCTGGAACGTAATCCGGAGGAAAAGAAAAAGGCTGCATCCGCAGCAAACCGCTGGCGCTGGGAGCGGCTCTACCAGTACGACAAGCCGACCATTGCCATGGTGCATGGTTATTGCGTCGGCGGCGCATTCATGCAGCTGCTCGCCTGCGACTTCGCGATCGCCGCCGAGAACGCCACGTTCTCGCTGTCCGAAGTCAACTGGGGCATATTGCCGGGCGCGCTAGTCTCCAAGGCGGTGGCCGACGCGGTGCTGCCGCGTCACGCGCTTTACTACGCCTGCCTCGGCGATCCGTTCGACGGCAAGGAGGCAGCGCGGATCGGCATGATCAACTATGCGGTGCCGCTCAAGGACCTCGAAGACGCCATCATCGATCTCGCCGAACGGCTGATGAAGAAGAGTCCGGCGGTTCTGCGTGCCACCAAGCACGCCATCCGCCACTGCCGCACCATGGATGTGGCGCAATCCTATGAGTACCTGGCCGCAAAGGGACAGGCGATCCGGGCGGCAGACAAGGAAGACTCCTACAACACCGGCCTGCGTCAGTTCCTCGACGAGAAGGCCTACAAGCCGACCTACGAACCGTTCAAGCTCGGCACCATGCTGACTGACCAACGCAAGAAATAGCAAAGCACTTTGAGGACTTCTCGTCGCAGGGTCCTCGCGGCCTTTGCGCACCCAGCCGTGACTGTTAGTGTTTATCGTTCGAGCTGCCCTGAAGAGCAGCCGACATCATCGGAGGCTTCCCCATGTTGCGCCGCACTTTGATCGTCGGCCTTGCTGCGTTTGCAGCCGCGCTTCCGGGCAGCGCCGTCGCCCAGCTCTACAAGGGCAAGACGGTGACGATGATCATCAACTACCCGGCGGGCGGGCCCACCGACATCGAAGGCCGCATCATCGCGCACCATCTTCCGGCGCACATCCCGGGCAAGCCCACCGTCATCGTCAAGAACATGGGCGGCGCCGGCGGCATGATCGGCTCGAACTTCCTCGGCGAGATCGCCAGGCCCGACGGCGAGACGTTCGGCTTCTTCACCTGGAACCCGATCGCCGAATTACTCGGTGATCCCGGCATGCGGGTTCGCTTCTCCGAATTCGCATTGCTCGCCGGCGTGCAGAACCCGGTCGTAGTCTACATCCGCAAGGACACCCCGCCTGGCATTAGCGCGGCAGCCGACTTGATGAAGGCGAAGGACTTCAAGGCGCTGTCGCTCGACACCCACAACACCAACACCATCCATCAGGCGATCGCGCTCGACATACTGGGCGTCAAGTTCAAGGCGGTGAGCGGCTACAAGGGACTGAAGGAGGTCGAGACGGCGATCCTGCAAAACGAAGGGCAGCTCGCCAACTCATCGCTACCCGGCTGGCGCGCCTCGATCGAGCCGACGATGATGAAGCAAGGCATCGTCATTCCGCTGTGGCAGGTCGCGCCGCCCGGGAAGGACGGTTATCCGCGCAGTCCCGCAGTGCCGGAGATTCAGACCTTCGAGGAATATTTCGCGGCCGTGAACTCCGGCAAGAAACCATCCGGCGTGCCCTACCAGGCGATGCGTGCCGCGATCGATGCGCAGACCGCGATGTTCCGCACCTTTTTCATGCCCCCGAAAGCCAACAAGGAAGCGGTCGCCATCATGCGCGCCGCGATCGAGTCGCTGTGGAAGGACCAGAACTTCGTCAAGGACTACGCCAAGGCGGTGCGCTCCGATCCTGTTCTGGTCTCCGGCCTGGATGGCGAGGCCATTATGGCAGGCCTTGCTAACGTGGGACCTGACATCCGGTCCTTCCTGAAGGACTACGGAAACAATCTCGCCAAGCGATAACCGGCCGGCCCGCGGCAGACCCTGATCATGCTCGATGCCGCCATCGCCGGGCTGATCGCCGCCGTGCAATGGCCTGCCGTGGGTTACCTGTTCCTCGGCATCGCGCTCGGACTCTATTTCGGCGCCGTGCCTGGCCTGTCCGGTCTGACCGGCATGGCGATCCTGCTGCCGTTCACCTTCGGCATGGATCCGATTTCGGCGTTTTCCTTCCTGCTCGGCATGTACGCCGTCACCACCACCAGCGACAGCGTGACCGCGATCCTGATCGGGGTACCAGCGGGAGCGGCGGCGCAGGCCACGGTGCTCGACGGCTACCCGATGGCGAAGCGCGGCGAAGCCGGCCGCGCGTTCGGCGCCGCGTTCACCTGCTCGGCGATCGGCGGCGTGCTCGGCGGCCTGTTCATGGGTCTCTCGGTTCCGATCGTGCAGCCGCTGGTGCTCTCGTTCGCCAAGCCGGAATTCTTCATGCTCGGCCTGCTCGGCCTCACTATGGTCGGGTCGCTGAGCGGCCGCTCGGTGCTCAAAGGCATGACGGTTGCGGGCCTCGGCCTCCTGCTCTCGCAGATTGGCTATGCGGAGCAGATCGCGATCCCACGCTACTGGCTCAACAGCACGTACCTGCTCGACGGCCTGCCACTGGTGCCAGTGGTGCTTGGCCTGTTCTCGCTTCCCGAGTTGGTCGCGCTCGCGGTCGCCAACCGCTCGATCTCGGACGTTCCGCGGGCCAAGATTTCCGGCGGCATCATGGACGGCGTGAGGGATTGCTTCGTGCATTGGTGGCTGCTGCTGCGCTCATCGCTGATCGGCATCTACATCGGCATCCTGCCGGCGCTCGGCCCGACCATCGCCGACTGGGTGGCCTATGGCCACGCGGTGCAGAGCGCCAAGGACAAATCCCAGTTCGGCAAAGGCGACGTGCGCGGCGTGATCGCCCCCGAAGCCGCCAACAATTCGGTGAAAGGCGGCGACCTCGTTCCGACGGTCGCGTTCGGCATCCCGGGCAGCGCCGCGATGGCGATCCTGCTCGGCGCCTTCCTGATCCAGGGCCTCACCCCCGGACCGGAGATGCTCACCACCAAGCTCCACATCACCTTCAGCATGATGTGGACGCTGATCTTCGCCAACATCATCGGCGCGATCCTGCTGATGGCCTGGGCCAATCAGCTGCAGAAGATCATCTTCATCCCGGCCAACCTGATCCTGCCCGGCATCACCTTCTTCGTGCTGATCGGCGCCTGGACCGCGGGCAACAACATCGGCGACTGGATCACGCTCCTGGTGTTCGGCGTCGTCGGGCTGGTGATGAAGCGGGCCGGCTGGCCGCGCGCGCCACTGATCCTTGGCTTCATCCTGGGTCGGATCATGGAGAACTCGCTCCATATCAGCATGCAAGCCTACGGCCTGGGCTTCATTCTACGGCCGATCTGCCTGGTGATTCTTGCCGCCATCGTCATCACCGTCTTCTATGCGGTGCGCTCGCACATCCGGCTAAAGCAGGACACCACGATCGTCGAAGTGTCCGACGCCGAAGCGGGCGATCCCCGGCTGTCGCTCGGCCTCGCGCTGGCGTTCTGTGCCGTGCTGATCTACGCGATCGCCGTTGCGTTCGCATGGCCGCCGACGGTGCGACTATTCCCGCTGGCATTCAGCATTCCGGCGCTGCTGCTGGCAGCCTTCGCCGTGTACTTCGACTGGCGGACGATCCGGCTGGCGCCGGCAGGTCCCGAAGCAGGGATTTGGGCCGGCGCCCGGTCGGTGGAGTTGACCCGCACGTTCAATTTCTTCGCCTGGCTGATCGGCATCGTGGTGGTGACGGTGTTGCTCGGCCAACACGTCGCCTTGCCCGCCTTCATCGCGCTCTACCTGCTGGTCTGGGGAGGCTACAGTTGGAAGCTCGCTCTGGGTTACGCCGCCGCCGGGCTCGGCCTGATGATCATGTTGTTCGACTATCTGTCGCCGACACTGTGGTATCCCGCTCTACTCTTGCGCTGGTGGTGAGATGGCGCGCTCCCGGTCCTCGCTCGGCCTGTTCGGCATCTTCGGCCGCTCCGCCGACCTGCGGCAGCTCGACCAGGCGCTGCGCTCGGTCGACGTGCACCCGCGACTGGTCCCCGAGGCGGTCAAGCTCACCGCGGTCGCGCTGCTCAAGGATCACGCCATCGGCCCCGAGCCCGCGCCGCAGTCTTATCGTGCTGCAGCGGAAATCCTCGCCTACTGCATGATCGGCGCCGAGGCGTTCGCGGGCGCCAACGACATCGACCTTACGCACGCAGTTGAGCGGCGGATCGAGGTGGCGCTGGACAAGCCCGAAGGCCTCGACGCGCAGCTCGTGCTGCTGACAATTCACGCCAAGGTCATCCAGCCGAGCGTCGTGCATCAATTCGAACTGGACAGTTCGAGCGACTAGACCCTGAATCCGACGCGTGTGTACGGGCTGGAATAACACCGGTATCGTCGTTCAGAAAACTTTGATGAAACTAGGCGTCTTCAATTTATGCATGTTTTAAGCGCGCTTAGGCATCCGTCTCAAGAATATTGTTATCAGCAGGGCGCGCACATGTTCGGCGAACGACGTAAGCATCAGCGGCTTCTTACAAACCGAGTTGCACGCATTCAAACTGACGTTGCAGCAACGACAACGTCACAGGAGTGCACGATCATCGACATTTCAGACCGGGGAGCCAGGTTGTTCGTAAACAACAGCGACATCCCCGATCGATTTTGCCTTGTCATTGTGAGCGACAAGGTAACTCGGCAAGAGTGCCGGGTCGTCTGGAGACTCGGCGGGGAAGTGGGCGTGGAGTTTGTGAGTCTTGGATCTGATCAATCGCGCCTTAACGCTTTGGAACGACTCCGCGAGGATGCGCGGCAAATTTTTCAGGACACAAATCGAACAACCTAAGGCGATTTTGGTACGATAAAATCTATGCTTTGTGACAGAAGCGTCGAATAAGGATCGATTTAAAATCACATTTTGAAACAATCCGGGCGAATAGCTTAGTTGTTCAGCAGGGCGCGCCGGGTCTCTTCCTCCCCGCCAGAATGGCTAGGGGGTTAAATTGTCTAGAGCATTTTCACGTTTTGCGGAATCGGATGGATACCCAACGGGGCTGATTTGTGATTCTGGGTAGCGGTGCCAATGGCTGCGAGAATCGCCGATGGGCAAGCCCTATTCCCAGGATCTGCGTGAACGCGTGATTGCGACGGTCGATGCAGGAACGCGTGTCTGTGCGACGGCGCGGGTGCTTCTGGTCAGCGTATCCTACGTGTCCAAGGTCGTTGGCCGTCGGCGAACGACCGGTGAGACGACGGCGCGTTTGGGCCGAGCGGGACGCAAGCCGAAGCTCGCACCTCACGACGAAGCCATTCGCGCCCGCGTGGCGGCTCATCCGGATGCGACGCTCGAGGAGCTGCAGGTCTGGCTTGCGGACGAATGCAAGGTCAAGGTCAGCATCGGCTGCCTGTGGAACAGGCTGAAGTTTCTCAAATTGCCGCTCAAAAAAAGTCACTGCGCGCTTCCGAACAGGATCGGCCGGATGTCGCCGAGGCCCGCGATCGGTGGCGTGCGAACCAGCCCGAACTGAAGTCGGAACGCCTCGTCTTTATCGACGAAACCGGTGCGGCGACCGACATGGCGCGCCGCTACGGCCGCTGTCCGCGCGGCGAGCGCCTCGTTTGCAGCGTGCCGTGGGGACATTGGAAAACGACGACCTTCGTTGCCGCACTGCGGCTCGGCGAGGTCGCCGCGCCCTGTGTGCTGGACGGACCGATGGATGGGGAAAGCTTTCGCGCTTATGTCGAACAGTTCGTCGTCCCGATCCTTAAGCCTGGCGATATCGTGGTGATGGATAACCTTGCAAGCCACAAGGTCGCCGGCGTCCGCGAAGCGATCGAAGCCGCAGGCGCCGAGTTGCGCTACTTGCCGCCCTACAGTCCCGACTTCAATCCGATCGAGCAGTTCTTCGCCAAGCTCAAAGCCCTGCTGCGAAAGGCCGCCGCCAGAACCGTCGAAGCTCTGATCGCAGCGATTGCTGAAGTCCTCACCGAGGTCAGACCGCAAGAATGCGCAAACTACCTCGCCAACCAAGGCTATCGCCACGAATTATGAAAGTGCTCTAGGACCTTTCCTTTTGACGCGAAGCGTCTGTTTGCCGGATTTCGCGACGACACCGCAGGAATGATTGCGCCGGTTGTTGCGCTCTCGCTGATCCCCGTCATGACCGCAGTTGGAGCGGCGATCGACTATTCCCGCGCCAACAACATTCGATCCAAATTGCAGGGGGCGCTGGATTCGGCGCTGCTGGCCGCCGCCAAGGAAGGCTCCTCCACCTGGAACCAAATCGCCGCTGATAATTTTGACGCCAACTTCAAGGCCGCGCTGGCCAATGGCTTGGCAGTCACCAAAACCTTCGTACAGGATTCCGGTCAGCTTTATCGAGGGACTGCTTCCGTTGCGATTCCGACGGTATTTCTGGGGCTGATCCAGATTCCGAAGCTCAACGTGAAAGTTACGGCCAGCGCGACCGCCAGCGAGCCGGACAATTCATGCATTCTCACGCTGGACCGCGGACAGCCGCCGTCGCACGTGGCGCTCTCGCTCAACGGCGCACCGATCGTCAATCTCTCCGGTTGCTCGATACGGTCCAACACCTCGATCGACTGCAATGGTCACGATGGATCGCTGACCAAGGCGATTTCGGGGGGCTCGGCCTCCGGATGCGGCAATCCAAAACCCAATTCGATGACCGTGCCGGACATCTACGCGCAACTTGCAACCAACATTACCGCGCAATGCGGAACCTCCCGGCCGGGTGCGACCTGGACCCCAGGCGTGATGCCAACGGGCGCCGCCATCAAGTCGGTCACCATCAATGGTCGAACCGAACACCACATCTGCGGCGACCTCACCCTCTCGGGATCGGGCCTGCTGAACGGCAGCATGCCCAGCTCGGACGCATTGATTGTCATCGAGAACGGTAGCCTTATCATCGATGACGGTGCGTCCTTGACGATTGCCAGAATGGCCATCGTGATGACCGGGAACAATTCGTTTTCGAGCAAGGTCGAGTTCCCGAACGGCGCAGGGAAACAGGGCAGTCTCACGTTGGCGCCGCCGATCGAAGGCGGCAACCCCTGGCAGGGCGTGTCGCTGTATCTCGATCCAAAGCTGACAAAGGACGTCGACAACAAATGGGGTCCCGGCGCCAGCTTCAGCGCCGATGGCCTGGTCTATCTTGGAAACTCCAATGTCGTAACCGATGGAAACACTTCGAGCAGCAACGCGAAGTGTTCGAAGTTCGTCATGAACCAGTTCACGACCAACGGCCACGTCAACTTGGATTTCAATCAGACTGTCGCGTCCTGTTCGGCGATCGGGCTGAAACAATGGGGAGGCATTATCGTACACTTGACGAAATAGATCGATTTGGTTTGCCAATGTCCTCCAACCGCACTGACGCAGCGATCGAAAAAGCAGTCATCCTGCTCGCAGAACGCAACGCGTATACGCGCAGGCTGACTCGCACGATGTTGATCAATTCAGGCGTGCGGACAATTTATGAGGCAAGCGATGGCGCTGCCGTGCTCGATCTGATCGCGAGAGTCAGCCCCGATGTGCTTATCTTGGACTGGGATCTGCCGGTTCTAAATGGGCCGGAGGTGACTCGCGTCATACGTTCTCCCGGCATTTTTCCAGCAGCCAGTCTACCGATTATCATGCTCACCGAGCTTGGTTTGAGATCGCGCGTGGCAGCCGCGGTTCGCCTCGGTGTTCACGAAATTCTGGTAAAGCCAGTTTCTCCAAAGGCTTTGCGGGAACGTTTGATTGGTGTCTTGCTGGCGCCACGGCCGATGGTGCGATCCGGCAATCACTACATCCCGATGCCGTACCGGCGGGCGGATCTGACAGGTCTTCTGGACGACGCGTCAGCTTGATGTCCGCCGCAGCAGCCGGATCCAAGCTCACCGCGCCAAGGTGATCCAACCAAGCGTGGTGCATCAATTCGACCTGGATAGTTCGAACGGCTAGGCGCGAGTTTGATACCGCCTAGATACAGGATCCAGGCCCTAAGGACTGACTCTGGAAACGGATCCGGTCTCAATAGCCTCGCCGCCGTACCTTTTTCGCTGCCTTGCGTGCGGCGTATCGGGCATCCCGTGCGGTTTTTTGCTCGGCCTCCAGCGCCGCCTGACGCTCGGCCTTCTCGGCCGCGATGAGAAGCTCAGCTTGCTTTGCTTCGCGTTCGGTGTGCGCAACGACCTCGGCCGCGCGCGCTGCTTGCTCTAACCGTTCGGCCTCAAGTCTTACCTTGGCGGCAGTACGTTCGGCCGCGCGGACCAAGCGAGCCTCGTTCACTGCCGCCCTCGTACTCGCCCGCGTGGCGGCGGCAGGATCTTCGGACGCTGCGCGAAACTTTTCCAGCATCGCCTTCTTTGCCGCGACGGCGTTCTGCTGACGCTCTCGAGGTTCCATGCCCTTGTAACCGCTCATTTCGTCTCCCGTGTCTTGTGAAGCCATTGCGCTCACGTCTCTATGCTGCTTTCCGCAGCAATGCGCCAGCCCGCGTTGACAGCCCCTTGGTCAGGACGCAACTTACCTTCGAAAAACGTCCGCCATTGCCCTGGAGTTGAAATGAAACTTGGTTTTTTCACCATGCCCGTGCATCCGCAGGGGCGCAACTATGCCGAGACACTCAAGGAGGATCGCGAGGCCTTCATCCTGGCCGACCAGCTCGGCTACAGCGAAGCCTATTGCGGCGAGCACCTCACCGACGAGGTGGAGAACATCCCCAACAGCATGATGTTCATCGCCACGCTCCTTGGCGCTACGAAACAAATCAAGGTCGGCACCGCGGTCATCAACCTGCCGCACAGTCATCCGGCGATCATCGCCTCCAACGCGGCGATGCTCGACAACCTGTTCGAAGGCCGCTTCATCATGGGGATCGGCGCCGGCATCCTGCGCTCGGACGCCGAGGCGCTCGGCATCCTCGACCAGAACCGGCAAGAGATGTTCGTCGAGGCGATCGACCAAGTGCTGGCGATCTGGGCCAGCGAGCCGCCCTACAACATCAAGGGCAAGTACTGGACGATCACGACGGAAAAGACACTGTGGCCGGAGGTCGGTGTCGGCAGCATCGTGAAGCCTTATCAGAAGCCGCACCCACCGATCGTCGGCACCGCGTCCGACCCGGATTCCAAGGGGCTGATTGCGCTCGGCAAGCGCGGCTGGGGCCCGGTTTCGTCGAACCTTCTGCACGTCAATCGGATCGCCAACCATTGGACAAACTATTCGAAAGGCGCCGCGGAGGGCGGCCACCCGCCGACCGCACGATCTGGCGGGTGGCGCGCTCGATCTTCGTCGCGGACGATGAGAAAACCGCGCAGAGCTACGGCGGCGCCGACCCGAAGAGCCCATACCATTTCTACATGAAACAGCTGTTCGCCAAGCTCGCGCGCTTCAAGCGCTTTGCCGGCTTCAAGAGCCAGCCCGACATGCGCGATGACGACATCACGCTCGACTACGTGATCGACAACCTGGTGATCCGCGGCACCGTGAACCACGTGGTCGACCAGATCCTGGCGATGCGCGAGACGATCGGCGACTTCGGCACCCTGCTCTACTGCGGCAAGGATTGGACCGACCCGGCGCTGAGCCGCCGCTCGATGGAGCTGATGGCGGAGAAGGTCATACCTGCGGTCAACGCCGCGATTGGCCGGCCGGTCGCTGCTGAATAGTTCAACCCATCACCCACCGAACACGGATACCATGGCGATCAAGACGCAGCGTTTTTCAGGCCCGCAGCGGTTCGGATATCTGGCGCAGCCCGAGGCTCCGGCGCGCGCGGGCGTGCTGGTCCTGCCGACCATCTTCGGCATCAACGAGTTCGCGCGCGGCTACGCCGACATGCTGGCGAACAATGGGCTGACCGCCGCGGTCTGGGACATCAACTCGGGTCTACCGCTAACGACCGACTATCAGGAATGCATCAAGCGGGCGCGCACCCTGACCGACGCCGGCGTCGCCGCGATGCTGGACGAGTGGACCGGCTTCATGCTCGGTGAACTCGGGCTTGGCGCGATCGGCACCGCCGGTTTCTGCATCGGCGGACGGTTCGCGCTGCTGCTCTGCGCCAAGGACAGGCGCATCAAGGCGTGCACCGCAGCCTACCCGTCGATCGAAAGTCCGCGGCTTGCCAACCAGGGGCTCGATGCGGTCGCGCTGTCGGCGCAGATCGAATGCCCGGTCCATATTCTGCAGCCGGGCAAGGATCACGTTTCGAGCCCAGAAACCTACACGACGCTCAACGCCACGCTGCTCAAGCGCGGCGCCCCGACGACCGTGCAGTATTACCCCGTTGCTGAGCACGGTTTCATGCACCGCAAGGAGCCCGACGTGAACCCGAAGGCGACGGCGCTCGCCGGACCGCAGATGCTCGCGTTCCTGAAGGCCTGCCTCAGTTGACGGAGCGAGGCTCGCGCAGTCCCATGCGCTCGAGCCGCGGCAGCACCTCGTCGCGGAAATACGGCAGGTCGTCGAGATAATTGACGAACGACAGCGCGACGCCACGCAGGCCTGCTTTGCCGACGATCGCGAGTTCTTCCGCCACCTTGTCGGGTGTCCCGACATAGGGGAAACCGCCAATCGAGATAGAGGCGAAAAACTTGCACTTTGCCTCGTAGTCTTCGGACGAGGTGTTTGTTCGCGTGATGTTGCGCAACGCCAGCATCTGCTCAACAGCGCCCCAGTCGGCGCTCTCCACGTTGGCGTAGTGGTGGTACTCCTCGGCCTCCTTCTGGGTCGGCCGGCATATTGCCTGGCCGACGGTGTAGACCTCGACCTCGCGGCCGATCGCGCGCGCCTGCTCTTTCACCTCATGAACTTTCTTCGTCGCAGCCTCGAGCGAGGCCCGGATGTCCGATGTCGCGGTGAAGAACGCATCGCAGTTGCGCAGTGCGAAGGCCTGTCCGGTGCCGGAGGAGCCCGCGTTCATGATGAGCGGCCGGGTCTCGCCGTACGGCTTCGGAAACGCGCGCACACCCTTGAGCTTGAGGAAACGGCCTTCGAAATCGAACGTGCCCGGCTCCGACCAGGCGCGCTTGACCGCGTCGATCCATTCGGTGGCGTATTCGTAGCGCGTCTCGTGGTCGCGTTGCGCCACGCCAAACATCTCGAACTCGCCCTCGTTCCAGCCGGCGACGATGTTCAAGCCGAACCGACCTTCGCCGACCTGGTCGGCGGTGACGAACTCCTTGGCGGCGATGATCGGGTTGAACAGCGGCGCGTGGACGGTGCCGAACACCGTGATGTGCTTGGTCGCGGCCAGCAGTCCGCACGCCCAGGTCATGGTCTCAAGCGTGGTGCCATGGAAATCGGTGTCGCCGCCGTAGCCCTTCCAGCGCCCGATTGGCAGCATAAAGTCGATGCCGGCATCGTCCGCCATCCTGGCGAGCTTGACGCAATCCTGCCAGCTCGCCGACCAGCGCTCCGGTACTTTTGTCGCGGTGCGCCCTGACGAGCAGTTGGCGCCGAACATGCCGATCTTGAGCGCATTGGCGTTGTACATCGCCAAGCGCGCGCGCATCGATCCGGTGCGAGCCAGCAATACTTTCTCCATCGCCCACGGCGGCGAGCGTCACCGCTCAAAGTTGCTCGCGCTATTCCTTGTCCATACCGGTGGACTTGATGACCTTGGCCCACTTGTCGCGTTCCGACCGGTAGAAGGCGTCGAACTCCTGCGCGCTGCCGATGATCGGCGCAAAGCCCTGGGCGGCGAGCGCCTTCTGGATTTCTGGAGCCTGCAGCGCCTTGCGATTGGCCTCGTCCAGCACCTTGATGATTGCGGCCGGCGTACCTGCAGGCGCCGCCAAGCCGATCCAGAGCCGTACGTTGAAGCCGGGAAAGCCAGACTCGGCGACGGTCGGAAGATCAGGAAACGCCGGGTCGCGCTTCGGTCCCGTGGTCGCAAGCCCGATCAGGCTGCCATTTTTCACGTGCTCCTGGACCGGCGCGATCGAGGAAAACATCATCTTCACCTGGCCGGACAACAGATCCTTCACGGTGGCGGCACCGCCCCGGTAATGCACCGGTGTGGTCTTGATGCCGGCGACCATGTCGAACAATTCGCTGTTGAGGTGCGTCGCCGTGCCGCGTCCGGCCGTGGCGTATTGCACCTCGCCAGGCTTGGACTTCGCGAGCTTGACGAGATCAGCAACGCTTTTCACGCCGAGCGACGGGTGCACGACAAGGATGTTGGCGGTCTCGGCCTGCGGACCGACCGCGATGAAGTCCTTGCCGATCGAGTAGCGCGTGCCCTTCGCCATCGATTCGTTGACGGCGTTGGAAAGCGGAGTGTTGAGCAGCGTATAGCCGTCGGGGTCGGAGCGGACCACGGACTCGGTCGCGAGGATACCGCCGGCCCCGGTCTTGTTTTCGATGACGACCTGCGTGCCGAGGATTTCGCCGGTCTTGGTGCCAACCACGCGCGCGATCAGGTCGGAAGGCCCGCCGGCCGCAAATCCGACGACGACCTTGATGGGCCTGTTCGGAAAGTTGGATTGCGCCGACGCCGCGCCGAACGCGGCGGCAGCGAGGCCGATTACGGCAGCCGCGATCATTGCTTGCCTTCGACCCACGTGATGCTCGCGCTGCATATCACGTCCTCCCCATCTGTGCGGTGTCCAAGTTTGCAGGCGGCGACCCTTGGAGGCAAGTGCCGCGCACGCTCGATGACTGGCGTGCGTCATCGGGTCCACCTAACATGCATGACGAGAAAGGCGAGGGACCATGGCGGACAAGGAACTGATCGGCGTCGTCGGCACCGGCCGCATGGGCTTGGCCATCACCCAGCATCTCATCAAGCATGGCTACGCGGTGATCGCGCAAGACATCGACGCGAAGGCGCTCGACGCTGCGAAGGCCGCCGGCGCAACGACGGTCAAATTGCCCGCCGAAGTCGGCAGAGCCGCGCGTTTTGTCATCATCGCAGTCGGCTACGACGATGAAGCCGCCGCGGTCATGCTCGACCAGAACGGTCTGCTGCAAACGATGGGCCCAGGCTCGGTGATCGCGGTGTCGTCGACCTGCACGCCGGACCACGTCAAGATGCTCGCCGCGCGCGCGAAGGAGAAAGGCGTCGAGCTGCTCGATGCGCCGATCTGCCGCGGCGCGCGCGCCGCCGACGAGGGCACGATGCTCACATTGTGCGGCGGCAGCGCAGAGGTGTTCGAGCGCGGCAAGCCGATCTACAGCGCGTTCTGCTCCGATATCGCTCACCTCGGCGACATCGGCGCCGGCCAGTTCGGCAAGGCACTCAACAATTTCCTGCTCTGGGTCAACGGCGTCGCGCTGATCGAGGCCGGCCGGCTCAGCGAGGCGAACGGCATGGACCTTGTGAAGCTGCGCGACGCACTGCTGATCAGCTCCGGCGCCTCCGATGCGCTGAAGAACTGGGAGAACGTTTCCTTCACCTGGGCGCTCAAAGACATGCAGATCGTGATCAAGATGGCCGACAAGGCCGGCCTCTCGCTGCCGATCGCCGGCGCCATCAAGGAACTCGTCAAGGAAGGCCGCCGCATCAAGAAGAGCAATCCGCCGGACTGGACTGGGCGAAATCGCTGCTGAACTTCGGGCGAAGCAATTAGAGCAAGTTTTTTCGAGTTCCCCTGGGGAACTGCGACGATAGGCCCGCATCCGCGCCCACGTGGATGGAACTCACACATTCTCAAAAATACATGCTTGCGCTGTTGAACCGGAAGCGGCGGCCGGCTGACCAACTGACGAGGCAAGGTCCTGTCGGCCCCATCTCTCCGGGCGATCGGCCAATGCCTGGGGTAGGCGGCACGGCACAGCCGGTGACAACTCTGACAAAGAGGACAAGCCCATGCCTAACTATGTCTTTGGAACCGACAATTCCGACATCCTCGACGCGCTAGAGCATTTTCACGTTTTGCGGAATTGGATGGATACCCAACGGGGCTGATTTGTGATTCTGGGTAGCGGTGCCAATGGCTGCGAGAATCGCCGATGGGCAAGCCCTATTCCCAGGATCTGCGTGAACGCGTGATTGCGACGGTCGATGCAGGAACGCGTGTCTGTGCGACGGCGCGGGTGCTTCTGGTCAGCGTATCCTACGTGTCCAAGGTCGTTGGCCGTCGGCGAACGACCGGTGAGACGACGGCGCGTTTGGGCCGAGCGGGACGCAAGCCGAAGCTCGCACCTCACGACGAAGCCATTCGCGCCCGCGTGGCGGCTCATCCGGATGCGACGCTCGAGGAGCTGCAGGTCTGGCTTGCGGACGAATGCAAGGTCAAGGTCAGCATCGGCTGCCTGTGGAACAGGCTGAAGTTTCTCAAATTGCCGCTCAAAAAAAGTCACTGCGCGCTTCCGAACAGGATCGGCCGGATGTCGCCGAGGCCCGCGATCGGTGGCGTGCGAACCAGCCCGAACTGAAGTCGGAACGCCTCGTCTTTATCGACGAAACCGGTGCGGCGACCGACATGGCGCGCCGCTACGGCCGCTGTCCGCGCGGCGAGCGCCTCGTTTGCAGCGTGCCGTGGGGACATTGGAAAACGACGACCTTCGTTGCCGCACTGCGGCTCGGCGAGGTCGCCGCGCCCTGTGTGCTGGACGGACCGATGGATGGGGAAAGCTTTCGCGCTTATGTCGAACAGTTCGTCGTCCCGATCCTTAAGCCTGGCGATATCGTGGTGATGGATAACCTTGCAAGCCACAAGGTCGCCGGCGTCCGCGAAGCGATCGAAGCCGCAGGCGCCGAGTTGCGCTACTTGCCGCCCTACAGTCCCGACTTCAATCCGATCGAGCAGTTCTTCGCCAAGCTCAAAGCCCTGCTGCGAAAGGCCGCCGCCAGAACCGTCGAAGCTCTGATCGCAGCGATTGCTGAAGTCCTCACCGAGGTCAGACCGCAAGAATGCGCAAACTACCTCGCCAACCAAGGCTATCGCCACGAATTATGAAAGTGCTCTAGACGGCGTTACCGAGGGCGCTGATGTGATCTACGGCTACGATGGAGACGACTTCATCTGGGGTCACGGCGGCGCCGACACGCTCTACGGCGGCGACGACGACGACTATCTCAATGGCGGCAGCGGCAACGATCTGCTGATCGGCGGCAACGGTGCCGACCAAATGAACGGCGGCGCTGACAGCGACACGGTGCAGTACAGCGATTTCATCCTCGGGCGTCACCGTCGACCTGGTAGGCGGCGATGGATTTGGCGGTACGGCCGAAGGCGACACCTACGCCAACATCGAAAACGTCAACGGGTCTTCCTACGCCGACCTCATCATCGGCGACAACAACAACAACGTGATCGCCGGTCTGAGCGGCAACGACACGCTGAAGGGCGGCGGCGGCGCCGACACGCTTTTCGGCGACGGCGGCAACGACATGCTCAGGGGTGACAGCGGGGCCGACACGCTCAACGGCGGTGCCGGCACCGACACGGCAAGCTATGTCGGGTCGTCCGCCGGTGTCACCGTCTTGCTCTACACCGACTCGGCTTCGGGCGGTGACGCGCAAGGCGACGAACTCAACCAGATCGAAAACCTCTCCGGCTCGTCCCACGCCGATACCTTTTGGGGCACCGACGGCGTCAACGTGCTCAGGGGCTACGATGGCAACGACACCCTCAAGGGCTTCGGCGGTGCCGACACCCTGTGGGGCGGCGACGGCGCCGATGCCCTGTACGGCATGGACGGCGTCGACACCCTGCACGGCGAAGACGGCAGCGACTACCTCGACGGCGGCGAAGGTGCCGACACCATGAACGGTGCCCTCGGCAATGACGTGTTTATCGTCGACAACGTCGGCGATGTGGTGACGGATGGCAGCTTCCAGGGCAACGACGTGGTCCGCGCCAGCACGAGCTGGACGATGCTGTCAGGAGTTTGGGTCGAGACGCTGGAGACGACCGATGCCGACGGCACGGACGCGATCAACCTGACCGGCAACGGCATCCACAACACCATCAACGGCAACGACGGCGCCAACGTCATCAACGGCGGCAGCAACTCCGATACCATGACCGGTCTTGGCGGCGACGACACCTACATCGTCGACAACGAATCCGACGTCATCGTCGAGGCGGCCGCCGATGGTAACGATCAGGTCTACTCCACGGCTGACTACGTGTTGTCCGCCAACATCGAAACGTTGTCGCTCAATGTCGGCACTGCCAGCTCGGCGATCGGCAATGCCCAGGACAACGTGATCTACGGCAACGTCGGAGACAACTTCCTGAACGGCGGCGACGGCGCCGACCAACTCTCGGGCCTTGGCGGCAACGACACCTTCGTGTTCCAGGCCGGCCAGGCCCAGGGCGACAGCGTCTACGAGTTCAATGGCAACGGCGCTGCCGCCGGCGACAGCCTGCACTTCTCCGGTTACGGCACCCTGGCGGCCGGCGCCACCTTCGTGCAGCAGACCGCGACCGACTGGCTGATCACCTCGGCGGACGGGCTCATCAGCGAGACCATCACCCTGGTGGGCGCGCCCGCGGTCGACGCCAGCGACTTCGTCTTTGTCTAGGCTTGCTTCGACCAAGCCTGGCTGAACATAACCGCGTCCGCCGCAAGGCGGGCGCGGTTGCCGTTTGCGATCCTGGTTGGCCGATGCGCAAACGGCGCTGTGACGCCCAAACGCGCGACTATCTGGGCTAGCCGCTGTAACCCGTTGATTTTCCATGCATTGAGGCCGTCGGGCCTGGTCGGCTCCGCCGTGGTTTCCTTCTCCACAACGCACGCGATCCGCCTACCCCGCGGCGCTGGTGCTGTGCCACTATCGGCGCCAGTGAGAAAAAATAGTCTCCCAATCGGCCCCGTCGGAGAATGTCGCTAATGCATCGCGGTGAGCCGAGGATCGCGCTGTCGGTGCCGGCTGCCGACGAGATCAAGACCACCACCTGCTACATGTGCGCCTGCCGCTGCGGCATCCGGGTGCACCTGAAGAACGGTCGGGTCCGCTACATCGACGGCAACCGCGACCACCCAGTCAACCAGGGCGTGATCTGCGGCAAGGGCGCGTCCGGCATCATGACGCAGACCTCGCCGTCGCGGCTGCGCGCTCCGCTCAAGCGCATCGGGCCGCGCGGCTCGGGCGAGTTTGCGGAAATTTCCTGGGACGAGGCGCTGGCAACAGCAACGCAGTGGCTCGGGGAGGTACGCCGCCGCGACCCGCGTAAGCTCGCCTTCTTCACCGGCCGCGATCAGAGCCAGGCGCTCACCGGTTGGTTCGCGCAGCAGTACGGCACCATGAACTATGCCGCGCACGGCGGCTTCTGCTCGGTCAACATGGCAGCCGCGGGCCTCTACACATTCGGCGGCTCGTTCTGGGAGTTCGGCGAGCCCGACTGGGAGCACACCCGCTACTTCATGCTGTTCGGCGTCGCGGAAGACCACGGCTCCAATCCGATCAAGATCGCGCTCGGCAAGCTCAAGGCCAAGGGCGTGAAGATCGTCGCCGTCAACCCGGTGCGCACCGGCTACGGCGCGATCGCCGACGAATGGATCGGCATCCGGCCCGGCACCGACGGATTGTTTGTCGGCTCACTGATCTACGAGTTGATGCGATCGGAGAAAATCGATCTCGACTATCTGGTCCGCTTCACCAATGCGCATTGGCTGGTGATCGACGATGCGAAATCGGCCGACGATGGGCTGTTCGCTCGCGGCAGCGACGGCCAGCCATTGGCGTTCGACCAGCGCTCCGGAACTCTGGTCGACGCATCAGGTGCAGACATTGCGCCTGCCCTGACCGGCTCGTTTCGCCTGCCGGACGGCCGCGCCGGCCGGCCGGCCTTTGCGCTGATTGCAGAACGCTTTCTCGACGACAGCTACGCGCCGGACGCAACCGCGGCAAAGACGGGCGTCCCGGCGGCGACCGTGAGGCGCATCGCGCGCGAGCTCGCGCACGCTGCGTTCGAGCAGCAAGTCACGCTCGACATTCCATGGACCGATACCGCCGGGCGGCAGCATGAGAAGACCATCGGCCGACCGGTCTCGATGCACGCGATGCGCGGCATCTCGGCACACTCGAACGGCTTCCAGACTTGCCGGATGCTTCACCTGCTGCAGATTTTACTGGGCTCGATCGATTGTCCCGGTGGCTTTCGTTACAAGGCGCCGTTCCCGCGGCCGACGCCGCCAGCCAACCGGCCCGCGCGGCCGGCCGAAGCGGGGTCGACGCTCAAGGGCGCGCCGCTCGGTTTTCCGCAAGGGCCGGAGGATTTGCTGATCGACGCTGCTGGCAGAGCGCAGCGGCTCGACAAGGCCTATTCGTGGGATGCGCCGCTCGCCGCGCACGGGCTGATGCACATGGTCATCAGCAACGCGGCCAACGGCGATCCTTATCCGATCGACGTGCTGTTCCTGTTCATGGCTAACATGAGTTGGAACTCGTCGATGAACGTTCCGGCGGTGCTGAAGCAACTGACCGAGACCGATCCAGCGACCGGTGAGTACCGTATCCCGAAGATCATCTACTCCGATGCATATTCGTCGGAGATGGTCGCTTATGCCGACCTGATCCTGCCCGACACCACGTATCTCGAGCGCTGGGACTGCATCTCGCTGCTCGACCGGCCGATCTCGACCGCCGACGGCCCGGCCGACGCCATCCGCCAGCCGGTGGTGGAGCCCGACCGCGACGTGCGCGGTTTCCAGAGCGTGCTGCTCGATCTGGGTGCCCGCCTCGGCTTGCCCGGTTTCGTCAACGACGACGGCACGCCGCGCTATCCCGGCGGCTACGCCGATTACATCGTCAACCACGAGCGCGCGCCCGGCATCGGTTCGCTCGCCGGATTTCGCGGCGCAGGCGGAACGAGCTACGGGCGCGGCGCGTCCAATCCCGATCAACTCCAGCAGTACATCGAGGCAGGCTGCTTCTACCAGCATGAACTCGCGTCGGATCAGCTCTATTACAAGCATGCCAACCGCGCCTATCTCGGCTGGGCCAAGCACATGGGCTTCATCCCCGAACCGAATCCCATTGTGTTCCAGCTCTATCTCGAATGCCTGCAGAAGTTCCGTCTCGCCGCGCGAGGCCATGGGCCGGTAACACCGCCGGCAACCCATCGTGAGCGCATCGAGCGCACCTTCGATCCGATCCCGTTCTGGTATCCGCCGTTCGAGGGCGAGGACGACGACGCGTTTCCGTTCTCCGCGGTCACGCAGCGGCCAATGCATTTCTATCACTCGTGGGGATCGCACAACGGGTGGCTGCGCCAGATCACGGCGGAGAACTGCCTCTACATGCATCGCGAGCGCGCGCATCCGCTCGGCATCGCGGACGGCGACTGGGTCTGGATCAAGAGTGCGATCGGGCGGGTCAAGTGCCGCATCCGGCTGATGGATGGCGTCAACCCGGATACGGTGTGGACCTGGAACGCAATCGGACGGCGCGGCGGCGCCGCGGCGCTCGACCCGGCTGCGCCCGAGGCGACGCGCGGCTTTCTGCTCAATCACCTGATCGCCGAGCTACTCCCGGAACGCGAGGGCGGCTACCGGTTCTCCAACAGCGACCCGATCACCGGTCAGGCCGCGTGGTACGACCTGCGGGTGAGCGTCAGCCGGGTGGCGCTGAACGAAAGGCATGAGACAAGCCCGCGGTTCGAGCCGATACGCTCACCGATCCCGGTCACGGAGCCTGCGCTGTGACCTCGCTCCCGGCACCCTCCGAAAAGAAGCTCGGGCTGGTGATCGACCTCGACACCTGCGTCGGCTGCCACGCCTGCGCGACCAGCTGCAAGGAATGGAACGCCGGCGGTTATTCGGCGCCGCTCACCGATCAGGATGCGCACGGCCGTGACCCGCACGGCACCTGGCTCAACCGCGTGCACTCCTACGAGGTGAGCGACGGCGCGCAAAGCCGGACGGTGAATTTTCCGCGCTCGTGCCTGCATTGCGAGACGCCGGCCTGCGTGACGGTCTGCCCAACCGGCGCATCCTACAAGCGCGCCTCCGACGGCATCGTGCTGGTCAATCCCGACACCTGCATTGGCTGCAAGCTCTGCTCCTGGGCTTGCCCGTACGGCGCGCGCGAATACGACTACGACGACGGCGTGATGAAGAAATGCACGCTGTGCGTCGACCGCATCTACAACGAGACGATGGCGCCGGAAGACCGCATCCCGGCCTGCGTGCGCGCTTGCCCGACCGGCGCGCGGCACTTCGGCGATCTGGGCGATCCGCAGAGCGCCGTTTCGCGTCTGGTCCGCGAACGCAGCGGCTACGACCTGCTTCCTGACATGGGCTACCGCCCGGTGAACAAGTATCTGCCGCCGCGGTCGCGCCAAGACCGGAACGATGACGGCGCTGCTAACGCCAGTGAAGCGCCAATGAGTGTTTCCCCGGGCTCGACGGTCGAAAAGTTCTTCGCTTGGGTCGATAAAGCGCTCTCGCGCTAAATTCCGGGCGCGAGATGCATCCTGCCTATTCGGTCATCGTCTTCACCACGGCCACCGGCGCCGGCTACGGCCTGCTGATCTGGCTGTCGGCTGGCGTCGCGCTCGGCCTGGTGCCGCGTTCGCCCGTGCTGGGCTTTGTCGGCCTCGGCCTGGCGCTGGCGCTGATCACCACCGGGCTTCTCTCCTCGACGCTGCACCTGGGACGGCCGGAACGGGCTTGGCGCGCGCTATCGCAATGGCGCTCATCGTGGCTGTCACGCGAAGGCGTGGCGGCGCTTGCGGCCTATCTTCCGGCCGGTGCGCTTGGTCTCGGCTGGGTGTTCGGCGAGCTATGGCCTGGACAAGTCGTTGTCGCCGCATGGCTCGCCGTCGTGATGTGCCTGGTCACGCTCTGGTGCACGGGCATGATCTACGCCTCGCTGACCACCATCCGAAGCTGGAACCATCCGCTGGTGACGCCGCTCTATGTTGTTCTCGCACTCGCGACCGGCGGCGTGTTGTTGACATGTGTTCTGACGGCGTTTGGGCACGAGACACACTGGGCGCTCGTCGTCACAACGATAGCGCTGATGGTGGGTTGGCTCCTGAAGGGGCGTTATTGGTACACGGCTGATCGCACCGACCGCATTCACACCGCCGAGGCGGCAACAGGGCTCGGCCCATTCGGCACCGTGCGTCCGCTCGACCCGCCGCACACCCAGCCCAATTTCGTGATGCGTGAGATGGGGTACCAGATCGCTCGGCAGCACGGCGACCGGCTGCGGCGGCTGTCGATGTTTCTGCTGTTCGTGTTGCCGCTGCTGCTGGTGCTCGCGCAATTCGCAACGATGCCTCGCTTCGCGCAAGTTGTCCTTGCGGTGCTAGCCGTGCTCAGCGCAAGCGCAGGCGTGTTGGTCGAGCGCTGGCTTTTCTTCGCTCAGGCCCAGCATGTCGTCACACTTTATTACCACGGTGGCAAGGCGTAGAACGACGACAAACATCGGGGCGCGTCGCGTAGGTCAGCAGCATGAAGCAGGACAAGATCGGGATCGCCGTGGTCGGCGCCGGACGGATCGGCACATTGCGCGCGCGGCTCACCGCCAAGCATCCCAGCGTGAAGTTCCTCGCGATTTCCGACAAGGACCCGGCGCGCGCCAAAGCGCTGGCCGACCAGGCCGGCGCGAACCTCTACACCGGCAGCAACGAGGAGATCATCGCTCACCCCGACGTCACGGCGGTGATCGTCTCGACCCCCGAGCAAGAGCACACCACACCGATCCTGCACGCGTTGAAGCTCGGCAAGCCGGTGCTGGTGGAGAAGCCGATCGGCTTCTCGCTGAGTGAAGCGGACACGATCCTCGAAACACTACGCGAGACCAAAGGCGACCTGCGCGTCGGCTACAGCCGCCGCTACAAGGAGTGCTTCCTGCGCGCCAAGGAGCAGATGCTGCAGGGCCGGCTTGGCAAGGTCGTCGGCGGCACGGCGCGCGTCTACAATTCCCGCGCTCAGGCGTTCGCGATCCTCAAGCGCGATCCGCACGCCACGCCGGTGCTCGACGTGCTCACCTATTACGTCGACCTGATGTGCTGGTTCCTGGAGGGCAACCGCCCGGTCGAGGTGGTGGCGCGCGGCCAGCACGGCATCTTCAAGGAAGCGGGCTACGGTGCACACGATGTGACCTGGGCGATCGTAACCTTCGCTGACGGCGCGGTGATCAATTTCGGCGTCAGCTACGCATTGCCGGCCAACTATCCGACGCTGGGGCAATCCGACCGTGTCGAATTGCTTGGCAAGGAAGGCACGATGATCATCGACGACGATCATCTCGACCACTTGCTCTACTCCGAGAAGGGCGTGCCGCACGCGTATGTGCCGAACCACGGCGTCAACATGGCGTTCCTCGGCAGCAACACCGCGGGCGACTGGGCGGTCGGCGATTTCTGGGGGCCGCTCGGCAACGAGACGCGCGCCTGGCTCGACTCGCTCGCGACCGGCGCGCCCACCGTGCACACCACGCCGGAACAGGCGCGTGTCAACCTCGAGACCACGATTGCGATCGAACGCGCGGTGGCGACCGGCCAGTCGGTGCGGCTGCCGCTGCAATCGGAGTTCTAGATTCCTGTGAACCTGCATCAGCGCATTCTGGTGTTGGCCTCCGCGTTCTTGGTGCCGACAATTTGCCCCTCGACGGCGCAGGCTGCGGCGCTCGACGGCTCCAGCTTGTCCTGGCCGTGGGCCATCCCGTTCGCAGGTCTGCTGCTGACCATCGCAACCGGCCCCCAGCTCGTCCCCAAGCTCTGGCATGACCACTATGGCAAGATAGCCACGCTCTGGGCGGCGCTGGCACTCCTCCCGATTGGCATCGTCTACGGCATCACGACCGCGGCGAGCGCGTTCGTGCACGCATTGATCGGCGAGTATCTGGGCTTCATCGTCGTGCTGTTCACGCTCTATACGGTCGCCGGCGGCATCCTGGTCACCGGCGACCTGCGCGGAACACCACCCGGCAACGTTGCTATCCTCTCTGCAGGCACCATCATGGCAAGCGTGGTAGGAACTACCGGCGCGGCGATGATCCTGATCCGGCCACTGCTGCGCGCAAACGAAGGCCGCCGGTATCGTGTACACGTGATGGTGTTCTTCATCATCCTGGTGGCCAACATCGGCGGCGCGATTAGCCCGCTCGGCGACCCACCCCTGTTCGTCGGATTCCTGCACGGCGTCGACTTCTTCTGGCCGGCGCGGAATTTATGGCTGCAGACTCTGATCATTGCGGTGATCGTGCTGTGCCTGTTCGCCGCCGTGGACACCACGCTCGCCCGGCGCGAAGGTCCTTCCGTGCACCGTCCAGGCGAGCCTCTTCGCGTGCGCGGCACGATCAATATCGCGCTGCTGGCGCTGGTGGTGGGCTGCATTCTCGGGGCAGCAATGTGGAAACCCGGGGTTGCCGTCGACATCCTCGGCTCGAAGGCCGAACTGCAAAACGTCAGCCGCGACGCCGCGCTGCTCGCAATTGCAGGGCTGTCACTGTGGCTGACCCCGGACGAACACCGCGCCGCGAACGGCTTTACCTGGGAACCGATCCGAGAGGTCGCGATTCTCTTCGCCGGCATATTCGCGGCCATTGTCCCCGTGCTGGCAATGCTGCAAGCGGGGCGCAACGGGTCGTTTGCTTTTCTTTTGACCGCAGTCACTGCCAACGATGGCCTGCCGCACGAGGCGGCCTACTTCTGGCTCACCGGTCTGCTGTCGGCGCTGCTCGACAACGCACCGACCTATCTCGTGTTTTTTGAACTGGCCGGCGGCGACCCGCAAAAGCTGATGGGTCCGCTGGCGGGCACGCTTGCCGCGATCTCGATGGGCGCGGTCTACATGGGCGCACTGAGCTATATCGGCAATGCACCGAACCTGATGGTCTACGCGATTGCGCAGCAGCGCGGCGTCAAGATGCCGAGCTTCTTTGGCTACATGGCCTGGGCGTCGCTGATTCTGATGCCGTTGTTCCTGCTGCTGACGCTGCTGCCGATCTCGCCGATCCTGAAGTTCAACTGATCGACACGATCGCGGGCAACGGTGCTTCGACGCGTTTCTTGTGCTCGACATCAGGTTTCCAGCCAAGCACCGCGAGCATGACGAAGAACCCGATCACATAGGCAATCGCAACGTGCCAGCCGTGGCGCAGCCAAAGGCCGACGGACCTCGCCTCCGGGTACATGTTGGCCAGCGCAACACCGGCCGAGGAGCCGAACCAGATCATCGAACCACCGAAGCCGACGGCATAAGCGAGGTAGCCCCAGTCGTAGCCGCCCTGCTTCAAAGCGAGCGCGGTGAGCGGGATGTTGTCGAACACTGCGGAGACGAAGCCGAGGCCGAGCGCGGTCTGCCACGATGCCAGCGGCAATTGCTCGACTGGCATCATCGACGCGCAGGTGACCAGCGCCAGCAGGAAGATCGTGCCCTTGAAGGTTTCCGGCATCACCTCCCAATCGGGCCGGCGCAGCGGCGCGGTGACCAGAATCGCGACCCATACCGCCAGCCCGATGACCGGGAGGAGATCAAGCAACACCGGGAACTTCAGATTGGCGAATACATTGGCGAGGATCGCCGCAACGAGGATCATCGCCACGATGAACACCCGCGTCCAATCGACGGCCAGACCGCGCGGCGCGTCCTTGACGATCGGCGAATAGCGATGCTGCTGCATAGCGGCGGGGATGCCGAAAATCACCATCGCGACGGCGGCCGCGACATAGGCCTCGACGACCGAGAGCGGGCTGACGCCGTCGATCCACATCATGGTGGTCGTCGTGTCGCCGACCACGCTGCCCGAGCCACCCGCGTTTGATGCGGCCACGATGCCGGCGAGATAACCGATGTGCACCTTGCCGCGAAAGACATGGCGCGCCATGGTGCCGCCGATCAGCGCCGCTGCGATGTTGTCAAGGAAGCTCGACAGCACGAATACGACGATGAGCAGCGCGAAGCCGCCCTTCCAGTCGTCCGGCAGGAACGCGGGCATTTCCTCCGGGATCTGGCTTTTCTCGAAATGGCGCGACAGCAGCGCAAAGCCCATCAGCAGCAGGAACAGGTTGGCGAGGATGACCCATTCGTGGTGGATGTGCAGCGCGAAGCCACCGAGGCCGGCGCCAAACTTGAAGCCGGTGAAGATCACCTTGTAGAGCGTGATCGCCGCGAGCCCGGTCAGCGCCACCTGCAGCGTGTGACGATGGAACAGCGCAACGCCGAGCAACGTCAGCGCAAACAGGATAAAGTCGATGGGAACGCCGAACAGATAATGAAGCTGGACCGGCGAAGTGGCGGCCGCAGCCCAGGCCGGCGTGCCGAAACCCGATATCGCCAGCGTCGCAAGCGCAATGATCGGCACAACCGCCCGTCGCATTCGCATCCCCTCCCCAACTTGGACCCTGACGGTGGCGTCAGAACCGCCTAAAGGCAAGCCGTCCCGCTGCGGCAAGTGGCTGCGTCGAGCATGCGAGCGACTTGATTGGGAATGATTGACACGCGCCAAGTCCGTGGCTCTGTCGCAGGCGTACACAGTGCACGTTTTCAGTTGCGGCGCCGTTAGGGCCGCGCCGAGCGTATCGGCATTGTCGTGACCTTATATGCAATCTGCGTGCGGCCTGGCGATGGCGGGCGCCGCTTATTAACCGTTGTTCAACAGGCAATCTGCGAGTTATTTTTTCCGACGGCCCACTCCCGCCCTGCGCCCACTGACCTGGAAGCAAGGCTGGTCGCTCCCGTCTCCCGTGTGGTGCCGGCAGCGCTGACTGCGCTATGGTTCCGTCGCGCCGCCTGGACCAAGTGCAATGCCGACCGACCGCGAGAAGCTGGACTATCTCAACGACATCGTGCGAACACGCGGCTACGCCCATGGTTCGCACCGGCTGCTCGCCAACTACGACCTCGCGGTGCTCAAAGCTGTCAACGACATCACGCTCGCGAACTATATTCCGCACCGCTCCCTCAGCGAGGCCGACAAGGAACTGGTGCTGGTAGGGGCGTTCACCGCAACGCGCTCGGCGCCGTCGATCATCCGCACTCACGTCCAGAAGTCTCTGAAGGCCGGCGCCGGACCCGCGCAATCCCTGACCGTGATCGAACTCACGCTGCTTGAGGCCGGACAGAGCGCATTCGATGCCGGGCTCGCAGCATGGAACGAGGTCGCCGCGGCGGCAGGGCTCCCGGCCCCGGCAGCACCGAAGGCAAACGACAATGAGGATTCAGCCATGAGCGGCACCATTCTTGACCAATGCGATCCCGCGGTCGGGGCCGCGGTGGCACGGCTGCGCGACGTCATCGACCAGGACTCGCGCGGTCTCGACGACCGGACCCGCGAGATCGTGAAGACCGTCATCCTGGTATGCGTCCGCGCGACCGACGAGCGCATCGAGGCGCAGATGCGCCGCGCGCTCGCCGCGGGCGCCAGCGCGCAGGATCTGCTCGAAGCGATCGAGGTTATCATCACGCCGGCCGGCCTGCCGGTGTTCGATGCCGGGCTTGCGGTCTGGGCGCGCGTCACGGGGGCGACACCGCTCGAACCCACGATCGACGCGCCGCACAGTCGAGCGCCGACCGCGCGCAAGTGACGGGGGGTGCGATGAAAGTCACCCGCCGTGACACACTCGCGATGCTGGCGGCGACGGCGGCAACTCCCGCGCTCGGGCAAGCTGCCTATCCATCGCGGCCGGTTCGCGTCGTGGTCCCGTTCGCCGCCGGCGGCCCCGCCGACATCGTCGGCCGGATCGTGTCGCAACATCTCTCCGAGATGCTCGGCCAGCAATTCTATGTCGACAACCGCGCTGGCGCCGCCGGCGTGGTGGGTGCGGAGACCGTGGTGCGCGCAACCCCGGACGGCCACACGCTGCTGTTCAGCTCGAACACCGCGTTCTCGGTCACGCCGGCCGCCAAGAAGAACCTTTCGTTCGATGTGAAGCGCGACATCGCTGTGATCTCGCCGGTGGCGCGCGGCCCGCAGGCGCTGGTGGTGCGGACATCTCTCGGCGTCAACAGCCTTCAGGAATTGCTCGCCCGCGCCAAGCGCGAGCCGGGCAAACTTACGATCGCGCATTCTGGGGTCGGCTCGATCATTCATTTCGCCGCGGAGTTGTTCAGGTATCACGCAGGCATCGACGTCGTTCAGGTGCCCTATCGCGGTGGCGGACCGTCCGTGCTGGGGCTGCTGGCCGGCGACGTCGATATGATGATCAACGATCTCTCGCCAGTGCTGGAGCACATCAAGGCCGGCAAGCTGAAGGCGCTGGCGGTTGCGAGCGAAGAGCGCGCACCTGCCATTCCCGATACGCCGACCTTCCCGGAGGCCGGCTTGCCGCGGGTGATCACCTCCTCGTGGTTCTGCCTCGGCGCACCGGCGGCCACGCCGCCCGAGGTGATCAAGACGCTGAGTGCCTCGATCAGCCGCGTGCTGCACCTTCCGGTCTATCGCACGCGGCTCGCCGAGCTCGGGCTCGAGCCGTTCGAGCTGTCGCCTGCCGACGCCACCGCGTTTATCGCGCGCGAGCTCGACAAGTGGGTCAATCTCGTCGCGGCGGCGAAGATCGAAGTCGAGTGAAGCTGGTCTTGCCGCTCAGGTCCCACGGTCCGACCAGGATGCCGACGCACACGCTCTTGCCTCTAAAGAAGAACGGAGGCGCTAAGCGCGCGGTGGCCGGCGCCGCTCGCTGAACCAGGCGCGATATTTCGTCATTTTGGCGCGCTGCACCGACGGCGCAGACCGCTTGCAGGTCGATGCCTCTTCACTCCTGGCCGCCGCGCCCCAGCGCAGCTCGACGCAGTCGTTCGGGTTGTACGCCATCTCGAGGTCGACCGCGCGATCGATCACATCCTTGAGCGCGAGCGTCCATTGGGAGCCGTCGCTGCGCGGATATGAAAACTTGCGTGACGCGAGTTCCGACGCGAGCACGCTCTGCAATTCGGCCTTGACGTCCGCTGCGCTCTTGCCCCTCGGCATCGCGTAGCGCTCGGGCCGACGCGCGGCGCGATCCGGGAAGGTGCGCACCACGTCGATCGCGATCAACAGGCGCAGATCGCGCGACGGCGTCGAGAAATCCTCCCACGCCCCGATCGTCTCGAAGATCGCCGGGCCGTCCGGCATGGATGCTTCGCCTTTGCCGCTGTTCTGAAACTTCCGTCCGTTCTCGACCGACGTCACGCGCGTCTTCACCTGCTCTTCAAGCGAGGTAATCGCCTCCTTCATCGCGCGCAACGGATCGAGCGGCGATGGCGACATCACGTCATCCATGCGATCGTAGAAATCTTCGACCCCGAGCTTCGCCTGATCGAGCGAGAAATCGGCATACTGCGGGTTCTTCGCGATTTGCTCGTTGGTCAGCCGCCGCAACACGCCGTCCGTCCCTCGCATGATGGGCCGGAAACGCTTGAATCCAGGGCCGCCGAGCGCTGGATCCTGGGCGAACAGGAAATTGCCGCGCCAAAAGCGCTTGCGCGCCACCGTGCCGTCGGGCTGGCCGTCGACGGCGAGGAAGACCCCTGCCCCACCTTCCGACTGCGGCACACGCCGCACCAGCATCAGAATGTGCCCGTAGGGATCGGCGTATATGGTCCCCGGGCGCAGCGTCTCCTGATGGAGCGATACGGGGTAGTAGTCCGTGTTGTTGTCGGCTGTCGCCGTTCGCGCGGAACCGGAATGCACGCCGTCGCCGACGGTCCGCATATAGGCGCCAAACGAGCCCGCGAGCCCCAACGACCTCGGCGGAGCGGCAGGCACGGCCGAGGCGTTCGCCACCGCGGGAGCGCCCGGTGGCGGCAATGGTTCGGCGGCCCGAGCCCCATCGACATTCTGAATGCTCGACCACTGGGTGCACACCGGCGGCCTGCCGCCGCCGCCGCGCGTGCATTTCGAGAAGCCGAACGGCAGCCCCATCTTGAACGCGAAATACGCGCGCAAGAAATACGGCAAGTCGGCGCAATCGGGACGAAGCACCATCTTCATCTCGTCTTCGCCGAGACCCAGATGGTTGAACAGGAGGTTGCGCGATTGATCGCGTAGCCCGACATGCAGCGCCGGCCAGGACAGTTCGGCGTCAAGCGGCGCGTCGAACAGTTTCTCGATCCAGGCCGAGAACAGGTTTTCCGTCCCGCGATTCCATGTGTTGCGCAGCGGCCAGACACTCCCCGCCACAGAGCTTGGACGCGGCGGCGCGTCGGCGCGCACGGCGATCTCGCGCGTGATTGAGCGACACTCGGCCGGCGCGCGGCTGCGCGCGAGCGTCGCGCGCCACGTTCCCGCGGCCGGCGACTTGACCTCGGCGAGCCAGAAATACGGCGGCCCGCCATGTCGCTCGCGCGATCTCATCGCGACGGTCCCGTCGGGCGCGATCAGCGACAGTTCGCCTTCGTGCGGCTTCTCCGCGGCGAACACCACGCGCAACGGCGCGCCCCTCCAAGGTGCGACCGGCGAGGACAGGACGGCGAGTTCGGCCGCGTCGTCACAGACGCCGGCAGAACCCTGTGCTTGCGAGTCGGTGGTCGAGAGAAGAAAGGCAAGACATGCCGCTGCAACCGGCAGCAATGCCGTCGCAGCCGCAGCAAACGGGCGTGCTGGAAACAATGGAGCCCTCTTGTGTCCCTCGCCGCGACTCAACATTACCGCGAAAGCTCCGGCTGAATCATGGCAAAAATTCCGTCGCGGACCAAGTGCCGCGCCTTACCTCAACTGCAGCAGTACGAACCATTTCCTGTCGTTGAGCGAGCACTTGCTGGCGGGGCCCGGTCTGCCCGGCGTGTGGCCCGTGCCTTCAGGCATGGTCCAATGGCCCGCGCCGCCACAATGCCCCTTTTGCACCGCCGAAAACTTCAGGCCGTGCTTGAGGTTCAGCTTCCTGGCGGTGACGGACTGATTGACGTTGCCGCCGATGGTGTACACCTTGCGCGCCCGCGCATCGACATGCGCGACCACCTCGCAATGAGTGCGCCGGACCGAACGGACGTCGGCGCTGCCAGCAAGTTCCGCCCGGATGCGCTCGCGCACCGCCTCCTCGCTGGCGTCGGCGAGCGCGCTCTCGCGATGTTGGCAGATCAGATCACCCTCGCGAGGCCTGGTCGTGGTGAGCGGACAGGCCCGATAGAGCCGATCGCTGGCCGCCTTTGCCGCGTCGGCCGCGCTCGCCGCGAACGCGTCGTAGATATAGACGCGATGGGCGTTGGAGAACCGGAACGCGTTCTCCGAAACTCCCGACTGCCGTATCACGTAGCTGACGAAGGCCGCCGACCACGAGGTGTCGATGACGGCTGCGCGCAAGGCCGCCTCGCGCAGGATTTCGCGCTCCGCCGGGTCGGACACGCTATCGGCGAGACGCAGGAGCTGGGCGGCCGAGTTCCGCAGCAGCGCCGCGACCTGCGTCTCCTGCGTGGAGGTCGAGGCATCGCGATAGCCGCGCACTTCGAGCTTGTCCGGGGTGTCGCTGCCATAGAGCGACCGCCAGTATTTCATCACCTGCCACCAGCCGAGATGATCGAGGCTCGCCTGCGCCCCCCCACTATCGTCCGCCTCGTGCTCCGCCTCGGTCAGGCCGAAGCGGAACAGCCGGCCATTGGCATCGATCTGATGGCCGCCGAAGCGGGTGAACTCGTCGATCGCGGTCTGGGCGATGCGCCGGCCAAGCTCGCTTGGCGGCTTCGCGGCAGTGGCGTCGCAGGTGGCTTGCACGGCTTTCCAGAACGTCGCCGCGGTGCGGTCGGCCTGTGCGAGCGCCGGATGCGCGGCCAGGCCGAGCGCCGTAACAAGGGCGCAGACAAGGGCACGCATGATACCTCCTTGGCAGGTGACCGGCAGGAGGGAGTATAGCCCGGCGCACAGGGCGGAGGCCCGATGATCGCGACAGAAGGCGTGGTTCCGAGATGGCGCTCATTCTGCCGGTCAAACGCTGGGATCGGAACTCACTGGCCAGCCGTGTGTACCGCCACCGGTCTCCGCCGCATCCCCGGCAAAACGGGGAGTTTTGCAGAGGGATTCGCGAGGGGCGCAGTTTTGAAGACATTCCTGGGGCGGCTTCCCAGCGAAGCCGTCATTGGTGGTGTACCACCAGGTGCCGTTGCTCTCGTCGGCCCCGGTGATCGCCATCCCGGTGAGCGCGCCATCGTCGACGTCGGTCACGCTGTCGTGGCCGGACGCGTCGGCGAAATCGATCAGGTCGGAGACCAGCGTGCCCATCGGCCCGAACGGCGAGCCGCCGTTTTCCTTGACCATCGCAAGGCTCGGCGATGCGGCGGCATCGAGCACCGGAGCGTCGTTTACCGTGTTGACCGTGATACTCACGGTGCCGGACGGATTGGTGCCTTGCGGCCCGTTGGCGCAGTCCGTCAGTGCCACCGCTGAATCTCATCAATCTCGGACTTGTCTCATTTTCGTGCCTTTGGCTTCGGCGATTTGCGTAGACGTACACCCAGGGCCACCGCCGTTCTCGTCGATGAATTCGACGCCGCGCCTTCGAGTGCCCGGCGCACAGCAAAGTCATTGGCAGCCGTTCATCGAAGGCTCATGCTTCAACGCATCCCATGTAATCATTGAGGAATTTGGGTTCGTTTCGCCAAATGGCAGTGCGCTATCCTTACTTGCGGCCTTTTCCCTTTGTTGACTTCTTCAGGCGCACACCCGGGCCGCCACCGTTTTCTTCGATGAACTCCACCCCAGCCTTTCGCAGAATTTCTTCCAAGATTTCGAGTGTTTGAGCATCGCCGGCATAACGGCCCACCTCAAGATTTGAGATCGTGTTGCGGTGCAAGCCTGAGGCATCGGCCAAATCCCGAACGGTCCAATTCAGCGCTGCTCGCGCCATCCTAACTTGTGCGCTTGTCACAGGCATGGACTTGTGCTATTGTCACTTGTGCCAGTATCACATGTGTTGCTCGCACAATAAGATTATCATGGGAGAGGAACCGGTCATGCCTTCGAAATCTGAAAACGCACGATATCCCATATCAAAATTTGATCGTCGGGCCTTTATCGGCGGCTCTGATGCCCGGATCATCATGGGGGCGGACGAAGCAGCCCTCCTCCGGCTGTGGCGGGAAAAGCGCGGCGAAGCCGAGCCCGAGAACCTGTCAGGTAACCTCATTGTCCAGCTGGGGCTGGTGACCGAAGACCTCAACCGGCATTGGTATGAGCGAAACACCGGCCAAGCGGTCGTGGACGTCCAGAAGCGGGTTCGGCATCCGCTGGTCCGTTATCTGGCGGCCACTCTGGACGGCCGGGTTGAAGGGACCGGAGCGGTTTTTGAGGCCAAGTTCATGCTGCCTTGGAGTTTCTCAGAGGAAGCGGCCGGCCGAAAAATACATGCCGCAACTGCAGCACAACATGTGGGTCACCGATGCCAAGGCTTCGGTGCTCTCCATCATCACCGGTGGCGGCAAATGGGTGGAAATCGCCCTCTCGGCCGACCCGCTTTACCAACACCTGCTGCTCACCGCCGAGAAAAAGTTCTGGCGGTGTGTTGAGACCGGTGACCTGCCTCGCCTATTCGGCATCGAGCCGCCACGGCCGCGGATTGAAGCGGTGCGGATCGTCGATATGAGCACCTCCAATGCGTGGGCAGAGTTCGCGAACCTGTTCCGCAGCACTCGCGAGGCTCATCTGGAGCACGAGAAATCAAAGTCAGAGCTCAAAGGCCTAATGCCCGAAGATGCCAAAGAGGCGATCGGCCATGGCATTCGGGCCAAGCGCTCCAAATCCGGCGCCATCAGCTTCGATTTGCTGGATGTGGAGGCAGGCCATGCAGCGCTGCAGTGACACCATCGGTGCAATCGCCGCCGCCCTGGCCAAGGCTCAGGCCGAATTGACCAACCCGGTAAAGTCGCTGACCGCAACCATCCCCGCCCTTTTCCCGCGCGAGACAGACAGGACATTCCGCTATGCGCCTTTAGCGGCAGGTCTGGAGATTGTTCGGAAGTGCCTCGGCCAACATGAAATCGCGGTGGTTCAGACCACCACGACCGAAAAGGAAACAGGCTTGATCCAGCTGACCACCATGCTGGCGCATTCCTCCGGGGAATGGATGTCGTCCGATTGGCCGGTCTGCCCGATCTCCGAGACGGCCGCGCCGCACCGCATGGGCGAGTGCCCTCACCTACGCTCGGCGCTATTCCCTGTTCGCGTTGGTGGGCATCGCCGGCGAGGACGATCTCGATGCCCCCGATCTGCCGACCTCGGTCCCGAGCCAGGGCGTGTCCGCGCCTTCTACGGTCCACGATGAACGACGGCGGCGCAAAATCCCTGGCGCTGCTACATTAAGGCCAGTTCTGGCCATCAATGCATCGGCCAACAAGCGCGACGAGTTACTCCTCGAAATTGAAACCCTCAGCTCCATGGGCCAAATCGACGACTGGGCGGTCCGTGGTTTACCAGCCAAGAACACCCTCCACGCCGCGGATGCGCTGCTCATCGAAGACGCGTTTCGCAAGAAACTCACCGAACTGCGACCTCTGGCTGAGCCTCAAAGCGACACCCTTGTGCCGCAAGTGCCGTCGCCGTCCGAACTCACTGCAGAAGCTCCTGCACTGCCCGCAGCACAACACCCAGATTTTGAGCATTATGCTGTTACGCCCAGACCGCGCCGACTGCGCGACAAGCACCATCGGCAGTTTGTCTCGGCGCAGCCCTGTGTTGTGTGCGGACGCCAGCCCTCCGACGCCCATCATCTACGCTTCACACAACCCAGGGCCCTCGGTCGCAAAGTCAGCGATGAGTTCACGGTGCCGCTCTGCCGCATGCATCATCGGGAGATCCATCGCTCGGTCAAAGAACAGAACTGGTGGTCACGGGTGGGCATCGATCCAGTCCCCATCGCAGACAAGCTTTGGGCCCAAACTCATCCGAGCGTCTCGAAGTCCCCCGAACACATTCAAGCTGACACGCTCAGCGCCCAGTCGACTGCGGCCCCATGACATCGCTCAAACAAATCGAAGCCAATCGCCGCAATGCCGAAAACAGTACAGGACCGAGAAGCGAGGCGGGTACGGGCCATAGCGTTCCGGTAGATCCCGCCAATGCATTCCGGTTCGGAGCACATAAAATATCGCGTTCATGATCTTTCGATCATCAGCGCGCGCACTCTTCCGGCTTTTCGGCATTAACGGCTCAAGCAGAACCCACGCGTCGTCGCTCAGATCAAATCGCATGACCCACCTCCGAGCCCGGTGAATCATGTTCGTTCAAATTATTCAATGAGCTATCGGGGTACAGACCCTGATCCATTGCGGAACGGAGCTAAAAGCTGAACAATAATACCATGATCGTTCTTAAGCCATCCAACATCGAAGGCATTGGATGCTTTACCCTAGTCCCAATCAGCAGATTCGAAAAGGTGGATGCTCTTTGGGACGGGGATGATTTTAGGCTTATCAGCCCAGCCGAGCTAGAGCAGTACGCGAACGATCCTACATTTCGGGGAGTGGTCGATCGCTATTGCGTACCAACTCGCGAGGGCTGGTACATTCCGCTTACCTTTTCCCGTATGTCAGTCGGCTGGTATCTAAACCATTCGGCAACTCCGAATATCGCCGAAGATGCTCAACGGGATTTTGTTGCCCTACGCGACATCGCTGCAGACGAAGAATTGACGATAGACTATGACGGCTGGTCGAGGACGCGCGCCCAACGTAGGGATGACACGTGCGCGTACTACCTAAATCGACCTCATAGCAACCGTGGCTATTGGGTACGAAGCCGTGTAGCTCAGACCTAGATCCGCTGATCGAGCACGAGCAGCTGGCCCGCAGCCCGTGTCCGAACTTTCTCGCAGGCAACTTTTCTTCCATGCGCGCGCAGCCACACGCGCGCAGCTAGTAGCACACCTCTTAACTACATCCCAACAGCACCTTATACATACTCTTGCCCCCTCCCCATCCCGCCTGGTCGGCATTCAGCGTTGCGCCAGCCGTCGTATCCGGCCTTTGGTGACGTTGGCGTTGCCTACCAATACTGTGGAAACGGGGAGCAAGAGAACGCTATTGCCGGCGTGGGCTGCGTGTGACTGCGTCTCGACCTGGACCATGCATTGAAACGCCTAGACGTGCGTTAGATCTCGACCGGGAGCGAGCGCTTATGGGCGCCAGTGTTCGAAGCAGAGCGCAGATCTAGCTGTTGTCGCCTCTACGGTCTGAATGGTCGGCAGACCGCTGTTCATCGCCGTCGCAAGCTATGCCATGGGATTCTCTCGCAGACGTTGCTCGTGGCCGTTCCGTCCGAAGCGAGTTATCGTGATCGGCGAACATCGATCGCAACCTGCATTCGATCTCGGTTGCTGCGTGGCTGCTGCGAGGTTCAGCCTACTTGGCGGCCACGCATGGCGCGGCGTCCTCACGATTTTAGACGCAGCCTCGGCTGTTTGTTGACCCCGATGTTTACCCCTGGGGATTTTCCAACTGGCTGGTTCCGTTAAGTGCTTGAAATCTTGGCGGTCCCTAGAGGACTTCTAACCTCTGACCTTCGGGTTAGAAGAGCGGACAGGCTGTTATGCACGAAAATCGCCCGGTGGAGCATTCTCTTTGACGCAATTTGACGGTCACACAATCGCTTCATCTTTGATCTGCTGGCGGACCCGTGTAACCCACAGCTCCAACGCTACGTGTAGTCATTTCTCGCTGTCGTAGGCTTTGTGTTCAGCCGAAAGTGATGGCGAAACGTGGCGGCTTGGGAGTATCAAGAACGTCACGCGACCACTTGATGCCGCTGTCGTGAACCTGTGCCGCCCGTCCACGCCGCGACCAACGATTGAACCGATTGTACGCCGTCTGTGTACGGGCCATAGCGTTCCGGTAGATTCGCGCCAAGGCATGTGCCCCTCCGGTTCGGAGCACACCTTCCCAAAATATCGCGTTCATCATCCCCCCTAGATTTCGATCTATCTCAACGCGCTCGCACTCTTCCGGCTTTTCATAACGGCATAACGGCTCTCAAGCAGAACCCACTCGTCGTCGCTCAGATCCAACGCAATCACCTCATCTCTCGACCACGGTCAAATCATCTTCCTTTCAAATTTACAATGCGCTATCACCTGTCCACTCTCGTGCGTACCCGACATGGCTGCATCCTGCCCTGCCTGTAATATACCGGTGCTGTTCAGCCCCTTAATAAACGCTCGGTAATAACGCGTGGTACCGCAATCCGCGTATCGCGTCCCCTAGACTGATAGCGCCCGCCTCAATTCGCCGCCTGTGCGATGCTATAAAACTTCGCATCCACCGACCATCGCGGCTGCTGTAGCCTGCCATCGCCACCGGCAGACGGAATTCTCAGTTCGGTCGTGAGCTTGCTCAAGAATGTCAGCGATGCAGCCTGTCCTGCGATCGACATCGGAATGTCCGGCAAGTCGACGATCTGCACTGGCTGATCGCTCAACACTGCGACCACCATCGCGGTACCAAGCGGAGGCGTTGCAATGAACTCAAACCCCGGTTCGATCACACTTGGAATCTGAATCGGCTTACCCGCTTGCACGTAGTTGGCCTTCGGCCGAGCGCTTCCCGCTGCTAGGAGCGATCCCGGGTTTGGATATATCTGCGTCAGCTTGCCGGTCGAATCGACATCCAACAAAATGAGATAGCCGGCCTTTTTGGTCGAGATCCGAAACGAAACTCGCGAACCAACCGGAATGTGGGGGCCCGGCACGATTTCGATCGACAGGTCAGCAGGATTGCTCACTGCGAGGCCCGCTGTTCCCGGTGCAGGCAGTGTTGGCAGTATCGCGGCAGAGGATGCGGGCGGCGCTTGTGGCGCCTTCACGGCGCTCGGCGGCGACACTTGCTGTGGAGCCGTCCCGGCAGGCGACGCTGCCGCCGGCGGGAGAGCAGTTGGCGGGACCTCGGGCGTTGGCGTTGCCGCGGCCGGCCCATCGATAATGCGGACCCCGCGCGAACTATCCTCGCTCTGTGCCAGGTTCGGCGCTGCGACAAGCGCTACCAGCAGCGCACCGACCTTGGCATTTTGCATCAACGCTGAATAATTCATGGCTTGTCGCCCCGTCCGACTTCTAGGGGGCCGTAAACAGGCCGGCCGAACCGATCCGCACGTCACGTGGCGCGTAGCGCTGCAGCAGCCTGATCATCTGCGCAGCGGAGCGGCGCCGCTCCAACTGCGCCAGCACCTGCTCAAGTTCCTTCATGCGCTGTCCAGATGTGATCGCCACGACCTGGTCGGCACCGAACGGTCCGCGCACTTGGACCGGGAAGCGCAAGGTGGCCGATGGCACAACCATGGCATCTGAGCCGATCGGATAAAGCAGCTGCACGGTACCATCGCCAGCTATGTTGAACAGGATCAAGGCACGGCCCGCGAGTTCGGACAATTCGATCTGAACCTGGCTCTGGTTGCGATGAAGCCTGTCGTCCGGCGCGATCTTTATGACCTGCGGCGCGTTGGTCGCCATCTGCTTCAGCTCGCGGATCGCCGCAGTACGATCGATCACGTTCGCCAAGTCCGCCTTGTCAACCTTGTAGGCGACGACGTCGCCCCACGAAATGACATCGCGTGACACCGGATCCCAGACGATGTCCGGGTTGTCGACCGGTGCCACGATCTCGATCCGTGCATCGCGTGGTGTCACGCCGGTAAAATGCGCACGATTACCATCGAGCGCCGCCACTTTGACGGGACGTTCGATTTGCGCGACCGGCGGCGATGGTGGCAGCGATGGTGGCGGCGCCGTTGGCGGCGAAACTGTGGGAGGCGCGTAAGCGACGGTGGGGCCGGCGGCGGGGCGCGGCGCAGCCGCCGTCGCCTCAACCACGCTTACACTTCTGGTCAATTGAAAGACAATATCGTTGTCAGGATTGCGGCTCGGCGAGGTCAGCGTCACGATGTTCTGGCGCTGGTTCGACAGCTGATAGACCATTTGCCGAACATTCGTGAAAAGCTCCTTCACCGTGACGCGGCCATCACCGTCGCGGTCGGCCTTGCCTTCGATAGCACGGGCGACCGAATAGCTGAGCGCGCCGCGCAGCCCCGCTACGCCGGGAATCGCCACCTCGGGCGCCTTGGTCTTGCGGTCGACGGCGGCCAAAAATTCGGTGTGATCGAAATCCAACTCGTTGAGAACGGGCGCGGAGCTGGAGGTAACCGGTTTGAGCTGGTCGACGGTCAGTCGATAGCTCGGCACTTGCCGGAAGCTCATTGGCTCGGCGCGCGGGTCGATATCGCGAGCCATGCCGCCGCCGTGGCAGGTGTCTGCCACGAATACGACACGCGCGCCTTTCAGCTCCAGTTGCTTGATAAAGTGGTTGAATTCCTTGCCCAGCACGCGCTGTTGCGAGCCGCTCGGCGAGGGTTCGAACCCAGCAAGGAGAAAGACGTTTTCCATGCCATCGGGCTCGGATCCCTTCACGCGCTCCGGCTCTTGGGCGCCGTGTCCGGCAATCGAGAGGATGACCAGATCATTTGCCTTTGTTCGTGCAATCAATTGATCGATTTCACGAAGCACTGTGGCTCGATCTGCCTGGGCATCGAGCAGGATGACGACGTCTTTGGTGCCTACGGCCCGCAACGCGGACTCTATATCGCGCGCGTCCGCCACAGCACCCTTCAGCGGCCGATAGTACCGATAAGCATCGATGCCGATGACCAACCCACGAACTTCACCGCCGGCCCCCGCGCGCAGCGCCAGTGCGCCGCTGTCAGCTTGAGCTCGAGCCGCGGTCGTCGCGATCAGGAATGATGCGGCGACGAGTACGGCTCCTCGCAACAGCAACAATCGCATCGCTTGGCCACCTTTCATATCAATCGCGTTGCCACTCTACTCGGCGATTGAGCGCGTAAATATCTTCCTGACTCAACCCTGATGAATCCAACAAGCGCAGCGGTTCGTTCGCGCCCTTCCCCGTCGCATCCACTGTAACCTCGACACCGTTCTCGCGCAGATAGCTGGCGACTGCTGCGGCGCGCTCGCGCGAAAGCTTCAAATTGTACTCCGCGGAGCCGCGCACATCGGTATGGCCGATCAAGGTGATCTTGGAGGGCCGTTGCTCCTTCAGCACGGTGATGAGCTCGCGTGCCGCCTCCTGCCCCACAGTGGTGAAGTTGGTCTTGCCGTATTCGAACGTGATCGGCACCGGCAGCGCGCGAGGCGTAATCCCGCGCACCGAGCGCGAGTAAAAACCGCCGATTGTGCCATCGCGCTGATCACGGGCGGTGCGCACGTGTTTTTCGACGCCGTCCGAGCCCCCATTGGCGGCGAGCAACCGAGCCTGCGCCGAACGCGTAATCAGACTTTCGATCTCGAACTTTGACGGAGCTGTCGGCGTGGATGTCTCATTCTTGATGATTTCGATGGCGCGGTCGTAAGCCTGCGCCGCCTCGACAAAACGGCGCTCGCCGAACCTCACCTCGCCAACGGTCGCCGATGCCTGCCACAACACTTCGGGCGCTTCGGCCGCGCTCAGCAACCGTTCAAAATCCGAAGCCGGTCGCCCTCGTGCCATCAGCAGCTGAGCAGCGTTGAGCCTCAACGCCGCCATTCGTCGCTGCACCGCAATCTGGAATTTTCCGCAATCCGCACTGATCGCGATCTTGTCGACCAGATCCTGCGCCTCGTGCTCACGACCATCGTCCACCGCGCGGTTGAATTCGTTGAGCATGCCCTGGCAGTCGGCGGCGCGCCCGGGGAGGACAAGCGCCAGCGTGATCGCAACGACGGCTGGAATTACGCGTGCGGCGGCCATGAAGGGCATTGCATTACCCTGCGATAGAATTTCTGCCCCCTGACCGCGAGTGATTTTGCGGTAGGGTCATAGAACCAAGAGGGATCCGCCCGGTTCTAGCTCGGCGAACCTGCTGGCAGACGGAACTCCTCCTGTTAGTCGTGTTGTCAGTCCTGATGGTTCATGGAACCGGGGAATTTGGTTGTCGGCCATAACTACCGCCGAGCTTTGTTCGCACGGGGCTTGATTTCAGGCTTGTCCGGAGGCGCCATCGCCACCGCCGACGTGTCGCTCGCCAGGGCGCGAAACCGCACCGGCGAATAACCGCGCGCGAGCAACGATGCCAGAGGATAGATATTGCGACAGACCCTGCCATTGCAGGCGCCGGGCGACGCTTCCATCACTTCGGCTTTGCGATCCGGCGTAAAGCGCAAGAACAGCATCACATGTGAGCCCGGCTTGTTGAGAGCGTCGCCGGGACGCAGTTCCCAAGGATCAGACAATTGAGTGGTGATGGCCGGTATCGCGACGGTGGTGTAATGCGTCGCCAAACCCCAGGCCGCACTGACGAAGGCGGAGCAGTCGACGCCGGCTACATCGGCGCGCGGCGCATTGCGCGTGCAAATGTTGCCAGCCAAGACGCCACGTTCAATCTTGGTACGGATCTGATCGAGCGAACCGTGGCAACCCCAGCAATACGGAATTCCCCGCACTTCCTGCCCAAGCTTGTTGTGCAGATACGTCGGCCGGCGAACGCGGCCATTGAAGCCAGTACAAGCCGTATCGGGGTTGCCGCCATACGCGGCAGGCGTCAATTGCCATTGGATGCCTTCGAATGCGAATGCGGTCTCAATCGTCCGTTGGCGCGTCAGCGGGCGGACCGCAACAACCGGGCCCGTTTTGGATGGCGTCCGCGGCGCTGACGAGACAGCCGGTCGAAGATCGATCACCGCATTTGCGGCCACCGCCTGAAATCCCACGCCGAGCACGTCGACGGCCCCTTGCTGCGTGCGCAGAAAGTAGACCTCGCCATCGCCGGATACAGCCACAAAGCGGCGCGACAGCGGAACGTTGGCCAACGGAAGCTCATAGATTCCCTGTAGCACCCCGTTGGGCGCAAACCGCGCGACGAATGCCGCCGCTCGCGTGGCCGACTTCGGGATGTTCTCGGCAAACACGAACATGCGCCCGCTGTGGTCAATTTCCAGGAACTCAACCGCGCCAAGACGGTCGCGCACGCGCAAGCGTAGTTTCGCCAGGGGCTTTGCATCCGTTTCGCCGTGGGGAAGCACTTCGATTTGCGCCGAAGACTCGTTTTTTTCCGGAATGACATCGACGACAACTGATCCGGCGCCGCGCGATGAGACGAATTGGCGCGACCGCGCACGCGGCTGGCTTCGCTGCGCAGCACGCGTATTAGCATCCAAGATCTCGCTTTCGGCACCCGGCTGCTGGGAGCCCATTTGTGCAAACGCTGACGTCGCAAAGGCATCTTCACCAGCGCGCGTGCTGACCTCCTCAAGTCCGCGGGTCGACTGCTCGACAGGACCGGCGACCTGCAGGCGACGTATCACACCGTCCCACACCAGGATGTCGTTCTTGCGCACCACCAGATCGGTCGGCTGGATGTCAGCTGGAAGCTCGAGCACGCGAGGATCAGCGCTGGGGTTCTTGGGATCGAAGCGAAGGATGCGGCCGTTGACTTGGTCCAACAGGAACAGGCTGCCATCGTCGTCGACAGTCAGCGCCTGTGGGCCGGCGGTTTCGGTGTCAGCACTTGCATCAATGATGCCGACCGCGTTTTGTCCAATGCCGGCGCTAAACTGCCGCACCAGCCGGTCTGAAGCATCCGCCGAGGCCGGCAGTGCCACCAGCCCTGCGAGGACAACCCACCGAAAGTGCCAATGCCGACGCGGCATAAGGTCTGAACCCCTCTAAATTCCGGCGGACCTGTGCTCAAATCATACAGCAGAATGGATCATGGCGCGAAGTTGACGGGGTGACCAACAAACCAAGCGACGAACAGGATCAAATTCCGGAGCAATAGTTATGGCCAGAAACAGATTTGAGAAGGTCAGTGAAGTTCAGCCCGATGCCATCACGCTGTCGCTCGCCAAACAAGGCGACAAAGAGGTCGGTATGGTGATCTTCCCGGCGAGCGCGAGCGCCGGGCGAATGACCGCGGACCGGACCAGCGAATCCGGGGCGCCCAAAGATGCATTCCGATCGGCGGTCAAACTGGCCAACCAGATGAAGGTGGCGATCGTCGTCCTGGACCCCGACGGTATCTGGAACTCCGAATGGGGTGATCTTTATCGCGACCCCGACGCCGGATAGGGCCAGTTCCACTAAGATCCGGGATTAGGCTCGGTCAAATGTGCGTGAATCAGGGATATTTCGGCCACAATGCCTCTTTCTTCCCGGCTAAAGTTGAACCGTCTGAGGTATCCGTGATACTATATAGAACAGGGTATGGCGATCAGATGGGTTTCAAGGAGATTCACATGCAACGCGCGACGTTCTTCCTCCCGATGCTGGCTTTGGTGGCCGGTATCGTGATCGCCGGCCCGGCTTATGCCGATTCCGTCAGTTCTGGGGCGGAAAATGCCAAGGCTTCCGTGTCCGATGTCTCCGCCCAGCGTGTAGTTCGTCGTCCGGCGGCGACCAAGGTGGCGATGACGCCCTCCTGGTGGAGCTGCCAGTCGATCGCCTGCCGGGGTTACCTCGTGGTCGGCGTTAGCTACTGATCCGGGCTAGGCCGAAGGGCCGTTTTGTCTACAGTTGCGTAGACGACACAGTCGCTTCGAAACCTGACTTACTGTCCACCGATATTGCCCTCGCCGCCAGTGCGGGGGCTTTTCTTTCCCATTCCCCTATCTCATACTGACCTCGTAAGTGGCTCGAAATCGCTGTCTGCGGCTGAGCAATGTGGGGTGTGTGGCGTATCGTCGCCCATGATGTCAGTGGCTGGTAGCGTACAGGGGGCTCTATGCAGAGCGAATTTAAGGCGTGCTCGCGTGTTTCAAGGCTGGCGCGGGTTGTCACCCGATCGATCGCTGTGCTGGCGGTCGCGGTCGCCCTCGTTCCAGCCGCTCCTCGCGATGCAGCCGCTCAAGCCATCAACTGCAACAACCCTGGCACTCTTGCCGCTCACGCCTATCACGGGACCTTCTTCGTCTGGGGGCCGTCCGCGGTCTGTGCCACCGCGGCATCGATGATCGCGCTGGGTTCATCGTTCAACGCAGCGAATACCGTGTTTCTAACTCAGACCGGCCCATTCGTCGGAAGTCCTCCTGGTGCTCCCAATAGTGGTGCGGGCGGCGTGTGGATACGCGGTATCGCCGGCAACAACGAAACCACCGCCACCGGGAGCTTCTCGGTCCCCGCCCTCGGCGGGCCTTCCCATCGGTCAGCGTGAACGGCGCGAGCTCCACGGATTATGCCGGATTCCAGGCCGGTTTCGACGTTGCTCGGCTCAACATGGGTGCGAGCGGCTGGAATGGCCATTTCGGCGTTACGGGCGGCTTCCTGTCGTCTCGCGCGTCGGATTGACGCTCGGGACAGGCACATTGAACGGTGATGTTCCGTTCGTTGGTGTCTACGGCGTACTCACGCATACCAGTGGTTTCTTTAGTGACGTCCTGGTTCGTTGGGATTGGTATTCGAACGACGTCACCAATTTGAACGTGGGACTTGCCGGCGCCACCTTTGACGCGAAGGTATCTCAGTCACTGCCAATGCCGGATACCGATTCTCCTTGCCGAACAGCTGGTTTGTTGAACCGTCCGGCGGGATAATCTGGTCGCGCGTTAGCATTGACTCCCTTGCCGTACCGGGCCTGGTCCGTTTGGCGTGCCGCCTGGCACGATTACGTTCGCCGACGTCGATAGCGTGTTGGGACGTGTCGGCGTGCGGGTCGGTACCACGTTCACCACGCCGACGCTCGCGCTGCAACCGTTCGTTGCCGCCAACCTGTGGCACGAGTTCGAAGGTATTCCTCGTTCGCAAGCTTTACTTGCACGGGTTGCGCGCTTCTCGCTGGATCTGACCACCACGCGGGTTGGCACCTATGGGCAGTACGGCGCCGGTCTGGTCGGCCAAGTGCTCAATACCGGCTGGCTTGGGTACGTGCGGGTGGACTATCGCAAAGGCGACAACATCGAGGGCTGGGGCTTCAACGGAGGGCTGCGCTATCAATGGCAGGATGCAGCCGCCCCCAGCCCCGCGATCATAAGGAAGTAGCCGGCAAGCGGCGAGGCGTTCATCGCAGCGCCCTGCTTCGTCGCGCAGGTCAGGCACCGCAGCACACCCGGATTCTTTGCCGCCGATCGTGCCCGTCGGTGGCAGATCGCGGCCGCCCCTTACGCGGCCGATGGCCCGCATGTATCTTGTCGCAAGGTGGTCCGGCCATGAAGCCATTCGCACCTGCGGTTTTGATCGCCACTCTGGCGCTTTTGCTGGATGGCCAATTGTCGCGCGCCCGCGCCAATGACACCGCCGCCGAACTCTCGGTCGGAGGGCTCATTTTCAAACAGTCAGACAGCGTGTCGATGGAGTCCGAGGAGCTGACCATCGATCCCGATGTCGTGACGGTTCGCTACCGTTTCATCAACCGGAGCTCCAATCCCGTCACCTTGACGGTCGCGTTCCCGTTTCCTGAGATCGACCTTTCCGACGCCGCCAATTTTGCCATCCCGGTCGCCGACTCGATGAATTTCGTCGGCTTCGAAACTAAGATCGACGGCAAGCCGGTTACGTTTACGCTGCATCAGCGCGCACTGCTGGGCGAAAAAGATGTCACCGCCCAGCTCAAGGAGCTCGGCATCCCGCCGTTGCCGCTGGGCAAGCTGCAAGGCCGCATTCAGGAACTGCCGAACGCCGCGCGCACCCGCCTGATCGATCAAGGCCTGCTCGTGCAGTCCGGCTCGAACGAGCGCGGCCAGCCGCTGTACGCTCCCGGATGGAAGGTGAGCACGTCAGCGGTGCGCGAGCAGACATTTGAGCCAAACCGGCCGGTTCTGGTCGAGCACCGCTACCGCACCAGCCTTGGAATGAGTTTTGATACCGTCTTGCGCAAGGGCCTTCGGGAGAACAAGGCCATGGCCAAGGAAGTACAGCGTTATCGCAGGACGTTCTGCGTGAGCGACCGTTTCCTGGCCGACCTCGATAAGCTTGCAGGCGAAGCCGAAGCCAACACGCAGAAGGTCCAGGAGCGGCGTATCAGCTATGTGCTCAAGACCGGGGCGAATTGGGCGGGGCCCATCAAACAGTTTCGGCTGGTGGTGGAAACCGGCAAGCCCGGCCGGCTAGCGAGCTTCTGCGCCCCCAACATCAAGCGAATATCGCCAACCGCGTTGGAAGCCCGGGCCGAGAATTTCACACCGACCGATGATTTGAAGATCCTTCTGATCGGACAATTCTGACCGTAGCGACTGCCGTCGAGGCGTCCAAAACGCCGCGTTGGGCCGACTATTGGACCGTCCGCCCGATGCGCAGCGCACCATATCGCGGCTAGCTCCACGCATAAGCGAATGTTCCGTTGTCAATTGTGACCCTCGCCTCCTTCAGCTCTTCTTTGGCGATCGACCGCTTCAAGAACTCGCGCGAGAGTGCCGGCAGCATGGTGTTGGTGATGATGTTGTCAACCATCCGGCCGCCGGAATCGGGATCGTTGCACATCGAAATGATGTGATTGATGACATCGTCGCCGTAGACCAGTGCGGCGTCGTGGTTGTCGCGGATGCGCTTGGCGATGCGGTCGAGTTGCAGGCGAACGATGCCGGCCAGCATCTCATCCGAAAGCGGGTAGTAGGGAATCGTGACAATGCGGCCGAGCAGCGCCGCTGGAAACACCTTGAGCAGTTCGGGCCGCAGTCGCACGGCCAGCGCATCGGAATCCTCGCGATAGAGCGGGTCACGCGACAGCGCCATGATCACGTCGGTACCGACATTGGTGGTCAGGATAATCAGCGTGTTCTTGAAATCAATGCGCCGGCCGTTGCCGTCTTCCATCATGCCTTTGTCGAACACCTGAAAAAAAACCTCGTGCACGTCGGGGTGGGCCTTCTCGACCTCGTCGAGCAGCACCACGCTGTAGGGCTTTCTGCGCACCGCCTCGGTGAGCCGCCCGCCCTCGCCGTATCCGACGTACCCGGGCGGCGCTCCTTTGAGACTGGAGACGGTATGAGCCTCCTGGAACTCCGACATGTTGATGGTGATCATGTTCTGCTCGCCGCCGTAGAGGTTTTCGGCAAGCGCCAGCGCAGTCTCGGTCTTGCCGACGCCGGATGGGCCGCATAGCATGAACACGCCGATCGGCTTGTTGGGATTGTCGAGCTTGGCGCGATTGGTCTCGATGCGCTTGGAGATCATGCGCAACCCGTGCGATTGCCCGACCACCCGGCGATTGAGGATTTCCGGCAGGCTGAGGATGGTCTCAACCTCGTCCTTGACCATCCGGCCAACAGGGATGCCGGTCCAGTCGGACACGACGGAAGCGACTGACTGCTCGTCGACGTGGGCATAGATCATGCGCATTTCAGGGTCGCGCGTCTCCAGAGCGCCCAGCTTCTCGCGCACCTGCTTGCGCGCGTCCTCAGGCTTGGGCGCGTCGCTTGCTGGTGGAGTCGCCCTGTCCGCTCCGGAGGCATCCGTGCCGGGTGAGGTTTTGTCGTCAACTCCGTTGGAAGCGAGAATATCGCGCAGACTGCGGATCTCGCCGACCAGTTTCTGCTCCGCCGCCCATTCGGTCTCGAACTGAGCAAGCTTTTCCTTCAATGCGGCGATCTCGCTGTCGATTTCGGCAATGCGCTCGCTGTCGTCCACGCCCAATTCGCTGTCGCTGATCAGCGCTGCCTTCTCTGCTTCGCGCGCGGAGATCGCCGCGCGGGCGTCTTCGATCATGGCGGGCGTGCCGCTCTGGCTGATGGCGACGCGGGCGGATGCGGTGTCGAGCAAGCTTACGGCCTTGTCAGGCAGCTGCCGTGCCGGGATATATCGGCTGGAAAGCTGCACCGCAGCCACAATGGCGGCATCCGAGATGCGCACATTGTGATGCTTCTCCATCGGACCGAGGATACCGCGCAGCATTTGACAGCATTGTTCGAAATCTGGCTCGCCGATAAGAATCGGCTGAAACCGTCGGGTCAGCGCGGGATCCTTCTCAATATATTGGCGGTATTCGGACCATGTGGTGGCGGCGATGGTACGCAAGGTACCGCGCGCCAGCGCCGGCTTGAGCAGATTGGCGGCGTCTCCGGTCCCGGCTTGGCCGCCGGCGCCAATCAGCGTATGCGCCTCATCGATGAACAGGATGATTGGTGTCGGCGAGGCCTGAACCTCGTCGATCAATGAGCGAAGCCTCTGCTCGAACTCGCCCTTCATCGAGGCGCCCGCCTGCATGAGGCCGATATCGAGCGCGTGGACGCGCACGCCGCGCAGCGGCGGCGGTACCTCGTTGGCCGCAACGCGCTGCGCAAAACCTTCGACCACTGCGGTTTTTCCAACGCCCGCTTCGCCGGTGAGGATCGGGTTGTTCTGACGCCGCCGCATCAGGATGTCGATGATTTGGCGGATTTCGTCGTCGCGGCCGAGGATCGGATCCATTTCGCCGCTCTTGGCCTTCGCGGTCAGATCTTGCGAGAAGCGATCGAGCGCCGTTGTGCCCCTCGGACCGGCCGCATCCGCTGCGCCGGGAGTGCCGGCGGCCGGAAGCCCGGAGCCGTCCATCGGCCGCAGGTTTTCTTCCTCCGAGCCGGCCCACACCGCGCGGTGTTCGGCCGAGAGCGCGTCGACATTGATCTTGGCAAACTCCTGCGACACGTTGGTCAGCGCGCGGCGAAGCTCCAGCGATTTGAGCGCGGCCACCAGGATGTGTCCGGTGCGAATCTGGGTTTCACCAAAAAACAGTGTGGCGTAATGCCAACCGCGGTCGAGCGCATCGACCACGGGATTGGCGATGCCTGGCATCTCGGTTTCGTTTTTGCGAAAGCCGTTCACCACCGCGACGATGTCGGTCATCAGCTTGGTGCGGTCGAGCTTGAAATGGTCGGCGGTTAGCCCAATATCGATGCGATCCTGCTGCAGAATGTGCAGCAGCCAATGAGCCAGTTCGACATTTCTGTTGCCGGCACTCTTGGCCTGGCGCAGTGCCTTGATAAAGGCCTCATACCCGAGCCGGTTCAGCTTGCCGGTCACTGCCTCAAGGCTGATGTCGACCATAGCTCGCCCCTACAAATTTACTGCCGCAACTGCCTGTTGAACGCGCTCTGCCGGATGAAACCGGGCATCACATCGGTACGGATCCGTCGCGGTCCAATTGGGCGACAGCCACGTGGTCCAGCCAAGCTGCCCGAAAGTCCCGAGCCGCATCGGCGCTGCCTCGCCGGCCGGAAGCGCCAGCTCCGTCTCCCAGTCAAGCTGATCGCCGATGTAGAAAAAGACAGCGTCGGCCAACGGGGCGCAACGGTCGCCGGTCGGCAGAAAACGCATGTAATCTGCCAGGCTCTTGGCGTAGATGCGGATGCGGATCTTGTCCTGCACACTATACACGGCCGCTCCAGCAACAATATCGATTCCGAGCGAGCTGCCACTCTTGCCAAGACGGCTGCGCTCGTTTTCCTCGATGATGAGTCGCGAGCCGACGAACTCCTCGACCTCGACACGCACACCAAATAGTCCCCCGATGAGCGCTCGCAGACGCGAGCCGGACTTGGCCTGCGGGTTCATGAGCCCGGCAAATGCCAGCTTCGCGGCATCGGGCACAGTATCGAGGTCGCGGTACGGCGACGAGCCGACGCCGATCATGGCGCCGATGTAGGTGATGAAGCGGTCGGCATCCGGTCGGTCGTGCTGAACGATCGGGCGGGAGTCCGCCCAGGCACGGTAGAACAACTGCAGGAAGCGGTTGTTGAAGATGTCGAGGAAACGCGGAAACGCGTCGTCGCGCATCAACAACCACCCGTGCGCCTCTTCGGTGGTCGCCAACGGCAGTGCACCCTGGGGCCCCAATAGTCCAAGGAATTTGGCGCGGACGCGGATACGGCCACCTGCAGTCTGTTCGACGTGAGTCAGATTGGAGGCCGGAAAATCCATGAAAGGATCCTGGCCGAGCGAGACGACCTCCTCACGCAACGAAGCACTGTCACCAATGCGCGGGCGGTCGAGAAAAGTACGCTCGAGTCGCCGCATCGTGGCGAAAAAATCGAAGCGCCAGGGTTCCCGCGCGGCTTCGTTCAGGAATGTCGGCAGGTTTGTCTTGCCCGCTGCAGTGTCGAAATGCACCAGGCTCGTGTCCACAGGCTCTACCGCCTTGGACGCGCTCGCTTGGTTATCATCGATCAGGTTCATATCGGATGTCGCACCCCGATGCGGGCCGGCCAGCGCATGATCTCACCCCGCTCGACGGTGCGCACGACGGTCTGCGTGAAATGGTTGAGGCCAACGTATTCCGCGAAGAAACGATCGAGAACTGCACCAAGCAAGAATGCGCCGCTGCCTTCGAACGCCTTATCATCGAGCGTGACCTCGATCTCAATGCCACGGGCGATCGCGCTGCCTGCGGGACGGCTTACCCGGCGTACGATCGGCCTGCTGCTTACGCTGCGCACACCGCGGATTTTCCGCTCGGTCGCGCTATCCGCGATGTCGCCGAACATGGCAAGGACTTCTCGCAGCGATTGGCCGTCCTTGCCGGCGCCCCGCTCGACCAAACCCAAGTGGTTCAGACTGAGCATGTTGATGAGCCGCCACGCCACGGTTCCCGTGTAGGCGCTCTCGGTGCGGCCGCGGTGTTGCGAAACAACGGGTTCCCGCGGCTTTGTGGGACCGGCCACGCAGACCACGTCCAGCATGATGTCGTCCAAAAGCCTGAAGTCCGCTCCACCTTCGCCAACCGGAAGATGCTCGGTCAGGTGACGATTGGAGCACAGCGCCCGCACGCTGAGCTCGGCCAGTGAAGTCTCATCGTGAATGCCCGCCGGCTCGAGCAAGGAAAGGAACATGTCGGTTCCGGTGTAGTCCGAGGCTTTGCCGTATTTCTTCTCCTCCACGCTGTATCGGCGCGGCAGACGGCGGACCGTGTAGGAAAGCTTCTGATCGCTGACCGCGACATCCATCGAGGCAGCGTACAGCGGCGGCACCGGCACCTTGTCCGGCCGGCCAGGATAATGCCCGTAGACCTCCATGATCCGGTGCGCCTCGAAATCGAGATAATGGCTGCGATCCGGGACTACGTGATACTCGTGCTGGTTCGCCCGCACCGGAATGCGATCGGTCGTTTTTTCGAACAGGTTGACGGCGGGAGCTGTGTAAAGAGAGAACATGTCCGGCCGCACCGTCGCGGCCAACCGGCTGTTGACCTCGTTGAAAACGAACAAGATATCGATTGAGCGCGCGTTAGCTCGTCGCAGGACTTTGTCGAGCCCGGTCAGCGAAAAACCGAGAAACTTGCGCGGGAACATGAAGTACTCGCGCAAGAACTCGAAGCCTCGGAATATTCTTTGATCATTGCCTAGCAGGCCATCTTCGTCGCCAAAGCCCAGCTGTTCAACACGCACCTGAGGCGACGACAAAATGACCGGATCGCCGAATTGATCGAGAAAGCGGAAGTATATGCCGACGTTGCGCGCGAAAAGCTGCTCATACACGGCGATCGCGTCAGCCTCGAGCCCGACCAGATGAACGGTCAGCTCGCGGGTGCGGCAACCGGCAAACCACGCTGCTGGATTGTTCTTAGCCTGAACGTCTGGGATCTCGTCCTGGAGCTTCGCGGCCGTGCGGTGCGTCAGCGACAGCCGCAGACCTGCAAGAGCATTGGACCCGACCGCGAGCCCTAGTGCCTGCAATGGCGCGGGGGTCTGATAATACTCCGCCGACGCAATCTCGAAGGGCCAAAGGGTTACGTTTGCGCACAAGCGAAACCGGCAGGCGATCTGTCGATCCAATTCGCGATAGCTGGCGTCGAAATAAGAGCCCCGACGAACCAAGCGCCCTTCCCGCAAAGCTGGGTCGGCATACGGCGGTGTAATCTTCGCCAACAATGCGCTGGGGCTCGGCGCAAGATAGTCAGGTACGAGTTGTTCCAGCAGATTGGCCGTGAACTCCGGAAATTCGTGCTTGAGCTTGAGTTGCACGCGAGCGGCCAGGAACGCGGCTCCTTCGAGCAGCCCCCCCACCATCGGGTCCATGCGGTCGGCAACCAGTCCGCCGAGCCGCTCGGCGATGCCGGGATATTCGGCCGCAAAATCACGCGCCTGCTCGTAGAGTAACTGAAGCTCCCGGTTGTAGAGATCGAGAAATTCGCGGTGCATGGCCCCTACGATCGGCTGACCGTAACATTGCCGCTATCGAGCTCGAGGTCGGCGACAAACTCGACCGGAACATTCAACGGCTCGCAGAGCAGGTCCGCATGGACAACGAAACGCACTCTCAGCTCAGCCTCGTCGAATTCCGAGGCTTTGGCGACTCGGATGGTCTGCGGCACCAAACGCGGCTCGAAATGAATGAGGGCCCGGCGGATCTCCTCGCTGATACTATCGACTCCAGTTTCATCGATCGATCGATGGGCGATGTCGGGAAGGCCAAAATTGAGGATCGATTTGCGCACATAGTCGAACGCATCGAGCTTCTCGCTCGATTCCATCGCAATCGTGTTCATCAGCGAATCGAGGTCGCGGCTCACCTCGCGTCGTAGCACCGGTTCGGTGATAGCCGTGCGCATGGCGGTCCGTCGCCCGGCAATGACGCGCTCGCCCGCCTCGTCGCGCAAGTCCATCGGCTTCTTCGCGTCGCGCGCCTCGTGCGCGCCGCGGAATGCGTACATCAGCGGCGGGCTCAGTCGGTTCTTCTTGTCTACTCCGACCATCGCTGCAACCAAACGCCCGCTGGCAGCGAGCCGAACCTCTTCCACCGAAGCGTCATCGACGCCGGTGACGCGGCATTTTGATGAGAACAAGAACAAAGGGGGCGGACCCGACGGTCCGCCCCCCGGTTACGTCACTTCGCCTTGTTTTGCTTCAAATCGTATCCGGTTATGACGTCCCCGCCGAGCGTGCCGTCAGGCTTCTGCGGCTTGTACTTGAACTCGATTTTCGCAAAGTTGAGCGCAAACTGGTCCGTTGGCAAATCAGTGCCGCCGGTGGAGTTGACGCCACCGGATTGATACGAGCTGACCACGTTGTCGTCCATCGTGACGACGTAGTAATCCTGCTGATCGCCGCCCTGCTTGCGGACGAAGAGCACCGCCTTCTTGATGTGCTGGCCGGTCGCACAGGCCTTCAACAGCAAAGGGCTGGCCTTGTTCACCTTTGTAGTGAAGTGAAAGTCCTGGAACTGGACCTTGCCTGCACCACCGCCGCCGCCCGATGCCATCGTGCCGCTGTTGGTGGCGCCCCAGCTAAAGCTCTCAATTTCGATCGTTTCCTTATGCTTGTGGTCCTCGCTCTCTCCCTTAATGTTGTCACTGAGCTCTAGAAGAAAATCGCTTGCCATGGCACAGCCCTCATCTGCTCAAGGTGGGTGAGTCTGAAGCTCCGCCTCAGACTTTCTCTAGTATAGTCGCAGGCAGCCCCTGCAAGGTTCACGTCGTCGTCGGGGCCGGCAATCGGGACACGAGGCTGAGGCCGATGTCCATGGCCTCGAGCTGATAGTGCGGGCGCAGATAGAACCGCGCCATGTAGTAACCCGGATTCTCTTCGTTTTCGAACACCTCTACGGAAGCTTCCGACAAGGGCTTGCGCGCCTTGATCTCCTCGCTCGAAGTCTGGGGACTGCCGTCAACGTACTCGGTGATCCACTCCTGCAGCCACTTCCTCAGCTCTTCTTTCTCCTTGGTCGCGCCAATCTTGTCTCGCACCATGCATTTCAAGTAATGCGCGAAGCGCGACACCGCGAACATATAGGGCAGTCGCGACTTGAGATTGTCGGACGCCGTCGCGACGGTGCCGTCCTTGCCGAAGAACTTCTTCGGCTTGTAGATCGATTGTGCGCCGATGAATGCCGCCTTGTCCGTGTTCTTGCGATGAATGATCGGGATCAGCCCCGACCTTGCCAGCTCGTGCTCGCGGCGGTCGGTGATGGCGATCTCGGTCGGGCATTTCAAATCGACGCCACCGTCATCGGTCGGGAATGTGTGAGTCGGCAGGTTGATGACTTCGCCGCCCGATTGCACGCCGCGAATGCGGGTGCACCAGCCGTACTCCTTGAATGCCCGGTTGACGTTGACCGCCATTGCATAGGCAGCATTCATCCAGCCGTATTTTTCACCCTTGTGACCGTCAGTGTCCTCCTCGAAGGCAAATTCCTCGACCGGCTCGGACTTGGCACCGTAGGGCAGTCTTGAAAGCACCCGCGGCATGCACAGGCCCATGTAAATGGAGTTGGCCTGGTCACGCAGCCCTTTCCAAGCAGCATATTCGGGCGTGTCGAACAGCTTGCTGAGGTCGCGCGGATTCATCAGCTCGGTCCAGCTGTCCATGCCCATCAGGGTCGGCTCGGCCCCTGCAAATATCGGACAGTGCGCCGCGGCCGCGATCTTGCTCAGATCGCGCATCAACTGGACGTCGGTCGGAAGGTGGCTGAAATGGTAATCGGCGACCAGGCAACCATACGGTTCGCCGCCAAGCTGCCCGAACTCCTGCTCGTACAGCTTCTTGAACAGCGGGCTCTGGTCCCAACGCGCTCCAGGATACAGTCGCAGATTGCGGTACAGCTCGTTCTTGGAAACGTTCATCACCCGGATCTTGAGCTGTGCATCGGTCTCCGAATTGAAGACGAGATGATGCAGGCCGCGCCAGGCGCTTTCGATTTGCTGGAAGGTTTCGTGGTGCAGGATTTCATTGACCTGCGCGGTCAATTTTTGATCGAGCCGCGCGATCATCTCCTCGATCGTGTCGAGCACATGGTCTTTAACGACGCTCGCGTCGGCGAGCGCTTCGCGGACCAACGTGGTCACCGCATTCTCAACCTCGGTGGCCGCGCGCTCGCTGCGCGGCTTGAAGCTTTGCTTCAGGAGCGTGGAAAATTCATCAGGATCGCGCGTCTCGACGACAGCGCTCTTCTCCCCCGCTGCGGGTCGTGTCGCCATAAGTGACCTCCAAGATTATCCCTTTTTGTCGCCCTCGCCGGGCTTGTCGCCATCGGCCTCAGCTGGCTCGCCTTTTTGCGCCGCTCTTTCCTGAAGAGCAGCCATCAACTGGGGATCAGCCAAGAGCTTATTGATCTGATCTTCGGCAGCCACCTTGCCGTCCATGTACCGAAGCAGATTCGAGAGCTGCTCGCGCGCCTGCAACAGCTTCGCAACCGGCTCCACTTGCCTTGCGATCGCCGTGGGGGTGAAGTCATCCATCTTCTTAAAGCGCAGATTGACGCCCAGCTCCTCGCCTGAATTGTCGCCCAGCTTGTTCTTGACCCTGAAGGTGACGGCCGGTTCGATCGCAGCCATCCGACCCTCGAAGTTATCCATGTCGATGTCGAGAAACTTTCTCTCATCCATATCGGGCTTTTCGACCGCTGATGCATTGCCGGAGAGATCGGCCAGAACCCCCATGACGAACGGCAGCTCAATGAGCCGTTCCGCGTTATAAGGATCTTCGTAGGTGATGTGCACACGAGGAGGGCGATTGCGACGAATGAAACGCTGACCGCTGTCGCTCATTGGGATCTCCTCTTAAGCTCTCAAGGAATTTGGGTTTAGCACCCCGTACCGGCCAAAGATGTGATCTCCATCACACTGCCTTGATATTGAAGATGAAATTTGCCGTCCGGTCAACAAACAAGATCGCTGAGCCATATGGGCTTTGGCTTCTGGGCGGCTTGCTTGGCCGCGGTATGCCTGAAATTGCGTTATGTCCCCTCAGGTTTTGAGCCAAATGCCGCTTCAGGCAGCACGTGTTTGAGCAAGCTTAAGAAATCACGACCGGCCAGTTCACGCGCCCGATCGATCAGATGGGGCAGCGGACTTGATGGTTCTGCCACACGGTAATAGGCGGCGGTTTGCTCCAGCAAGCGGAGTGCCTCGGGGCGGGTGTTAGCTTCCATTTGGCGCTGTGGCTCCCCGTTTCCATCTATCCCTGACGCCACGGAGGAAAATCCAAGTTCAGCGAGTCTTTGCAGCGGCAATTGCAATATCTGGTCCGTGCCGATGTGGAAGGCGGCCTGCTCCACGTGCGCTGGAACAAGGACTTGCATCACTTCAAAGAACGATTTGCCCATCAATTGCTCGGCCTGGCGCACCAAGAGCAGGGCGGGATTCGAGGGTTCGTGACGGCTGAAATATTCCGCCACAGCGGAAAGTGCAGCCGCAACGTCGACCAGCGAACGAATGTCACCAACACCGATCGAGGCAGCGGCGGCTGGCTCGCCGTCCTTCCCTAACGTATCGGTTGCCAAGGCCGCGCTGGGGTCCCGCTTAGCAACGACGCCGTTCAACAGCGAACGTATTTTGTCGACGAGTTCAGGCAGACGCTCCAACTTTGCTGCATGTTCGAACCCTGCGCCATCGGTGGACACGTTTCGGATATCGACAAGCGCGCCGCGCAATGCGTCAATCCGGGTAAGGGCCTGCGCGAGTTCCGGCAGTTCGACCCTGTCGAGCGCGCCTTCGAAGGCCGCCAGATCGTGCACATCTTCGCCTTCGCGTGCCGGGACCTCGCCGCTTGCGATCATATAGGTGCGGTAACTGATCTCGCCGATGCGAGCGTCGCGAACCAACGGCGCATACTGCAGCGGGAAAATAATCGGCACCGCATCGTCGAGCGTCTCGATTGCGGCCATCCGAGCGCTGAAGGTGCCGTTGTCACCTCGCGGATGGACCTCATCCCAGTTCGCGCTCAGCAATTCGCGAATGGCGCGTATCGCACTCTCGAAGCCATCGAGATCACGGTTGAGAATGTAGAATTTTGCCAGAATGATAAGCAGACGGATGTCGCGGGTTCGCGCCAACAGCGGCTTGATTGCCGCGAACTCGGCCGTGAAGTCGATCGAGGTGCGATCGAATGGCCGGCCGTCTGGGCCCGAAAAGAACGAGGCCGGAAACAAACTCTCGACCCTGGCGATGAAATTCATGTAGTCGGAGTCGCCGGCAAGGTCGAGGTCCGGACCGCACGGCTCGCTTTCCGATATCGGGCTGATCAGCGACGCGATATCCATCTCAGCCATTCGCGCACCGCCAAGCGCCGCAGACGCAGCTTACGTGTCCGCCATCATGGGCCGGCTGCGATCCGCAGCGGCTCGACTATGCCCATCGGCTTGTATATCGTCAATACTGCAAGGATGCTGGGCGCAAATCTCGACACGCAGTAGCGGTGCGGGCGTCTGATGTTTGCTTGGCAAACAAGTCATGAACCTTGACCAGGACTCACGGCACTAATTGCCTGAGGAGTCATCTGGCCGCTGACCCATGCTTAGAAAGGTCCCAGGAAACACATGGACTCAACTCTCAAGCAGGATACCCGCTGGGGACGCCTGACGACGCCGCTTGGAAAGGATGTGCTCGTCCTCGTTCGCTTCGACGGCAATGAGGGGCTGAGCGAACTATTTGAGTATCGCGTCGAGGCTCACAGCAAGGAAGAGGACAAGGTCGATTACGATGATCTACTCGGCAAGCCCTGCACCGTTACGATCGAGAGTTACGGGCAAGAGCGGCACTTCAATGGCGTGGTTGTCGAAGCTCAATGGATAGGCAAGAGATACGACCTCCATATCCATCGCCTTGTTTTGCGCCCCTGGCTTTGGCTCTGCTCGCGGACCAGCGACTGCCGGTTCTTCCAGGAGAAGACGGCGCCAGAGATCATCCAAGAGGTGTTTCAAGACCGCGGCTTCAACGACTACCGTCTCAGTTTGAGCGAAACCCATCCGAAGCTGGAATACTGCGTGCAGTATCGTGAGACCGACTTCGCGTTCGTTTCACGCCTGATGGAGCACGAGGGAATTTACCATTTCTTCGAACATACTTCCGACAAGCACATGCTCGTGCTGGCTGATTCGATGTCGGCGCACCAGCCGGTGCCGGGATTGGCGACCATGCCATACATCGACTTCGGCAACCCGGAAGCGCGCGGCCGCCAACACATCTATCAATTGATCAGCGAACGCAGATTCCGCACCGGCAAGGTGGAATTGAACGAGTACAACGAGCTGCAGTCCAATGCCGACCAAAAGGCCAACAAGAAGGGAAGCGCTCGCTATACCAGATCGGATATGGAATTTTACGACTATCCCGGCAAGTACAGGAATCGCAACGACGGAGAACGGTACGCGAAGTTCGTGCTGGAAGCCGAGCAGGCACTCGACGAACGCCGCCATACTGCCGGCAATGCCGTCAGCCTCTTCCCCGGCGGCCTGACCAAACTCCAGGACCATCCCAAGGACTCGGAAAACGGCGAATATCTGATCGTTCGCTCATCGCATCTGTACGTTGCGGAGCACTATCGGTCAGGAACCGGCCTGGGCGAAGAAGAGTATTCAGGGCAGTTCGAGTTGCTGCCGAAAAAGGCCAACAAGGTGTTCCGCGCGCCGATTGTCACGCCGAAACCTCTTATCCACGGCATCCAGACGGCCAAAGTGGTTGGCCAGCAGGGCGAGGAGATCGACGTCGACGAAGTACGGCCGGATCAAGGTCGAGTTCTTTTGGGACCGCAAGAAAAAGGACGAATCGTCCTGCCGGATCCGTGTGGCGGAGGTCTGGTCGGGCAAGACCTGGGGCGGCCAATTCATCCCGCGTATCGGCCAAGAAGCCGTTGTCGAATTTCTCGAAGGCGATCCCGATCGCCCGCTCGTGATCGGCACGGTCTATAACGACGAATACAAGCACCCTTACGAAATGCCCGCCAAGAAAACGGTCAGCGGCCTCAAATCGGATTCGACCAAAGGTGGCGGCGGCTACAACGAATGGAATTTCGAGGACAAGAAGGGCTACGAGAAGATCACGGTCCACGCACAAAAGGATCTTGATGTAACCGTGCTCAACTCGGAAACACGGACGATCGGAAAGTATTTTGTTCCCCCCAAGGGAAGTCCGTCACGGGACACTGTTCTGAAAAGCGGCGACGACAATCTCACAATTGAGCTCGGGGATCAGAGCGTGAAAATTCCGATGGGCCAACAGACGACCAGCGCCCTGATGTCCATTGCCTTCAATACAACCCCGAGCATGGTCTCGATCACCCCAGCCTCGATTTCTCTCAACTCACCCGTGATCAATCTGATGGGTCTCGCAACGATCAACATAACCGCTCCGATCATCAACATCACTGGCGTGGTCAACCTCAATGGCATGCTCAATGTCAATGGCGGAGTGTTGGTCAATGGCATGGTGCCTGTTTTGATCCCGGCGTGAACCTTCGTCCGGGCTCTGCCGCGGAAAGCCGGCATGCCACGTATCGCTTCCTGTGGTCTTGAGGTTCGCAGATGTCACAGCTTCGGTTCGCTACCGCGCGCGATGTGTTCGATGCGTTTACGCTGGCTCCGAGCAGCATCGGCGCGAAACCGACAGATGAACCACCGCTCGATTTTCTGCGAGGCTTGGTGTCAAAAGGAAAGCTGGACGACGCAATTGCCTTCTGCGGTTACCTGCTCCCTCGTCGCGAGGCGGTATGGTGGGGCTGCCGCAGTGTCCGCACGCTGCTGCCCGACGCCGACAAAACCAAATCATCCGGCCTCAGCGTCGCAGAGACGTGGGTGAGAGACCCCAGCGCCGACAACCGCAAGGCTGCGGAACAAGTTTCGGATGACGCCGATCGCAATGACCCCCTGACCTGGCTCGCACTCGCTGCCGCCTGGTCCGGTGGCGCGATTTCAATCGGTGGCATGCCGCCCTTCGCGCCGCCGCCCGAACTCACCGCCCACGCGGCGCGGGTGGCGATATTGCTCGGCGCGCGCATGCTCACGCCGACAGAACGGGCCGCGCGATTGCGTGCGTGCGTCGATGATGGGGCAAATCTTGCCGAAACAGGATTGCGCTGAACGGAAAGGACCGGTTCGCCGATGGGAACGTTGCAAGCGAACGCTCTAGACATGTCTGCGCCCGCCCCCCTCGCCTACGATGTCGTTCGCTATCCCGGATCGCCGTTTCCGCAGACGCATCCTGGCCGGCTCGCCACAGTGGCCTCGCTCCACGGCATGACCCCCGCCCCTCCGGCGAGGTGCCGGATGCTGGAGCTTGGTTGCGCGGAGGGCGCCAATCTCATTCCGATGGCCTATCAGTTTCCCGAAAGCGAGTTCATCGGTGTCGATCTCAGCTCGCGCGCGATCGAGAACGGCCTCAAGACCGTCGCCGAGCTTGGCCTACGCAACATCGAGTTGCGCCTCCTCGATATCGCCGAGATCACTCCCGCGTTCGGTCAATTCGACTACATCATCAGCCATGGCGTTTACTCATGGGTCCCTGATCTGGTCCGCGCGAAAATGCTGTCAATATTCCGCGCGAACCTGACGCCGCAGGGCGTTGCGTACGTAAGCTACAACTGCCGACCTGGCTCATATCTGCGCGACTTGACGCGCGCGATGATGCTTTTTCATGTGCGCGACACGGCCGACCCGGAGCGACGGGTTGAGCAGGCCCGGGCCCTGCTCCAGGTGCTGGCCGAGACCAGCAACGAGAACGAAGCATACGGCCTCGTTCTACGAAGCCAACATGACCGTGTCCGCAAGACAGCAAACGCCGTTCTGTATCACGACGACCTCGATGCAGGCGCCGAGGCGTACTTCTTGTATCAAGTGCTTGAGGCAGCGGCGCGCAACGGCCTGCAATATCTCGCCGACGTCAGCAATCCGATTCCGACAGGTGCGCTTGTTGAATTGCAAGGCGAGCCGGAGCCGGTGCGGAAACTGCTGGGGCAAATTCCCGAAACAGATTGGGTGATTCGGGAGCAGTATCTTGACTTCGTCAAAGGACGAATGTTCCGCGAAACACTGCTCTGCCATCACGAGACAAAGCTGGAGCGACCCGTCAACGTCGGTCGCATCAGGCAGTTCTACGTTTCGGCAGAACTTGCGCCGGCATCCGCCGACTTCGATCCAAGCCAACTCGGAGTGGCCGAATTCAAGACCAAGGCCGGGCAAACGGTTCGGACTGATCACCGGGTCGCCAAGGCAGCATTTCTGCATCTCGGAACGATCTGGCCGCAGGCTATCGGCACCGTCGACCTGGCGACTGCCGCACTTGCCCGTCTCGGCCCGACCACCGATGGGGGTCAAACAAGTTTCGACGAACACGTCGAAACGATAACGGGAATTCTAGCGAAGTGTCATTGCATTGGTGCCGTCGAGCTTGATGCCTTTCCGGCGAACCTAATGGCGACGATCAGCGACCGGCCGCAAGCTAGCCTTCTTGTGCGGAAACAGCTGGAGAATGGCTCTCTGCTCACTAACCTCCGTCACGGACTTGTATCGCTGGACGATCCAGTCACCCGCCACCTTGTCCGGCTTCTCGACGGCACCAGGACGGTCGACCAGCTGGTTTCCGACCTGGCCGTCGCCGCCGCGCGGAAAGTCGTCGAATGACGGAACCGCGTGCACTGACGCCCTCGTGATTTCTCGCGAAAACGTCCTCCTCAATCTGCGGCTTCTCGCCAGGCTGGCTCTGCTGACTGCGTAAGATGCGGCTTTCTTGTGCTAACTTCGTGCAACCACTATTGTCGGGAACGGTTCGCAGCGGGCTTTGCTGATCAGGGAGACTGTCGTGCCCACGCATTTGTCGCCGAACGACTTGCTGCAAGATCTCCTGCTGCTTGAAAATATGCGAATTGATCAGGGCCAGCAGCAGCTCATCGAGCGCCTGCGGCACCACGTGCGCGCGCTCTGGCGTCACATGCAGCGGATCGAGAGTGTGCTCTCCTCCACCCAAGACGAAGTGTTGTTGAAGGTGGGCGACGCATCGCTGCACATGAAGAAAGATGGAACGATATTGATCCAGGGTCGCGACGTCACGATAAAGGCGTCGGGCCGGATCGAGGTCAACGGGCAGCGCGTCAACGTCAAGTCGAGCAGCACGTTGACTCTGAAAGGTCAGAAGATTCTGGAGAACTGAGGTCCGGCATTTGGGCGCTACAATTCTCGCACCAACAAGAGCGTTGCCCGAAGGCTATATTCCAACTGAGTTCGGAGAGGTGATCTGTATCGCGATGGCGCTCCATCTCAGAATTGAGAACGTGCCAAATCTGCCGGATGGCGGGCCGGTGGAAATGAGGGTTACCGGCAAGCGAGGCATTGATATCGGCCGGGATGCCCATCTCGATTGGACGCTGCCCGATCCGACCCGCCATATCTCAAGCAAGCATGCCGAGATCCGCTACAAGGACGGCGGCTATTGGTTGCACGACGTTTCTACCAACGGCACGTTCCTCAACGGCGGTGACCACCGGATGCAGGCGCCGCATCGCCTGCGCAACGGCGATCGCTTCGCCATCGGTCACTACATCATCGCCATAGCGCTCGAAGGCGAGCCCGCCGCCGCTGGCGCGGCATCCGCGGAAGCGCCACCCCCGGCGAGCGCATCGTACGAAGAACTTTGGGCCAGTCCCGAAGGCATCGCGCCGCCGATCGATCGCGCACAGCTGCGACAACCGCGCGAACGCGCGGCCCCGATCAATCCCGACTTTCTCGACTGGGCTGCCGCCGTTCCAAATGTCGGATTCGTTCAGCGACCCGGCAGCCCAGCGCCGCCAAGCGGCGATCCCGCCGGACGCAGATGACATGAGCTGGGCAACAGGCCCGATGACGCCGAAGCCACCGCCACCACCGCCTCCTCCGGAGCTTCCCACGCCGCGCCGGCCGATCTGGGATGACAGCAACGCACCACCATCGGGAAGCGGACTGTCCTCGCGAGATCGCCCGGCGCCGCCCCAAGCCGCAAGCGCTGGCGGGGCATTCGAGTCGCTCCCGACGGCCGCGGCGTCCGTTGACGCCGATGAGTTTCTGCGCCGGTTCGCCGCCGCCGCCGGCATCTCGCCGGACGTATTCGCCGGCAGGAATTCGGGGGAGTTGGCGGATCAAATCGGCGAGGCGATGCGCCTCGTCGTCGATAACGTGATGCAGCTGTTGAGCGCCAGGCTGCAAGCCAAGCGCCATGTTCGCAGCGCAAGTCACACCCTGATTCAGGCGGTTGATAACAATCCGCTGAAGTTTGCGCCCTCCCCGGAGGAGGCATTGCGGGTGCTATTCGGGCCGCCCACGCGCAGCTACCTCGATGCCCGACGCGCGCTTGAGCAGGGCTTCCAGGACCTGAAAAGTCATCAAATCAAGACTTATGCCGCAATGCAGCATGCGCTATCGGCACTGATGGCCGACCTCGAGCCAAAAGCTATCGAAGGCAGCACCGAAGCCGATCGCGGTATCACCGGCCTGATGACATCGCGTAAGGCCAAGCTCTGGGACGCCTATGTGGCGCGCTGGCACGGCATGGAGCAGCGCGACGGCAGCAATCCGATCGACGTTTTCATGCGCCTGTTTGCCGAATACTACGACCGGGACGTTGGAACCGGGCGCTAACGGCGGCCCACCGCCCGTGATACAAAAGCTAGTGATAACTGAGGGATCGGCGGATCCGAGATTTCCATGTCCTGGTACAGCAAGGTCTTCTGGTCCGAGGGCTTATTCCTCAGGCCCCACCATCTGCAGCAGAACGACCGGTACCTTGAGCGGTTGATCGAGAGCCGGGTTCGTCAGGTCACGCCCTATCCTTGGGGCTTCTCCCATTTGGAAATCGACTTCGACTTGGCCCAGCAGAGCAAATTCGCGCTGCGGCGCGCCACCGGAGTTATGCCCGATGGCACCCCGTTCGACATGCCGGCCGACAGCCCGCTGCCAGATCCGATCGACGTGCCAGAGACCTCCGCCGGACAGCTGACTTGGCTCACCATGCCCGTCGCGGCCCCCAACACGCGGGAAACCGACGACAAAACCTCCGACAGCGCGACGCGCTATCTGCGCGGCTCCGAAACCTTCATCGACTCAACCTCGGCACTGCGCATCGAGGAGGAGATCGACATTGCATTCCCGCGCCTGAGCTTTGAGCTGCGCAAGACCGCCAAGCCGGGTTACGTTGGGCTTGGCATCGCGCGGGTATTGGAGATCCACGACAAAAACATTCTGTTCGACGAAAAATACGTGCCGCCCATGTTGGTGTGCTCGGCGCACCCGGTGATCGAGGGCTGGATCGACAGGATCAATGGCTGGGTCGAGAACAAGCTCGACGAGCTCTCCCGCTACGCCGCCGACCCGACGTCCGGCGGCGGGCTGCAGAGCGTCGATTATTTCGTGCTGCAACTGTTGAACCGTCAAATTCCGCGCATGAAGCATTTTTCGCGGTCGAGTTACATTCATCCCGAGCGGCTCTACAGCGAGCTTGTCGGGTTCGCTGGCGAACTGGCGACGTTCGCAACGCCCGAGCGGCGTGCCAACGATTACCCGGGCTACGACCAGGATGACATCGAGGGCGTGTTCACGCCGTTGGTCCGTGACATCCAAGACTTCCTCAGCGCACGGCTCGGGCGCCGCGCCATCAGGCTCGAGCTGATTGAACGAGCGCAAAATGCGTTCGTGTCGCCGATCCGCGACCGGGCTCTGTTCCGCAACGCGAGCTTCGTGCTCGAGGTGGCGGCGCGCCGTCCGCTGATCGAGATCCAGAATCAGTTCCCACACCTGTTCAAGGTTGGCCCCAATACCAAGATGAACGAGATCGTCCACGCCCACCTGCCGGGCGTGCCGCTGGTCCATCTGCCCACGCCGCCGCCGCAAATTCGAGCGATAACCGACCACGTGTATTTCTACCTTGATCGCAAATCTCCACTGTGGCCCGAGTTCAGCACAGCCGGCTCGATGGGCATGCACTTCTCAGGCGACTGGCCCGATCTCGAACTTGAACTCTGGGCGATCCTCGAGGATCGGCGATGAGCGACAAAGACCGCCCCCTCAATCCGTTTAACCGCGGAGACAGGACGGTCATCCGCCCCAACCCGGGCGGCCGGATCCCTCAGCCACCGGCAGCGCCGCCCGGTGCTCCGCCAGCGGCTCCTGGCACCGGCCCGGCGCCTTATGCGCCGGTGCCTGGCGCACCTTTCGCTGCACCGCCCGGGTCGCCTTACCCGCCCCCGCCGGGCGCGCCCTACCCCGCTTCTGGCGTGCCGCACCCGGCCGCCCCCGGCGCGCCGTATCAGCCGTCACCCGTGCCGGTACAGCGACCTCCGGGACAGCCGGAAGCAACCCCGCCCTTACCTGCGCCACCACCATCCTATCCGGCGCAGACGCCGGCTTACGCCGGCCCGCCCACCACTCCTTCGCCCGAGGACTGGATTTCCACTGCATCGCAGCCGCAGGCGCCGGTTCCCACGAAACCCGAGGCTCCCGCGCTGAGGATCGACGAACTCGTTGCGCCAAACGCCAATCCCATCATGCGGGCGGCGGGACCCCTGCTGCTGTTGCTGGGCCGGCTACGCGTCGCGCTGATGCGCGCCTCGTTCGCCAGTATGATGGAGCAGGTCGCCGACGCGATCAATTTCTTCGAGAAGGACATTCGCTCAGCCGGTATCTCTGAGCAGCACGCCAACACCGCCAAATACATCCTGTGCGCCACCGCCGACGACATTGTGCAGCACATCCCAACCGACGATCGCCACGTCTGGACGCAGTACAGCATGCTCAGCCGCTTTTTCGGCGAACGCGTCGGTGGTGTCCGGTTCTTCGAAATTCTTAATCATCAGAAACTCGATCCGCTGGCGAACTATCCGGTGCTCGAACTGCAGCACGCCTGTCTCGCGCTCGGCTTCCAAGGCATGTATCGCACGACGTCGGGCGGTGTGCCGACGCTGCAGCAGATGCAGCGCGATCTCTACGAGCTGCTGCGCCGCGTACGACCGCGCGTGATGCGCGATCTGTCGCCGCGCTGGCAGGGCCAGGCACTTGCCATCAACACCAGCCGGCTGCGCGTACCGGTCTGGGTGGTCGGTGCGGCCGCCGGCGCGCTGCTATTCGGATTGTTTGTGACGCTGAAACTGCTGCTAAGCGGCAGCGCCGAGGCGACAGCGGAAAAAACCGCCATCCTGCACCCTTCGACACCCGTCAGCCTGCACCGCATCGGCCCACCCGCGCCGCCGCCCCCGCCGCCGGTGCAAGTCGCCCAGGTGCAGCGCATCCGCAATAATATCCCGGCGCAGATCGGCGACTGCAAGATTACCGTCGACCAGACCGCGACGCAGATCATCATCCGGCTCTGCGACATTACGTTCCAGCCGGGTCAGGCCGTGGTGCAGGATCAATTCAAACCGGTCGCAACCAAGATCGGCCAAGTGGTGAACGACGAGACAGGCAAAATCCGCGTTGTCGGCCACACCGACTCCAACCCGATCAAGACGGTGCGCTTCCCGTCCAACTGGCACCTCTCGGTGGAGCGGGCCAAGGCGGTCGCCGCGCTGATCAAATCGGGCATGACCGACGCAGGCCGCGTCGAGACCGACGGCAAAGGCGCCGACGTTCCGATCGCGTCGAATGCGACAGCCGAGGGCCGCCAGCGCAACCGCCGGGTCGAGGTGTTGATCGAACGCGTTCCGGACTAGCAGCACGCACGCAATGGGAATGCCAAGTCGATGCTGATCAAGGACATCACACGGGTTATCCTCTACGGCGTCGGCCTCGGCTCGCTCACCGCGCTCATCTATTTCGCTGGCCCACTGGTCGCATTTGGCGATTTCCGGCCACTGGAAAACCACATCATTCGAAACATCTGTATCCTGCTGCTCTTGGCCGGCGCAGCATCATTCGGCGGCTGGAAGTACTACCTGCGGCGCAAGGGCGCCAAAGCACTGGCCGAGGGCGTCAGCGAAGAGAACAAGAAGGACAGCGACGAGGTCGTCCTCAAGGAAAAGCTCAAGGACGCCCTGGCAACGCTGAAGACGGCGAGCGGCGGCCGCAAAGACTATCTTTACGACCTGCCCTGGTATCTGCTCATTGGCCCGCCCGGCTCCGGCAAGACCACGGCGCTGGTCAACTCGGGACTCAAGTTCCCGCTGTCGCGCGGCGCAACTCCCGCGGCGGTGGCGGGGGTCGGCGGCACGCGCTACTGCGATTGGTGGTTCACCGAGGACGCGGTGCTGATCGACACGGCCGGGCGCTATACAACTCAGGATTCCGACGCCAAGGCCGACAAGCAAAGCTGGTTGGCCTTCCTCGACATGCTCAAGAAGAGCAGGCCGCACCAGCCGATCAATGGCGTGATGGTGGCGATCAGCCTTGAAGACATCATGACATTGAGCACGGCGGAGCTATCCGCCCACGCCGATGCCATTCGCGCGCGGCTGCTTGAATTGCACGAACGGCTCAAAGTTGATTTCCCCGTCTACGCCTTGTTCACCAAGGGCGACCTGGTCGCCGGCTTTGTCGAGTTCTTCGGCTACCTCGGTGACAATGCCCGCAAGCAGGTCTGGGGCGCAACTTTCCAGACCCAAGACAAGACTCGCAACTTGGTCGGCGAAGTCCCAGTGGAACTCGACCTCCTGCTCGAGCGACTCAGCGAAGAGCAGCTTGACCGGTTGCAGGATGAGCCGGCACCCGACACGCGAGTGCTGCTGTTCGGCTTCCCGGCGCAGATGGCGCGCCTGAAGCAACCGCTGTTCAACTTCCTCAACCACATCTTCGAGCCGACCCGCTATCACGTCAACGCGACCTTGCGCGGCTTCTATTTCACGTCCGGCACCCAACAAGGCACTCCGATCGACCAGTTGATCGGTTCGCTCGCCAAGAGCTTCGGCGTCCAGGAGGTCGCGCCGGTAAACTATTCCGGCCGGGGCAAGAGCTACTTCCTGCACGACCTGATCCTGAAAGTGGTGATCGGCGAAGCCGGCTGGGTATCGACTGATCGCGCGGCGCTGCGCCGCGCCATGATCATGAAGGCGTCCGCCTATTCGGCGATTGCGTTGCTGACGGTCGGTCTCTTGACGCTCTGGCTGGTCAGCTACAAGCGAAACAGCGACCTGATCGAACAGACCGAAGCCGCCGACAGCGCCTACGTTGCCGCGGCTGGCCCTTATATTGACGAAAAGGTCGTTGCCGACCGCGACCTGCACAAGGTCCTGCCGCTGCTCGACAACTTGCGTGCGCTACCGGCCGGTTACAGCGTGCGCACCGTATCCACACCCATGGCCGCGACCTACGGCCTGAGCCAGCGCGAGCGCCTGCAGGCGGCCTCTGAGAACGCTTATCGCATCGCGCTCGAGCGCATGCTGCGATCGCGTCTGATCTTCCGCCTGGAAGAGCTGCTCGCTGCCAACATGAAGGACCCGGGTTTCGTCTACGATGCGCTCAAGGTCTACCTCATGCTCGGTGGGCAGCAGCCGCCGGATCGCGAGATGATCCGCGCCTGGATGAGTCGCGACTTGACTACGCTCTACCCCGGCGCCAGCAATGTCGCGCCTATCAAGCGGCTCGAAGAGCACCTTATGGCGATGTTCGACCTCGCCAGCGGCGATCCGCTGATTGAGCTTGACGGCCGCATGATCGAGGAGGCGCAGAAGACGCTGGCGCGCTTGAGCGTGGCGCAGCGCGCCTACGCATTGCTCAAATCGCAGGCGCGCGCTTCCACGGCCGGTGACTGGCTCGCCACGCGCAGAGGCGGCAATGATGCCGCGCGCGTCTTTGAAGCGGAGGGCGGCCAGCCGCTCGAAACGATCCAGGTGCCTGAGTTCTTCACCTACAACGGCTTCCACAAGAGCTTCATCGAGCCGCTCGGTGACATCGCCGAGCGGATCAAGCGCGAGCGCTGGGTGTTGGGTCAGGCCGGTGAGCAGCCGGCGCTTACCGCGCAATACGACACGCTGCCGGACGAGATGCTCCAGCTCTATGCCCAGGAGTTCGTCGCAACTTGGCGCAGCGCACTCGGCAAGCTCAGGCTGCGCAAGCTCCTTGTGGACAAGCCGCAATACGTCACCTTGAGCGCGCTGGCCGCCCCCACCTCGCCGCTCAAGCAATTGATGGTCTCGATTGCGGAAGAAACCATGCTGACGAAAGAGCGCCCGGCTCAGCCGCCCGCCGGCGGCGCCAAGCCCGAACCAGCCGCCAAGCCGGACCTGAAGCCGGCGACGGCCAAGGCGACCAAGCCGCTCGGCGTGCTATTCCGCTCCCAGCAGGGCCGCGCGCCCGGGGCTGACATCGAAGCGCAGTTCAAGGGTCTCCATGTTGCGGTCGACGGCGCCCGTGCGCCCGTCGATGATATCGTTGCCACACTGAACGAAATTGCGAGCAATCTCATTTTGGCTGCCACCACACCGTCGCAGGTTGCTCGCGCCAATCAGGCCCTGCAGGACCAGGTTTCCAAGCTGCGCAACAGCGCGGCGCGCCTGCCCTCCCCGTTTGCGGACATGCTCCGCAACGCGGTCGGAGAGTTCGAAGGAGACGTCGCATCATCGACGGCCGGCCAATTGCTGGTGGCATTGCGGGACCAGGTGACGCCGGTTTGCCAACAAACCATTTCAGGGCGCTACCCCTTTGTCCGCGGCAGCGATCGCGAGGTGCCGCTCGCCGACTTCGCGCGGTTGTTCAGCCCGAACGGCGTCATGGACCGGTTCTTCACTCAGTATCTGGCACCGCATGCGGACACCTCGAAGGGCCAATGGGTATGGCGGCAGGGCGCCGCGATAACGTCCCTGCTCTCACCGGCGACACTCCGCGATTTCCAGCGCGCGGCCGAGATCAGAGACGCGTTCTTCCAGACTGGCGGCAATGCGCCGATGGTTTCGCTCGCCATGCAGGCGCCGGTCGTTGAGGGTGCCACCGTCAAATTCGAATCCGGCGGCGTTGTCGTCGCCAGCGCAGGCGGCACGCCGGCAAGCGGCGGAATTTTCGGATCGCGGCCGGCGGCGCCGCCACCTGCCCCCTCGCCGACAACGGTACAATGGCCGGGAGCCTCAGCGCGCACCGCAGTTTCGGTTGAGGCCGGTGGGGCGCCCTCGGTGCTCGAGCGCATTGGTCCGTGGTCGCTGTTCCGCATGCTGGAAGCCGGCTCGCTGTCGGTGCGCGGCGAAACGGCGAACGCGACCTTCATCGTCGGCGGCCGCGAGCTGCGCTTCCAGATCACCACCGGATCGATCCGAAATCCCCTCAATATGGTGGCGCTCAGAGAATTCCGTTGTCCAGGTGGGATATGAACCGATGCGGTGCGGCCTGTTCGGCAAGCTGCATGCGAAGCGGGACTTCATTGCGGTGGTCGCGCCGCGCGCCTTACTCGACAAGTGGGAGCCCTGGATGCAAAGCAGCATCTCGGCCAGTCGAGACGATCTCGACAAGGATTGGCAGCAGGCATTCCTGACCGCGCCGATCTGGCGTTTCTGGCTCGGCGCGGACATCTGCGGCACCACGGTGACGGGAGCCTTCATGTCCTCGCTCGACGGCGTCGGACGGTACTACCCACTGACCATCTTCGCTTGCGCTGACGCCGGAAGCCCAATCCCGCCCCCCGATATCGACGCGCAAGACGAGTGGTTCACGGCGTCCGAGCAGTTCCTGCTTTCCACGCTAGAGAAAGAAACCGCCTTCGAAACCATCACCGCCGCTCTGGAGAGGCTGGCGCCGCCTGTTTGCCAGCCCGCCACCTTGTCGGACGGCATGACACGACCGAAGGATGGCGCAGTGGTCGCGCCCGCTGTGGCCAGCGCTTTTGTCGAGGTGTTCGGCGCGTTGCGCAGCGCCAATCACGCCAGCACCTACGCAGCGGCAAGCTTCTGGTGGACCTTGGGTGGCAACAACTATCAACCACTGGCGCTGTCCTGCCGCGGCATGCCTGACCCCTTCCTGTTCAGCGGCATGCTAACCGGCCATTTCGCGGGTTCACCCTCCTAGGTCGACAGCGCATGGCGATCTCTCAACCCAGAAACTTCGACACCGGCGCTGCAACTCACGTCGGCAAGGTGCGCGGTCGCAACGAGGACAGCTATCTTGACTCGTCCGGAGGTGGGGATCTGGGCGGTCGCGGATGGCATGGGCGGCCATCAGGCCGGCGATCTGGCCAGCCAGACCGTGATTGCTTCACTACAGTCGATCGAGCCGCAGGCGTCAGCAACCGAACTCCTGGCCCATTGCGAGGAAAATATTGCCAATGCCAATCGGCAGCTGATGCGGCTCGGCCGTGAGCGCGGCGTCGTTGTCGGCGCAACGCTGGCAGCGCTTTTGGTTTACGACGGTTACTATGCTTGTGTCTGGTCGGGCGACAGTCGCATCTACATGGTGCGCGAAGGCGAAATCATGCAACTTTCGCGCGACCACAATGAAATCCAAGATCTCCTGGCTAGCGGCGCCATCACGCCTGAAGAGGCCAGGAACTGGTCGGGGCGTGGCGCCATCACCAGGGCGATCGGAGTGTACGACGATCCCGAGCTGGAGATGGTCAGCGGCCCGATCCAGCCCGGCGACTCGTTCGTGATCTGCAGCGATGGACTGACCAATCACGTCGAAGACGGAGAAATCCGCAATTTCGTCGACGGCAACCTGTCCCAGAAGGCCTGCGACGATTTGGTTGCCCTCGCGCTTGAACGTGGCGGCATGGACAATGTAACCGTGGTTGTTACACGACATCAGCCTGAAGCGGCGCTACGGGCGGGCCTAGGAGCCAAACAGGCTGAAAGTCCGGGGAGCTGATCGTGGCCGAGCGTAGCCCTTCTGATTTCCAGCGTGCGCGCATTTCCGCCGGCACGCGGCTTAATGGCATTTATGAAATCGACAGCCTGATCGGCATCGGCGGCATGGGCGAGATCTACAAGGGTCACGCCATCCAGACCGGCGACCTCGTCGCGATCAAGCTCATGCTGCCGGAGCTGGCGGAGAACGAAGCCGCACTGGCGCTATTCCGCAAGGAGGCCTCGGCGCTGCACAACCTGCAGCACGACGCCATCATCCGCTACTACGTCTCCACCGTTGAGCCGCAGTTGCAGCGGCCGTATCTCGCGATGGAGTTCGTCGACGGACGCTCGCTCTCTGAGATCCTCAAGGACGACGGGCCGCTGCCGTTCGAAGCGGTACGCGCGCTAATGCTGCGGGTTAGTGCCGGCCTGATGGCCGCACACCAGCGCGGCATCATTCATCGCGACGTCTCCCCCGAAAACATCATCGTGCCGGGCGGCGACGTCTCGCGCGCCAAGATCATCGACTTCGGCATCGCGCGCTCCACGTTGCTTCACGAAGGCACCGTTATCGGCAGCGGCTTTGCTGGCAAGCAGAACTACGTGTCGCCTGAACAACTCGGCCTGTTTGGCGGCGAAGTGACCGCAAAATCTGACATCTACAGTCTTGGCCTCGTGCTGGTGCAAGCGCTCACCGGCCAACCTCTCGACATGGGCGGCAGTCAGTTTCAGATCGTGGAGAAGCGCCGCAGAGTACCGGATCTCGGTATGATCGACATGCGCTTCCGTCCGCTCCTGGAGCGCATGCTGCAGCCTGATCCCGCCAACAGACCGGAATCGATGGAGGCGGTCGCGGCTTGGCCGCTCGGCGGCGTTCCGCCCGCAAGCGTGGCGGGTCTCGGACGGCCGTCGACAGCGAGCTATCAAGCGAGCCCTGGCAGCGGCCGCTCCGGAATCTGGCGTTACGCAATCGCGGCCGTGGCGCTGATCGCAATCCTCGGCGCAGGCGGCGGCTACTTTTATCTCGTCGGCAATGAAAAGCAGGTTGCACTGGCGCCGCCCGCCCCGCCGCCGCTGTCGCCCACGCCTGGCACTCCGTCCCCTGCGCAACCTTCACCTGCTTCACCCGGCAGCGACACTGCCGCGAAGGTGACGCCTGGCCCAAGCACGCCGCAACCCGCTGCAATTGCTCCGGCAGGCCCGGTCGCACCGGATCGCATTCGCCGTTATGTCGAGCAATACAACGGCGGCGATTGCTTCTTCATCACGCCCATCGCCATCGGTGCTTCGCACACGACGATCGAAGGTTTTGGCGCGTCTGTGCAGCCGTTCCACAAGCTCGACGATGCATTCAAGCGCGAGATCGGCTTTGCGGCGGACATCGGGGTGCGCCAGATCACGCCACAGCAATGTCCGGCAATCACCTTCCTCGCCGGGCTACGTGACGGCGCGGCGCGGGCGCCGCGCATCGATATCGACAAGACGCGGGTGCGTAGCGGCGAAACCTTGAGCGGCACCATCGAGCGCTACGGGAACCGCAACGTCGAATTGATCGCGGTGCAGCCCAGCGGCCAAGTCCTTGGCCGCCCCCTGAGAGACGGCATCGATGCCAAGACATTCAGCCTGAGTCTGAGCCTTGGTCAGGACGTCAAGCAGGATTCCGTGCCGGTCCTGCTGCTGGCGATCGTGAGTGAACGCAAGCTCAAGGCGCTCGACTTGACTTCCGCCAAAGCAATACCCGCGACGGAACTATTCCCAGCCGTCCAAGCCGAAGTGACTGCCACCAAAGAACCGATTGGTGTGGCCGCCCGCTACTATCGGGTGGATCGCTAAGCCGGTACTCCTTGGATTTGTTGGAGAATCTGACTGGGCGCTCCAACTACAATGTGTTTGAACCGGACGTCGCTGTCGCGGCACTAATAACAAATGCGTGACATTGACGCACAATTTGGCCAGCCACCGGCCCATGTGGCGCCGGAGCCGCGATTGCGTCCGTCGAGAAAACACAATATCTTTCAAACAGTAACGGACTTGGAGTCGCCGCCGGGCGGCCGTTCGCTGCCGCCGGAGGGCCTTTTGCAGAGACGGCGGATGCTTTCGCTGCCTCGCATCGTGGTTTTGATCGTCCTGAGCGCGCTTTGGATCGCTTTCGGGGCTGAGTTGGCTTTTGCCAGTCGCCGTGTCGCATTGGTGGTCGGGAACTCCGCCTACAAAGACCCTGCGCTTGTGCTCACCAATCCCAGGTCCGACGCCGAAGACATCGCCAAAGCCCTGGTAAATCTTGGGTTCGACGTCACGCTGGCGCTCAACGCCAGCACGCGCGACATGGACACGGCGCTCAAGCGGTTCGGCGACCAGGCCAGCGGCGCCGACGTGGCGCTGTTCTTCTATGCCGGGCACGCCCTGCAATATCAGGGCAATAACTTCCTGATGCCCGTCGATAGCTCCCTTGAGGACGAGATCGACCTGCGCCGCAACATGGTGACGGACGAGCAGATCCGTATCGCGCTTGAGCGCACCAGCGGCGTGCGCATCATGATCCTCGACGCCTGCCGCAACAATCCGATGGCCGACCGCTTCAAACGAACGGTGCTGGGCATGACACGCGGCATCGAGTCGACGCGCGGCCTGGCACGCATCGACAAGGCGCAGGGAATGGTGATCGCCTACGCGGCCGCCCCTGGCGATGTCGCGCTCGACGGCAACACCACCGGGCGGAACAGTCCGTTCACCACTGCGCTGGTGCGCCGCATGCAGGAGCCGGCGCTGGAAATCTCGACCATGTTCCGCCGCGTCACCAATGACGTCTGGGACTCCACCAAGGGACGCCAGCGCCCGGAATACAGCAGCACGCTCCGCAGCGACTATTATCTCGATCCGGTCGCCGATCGGCGCATCTGGGAGCGGGTGCGCGACCTGAACGACGCCGCCGCGATCAACGAGTTCATCGCGCAATTTCCGTATTCCGCGTTCGTGCCCGAGGCACAGCACCGGCTGGAGCTGTTGCAACGCTCACGGCGCGAGCGCGAGGAGCAGGCGCGGCTTGAGCGCGAGCGGTTTGAGTCTGAGCGGGCGCGCCGCGAGGCCTGCCAGCGCGAGAGCCAGGAGTTGGCGCTGGTCGGCGACGACCTCTCCCGCCTCCTGGGTTTCGCACAGCGCACCACCTGTGACGAAGTCCGCAACACCGCGCATGAGCGAATCAAAACGGCCACAGCCGCGCTCGAGGAACGGGCGCGCCGCGACGAAGCGCGCCGCCGCGACGAAGAGGAGCGGCTCAAGGCGGAGCGCTGCCGCATCGAGGCGGCAACGATCGATGCGGTGCGGCACGATCTCGCCAAGCTGCGGGACCTGGCCGAACGCGCGACCTGTGACCAGACCCGCGCCGTCGCCAACCGAGCGATCAGCGCGCTGCTCGCGCAGCGCGAAACCGATGAGCGCAGGCGTCAAGCGGCCGAGCGCGTCTGCCGCGACGAGCAGCAGGCGTTGGCCGGCATCTGGAGCGACCAGCAGAAGCTTCAGGCAATTGCCCAGCAGGCGACCTGTGAGCAAGTCCGCATTACGGCAGCGGAGCGGGCCAAGACGCTGGCCACCCAGCGCGAGACCGCGGAGCTGACGGCACGTCAGCAGGCCGCGCGCGCCTGTCAAGCCGAGCAGGCCGAGGCCACTACCAACTGGGACAACACCGGCAACCTGCGGGAGCTGGCAAACCGCGCGGTCTGCCCTGAGATGAAGACCGCGCTCATGGCACGCATCGAAAAGCTTGCCGCCGAAGAGCGCCAAGCGGTGGCCGAGAAGCAGCAGTCCGCGGAGAAGCTCGCCGCGCTCGAGGACGAGCGCAACCGGCAGCGCCGCGAGGAGGAGAAGCGCCAGCAGGCCGAACAGGCGCGCCAACAGGCGGAAATCAAGTGCAAGGATGAAAGCGTCGAATTGGCGTCAATCGAAAGCAATCTCACCGCCCTGCGCACATTCGTGAAACGTTCGGTCTGTGAGGAAGTGCGTAGTCACGGCGCCGGGCAGATCGCTCAACTCGAGCGCCAGGAGAAGATTTGCAAGGACGAGGATTCCAAGCGAACGTCCTATCTGGGGCAGGCCAAGAAACAATCCGATCGTACGCGCCTGGCCGCGCTCAAAGGCGACCTCGCCAAGTTCGATCTGGAGCTGACCTGCACGCAGCTGCGGCCGGCCGTCACCGAAGGCATTGTGTGGATCAAGGTGAAGCTCGCGCAGATTGAGCTCAAGCGTCATGGCTGCTTCAATGCCGCGGCCGATGGTGTCATGAACGATGGCACGCGGACTGCGGCCAAGCTCTTCCTCGCGAAGATCGGCCATCCGGATGGTGACAGCGAGATCACCGATGAATTGCTGTCGGATCTTGCCAAGCGCGGCGATCCGGTTTGCAAACAAACTCAGCCTTCGATCGCAAAACCAATCGCCAACGAGCGGCGCCGTCAAGCTGCACCGCAACGCGAGATTCGTTCCCGAGCCTCCGCCGCCTCCGAGCGGGTGACACCAGCTCCGTCCCGCCCTGCAGCTGCAGCTCCGCCCCGCCCTGGCGTCTCGCCGGGCAGCATGATCGTGATCGGCAACTGATGCTTGGGCTGTTCAGTCCCTGGCGAGCACTTGTTCAGTTTCAGCGAGGATCCGTGCTGCGAATTTGGTCGCTCGCAATGATGATCTTACTAAAGACCGCGTACGTGCCAGGTTGGCCGCGCATTAAAGCGCATGCCGTTGCTGGCCAGAGCGCCGAACGTGGACTTTTCGTTGCACGGCACTTTGAGGGAACCCTGTTGTCGTCCTTCATCACATGCAAGCCCCACCGCAGCGTTGCGTGTCGTGCATCCGGTGCCTTGGCTGTGCTTATGAGTTTGGCTGCGTTGCTTTCAACAATCCCAGCCCAGGTACCAGCCCAAGCCCAGGTACCAGTCCAGGTCCCGGCCCAAGCCCAGGTCCCGGCAGCGCTGGTGGAAGATGTCCAAAGCAAGACCGCCAACGTCGAGTTTATGGATTATCTCACCACCGGTCAGGTGATTAAGCTTCAGCCGCGTGAAATCCTGGTGCTGAGCTATTTGAAGAGCTGCCATTATGAAACAATCACCGGCGGCACGGTCTACATCGGTGCCGAGCGCAGCGACGTGGTGGGCGGCAAGGTCGTGCGCAGCAAAGTCCCCTGCGACGGGGGAAAGATGCAGTTGACATTCCAACTGGCCACTTCGAGCGCAGCCTCATCCTATCGTGATCGCACGCCCATACAGGTCGACGCCACCGTTTATGCGGTGCTGCCGATGTTTCAGGTTGATGGCGGCGGCAAATTGATCATCGAGCGCCTGGACCGAGCCCAAGAGCGGCTTGAATTCGACATCGGCGACAATTTGATCCGGCAAAAATTCTTTGATCTGACGACCATCAACAAGCCACTCAGCCGCGGTGCGATCTATCGGGCGACGTTGGGCAAACATCACATCACCTTCAAGGTGCACGCCAATGCGAAACCGGGTAAGGCGCCGGTCATAAGCAGGCTGTTGCGGTTTCCCGCAACGAGTTAGTTCTAACGTTTGATAGGTTGCTGAGACGCCGACCACGGCTGGCGTGACTTTATGGCACAGCCGTGGCCGCGCTCGTGGGTGCTTAAATCAACCGCTCTAGTTGCAGGTCACCACCGCCACGAAGTCCCGCCCTGAGGGCCTAACCTCGCCACGGCATCCCTTCCGGACCGGGAAGCATCCGGTTTGTCCGCATACCACCGACGCCGCGCCTCCTTGATCCTTTTTCGGCGCACGCGCCGCCCGTTCCTCCACACGTTTGCTCGGTGCTGCGGCGCTGCGCGACGGCTGCCGGCGCTCGCATCGCTCGCCATCGACGAGGACGGAGCCGCGTGGACAAACGATCTTCACGCAAGCCGCGCCAGTGGATCGATAGCCGTGGTCGCACTGCAGAGGACAAACTCGCGTCGGCTTGGCGCGCATGACGTCGATGGATTCCAGGCTGGCGATCTGCGTGTCAAGCTTGAGCCCGGAATGACGGTTGAACTGCTCCATGGCCCGCCGCAATCCCGGATTCCAAACGTCGGTCGCCTCTCCCGTGTAACAGCCGAGGCGCTTGAGTTCGGTGACGACACGCCGCGTCGTGCCCGCGGTGTCGGTCAAAGGCGGCGCAATGGAAGCCGGCTCTGACGGCGTTATCGGAAGTTTTGGCGTGGGTGGCGCCGACGGAGGCGGCACCGCGGCGATTTTGGCTTGTTCGGAGGCAAGCTTTTCTTGTTGCGCGGCGACCAGACGCGCGCGCTGCCCTCGTGCCAAATCGGCATAGAAGCCGGTGCGGTGAACGGCGAGAAAGGCGTCCCAGGTTTCGATCGTCCCGACCTGCGCCGCGAGCTCATAGTCGCGCCGGGCGACTTCGGACGGATCAGTGCGTGACGACGGCGTGACCGCGGCCGCAGGCGGAGTGGACGGTGTCGCTGCCACAGGTGCGGGCGGAACGAGAGACACTGTACCGCCGCCAAGCGAACCATAGACAAATGGTTCCTGGCGACCACCAGTCGAAGCGAGCACCTCGTCGCGAATGAGACCAAACGCCAGCCGCAAATCGAGACCCGGCGTTGCAATATTCTTCAGCAGCGCGCTGGTGAAGGGGCTGTGTTGGGTATCACCGTCAGCGGCCGTCGAACCCGCCCTGGCGGCGAACGCCACCAACGTATCCGACGACGCTGGCTCGATTCGAGCGAGACCACGCGCAACCGTGCGCGTGGTGCTGGTGCGGCGCATAATGGTCGCAAACGGGTTGTCGCGGCAGGCATCGAGGATGACCAGTCGCAACCTTTTGGCCGGCTCCATTATCCTCAGAATACGGTCCAGCGAAATTGCCTCGTCATCCACGTCGATATCGCGATCAAGCACCGCATCGACAGGAATGAGATAATTGGAGCCATCGACCTCAATGCCGTGCCCGGCATAGTACACGACCGCGACGTCCGCTCCGCGCACCCGGTCTGCAAACTCCCGTAGCGCGCGACGCATTTCGCCGGAGCCAAGATTGCTGCGCGCTTCTACCGCTTCGAAGCCGGCCGTGCGCAGCAGTGCCGCGACCGCAGCGGCGTCCTTCTCCGGATTTGGCAGCTGACTCACTCGAACGTAGTTCGAATTGCCGATCACAAGCGCTACGCGTCTTTGCGCAAAAGCGTCGCCCGCATGCATCAGCATCACGCTCAATGCAACGATGATGAAAAGGTGCCTCGGCCGCATGGCAATCTCTGAGGCGATGAGTACCAAAGGGATACGGCATAATTTAGCCAGGATAAGGCATCCCGCCAACCCTGCCGGACACCAGGACGCTCGCCGCGGGTCAATTCCTCGCGATCGACCGGCCATTGCGCCAGTTGCCTCAGGCTTTCGGCAGAATCTGCAAAGCCGTCTCGATCAGGGCCTTCGCCGGAAACGTACGCTCCAGTTCGCTTTTCTTCTCTTCCACATAAGCAAGCGAGAGGACGAGTGGGACTGTGTATTGCGGTGTTCCGAGCGTCACCTCGGCCGTTGCCAGCATGGCCGAGGCGAAGCGCACCGGCATCGGCACCGGCGCAACCGGCTCGTTCAGGGGATCGACGCAGAGCGCCGGCGCCGTGGTCACCAGATATTGGCGGCACACGAACGGCCGCTCTGAATAGATGCTGCAGGCGTGATCGACAAGAAACGGACAGCTAATCTTCAGACCGAAATAGCGGATCGTTACCTCCCTCGCAGCATCACGCGACAGCTTGTGCCGATTCCGCATATAAACGTCGAACAGGCGCGCTTCGCGCAGACGTTGGACGGCCACCGCGAAGGCCGCTCTCACCTTGTCCTGCCGCGGTTGCGGAAGACGCGCGACAAGCCGCGCCAGCGCATAAGCCTCTGGGGGCGTGACCGGCACGGGCTGAGCCTCGCAACAAGCCGAGCAGCCCTTGGTGCAGGCGACACGCCGCTCGAGCGTTTCGTGGTGCCGCACGGCCTGAGCGATCACCGCATCGTCCAAGGCCCGCAACGCAGGCAGCAGTTGGTCGAGCCTCGCCTGTTCCGGCGGACCGGCGGCCGCTGCCGTCACAGGCCGACCATTAACGGTCAAGGTAATGCGCAAAGGGCTCCGGGGCACGGTGTTCGGTGATGTCGACAGCTGGCCTACCGGGCGGCGGTCTAGGATTACTGAAGCCGACCAGCATGCTATAGTACCAGCATGACCAAGCTTTCGGGCAAATTGGTCAAGCCGATCGTGCGACGGCCCGACGGCGGACACACCGCCGGGCCGGACGGCGCCGGCGTTCCGCTGCCCCGATCCGAGGGCCTCCGATGAGCGCACGGCCGCGACCCGGCCGCGCCAGCGGCCCGGACTGGATCCTGATCGGCGCACTCGCCGGCCTCACGTTGTTCACCGGTGCCGTAGCGTTCGGAATGCTGTCCATGATCTGGGCAGACAAGGCGCCGCCAAAGAAGGCCGTGGCGATGATCCCCCTCGTGCTGTTCGAAGGCCCGACGCTACCCGAGCGGCCGGCGCCCGAGCAGCCAGATATCGCGCCCGCTCCCCTTAGTCCGCCGGCACAGCCGGCGCCTCCCAGTTCGGCAGTTCCGCCCCAGCGCAAGCCGGTCGCAGCACAGCCGCCGGCCGAAGCCCCAGCCCAGCCGCGGCCAACACGGGAGCAGCAAGGCTCCGCGGTCGCGAACGCGCCCACGTCCGTCAAGCCGCCCGTGCAGCAAGCTCCGGTCGTCACCGAGCAATGGCGCGTGGTGGCAACTGCCAACGCCAGCGCCTTCAACCTCGGCGGCCATATCAACAAGGCGGGCATTGTCGACAGCTTGGCGAGCAGCCATCTGCGCGATGCGCTCAAGGCACATCGCAACTTCGGCCGGCTACCGCCGCACCTGCGCGCGCATATCGAGACCCAGAACATTGATCTGCGCAAGCTCGCGCCATACCGCGCACTGGTCGGAATTGATGACAGCCGGCTGGAGGCGGACCAAGGCGTCCGGTTCGAGCGGGTGGTGGCCAGCCGTTGAGCGCACCTCCGTGACGATTCAGGCTCGAGCAACTGCAGAACTGGTCGCGTCTTGGCGGGACGTCTCACCTATTCCGGCGCACAAAAGGTAGAGACCGAACTGGTTGGCTGGCAAACCGACCAATCTCCGACCGCCAAGATCGCTCAATTTGGAGCGCCAAGAAACGCAAGAAAAATTGGCCTCCCATATGCCATGACGTTTGCTTCCTTAATGACTAAAATCATATTGTGATTTCTGGACAAGCGTCCATTTGAGAAAGATCAAACAGAGAGATCTGTGAAGTCTGCATCATGCACCAAATATTTGCCCTCTGGAGATGGAGCCAGCCATGAGTACCCTCGACGACCTGCTTCCAAAGGCCGAAGACTGCCGGAAAAAAATAGCCGAGGTTGAAGCGCAAAAGGCCTCCGACTTTATGCGCAAGATGTCCGCTGCTGAGGCCGAAAAGAAGGAGCTGCTGGACAAGCTTTCGAAGCCCTCCGGCGTATCTGATGAGGAGCGCATGAAGCGGGCCGCCGCCATCATCAACCGTGCGGTGAGCAACGGCCTCACGGAGGTGCTGGTGGGAACCTTCCCAAATCTGGTCTGCACGGATCGTGGCCGCGCCATCAATCAGCAAGAGCCGGGGTGGGAAAGCACGCTCACGGGTTTGCCCAAAGAGCTGTACGACTTTTGGAAAATACATCTTCAGCCCCGTGGATACAGGGTGAAGTATCAGATCGTCAGCTTCCCGAACGGCATGCCGGGTGACATCGGCATCACATTGAGTTGGGGTTGACCGAACAATTCAAGCGATTGGCGAGATGAGCGCGCACGGGACCAGATGCTGGAGAAGACCGACACCAAGCACGCCCCCTGGGTCATCGCTCGTTCGGATGACAAGCGGCGCGCGCGGCTGAACTGTATCTCGCATATCTTGGAGATGATCCCACACAAGAAGATCACGCGGCCGAAAGTGCGGCTTTCGAAACGATCGCATCGCGGAAAATACGACGACCAGGCATCTCTGCGAGGCCGGAGATTTGTTGAAGAACGGTACTAAGCAACTGCTTGTTCTGCGAGTGAATGTTCTAACATTGTGGTGATGCTTGTCATGCGGAGCGCCGTATCTCTTATCGCCATTGCCATTTTTTTGCGGTGGGATTCGTTTGGCAGTACGGCGGATGGTTGCTGGAATGGATCGGCCGATTTATCGGCACGCGCGGCTTGTCTTCAAGCTACGACGCTTTCGCCAATAGCTTTGTTGCAACGCTTCTGGCTGAAGGCAGCATTGTCAGAATCATCGGCCCCTGGCTCCTGATGGGTGCCGGGTTGATACTTCGTTGCAGCGCTCCGTCAGCTCAAAAGACATCCTGATGGCGTGCGGTAAGCCGCATCAAACGCAGTCAGCTTGCTTGTTTACTTCGAACAGGTGATCGACCTCACGGGATTAACATTGCTTCGACGCTTCCCACCGTTTAGCTGGCTGAGCCAATACCGCGGCTCCTGGTTGCCGGCCGATATCGTTGCCGGCGTGACGCTGGCAGCCTATGCGATCCCCGTTTCCTTGGCTTACGCCGGCCTTGCGGGCCTGCCTCCGCAGGTTGGCGTGTACGGCTATTTGCTGGGCGGGCTTGGCTACGCCCTGCTCGGCTCCTCGCGTCAATTGGCGGTTGGGCCCACCTCCGCCATCTCCCTCATGATTGCCGGAACGGTCGGGGCGATGGCGGATGGAGACGCGTTGCGCTATGCGCAGATCGCCAGCCTCGCCGCCTTCACCGTGGCCGCGCTGTGTCTGTTGTCGTGGCTATTGCAGCTCAGCGTGCTTACCAAGCTGATCAGCGACAGCATCCTGGTCGGCTTCAAGATCGGCGCCGGCGCAACCATCGCGATGAGTCAATTGCCAAGCCTCTTCGGCATTGCCGGCGGAGGGCACAATTTTTTCGAGCGGGTTGTGCAGTTGGTTATGCAGATCGGCCAAGTGCACTATCTGGTGCTTGCCGTCGGCGCCACGGCGATCGTCCTGCTCCTGCTAGGCGATCGTTTGCTGCCGGGGAGGCCGATTGCGCTTGGTGTCGTGGCTCTGTTTATCGTCGCCACAACCCTGCTTGGGCTTCCGGCGCTCGGCGTGCCGACCACGGGGGAAATCCCGCCCGGTCTTCCAACCCTTGCGGGCCCGCCGCTTCGGCTGCGCGACGTCGAGGGAATTGTCCCGCTGGCGGCCGGATGCCTGTTGCTGGCTTATGTCGAGGGCATCTCGGCCGCCCGTGCGTTTGCCGCCAAACACGGCTATCCGCTCGACCCGCGACAGGAATTCCTCGGCATTGGGGCGGCAAATCTTGCGGCGGCATTTGGACATGGCTATCCCGTTGCGGGCGGGCTTTCGCAATCGGCGGTCAACGAGAAGGCAGGCGCGCGCACGCCGCTCGCGCTTGTTTTCGCTTCGATTACGCTCGCGCTGTGCCTGCTGTTCCTCACCGGGCTGTTGGAGAATTTGCCGAAGGCCGTCCTGGCGGCTGTGGTGTTGACGGCAATCCTGGGATTGTTCGATTTTCGATCGCTCTTGCACATGTGGCGCACCAGCCGGGTGGACTTCTACGCCGCGTCGATCGCGCTGTGCGCCGTACTGCTGCTTGGCATCCTTCATGGCATCCTGGTCGCAGCACTTGCCTCCATATTGTTGCTGCTGATGAACGCATCGCGCCCGCACGTTGCGTTTCTAGGACGTGTTCCCGGCACGAACACGTACTCGGACCTCAGCCGCCACCCTGAAAACGAGGCACTTGCAGGGGTTATCGTTTTTCGTCCGGAAGCGTCTCTGCTCTACATCAACGCCGACGCGGTGCGCGACGCTGTTCTGGAACGACTGCGCGCAGCCGATCCTTCCAGCATTCGCATGATAGTCTGCGATCTCTCGGCATCGCCCCATATTGATCTCGCAGGTTCGCGCATGCTGCATGAATTGCACGCCGAACTTGCAGTCCGGGGTGTCCCGCTGCGTATTATTGGCGCTCGTGGACGCGTGCGCGATCTGCTTCGAGCCGACGGAATTGACGAAAAAGTTGGCGGACTTGACCGGACCGTGACGCTAGAGAAGCTGCTGGCCGGCGCCGCAGGCTAGTCACGCATCACTTACAGCGCGCACGCTAGCAACTGGGCTCAACGCTTTTGGGCCTCGATATTGGCGATAGCAATCGACGGCCATCGGACCCGGCCGCCACGAGAACTACAAGTACAATCACCCCAGGCTCAGCGTACCGCGAACGTTCCTTACTTCATTGATGCAGGTCAAAAGGCTCCTAAGCTCGGTCTGTCATCTTCGTTCTATTTTCTGAACTACTATGGGTGCTTTTCGTCTGGTGCTTGTCGTCGTGAGCTGCCAACAAAGCCATTATGATCCACCATATTTTACCCACTATCGTCCAAAAGCATGCGCAAGTAACGTTGCTCCGGTTCCGGCTGACGCAGCTATTGCATTTGACTCAAGTCAATAAGTGCCTGTCATATCGGTGCAATTGGTAGGCACTACTCTACGAGAGCGAGGTGTGATGCCCGACAGCAGAACAAATGGCAATGGCAACAATGCCTTGCCATTTCTTGGGATGTTTAGCGCTGCGACCGAATATTTGATCGATGCCGCGCAGCGCAGCGTTCTGTTCTGGGACGTCACGCGGCAGCGTGGCAATGCGTATCATGAGCATGCCGCTGAAACAGCTCCGCATGTTCTCGATTACCAGGTTGAGCTCATTCTCGACGGCCGCAATTTCGATCGGCCGGTCAACTACTGCATTGTCCGGATCATTCCGCCGCCAGACGTTGAAATCGATCTTACGAAGCGGCCTTTCGTCGTCGTCGACCCACGCGCGGGCCACGGCCCCGGAATTGGCGGATTCAAAGCTGACAGCGAAATCGGTGTCGCGCTTGCGGCGGGACATCCATGCTATTTCGTGGGGTTTCTGCCCGACCCGATACCGGGCCAGACCATCGAAGACATCGCGCGCGCCGAAGCAAAGTTTCTCGAAAAAGTAAGCGAGTTGCATCCTGCCGCCGAGGGTAAGCCCTGTGTGATCGGTAATTGCCAGGCCGGCTGGGCAGTGATGATGCTTGCGGCCATCAGGCCAGAGTTGTTCGGGCCGCTCATCGTCGCCGGCTCGCCACTGTCCTACTGGGCGGGGGTGCGCGGCAAGAACCCGATGCGCTACACCGGCGGCCTGCTTGGCGGTAGCTGGGCAGCGGCGCTTGCCAGCGATTTCGGTTGCGGCAAGTTTGACGGCGCCTCACTGGTCCAGAATTTCGAAAATCTCAATCCATCGAACACGCTTTGGAGCAAACAATACAATCTGCACTCGAAGGTCGATACCGAAGCACCGCGTTACCTGGAGTTTGAACGATGGTGGGGAGGGCACGTCTTTCTCAATGCCGAGGAAATTCAATTCATTGTCGATGAACTATTCATCGGCAATAATCTGGCGGCTGGCCGCATCCAAACGTCCGACGGAAGGACGATCGATCTCCGCAATATCCGGTCCCCCATCGTGGTTTTCTGCTCCAAGGGAGACAACATCACGCCACCCCAGCAGGCACTTGGCTGGATTTTGGACCTTTACGAAAACGTCGATGAAATCCGGTCGCACGGCCAGACCATTGTCTACACCGTTCATGAATTGGCTGGGCATTTGGGAATCTTTGTCTCTGGATCGGTGGCACGCAAGGAGCACAGTGAATTTTCAAGCAACATCGATTTGATCGACGTGCTGCCGCCAGGCCTCTACGAGGCGGTGTTCGAGCCGAAGTCTGAGGGTACAACGGGCGCGGACCTTGCGAGCGGTGAGTGGATCATGCGTTGCGAGACGCGAACTCTTGACGACATTAGGGCCTTCGGCGGCAACGACGTTGACGACGATCGCCGGTTCGCCACTGCTGCTCGAGTTTCGGAAATCAATTTAGCCTTGTATCGCACCTTTGCGCAGCCGTTTGTGCGCAGCTTCGTAACACCGCAACTAGCGGAGTTCGCGCAGCGTATGCATCCGCTCCGATTGCAATACGAACTGTTCTCCGATGCAAATCCGTTGACGGCATGGCTAGGCAGCGCCGCCGAGCAGGTCCGGGAGCAGCGCAGCCCCATCGCAAAGGACAATCCGTTTCTCCAGATGCAAGAGAGAGCGTCGCGACAAATCGTCGACGCTCTCGACACCTGGAGAGACGTTGCCGAGAAGGCCGCCGAACGGACGTTCATGGCCGTCTATAGCTCGCAGGCGCTTCAAGCTGCGGTCGGTATCGATCCCGCGTCAACCATGCCATCACGAAAAGCAGCCAGAAGTCCCCTGCACCTGCAATTGGTGCAGAACCGGATTGCCGAATTGCGGGCGCGTATCCCTGAAGGCGGCATTCGCGAAGCGGTTGTTCGGGCACTGCTTTACGTCGGAATGGCGCGAGGCTCGATCGACGAACGCGGCTTCGAAGTTATCCGCCGCACCCGACGCGCCTTGAAAGATTTGCCGCCGTTATCAATCACCGAATTCAAAGGCCTCGTGCGCGATCAGTACTTCATGCTGCTCATCGAACCCGACGCCGCGATCGCGGCCATCCCGTCGATGTTGCCACCTGATCGCGCATCGCGCGCCAAGGCGGTTGAACTTATCAAACAGGTTGTCGAATCAAGCGGTGCGCTGCCGCCCGAAGGTTCGACGCGCCTGCAGCAAATCGCGAGCCTGTTTGGTAGTGATGAGGGGCCGACGTTGGCTCCCGTTCTCCAGGAACTGCGCGATGAATCAAGCGCCAAGTTGCCCGCGCCGATATTGTCCACTCCATTAGGCTCCTAAACGAAAGGCTCAAAAACATGACCAGTGCAGCAGAGTCGATCGCGGCGCTTAGCCCGCTCGGGCCGCCGCCGGGATCCAAATATGATAGGCTCATTGTGAGAGCCAAGGCGATCGAACCGGCGGTCACTCTAGTGGTGCATCCGTGTGACGAAACTTCGCTGCGGGGGGCGATGGAAGCGGCACAGGAAGGCATCATCAAACCCGTTCTCGTCGGACCTGCCAACAAGATCGCCGCAACAGCCAAGCAATTCAGCATTTCGCTTGAGGGAAGCGAGATCGTCGACGTGCCGCATAGCGACGCAGCCGCGGCGAAGGCCGTAGAGCTGATCCGCGCAGGTAAAGGCGAGTTGCTGATGAAAGGAAGCCTGCACACCGATGAGCTGATGCGGCATGTGACTTCCGGTTCGACGGGCCTCCGAACGGCAAGACGCATCAGTCATGTCTTCATCATGGACGTGCCGACGTACTCCGAAACGCTGATCATTACGGACGCCGCTATCAATATCTTTCCCGACCTCGACGCCAAGCGCGACATCATACAAAACGCAATCGACCTATTTCTCCAGATCGGCACTGGAAGACCGAGGGTAGCCATTCTGTCTGCGGTGGAGACCGTAACGTCGAAAATCCCTTCGACGATCGAAGCGGCCGCCCTGTGCAAGATGGCAGATCGTGGCCAGATTACCGGCGGCGATCTCGACGGGCCTCTGGCCTTTGACAACGCCATCGATGTAAAGGCCGCGGAGATCAAAGGCATCAAGTCGTCGGTTGCCGGTCGCGCGCAGATCCTGGTGGTGCCAGACCTGGAAGCCGGCAACATGTTGGCCAAGAATTTGGCCTTTCTCGCGAAGGCCGATGCAGCGGGCCTTGTCCTCGGCGCTCGCGTGCCGGTTATCCTGACCTCGCGTGCGGATTCGGTGCGCACGCGCATGGCATCTTGTGCAGTCGCCGCGCTTTGTGCCGACGCCCGTCGCCACACTGCGGCTGTCTCTGCTTAGTGAACGCCATGGAAACGATCCTTGTCGTCAATGCGGGGTCTTCAAGCCTTAAATTTCAGGTCTTCGGGATTGATGCAGGCGAGCTATCCTGCGTCGTCAAGGGCCAGATCGACGGCATAGGCACACGCCCGCGATTGCGCGCAGATGGCTCGGACGGAAAGCGGCTGATCGATCAAACGTACAATGTCGCTCAAATTTCAGATCTTCCATCAGCGACCCGGACGGCTGGCGAGTGGCTGCGGACGTTGCCTGGACTAGAGCTTATCGCCGTTGGTCATCGGGTGGTTCATGGTGGCCCGGACTTCAGTCAGCCTGTGCTTCTGAACCCGGATGTCGTATCGCGGCTTGAGCGATACGTGCCGCTGGCGCCGCTCCATCAACCAAATAATCTGGCGCCAATTCGATCGCTTTTAGAAAGCCGTCCCGGGCTGCCCCAGGTTGCTTGTTTCGACACCGGATTCCATCGCGGCCACAGCGCCGTGGCCGATCACTTTGCATTGCCAGAGCGCTTTTATGCAGAGGGCGTCCGCCGCTACGGCTTCCATGGTCTATCTTACGAGTTCATCGCTGAACGACTCAATGAGGTCGCTCCGCAGTTCGCCAGGAAGCGTGTCATTGTCGCGCACCTCGGGAGCGGATGTTCGATGTGCGCCATAGAGGACGGCCGCAGCATCGACAGCACGCTTGGCTTCACGGCGCTCGATGGATTGCCGATGGGGACCCGGCCAGGTCAGCTCGATCCGGGCGTTGTGCTTTACCTTTTTCAACAGAAGGGCATGACGGCGACCGAAGTACAGAACCTGCTCTATCAGGAGAGTGGGTTAAAGGGTCTCTCTGGCCTGAGCAATGACGTGCGCGAGCTAGACGCAAGCGCTGATGCCAAGGCCGCGTTCGCGTTGGATTACTTTGCATATCGTGTCGGCCTTTACGCCGGCATGCTGGCAGCAGCTCTCGGCGGCATCGACGCATTCGTTTTCACGGCCGGAATCGGTGAAAACTCGCCGACGATGCGCGCACGTATCGCCAAAAAACTTGAGTGGCTTGGCGCGGCGCTGGATCCGGGCGCCAATGCGCGGGGGGACATGCTGATCTCGCGGCCGGATAGCCGCGTAGCGGTTTACGTTGTGCCAACCAATGAAGAGCTGATGATTGCTCGCCATACCCTATCGCTGCTTTCGGCTCAGAGCGGTCACAAATCAGATCGCGAAAGGATCGCTTGATGATCCCAAAGGCAATGGCGCCGCTTCTCAAGGGGAAGCGTGGCATCATCGTCGGTATTGCAAATGACCAATCGATCGCTTGGGGCTGCGCCAAGGCCTTCCGGGCGCTCGGCGCAGAACTGGCGGTCACCTACCTTAACGACAAAGCCAAAAAATTCGTCGAGCCGCTCGCGCATGAACTCGATGCGACTATCGTGATGCCGCTGAACGTGTCCGCCGACGGACAGATGGAGGCACTGTTTCAGCGCGTCAAGAGCGAGTGGGGCCAATTGGATTTTCTCGTGCATTCCATAGCCTTTTCTCCGAAGGAAGCGCTTGGAGGTCGTGTAGTTGATGTGCCGCGGGACGGCTTTCTAACGACCATGGATGTGTCCTGCTGGTCATTCATTCGCATGGCGAAGCTGGCTGAGCCGCTCATGAAAAAAGGCGGCACAATCTTCACGATGACCTACTACGGCAGCCAGATGGTCGTTAAGAACTACAACATCATGGGCGTAGCGAAGGCGGCACTCGAGTGCGCGGTGCGCTACATGGCCGCGGAACTTGGCCCAAAGGGGATTCGCGTCCACGCGATCTCGCCGGGGCCACTTGCGACTCGCGCGGCTTCCGGCATCCCGGAATTTGACGCTCTGCTGGACAAGGCGAAGGCCAAAGCTCCTACGCGCAGTCTTGTTAGCATCGATGATGTAGGAGCGGCGACGGCGTTCCTTGCGCATGATGCAGCGCGGCTTATCACCGGTGAAACGCTGTACATCGACGGGGGCTACCACATTATCGACTAGCCGGAGAGTTCCCGGCGATCGCCAAGGTCGAATGTTTCAACGCCAACTGTGAAGCGCACCCCAACCGATATGCTCGATGGGGCCATTGGCAACGCGTCGCGCAGTGAAACGTCGAATCATTCCACTCTGCAATGCTTCAAATGGGAATTTCCTTAGAAAACGCGAGAGATTTTCCGCGCCAATTGGACTCAGAAAATACCAGCAACCGCGCCGTTTTATGCGGGTCCGGCGAGACCAATCGCAGTGACCGGACTGGTTGGCTGGCGAGGCAGTGCAGATCGGACCGATCTCTGATCGCCATTCCTTGCTAACAGGGAATTTTACAGGGGTTTTAAGAAACGACACTCATGGTAGCGAGCGAGCCGACGAATTCCTGGTTGATTGGCGAGGTCTAGCGGTAAATTCCCTAAAGGAAAGAGCAGGGAAAATTTCCGGCTAAACAGGGATTGCTGTCGCGAGATCAGGGACGCAACATGCAAAAAAAACCGCGCGCTAGCGTGCGAGGGCGGCATGTCCACTTTGACCCAAGAGCAGACATGGGCATTCAGCTTGCAACACGGAATGTGTGCGGAGTCAGAGCGTTTGCTCGCTTAGGATCGATGAATAATCGGAGTCGCTCGAGTAAAACTCCGGCGGCCACACTTGAATCCCATCAACGGCTGCGCGAGCTCTGCCACGGCGGACAGGCGGTCCCGGCAGTCCAACACCACCACATCGGCAGGGTTGCCAACCTCAAAGCCATAGTCGGTGAGGTTCATCAGCTTCGCCGGTAAGGTCGTGATCATATCCAAGCATTGCGCGATGTCGTTCGGACGACCGAGTCGAGCAACGTTGGCGTAGAGGTTCGCCATCCGAATTAGCGAACAGTCGCCAAACGGCGTGAACGGGTTGAGCACATTGTTGGTAGCAAGCGAACATGTCACGCCGTGTGCCACCAGCCGGTGCGCCGGCGCGACGCCACGCGGGATTGAGTGCTCGTGACCTCGCCCCATCAGGAAGAGATCGGTCGAAGGCAGCACCGTCACCGCCACACCGGCATCGGCGAGGCGGCGGGCAATTGCGTCAAGCTTGGCACCGTCGATCGCCGACAGCTTGGTGACGTGGCCAATCGCGACCCGCCCGCCCCGCTTCTGCCATTCGGTCTGTTGGCAGACTTCGTCGAGATGCATCCACGACGGATCGAGATCAAAATCGAGATGGAAATCGATGTCGAGATCGAAGCGCTCGGCGATCGTGAAAATGCGGCTGATGTGCTCGTTTGGATCGGTGTCCGTGTAAGAGCAGCCGCCGATCAGGTCGGCACCGCTCTCGCAGGCTTCGATCAGAAGCGCTTCTGTGCCGGGATCGTTGGTCAGCCCCTCCTGCGGAAACACGCAGAGTTCAACGTCGATGGCCCACGCATAGTCCTTCTTCAGTCGGTGGAGGGCCTTGAAACTGCGAAGCCCGATCCGCGGATCGACCTCGACATGAGTCCGCATCCGCGTCGTACCCTGCACGATCGCCTTTTCGAGGGTGCGCCGACCGCGCGCGTAGACGTCATCTTCGGTGAACCCGCGCTTGGCGGCGGCGACCTCGGCAATCGCCTCCTCGAGCGAACCCTGCTGCGACCGGCAGCGGTCCAGGATGCAGGACTTGTCGAGATGGATATGGGTCTCGACAAAGCCGCCAACCACGAGGCGGCCTTCGAGCAGTTCCTGCGGTGCGTCCGTAGCGATCCGCGGCTCGATCGCGGCGATGCGGCCGCCAGCGATGCCGATGTCGCAGGCACCGTCCCGGCCTTCGATGCGCGCGCCGCGCAGCACGAGATCGAGCGGCATCGGCATCCTACTGGGCAGCCTCGGCACGACCGAGATAGGCAGCTTCGAGCTCCGGATCCTGGGCCAGCGCCGATGCCGCACCGGCACGCACGACACGCCCCGACTCCAGAACATAGCCGCGGTCCGCAAGCGCCAGAGCAAGCGCCGCCATCTGATCCACCAGTAAGATGGTAGTGCCCTCGTCTCGCAGCTCGGCAAGGATTTCGAAGAGCTCGCTGATCATCGAAGGTGCGAGCCCGAGCGAAGGCTCGTCCAGCAGCAGGATGCGCGGCTTCGCCATCAGGCCGCGCGCGATCGATAGCATCTGCTGCTCGCCGCCGGACAGCAGGCCGGCGCGGCCGTGCAGTCGCTCGCGCAGCCTTGGGAAACGTTCGAGCAGCTTCTCGATCTCCGCCTCGTGATCGGCATCGTCGCGCGAATTGGCTCCAAGCACCAGGTTGTCGTATACCGTAAGCTCGGGAAACACCTGACGGCCCTCCGGCACCAGCGCGAGCCCGCTCGCCGCGATGTGATGCGCTTCAAGCCTCGTGACGTTGCGGTCGTCGAGCAATATCTCGCCGCGGACAGGCCGCAGCAAGCCGGACATTGCGCGCATGATGGTCGACTTGCCGGCGCCGTTCGCCCCGATCATCGCGACAGTTTCTCCGGGCCGCACCTCCAAAGCGACGTCCTCCAGCACCGGCGCGGCGCCATAGCCGGCAGTCAGCTTGTGCGCGACCAGAACAGGATCGGACGAGCCGCGCCATGGCACGGATCGAGGCCGCGCCGCCACCTCACCGCCGAGATAGGCCTTGATGACCTTCGGATCGTGGCGAACCGTCGACGGCGGACCGCTGGCAATTGGCACGCCCGCGTCAAGCACGACCACGTGATCGGAGATGCCCATGACGAGCTTCATGTCGTGCTCGACCAGGATCACCGCTATGGCCAGGTTGGCAATGCGACGCAGCAACACGCTCAGCGCATCCTTGTCGGCGCGCATCAGCCCAGCGGCCGGCTCGTCGAGCAGCAGCACCCGCGGCCGCATCGCTAGGGCCCGTGCAATCTCAACCAAGCGGCAATCGACGTGTGGCAGGTCGCCCGCCGGCGTCCCCAGCGCGCCACGATAGCCGACGAATGCCAGCAGGGCCGCCGCGGCGCGGCGATCTTCGTCGTTGGCGGCGTCCGCCAACATGCCGCCCAATGCACCGCGGCGTAGCGCTATCTGCACGTTGTCTAGAACACTCATCGAGACGAACAGCTTGGTGGTCTGGTAGGTGCGCGCGATGCCAGCGCGCGCCACCTCGTAGGCCGGCGCACCCGCCAGCTCCATGTTGCCTAAGCGGACACTGCCGCTGTCCGGCCGATAGAAGCCGCCGACGATGTTGAGCACCGTAGTCTTTCCTGCACCGTTCGGGCCGATGATGCTGGTGATGCGACCAGGCTCGGCGGCGAAACTGACATCGGTCGCAGCCTTGATGCCGCCGAACGCAACGCCGATGCCGGACACTTCCAACCGGTGCCTGCTTTCGGCCGATTTCATGAACCTAGCGACGTCGAAGCCTTCGGCCTCCGCCGTCCGACCGTCGGTGCGGCGCATGAACCGCGCGAGGGTGCCGAGCACGCCCTCAGGGGCGAGCCAGAGCACGACCAGCAGCAATCCGCCGAAGAACAAGAGACGATATTCGGCGAGGCTCGACAGCAATTCCGGTCCGACCACGCTGATTGTCGCACCGACCACCGGGCCAAACACCCAGCCGGCTCCGCCGACGATTACGGCGAGTAGAAACAGGATCGACTGTGAGAATGGAAACGAATCCGGCGCCACGAACATGAACAGAGGCGCGAAAATCGCCCCGGCCAATCCCGCAAACACGGCAGAGAGCGCGAAGGCCACAGTCTTCACGATCACCGGGTTGAGGCCAATGGAACGCGCAGCCACTTCCGCGTCGCGCACCGCCACCATGCCGCGGCCCCAGGCGCTGTGGGCAAGCCGATAGAAGAGGAACAGCGACAGGCCGGCGAGCAGGACCGCCAACACCGCCATTTCGCGCTCGGCAAAGGTCTTGCCGAACAGCACCGGCGCTTTGAGATTCATTAGTCCGTTGGCACCGCCGGTGAGGTCTCGCCACTCGGTCGCACCGTGCTGGATGATGAAGGCAAACGCGATAGTCACCATAGCGAGATAGGGTCCGCTGACGCGAAGTGCCGGCAGCGCCAGCAGGAAGCCGATCAGCCCCGCGACGACACCGGCCAGCGGAAACGCAATCCAGAAATCGATTCCCTTGAGCGTCAGGATGGCGGCGGTGTAGGCGCCGATCGCGTAGAAGCCGACGTGACCGAGAGACACCTGGCCGGCCAGCCCGACGAGGATGTTGAGACCGACACCGACCACAGTGGTCAGCGCCACCAGCGCCAGCACGAACGGCGCATAGCCGTCCGCGGTCGCGGCATAGAGCGCCGCGGACGCGGTCAATGCCAGGATCGCCAGTGGCGTGTCACGAAGACTGAGGCGATCCAAGCCCATCATACCTTGTTCACCGCCGCGCGACCGAAGAAGCCATTCGGCATGGCGGCAAGCGCCAGTATCACAACCGAGAACGTGACGATCTGCGTATAGACGGATCCGAAAAACGCGGTGACCAGCGACTCAATGAGGCCATAGGCGAGACCGGCCAGCATCACACCCCACGCGGAAGTGATGCCGCCAAGAATCGCGACCGCGAACGCCTTGATCCCGAACAGCGTCCCCATGTCCGAATTGACGTTGAACAGTGGCGCGATCAGCAAGCCTGCCAAGCCAGCCAGCGCAGTGGAAATCATAAACGAGGCGGCGATGGCGAAACGCACGTTGATGCCCATCAGCCGCGCGGCGTCGGAATTCTGAACCACTGCGAGCAGGGCCTTGCCGAACCGCGTACGGTGAAACACCAGATGGAGCGCGAGCGCTATGCCGAGCCCAACGACGGGAATGACAAGCTGCAGTGGATAGACGCCGGCGCCGAAGATCTCGACCGGCTTTGCCGCCAGCACAGAGGGAAAGTTGCGCGGTTCCTTGCCGAACGTGAACAGCACTGCGTTGTCGAGCACGATGCCGCCGGCGACCGTCGCCATCAGCCAAGCGTTCGATCCACGCTCAGCAAACGGCCGCACCAGGGCACGCTCGACGACCAAGCCGAACAACGCGCAGACCGTGAGCGAGAGCAGGACGGCCAGCGGCAACGGCCATCCGAGCGTGACGGCGAAGGTGTAGCCCAGCACCGCGCCGAGCATCATCGCGGAGCCCTGGGAGAAGTTGACTGTGTTGGAGACCACGTAGGTGACGTGAAAGCCGAGCGCGATCAGCCCGTACATGCTGCCTAGGCCGAGACCGGAGATGATCCCAGATGTGATCAGCATGCGGGCCCGAACCCTGGTGAGATGCAACGGGACGCGGCCTCGGCCGCGCCCCGTGCCGTTTCGAACAACGCTAGTTCGTCAGCGGAAGGATTTCGCCTTCCTTGAAGAACGTGAAGATGTAGTCGTTCGGCCCGAGTGCGTCGTGATTGTCGGGAGTGAACGGCTTCGCGTAAGTCTTGATCAAGCCTTCGTACTTGTCGATGCCATAGAACGCCTGGCGGATTGCCGGGCCCTCGGTCGAATTGGCCTTGGCGATCGCAAGCGCCGTCAGGTGCATCGCGTCGTAGGCATTGGCGATGCCGACCGCCGGCGTGACATCGGCAAGCGACTTGATCTCAGGATACTTCTTCTTCAGACCGTCGAGCACGGATTGGCCCTTCGGCGAGAGCTTGCCCGAGAAGCTGTAGGTCTGGATGAAGTGGACTTTCGCGCCGCTCGGGCCAGCAAGCTCCGAGAAGCGGCCACCGGCCGGGCCCCAGTGCGACACGATCGGCACGTCCCAGCTCATGCGGTCGAGCGACTTCACCACCTGGGCGGACGGCGCGACGTTGGCGACCATGAACAGGACATCAGAGCCAGCCTGCTTGAGCCGCGTCAGTTGCGGCACCACGTCGACGTCATTGGTCTCGAATTTCTCGATCCCCGCGTAGGGAATCTTCTTGGCTTCGAGCGCGGCCTTGAGACCTTTCTCGTTCGACTCGCCCCACGGATTGTTGATCAGGATCATGCCGGGCTTCTTGGCCCCGTATTTCTTCACCGCGTAGTCCACCAGCGCAATGTCGACGATCTCGTCGACCGCTGATACGCGGAACGCGTAGTTCTCCGCGGCGCCGTTGCGCGTGATCGGCGTACCTGCCGCCCACACTCCCATGAACGGCACTTTGGCGCCGTTGACGAACGGCACGATCGCGATCGATACCGGCGTGTCGAGACCGCCGAACAGTGCAACGACCTTCTCGCGCTGCACCAGTTCACGCGCGGCAATGACGCCCTTGGCGGGGTTGCTTTCGTCGTCGCGGACCAAGAGTTCGATCTTCTTGCCGAGCACGCCGCCCTTGGCGTTGATCTCGTCGACGGCGAGCGACAGCCCGCGCACGATGGCCTCGCCCGACTTCGCGGACTGGCCGGACATCGCCGCGACCAACCCCAGCTTGATGGTCTGCTGGGCGTGGCTTGGAGCAACCGCAAGCAGCGCGAGGGCGCCGGCAGGCAGCAGGGATTTGAACAGTCTGGGCAGAAGCAGTCGCATGGCGGCACCTCTTGCTACGGATTAACCGGCCTTTCAAGACGCAAGGGACGTGCCAGAACGTTCCAGAGGAAATCCGCGAAAATCGGCGTATTTCCTGCGGTTGGCGCGCCTACAAGCTAGGCAAATCGGCTGTGTGCGCCTAATTTGTATTCAAAACTGTATACAATCTTGAGGGCTCATGCATGCTTTTTATGGCCTGCGATGTGCATGGGTTGTAGAGAACGTTTCCCAGGAGGACCCCATGGCCCAGCTCAAAGCTTTCCCCGTCGCCACCGACGAAACCGCAGCTGCCGCTGACATCGTCGAGCGCTTTCTGGTCGCCTCCATGGTGCCAGATCCGCAAACCGCGGCACTCTACATTTCGGACGACCTGAAAATCACCTTCACTGGCGGCCGCAAATACAGCCATCCGCGAGAGACCGCGGCTTTCAACGGCAAACGCTACAAGCTGGTGAAAAAGAAGATGGAACGCACCGACGTCGTTCCCGGCAACGGCGAAACCATCGTCTACAACCTCGGCACGCTCTACGGCGAGTGGCCGGACGGCACGCCGTTCGAAGGCAATCGCTACGTCGACCGCTTTGTGGTCCGCGGCGGCAAGATTGTGCAGATGGACGTCTGGAACGACAGCGCCGAGCGGCTGCTGACCCGGAACGGCATCGAGGCCTGATCGGCTATTTCTTGGCCCGCTTCGGCAGTATGCCATGGGCTTCGTCGCCCGCATAGCGGCCGAGGATGTTCTTGATGTCGCGGTCCTTGGGCGGCCGCGACACGATCAGCGCGCGCCCCGCGACCGCGTCCAGATGATCATACATCAAGCCCTTTGCGCGGGTTGCATCGCCCTTGGCCAGCGCCGTAATGATGGCGCGGTGTTCACTCACCGCGCATTCCGAGGAATGCGGGCGGCTGTAGAGTGCGAGCGTCAACCCGCAACGCGAGGCATTCTCGCTGACGTAGCGGGTCAGCACCGGACTTCCAGTCATCTCCGCCAGCAGGATATGGAACTCGGTGGCGAGACGGATCGACAGCGGCTCGTCGTTGCCGCGCGCCCGCTCCTCTTCATCGACATGAGCGTTGAGCCGCTTGATCTGGTCCGCCGTGAGCTGGCCGGCCAGCCGCGACACCACCAGTCCTTCAAGACCCAGCCTGACATCGAAGATGTCCCGCGCCTCGTCCCAACTCGGTGTCGCGACGGTCGCGCCACGGTTGCGGCGTAGCTCAACGAGCCCCTCCGCCGCAAGCTGACCCAGCGCGTGCCGCACAATGGTGCGGCTTGCGCCGAAACGCTCTCCGATCGCATCCTCCGGGAGCTTCGCGCCAGGCTCGAGCGCCTGTTCGATGATGGCATGACGCAACGCGCGATAGATCGCGCCCGCCCGATCGGTGCCCTCTTTCGGATTGCGTTTCGCAGTTCTAGCCAAGACTGTTCGACCGTTCCGCCGCTCGTTGGGTGACCTTTGTAGCATCAGACGCCTGCCCGGCTGCAAGTCAGTGCGACGTGGCGCTTTGCTCGCACCAGCGGTGCACGCGGTAGGGCTCGCGCGCCAGGCCCACGCAATAATCGAGCACCACCGGCTCGAACATCTGGACGAAGTCGCGGGCGCCGGCGTTGACCTTGTTTAGGTGCTCGACCGCCGCGTTGGCCTGCATTGCCAGCTTGGGCATATCGGCACCCAGCACCTTGCCGCCCTCGACCAGCATCTTCCCGCTGACCATCACCCGGTCGATGCCGGTGCCATCCTCCACGAACACGACATGATAGAGCGGCTCGTTCAGTGGCACGTAGTTGATGTGGGTCAGGTCGAGGAATACCACATCGGCCTTGAAACCCGTCGCGAGTTGCCCGATCGAGTTTTGCATACCGAGCGCGCGCGCACCGCCCTTGGTCGCAGCCTCGAACGCTTCGGCGGCGCTGAGCCATAGCCGCGGATCGGGCCCCTGCACGCGGGAGATGTAGGCGGCGAGACGCATTGCCTCGAACATGTTCTGGTTGTCGGATGACAGGCAGCCGTCGGTGCCGAGACCAAACGTAATGCCCTTTTCTTTCATCGTCCGCGCTGCGCCCATCCCCGAGCCGAGCTTGAGATTGGAGCCCGGATTGTGCGCAACCGTAGCGCCGGCATCTGCAAGCCGCGTCATGTCGTCATCGTCAAGCCAGATCGCGTGCGCCGCAGTGAAATTTGGAGCAAGCAGGCCAAGCCTGTGCAAGTGGCCGACCAGCGTGGTGCCGTATTTTCGCGGCCCGACCACCGCCTGAACTTTGGACTCAGCCACATGCATCTGCACGCCGATGCCGTGCGCCTTGGCGAGGTCGCGGCAGGCGGTAATAAACGCGTCAGTGCAGTGATGCGGGATGGTCGGCCCCAGCGCCGGCCGAAGCTGCTCGCGGTTCCAGGACCAGTTCTCGATCAACTCGCGACAGGTGGCGAGGCTGACGTCATAAGGCGTGGCACGCAGGGCCTCGGCCTTCTCACGCAGCCCTGCGGGCATCGCTTCGATCAGGCCCGGGATCGCGCGGAAGAACGTGGTGTCGGCCATCATCGGCGCGATCACGGCGCGGATGCCAACGTCCGAATAAGCACGCGCGACCGCGTTGATGCCTTCGACCGACGGCGCGGGAATTTCGGCGGCGAGGTCGTAGCAGGCGGTGCAGCCCTTCTGCAGCATCTCCAGCGCGCCGATCCTGGCGGACAGATATTTGGTCTCCGTCGTGCGTCCTCCGGCCGTCCACGGATAGGCGTTGAGCAGCAACTCCAGCGACCAGCGGTCGGCCATCGCCTTACCGAGCGCAACGGTGGCGTGGGTGTGCGAGTTGATCAGTCCCGGGATCAGCAGGCGATTGGTTGCGTCGATCCGTTTGGCGTCGCTGCTAACGCTCTCGCCGGGCGGCAGCACGGCCGCGATCGTGTCGCCGTCGATCAGCAAATCGGCGTGGCTGCCGTCGAGCCGGCCCGCCGTCAGCACGCGGCCGCCATGGATGAGTTGCTTCACGCTGGCATCTCCACACGTTCGACCGCCGCCTGTTCGATCCGCAGGAATGAGGCTACGCCAGCGTCGATGCGGAAGCCATAATCGAGCCGCCCCACCACTCGTACCGGGTGCTCGCCGCCTTCGCTCATGACCGGCGCAGCACCGCAAAGCGTGATCACGGCCGGCGGCACCGCCGCGCAATCGGGACACACGCCGGGCTGATCGACCAGCAGCATGGATGGGCGCGGCCCGTGCGCGTGGGAGAGAAAGCCTTCGATTGCCACGTCGCGGCCCGACAAATCCTTCGCCGCCGCGCTGTAGCGCACCTCGTCGGTGCCCAGATGATCGAACAGATCGGCAAAACCAAGCGCCAGTGGCATGACGTCAGGCCGCGCTCGGGACCGCAACGCCCTCGTCCTCGGCGTGGGCGCGCATCACCTCGCGCTCCAGGGTTTCCGTCAGACGCGCACGGTAGTCATTGAAGCCGGGATCGGTCATGCGCCGGGGTCTCGGCAGGTCGATGCGAACCTCGTCGATGATGCGACCGGGTCCGGTGCTCATCACCACGACGCGATCGGCCAGCAGCACCGCCTCGTCGATGTGGTGGGTGACGAAGATGATGGTTGGCTGGAACTCAAGCCACACTTCGAGAAGGAACTTCTGCATCAGCACGCGGGTCTGAAAGTCGAGCGCGGCAAACGGCTCATCCATCATGATAAAATCGGGGCTTTCGACCAGCGCACGGGCGATCGCAACGCGTTGCTTCATGCCGCCGGAAAGCTGGTGCGGCCTGTGGTCCGCGAACTTCGACAGCCGCACGCGCTCCAGCAACTCGTTGACGCGGGCCTCACGCCGCGGCCTCGCCACTTTCTTCATGGCGAGCCCGAAGGCGACGTTGTCGCGCACCGTGAGCCAGGGGAATAGCGAGTGATCCTGGAACACCATCACCACGCCGGGCGCCGGTCCGGTGACCGGCTTGCCATCGAGTGCGATCCGGCCGGACGACAATGGCTCGAGCCCTGCGATCAGTTCCAGCAACGTGCTCTTGCCACACCCGCTCGGGCCCAGGATCGCGACGAATTCGCCGTTCTCGACCGTCATGTCGATGTCGCGGAGAGCCGCGACCGACGTGCCGCCCGCTCCGGGCCAAACCTTTCCAACGTGCTGACAGGTCAACGTGGTCATGACTGCTGCCACCACAGGATTTTGCGCTGAATCTGTACCAGCAGCACGTCGACCGCGTAACCGGTCGCTCCGACGATGCACATGCCGAGTAGGATCAGCTTTGTGTTGAACATCTCGCGCCCGAGAATGATCATCATGCCGAGGCCGTTCTTCACGCCGACCATCTCGGCGGCCAGCACCGCCATCCAGGCGGCGAAGAAGTTGATCCGCAGCATGGTGAAGACCTGCGGCAATACGGCTGGGAAGATCACGCGTGTCCACACCTGTGCCTTGGAAGCGCCGAAGCTGCGCGCGGTCTTGATCAGCCGCTGATCCACCGCCTTGACCGCAGCCACCGTCGAAATCGTGAGAATAAAATAGACGCCCATGAACACGACAAACACGGCCGTGGGATTGCCGATGCCGAACAGCACGATACCGAGCGGGATCCAGGCAATCGGCGCAATCGGCGCGAGCCCGCGCACCAGCGGCAAGATCATGTCGGAAAACGAGCCCGACGCCGAAATCAGGATGCCGGTGGCGAGGGCTGCCGCAAAGCCGACGGCCAGCCCGGCGAGCACCCGCAGCGCGCTGACCAGAATGGCAATCGGGATCGGCATAGCGTCGCCGCCAAAGCCAACGCGGAAGTCGCTTTCGATGGCATAACTGATGAATGCCGAGGGCGGCGGGAACAGAACCGAGCCGCTCCAACCGCTGGCCGCTGCAACTTCCCAAATCGTGACAACTACCGCCCAGGGCACAAGTCCCTTGAACAGAACCCAGGCCCAAGACGGCATCACGCGCTGGGCGGGCGCATCCGCGACGGGAGCGCCCACGTTGTCCAGCGTTCCGGAGCGATCGCTCACCCAAGCACTTCCGTGAGCAGCTTGGTGTCGATGATCGGCGGCGGAGACTTGAGATAGCCGAGCTGCACCATGTCGGCGACCGCGATCTCCATGCCCTTGGCCCCGCCCTTGGTGATGTCGACCTGCGGCATCTGCCGCGGCAGCGCGGATGTTAGAACCTGCTTGTTGACGCGGTAGAACTTCGCAGCATCGAGCACATCTATGGCCTTTGGCATATCGGCCTTGATCGCGGCGTCGGCGCGCAGGAGGGCCTTGAGATACTTCTTAATCGTGGCCGGCTTCGCTTCGAGATACTTCGCCGTGGTGTTAGTGACGCAATCCGGGCCGTGCGGCCCCCAGGCGTCGAGGCTGCTGTAGATTGGAACGCCGCCGAGTTGATCGATCAGCCGGGTCGCGAACGGCTCGACATGGGTGGCGAGATCGAGGTTCTTGGACTCGAACGCTGCCGCGAGCGCGAGCGTGTCGTTAAACCAGACGATGTTGTAATCGCTGTAGGCGACGCCAGATTTCGCCAACGCGCGATAGAGTGTCAGTTCGAACGTGTTGAAGCGAACCGTGCCGATCTTCAGCCCCTTGCTTTTGGCCTTGGCGAGATCGTCCATGCTTTTGATGCCGGTTTCCTTCTGCGCGACCAGGAACAAGCCACCCGCACCGCTGCCGGCGATGATGCGCACCGGCGCGCCCTGCCCCGCCGCCACGAAGGCGTTGGTGAACGGGTTGTGGATGATGTCCATGGCACCACTGTTGAGCGCAGTGAGCGCGTCGCCCGGGTTGGGCATGAACTTCATCTGCACGTCCAGGCCCTCTTCTCTGAAGATTTCCGTGGCCTTGGCGTAGAACAGCGGCGACATGCAGATGCCGACCAAGTGGCCGACATTGACCGTCTCCATCGCCTGAGCGTTGGCAATATACGGCGCGCCCAACGCAGCCATGCCCGCAGCGGCCGTCGTCTTAAGGAACTCCCTTCGCTTCATGTCACCCTCCGCAAGTGGCCGGTCCACCGGCCTTTTCGAAGGGTTGCGATGCATCAACTGTGCCAAGGGAGCACGGGAAATTGCATACACTTTCGCATACAAAATCACGCAGATTGCGATGGCTGACCAATGCTGACGCAGCCGCTGCCAATCCGATGGGCAAGGTTGCCTTCGTCAACAAGGTACGGCGTCATGACGCGCCGCACCCATGACGAAAGCAAGCTAAGCCCGGTGCTTGTATCGATCGGCCTGCGGAATAAACCGTGATGTTCCGTAACGTGTCATTCCGCAAATCCCGCATACCTCGCTGGTCGACCACGTTCATTTGTATTCCATACGCGAACGCGCATAAATTCTATTTATACGCGATCGCGGATATCCAATAAAAATACTGCGTATCAAGCACGAGTTCGACATTACCATGATCTGGATCGAGCACGACATGCAGATGGTCGCCGACCTCGCCGACCGCATTCACGTGCTCGACTACGGCCGCACGCTGGCCGGAGGCGCGCCACGCGAAGTCCTCAAGGACGAACGGGTCTTCGCGGCCTATGTCGGTCGCGCCGGAGCGTTGTGACCGGTGCCTACGCAGTGGCGGCACTTTTCGCCTATTTGGTCTTGACATCCTGGAGGTTGAATTGCGCGGGCTCTCGGCGATGGACCTGAACTTCGATTTTGCCGACGCCATCAAAGATTGCAGTCGCCGCGGCGAGACATTCGCGAGAGCTCGTCGTTCGAATTGGCGGCGAGGAAGCGCTCCTTGGGTGCAATCCACTCGCGAAATTGCGCGGATCGCCGCTCTGCAGTGAGCAATTTCGCTAAGAGCGCCTTGGGAGCACTCTCAGCGGCTGCAGCCTCCTGAGCCTTGCTTCCGCGTAGGGCGCAGCAAGCGCCAGCGTGTCTTCCGCGAAATGGGCGCGTCTTTCAGGCCGATATATAGTATCGTGAAGAAGAGTTGCGTCTTGGGGTGGCGCTGGGGAGAACCAGGTGACACCGGACACTGTTGCATTTGCCGTGCGCTCCGTCGTCCGACTGGGTTCGGCTGCGCGTCAAGCCTACGAACAGTCAGTACGCGATGCGACGATGCGGATTCCGGATTTGCCGGTCCCCATCATTTCAAACAACGAAGCACTTTTCGGATTTTTTGACGTCGGCGATCGCCGTCAGCGCATCGAGAGCGGCGGCGACCTGCACGATCTGTGGGTCGAAGACTCGAGCGGCAACATGGTACCCCGCGACGATGCCGCCCGCGACATTCTTGTCGCCGAGCAGCTCAAGATCCTTCAGCAGTTGCCCGGCGACTTCCGACGCAGTTGGATTTCGCAACGCTTCCAGCAGGAAGCGATGTCGGGCGTCCTGGTGAAACAATGGAAGGATGGCACCGGGCCGCCGACACCTGCGCTACGCCTGATCCTGGCATTCACCGATGTGGCGCTCGACTATGTCGGCTCCAATCCGGGGATTCTCGGCGTCGGCGGCAACGGCGAAAAGCTGATCACGGCGCTGAGTGCGAATTTCCGGAGACTTCTGCCCGATGTCGACAAGAAGGACGGTTGGAAAGGAAAAGAAGCAACGACCTACTTCGTCGAACGCGCGCTTTCGATCACGCTTCACGCCGGATTAAAAACCATCAGCGAAACCCCGACCTGTTGGTCGAAGAAGAGCACTATCGCGACCTGTTGCGAAATGTCGTCGATCCGTTCGTTCACGGCTTCGACAACAACCCCGACGACCGACCGCGATGGATCGACGTTCGCGACACGTTGCTGGGACCGGTTGCGGAAGCGGCACTCAAGACGGTGCAGCAACATCAGGATAACTTTTTCGGCAAAAGACTGTCATCCACGACGGCGGTCGGCGCCGTCACGTCAGCGCTACTTGGAGCGGCCGCGGAAGGCAACATTGGCGAGGTGTTCACGCCGGAAGGCATTGTGCGGCTTTATCGTTCAGTGTTGGAGCTTTCCCGAAAGGGCGACGGCCCGCCGAACCGACGGGCCAAATCGCCGAAACTGAAGTTACTGGCGCAGGCTCTAGGCCCGCAGAACAAACATAGCGATGCGAGGCATTGAATTCAATATGCCGGGCCGCGGCGGGCGGGCGCATCATGCGCTGCAACATCGGCATGCGATGACGCGCTAGTATCGCGATTCGGAAGTTCGCTTGAATTCTCAGCAGGCTCCGAAGCGAACTTCCGAATCTAAGCGACACGAGCAACTCAATGTGCAAGTGCTGATCCTATTCTTCGAAATAATCATCCTTCGAAATATTTCTGGTAGCACCCTTTACATCTCCCGTAAGAATACCAGAAAGGAACGCGACTGCCTTTTCAGCTGCAGCCTTGGCTGCTTTCCCCAAGATCTCTCCTGCAATCTCCACACCTGCTTCCCCGGCAATTCTTTCCCCGAGTTTCGTGAGAACACCCGTTGCTAGAGCCTTAAAGCTATTGTCCGGTAGCTGCTTGTCTTTGACCAGCGTGGCGCGAACTGCCTTCTTTGTTCCTTCGTCGACGATTTCGTCCAGGAACTCAACGAACGCCTCTACAGGCAACTTGACAAGCTCTCGCGAGAACGAGGCGTCCGAAAACACCCCTTTGCGCCGCAACCGTGCAGAGATCTCTTCTTTGAGGAGCGGGCTCTCAATGCCGAAAGTCAACAATGTCCCGTCTTTAGAGAAACGGGTTTTCCCGAGTGCATCGACAATAGCTTGACGAAGGTCGGTCTGGACAGCTGTGGAGCGAAGTTGCCAATTCAAAATAAGATTGCGAGCCCGAGCAGTCGTCATGTTCAGAGCGCGCGCAAGGTCGTAGACAGGTGCACTGGGATCTATGGCCTTGGCTTCAATCAAACATGTGAAGACGAGTATATCAATTTCGGATTTGGAACGGGCCCCGAACGCCGGAGACAAATACGCCTCAACAAAAGCGCTCGCGAATTTTTGCCCGTTGATTGGCTTCGAAATTGCAGCGTTGATGTCCACGGCCCTACTCCCCGCCAACAATCCGGTCCTGTATTTTGGCATCCGCAATAGGACGTTGGAAGACTCAACAGCCGAGCAAGGGAGGGCGGAACTACCCTTTCTCTTCACGCGCGAGCATGAGTCGTAAGACGCATCGCGCCGAGGAACGACGCCAGGTTCAGAGCGAGGCCGGCACCACCGGGAAGGCCGGGTCTTTCGCCTGTCGGATCAAGGCGAGCTCGCGTTCGTACTGCTGGGTGTTGCCGAGCCCGCGCGGCCCGATCAGAACGATCGCCGCCTTGGCGGTGTTGATAACGGCCGATGGCGCCGCTGCGCCGCGCGACAGCGCGCTCCTTTCTGCAGTGGGCGAACTTCGCCTGCGCAACGGGTTCTCATTCATCGCCAAGGCGGATGGCGAGTTCGCAAGCCGCGCCACCACCTACGCCGGCACCGGGACGGCGCGGTATACGTGGTGATGGCCTCAGCCTCAGCGCGCACGACAAGCCGCGGTCAATGCCACAAGCCAAAAGCCTGAGCAAGGCTCACAAGAAATGAGCCAAATGAGCCTGTTGCAGCCAACCAAGCTACAGACCATTCGAAATTTCCGAGTGACAAACTGCTGTGCGTCTCGACATTCTTGCCATCAACGCTCTCGAGATTCTTGCCATCAACTTTTTGAATATGGGTCCAGGTTATCATAAGCTTCTCCTATTTCGTTGGGAGACCGGCAAACAGACCAGCCATCATTGGATGGGTGTAGGCGGAATCTTAGTTCCTGGTTCGTGACACTAGCGGGGCAGTGATGCCGTTCGGTTTCGCGAAACGATAGCCAAAGCATCGCCGCATCAGGCGAGGCGTCCAGCTTAAAAATGGCGGGAGACTCGCTGAGCGCACCCACAATTCGCGCCCGCCGTTACCGCCAATTCCAAGCCCTCACGCGGCGATGGCTTCTTGTTAGCTTCAGCGTTCGGTGCTCTTGCAGCAATCGCCGCGTATTCGTATTCGCCTGTACTGAGATACCGTTAGGTTTTGCCCAAAAGAACGAAAATCAGGCTGAGTGCAAGATTCTATTCAGGAGTCAACGAGTGGGCCATTCGAGTCGCCCCGTTGGCATTCAACCGTCACGGTAAATTCTAATCCGCGGCCGTCAACTTGCTAAAAATTAGTTCCACTCAAACTATTTGCGGTTCACCTTGGTCAGTGCGGCGCCTCGGACGATCTGTAGCAGGCTTCCCATCGCGCGTAAGATAGTTCACACTCGGACACACGGTCGCGTCCTGCGCTTACATTTTGTTATCTGTGGCTGGCAAACGGCGAACAGGTGGATTCTAGCGTCTCCCCATTGTCTTCCTCGTCATCACCGGAGGGCAACAGAATGCTTGAGCACCGGCCTTGATCGTCTGCACCGGTAGCAGCGGGGACCGGAACTGGAGCCGTTCGAAATGATGGAGCTGCACGATACGGCCTGAGCGGTGGGTTCAACCGACCAGATGGGTAACAGGTGGGTCATGACGGCGGCGATGTGGGAATCTCAACGACCGATGTCCAAGGAGCTTTTGGCAGAGTACGATAGCGATCAGTATGGGCCACTGTTCGCCGTCAGTGATGAAGGAAGCGCTGGCCCGCTCATCCTGGACGCGGCGCTCTCGTCGGCGAAAGCAGCTGCGGGCGCGTCGAGCCCCTTCCGGCTCGGTGTCATCCTTGATGGGGAACGAATGACCAGCGCCGGCGAGGTCCCCATTGGGCCTCCCGAGTACGGTACGCTCTCGGCCGCGGCTGCGGGATCGCTCCTCCTGACCACCAACGTCGGCACGCGCGTCAACGTTCGGCTGACCGGGCAACTGCCCGAGTTCCCGGCGCTGGAGAAATCCGTAAAAGACGTCATCGCTGCGTTTCAGCTCTTCCTCGACACCCCCGACCGCCGACCGCGGCCCCTGACGGTCCGCCTGCGTCTCGACCCCGGCGCGGATTTCACGCAGCTTGCTGCTCTTGTCGGGAAATTGAATGAGGCCCGGAAGAAAGGGCAGATCGGTCCTGCCAGCACCCACCACCTATCGGTGCTCGTCTCCTTCAAGGAGGAAATCGCCACCGACGAACAGCTGGAGCAAATCGAGGCGATTACTGCCGCAGCTGCCGACCTCGGAGCTGGGGAGGTCGCGATTGACGGCGCCCAACTTCCTTACGCCCGCCAGCGGTGGGGTGCCCAAGGGCTGCTCAATGTTCTCAGCATCCCAGCGTTGAACCGGTTGCTAAAATTCGCGACAGCGCGCGGTGTGCGCCTGACGCCGCGATACCAAGTAGACGTCAACTCGGCAGCGCGGACTATCTGGACCGGACTGGATGCGGCTCGGGTCAACGGGTTTGACGCCGGCAAATACGGCCTCCTCCCCCTCACGCTCGAAGAGCAAGGGCAGGTGATCGAGGTAATCACTCGATGGACGACCGGATGGACGGCAGTCCCGGCGTTCTATGTAGATGCGCCGCTGGTGACTGCTACAGAGGTAATCGACGTGGCGCAATGCGAAGTGGCCGCTCGTCGATGGCTGAAGGTCGCTCGGGGAGCCGGCGCCACGACCGTTCTGTTCGACGCCCCCGACCGCGTGAACCCGCGCAAGCTGGTGCAGGCAAGCGATAGCCCCGACGGGGTGCTCACTCCCGATCAGATCGAGAATCTTAGCCAGTATGGCCAGGTGTTGGGAGTCAAGATCCTGTGGTCGGGGGGCATTACCGCGCCGCAGGCGTTCGATCTGGCCCGACGACGCGTGTTTGGCATTTTCAGCACGTCCAGTACCGCGGCCAAGATGGCCGTCACCACCCAGTTCGAACGAGACCCCCGCCTGGCCGCCGAAAACGAGCCAACCGAGTTCGGAGTGCGGCGCATGCATGCGATCATTCAGGGGGGATTTCTGTCGAGCCGAATGCGCGAGTCGCACGCCGGCCTCGCTCGCGAGTTAGAAACGTCTACTAGAAACGTTGTCGCGAGCAGCGGCGAGGCTGCAAAGTCTACGCTGACAGCACTCAATGAGCTGCTGGTCCGCGGCTGGCGACAGCTTTTAGGCGTGGCGGACGACACGAGGGCACAGGCCACCAATCAGGGCAGGTACGTGCCGCGGCCCGTACCTGCCAACTCGGTCCGTGTCTTCCGAGGCCGTAAGCAGGCCGACACTCGGCGGGACGCGTTCGTGCAGCGCCTCGAACAGCTGTTCATGCCTGCCACGGTCCAAATGCAACGGCTGTATGGGCTCACCGCGTACCTTCCCGCCGTCTTGCCGGAGTCGAGTGGCCATCCGCTTCCAGACGAGGTCGCGCTCGTTTTCTACCGCACGCAGGAGTGCTATCACGAAACAAAGCGCTGCATCGGCGGACGGGCATACAGCGAGCTGCACGAGCTCGCCTTCGACATGGCGGCCAGCCGCAGCGGTTTCCCGCTCTTGCTCCAACGCGACCAAGTCACCGCTGACCAGCCGTATAACCTTTTCGAGCGCTCGGTTGATTGGCAGACCGGCGGCACCCGGCTGTTCGTCGGAACTCGGAAGACGATCACACCATCAGATGTTTTCCTTGATAGCATCGCCAAAACGGCTCGGCGCGTGCAACAAGAGCCGAAGTCGCTCGACGCCGCCATTTTCTGTGCGACGGGCGATTGGATTATTTGGTGGGATCACGCGCCGGCGCCGCTTTCGGAGCCGGTTTCATACTTCGAAGGTCTGGCCGATACTGTTTGGGCATCCGGTGCCCGACGGCTGCGCGTACCACCCGACCTGACGGAGCCATACGCAGGAATCTCCCTGAACACTCAAGGAGACTTCGTGAACCTGCTGTTTCCCCGCGTGTAGCGCCGTGATCAGACGGGGGTCAGCAAATTCGGAGGGAGTGACACCAATGGGGAAGCTGGGAAAGCCCAACCTGCTACGAGATGCGCGTGTATACCTTTCGGGACCAATGGATTTTGTTGCGTCGCGTGAAGCCGAGAAGACGTTCGGCTGGCGCAACCGGGTGAGCGAGTTTCTCCGGGAATTGGGGGTCACAGTATTTGATCCCTGGTTCAAACCCGAGATTTTCGGCCTCAAGGAGTACGGACGCGAGGACGAAACAACGACCAAGCTGCGCGAGCAATGGAGCTTCGAGCCCTCAGAGAAAGGCGCCAAAGTTCGCGCAAACTGTGCCGACGGTTTTTGGCCTGCGCTACACATGGATCTGCGCATGGTGGATACGAGCGACTTCGTTGTCGCGTACGTTCCTACCAACGTGTACAGCGTGGGCACTCCGCATGAAATCATTCTATGTCGGCAGCAGCGGAAGCCCGTGTTGTTCGTCAGTCCGCCAATTCAATTTACGGCCCTCGCCAAATTGCGCGATCATCTCGCTAAAAGAGGCGACAATGACGGCGCTGCTTTACTAAAGCAGCTCGAAAGCGACGTCCCAATCAAGGAAAATCCCAGTGGATCACCGAGCTTGTGGTACATGCCATTGATTGGCGGAGAGCACTTCTTCGACGGTTTCGGGTTCGCGCTGTATCAAGAGCAATTCAACTGGGAGCGCGTGGCCATGGACGAGCGGGAGGAAAAAAACCCGCCGCGTAGGCCGCTTCTGCCGTTCCTGGAAGGGGTCAACCAGAAGCTACCGTCCAAATGGGACCGCCACTTACAGAAACTCGGGCCGAATGACGACTGGCTGCTCTGGAAGTTGGACGGCGGTACCGAGGAAGGGGCACAGCTTGCGCAAGCCTTCGACGCATATGATCAATCGAAACGGGTTTGAGGGGATTGTCAATGCGGGCCTACAACAAGACGGGACCGCTTTCCGTGCACGCAATCGCCGGTGCCTACGTAATTCTTCTCGGCATCGATATGGACGAAGCTGCAAGTGCGGGTGTACTCGGCTTTGCCATAGAGCGAATTGAGCACGGGCGTGGCGATGCGCGCGCGTGGTTGCATGCACTCAAAGTATTTGCCGATGTTCCAGTGCAGGAAGGCTTAGTTTCGACCGAGCACCATCCGATCCAGGGTTTTTTTTGGGGCGATTTCACGACGCGGTATGGTCATCAGTATACGTATCGGATTGTGGCGATGCGCGGCGAGCCCGGGTCGCTACGCCCGGCCGAAACCGTTGAGGTTCGCATCGCGACCGAGAAAGAGGATCAAGGACAACACGCCGTCTACTTTAACCGGGGCGTCGCCGGGTCCCAAGCCTACGTGCGAAAATTTGGTAATCGCCGCCCCGCCCAGGTACCCAATCGCGAGGCATTCCGGTGGCTGTCACGCGGCCTCTTCCGCGCCATGTTGGATTTCATCCACAAGGCCAATGGGCCTGATTGGGGCCTACGTATCGCCGCTTACGAACTCCAGCAGGGCGCTGTCCTGAACGCGTTGAGGAAGGCTGCCGAGTCGGAAGCCGATGTCAAAGTTATCTTTGATGCGCGGGTGAAGACCAGCGGCCCGGCCGACAAAAATTGGGACGCGATCCGCGAAGCGAAGATTGAGCATCTCGTTATCCCGCGAACCCAAAGTCCCAGTGCTATTGCCCATAACAAGTTCGTCGTCCTGCTCCACAAGGGAGAGCCCATCGAGGTCTGGACGGGATCAACGAATTTCACTGATGGGGGGATCTTTGGACACTCGAACTGCGGGCATATCGTAAGGAATAAGGAGATCGCGGCGGCCTATCTCGAATATTGGAAGGAGCTAGAAAAAGATCCGGAAATGAAAGATATCCGGCCCTGGAACGAGAAGATTTTCCCCATCCCGAAGTCGCTTCCTGCGAAGGGCATAGGAACGGTGTTCAGCCCACGATCGAATCTAGACATGCTGAGGTGGTATTCGCGACGAATGGACGAAGCGAAAACCGCGGTGTTTCTCACCGCGGCGTTTGGTGTCAACGATCTTTTCGAAGAAGTGCTAGAGCAGCCCAAATCGTATCTTCGCTACGTTCTGTTGGAAAGCGCCGACAAGGATTTAGAGCGGCTCAATACGCCCCCCCTCAACGAGGTGGCGGTCGCCAATATCTTGCCAGAAAACGAATTCGAACGCTGGATGGCGGAGCAGCTCAGTGGACTGAACACTCACGTCAAATATGTCCATACGAAATACATGATCATTGATCCGCTGGGAGAGGATCCATTGCTGATAACGGGCTCGGCAAACTTCAGCGACGCATCGACGCGTAAGAACGATGAGAACATGTTAGTCATCAGAGGAGATAAGCGCGTCGCTGACCTTTATTTGTCGGAATTCATGCGCCTGTTTAACCATTTCCAGTTCCGCGGCCTTGCAAAAGCGCGGGCTGCAACGGGCCCGGAAAGCGCACGATCATTTCTTGTCCCGAACAACTCATGGAAGAGTCGCTACTACCGTCCAGGCACGCCCAAATATTTCGAGAGACTCTACTTCGCCGGTCCGTAGTCCTGTGGAAGGACGCCGATGTCGATACGAGCGCGAGCCGCACTACTGTCGAGAAGCCAGATAAGGGCGCGGCTGTTTCCCGCGAACTCCGAACGGGCGCACGCCGCAGCGAAGGGGGCTCATCATGTCAGAGGAGGATTTAATGGCTCTGTTTACACGCAGGAAGGCGATCGGTCTGTTCCCCTTTGTGACGCTGGCATCTCCGTCTTCGCTGTTTCTATTCAACCCTTCGTCGGCCAATGCTCAGGCCGTCACGAAGCCGTCGCGTGTCCAGCTGCTGAGTCAAGATGGCCGACCTCGCGCATCGCTCCCTATGTCCATAGACAATCCATTCCTTCTTCAAGGCGCGGACTTGAAGTTACCAAACCGAAATTGGGTGCAGGGCAACGTGGCACGCGCCGAGTGGACTTGGGCGGCGCAGCTTTTCCCCAATCCTGACAGAGTACCTAACAATCTCGGGAATTACCTTGCCCAGATTCCTGGAGTATTGGAAAAACAGCTTGATTATTCCACCAGTCTCATCTTCGACACGCCCTCGTTCCGAAACGGTGTTCAAATATCGGGATTCGTCGACCGCGTGACGAAGGAGCTTGTAATCAATGCGATCGCCCAGAGGCGGAGAGCTTGGTACACAACGACGCATCATGCCTTGTTGGGCATGCGTTCCGCAATTGTTTATGGCACCGGCCCTGAAAAAATGGCACAGGAAAAAATGGCACAGAAGATGCTGCACCTCGACGCCCCGTCGACGGCGGGTGTCTTTGATCGCCATGAACGCGCAGCGTTGATTCTCGCAACTAAGTTCGCCACGGATCCGCAGTCTTACAGCGATCATGATTTTGCAGAGTTCCGTGTTGCTTTTGATGATTATAACCAGAACAATTATGCATCCATAGAGCGTCCATTCCTTCAGCTTCGCGCCGCGCGTGAAGCCAGGGCCCGAACGCTTGTCGATGGCAAATCACGCAACGAAGCGGATACGCTCGCGCGACAAGCCGCAGATGGCGTTCCCACAACGATGCCGAAGGAACTTCTCGCGCGGAAGATTGATAGCCAGTTCGTCGAGCTTTGCTTTCTCAGTATGCAGTTCGTCGCCCTGACCGGCATGTTTTCCGCCTTAAATATCCCCGACGAGATCCCAATGGACGACGCCCTTCAGCCATATCCCGCTGAGTTCATTCAGAAGCTCAACGGTCTCCTCGAGGCAGGATCGAACGGGATCGGTGAGATCGTACCACCCGCCGTCATTCCGCCGACCGACGCGATTGTTGCTGGCCGCGTAAAAGTTGGGCCCGCCCCATTGAAAGGAGCACGCATCCCACTGACGTCCTACGAAGTAGACAACGATCGCGACTTCGGCATAACCCAAGGTGGCCAGAGCGTAGGGTCGTGGGGTTGGGGCCGCGGCGCGCACTCCCCGGGCAGCCTAATATGTGCGCTGCAGTATCTGCCAGATGCGGGTCGGGAGGAGGTCCTATACTCGCTAGCTCTCATGTTCAACGAGGACCAGACGAGAAACGGCGTGCTCGTGGCCGGCTTCGTCGACCGGATACTCAAGGAGCTGCTGATCCTGAAGGTCTACCGCCTCAACCGCTCGCGTTATGGTTTGGAACACCACACGGTGTTTGCCTACAGTGAGTTCCTCCGGCGGTATGGCGGGGGCGGTTTCAGACGGCCGGAAATGACCGACGCCGATGCGCAGCGCGCGACCGAACGGGCGCTAACGGAGTGCACCGACAAGCTTTTGTATCTCCATGAAGCCAATAAGCACCCGGAGAAATATTCACCCGTCGAGCTCGCGGCGTTCGCGTGGACGGATGCCGTCATCCTCAGGCCACACGAAGCCTACCGGCTTGAACCAGCACTGCGCGAAGCATTGAAGGACCAGAATGAGGCCGAGATTGTGGCGGGAACGCGCTGGTTCGACACGACGGGAGAGGTGACGCGCGACGAGGCCATCAAGCGTTTACTCGACCACCAAATCGCAGAGCTCGGTATGTTGGTCCCGCACATTGACGGCGTTGGACGTGCGATGACCACGATGCGGTTAGAAGCTGAAGACCCCGTCCAAATCGTCCGCGGCAGGGTTGGTCCGACTGGCGGCATTGTTCCGGATTTGGACCAGCACGGACAAGTGTTTCCGACAGGGTATTTCAACACTCGTCCTGGGTTTCATACGCTGATGCGGGGGATGGGTGTCGATGAAAGAGTCATGACACTCAATGAGCTGTTTGCAAACCCTAAATTAAATGTGGAGGTCATGCGTCGACTTGGAGCCGCGCAGGCATCAATCTCAATTTCCGGCGAGGAGGCGGTAAGGACGGCAGAGTTCTGAATCCTTCTTTTTGCGGTGCGATGCGTTCAAGCTGCGCCGAGTACCATAGCCGGTTCCGCCACTCGTTAGCAGCGATGCTGGCAAGGTTGTCGCCGCCTTTGGAGCGACAGTCCTATGGAGTACGCGATGCCAATGAGTTTCTTTAGACCTCGCCCATCTGGCGGGCCTCTCGCCGGATTAGATCAATCGAGTTCTATAAGTGGCACTGAAAGCTTACCAGGTGCTGGGCGGGCTCCATTCGAGCCAATACCATTCCAACCTCGCGGGCCTTATCCGTATCGACTCGATTTGGAGGACATTCTGGGAGCACAGGCGATCAATCAAATCACTGGGTCAGGTCGGCTCGTGTTTCACGTAGCCGGGGATACGGGCGGTGTGAAAAGTCCAGAGGCCCAAACGCTGGTCGCCCAAGGAATGGAGCGGTCGTTTGCTAATAACCTGAAGCCAGCGTCGTTTTTCTATCATCTCGGCGATGTCGTTTATTACTCGGGCGAAGTCGGCAGATATTTTGACCAGTTTTACGATCCATACGAACATTATCCGGCTCCGATCTTCGCGATTGCCGGCAACCATGATGGAGCAACCAGCTCAGGAAATGATCGCTCGTTAGAAGGCTTTGAACGGAATTTTTGTGCCGAGGTCGGCACCTACACAAAGGAGGCGATGGACACGCAACGGATGGCGATGTGCCAACCTTATGTTTATTGGG
>CAWBFG010000012.1:0-22361 GCA_963787955.1 uncultured Alphaproteobacteria bacterium | reverse complement strand
GGCCGCGGCCTCACCATCGGCTACAGCGACCGCGTGGTCGGCGAGAACCTCGATGTCGCGCTGGCCAAGGGCGAGGTGCTGGCGCTGCTCGGGCCGAACGGCGGCGGCAAGACCACGCTGCTCAAGACGTTGCTCGGGCTGTTGGCGCCGAAGGCCGGCGAGGTGCGGCTTGGCGACAAACCGCTTGGCAGCTACTCGAGCCGCCAGCGCGCGCGGCTCGTCGCCTATGTGCCGCAGTCGCACAATGCGACGTTCGCGTTCTCGGTCGAGGCGATCGTGCTGATGGGCCGCACCGCGCACGGCAATCTGTTCAGCCGCCCCACCGCCGCCGACCGAATGGTGGCGACGCGCGTGCTGGAGCGCTTCGGCATCGCGCATCTCGCCGAGCGGCCCTACACCATGATCTCCGGCGGCGAGCGGCAGCTTGCGCTGCTCGCCCGCGCGCTGGCGCAGGAGCCGCACTTCATCGTGCTCGACGAGCCGACCGCGAGCCTCGACTTCGGCAACCAGGGCAAGGTGATGCGCGAGTCCGCGCGCTGGCGGCCTCGGGCCACGGCGTCCTGTTCACCACGCACGATCCCAACCACGCGCTGCGCGCCGCCGACCTGCCTTCCTGCTGCGCGAAGGCAGCAGGCTCGGGGAGGGACCGGTGACTGGTGTGCTCAACCGCGAGCAGCTCGAGGCGCTCTACAATTCGCCGGTCGAGATCGTCACCGATAGCGCCGCCGGCACCAGCGCCTTCCTGCCCGGATGGGCGAAAAAGCTCGGGGAATAACAGGCGGTTGCAGTTTGTTCGTCTGGATAGCGAAGAGGGGCTACAATTCCCCCGGACGCTGCCGAAGAGGACACGACCCATGAAAATCGCCGTTCTCGCCGCCACCCTGATCGCCACCGTCGCACTGGCCGCGCCCGCCGAGGCCGCCAAGAAGCGCAAGCACGCCCAGCAAAAGCCGGCCGTCGTGCAGCCGAATGGCTATACGGTGTACGACTTCGACGGCCGCGTGGCCGGCCGCGATCCGGACCCGTTCATCCGCGCGATGATCCGCAAGGACCCGCGGCCGTGGGAAGGCGAAGACTGATGGAGATGCGTCGTAGGGCGGATTAGCGAGCGTAATCCGCCACTGTGGATGGCGGGTTACGCCGGCTAACGCGACCTACAAACCGGGCTTCCATCGCAATGAGGACACCCCAATGAAAATCTCGGTTCTGGTGACCGCTTTGATCGCAGCCGTGGCGTTCGCAACGCCCGCCGAGGCCGCCAAGAAGCGCAAGTACGCCCAGCAAAAGCCGGCCGTCGTGCAGCCGAATGGCTATACGGTGTACGACTACGACGGCCGCGTGGCCGGCCGCGATCCCGATCCGAACATCCGGGCGGCGATCCGCAAGGACCCGCGGCCCTGGCAAGGCATCGACTGACACTCTGCTGTTCGCCTGCCGTATTGGAGGACACGCCGATGAAGATCGCTGTTTTCGTTGTCACAATGGTCGCCGCCGTGGCGCTCGCCGCGCCGGCCGAAGCCGCCGCCAAGAAGCGCAAGACTGCTGCCGCGCAGCCGCAAACGATGCTGGGCGGTCAGGAGGCTTACAAGGTCTGGGACGGCACCGAATTGCTGGGCGCCGACCCCGATCCGTTTATCCGGCTGATGCTTCGCCGAGACGGCCGGCTTTGGGAGCAAAGCGGACGCTGATCGCGCGGTACTGGCGTTTGCAGTCGAATCGGCGAGGCACACTCCGTCTACCTCTCCCCAACGGGGAGAGGTGACGGAGAGACCGCAAGCGCATCGACTTGGAGCGGATGCGCTCGGCGCGATATAAGGGCGCCATGCGCAAGGCCGCGATTCCAAAGCCCCGGCAAACCAAGCCGCGCAAGCTCGTCATCAAGCCCGATCCGCTCGATCCGCGGCTCTCCGAGCGCGTCACCGGCGTCGATCAGACCGGCGCCAAGGTCGAGACCGCGGTGGTGGTCGAGCGCGCGCTGACCATCTTCCTCAATTCGCAGGAGATCGTCACTGCGATGACGATCGGCGACTATCCGGAATATCTGGCGATCGGCTACCTGCTCAATCAGCACATGCTGCTGCCGGACGACATCGTCACCAAGGTCGAGTACGACGAGGACCTGGCCGTCGTGGTGGTGCGCACCAAGCGCAAGACCAACTACGAGAAGAAGCTGAAGAAGAAGGTCCAGACCTCGGGCTGCGCGCAGGGCACGGTGTTCGGCGATCTGATGGAAGCGCTGGAAAACGTCAAGCTGCCCGACGCGGAGCTGCGCACCTCGTGGCTCTACGGGCTGACCCACAAGATCAACACCACGCCCTCGCTCTATCTCGAGGCCGGAGCGATCCACGGCTGCGTGCTGGCGGTCGCCGATCAGCCGCTGGTCTACATGGAAGACGTGGGTCGTCACAACGCAGTCGACAAGATCGCCGGCTGGATGTTCAAGCACCGGGTGCGGCCGGACGACAAGATTTTCTACACCACCGGGCGCCTCACCTCGGAGATGGTGATCAAGACGGTGCGCATGGGCATCCCGATCCTGGTGTCGCGCTCGGGCTTCACCGCCTGGGGCGTCGAGCTCGCGCGCAAGGCGAACCTTACGCTGGTCGGCCGCGCCCGCGGCAAGCGCTTCGTCGCGCTCGCCGGCGAGGAGCGCATCGTGTTCGACCAGGACCTGCGCTTCGTCGAGGAGGAGGCCGCCAAGCACCGGCGCAAAGCGGCGGTACATGACGAATGACAACATCGCGTCAGGGCTGCTCGATCCGGGCGAGCGATTGATCTGGGCCGGCAGGCCGAACGCGCTGCGATACGCGTTCAGGAAAAGTACGCTGACGTTTTTGTTCGGCCTGTTGTTCTTCGGCTTCTCGCTGTTCTGGGTCTATGGAGCGACTAACCAGTCGGGGTTGCCGTTTGCGTTGTTCGGCGCCCCTTTTGTCGTCGTCGGGCTCGGCCTCGTGCTCTCCCCGCTATGGCACTTCGTTCGCGGTCGTCGCGCGGCCTACTTGCTGAGTGATCGGAGAGCGGTGATTGATATTTCGGGGTTCTTGCCGAAACGCATCAGCGTGCCGCTGAGCCAGGTCAGTTTTGTAGAGCTCAAGTCATCGTCCAGTGGATTTGGCGACGTGATCTTCCGCGAGATTGTCACGTCCAGCGGCGAAGGCAGTTCGGTCATGCGGGACGGCTTTATGGCTGTCGCCGAAGCCGACCGCGTCGAGCGTCTGCTCAGGACAGCGATCGACAAGTTGGGCCGCGCTGGTACGGCGCCGGCACAAAGCACAGGTGCATGATGAGTGAAGCACAGGTAGTTCGGCAACGGCGGTGCGCTCCCTCCTTACTTAAGGGGGGAGGTGACTCGTGGCGCCAGCTGTGACTCCATCAAACAGCGCGATGCCGCCAACTCTCGGCCTCGTGCTTGCCGGCGGGCTCGCGCGCCGCATGGGCGGCGGCGACAAGCCGCTGCGGACCGTCGGCGGCATCACCATCCTTGACCGCGTGCTGTCGCGGCTGCGACTGCAGTGTGCGTCGGTCATCATCAACGCCAACGGCAATCCGGCGCGCTTCGCATCGACCGGGCTGCCGGTGGTTGCCGACGATGTGCCGGATTTCGCCGGGCCGCTCGCCGGCATCCTTGCCGGGCTCGACTGGGCGGCGGCGCATGCGCCCGATGTCGCCACCATCGTCAGCGCGCCCGGCGATTGTCCGTTCCTGCCGCGCGACCTGGTTGCCCGATTGCACCAGGCGCGGCAGGCGGAGAATTTGCCGCTGGCCTGCGCCCGCTCCGGCGAGTGGCGTCATCCGGTGGTCGCGCTGTGGCCAGTCGCGCTACGCGGCGATCTGCGCCAGGCGGTGACCAAGGAGGGGCTGCGCAAGATCGAGATGTGGACGGCGCGGCACGGCGTCGCACTGGCCGACTGGCCGGTGTCGCCGGTCGACCCGTTCTACAACGTCAACACGCCGCAGGACGCGGCCGAAGCGGATCGCATTGCGGCGCAATATCCGGATGCTTAAGCGCTTCCGAAATTGCGACTTTTGCTTTGAATTTGCTCGCACTCAGATCATAATGATTCCAAATCCATAGCTCGGGACTATGGAGTGGAGGGAAACGATGCGCGCTTTTCTTGCTGCTTGCGCCGCTGCTCTTGTGATCGCCGTGTGTGGCGCCGTGGTGCTCAACGCCGTCAACAAGCCGTCTGAAACGGCGTACTCGACGCAGGGCGCCCGGATTTAACGCTTCGATCAGCCGTGTCCCCGCGCAAGCGGGGACCCAGTGCATCAAGCAGGAATGATTGCTTGGCCCTGGATTCCCAGCATAAGGCGAGCGAAGCGACGCCGTCTTCGACGGCTATGCGCGGGAATGAGCGGGAGAGACCCGTTCAATCGAACGGAATGAAGCAACTCGTCACCCCATCAGCGTCGCATAAGACAAAAAGCCGACCGTCGCGCCTTGCTTGATGGTCGTCGCATCTTCGGCAAGCTCAGCGAGCCCGTCGGTTTCCGTCAGCGAGGTGATGACGCCGGCGCCCTCCTGCGGGTGGCGGACCGCTTCGATGCTGCCGTCGGCAGCATGGCGCAGCGCCACCCGCACGTATTCGCGCCGTCCCGATTTCTTCCGGTAGTCGAACGCAAGCCGCACCGGCAGCGCGGTGAGCGGCTCGGCTTGCGCACCACCGAGCCGCAACAGCAGCGGCCGCACCACGCGGGCGAAGGTGACGAAGGCAGCGACCGGATTGCCCGGCAGGCCGACGAAGGCGGCGCCGGCGCCGCCGCTTGATCCGGGCACCACGCCCATCGCCACCGGCCGGCCCGGCTTGATGGCGACGCGCCAGAACCACAGCTTGCCGATCTGCTCGACCGCGTCGCGCACATGATCGGCCTCGCCGGTCGAGACGCCGCCCGAGGTCAGCACCAGGTCGTGATGCTTGGCCGCCGCGCCGATCGCAGCGGCGAGCGCAGCGGGATTGTCCTTGAGGATGCCGAGGTCGGTGACCTCGGCGGCGAGCCGCTCCAGCATGCCGCGGAGCAGATAGCGGTTGGCGTCGTAGAGCGCCGCCGCCGGCCGCGGCGTGCCTGGCTCGACGATCTCGTCGCCGGTCGAGAACAGCGCGACGCGCACACGCCGTCGCACCGTGAGGGAGGTCAGTCCGATCGCGGCAGCGAGCGCCACGTCCTGCGCGGCGAGGCGGCGGCCGGCCGGCAGCACGGTTGCGCCCTTGCGCACGTCCTCGCCGGCGAGCCGCCGGTTGGCGCCGCGCTTGAGGCCGGGCGGCACGATGACGGCATCGCCGTCCTCGCGGGTGTCCTCCTGCATGAACACGGTGTCGGCGCCCGGCGGCATCGGCGCGCCGGTGAAGATGCGGATCGCCCGGCCCGGTTCGATCGGTACGGCGGCAGCGCCGCCCGCGAACAGGCGGCCGGCAATGCTCAGCCGCGTCTCGGCGTCGGGATCGAGATCGCCGTGACGCACCGCGTAGCCGTCGACCGCCGAATTGTCGAACGGCGGCAGGTCAAGTGGCGCTGCGTTGTCGGCTGCGAGCACCCGGCCGCGCGCCGCGGCGAGCGGGACTGCTTCGGTCTCCGTCACCGGTGTCACGCGCTCGGCGATTAGCCGCTCCATGTCGGCGACCGGCAGCAGCGGGCCGGAGAATGCGAAGCAGTCGTCGGTGAGCTGCGCCATCACGCGCTCCGGGCTGCGGTCCGCGCCATGTTGAGCGGGGCGGCGTGCTCGAGCAGCAGGTCGCAGATGGATTCGATGTCGTTGAGGTCGATCACCGGCACCTTGGCGTACGGCAACAGCCGGTCGGACGCGACCGCGACGATGTGCGGGTCGTCGGGATGCAACAGCGGCTTGCCGTTCTCGACGCGGTGCACTTCGAGCTTGGGGAAGGCGTCGCGCTTGTAGCCTTCGATCAGCACCAGGTCGACCGGGGAGAGCTTGTTCAGGAGATCAGGCAGGTCCCACTCCGGTTCGTCGCGCAGCTCATGCAGGATGGCAAAGCGCTTGGCCGACGAGATCACCACCTCGGTCGCGCCGGCGGCGCGATGCATGAACGAGTCCTTGCCAGGCTGATCGAGATCGAAGCCATGGTGGGCGTGCTTGAGCGTCGAGACGCGATTTCCGCGCGCGATCAGGCATGGCACCGCCTTGGTGATCAGCGTGGTCTTGCCGGAGCCGCTCCAGCCCGCGAGGCCGATGATGCGCATGGCGGGGGTTATAGCAGACCCTCCTCCGCTTCGCGGGGAGGGATAACAAAGCAAAACGCCCGGCGTTTCCGCCGGGCGCCGCATTTCTCAGATATAGCCCCAGGCTATTCGGCGGGAGCCCCGCGCGGTGTTGCGCCGGAGGGAGCCTTGCGCTTCTCCTCCTCCAGCCATAGCGCGTGGTGCTGCTGCGCCCAGTTCTCGTCGACGGTGCCTTCACCCATCGCCTCGAAGGCGCCTTCCATGCCGATCGTGCCGATGTAGATGTGGCCGAGCATGGCGGCGATGAACAGCGCGCCGACCACGCCGTGGATGATCTGCGCGGTCTGCATTCCCTCCATGCCGGTGGCATAGAACGGGAACATCAGGATGTAGCCCGTAATCGCGGAGGCGGTGCCGCCCAGGATGACGATCCAGTAGATCATCTTCTGGCCGGCGTTGAAGCGCGCCGCCGGCGGATGATCCTTGCCGATGATGCCGCCGCCGCGCTTGACCCACTCCGCGTCCGCCTTGTTCGGGATGTTGCCGGTGATCCATAGCAGCAGGATCAGCACGACACCGATGGTGAACGGGAAGCTGAGATAGTTGTGCGCGTATTTGGCCCATTGCGACCACGCCGCGAACGCGTCGAGGCCAAAGATCGGCGCCAGCAGCAGCTTGCCGAACGTGATGTTGAGGCCGGACAGCGCCAGGATGATGAAGCACGTCGCGGTCATCCAGTGCACGAACCGCTCCAGCGCGTTGAAGCGCACCACGGTGCGGCCCGAGCGGCCGCGCTCGATCTTCACCATGCCGCGGGTCAGATAGAACACCACCAGCACCGCCAGCATGCCGAGGATGGCGATTGCGGCGATCCAGGGCAGCGTCTTCTGGTGGAACTCGCGCCAGTCGCGGCCGGCCGGCTGTTCCAGGTTGCCCGACTTCGCATCAGGAATGGAAACCCGGCCATCGATGATGCGCATCTGCCGCAGCAGCTGATCTTCCTGCACCGCCGACGCGGTCGGATTGAGTTCCTTCGGCGTCTGCGACTGCTGCTGCGCCGATACCGGTGTCGCCACCGCAACCACAAACATCAGCGCCAGTGCGCCGATGATGAAACGAGCCTGTGCGAGAACTCCCGCCATGCTGCGTCCTCCCTCTGTATTCCCTGTGCCCCGCTGAGATGATACGGGCGGTGCTGCACTTTAAGGCGGCACCGCCCGTTCGACGAACGTTACGTCGCGATGGTTTCCTTGTAGGCCGTCTTCCAGCCCCACGCGCCCGAGCCGTAGCCGCGCTTGACCACGCGCTCCTTGTAGATCTGCGCGATGATCTCGCCGTCGCCGGCGAGCAGCGACTTGGTCGAGCACATCTCGGCGCAGAGCGGCAGTTTGCCTTCGGCCAGACGGTTGGTTCCGTACTTGGCGAACTCCGCCGTGGACCCGTCGGCCTCCGGGCCGCCGGCGCAGAAGGTGCACTTGTCCATCTTGCCGCGCGAGCCGAAGTTGCCGACCTTCGGATACTGCGGCGCGCCGAACGGGCACGCGTAGAAGCAGTAGCCGCAGCCGATGCAGAGGTCCTTGGAGTGCAGGACCACGGCGTCGGCGGTCGTGTAGAAGCAGTTCACCGGGCACACCGCCGCGCAGGGCGCGTCGGTGCAGTGCATGCAGGCCATCGAGATCGACCGTTCGCCCGGCTTGCCGTCGTTGATGGTGACGACGCGCCGGCGGTTGATGCCCCACGGCACCTCGTGCTCGTTCTTGCAGGCGGTGACGCAAGCGTTGCATTCAATGCAACGATCGGCGTCGCAGAGAAATTTCATCCGTGCCATGACCGTTGCTCCTTATGCCGCTCTGACCTGACAGAGGGTCGCTTTGGGTTCTTGCATGCCGGTGACCGGGTCGAAGCCGTAGGTGGTAAGGCCGTTGACGCTCTCGCCCAGCACGACCGGGTCGGTCCCGGCCGGGTAGTTGCCGCGTTGATCGACACCCTGGAACCAGCCGGCGAAGTGGAACGGACACCAGGTCACGCCCTTGCCGACACGCTCGGTGACGAGCGCCTTCATGCGCGCCTTGGAATCGAGCTCGGCACCCGTGACCCAGACCCAGGCACCATCCTTGATGCCTCGCGCGGCCGCGTCCGCCGGGTTGATCTCGATGAACATGTCCTGCTGCAGCTCGGCGAGCCACTTGTTGGACCGGGTCTCTTCGCCGCCGCCCTCGTATTCGACCAGGCGGCCGGAGGTGAGGATGAGCGGGAATTGCTTGGCAATGCCCTTCTCCACCGCGGCCTTCTGTACGTCGAAGCCGACGTTCGGCATGCGGAACTCACGCCGGTTCGGCAGCGTCGGATATTTGGCGACCAAGTCCGGACGCGGCGTGTAGATCGGCTCGCGGTGCACCGGAATGGCGTCCGGCAGGCCGAACGCGTTGGCGCGCGCCTTGCCATTGCCGTACGGGGTGCAGCCGTGCTCGATCGCCACGCGCTGGATGCCGCCGGAGAGATCGATGGCCCAGGACACTGCACCCGGATTGTTCGGGTTGATGCGCTGGATCGTCTCGAGCTCTGCAGCGGTGAGGTCCTTGTCCCAGCCGAGCTTCTGCAGCACGGCGTAGGTGAACTCCGGATAACCGTCCTTGATCTCGGAGTCCTTGGAGTAATAGCCGTTGCCGAGCAGGCTGACCTTGCGGGTCGTGCCGTCCGGCAGCTTCTCCTCGCGCTCCAGGCCGAAGCGGGGCCGGAACGTGCCGCCGCCCTCTTTGATCGAGAGGTTTGTGTTGTAGAGGATCGGCGTGCCGGGGTGCTTGAACTCCGGCGTGCCCCAGCATGGCCACGGCAGACCGTAGTAGTCGCCCTTGTTGGGGCCGGTCGTCGCCTTCTGGGTGAGCATGTCGAAGTCTTTTTGGTTCGCCATGTGCGACTTCAGACGCTCCGGCGACTGGCCGCAGTAGCCGGTCGAGAAGCCGCCGCGGTTGATCTCGCGAAGGATGTCCTCGGCCACCGGCACGTTGTTCTCGACCTTGATGTTCTTGAACATCAGGTCGGCAAAGCCGAGCTTCTTGGCAAGGAGATACATCACCTCGTTGTCGTCCTTCGACTCGAAGATCGGCTTGACGATCTGCTCGCCCCACTGGATCGCGCGGTTCGAAGACGTGCGCGAGCCTGCGGTCTCGTAGCTGGTCGCGATCGGCAGCAGATACGTGTTGTTCTTGCGTGCCGGCGCCAGCGCTGCCCAGGTGGTGGGATGCGGATCGGCGACCACGAGCAGATCGAGCTTCTCGATGCCCTTCTGCGCGTTCGGCATGCGCGTCACGGTGTTGCCGCCGTGACCGAACACCATCATCGCTTTGATGTTGTCCTTCTGGGACACATCCTTCTTGTCGTAGAGCGTCGCGTCGAACCACCGGGTCGACGGGATGCCCGGCGTGTTCATGGTCTTCATCGGCTTGCCGTCGGCAGCCTGGATGGTGTCGAAACGGTCGACGAACCACTGATAGTCGACGCCCCAGACCCGCGACCAGTGCCGCCACGCGCCTTCGACCAGGCCGTAGTAGAGCGGCAGCGTCACGATATCGAGGCCGAGGTCGGTCGCGCCCTGCACGTTGGTGTGGCCGCGGAAGATGTTGGCGCCGGTGCCGGACGAGCCGACGTTGCCGGTGGCGAGCAGCGCGATGCAGAACGCGCGGACGTTGGCGGTGCCGACGGTGTGCTGGGTCGCGCCCATGCACCAGATCAGCGTCGCTGGCTTCTCTGTGGCGAACGCCTTGGCGACGCGCTCCATCTGAGCGGGCGGCACGCCGGTGACGCGCTCGACTTCGGCTGGATCCCACTTCTCGACCTCCTTGCGGATGTCGTCCATGCCGTAGACGCGCTGCTCGATGAACTGCTTGTCTTCCCAGCCGTTCTTGAAGATGTGCCACAGCAACCCGTAGATTACCGGAATGTCGGTGCCGGAGCGGATGCGGACATACTCGGTGGCGTGCGCCGCGGTCCGCGTCATGCGCGGATCGATCACGATCATCTTGGCGCGGTTCATCTCCTTGCCTTCAAGGATGTGCTGCAGCGACACCGGGTGAGCCTCGGCGGCGTTGGAGCCCATGAAGACGATCGTCTTGGTGTTGCGGATGTCCGTGTAGCTGTTGGTCATCGCGCCGTAGCCCCAGGTGTTGGCTACGCCGGCGACGGTGGTGGAGTGGCAGATGCGGGCCTGGTGGTCGGAGTTGTTGGTGCCCCAGAACGCCGCGAACTTGCGGTTGAGATAGGCGCCTTCGTTGGTGAACTTGGCGGAGCCGAGCCAGTACACCGAGTCGGCGCCGGACTTGCCGCGGATCTCCGTGAGCTTGTCGCCGATCTCGTTGATCGCGACGTCCCAGGAGATGCGGCTCCATTTGCCGTCCACGAGCTTGATCGGGTACCTCAGGCGGCGGTCGCCGTGCACCAGCTCGCGGGTCGCGGCGCCCTTGGCGCAGTGCGAGCCGCGGCTGATCGGGGAGTCCCAACCGGGCTCCTGACCGACCCAGACGCCGTTCTGCACTTCACCGATCACGGTGCAGCCGACCGAGCAGTGCGTGCAGATGTTCTTGCGGATCGTCATCGCCACGCCGGACTGCGGCCCGGCTGCGGCAGCGTCCGCCTTGCGCACGCTGGCGAGCGGCAAGGCGCCGACCGCGGCGAGGCCGCCGACCGCGAGGCCGGAGCGGCGCAGGAAGCTGCGGCGATCGAGGGCGCCGCCGGATTGACTGGCCAGCGCGGCGGCGAGCGTGCCGCGGCGTGCCTGACGTTCTGTTCGCTTGATAAGCACGGGCGCCTCCTTAGCTCGGGTACCGGTTCACGCGATAGAACGCCTTCACGTGATCGGTTTCCTTGTAGCGGGCTTTCCGCTTTTCATCGTTCGTCTCGGTATCGGCCTTGGCGCCGGTCGCGAGCGGGGCGGCGGCAGTCGCCGCAACGCCCGCACCCGCGCCAAGTGCGCGAAGGAACTCACGGCGTCCCACTGCCTTGCGTTCTGTTGTCATTGTCGTTCCCTCCAAATCTCCCAATTGGCGTCCGCTGCCCGCTCACGAGGGCAGTGAAAACGCCTCCGTCTCGATGTCGATGAACGTGCGTCCGAGCGTGCCGACGGCGCGATAGAACTTTGCCGCCTCCGCACGCTCGAGATCGGTGAAGAAGCGCCCGATCCACGGCGCCAAGTGACTTTCGAACATCTTCTCGCCGGAACCCGCCGGTGCCGGAAAACGCCGCGACGCGAGCCCCGACATGATCTCGCAGAGGATCGCGGCGTGATCCTCCGGTTCGACCTCGCCCTCGGCGCGCTCGATGCCGAGCGCGATCAGGTCGCCGCGCAGCCGCGCCAGCGGCCGCTCGTGCAGGAAGCCAGTCAGATAGTAGGAGCCGTACGGCATCAATTCGCCGCGGCCGATGCCGATGAACAGGTCGAAGTACTCGCGTTCGACCGCCTCGACGTTGGCTGCAGCCGCTGCTTCGGCGAGAGCGACATGCGCCATGCCGAGCGGTGATGCGTCGCCGCGCAGCTCGGAGAGCTGCTTGAGCAGCGCCGCGTCGGGCGTACGCGCCAACAGCGCCGCCAGCAGCGCGTACTCTTGCGCGCGCGCCGCGTCGACTTCATCGACGTCACCCGCCGCGTAAGCGCCGAACAAATCGGGACGCAACACCGCGCGGTTCACGCCGGTTGCAGTTTCGACCGTGAGCACGCGTTCGGCCGGGATACGATCCCAGTTTGAGACCGATGGTTGCGAGATACCTATTCTGCGCGCGAGCTCGCTCACGCCGCCAACGGCGTGGATCGCTTCCTGCAATCCTGGATCTCGCATCGGGCTCTTGCTCAAAATCCGGGCAGCCAGCTTCACATAAGAACAGTTCGAAAACGTACTGCTGCGCAAGATGTAGGGCAATAGCTCGAGGCTATGGAGCCAGAACTATTCAGGCAAAGCACGGCCGTGGGCGCGGCGGGCTGGCAATGGTCTGTATTCGGATTCTGGATTACTTTGCTGCATCGCAACATTTACTTTATCGCGTTGCACAATAGTTGCCTCGGCTACTTCAGGAAGCTCTTCCTGCGTCGGTTGTTCTTGGACGGCGGGGTTGTCGTCTTGCCGGCCGGTCGCCTGAGCGCTGTCAGAGGCTGCAGAATGGGCGGTTTGTAGCGAATCGTGGTCGTCGGCTCTCGCCAGCTTGGCGTCGGGTTCGGGCTTGGGGCCTTCGCCGAATACCTCGGCAACCATGCGGCGAATCTCGTCGGCATCCGCGTCGAGCGAGCCGAACCCCGGCAGGTCTGAGCCGGTCGCGAAGTCCCACTGGTTCTCGGCGATCTCCCTGAAGTTCCGAATGTTGGGATCGGCGACCCATGCGCGGCGAAGCGCCGCACGGGTCAGCTGTGCCGGCACACCCTTCTGCAGAAACGCGCGGATGTCGGTTTCGGCGGTGATCGATTCGAGCGACGGCAGGGTGGAAACGTCGAACGGCGGCTCCTTGTTATCGTCAACGCCTGCGCTTCGCTCATTCTCGCGCAAGCGGGAATCCAGCGCCGCGGAGTTCTGGTGTCTCCTGATTTGGCTCCGTGTTCCCGTGTGGCTCCGGGTCCCCGCTTGCGCCGGGACGAGCGGACGGATTTGGCTGGCGCAGCTGATCTGCATCGTCGCGCGGCTCGTCCTTGCCCGGCTCGGCTTCGAGCTTGCGCCGCGACCAGCGGCTCAAGAAGTTTTCCGGCTCGCTCATTGGTCGTCCTCGCCCGCACGGGCGCGGCGGCCCAACGCCTCCGTGTCGGCGCGGTCGCGCTTGCGCTTGAAGAACGGCTGCTCGACATGGTGTTCGGCGACGAAGGCTTCAAGCGCCTCGCGGATCGTTTCCGGCATCGGCACTGCCTCGACGATGTCGTTGCCGGCCGAAGTGTAGGCTTCGCCTTCGAACGGATCGGCAGTGACCCGCGCGACCTGGTAGGCCGGCTCGGATTCGGTCGGCCGCAGCACCACCCAAAGCTGGGCGTCGGCCGCGAGGTTGTTCCGGTAGTGCGATGTCTCGGTGGTGTGGAACTCGACGATCGCGGGCCCCGCATAGAACGAGGTGCGGTCGCCCTCGTGCTTGAGCACGGTCCACGGCGCGGCATCGGGCGCGTCGGGCAGCACCGCGACCGGCTGCCACACGAAGTCGGCCCACGGGCTCGTCGCCTTGCGCCGCTCGACCACGACGCCCACCGGGACGCTGACCAGCGCGCTCACGCCACCGCCTCCAGATGTTTGATCGGCAGGCCGGTCAGGAGATTTTGCGGCTTGATGCGCAGCATCTTGTCCTGGTCCATCGCCAGGATGAGGAACACCGGCTCGCCCTTCACCTTATCGAGCGCCTCGTCGGGATCGCGGAACGTCAGGCGATAAAGCCCGACCACGCGCTGCAATGCCGCGTCGTCGAGTTCATCGCCGTTCCACAGCGTGTCGCCGATCCGCGTCGCCTCGGCATCGAGGCCGACGTACCAGGTGAGAGTGACCTCGCGCACCTCGGTGAGCGGTTCGATGGCGACCTCGACCGCCAGCAGATGCTTGACCCAGCGCTCGATCACCGTGCCCAAGGCGGCGAGGCCGCGCCGTCCCGCGGTGAGGTCGATCGCCATGTGGAACTGATCGCTGTGCTCGAAATAATGGTCGGCGTTGTCGTCGTTGATGATGTCGATCTCGGCTTCGGGCGGAATGCCCAGCATCGAGACGAGCGGCGACACTGGCGTGTCGCTCTTGCCAGCGATGGTCTCTTCGTCGGCGGCGATCAGCGAGCCCTCGTGCTGGGTCATGCGCTGCGTCCGAAAGAACATTTCGGCGGCGCGCAGCACGAACGGGTCGGTGCAGTCGTCGAGCGCGTTACGCAGGATGACGTGCACCAGCTGGTTGACGAACATGTGCGGCACCTTGGCGCCACCCCGCATGATGTCGAGATAGGCCGCCTCGATGGTGCGGTGGCCAATCAGAAAGTCGCGGAAGGCGAGCATCACCTGCCAGTTTTCGCGTGCATCGGCGTCTGCAATGGCCGCAATCTCGGCGTCGCTGACGCTCCGACGTGGGTCGGCGAACAGCGCGGCATAAAGCGCGCGTTCCGCATCGCAGGCCTCGGGCGGCGGTTGAAGCTCGGGCCGCGCCAGATAGGCTTTCAGGAAATCGTCAGTCACCACCAGCCCGCCGCCGTCGTCGCGGTCGAGCAAATGGTGCCCGCAGGAGAGCCAGAAGTCTTTCATGCGTTCTTTATACCATGTCGGCCGTGCCATCCGCGAAGTCACCCTCAATCGGCCTCACCCTGAGGAGCATCGCCATAAGCGCGTTCACGCGCGTCTCCGACGCGCTATGGCGATGCGTCTCGAAGGGCGAGGCCGCCCCATCCTTCGAGACGCGGGCTACACCCGCTCCTCAGGATGAGGCGGATCAGGAATCGCGCTTTCCCAACTTCATCAGATCGACCTTCTCCTCTGGTTCCTCCTCGCCCTCGACCTCCAGGAACGCGAAGGCGCGCAGCGGCTTCGGCCCGTCCTTGGGTCGCAGCGTGCGGAACGCCTCGCGGATGTCGCCGTCTTCGAACGAGCGATGCACCGCGACCAGCGTGTCGGCGGGCTGGATGCAGAGCGTTTCGGTGAAAGCGAATTCTTCTTCGGCGGCGGCGACTGCCTCCGCGATGCTTGGTGCGCCGAAATGCGCGACCAGCTGTTTGGCCAGCGTGTCGATCGCGGTGAGACGGTCCTGCTCGCTCGCCTCGACGATCTGCACCAGCGTGGACCAGCCGAGTGTCCGCACGCCGAGGAAGCCGGCGCGGAACGCGGCGCGCGCCTTGCCTTCGAGCTTGGCGGGATCGTCGTCGGAGAACACGAATGCCCCGGACACCGCCCATTCGCCGGGCTCCGCCGCGTCGGCGAACACGAACGTGTCGGACGGATCGAGCCGTATGGTGCGGAAGAGTTTCATGGGCACGGCTCGCGTGTCCCGGGCGACCCCAGCCTTGAGCCGCTGTGCTCGCTTGGCCGGGACACGAGGATGTGCATCACCTCGGCCCTCCTGTCGCCGGGTCGAGCCACGCTGGTGTGCCGGTCAGCGTTGGAACAAGCTTGCAACGTTCCACATCGACTTTGCCCATGCGCCGCACCAGCAGGTCGCCGTCATCATCGATGTTGCGGCTGACGCCCTGCTCGGGCGCGAGCCGCGTCAGATAGCCCTTCGCAACGGCCTTGAAGCCGTATTCCTTCCAGCCGTCGAACTGCACCAGGAGATGGCGCGCGAAGCTTTCGACCAGTGCGCCGGAACCCGGCGCGTCGAAGCCTTCATCCTCCAGCGCCGCCGAGAGCGGCCGCAGGCCCGGATCGCCTTCGGCCATCGACACGGTCCGGATCATGGCGCCGAACGCCAGCCATGGCGGCGGCTCGTGTTCCGGGGTGTCGGGCCAGGCCAATTGTCCGCCGCCGACCACGCCGCCGTCGATCTCGATGGTGCCGGGCCAGACAAAGTGGATCGCTTTCTCGGGCGGTGCGAAGGCAGCCAGCGCTTCGCCCAGCGCAGCCATGCCGGCATAGAACGCGCGACGCGCGGTGCGCAGCGGCTCGTCCGGTTCGAGCACCACGGCGAATTCGGCAAGGTCGAAGCGGCCGACATAGATCAGCGTGCCGGCGCTGAGTTCCGCGGCATGGGCCTTGGCATGGGCAAACGCGTCACCGACCTCGCGCAGCGTCACGAGATCGAAGCCCGGCGGCAATGCGAGCGCGGGCCTGAGCGGCGAATTCAATCGTGATTCCGGGGCCATGTGGCGATTGGCGCTTTCTGTTTGGGATCATTATAACCTAGCCGTTGCGGCGGCCATCGGGGTGGGCGCGCCGCGCCCCAAATCGGAGCCGAAATGGCGGAAAAACGCACCATCCTGGTGTGTTCCTGCGAAGACACCATGCCGCTCGATAAGGGCGCGATCGAACGCGGCTGCCGTGGCGCGGACGTCGAGACCGGGCGCTATCTCTGCCGCGCCGAGGTGGAACGCTTCCGCAAGATCGCGACCGGTGGCGGCGAGGTCGTGGTCGGCTGCACCCAGGAGGCGCCGCTGTTCGCCGAACTGGCCGGGGAGGGCGCCGACCTCAAGTTTGTCAACGTGCGCGAGACCGCGGGCTGGTCCAAGCACGCCGCCAGCGCGGGACCGAAGATGGCGGCGCTGATCGCGGCGGCCGCGGAGCCGCTGCCCGAAGTGCCGTTCGTCACGCTCAACAGCGAAGGCGTCGCGCTGGTCTATGGCCGCGACGAACAGGCGATCGAGGCGGCGAACTTGCTCAAGGACCATCTCGACGTCACGGCGCTGGTCACCAGGCCGAACAGCCTCGCGCCGCAGCGCGTCACCGAGTTTCCGGTGGTCAAAGGCACCATCAAGTCGGCGAAGGGCCGGCTCGGCGCGTTCGAATTGGTGGTCGACGACTACGCTTCGCCTGCGCCGTCATCGCGCGGCGCGCTGAGCTTCGGAGTGCCGCGCGACGGCGCGGTGTCGAAGTGCGACATCGTGCTCGATCTGTCAGGCGGCGCGGCGCTGTTCCCGGCGCCCGATCTGCGCGATGGCTATCTGCGCGCCGATCCCGGCGATCCGGCGGCGGTGCTGCGCGCCGTGCTCAAGGCGCGCGACCTCGTCGGCACGTTCGACAAGCCGCGCTACATCACCTTCACCGAGGATCTCTGCGCGCATTCGCGCTCGAAGATCGTCGGCTGCCATCGCTGCCTCGACCTGTGTCCGACCGGCGCCATCACGCCGGCCGGCCAGCACGTTTCGATCGACGCGCAGGTCTGCGCCGGCTGCGGCCAATGCGCTGCAGCGTGCCCGACCGGCGCGGCCGCCTACGCACTGCCGCCGGCTGACGCGTTGATGCGCCGGCTGCGCGCACTGCTGTCAGCTTACCGCGAAGCCGGCGGCGCCAATCCGGTCGTGCTGCTGCACGACGAGGATCATGGCGGCGCGCTGATCGACGCGCTGGCGCGGCATGGCGACGGTTTGCCGGCGCACGTGCTGCCGCTTGCCGTCAACGAGGTGACGCAGGTCGGGCTGGAGGTGGTCGCGGCGACGTTTGCTTATGGCGCAAGCGCGCTGCGGTTTTTGTTGCGCGCCAAGCCGCGGCACGACATTGCCGGATTGAACAAGACCGTCGCGCTGGCGCAGCCGATCCTCGCGGGGCTTGGTTTTGCGGGCGCGCGGGTTGCAACGATCGAGACCGACGATCCGGATGCGCTCGGCGTTGCGCTGCGCGAGATTGCCGTTCAGCCGACGCCGCGCGCGGCGAGCTTCGCGCCGGTCGGCGGCAAGCGCGACGTGCTGCGCCTCGCGTTGCGTGAATTGCATCGTGTTGCCCCGGCGCCGGTCGACGTGGTCGCGCTGCCGGCCGACGCGCCGTTCGGCAAGGTCGAGATCAACGTCGAGGGCTGCACGCTCTGTCTTGCCTGCGTGTCGGCGTGCCCAACCGGCGCGCTGATGGACGATCACGAGCGGCCGATGCTGCGCTTCGCCGAGGACGCCTGCGTGCAATGCGGGCTGTGCAAGGCGACCTGCCCGGAAAAGGTGATCACCCTCACGCCGCAACTCGATTTCCGCGCCGCGACCGCGCAGGCGCGCGTGCTCAAGCAGGAGGAGCCGTTCCACTGCATCCGCTGCCAGAAGCCGTTCGGCGTCAAGAGCACGATCGAGCGCGTCACCGCCAAGCTCGAAGGCAAGCACTGGATGTACAAGGGCTCGGCGCAGCGGCTCGACGTCATCAAGATGTGCGATGAATGCCGCGTGGTGGTGATGACCGAGACCGACTTCGATCCGTATGGCGCGCCGCGCCCCAACGTGCGCACCACCGAGGATTATCTGCGCGAGCGCGAGGAGCTCAAGCGCCAGTACGAGCAGAAGCCGAAGACCTGACGGCCTCGACCGGAGTGCCACTTCGCGTCAAATCGTCGACAACCATCGCCCGTCGCGCGCCGACGGTCGCCGTCGCAACCGGCCCTCGATCAGCGTCCGTGCTTTTTCGACCTGGCGGGCCCGCAGACAGGCCACGATCAGCGTGTCCTCCCACAGCTCGCGCTGGGCGTGACTGCCACCGATGCGAACCACCTCGGGCATCAGCGGCGCCAGAATGCGGATCGCTTCGTTGTCGTCACCGGCGGCAAACGCCTGCGTGCCCCTGCAGAGGTCGAGCACGATGGCTCCGGGTGCGAGCTTGCCGTCGGCATGCACGCGATCGAGCTCGGACAGACGCCGTTTCGTCCTCTCCTCATGACCCATTGCCGCCGCCGCCAGCACGTAGTGCAAATCCATGAAATGAATGCCGGCATGGGGTATCCGCTGCTCGCCAAAATCCGCGATTTCATCCCACAGCGACCGCGATACCTTGTGGCCATTGAGCGCAAGGCGCCACAGCAGCGACACGCCGTCCGTCAGCGTGTTGATCGGGGCGGCATTTGAAACGGCCGGTCGAATGTGATCCCGGTAAATTCGCAGTGCGCTCTCGGAATCGTCCGATTCGATTGCGAGCAAGGCGAGATGCCAGGACAGGTGGCCGCTGAGATAGCTCGCGCGGTTGTGCGCGGGCAGCCAATCGGACAGGAAACGCTGGCCAGTTGCCGCGTCGCCCTGCTCGAACAAGGCATGCGCCAGCGCGTGTGCTGCGTTGCCGTTCGCGCTGCGCAGCGCCAACGCGCGCTCGGTCAGGTCGCGGCCGGGGCCGACGTTGCCGGCTTCGGTGTTCGCCCAGCCGAGATGACTGAGGAACCACCAATCCTGGCCATACTGGGCAGCGTGACGCTCGCAGATCGCGAGCCTTGCCTGGTCGTGGTCGGGGCGGCCGGAAAACGCGTAAAGACCAAACGCGCCCAGCAGCAGCGCCAGCACCAGAGCATCGCGCGGATATTCATCGAGATGACGTTCGGCATCGGCGAGTGCGCTGGCCGGCTGACCTTCGATCACCGAGGCGATGATGTGGATGTGCCCGCGCTCGCGTTCCGTCGCGTTGGCGGCAAGGCTCCGCGCCCGCGCCGCGCTGGCCCGCGCTTCGGCAGGACGGCCAAAAATCTGATGCACGCGTGCCCGTCCGATATGAGCGAGCGCGAAGTCCGGGTCTGCTGCGATCGCGCGGTCCATCGCCGCGTCGGCGCCGGTCCATATGGACAGCAGCCGGTCGAGCCCGTCCGCATAGGCCGACGCGGCCACGTCGGAGACGGTCGTCAGCGGCAGATCGAACCGGTCGTGCCTCATGCAACGCAATCGTTGAAACGTGATGGCCAACGAGCTTGTAGCGGGCAAGGTCGTCCTGAACAATGATCGCCGGAGAACGTCATGGCGATGCCGTCAACCCTCAAGCGCGTGCGCACTCCCACATTGGAGATCGCATACGAAGAGCGCGGCGCGGACAGCGGTCCGCCGGTGCTCCTGCTGCACGGCTGGCCCTATGCACCGCAGACCTATGATGAGGTCGTGCCCAGGCTGGCTGCAGCGAGGTGTCGCGTCATCGTGCCGTATCTGCGCGGCTTCGGCGAAACGCGCTTTCTCGGCCGCGACACGCCGCGCTCCGGCCAGCAGGCCGCACTCGGCAATGATCTGCGCGAGTTGATGGATGTGCTTGGCATCGAGCGCGCCGCGCTTGTCGGCTACGACTGGGGCGGTCGCGCTGCCTGCATTGTCGCGGCGCTGTGGCCGCAGCGCGTGCGCTGTCTCGTCACCGGCAACGGCTACAACATCCAGGATATTCCCAAGGCGAACGTTCCGGTCGAGCCAGCGCAGGAGCACCGCTACTGGTATCAATACTATTTTCACACCGAGCGCGGCCGCGCCGCGCTGCAGACGAGGCGCCGCGAGCTGATCAGATATCTCTGGCACGCGTGGTCGCCGAACTGGCGTTTCGATGACGCGACCTTCGAGCGCTCGGCACCGGCGTGGGACAATCCCGATTTCGTCGAGGTGACCGTGCAGTCATATCGGCATCGCTACGGCAATGCGCCCGGCGATCCCGCACTGGAGGCGATCGAGCGTCAGCTGGCGGCGCAGCCGCCGATCCCGGTGCCGACCATTGTGCTGCAAGGCGCGGCCAATGGCGTGGTGCCCGATCTGTGGCTCAGCCATCGGAGCAAGTTCACGGGACGGCGATGCAGCGTCTGTTTCCACGCGCCGGCCACAACATTCCAGCCGAAGAGCCGGCCGCAATGGCGGACGCGGTGCTCGAACTGGTGCAGGGCACGTGAACGATTATTTTGGCGCTGTCGCCTTCGCCAGGAAATCCACCAGCGCCTTGCGGTCGGCCGCCGAGCCGATGATCTGCTCCGGCATCTTGGTGCCGGGCGTGTAGACCATCGGGCCGACCTCGAACAGCTTCGACACCGTCTCCGGCGTCCACACGATATCCATCTTTTTCAGCGGATCGGAGAAATTGTAGCCGGGCAGCGACGCGATCTTGCGGCCGAAGATGCCGGCGAGCGTCGGCCCGGCGCGGTTGCCCTTGTCGGGCGAGAGCGTGTGGCAGGCGACGCAGGCGCGATAGAGCTGTGCGCCGGGATCGTCGGCATAGGCGGCGAGCGGATCGTCGACGCCGCTCACCGCGACCGAGCCGATGTGATCGCCGGTCGTCGCATTCCAGCGCCGCACCATGCGGTCGGTGCCGCCGGTGACCAGTGTCCTGTTGTCGGGCAGGAACGCCGCCGACCACACCGGCAGGCCCGGTCCGACCAGGGTGCGCGCGAGCTGCCGCGACCCACGCTCGATGATCGCCACCGAGCCACGGATGCCGGCTGCGGCGACCAGTGCGCCATCGTTGGAGATCGCGATGGCGATGATCGGCGTCTCGCCGGCGGCGACCTCGCCGCGCAGGTCGCCATTCGGCGCCAGGAAAAAGACGCGGCCGTCTGCGCTGCCGGCGACGATCTCGCCGTCGCGCGCCACCGCCACCGCGTTGAGCGGCGAGGGCAGCGTGGTGATGGTCGGCGCGCTGTCGTCGAGCGGCCAGATCCGCACGGTGAGATCGTAGCCCGCGCTGACCAGCGATTTGCCGTCACTCGTGAAAGCGACGCCGTTGACGTTCTGGTTGTGGCCTTCCAGCACGCGCGGTGCGCTCCGTCGAGCGGCCAGAGCCGAACGGTGCGGTCCCACGACGCCGACGCGATGGTCGCGCCGTCGGGCGAGACCGCCAGCGACACGATCGGCGCGGTGTGGCCTTGCAGCACGGTCGCGGGCGCTGTCGCGCCGGATCGCCAGATCGCAACGCGGCCATCCTCGCCGCCGGTGACGGTGCGGCCGTCCGGCATGAGCGCCACGGCGTTCACCGCGCTCTCATGGAAGCGCAGCACCTGCTCGGCGGCGTTGCGGGTGATCGACCAGCGGATCGCCGAGCTGTCGAAGCTGCCGGAGATCGCGGTGGTGCCGTCGGCGGAGATCGCGAGTGCGCGCACCGGCCGGCCGTGGCCGCGCAGCTGGGCCTGCGCAGGAGCGGCGAGAAGCAATGCGAGGAGGACAAACGTGAACCTAGTCATCGGCCGGTTGCACTCCCAACGCGCGAATGCGGTCTTTTGTTGATCCATCGCGCAGCGCGGCGAGGAACGCCTGAACGGAGGGGCGGTCCTTGCGGATCTCACCAGCAGAAAATCGTAATCCTCCGGCGACAGCGGCAGGAAGCCGAGCCCGTAGAGCTTCGCCACCGGCTCGATCGCCACGCCCCAGTCGGCACGACCCTGTGCCACCGCGGCGGCGACCGCGTTGTGCGAGCGCGGCTGGTTGGCATAGCCGGGCGGCCGTTTGCCGCCGAGCAGCTTATCGATCAGGACGCGTGTTCCCGCCCCGGCGTTGCGGTTGACCATCAGGCAGGATGGGTCGGCGAGCGCAGCCTCTGCCGCTTGCGCCGCGGTCTTGCCCTCGAAGCGCTGGTCGCCGGGGCGGAACAGCACGCCCTGCATGCGCTGCCAGCCTTTGACCAACGAGAGTCCCGGTGCGAGCAAGTGCTTGTTGTAAATGCCGGTGTCGGGATCGACCAGATGCACCGGCGCCACGTCGCATTCGCCGCGCAGCGCCGCGTTGACGCCGCCCTGGGCCGCCGACCGCGATGGTGCGCGCGGGAAAGCTGCGTTCCGCCAGCGCGCCGACCACCACGTCGAGCGCGACGTCGTGGCTGCCCATGATGACAACGTCCGGTGCCTTCGCGGCTTGGCCGATCAGCGTGA
>CAWBFG010000011.1:0-21819 GCA_963787955.1 uncultured Alphaproteobacteria bacterium | reverse complement strand
TTGAGGCTTTGGATGGTGCGTTTGTAGCCGGGGTTGGTGCGAAAGCCCGCAACCCAGGTGGTCGGCAGCAGCAACGCGATCAGCGTGGCGACGATCAGGAACCAGGTCAGGCCGTCGGCGATCCGCTCGAGCAGCCGCCGCAACGGCGTCCACAACAGGTTCGTGAGCCCCGGCGCGAACTGCGATATCAGCGGGTAAGCAACGATGACGAGCAGGATGGTGAATACCGCTTTTTGAAGCTTGCTGTATTGGTATGGTGACAGCGTGCCGCGCTCCGACGGCGTGTACGGCAATGCATTGAGGCTCGTCTTCCAATTCGCCCTCATCTCGTCGGTGAGCCGAACCCTGATTTGCGAACTGACCCACATCAGGCCCACCACCATGGCCGCCGAGATCAGGAACCAGGCCGGATCGCCCGCATAGACTTTGACCCAGCGCTCCAGGCCCGAGGGCAGCACATTGGCGATGAGACGGATCAGGTCGGACAACGGCCGCAGCCGGGTTTCCAATTCCGCCGAGTCCGGGACTTTTGAAATCAGGGGATAGAGCGCGAGATGCAACGACGCGAGGACGGTCAGGAAATAGACGACGCGGCGCCGCCACACGAAGCTCCAGACGATATTCTCCTGATGCTGGTATCACGTCAGTGCCTGACCGGACTTTTCATAGGATAGCGAATCCGGTGACACGATCGCAGGATCAGGCGACGCAGCGGTCGGTGTGGTCACGATCTCATAGCGTTCCGGCAGCGAGATCGGCGCGTAGATGTGGGCGTTGACTTTGAGCCGCGTGAACACGCTTTCATGGATCTTGGGCGTGGCGATCGAAACCCGGTCGCGCTGATCGCTGGACAAATGAAAATCGGACAGGTCAGCCACGTTCCGCGGGCCGTAACGGTAATAACCTGCAAGCCCGCTGCGCGAATTGTAGACGCAGGCTCCAGTCCGTGTCCTGCCGGGACTTCAGCGCAACGAGGGCGTCCGGATCGGCGGTTGGCGTGGTTTTGAAGCGAAAACCGCAATCGCTTGTTTCCTTCAAGATCCAGTTCAGCGACATATGGGCGAGCGAGTTGTCCGGATAGCCGCCGCCGACGTTGGCGTGCACGCCGGCAAACCAGACCTGGCTGATTTTTTCGTGCTTGGTCAGCCGGGTGCCGGCGGTACTGGGCGCCGGGATGTTGGATTCGTCCCACAGCACCGGATGAAAGGTGGTGCGCTCGTCGTCGAGCGATAGCGCGTGGCAGGCGCGCTCCACCTGGGGACTGAGCCTGCGATCGGCAAACTCCAGCGGCCAGACATAGCGGCTGATGCCATAGGTCATCTCGTCGACGGGCAGGCCATAGGCTGCGACGGTGTCCCAGAGACCGAGGAAGCGGATCTTGGCGACCGGTCGCTCTGTCGCGTCGTGGGACGGCGGTACAAACAGGTTCCTGAGCATCCGGAACGGGACTTCGGTGCCGATGTTGGTCTTGTATTCCTTCTCGCGATGAGCGCGGTAGGCAGCCCTGGCTTTTGCGTTGAGCTGGTCTTCGGTGTCGTATTTGACGAGGCCTTGGTCCAGCACGAAGCCGATCAGCACGCGGATCGTGAAGGCGTCGCGGCTGAATCCAAATGCGAAAATCTCATCGTCGCCCGACGCGATTCCCTGGATCGCATAGTCGTCTCTCGACCGGTAATTGCGGCACAGGAATTTGTAGAGGCTGAGAACGTTCCGCTTCAGGCCGAAGCCGAACGCGCCGCCGAGGATCGCTGCGGGCTTGAATGTCGAGGTGCCGACGCCGTCGTCGTAGATCGCGATCTGATCGGGCTGGGTGAGGTCGAGCGCCTCGAACGTTCGCCAAACATTGGTTCGCCAGACTTTCGCGGCGGCATTGCCGGTCCCGTCCGACAACAGAATGATCCGCTTGGACATCGCACAACTCCGATGACAACAAGTCCGGCACTACGCTCGGTGCCTCGGCATGATTCCTTTGGATTGGAGATCGACCCTTCTTCCTGGACGGTAAATTGTCGCGTTGGTGTTTGCAACTTGTAAGTGCATATTGCCCAGTCGTATTAGCGCGCCGCGCGCTTGAAAGCGCAATGGCGTACCGGCGATGCTGCCGAGCTTGGGCATACAATTGATCTGACCGATCGCGTGACAAACGAAACACCAAGGACTGCGCTGGTCACCGGGGCGGCGCGCGGCATCGGGCTTGCGACCGCGAAGCGGTTTCTCGCCGAAGGCTGGTGCGTCGCGTTCCTCGACATCGACGGCGAGACGCTTGGCAAGAGCCACGCGGCGCTGGCAAGGCCGGATACTACCCTGGCGCTGACCTGCGACGTGGCTGACGCAGCCGGCGTGACACGAGCCTTTGCCGCGATCACGCAGCGTTTCGGCCGGCTCGATGCTCTGGTCAACAACGCCGGCATCGCGATCTTCAAGCCGCTGCTCGAAACCACGCTGGCCGACTGGGAGCGCACGCTCGCCGTCAATCTCACCGGCGCGTTCCTGTGCACGCAGGCCGCCGCGTTGCTGATGCGCGACAACGGCGGCGGTGCGATCGTGAATATCACGTCGATCTCGGGGCTGCGCGCCTCGACGCTGCGCGTCGCCTACGGCACCAGCAAGGCGGCGCTGGCGCAATTGACCAAGCAGCAGGCGGCCGAGCTCGCCTCGCTCGGCATCCGGGTCAACGCCGTCGCGCCAGGCCCGGTCGACACCGCGATGGCGAAGGCTGTGCACACGCCGGCGATCCGCGCCGACTACCACGCCGCCATCCCACTCAACCGCTACGGCCTCGAGGAGGAATTGGCCGAGGCGATCTTCTTCCTGTGCAGCGCACGGGCGAGCTACATCACCGGCCAGGTGCTGGCGGTCGATGGCGGCTTTGAGTCAACCGGCATCGAACTCGCGACGCTGCGGGAAGAAGGGCGCAATGGCTAGCCGCTAGGCGCCAAGCTGCTGGCCTGCCGTTCGCGCAACGCCCGATAGCGGCGTTCCAGCGAACTTTCCAGATGATTGATCATCGTGTTCACCGTCGCGGACTGTTCGCTGTCGATCTGGCCTCTGGTCTGTTCCTTGAGGTAGATGGAGAGGACTTCGTCGCACTCGGTTTCGATCTGCGCCAGCTCGCTTTCGCTGCTTGCCTTGCGGCTGCGCTCGATCAGCGACGAGATGCGCTGCAGCAGCTGGGTGGCCTCGTTCTTGCCGTCGCCGGTCAGGAACTTCCATAGGCCCGCCATTGCCGAGCCCACCATGCCCATCATCAGCGTTCCGTAGAACAGCCAATCACCGTATCGATCGAACCAGGTCTTTTCGTCGCCGCTAAAGAACACCTTGGCGCCGGGATGAATCGGAATGGGCGCGTCCTTGTCTTCGTCGGGCGCCGAAACCTGAGCGAGGATCGGAGTGCCGGCAAGGAGCTCGCGACGGATTTCCATGATTGCCTTGGCCAATGCGCTGGCGGTGTCCTCGCTCAGCTTGGCCTTGGCGACGAGATAGGTCGGAACGCGCAACGTTGAAATCGAGTCGTCCGGCAGCGCCGGCGCGCCGCGCAGCGCGCCCTTCGGCATGTCGAACAATTCAAAGTACTTGTTCGATATCGCAATTGCCTCCGCGGATTCGATCTCCAGAATTCGAGGCTGCGCTTTCGCGGTGGCGGGGAAGAATCCGCGCACCAACGCGTTGTACTTGTCGGTAAGCGGCGCTACGAAAATCGCGGCCTGATATTTTTTCGTGCGGCTCGGATCGATCACGTCGTGCAATGGAATATTGACGAACTGCACGGAGCCCTGGGCGAACCCATAGCTTTGGACGAGCGCCGCCAGGACGCGCTGATTGACGTCGAGTCCGACAACCCCGACGGTTTTGCCCTTGAGGTCGCCGATCGACTTGATCGGCGAGTTGGGCGGCACCATCACCATGACGACCAGATTGGTGAGATGAACGATGGCGCGTGCCGACGCGACGTCGTCGGTGTCGGCGCGCACGATCGCAAGGTCGGCCTCGCCAGCGGCGAATGCTTCCGCAGCCTCGGTGGGGGTCGGCTTTTGGATGACGGTGAGCCGGATGCCTACTTTGGTCGCAATCATGCGGCTGCCGATCGTCGACATGACCTTGGCCGTGTCGGCGTCGAGCGATCCGACTGCAATCCTGAGGGTGACCGGCTTCAATGCCATGCGAAGCGCAAAGAAACCGATCCCGCCGATCAGGCACAGCCCGAGGAGAAACAGCACCAGCCTGAGCCATCGCGGCAATTCGAGTGACATCCGTCCGTCCTTTTCGCAAAATCCAACAGGACCGTTGTGACGATGGCGCGCGAACTGGGCGCGCAGGCTTCGGATGCACCATTCAAACACCGTTTCCAGCGTTGGGTCGATAGCGCCCCTTTTAGCTCCGCTTGGAGCACCGCATGTCCGGCGCTGACCCCGGCTCGCGTCAGCCTTCGGAGGACGAGCGCGACCGCCGCGCCGCCTATTTTTCTGTTGGTTGCGGCTGCGCTGTTCATCGGCGCAGGCATCTGGCTGGTCGATGCGTTATTGGCGGCGCGCAAGGCTGACGAGTGCATGTCCGGCGGCCGGAATTGCGCACACCCGGTCCAGGTTCAGCCGCCGCAGCGATAAAGCGCCTGGCGCATGTCCCGGCGAAGTGGGTGCCGGTTCGCCGAAGCAGGACATGCGCCAATGCGCGAATCTAGCCCGGCCCGTAGCGGCGCAGCGGCCCGTCAAACACACACTCATAGGCGATGTAGTCGCCATAGACCCGGCGGATGCTGGTGATCCGGGCGCGCTTGAGGGACCAACTCGACGACCGGCACATCTCGTTCGCTGTGGCGAGCGCCTCCCGCTCGGCGCCCGGCGACCAGGGAATGATGCCGCCGGTGTCGTTGCCCCTGGCGCCCCAGCTGCTCCACGCCAAAGCGCCGCCGGACGCCAGCGTCAGGCCCAGCACGGCCAAGAGAACGGTTCTTATGATCATTCGACTCTCCGGAATTTTTGCGCGCGGCGGCCGAAGCCGACCTCGGCAGTATACAGATTGCCCTTGCTGTCGATCGCGATGTTGTGGATCCACTTGAACTGGCCGGGCTGGCGGCCGTGGCGGCCCCATTGGGTGAGGGTAGCGCCGCTGTCGCGGTCGATGGTGATGATCTGTCCGTTGGCGCCGTCGGCGACGAAGATGAAGCGCTGTTTGGGGTCTTCCGACAGCACCAGGTCCCACACCGAGCCATTTTGCAACGTTTCCGGCGCGACGCGGAACTCCTTCACGTAGGTGCCATCCTTGCGGAACACCTGAATGCGGTCGTTGGCGCGGTCGCATACATAGACCAGCCCGTCGTTCGACAGCCGTACGCAATGCACCGGGTTGTGGAAGCTCGGCGACGGCGCCGCCGTCGGTGAATAGGCCGGCAGCTTGTCGTCGTGCGGCGTCTTGGTGCCGCCGGCGCCCCAGTGGCGCTTGTAGTCGCCGGTCTTGGCGTCGAACACGATGATGCGGCGGTTGCCGTAACCGTCGGCGACGTAGATTTCGTTCGCCGCGTCGTCGGTCACCATGTGCGCCGGGCGGCCGAGCCGCGTGGTCGACATCGAGCCTTTGGTGCCGTCATCCTTGCCGACCTGCTGGATGAACTTGCCCTCGGGCGAGAACTGCAAAATCTGGTCGCCCTCGTTGTTGCCGCCGACCCAGACGTTGCCGGCGCCGTCGACGTGAATGCCGTGCTCGTTCTTGATCCAGTTGCCGGACACCGGCCCCCACGAGGCGAGCAGATTGCCGTCGGCATCGAACTTGAGCACCGCCGGCGCGGCCTTGCAGCACTTGGTGGCGGGCGGATCCTTCTGCGCGCCCTTCTCGTCATCGAGCAGGCTGGCGGGCCGGTGCACGATCCAGATGTGATCGTTCTTGTCGACCGCGATGCCGGAGACCTGGCCGAGAATCCAGTTGTCGGGCAGCGGCTTCGGCCAGAACGGTAGCGGCTCGAAGCGTGGAATGGCGTCCGCCTTGGCCTGCTGGGCCAATGCGGGATGGGACGTCAGCGCGCCCGCCGCGACGACGGCGAGCAAAGCAAGCCGAAAAGTCATGGGCCGTTTCATGGGGCGCCTCCCTGTGCCGCCACGCGGCGGCGACCCCGATGGTAGATGATGTCAGGGGAGGGGTTAAGGGCGGTCGGCGCGCGTTTTCCCCTTGACCGCATCCGGTGTCGGACCCGAGCCTAAGCAGCAAAAGAAAACGCTGACGGGAGGACGTCATGGCAAGACTGCTGTCCCCGGCTTGCACCTGTTGCAATGCATCGTTTGCCGCAACCGGTGTCAGCCGCCGCGCTTTGCTCGCGGGCGGCTCAGCGGCAACTCGTGCTTGGCGCGGCCGGCGCCCTGCGTGATGCCAAGGCGCAGGCGCCCGCGCCGGTCCCGGTGAAGCCGCATCGCATCGACGTGCATCACCACACCTCGCCGCCATCCTGGAACGAAGTGCTGCGCAAGGCGAACGCCGGACAGCCGCCGACCTACAATTGGTCGGTGCAGAAATCGCTGGACGACATGGACAGGTCCGGCGTGGCGACCTCGATCACGTCGATCACCACGCCGGCGCTCGAGTTCCTCAACAAGGACGATGCAGTCCGCGTCGCGCGCGAGTGCAACGACTACAACGCCAAGCTGATGGCCGACCATCCGGGCCGCTTCGGCCTGTTCGCGACGCTGCCGCTGCCGCACATCGACGAGACCCTGAAGGAAATCGCCTACGCGTTCGACACCCTCAAGGCCGACGGCGTCTGCATGCTGACCAGCTATCAAAACCGGTGGCTGGGTCACTCACATTTCACGCCGGTGATGGAGGAGCTCAACCGCCGCAAGGCCGTGGTCTATACCCATCCGACCGGGGCAGACTGCTGCAACAGCCTGGTGCCGGAATTCCGCGCGCCGGTCATCGAGTTCGGCACCGATACCACGCGCACGATCGGCAGCCTGGTGTTTTCCGGCGCCTCGCAGCGCTACCGGGATATCAATTTCGTGTTTTCTCACGCCGGCGGCACCATGCCGTTCCTGATCGAGCGATTCACGCGGCTGCGGCAGAGCCATCCGAGCATGCGAGCATACACTCCGGAGCTGGTGATGACCGAGTTCCGCCGCTTCTATTACGACACCGCGCAGGCGGCGCACCGCGCGGCGCTCGCCTCGCTGACCGCCGTCATTCCGGTGTCGCAGATCGTCTATGGCACCGACTTCCCGTTCCGCACCAACGAGGATCACGTGCGTGGCCTGACCGCGTTCTTCAATCTTGCCGATATGAAAGCGATCGACCGCGACAATGCGTTGAGGCTGCTGCCCCGACTGCGGACGGGTTAAATTTGCCGCAGCGGCGTCTTCACCACCAGGCCGTCGATCTCCTCGGTGACCAGGATCTGACAGGACAGCCGCGAGGTCGGCTCGAGGTCGTGCGCGGTGTCGAGCATGTCGAGTTCTTCCAGCGACTGCGGCGGCAGCTTGTCGAACCATTCCTCGTCGACATAGACATGGCAGGTGGCGCATGAGCAGGAGCCGCCGCAGGTGGCCAGGATGCCGGGCACGTCGTTATTGATCGCGGTTTCCATCACGGTGGCGCCGAGCTCGGCTTCGACCGTGCGCTCGGTCCCGTCCTGGTCTATGTAGGTGATCTTCGGCATGCGGGCGCCTATAGGCCAAGCGCCGGCAATTCCGTCAACCCCGCATTGCTCTTGACCACGGCCCCGTTGCGGCGCGACCGTGGGCCCGTTTCGCCGGCCGCAGAGCCGGGATCAGGGAGGTGACCATGCTGCATACGACCAGGCGAAGGCTGTCCGCGATCTGCAATTGCTGCACGCAGCCGTTTGCCGCAACCGGCATCAGCCGGCGCCAAGTGCTGGCCGGCGGAGCCGCCGTCCTGGCCACCGCCTCGGGTCTTGCCCCGACCGTGTTCGCGCAGGCCAAGCCGCACCGGATCGATGTCCACCACCACATCGTGCCGCCGACCTGGTTCCAGGCCATGGAGGTGATCGGCCGCAGCGACTTCCCGTTGAAGAACTGGTCGATCCAGAAGACTATCGAAGACATGGACAAGGGCGGTGTCGCGACCTCCATGACGTCGCCGACCACGCCGCAGGTCACGCCGCTCGGCAAGGATGTCGCGGTCCGCATCGCGCGCGAGTCGAATGAATACGCCAAGAAGCTGGAGGCCGATCACCCGGGCCGCTTCGGCACCTGGGCGATGCTGCCGCTGCCGCACATCGACGAGAGCCTGAAGGAGATCGCGCACGCCTTTGACACGCTCAAGGTCGACGGCGTCGGCTGCATGACGAGCTATCAGGACAAATGGCTCGGCCACCCGCATTTCGCGCCGATCTGGGAGGAGCTCAACCGCCGCAAGGCCACGGTCTATACGCATCCGACCGCGGCCAATTGCTGCGCCAACCTGGTGCAGGGCGTGCCCGACTACGTGATCGAGTTCGGCACCGATACGACGCGCACCATCGCGAGTCTGATCCTCAGCGGAACGTCGCAGAAGTACAAGGACATCAACTGGATCTGGTCGCACGGCGGAGGCGCATTGACCGCTTTTGCTTATCGGTTCCAGTGGCAGCTGGTGAACACGCCGCCGTATCGCGGCAAGATCAGCCTGGAGACCATGAACGGCGAGCTGAAGCGGTTCTATTACGACACCGCCGCGATCCCGGGCGTGGCGACCATGGTCGCACTGCGGGAAATGGTCGGTGCTTCGCAGATCGTCTATGGGACGGATTTCCCGTACGGAACGGCCGGCCTCACCACTAAGGGCGTGACGGAATATTTCAAGGGAGACGATCTCCAGAAGGTCGACCGCGAGAATGCGCTGAAGCTGATTCCGCGGTTACGGGCGTCCTGACGCCGCGCCGCGGCGGCAGGGATGAACCTTCGGGCTCCCGCTTCCGACGAAAAAAGAGTGGGAGTCCGCATGAGGATCAACGCCGCGCTTCTCGCGCCGCTGGTGCTGACGGGCCTGTTCGCCATCCCGGTGGCGGCGCAGGACAAGCCGCGCCACTCCGACACCATGCTGTTCGAGATCATCGCGCCGGAGGCTGGCCGCAGGGTTTGCTACATCCGCCGCTATGACGCCGCTCACTTGCGCGCCCATCCGCAGCAGCAGGTCACGGCGCTGACCTTCATGATCCGGGTGCAACAGTACGAGGACATTTCCAAGGCCAAGACTCCGGAGGACAAGGTCTACTTCTGGTTTGCCATGTCGATGCAACGGCGTGGTGAGAAGCGCACGCTAAGCACCTCCGGCAGCTGTTTCCGGGGTGGCGGGTGCGGCGTCGATTGCGACGGCGGCGGGCTGACGCTGGAGAAGCTGCCGCAGGCGGACGCGTTGCTGATGCGACTGAACGACCGCGGCATCCAGATGTACAGCGATTGCGATGGAGGCGGCGTCTGGGTCAAGCCGGGCGCCGACGACAAGGTGTTCCGTCTCGAAAAGGTTGTGGATTCTGTGTGCCAGGCGCTCGAGAAGCGTGTCTTGGGCGACTGAAATGCCCGCGATTGGAGCACTCCGCGGGTAAGCAGGATTACCGCAATCCTAAAAACCATTGCGCTGATTTCTTAACCTCCGGATACTAGAGGCTGGTAGGGGGATGGCGGCGTCGCGCCACGGGCGCATTGCCCGGGGGCGGCGATGTAGAACAGCCGAACTGATGTCTGAGTGGAACAATCTGCTGCTGCTGGCGGGTGCCGCGCTCATCTACTTCGCCGCGCTCGCGGCATTGTTTCGCGCCCGCCATCAACTCGGCATCGGCGCGTTCTTCTGCGCGCTCGGCGTGATGCACTTCATCGAGACCTATCTGGCGAGCGTGTTCTACGTTGCGCTCCCGTTCGGCATCGTGACCTCGCCCGGATCGAGCGTGCTGTTCGCCGGCAAGCTGATGCTGTTGCTGCTGGTCTATATCCGCGAGGACGCGGTCGTCGTTCGCCAGCCGATCTACGGCCTCTTGTTCGGCAATCTGCTGATGGTCGCGTTGGCGGTGCTGATGCGCCATCACGGCCTCGTCGCGGTGACGCCCGATCGCCTCGCCGATTTCAGTTTCCTCGACGAGATGGGCGCGCTGATGGTGTGGGGCACGATACTGCTGTTTGTCGACTGCATCGTGCTCATCCTGATCTACGAGCGCTCGCGTGCGTGGCTGTCCAATCGCGTGTTGGTGCGGTTGGGCCTCGCCGGCGCGGTGGTGCTGACGTTTGACCAGGTCTTCTTCTACGCCGGTCTGCGCTTCCTCACCGGCGCGCCCGTTTCGGTGCTGATCGGGGGCTGGGCGGCCAAGATGTTCGCGGTCGCGATCTACAGCGTGCTGGTTGGCTGCTATCTGCACTGGTTCGAACGGCCGAGCGCGTTGAGCGGCAGCCCGCGGCGCATCGCCGATGTGTTCGACATGTTGACCTACCGCGAGCGCTACGAGGACCTGCTGGCACGCACCGGCCGCGACGCGCTGACCGGGGCGTTCGACCGCGGCCGTCTCGAAAGCCACGGCCGCGGCACGATCGAAGACGGGATTCGATCTGGCCGGCCGGTGAGCCTGCTGCTGATCGACATCGATCATTTCAAGAGTTTCAACGACCGCTACGGTCATGCCGCGGGCGATGCCGTCTTGCGGCGGATCGCGCGCGACATCATGGCCACGGTGCGTGCGACCGACCAGGTGTTTCGCTTTGGCGGCGAAGAGTTCGTGCTGATCTGCGACGGGCTGTCCGCCGGACCGGCGCTGGCACTCGGCGAGCGCATCCGGCGCGAAATCGCCGGCGGCGTTGAGAGTGACCCGGAGCACATGACGGTGAGCATCGGCATCGCCACCTGCGGTGCGAATGCCTTGGATTACGACGCGATGTTCCATATCGCCGATCAGCGGCTCTATCAGGCGAAGGCAGCCGGGCGGAACTGCGTCGTCGGCGAACGCATTTCTTCGGCCAAGACGCCGATACAGCTCGCCTATATCAGCTGACGGCTGCAGCCTCGCGCCGGTCGCGCGCTCACAAAAAAGTGCAGCGCACGCTGGACGACAAGTCGCTCCCAATTGTTGTCAGGCCATCGGGCGCATGTTGCGCGCCCCAACAGGGAGGCCTTCCATGAATGTTATAACGTTGCGCGCATATTTGCTTGCGTCCACCGTGCTGCTTGCGCTTGGCGTGCCGGCGCAGGCGCAGCAGGCCAACACGACCTTCTTCATTACCAGTGTCGGTCCCGGCAAGGGCGGCGATCTCGGCGGCCTTGCCGGCGCCGACGCGCATTGCAGCCAGCTCGCGACCGCGGCTGGCGCCGGCGGCAAGACCTGGCGCGCGTATCTCAGCACCCAGGGCGCCAACGCGGTGAACGCCAAAGACCGCATCGGCAAGGGTCCGTGGCAGAACGCAAAAGGCACGGTGGTTGCGACCAGCGTTGCCGACCTCCACAGCCCGAACAACAAGCTCAGCAAGGAGAACTCGCTGAGCGAGAAGGGCGAGGTCATCAATGGCCGTGGCGATACGCCGAACCGCCACGACATTCTCACCGGTTCGCAGGCAGACGGAACCGCCTTCGCGGGCGGTGACGATCGCACCTGCGGCAACTGGACCAGCAGCACCACGGGCGCCGCCATGGTCGGTCATCACGATCGCATGGGGCTCAACGACTCCCCGCCGATGCTGTCATGGAACACGTCGCATCCCTCGCGAGGGCCGCAGACCAACCCAACCGAAGGCTGCGCCCAGGCGTCCTTGCGCGGCACCGGCGGCGACGGGCTATTCTATTGTTTCGCCGCGAACTAGTCGCAGCATGCAATGGCCGGGCAAGCGCCCGGCCATTGCAGTTGGCGGTGCCGGGTGGGCTGCAAGGTCCTATGGACCCGCCTGCCGTGAAGGTTTAACGTCTGATCGCAGCTGATTTTGTCGAAATTCGATTTCGGCACGGAGGCGTCCATGCACATGTCAGTGTTCGTTGCGCTGGTCGCCGCGCCATTGATGATCCCGGTTTCGGATCAAGTCCCAAACTTCAATGTCGAGTCGAGCTGCAAGGGAGCGGCGGCGGCGAGCACTCAGATGGTGGATGCCCAAAGTTATCCGGCTTGCATGGAAGAAGAGAGCGCAGCCCGGCGCGAACTCGTATCGATTTGGCAGACGTTCAGAGTGGCGGACCGGGTGAGTTGCACGGCTGAGTCATCGTCGCTGGGCATTGCGAGCTACGTCGAGTTGCTGGTGTGCCTGCAGATCGCGCAGAATCCGGGCGGGGTGAAGACAAACCTCAAAGGCGCCAGCCGAAAGAAATGACGATCGGGTCATCCCGGCTTTCGCGGCGGCGTCTTGCGTGTCTCGTGCCAGAGCAGAAACAGTCCGGAGCCGACCACGATCGACGAGCCGATCACCAGGCCGATCGTCGGTACGTCGCCCCAGATCGCGAAGCCGAGGATCACGGCCCACACCAGCGATAGATAGTTGAACGGCACGACTGCGGCGGTCGGCGCCATATGGATGGCGCGCGTCCACCAGTATTGCGCGATGCCATTGGCCGCGCCGTTGAGCAGCAGCCACAGCGTGTCGATCGCGGTGGGCTTCACGAAGGAAAACGGCATCGACACGGCGAATGCGAGTGACAGCAAGGAGAGCTGATACATCGTCAGCGTGCCGGCGGACTCCGTCGTCGTCATGCCGCGTACGCCGGCGGTCACGGTGCCGAACAGGACGGCATTGGAGAGCGCGAACAGCGCGCCGATCTGGAATGTGTCGGCGCCCGGATTGGTAACAATCAGCACGCCGACAAACCCGGCCACCAGCGCAAAAGCCCGGGCGGGCCCGACCGCTTCCTTCAAGAAGATCGCGGACGCCAGGGTGGCGAACAGCGGCGAGGAGAAATTGATCGCCGTCGCGCTTGCGAGCGGCATCAGGCTGAACGCGATCAGCAGCAGGGTCTGCGACGTGGTCTGCGAGATCGCGCGCAGCGCGTGGGCGCCGGGCCGGCCGGTGCGGAACACGATGAGGCCGTAGATCGGGAGGATGAATACGGAGCAGGCGAGCAAGCCGCCGAACGCGCGGAAGAACAGCACTTCGCCGACGGGGTACGCCTCGACCAGCCATTTCGATGCCGCGCTGGAGAGGGAAAACAGCGCGCCGGCCGCCACCATGTAGCCGATCGCGCGCGGGATGTGCTCCTGACGACCTGTGGGAATGCGCGGTTCCACGCTGCGGTTTGCGATCACGATGAAGGGAGCGAGGCTTGAGCGGATAGAAGCCGCTCGGCCCTAGCACGCGGAACTGCGGCGCGTCAGCGGCAATTTCGCGAACGTCGATGCATTCTCCTGCATGGCTTTGTCGCTTCGCGCCAGAAAGAAGCGAGCAGCTTGGAACCTGCCGCCGCAATTCGCTGGGGCAAACCGAAGGCGAAACGAAAATTCCCGCAGGCCAGTCATGCAGCACCGGCAATTCTTCGCAGGTGCGGAATCGCCATGTTGCAGTGCGGGGTGACTGAACCTGAGAGAAGTCCCATGAAGACCATGAAGAAAATGCTGTTCGGCGTCTCGATGGCGGCGTTGATCGCGTCGCCGGCGTTGGCGCAGACCACGCGTCAGCACAGCTCCGCCGCGAACCATCGCGCTGTTCAGGAGGAGCAGTGGCTCGCCGGCCAGCCGATGCAAAACGCTTACGCTCCCGGCGTCGTCATCGAGGGCGGCAAGATCGTTGGACAGGATCCGGACCCGAACGTCCGGCTTGAGCTGCGGCGCGATTCGATCTCGGAATACTGATCCGCGCGCTTCGCGACATCGCAAGGCCCGGCCATCGTGCCGGGCTTTGCTGTTTCGTTGACGGAGTTTCCAGCCAACTCGATAATGCGCCGGCACTCTCGCTGGTTTGGTTACAGAGTGGCCGGCATCGATGCGCTACGAGCTTTATTACTGGCCTGGGATCCAGGGCCGCGGCGAGTTCGTCCGCCTCGCGCTCGAGGAGGGCGGCGCCGACTATGTTGACGTCGCGCGGCAGTCCGGCGGCATGTCCGCCATGAGCAGATTTCTCGACAGCACGCAGATCAAGCGGCCACCCTTCGCGCCGCCGTTCCTCAAGGCTGGCAAGCAGGTGATCGGCCAGGTTGCCAACATCCTTCATTATCTCGGGCCACGGCTGAAGCTCGCGCCCCGCGATGAGGCCGGCCGGCTGTGGGTCCATCAGCTGCAGCTCACCATCACCGACCTGGTGGCGGAGGTCCACGACGCCCACCATCCGCTGTCGAGCCAGCTGTACTACGAGGATCAGAAACCGGCGGCGAAGCGGTGCACGCAGTTGTTCTGGCAGCACCGTGTGCCGAAGTACCTCGGCCATTTCGAAGACGTGGTGGAGAAAAGCGGTGGGCCTTATGTGCTCGGCCGCAAGCTCAGTTACGTCGACCTGTCGCTGTTCCAGATCGTCGCCGGGCTGCGCTACGCGTTTCCTAGACGCATGAAACGATTCGAGGACGAAGTGCCGCGTCTGGTCGCGCTGCACGACAAGGCCGTGGCGCGGCCGCGGATCGCCGCCTATCTCGAGTCGGAGCGGCGCATTGCCTTCAACACCTCGGGTATCTTCCGCCACTACAAGGAGCTTGACCGCTAGGCGCGGCTGGCGGGCTTGCCGCGCGTCCGCCCGTTCGCTCGCTTTTTCCGCGCGGCGCGCTGCTTGCGGGCGAGCCGCTCGCGCTTGCGCCGCAGCGTGCAGGTCACGCACCTGCAGCGGCGCTTGCCGATATAGGCGGCGTAGTAATCCTTGCCGTAGTGATAGGTGATCTCGGCGCCCGGCTTGATGTTGCGCATCGCCTTGATGCGGACCTGGCCCCGGTAGACCACGGATTCGGCGTTCGGCCGGCAGGAGTGGTTGGCGTAGCGCCCGAGATTGCTGCGGCTCGACCCGTCGAGGGTGAATTTGTTGTTGAGCTCGTACATATAGCGGGCGCCCTTGGCCTCGCGGCGCTCCGCCTCCTCGTTGGGGATGACGCGCCCGCGGTAGCGGACGATGACGGCGCGTTTCTTGATGAATTTGGTGGCGAACAGCCCAAGTCCGGTTTTCGACCGGCCGACACGAAACGATCTGCGCGACATGGACGCGGGACTTACATGCGGATTCGCGCGGATTCAAACCGTAATTTGTGCAGGTTCTTGACGGAGCCGGCGCTGCCTCAGACGGCGAAGGCGAGAAGCAACACAAGCAAGGCGGCCATCCACAGCATCATCGCCCCGAGCCGTATGGTTCCGAGCTGCGTTGCGATCACGGCGATGGGCAGTGCCGGCAACGCCAGAAGGAAATAGAGCAGGGTGGCAAGAAACAGGGGGATCGCCTCGAAGCCGTCGCCGGCCGGGCCGATCCGCATCACCCGGACGGCGCACAGCACATAGGCGGCGGTCGCGACGGCAAGACCAATGTAGATGCCGCGCCGCCATTTGCGGAGCTCCTGCGGATTGTCCGGGGTGTCTTGCGCTGGTGCGTTATCGGTCATGGCGGGGCCAGGAATGATCGGGTTCGGACGCGCAATCCAGGCAACAGACGCAGCGGGCCGCCGCCGGCTTAACCATCCGAGCACGTTAACGGTGCAATGCCCGGCGTGGCAACTTACCGTGCCGTCAATCGATGCGGCGCACATCGAGGATCGGGCAATGAGAATCGTACTTTTGCTGCTGTTGGCCATGCTGGCCATCAAGACCACCACCACGACAAGCGCAGTGGGCCAGCCGGCCTGCCAGAAGAACTACATTGGGTGCCTGGACAAGTGTGTCGGGAGACCGACCCCGCAACTGCAGGAAACTTGCATGGGGACGTGCCAGACCCAGAACAATGCCTGCTTCTCGCAGGTGTACGGCGCGCCGGGACCGAATGCCGTCACGGTGAAGGAAGAGGCGCCGAAGGGTGCCGCGCCCAGGACCGAGGCACCCAGAGCCGACATGCCCAACGCTGAAAACGCGACCGCCGAGGCTGAGCAGCCCCCCGCGCCGGCCGCCAAGCCGAAGAAACGGGTGGCCGCTCCGAAGTCCTCGGAACAGCGCCGCCAGTAAGCGCAAACGTCCGGCCTTAGCCGGGCGGCCCGATCGACGAGCCATGCCGGGACGGCGCGACAGCGCCGCGCCCGCGCATGGGTTCTCGCGCTTGCAGTGCTCTATAAGTCTTCTGCCGCTGCGGCGTGCTCCGGCGGTGGAGGCTTCATGCGATTTCGCCGCCCCGAAACCGTGGTCGCCATCTTCCTGATGGTCGCTGGCATCGTCATCGCCGGCACTGCGGCGGTGGCGCAGGGCGCGTCGCCGCACGCCTTCCTGGAGTCGATCTACAAAATCTATCGCAACAACCACAACGTCAAGGGCATCGACTACAGCAAGGCCGACGTGATCCGGCGCTATTTCGCGCCGCCGCTCGCCAAGGCCATCCTCAAGGACCAGGCCGACGCCAAGAAGAAGGACGAGGTGCCGCGGCTCAACGGCGATCCCTTCATCGACGCGCAGGAATGGGAGATCGCCGACCTGAAGATCGACGTGAAGAGCGCGGACCGCAGGCACGCCACCGGCACCGTGACCTTCACCAACGCCAAGGAGCCGCGCGCCGTGGTGCTCGATCTCGTCAAGACCGGAGACGGCTGGCGTATCGCCGAGATCAAGGCGCCGAGCGGGTCACTGCGCCAGCTGTTCAACGTCAAGTAATCTCGCTCAGGCGCAGCATCGCCTCCACCGGCACTGGATCGCGCAGCGTGGCGATGCCGGGGCAGCCGGCCAGCGCCAGCTTTTCGACCTCGCGCAGCTTCTCGATCGGCGCACTGCTTGTCACCGCGATCTCGATCGAGACCTTCTGGAAGCCGGAGAACGGCGCGTCCGGCATCATGTGGCCGCGCACATCGAAGTTGGTCCGCGCCACCGCCTCGAAGCTTTCGTAATCGACGCCGAGCTTGGCCGCATAGAACGCGAACACCGCGGCGTAACAGCCCACCGCGCCGGACAGGAGATACTCCAGCGGCGTCGGAGCATGAGCCATGCCGCCGACGTGTTTCGGCTCGCTGATGATGAAACTCTGCCTGCTGTTGCGGGTATCGACGCGCTCGTTGAGGTTGCCGATCGAGGTGACCTTGATCTCCAGCGACGACTGCGGGCCCTCCGGCGCACGCTGCGTGGGATCGCCGCGATAGCGCGCCTCGCGCGCCAGCGTGGTGACCTTGAGTTGCGGAAAGCAATCGCAGACGGCAGGCATGATTTGGGTTTCCCGTGACATGAGATTTGGGCCGGCCGGCGCCTCATGATGCTGGGCTCCGCTCGAGTGCGCAGAATAACGCGGGGATGACGCTTCGCGCCATCCGAGCTAGGTTTGCGCCCAACAACGGGGGAGGACGCGCATGATGTTCCGTTCAATCACGGCAGCCTTGCTCGGCCTCGCCCTGTCGGGCGCCGCCGCGCCGGCGCAGGATTATCCGAGCAAACCGGTCAGGATCATCACCGGCTTTGCGGCGGGCGGCATCGGCGACCTCGGCGCGCGGCTTCTGGCCGACCACATCACCAAGACCACCGGCCAGCAGGCCGTGGTCGAGAACCGCACCGGCGCCGCCGGCACGCCCGGCACCGACGCCGTCGCCAAGGCCGCGCCGGACGGCTACACGCTCGGCCTGGTGCTCAACGGCAACCTGGTGATCAATCCGTTCGTGCAGAAGTCGATGCCGTTCGACGCGATGAAGGATCTGATCCCGGTCGCGGCGATCGGCGACGCGCCGCAGATGATGGCGATGTCCACCGAGCTGCCGGCCAAGACCTTCAAGGAATTCCAGGCGCTCGCCAAAGCCAAGCCGAAGACCTACAGCTACGGCTCCGCCGGGCTCGGCTCGCTGCCGCACCTGTCGGCGGCCGAATTTTCGCGGCTCGCCGGCATCGAGCTGGTCCACGTGCCGTACCGCGGCAATGCCCAGGCGATGACCGACCTCTTGGCCGGCCGCATCCATCTGCTCTCCGCCTCGATCGGCACCTTTCGCGCCGGCATCGACGCCGGCAAGCTGCGCATTCTGCTGACCGCAACGAAAGAGCGGCTGCCCTATTCGCCGGATGTGCCGACCGCCGATGAGGCGGGCCTGCCGGGCTATCTGATGAGTGTGTGGATCGGCGTCGTCGCGCCGGCCGGCACGCCGGCGCCGGTCGTGCAGCGCATCCATGCGCTGGTGCAGTCGATGCAAAAGGACGAGACGGCTAAGAAGGCGATGGCGGGCGCCGGGCTCGAATTGATGCACATGAGCCAGCCGGCATTCGCCGCGTTCGTGAAGGAGGAATACGTGCGCTGGGAGACGATCGTGAAAAACGCCGGCGTGGAGAAGGAGTGAGGCCGGCGATTAACTGCCCTTCATACTGATCATGAGGGCGATAAATCCCGCGACGAGCGGCGCCCAGTAGACCAGCGGCGCGACGGCGAGCAGGATGGCCGCCACGCCGAGCCGCCGGCCGGCGGCGGCGAGCGCCAGGGCCGCGAGCGCGATGAGCGGCGCAAACACCGCCATGGCGTATCCCGACAGGATATTGAACCACCGCGTATCGAGATTGAGCATCTTGCCGAACGAGAACGGCATTTCGATGTAGAAATAAGCGAGTTCGAGCGTGGCGATGACGGCAATGACGACGCGAAGCAGCATGATCGGCCCCCTTGACCGCAACGGCTTTAACAACAGCTTGCCGCGCACTCAACCAGCCCGGCGCGCAATTGGCGTCATTGTCCTGCTGCTCTTGGCCGCGCTTGCGGCAACGCCAGCCGTAAGCCAGCTCGCCGACTGCAATTCCGACAGCGCCGAGCGCGTCGTCACCGGCTGCACCAGGGTGATCGACGATCCGCGCGAGAGCGCGGCGAGCCGCGTGATCGCCCACGAGCGCCGCGGCTACGTCCATCTGATGCGGCGCGAGCTGGAAAAGGCGATCGACGACTTCAGCGCGGCGTTGCGCGACGACACCGGCCGGGCGTTTTCGCTCTACGGCCGCGGCATGGCGCGCATCTTTTCCGGCGACGCGGCGGGCCAGAACGAGATGGAGACCGCGATCATGATGCGGCCCGCGATCGCGGAGGAGTTCAAGAAATTCGGGGTGAAGTGACCCGGCACGGCCCGACCGCCAGGCAATCTCAAACACAACGCTTTGCGCCATATATTCGCGTTGTCGCGCCTTTTCTCTCACGCCGGCGTCAGGCGCGCTCGAATGCGCGCGGGCGGGTGCGCGACGCTTCGCCGCCCGCGCTTTTGCTTGCTTGCTTGCTACCCGACGTACGCCACGCGCTGCTGCGCTTCGGCGTCCGCCGCGGTCTGCGGCTGGGCCGGCAGTTGCAGCACGGTCGCGTGCTGACCCTCCGCCAAACGCGTCAGCAGCACGGCCTCGCCGTCCGGAAATTCCAGCGCGTCGTGATGCCGCGACGGCTGGTCCTTGTCGATTTGGCGGAAGATCGCGGTGTTGTGGGCGATCGTCCTGGGCTCGATCGCGCCCAGACCGCCGACCACGATGTCATCGGAGAACGCAAGCTCGGTCCCCGGCAGCAGGCAAACTGCCGTCGTCGAATCCTCCGGCGCTGCGAAGCCGCGCGTTCCGGTGCCGAAGTTTCGCGTTGTCAGTTTGTCGCCGACCTGGGCCGCACGCGACTTCACGTTTTGCAGGCTGTAGTCGCACATTGTGAGCCTCCTCTGTTGCAGAGCCCGGCCCCCTACGAGCAACTCAGCAAGAAGAATGCCACATCGTGTTGAAATGATGGACGGATGCGAAACGCCAGCGATTGCGTCATGTCTGTTGCGATGCGGCGGCGCGGCATGCGCGACGACGCAAGCGATTCGACCGCGGAATGAACGGTGCGTGCCGAATTTTGTTGCGGCGCGTCAGGATTTTTTTGCGGAGATGGTTGCTATGCCGTCCTAACCTTGCTCAAGCGGCGCTCCGCTTGAGCGCGGCCCGCGCAACCGCGATGTATCCGGCGGCGAGCAGCATCACGACGCCCAGCCCGGAGACCCCCGCAGCAGAGGCGCCGTCGAACAACGTCATGGCGCGCAGCCCGGATCGAAGCCGTAGGCGAGCGCCGCAAAGCCTGCCAGCAGCGCGGCGACGCCGAGCGCGCGGTTGAGGGCGCCGAGGATCAGCGCCGGCAGCACGAACAGCACAAACTCGAGGTGCGGAAGCTGCGGCGCCTGCTGCGTAGCCCTTGGCGAAGAACAATGCGTCGTAGCTGCCGCCGACGACGAGATAGAGCCAGATCAGTGTCTCGATGGCGGCGAGGGCGAGTACGGCGCGGCGCAGCATGGCGGGACCGGTGGTTGGCAGGGCCATCGTCGCGCCGCGGGGCAGCGGGATCAAGCGGTGATTGTTATTGACTAGGTGGCGTGCCGAGCCATCGCACGCGGGCGCCGGGCCGACCTCCTTGATGCGCAGGCCGCATTCGGGGCTTAAGATCGTGCGGGGCGGCGCGACGGCCGGTGCCAGGCGCCTTCAGCCCAACGGGGGAGTTCAGTTCCATCATAATTCAGTCCGCAACGGTTTCTCTTCTTGCATTGCTGCTTGCCTCCGGCTTGGCGCTCGCGCAGCCGGCCACCGAGGCGCCGAATGCCGACGCGCCGAAAACCGAGGCGCCGGCCGCCGAGCCGCCGAAAACCGAAGCGCCCAAAACCGACGCGCCGAAGAGCGAGACCGCCAAGCTCGAGTACACGCCCGAGGTCGGCCAGCCCGGCAAGGACGTGATCTGGGTGCCGACGCCGCAGACCACCGTCGACCGCATGCTCGACATGGCCGGCGCCAAGCCCGGCGACTACGTGATCGATCTCGGCTCGGGCGACGGCCGCACCGTCATCACCGCGGCCAAGCGCGGCATCCGCGCGTTCGGCGTCGAATACAATCCGGACATGGTCGAGCTGTCGCGCCGCAACGCGGCGAAGGAGGGCGTCACGGACCGCGCGCGGTTCGTGCGCGGCGACATCTTCAAGACCGATTTCTCCAAGGCCACGGTGCTGGCCCAGTGTATCTCTTGCCGCGGCTCAACCTGCAGCTCCGCCCGACCATCCTGAAGATGAAGCCCGGCACGCGCATCGCGTCGCATTCCTTCCACATGGAGGACTGGGAGCCGGACGACGGCTTCGACAGCGAGGGCCAGACGTGCAAGGAGCACTGCTCGGGCTATTTCTGGGTGGTGCCGGCGCAGGTCGAGGGCCGCTGGCGCACCCCGCAGGGCCGGCTCAAGCTCGAGCAGAAATTCCAGAAATTCACCGGCACGCTGCGCACGCGCGGCAAGACGCTCAAGATCGAGGACGGCCGCGTGCGCGGGGAAGAGATCACGTTCACGGCGGGCGGCACCAAGTCCAGCGGGACGGTGAAGGGGAGGAAGATGAGCGTGAAGGCGGGGTAGCCGGGGAGGACGTCGAGGACATCCTTCTCTCCGCTCCCCCAATTCAGTGTGCAAAAAGAAAGCCCGCCGAACCGGGCGGGCTTTTCTTCCTTGCGAACGGGCAAGTTGGCCGTGCAGTTTCTTGTTATCCGCACCGGCGGATGCGTCTCACCGATCCGTCGTCACGCTGGATGGTGATGGTGCGGCAGCCGCGCGGCGCATAGGCGTAGCTGTCGTCGTAGTGGCGATGCGCACGGTAACGCGGGCGGTCGTAGTCGTAGTGGCGTTCACGATACACCGGAGCCCCTACGCCGACCGACACACCCGGTGCGCCGAAGTACAAGCCCTGTGCTGACGCAGGCGTCACCGCGGCGATGGCCGCAAGCGAAGCCAGACCAATCAATAGTTTCCGCATGCAACCTCCTTATTCTGTGTTGCCACATGACAAACGCGCGACAACGCATCTCGTTCCGGGAACATTTTTGATGAATGCGCGTTCAACGAGGAGCTTGCCTGTGAG
>CAWBFG010000010.1:0-25114 GCA_963787955.1 uncultured Alphaproteobacteria bacterium | reverse complement strand
AAGCCGGGTCCATAGTAGAGCTGGGCGACGCGATAAAGGCCGAGCGCGATATCGGTGCCGGGCCCGACAAACTCCGCGCCGTCGATCACGCCGGACTGCAGGCTGGTGAGGATTTCCGCCGGCGGCGTGGTCTGTGGCGTGGCACCGAGGCGGCGGAACACTTCGCCGCCCAATCCCAACGAGCGCACCTTCAGGCCGCGCAGATCGGCGAGGCTCCTGATGTCACGGCGGAACCAACCGCCCATGCAGACGCCTGTGTTGCCGCCCATGAACGGCTTGGCGCCGAATGGTGCGTAGAGCTCATCCCACAGCGCCTGACCGCCGCCCGCATCGACCCAGGCGACATGTTCATGAGGCGCAAGGCCGAACGGAACCGTGGTGAAAAACGCCGCGGCGGGGTCCTTGCCCTGCCAGTAGAACGCCGCGGTGTGGCCCATTTCGGCGACCCCGGAGCCTACCGCATCGAGCACTTCGAAGGCCGGAACGACCTCACCCGCCGCATGAACGTTGATCTGCAAACGACCGCCGGACATGGCGTTGATGCGTTCGGCGACGCGTTCCGCCGACATGCCGGGCCCAGGCAGGCGCCTCGGCCAGGACGTGACCATGCGCCAGCGCCGGGTCTGCGCGCGCGCGACCGACGGAGCGGCCAGAATACCCGTAAGTCCGCCCATCACTGCCGTTCGTCGGCTGATGCTTGTCATGTGCTCGCTCCTTGCTCGGCGTTGCTCGGTGATCTTCCGTCCCACCAACGAAAAAAATGATGCACCGGTCCATGCCCGGCCCCGACTGCGAGCCGGTTGGCGGCGGCAATTGCACCGCCGACATACGCCTTCGCCTCATGCGCCGCCTCGATCAGCGGCAGGCCCTTGGCAAGGCCGGCCGCGACCGCCGACGACAGCGTGCAGCCGGTGCCGTGCGTGTTGTTGGTTGCAATGCGCGGCGCGGCGAGCCGCGTGACGGTGTCCCGCCCGACCAAGAGATCGACGGCCTCCGCGCCGCTGCCGTGACCGCCCTTGATCAGCACGGCGTTGGCGCCGAGCAGGATCAACCGCTCGGCCTGGCCGCGCATCGCGTTCTCGGACTCGGCGATCGGCCGGTCGAGCAACGCGGCTGCCTCGGGCAGGTTCGGCGTGATCAGCAGCGCGCGCGGGATCAGCAGCCGAAGGAGCATTTCGACCGCGTCCGGTTTGAGCAGCCGATCACCGGAGGTCGCGACCATCACCGGGTCGAGCACCACTTTGGTTTGAGCGTGGCGATCGAGCCCCGCGGTGACCGCCTCGATGGTCGCTGTCGTGGACAGCATGCCGATCTTGACGGCGTCCACGACGAGATCAGAGAACACCGCATCGATCTGCGCACCTATGAAATCAGGCGGCACGTCGTGGATGCCGGTGACGCCTTTGGTGTTCTGCGCGGTCAGCGCAGTGATGACCGACGCGCCATAGACCCCGAGCGCCGAAAACGTCTTGAGATCGGCCTGGATGCCGGCGCCGCCGCTGGAATCCGATCCCGCGATGGTGACGGCGATCGCGGTCATGGCCGCCCTCGCCGCGCCAGCGCCGCGTCGACCACGCCGAGCAGCTCCCGCGCCGCTTGCTGCGGATCCAGTGCAAGCGACAGCGCGGAGATCACCGAGACGCCGTCGGCGCCGGCTTCGATCACCGGGGCCGCGTTCGCCGCATTGATGCCGGCGATGCCGCAGGTTTGGAACCCGGGCTGACGACGATGCAGCGCGTCGATCACACGCTTCAAGCCCTCCGGCCCGATCGGCGTGTTCTTGGTCTGCTTCGAGGTGGTGCCATAGACGCCGCCGATGCCGGCGTAGTCGATCAGCCCGAGATCAGTCGCGTCAGCCCGCTGCGGCGAATTGATGGTGAGGCCGATGATCGCGTCGGGGCCGAGCAGCCGCCGCGCATCGTCCGGCGCCATGTCGTCCCAGCCGATGTGCACGCCGTCCGCGCCCGCGGCGAGCGCCACGTCGACGCGATCGTTGATGAGGAGCGGCACCGTGCCGAGCGCGGCCTTGATGGCGCGGGCGCGCTCCACCATCACCTTGGTGTCGGACAGCTTGTCGCGCAATTGCACCAGCGTGGTGCCGCCCGCCGCGAGCTGGCGCGACAGCTCGGCGAGGTCGTGGCCGCCGGACACCTCGGGATCGACAATGGCGTAGAGGCGGAGGTCAAGCGCTGCTTTGCCCATCACGATACCCTCGCCTTGCCGATCAGCGTGACGCGGTTGAGCGCGTGCAGCGCGTCGATGATCTCGACCGCAAAGCTGCCCGGCCCCCGCGCGCGCTGCGCCGCCATTTCGCCGGCCACGCCGAACGCGACCAGCGCCGCCGTGGTGGCCAGCCACGCATCGCTCTCGACCGCGAGAAAGGCCGCGACCACCGCCGAGCCGGCGCAGCCCATCGCGGTTACCTTGGCCATCAGCGGATCGCCGTTCGCGACAGTGGCGAGCCGTGTGCCGTCCGACACGAAATCGCGCTCGCCGGTCAGCCCGATCACGGTGTGCATGCGCGCGGCGTAGCGCGTGAACGCGGCGAGGTCGGCGGCCTTGCCGCCGAGCGCCTTCATCTCGTGTTCGTTCAAGCGGAGCGCAGTGGGCTGCTTGGCCACCAGCCGCCGGGCCAGCGCGGCGCGCGGCGCAGAGCGGTCGATGTAGACCGGATCGAGCACCCAGGGCTTGCGTGCCTTTTGCGCCGCCTTGATCGCGGCGAGCGAGGCCTTCTGCCGCTCGGCGTCGAACATGCCGAGATTGATCAGCAGCGCGTCGGCGCGGCCGACGAAGCCCGTGACCTCCTTGGGCGATATGGTCATCGACGGCGCCGCGCCCAGCGCGAGCAGCACGTTGGCGGTGAAGGTCTGCGCTACCGCGTTGGTGATGCAATGCACCCGCGGCCGGCGCTGGCGGAGGCGCTCGACGATATCGGCAGTGGTTTCGGGCAGTTCGCTGGGCGACCGCATCTCTCTCCCTCCGCCGGCATGATCCGGATCAGGTTCGATGGGTTGGCTTTCGCCTCTCAGCCCGGCCGAACGGTAGCCAAGCACCCCATGAGATTGCGGGCAAAAGCTAATCCGCGCTTGGGATTGAGGCAAGAGTGACATGGGGCTCCCGCCTAATGACCGGAGCCGGCACGAGGCGTAGGATCGGCGGCAAGCTCCCTGACCATTTGACGCGCAATCGACATTCCGGAAGGACTCCATGCGACGGGTCGCAATTCTCGCCGGCCTGCTCATCGCCGTGCCAAACGGGGGCCCATGACAAAAAAACGCAGGACGAAACAGCGTCGGCTGCGGGTGCGGCGCGTGGTCGATGCGCCGCTCAAGGAGGTCTCGGGCATTTGTCTGCGACGGGGCCGCAACCACCGGATGGCACTGATCGCAGTCGGCGACCGGGTGGCAAAGATCGCTTGGTTCTCCCAGCCACGCAGGGACACGGACGAACTCCGCTGGAAGACCGCCAGCATCAAGAAGGTTTCCGGTTCGAAGCTTCCCAAGCGCAATCCGCAGATCGAGGCCATCTGCGCCGACGGCGCCGGCCGGATATTTCTCCTGCAGGAGGCGCCACCGCGCGTGGAGGTCATCGATCCGAAGGCATTGAAGGTCGTTGCGTCAATCGACCTCGTGGTGGAAGGCCCTGGCGAGCTGGCACGCTCATGGTCCGATCCAGAGGGTTCGCGCGGCGAAGGAATGGTGCTACTGCCGTAGCGGTCACCTGCTGATCGCCAAAGAAAAGAAGCCATCGGCGTTCATCGAATTCGGCCCGCCCAATTCGCGACCGCGAGGCCTCGCCCGGGGCGGCGCGCTACCCGACGGCAAACGCTGGCCGATGGAGCAAAGGCCGCCACCGGTTCGTCGCGCTTGCGGTCTGGTTTCCCGACAAGGCGTTGGCGAAGACCTGCGCCGATTTCAGCGATCTCGAGATCGGCCCGGATGGCCGCCTCTACCTGCTCAGTGACCAGTCCGCCACGATTGCGCGGATCGATGATCTTCCGGCGGAAGGCGGCGTCGCCACGCTTACGGCCGCGTGGCGGTTGGGCAATCTGGATGGCAAGCCGGAAGGCCTCGCATTCACGGCCAAAGGGCGCGCCATCGTCGCCCTCGACGAGCGCAAGGCGCGTCGAAACTTGTTTCTGCTTGAGCCGGCGATTGCGTCGGCGTGAGTGCGACGCGCGTTAACGACACTCCTTCATGATGAATGCCGGTTTCCCGGCGGCTGCGGCACTGCGCCGCTAGATTGCGCGCCGTAACGCCGCCGCTTCGGCGCGCGTCATCGATTTCGCCGCAATGGCTTGTGGTCTGCGTACGTTGACCGTGATCGCGGGCGCCGTCGCGCTTGGCGGTACCGTCGCGAGCGCTGCGCCATGCGCCAACCCGAACGCGCTCGGCGTGAGCCGCGTGATGCAGGTCAACGCGCGCGCCATGCCGCTGATCGGCAGCCACGACTACGGCGTGACGCTGCCGCTCGCACCTGGCGAGGTGGTGCTGACCTTCGACGACGGGCCCGAGCCGCCCTACACCAATCACGTGCTCAAGGCGTTGGCCGACGAATGTCTCCGCGCCACGTTCTTCATGGTCGGCCGCCAAGCTGGCGCGCATCCGCAGATGGTGCGCCATATTCGCGCCGCCGGTCACACCATCGGAACCCACACCCAGAACCACCTGCTGTTTCGCATGCCGTCCGACCGCGCCGCCTACGAGATCGACACCGGTATCGCTTCGGTCGGCGCTGCGCTCGGCTCGCCGCGTGCGCTGGCGCCGTTCTTCCGCTTTTCCGGCCTGTTCCGCACCAACGAGGCCGAGGACTATCTGCGCGCGCGCGGCCTGATGGCCTGGAGCGTCGACGTCGACTCCTACGACTGGAAGAAGATCTCATCGAGCCACATGCTCAACCACACGCTGGCCGACCTCGAGAAGCGGCGCGGCGGCATCCTGCTGATGCACGACGTGCAGCCCAAGACCGCGATCATGCTCCCGACGCTGCTCGGCGAGCTCAAATCGCGCGGCTACCGTATCGTCCATGTGGTGCCGGGCAGCGCCGGCCCGATGCCGGACCTTATTGCCGCTCCGGCAACCCAGCGGCCAGTCCTACCGCCGACCGTCGCGGCAAAAGCGCCGGAGGCGCGTGAGCCATTCCCGCGTCCGCACGCGCCCGCCCCGCTGCCGGACGAGACGCCGCCACCTGTCAGCCAGGGCGGCAACGGCCTGTTCGAGGCGATCTTCACCTCCAGCCCCCCTCGCTGGGGCCGCTGAGTTATCGCGCGGCGTCGCTCCGCCGATCGCCTTGCACTCGTCATCCTGAACGGCAAGACTTAGGTCCGCATTCGATCACGAATCCCGCGCGGAGCGCCTTTGGAAAAGTCTGCAATGATCCTCGGCATCAGCGGCCAGAACGGCCGGCTGCTGACCGAGCTTCTGCTCCAGAAGAACTACCGCGTGGTCGGATTCGGGCTGAAACATTCGATTGAGGGCAGCGAGCAGTTGCGTCCCTTTCGCGATGCGGTCGAGTTCTGCTACGGCGACCTGCGCGACCCGGACTCGATCGCCAAGGCGGTGGTGGACCATCCGGTATCGGAAATCTACAATTTCGCGGCGCAGTCGCAGCCCAGCGCGTCGTGGAAGGCGGCGGTCGAAACCGGCGAGGTGAACGCACTCGGTGCACACCGCCTGTTCGAGGCGGTGCGCCAATGGCGGCCACAGGCGCGCGTGTTCCAGGCCTCGTCGGCGGACATGTTCGCCACGCATGAGACGCCGCAGCGCGAGACCACGCCGTTCCAACCGCTTAATCCCTATGCTGCCGCCAAGGTCTATGCCCATCAGATAGCGGGCATCTATCGGGCGACCCATGGCGCCTTCATCGCCTGCGGCATCCTGTTCAATCATGAGAGCCGGTACCGCGACATGGGACTTTCTCAGCCAAAAGCTGACCTATGGCGCAGCCTGCGCCAAGCTCGGCATCAGCGATTCGCTGCAGCTCAACGAACAGGGCGAGCCGATGGTCAAGGATGGCAAGCTCTCGGTTGGTAATCTCGATGCGACGCGCGACTGGGGCTATGCCGGCGACTACGTGCAGGCGATGTGGCTGATGCTGCAGCAGCCGCAGGCCGACGATTTCGTGATCGGCACGGGCGTGGGCCGCAGCGTCCGCGAAATGTGCGAGACCGCCTATGCGGCGGCGGGTCTGGACTGGCGCGAGCACGTGGTCAGCGACAAGCGCTTCCTGCGCCCGACGGAATCGGTTGCAGCCGTGGCGGACAGCAGCAAGGCCAAGGCGCGGCTGGGCTGGACGCCGACCACGGGATTCAAGGACATGCTGGCCGACATGGTGGCGGCGCACCTGGAGCGGCTTGAGCGGCATTAAGGCCGAGTTGATACACGTCTCTGATCTTCCATAGCTTCACGTTCTTGTTTGGATTCTTGCCGGTAGCGCTCGCCTTCTATTGGATCGCGTCGCATTATGAATTGGCTCGACTGCCCACCCTGTTTGCAATTTCTGTGGTGTTCTATTTCAGTGGTGAGGAGATCCTGGAATGCGAGAACGCGGGTATCACGGTTACGCTGCCAAGCCGATGACCTCGAACTCAAAGGCCGAAGGCCGCTTCGGCAAGCAGGACTTCCGCTACGCCGCGAAGGAGGACGTCTACATCTGCCCTGCCGGCCAAAGCCTCACATACTCATTCACAACCGAGGACAAAGGTCTGGTCCTGCGCCGCTACGCGACCAAGGCGTGCCAGAACTGCGCCATCAAGAACGCCTGCACCACCGCCAAGCAACGACGGATCTCCCGATGGGAGCATGAGCACGTTCTCGAGGCGGTGCAGCGCCGGCTCGACGAACATCCGGAGAAGATGCGCCGGCGGCGCGAGACGGTCGAGCACCCCTTCGGCACAATCAAAGCCCGGATGGGTGCCACCCACTTTCTGATGAAGACGCTGTCACGGGTGGCCTCAGAGATGGCGCTGCACGTACTGGCCTACAATCTCACGCGTGTCATGAACATCATCGGCGTCCGGCCGCTCATGGCAGCGATGAGGGCATAAGTCACCGCAGCCGGCCCGCGCGGTCTGCTGTTGCAACGCAGCTCAGAACGGCTGCAATCTCAATCAGAGCCCATCCCGACTGAAAAGCTGCCAAATTGGACAAGCGGCTATCTCGACGTGGTCACGAGCCATCAACGGCACCTGCCAAGCCGTTTTCACACCGCCAAGACCATAGCGGACTCCGGCCCTCCTGAATGCTCATTTGGCGCACTACCAGGGCCGGTTATGGCCGGCACAATGATTGATTTGACCGCAAGATCAATCATATTGGCAAAGCAGCGCAACCCTTAAGGTTGCTGAATGGCTCAGCCAGAGTTGACGCACTATTGGGCAGCCAAGACCGGGGCTGTCGCCTTGGTGATCGGCACCATCGGCCTCCCCATCAACCATCAGCTCGGCTACGCACTTCTGTTCACCGCAACCTTCGTCATCTTGTTGGGCGAGATTTCCACCAATTTGAAGCGCTGGGCGGCGGCCCTCGGCATTGCACTGTTGATCACCCTAGCGCGCTGGATGGTGGCACCGGCTCCCATCGAAGAAGGACAAAACATTTTCGTCGAAGATGCGACGCGGCCAGAAACAGGCCTGGCGAGTGGATTACCACCCCCCGTCTTCGAATACATGAAAGCCGCGTTCGATGAGACCTATCCGCCCGAACAGCGCTGTGATCCGAAGGTTGTCGGCTGCTGGCGCCACCCGGGCATGACGTTTCCCGATCGGGCCTACGCGTTCTCCAGCGACGGCATCTTCAGCAGACCGGCCCTCTCGCGCCATGTGAGGAGCATTTCGTTGGATGATCCCGCGTGGTGGCGGCTCGGATTTGTCAACAACTTGGACCACAACTGGTGGCACAGCAACGATGGCCTCGATCGTGCCACGATGCATGAGCGATGGTTCGGTCAAGCCGTCCGCTGGCAGCAAACGATGCCATGGTTCGTCGTGTTTCGATTCCCCGCCGATTTTATCGGCAACCGATTGTGCTGGCGGGGTGCGGTGCTGTGGGAAACCTCCGATGGACAGTTTTCCAACCTGACCGCCGAACAATTCACCTGCCGAGCGATCGAAGCCACAGACGTAGGCCGTCACATCTTCGGCGTGGCGATCCGGCCTTCGCCGGTACTCGCGATGCGGTTGGAGCCCACAACCAAAATTTGGCTTTTGAACGGTCTCGACGCGATCCTTGTCATCGCGGGTGTTATGTCCGTCATTACATTGCTGGTGAAGCTTCAATGGCGAGTGGCACTATTACCTGCGCTGTTGATCGCGGCAACCGCCGTATCGTTGTGGCTGATCGATCCGACTTTTTTTGGCGGAATGCACGCCCATTAGGGGGGAATGATGGGTTAGTTCATGAGGGCTTTGGGCAACGTATTCTACAGAGCCTGTTGAGTGGTGACGTCGTTCGGGCACTTCGGGGCGGCGAAGACGTTTACTTCTTTATGGCGGGGCTGCGCTACCTGCGTGCGCTGGAAAAATTCATCTTTGGCGACACAAACTTCGGCTATTTGACGCTGTTGCTGATGTTTACGCTGGTAGTTTTCCAGATATTCCAGCGTTTCGTCGGCACTAGCTGGGCACTCTTTGTCGCAGCACTGTTTGTCACTCCACTCGGAGCGCCATTCGCGTTGGGATTGCCGGCGTATGGAACTGTCGCCTCCATGGGCTTTCCTGATCCAATCGGCGTTCTTGTGTTTCTGGTAGGACTGCTGCTGATTATCGGTCGATCGCCGACGCCTGCGAGCCTTCCGAGTGTTTCACGAGGATTTTCCGGCGGGCTGCTGCTGGCGTTTGCCGTCATCCTTCGGCCGAACCTGCTTCCGATGGCGACCATCGTGATCGCGGCCGCCGCAGCGGGCGTCGCATGGCAACGGCGCGGCTGGCAAGCCGCCATACTGCTGGCGAGTCTCGCACCGGTCGGGCTCCTCGCGCTGCATAACTGGGTGTTTGCCGGCGTCTTCGTGCCTTTCACGTCAAGCCCATATATCGGCCAACTCTATAAAACGCCGCCCGCGACGTATCTCCACGCCCTCTGGGATATCCTGCGGCTCGACTTTACCGACGGCCATCTCCAACAAATCGATGCGCAACTCAAAGATTGGATTAAAGGGCCGGCGCAGAAGAAGGTGTTCGGCTTCCTCCATGCGTTTCAAATTCTCATCCTGCTCTACGTTGTATTGCTGGGCAAACGCTACGACGCCTGGTTACGACAGCTCGGCCTCGCGGCAATGGCCGGCCACGCCGTCGCACTGACCTATGTCAATACCCCACGCTACCATTGGCTGACCTGGCTGCTGACCTCCCTTGTCGGACTGGCTTGGCTGCGGGAGGACGGAGCGGCGGCGTTTGGGCGCATGTTTCCGGCGTTGAGCGAACGGTGGCGCGCCAATGCGCGGGGAAGGCTCATGTCCTGAGTTCTCTGGCGATCCAATGTCCGCTTCTCTAATCGGCCGGTTGGGGTCAAGCGCTTTCAGGCTATCCACCGACAGTGTCGATGTCGCCCGCGGGCTCGCGCAGTGTGCGCTGATGATCGAAAGATCCATGAACGCGATATTTTATGTGTTCCGAACCGGAATGCCTTGGCGCGATCTACCGGAACGCTATGGCCCGTACACAACGACGTACAATCGGTTCAATCGTTGGTCGCGGCGTGGCATCTGGAAACGAATCTTCGACACGTTGGCCGCGAAATCGCGCGACAGCCTATATTTGATCGACAGCACGATCGTGAAAGCCCACCGTGCGGCCAGCGGGGCAAAAGGGGGGAGCAAAACCAGGCGATCGGTATCAGTCGCGGTGGTCGCTCCACGAAAATCCATGCCATCGTCGATAGTAAGGGGCGGCCGCTGAACTTTGCGGTGACGGGCGGCCAGGTTCACGACAGCCAAGTGGTCGGTGACGTTCTTGATACTCCCAAGCCGCCACTCGCCATCACGGCTGACAAAGCCTACGACAGCGAGAAGGTCCGCCAGCAGATCAAAGATGAAGGTGCCTTGCCGATCATCCCGAGCCGCAGCAATGCCACCAAGAAAGCCTATTGTCCCAAACGCTTTTATCGGCGGCGCCACACCATCGAGAACTACTTCTGTCGCATCAAGGACTGGCGGCGTATCGCCACGCGCTACGACAAGCTCGCCCGAAACTTTCTGGCTGCCGCGGCGCTTGTCGGTGCACTCTATTGGATCAAGTTGTGAGTCCAGACCCTAGACTTCATGTGCCAACCTCGCTTACTCGCGGTGACGGAGCCTATTAGGATCGCTTACACTATCGTGTCGGACCAGCGCAGCAGATCGTGAGCGCGATAGCCGCGGGACTTGCTCGTGAAGCCTCCGGGCCGCTTTACGATGTCCTCAAATAGGAGGCTTGATCCGGCAACCTAGCTCCAACGGGCATTCTTCTCAGTTCGTCCCCACCGCGCGTGGCGGGCCCTGCTTGCCGTATCCGCTTGTCAGGCCCCGCGGTTTTTGCTGGATTGGGCCCGCGCCGGAGGTTTCGATGGTTCCTTTCTTCGTTCAGATCAAGTGCCAGCTCGGCAAGTCCTACGAAGTGGCGAACCGGCTCGCCGACGCCGAGATCGCTTCGGAAATCTATTCGACCGCCGGCGAATTCGACCTGCTGATCAAAGTGTATGTCGACAGCGGCACCGATATCGGCCACTTCGTGAACGAGAAGGTGCAGACCGTGCCCGGCATCCAGGACACCCGCACCATCATCACCTTCAAAGCGTTTTGAGTTTCTTGCGCGTGACCTTGTCCGAAAACCGGCAGCCACTTTTCGGGGTCACGCGCTAGCTCACGTTCGCCGGGCCTTCGGACTCGCGCTCGCGGCGCAAGCCGAGCTGGCGTTCGCGCCAGATCACGAACAGGCCCGAGCCCGCAACGATGGCTGACCCGGCATAGACGTGGGTCGTCGGCACCTCGCCGAACATCGCGTAGCCCAGCACGAACGCCCACACCATGGTCGTGTAGTCGAGCGGCGCGACCATCGAGGCGGATGCAAACCGGTAGCTCTCGGTGAGCACGATGTGGGCGAGCCCACCGATCAGGCCAGCTCCGATCAGAGCCGCAAGCTGCCATCCGGTCGGCCAGATCCAGCCGAACGGCAGCGTCGCCAAGCCCGCCAGCGCGCAGGTCAGCGAAAAGTAGAACACGATCGAAGACGTGGTCTCGGTGTCGGTGAGCCGGCGCGTCTGGATCACCGAGCCGGCGTTGGTGAAGGCGCCGCCGAGCGCAAGAATCGCGCCGATGGTCGCAGCCTGCGCCGCGGCGCCTTCCGCCGCGAACTGCGTCAGGTTGAGGTACGGCCAGAGCATCACGATGACGCCGGCAAACCCGACCCCGACCGCCGACCAGCGGTAGATGCGCACGCGCTCGCCGAGGAACCATGCGGCGAACGCCACGGTGATCAGCGGTGCGGCAAACGAAATCGCGGTCGCGTCGACCAGCGGCAGCCGCGCCAGCGACGCGAAGGTGAGGAACATGCCGACGACGCTGATGGCGCCGCGCGCTGCATGACCCATTGGGCGCGAGGTGCGCACCGCCGTCATCAACTCGCCCCGCCATGCATAGATCAGCACCACCGGCACGATCGCGAAGGCGCTGCGAAAGAACACCGTCTGACCGACCGGCACGCCGGTCTCGCCGCAATAGCGCACGCAGCGCCGAGAGCAGCGCAAACAGCAGCGCGGAGATCAGCTTGAGCGAGATGGCCTTGAGAAGGTCCGCCGTCATGCTTGACTAAACGCGAGTCCCGCCGGCGGCATTCACTTCTTTTCAGGCTGCTTTGGCCCGTCGACCGGCGGCAGCGACTTGATGTAGGTCGCAATCGCGCGCCGGTCCGCCGCGCTGAGCTTGCTGGTGTTGCCGACCACCTTGCCCATCTCGCCGCCGACCGAGTCGCCATCGGGCAGATCACCGGTTTCCAGGAGCTTTTCGATCTGCTCCACACTCCAGCTCTTCAAGCCCCTCTGCGTGATGTTCGGCACCCAGCCCTCGCCACCGGGCTCCGGACCGCCGGCAAAGCGCTGGCCGGCGACGATGCCGCCGAGGAGATTGCGCGGCGAATGGCATTCGGCGCAATGCGAAAGCGCGTGCACCAGATAGGCGCCACGATTCCACGTCGCATCCTTGGCAGGATCCGGCTTGAACGTCTCGCCGTCGAGGAACAGCAGCTTCCAGCCACCGAGCGTGCGGCGGATGTTGAACGGAAACGGCAGGTCGTGCGGCTTCGACGGGTCCTGCACCGCCGGCAGCGTCTTGAGATGAGCGAACAGGTCGCGCAAATCCTCGAGGCGCGCGCGCTGATACGACGTATAGGGAAAGGCCGGATAATGATGCCGGCCGTCGGGCGAAGTGCCTTTCATCATGGCGGTGACGAAATCCGCCTCGCTCCAGCGGCCGATGCCCTGCTTCGGATCGGGCGAAATGTTCGGCGCATAGAACGTGCCGAATGGCGATTTCAGCGCCACCCCGCCGCCGAGACGGGACTTGTCCTCCTGCCCGGGTGTGGCGTGGCAGGCGGCGCAGCCGCCGGCAAAGAACACGGTCTTGCCGTTATCGAAATTCGCCGTATGCGGAGCAAGCGCGCTGGCCGGCACCGTGCCCGGAATGGTGAGCACCCAGAACAGGGCGAGGCCGACGATCGCGGCGCCCGCCGCCAGCAGGATCAGTTTGCGCAGCATGGCTGTCTCCTGCGACCGATCCTATGCCGGCTGCACCGCCGCGAACAACACGAGGGCGGCGCGTCCTGAGGACACGCCGCCCTGTTGAACCAGCCAACTGCGGCGATCAACTCGCCTTTTTGCGATACGTGCCGTGACAGCCGCCGCAGTTCTTCTGCACTTCCGGGAACACCGCTTTGAAGGTCGCTTCGTCCTTGACCTTGGCCGCGGCGTCCTTGGCGTCGGCGCCGAACTTCACCAGCTTGGCATCGAAATCGGCCTTGTTTTCCCAGACCGCGGGAAGCGCCGCAGTGTCACCGCTCTTGGAATTGTCGGGGAACAGCTTGCCGAAATCTGGCGGCCGCCTTTTGATAGGACGCGAAGATCGCCTGCGCTTTGGCCAGATCGAACGGCTCCTCGCCCTTCATAAATTTGGCGCCCTGACCAGCCGACTGGCCGTTCGCCTTCATCATCCCCTTGCGGGCGGCGATCGGATCTCCTTGCGCCACGACAGCGGTCGCGGCGAATGCCGCAACGACGGCGGCAAGCGCGATACGAGTGATCATGAATTCCCCTCTTTGTTTTCGGGCTGACGCCCTGACGTTTCTTTCGATGATGCAGTTCAGGCGGGACGCGGACCCAGCGAATGGGCCAACACCAACCGTACTTTGTTATTCCTACAAAGTGACGGCCCTGGCGTCGCAGCCCTTGGTCACGAATTCGTGATTGCCATATCGGCCTAACAGCATGAAAAGTCGAACGAATTTACATTCGATGCATCAGGCGCGCTTCCTCGATGGCCGTCCAGACACGCTCCGGCGTGGCCGGCATGTCGACGTGGCGTATCCGGTAGGTGCGCCAAAGCGCATCAACGACAGCGTTCATGACCGCCGGACATGAGCCGATCGCGCCGGCCTCGCCCGCGCCCTTTACGCCCAACGGATTGACCTTGCAGGGCACGTTGCTGGTCTCGAAGGCGAAGCTTGGCGCGTCCTGCGCCCGTGGCAGCGCATAATCCATCAGCGAGGCGGTGACGAGCTGGCCGGAATCGCGGTCGTAGACGGTCTGCTCCATCAGTGCTTGGCCGATCCCCTGCACGGTGCCGCCATGAACCTGCCCGGCGAGCAGCAGCGGATTGAGCGTCACGCCGAAGTCGTCAACGATGACGTAGTTGACGATGCGGATCGCGCCAGTCGCCTCATCGATCTCGACCTCCACGATATGGGTGCCGTTGGGATAGGTCGGCGCCGGCGGCGTGAAGGCGTCGGACGCGGTGAGTTTGTCGGGCGTCGCGTCGGGGCGCTTCGCAAGATCGGCGAACGCGATCATGCGGTCGGTGCCGGCAACGCGCACCGTGCCGTCGACGATTTCAAGATCGCCCGCGCTCGCCTCCAACGCGTCGGCAGCGAGCCGCTTGAGATTTTCCGCCAGCATCTTGGTCGCGCCGGCGAGCGACGCGCCGCCGCACGGGATCGAGCTCGAGCCTCCGGTGCCGATGCCGGTCGCGACGCGGTCGGTGTCGCCCTGCACCATGCGCACCTGCTCCGGCGGCAGGCCGAGCTCGTCGGCGACGATCTGCGCGTAGGACGTGGCATGCCCCTGCCCGCTCGATTGCGAGCCCATCAGCGCAGTGACACTGCCGTCGCGTTCGAGTTGGATCGTCGCGGTGTCCGGCGCCCATGTTGCCGCACGCCTCGATGTAGGTCGCAAGCCCGATGCCGCGCAGCAGGCCGCGCTTCTTGCTCGCGGCGGCGCGCTGCTTGAAGCCGTCCCAGTCGGCAAGCTGTTGCGCGCGCGCCAGGTGCGCGGCGAAGTCGCCGGTGTCGTAGACCTTGCCGACCGCGGTGGTGTACGGCATCGCCTTCGGCCTGATGAAGTTGCGCCGCCGCAGCACATCAGGCGCAATGCCGAGCTCCCGCGCCGCCGCATCGACCAGGCGCTCGATCACGTAGGCCGCCTCCGGCCGGCCCGCGCCGCGATAGGCATCGACCGGAACGGTGTTGGTGTAGACGCCGCGCACGCGGACATGGCAATGCGGGATGTCGTAGACGCCGGGCGACATGCCGGCGCCCAGGAACGGAATGTAGGGCGCGTAGGCCGACAGGTACGCGCCCATGTCGGCGATCAGCTCGATATCGAGCGCGAGGAAGCGGCCCTTGTCGTCGAGCGCGAGCTTCGCGGTGGTGATGTTGTCACGGCCCTGCGCGTCGCCGAGGAAATGCTCGGTGCGCTCGGCGATCCACGCGACCGGCGCGCTTGAGCTGCTGCGCCGCCAGCACGGCCAGCACGTACTCGCGATAGATGAAGAGCTTGGTGCCGAACCCGCCGCCGACGTCGGGCGTCACCACCCGCAGTTTCTCGGGCGCGAGCTTGAGCATCTCGCACACGGTGTCGCGGAGGTAATGGCTGCCCTGGCTGCCGAGCGTCAGCGTGACCCGATCGCGACCGGCGTCGTAGTCCGCAACCAGGCCCCGCGTATCGAGATAGTTGGTGACCAGGCGCTGGTTCACCAGCGTCAGCGACACGACGCGCGACGCGCCGGCGAGCGCCTGAGCGGTCGGCGCTTGCTCGCCTAGCGCGACCTCGAAGGCGACGTTTCCCGGCCGGTCCGGCCAGACCTGGACGGCGCCCTTCTCCAGTGCCGCGGTGGCGCCGACCACGTGGGGCAGTGCCTGCCATTGCAGGTCGACGGCCTCGGCGGCATCCCGTGCCTGCTCCAGCGTATCGGCCACCACGAAGGCGACCGCATCGCCGACGTGCCGCACTTCGTCGCGCGCCAGCACCGGATAAGGCGGCACCGGGATATCGACGCCCTCGATGCCGGCCTGCATCGGCATCAGGCCCACGTCCGTGATGTCATCGCCGGTCAGCACCAGACGCACACCCGGCATCGCCCGAGCCTTCGCGGCATCGAGCTTGAAACGCGCATGGGCGTGCGGCGAGCGCACCACGACGGCCCGCAGCGCGCCCGCGGGCACGGCGTCCGCGATATAGCAGCCGTGGCCGCGCAGCAGCGGGTCGTCTTCCTTGCGCCGCATCGATTGGCCGAAGCCGAATTTTTTCGGGATCGTCGTCATACGCGCCTCGATTGCAGCCACGCGTTGGCCGATCCGTCCACTATAGGCCGGACCGGTTGCACCGCGAACCCGAGATGGTCATGCTTGCACACGCACCCCTCGCGCGAGACATCGTCATGATCAAGGTTAAGCGAATAGGCCATGCCACGTTCGAAACCCCGGATTTGGAACGGCAAATCGAATATTACGTCGGCGTCGTCGGTCTCGTGCTGCTGGCGAAGGAAAAGGACCGCGCGCTGTTCGTGAGCCGGCTCGGCAATCTTAGCGTCGCCCTGCATCGAGGCACGGCCGCCAGCCTCACCAAGATCGCTTTCCAGGTGGCGCCCGACGCGGATCTCAACGCATTGGCGAAGACGCTGATCGGCCATGGAATCTCTGCCAGCGTTGGCGAGGCGTTGGTGCCTGGCATCGGGAAGCTTCTGACCTTCAGAGACCCCAAGCAAACAATCATCGAGATTTTCGCCGAGACCTATCCCGCTGCCCCGGTCACCCAGCCAACCGCAGTGGGGCCGCTCAAGCTTGGGCACGTGTCATTCATGATGCCGGACATCCACCCTTGCATTGAATTCTATCAGAAGGTCCTGGGCTTCCGGATTTCGGATTGGCAGGAGGATTTCTTCTGTTTCATGCGCTGTGGTGCGGATCATCACACCATCAATTTCGCGACCGGCAAGAGCACGCGATTGCACCACATGGCCTTCGAGCTCAAAGACTGGGCGCATGTGCAGATCGCCTGCGACCATCTCGGCCGGATGAACGTGCCGATCATCTGGGGGCCAGGCCGTCACGGCATCAGCCACAACATCTTCACCTATCATCGCGATCCGGACGACCAGATCATCGAGTTCTATACCGAAATGGACCAGATGCTGGACGAAGAGCTCGGCTACTTCGAGCCGCGTCCCTGGCACAAGGATCGCCCGCAGCGCCCGAAGGTGTGGGATCGCCAATCCGCCGCTCTGATCTGGGGCCCGCCGCAAGGTCCGGATCACGCGCGCCAACGCAACATGGAATAGTAGCCGCGCGATTTGCCGAACGAGAAACAGTCGGGGAGGAATGGACATGAGAGCGAGAAGCGGCTTCGCCGCAGCCGCGCTGGCTGCGATCGGCGTGGTTGCGGCACCCGTCCAGGCCGCGGAATACCCGGAGCGGACAGTCGATCTCACCATCCCCTATGCCGCGGGCGGCGGCATTGACCTCCTGCTGCGCGCGCTGGCCGAGGGCTTCGCCGCGCACTTCAAGCAATCCTTCGTGGTGGCCAACCGGACCGGCGCGGGCGGCGCTATCGGCGTCGCCTATGTCGCCCGCTCGGCGCCGGATGGCTACACGCTCCTCTTCGTGCCGGCGCTGGTGCATTCCGTGCTGCCGGTGATGCAAAGCAACGTCGGTTACACCGCCGCCTCCTTCGCGCCGGTCTGCCAGACCTTCGAAAATCAGATGGCGCTGATCGTGCGGCCCGACTCGCCGTTCAAGACCGTGCGCGACATCGTCGAGGTGGCGCGAGGGAAACCCGTCACCTTTGCGGCGACCGCGGTCGGCACCATCACGCATCTAGCCGGCGCGGCGCTGGCCGATACAGCCAAGGTCCCGCTCAACCACGTTCCCTTCCGAGGCGACGGCGACCTGATGGGACAGGTGATCGGCGGCCACGTCGATTTTGCAGTCACCACGCTGGCCTCGGCGGCGGCGGCCGGGCCCTCGGTTCGCGTCATGGGAATCTTCGCCGATGCGCGCAATCCATCGCTGGCCGACGCGCCGACCATCAAGGAGCAAGGCTACGATGTCGCGCCGACCAGCTTCGGCGGGCTCTTTGCCCCGGCAGGCGTGCCCGCGGACGTCCTGGCCAAGCTGCGCAACGGCTGCCGAATCGCGGTCCAACACTCAGCGTATGTCGATTTGGCGAAGCGGCTGCATCAGGGCTCGCACTATTATGCGGACGCAGCGGTCTTCGCCAAACGGCTCGAAAAGGACGTCGAGGATAAGAAGCAACTTCTGCAGCGTCTCGGATTGCCCAAGTAGCGAGCAGGCGGAACCAAGATCGGACGCTTACTCCGCCGCGTGCGGGACCGGATTGGCCCGTCGCCGGCGCAAGTGCTCCGCGATCCAGCGGGTGACGACGTAGAACACCGGCGTGAAGATCACGCCGAACAGCGTCACTCCGATCATACCGGAGAACACCGTGGTGCCCAAAGTCTGGCGCAGCTCGGCACCGGCACCCACCGCCCAGACCAGCGGGCTCACGCCGAAGATGAAGGCGAACGACGTCATCAGGATCGGCCGCAGCCGCAGCCGCGCCGCCTCCACGGCGGCGGCGAATTTGTCGCGGCCGCGATCCTCGAGTTGCTTGGCGAACTCCACGATCAGGATCGCGTTCTTCGCCGCCAGCGCGATCAGCACGATGAAGCCGACCTGCGTCAGAATGTTGTTGTCCTGGCCGCGCAGCACCACGCCGACGATCGAGGCGATCAGGCACATCGGCACGATGAGAATAACGGCGAGCGGCAGCATCAGGCTTTCGTATTGCGCGGCCAGCACCAGGAACACGAACATCACCGCCAGCATGAACGCGAAGATCGCGGTGTCGCCGGCACGCAACTGCAGGAAGGCCAGCGTGGTCCACTCGTAGGCGAAGCCCTCCGGCAGAACTTCAGCAGCCAGGCGCTGCATGATGTCGATCGCCTGGCCCTGTGAATAACCGGGCGAAGCGGCGCCATCGAGCTCAGCCGAGAAATAGAGATTGTAGCGCGGCACGCGATAGGGACCGGAGATGTCGCGTATGGTCGTGAACGAGCCGAGCGGAACGGTGTCACCCTCGGTGTTGCGCACCCGGATCGCAAGCACGTCCTTCGGATCGGCGCGGTGCTCGCTCTCGGCCTGCGCGATGACCCGGAAGGTGCGGCCGAACAGGTTGAAGTCGTTGACGTAGGAAGAGCCGAGATACATCTGCAGCGCCGAGAACACCTCCGGCGTGCGCACGCCGAGGAGCTGCGCCTTGGTGCGGTCGATCTCAAGATAAAGCTGCGGCGTCTTGACGTCGAACAGCGAGAACACCTGCGAGACGCCGGTGGTCTGCGCGGCCCTGGCCATCATCGCCTGGATCACCTCCTGCAGCGCCTGGGAGCCGCGGCCGGCGCGGTCCTCGATGATCATGCGGAAGCCGCCGGCATTGCCGATGCCGGCCACCGGCGGCGGCAGGATGACCAGGACCTGAGCCTCCTGGATCGCGGAGAATTCGCGGTTGAGCCTGCGCTGCAGACCGTTGGCGGACTGTTCCGGGTCGGTGGCCCGCTTGGCAAACGAGTCAAGCACCAGGAACACCGCGCCCGAGTTCGACGCGTTGGTGAACGTCGCCCCGGAGAAGCCCACGATATTCATGGCGCCCACCACGCCGGGCGTCTTCAGTGCGATATCGACGACGCGGCGGTTCACTGCGTCGGTGCGGGCGAGTGAGGCGCCCGGCGGCAATTGCGCCGCCACGATGATGTAGCCGCGATCGACCATCGGAATGAACCCGATCGGTGTCTTGCGGAACTCGTTGAACCCGAACACGAGGATGCCGACGTAGATCAACAGCATGATCGCGGCAAACCGCACCACCCGCATCGTGAGCCAGCTGTAGCCTCTGACGACCGCATCGAAGCCTCGATTGAACTGGCGGAAGAAGGCCCGGATCGGCACGGTCCAGCGGCTGTGCTTTTCCTCACCGTGCGGCTTGAGCAGAAGCGTGCACAGCGCGGGCGACAGCGTCAGCGACACGACAAGCGAGATGATGGTTGCGCCAACGATGGTCAGCGCAAACTGGCGATAGAACTGCCCCGATATGCCGGTGATGAAGGCCGACGGCACGAACACGGCGCAGAGCACCAGCGCAATCGCGATCAGCGCGCCACCAACCTCGTCCATACTGCGTTTCGAAGCTTCGCGCGGACTGAGACCTGCGGCGATGTTGCGCTCGACGTTCTCTACCACGACGATCGCGTCGTCGACCACGATGCCGACCGCGAGAACCAGGCCAAACAGCGACAGATTGTTCAGCGAGAAGCCGAACAGCGCCATGAAGAAGAACGTGCCGATCAGTGAAATCGGAATCGCGACCAGCGGAATGATGGCGGCGCGCCACGTCTGCAGGAACAGGATCACGACCAGCACCACGAGGAGCGTCGCCTCGAATAGTGTTCGCTGGACCGCGGCGACCGACTGCTCGATGAACTGGGTGGGATCGTAGACGATGGCGTAGGCAATGCCGGGTGGAAAGCGCTTGCCCAGCGTTTCCATGGTGGCGCGGATCGCCTTGGCAGTGGCGAGCGCATTCGATCCCGGCCGCTGGAACACGGCCATCGCCACAGCAGGATCGCGATTGAGGTAGGAGTTTGATGCGTAGTCTTGCGCGGCGAGTTGAATGCGCGCCACGTCCTTGAGCCGCACCACTGCCTGCGGCGTGGTTTTGACGACGATATTGGCGAACTCATCCGGATCGGCGAGACGGCCCAGCGTCTGCACCGGGACCTGGAACGACCCCGGCGTTTCGACCGGCGGCTGATTGAGCACGCCCGATGCGACCTGGATGTTCTGCGCCTGCAACGCGATGGTCACGTCGGTGGCGGTCAGGTTCATCGACTGCAGCCGGTGCGGGTCGAGCCAAATCCGCATCGCGTAGTCGCGCACGCCAAAGATCGTGAGCGAGCCGACCCCATCGACGCGCGTCAGTGTGTCCTTGATCTCCAGGTTGGCGTAATTGGAAACATAGAGCGGATCGCGCGACCGGTCGGGCGAGTAGATGTGCACCACCAGCATCAGGTCGGGCGAGCTTTTGGTGACGTTGACGCCGATCTGGCGCACGTCCTGTGGCAGCCGCGGCTGGGCGATACCGACGCGGTTTTGCACCTGAACCTGCGCGATATCGAGATTGGTGCCGACGTCGAACGTCACCTGGATGGTGAAGCGCCCATCGCCGTTCGAGTTCGAGGACATGTAGATCATGTTCTCGACGCCGTTGATCTGCTCCTCGATCGGCGCCACCACGGTGGTGGCAATCACCTCGGCGCTGGCGCCGGGATACTGCCCCGACACGTTGATGATGGGCGGCTGGATCTCGGGGTATTGCGCGACCGGCAGCCGGAGGAAGGCGACGCCTCCCAGGATGATGAACACGATAGAGACGACGCTCGCGAAGATCGGTCGGTCGATGAAGAAATGCGAGATGCGCATCGGCCAGCGCCTCAGGGCGTCTTCGTCGGCGCGGCGCTGGACGCCTGCGCCGGGGCTGGCGCCTTTTCCTCCTGCGGCGCCACCTTCTGTCCCGCGCGCACCCGCATCAAACCATTGACGATCACCCGATCGTCCGGCCCAAGGCCTTCCTTGACCACCCGCAAGTTTCCCTCGATCAGGTTACCGAGCGTGATGTATTTGGTCAGTGCGGTGTTGTCCGGATTGACCACGAACACAAACTTGCGCCCCTGATCGGTGCCGATCGCCTGGTCCGGCACCAGCAGCGTCTCGTAGCGCGGCGAACCCGGCACGCGCACTCGCGCGAACATGCCGGGCGTAAACAGCGAGTCGGAATTGGCAAATTGCGCGCGGCCGCGGATCGTGCCGGAGGAGCGGTCGATCACGTTGTCGACGAAATCCATCTTGCCCTTATGGGTAAAATCCTTCTCGTCGAGCAGCTTGAGCTCGACCTCGGTCACCACACCGCGGCTGGTGTCCGTCAATGACTTCGCCAAGCGCTCGTAACGAAGGAACGACGCCTCGTCGAACGTGAACTCGAAACGGATCGGATCAATCGAGACGATATGGGCAAGCAGTGACGTCATACCGGTGACGCCGCCGGTCACGAGATTGCCTGGCGAGACGCGGCGATCGCCGATCTTGCCGGTCATCGGCGCGCGCAGTTCGGTGAACTGCAGATCGAGCTCGGCCTGGCGCACCGCGGCCTCCTGCGCCGTCACCTGGGCTTGCGCGATCCGGTTGGCCTGGGTGCGCTGATCGAACAATTGCTCGGTGATGGTGCGGTCTCGCACCAGCGACTGCGCGCGCTTGCAGGTCGGTTTCGGTAAAGGCGAGATTGGCTTTCGCCTGCGCCAGATTGGCGCGCACCTGGTCAAGCGTATTCTCGAACGGCCGGCGGTCGATGGTGAACAGCAGATCGCCCTGCTTGACGATCTGACCGTCCGTGAAATGAATCTTGTCGAGATAGCCGGACACACGCGCACGGATCTCGACCGCTTCCACCGCGACGAAACGACCGACATATTCGTCCTGATCGACGATCGCGCGCTTGATCGGCTCGCCACCGTCACAGCTGGCGGCGGCGGAGGCGCGGCCTGCTGCTGTTGCTGCTCGCCGCAAGCCGCGAGCACCGGCGCGAGCATCAGCAAGGCAGCCACAGGCCGCAGCGAGAACGCGCCGCTCATGGACATAGCGCCGGCGGAAAAAGGCACATTTTTTTGCACCGCGGCAGATATATAGGGGCTCACCGCCAAACGCAAAATGAGGAGAACGTGAACGATTGCGGCCCGTGATTGGCTCAGCGGTTCGGTTGCAATCCCACGTCGCTGCGGACCATCTCTTTGACCAGGTCGACAAATCTTGCCTTGGGAACCCAGCCGAGCCTGTCGCGCGCCTTGGTCGCGTCACCGCACAGCACCTCAACCTCGGCCGGGCGAAAAAATCGCGGATCGATCTCGACGAGGACGCGGCCGCTGCTTTTGTTCAGCCCTTCTCTTCGACGCCGGATCCTTTCCAGACGATCTCAATGCCGACTTCCGCAAAAGCCAGATCGACGAACTCGCGGACGCTGTGCGTCTCGCCGGTCGCCAGCACGTAGTCGCCGGGCTCCGGCTGCTGGAGCATGCGCCACATCCCCTCGACATAGTCGCGCGCGTGCCCCCAGTCGCGCTTGGCATCGAGGTTGCCCAGGTAGAGCGTGGGTTGGCGGCCGGCGCTGATCGCCGCAACAGCGCGTGTAATCTTACGGGTCACAAACGTCTCGCCGCGGGTCGGGCCCTCATGATTGAACAAAATGCCGTTCGACGCATGCATCCCGTACGCCTCGCGGTAGTTCACCGTAATCCAATAGGCGTAAAGCTTGGCAACGCCATACGGGCTGCGGGGATAGAACGGGGTCTTCTCACTTTGCGGAGTTTCCGCGGCCTTGCCGTAAAGTTCGGACGTCGAGGCCTGATAGAAACGCGTCTTCTGTTCCAGGGTCAGGATGCGGATCGCTTCAAGCATACGCAGCGTACCGAGCCCATCTGCGTTGGCGGTGTATTCCGGGGTCTCGAAGCTAACGTGCACATGACTTTGCGCAGCAAGATTGTAAAGCTCGTCCGGCTGGATCTGCTGCATCAGCCGAACCAGGTTGCTGGTGTCGGTCAGATCGCCGTAATGCAGGAAGAAGCGGACGTTTTCTCCGTGCAGGTCGCGATAGAGATGCTCGATCCTCGCCGAGTTAAAGGACGACGAGCGGCGGCGCAGGCCGTGCACCACGTAGCCCTTTTGCAGCAGCAGTTCAGCGAGATAGGCGCCGTCCTGCCCTGTCACACCCGTGATAAGCGCAACCTTCGCCATGACGATCCTAAGATGGAATGGAGCGAGCTTGGTTTAAGTTCAGGGCCGCCGGATGTAAATACCGCGCACCGGATTTGGCGCCACACAAGACGGGTTAGCGCCGCACAACAAGCACCCGCCAGCCGATCGGAGCAAAAATCGCACAGCCATAGACGACCATGCCGATCAGACCGAGCGTCAGCAACGTCAGCTCCTGATTGAACCGCCACCCGGCGAGCGCATCCGCAACCGGCCGCTTGCACAGAACGAGCACCACCGCGAGCGTGATCCCGGCGAACGCGATCCTCGCTGCCGACTTCCATAGCGCCGGTTCGACAGTGATGAGGTTGGCGCGGGTGGCCAACCAGATCAGCAGCGTCAGATTGACCCATGCGCCGGCCGCGGTCGCGAGCGCCAAGCCAACCTGGGCATGCGAGCCCATCAGCAGGACTTTCAACGCCACATTGACCACGACCGCGAAGAACAGCGCCACGACCGGCGTCATGGTGTCGCCGCGCGAGAGAAACGTCACCGTCGCGCTACGCATAAGTACGAACGGCAGCAGGCCGATCGCATAGGCTGCAAGCGTCGCGCCAGCGGCCTGCGCATTCGCCGAAGTGAAAGCGCCGCGGCCGAACAGCGCGCGCATGATCAGCTCCGGCACGATCAGGAACGCCACCATGCAGGGCACCGCAAGCAGCAGCGTGATCTCGACGGCGCGGTTCTGCGAATGGCGCGCACCGGCCTCATCACCCGCTGCGATCTTGCGCGCCATCTCGGGCAGCAGCACGGTGCCGGCCGCGATCCCGATGACCCCAATGGGAAGCTAATTCAGCCGGTCCGCGTAGTACAGCGCCGACAGCGCGCCGGCGGCGAGGAAGCTGGCGATGATGGTATCCGCGAACAGCGCGATCTGCGTCTCCGCCGAGCCGATCGTGGCGGGGCCGAAGCGCTTGAGGAACAGTTTCATCTCCAGATCGAACTTCGGCCAGCGCAAGCGCGGGAGCGTGCCTTGCCACCAGGCATCGCCGCCGACCAGGATCGCCTCCAGCACGCCCGCGATCAGCACGCCCCATGCCGCGGCATGACCGGCGGTCGGAAAGAACACGGCGAGCGCCAGCGCCATCATCATCGACAGGTTGAGCAGGATCGGCGCGCCGGCGGGCGACGCGAACCGCCCGAGCGCGTTGAGGATGCCGCCATAGAGCGTGACCAGGCTGATGAGGAGCAGGTACGGAAACGTGATGCGGGTGAGGTCCGTCGCCAACGTAAACCGTCCCGGATCGGCGTTGAAACCCGGTGCCAGCAGACCGATGATGGCGGGCATGAACGCCAGTGCGGCAACGAGCAAGCCAAGCTGCACCGCCAGCAACAGGGTGAAAACGCGGTCGGCGAACAGCTTTGATGGCTCCGCGCCGCTCGTTTCGCGGATGCGCGCATAGGCCGGGACGAAAGCCGCGTTGAAGGCCCCCTCGGCAAAGATGGCGCGAAAGTGGTTGGGCAGCCGCAGCGCCACAAAGAACGCGTCCGCGACCGGCCCGGCGCCCAGGATCGCCGCCAGCATGATGTCGCGCGCAAACCCGGTGATGCGCGACAGCAGTGTGAAACCACCAACGGTGAGGATGCGGTCGATCATGGTCTCAACTGCAGGCGCCGCAATTCGCGGTCGGCGCAACGGTCTGGCCAACGCGGGTGGCTTTTGGAATAGCCGCAAACGAGAGCTTTTGGGCCAAGTCAGTGCCTGCTGGGCCGATTGGCCAGTTACTCACGTGATATGCGGTCGTCGTT
>CAWBFG010000009.1:0-37773 GCA_963787955.1 uncultured Alphaproteobacteria bacterium | reverse complement strand
CGCATGCAGGCTGGCAAAATGCGTGCCGTGCTCGGCGTCTTCGTCTTTGTCGAGCGCCGCGCGGATATCGTGCCGGGCGGGTTCCCCATAACATCGATCGCGGCTTCCGCGTCCGCGATGCGCTCGAGGTCCACCGGAGCGATGATGGTGGTGAGAGCGTTGTCGCCCATGACAGTCACCGTTGAAAGCGAAGCGGAAGAAGGCGGGAAATGCCCGGCCCATTGCATGGTCCCGGTCGACTATTTCGCGTTTCACCAGCGCGCCGACAAGCGCCGGGATCTGAAAGGCATTGACGGCCCGGCCGGCGCACGGATGAAGCCCGCCGCCGAAATGCAGGTAGACGGCAGGCGGACGATCGGGGCGCAGGTACTGCGGGTCCGGGAACACTTCTGCGTCGAGCATCGCCGCCTGGGTCCAGGCAAAAATCCGGTCGCCTGGCTTGATTTCCTTATCGGCGAGGCTGGTCTTGGCCCCAGCCTGGCGCAGAACGATCGGATTGTGCGGCCAGCGCCGCAGCGCCTCGCGGCACCAGCCGGCGAGCCGCGCGTCGTCGTCAACATCGGCGGCAACGCGCTTCGCCAGCGAGTTGTCGGCAGCGATCATCGCGACGATTTTGTGACCGAGCTCGCGGTGGTGTCGATGCTCCCGACCAGCATGCCGCCTAAGGTACGGCGCACGCCTTCATCGTCGACCGTCCCAGCCGCCATCAAGGCGCCCATCATATCGTTGCCGAGATCGCCGGACTTGCGCCGCCCCCTGATCTCGTCGTCGAACCACGCCTTCATCAGCGCGGCTGCCCGCAGCGCGCGTTGCCGGATGTCTTCGTCGTCGGTCACATTCAGAAAGACGTGCCCGAAGATCGCGCGCGCGACATCCATGAACGTGCGTTCGTCCGAGCCGCGAATGCCGAACAGCGCGGTGGCGGTGTGAGCCGCGATCGGCCGGGCGTAGGCGTCGACGACGTCGATCTCGTCGCCCGCACCAGCGACCCGCCTTGCCGCTTCGTCTTCGATCGCATGGCGGATCGGCGCCAGATCAACCGCCGCCAACGCCTCGTAGAGCGCGCGGCGTTCGAGCACGAGAGTGGCGCTGCGATCCATTCCCAGGACGAAGGGACCGTTGACCTCGACGATCCGCTTCTCGTTGACCGGCGCGATCAGGAAATCGAGGTCGCGGTGCAACACCTCCATCACGTTGGCGTGGCGTGCCACGATGACGATGTCGCCGAAACGGATGGGATCGCACCACCACGCGGCAATCTTCGCTCCAAGCCGCGCGGCGAGCGCGGGCACCGTCGGCCCAGCCAGAAGCGATGCGAGAAGCCCGTTTGAGCCGGGAGGGGTGGCGATATCGTCCGACGCGCCGGTGTTGGCATTCATACGCCACCCCCCATACGCCGCGGAGCCGCTGCACGGCTCCCACCGGTCGTATGTTAGAACTATGGAAGAACGAGTCCAGCGGATCACAAGGCCGGAATGGACGAGACGCCTACCTCACCAGCTCCCGCATCGCGCGGTCGAGCCCGTCCAGCGTCAGCGGATACATCCGATCGCCCATGATCTGGCGCATCATGCGGATCGAGGCGGTGTACTCCCACTGGTTCTCCGGCACCGGGTTGAGCCACACCGCGGCCGGATAGGTCCGCGTGACGCGCTCCATCCACACCGCGCCCGCCTCGTCGTTGTAGTGCTCGACCGAGCCGCCGGGCGCCGCGATCTCGTAGGGTGACATCGCGGCGTCGCCGACAAAGATCGCTTTGTAGTCGTGCGGATAGGTGTGCAGCACGTCCCAGGTCGGCGTCACGTGATCGTAGCGCCGCCGGTTCTCCTTCCACACCCGCTCGTACAGGCAATTGTGGAAGTAGAAATGCTCCATGTGCTTGAACTCGGTGCGCGCCGCCGAGAACAGTTCCTCGGTCGCCTTGATGTGCCAGTCCATCGAGCCGCCGATGTCGAAGAACAGCAGCACCTTCACCGCGTTGTGGCGCTCCGGCCGCATGAGGATGTCGAGATAGCCCTTGTGCGCAGTGCCCTTGATGGTGCCGTCGAGGTCGAGTTCCTCGGGCGCGCCGGTGCGCGCGAACTTGCGCAGCCGGCGCAGCGCGATCTTGATGTTGCGGGTGCCGAGTTCGACGTCGCCGTCGAGGTCCTTGAATTCGCGCTTGTCCCAGACCTTTACGGCGCGGAAGTTCTTGTTCTCGTCCTGGCCGATCCGGATCCCCTCCGGATTGTAGCCGTGCGCGCCGAACGGCGAGGTGCCGCCGGTGCCGATCCACTTGCTGCCGCCCTGATGGCGGCCCTTCTGCTCGGCGAGCCGCTTCTTCAGTGTCTCGATCAGCTTGTCGAGCCCGCCCATCGCCTCGATCTGCTTCTTCTCCTCCTCGGTGAAGAAGCGGTCGGTGAGCTTCTTGAGCCATTCGACCGGGATTTCCGCCTCGATGGCGTCACTGAGCAGATCAAGCCCCTTGAAGACATGGCCGAACACGCGATCGAACTTGTCGAGGTTGCGCTCATCCTTCACCAGCGCCGCACGCGACAGGTAATAGAAGTCCTCGACCCGCCGGCCGGCGAGGTCAGCCTGCATCGCCTCCATCAACGTGAGGTATTCGCGCAGCGTCACCGGCACGCCGGCGGATTTGAGCTCGTGAAAGAAACTGACCAGCATGCGGGCAGAATAGCCTTTGTCCCGGCCGCAGCACCACCCAGCCGCTTCGGTGGACGCTTCTCATATTTTTGCCGCACACGCCGTGCTAGACAGCGCTGCCTGTTTTTTGGATCACGATGCGCGTCTTTGTCCGCACGGCCGCTGCCGTCCTATTCGCCTCCACGCTTCCCGCCCTGCCCGCTGCGGCGCAGCCGGCAGAGCAGTCCGCTGCGAGCAGCGCGCTGCACATCGTCTGGGAGGTGAAGAACCGGTTTCGCCTGTTCCGCAACGAAAGGGACTTCCAGCGCCATGTCGCCGCCCACCGGGGCGACGGCGTGCTGGCCGCCGAGCAGCGGCTGGCACTCGCCAGCGACGGTCGCGGCTGGGCCAAGGACGTGCTCGGTCATCTGTGCGTCGACGGCACGGGCAAAATCGTCGAAACCTGCCAGCGCGACGGCGAAAAAGAGAACTACCTCAGTCCCGAGGATCACCGGATTGGCGTGCGCCTCGCTGGGCCGGTGCCGGCAGGTGCGACCTGCGCCTGGAACTTCGACGACAGCACGCCGCCGCCGCAGCAGGTGACGGTGCCCTGCACCGAGGAGGTGCGGCTGAGGGTGCGATACGGCCGCACTACGGTTGCGACAGTCGCCATCACCCGCCCCGACAACAGCGTCGACAACGCGGCTGCCGACATCATTGTGCAGGATCTGCTGATCGCGGGGCTTGGCGACTCGATCGCCGCCGGCGAAGGCAACCCGGACCGGCCGGTGGCTCTGGCCGATGACGGCTTCTGCTTCCGGCGTTTTTTGGGATCGGGCGAATACTTCCGGCCGAGCCGCGCCGGCTACAGCGGCAACAAGGCATGCGATGACGCCGCCGGCGGCCCCGAAGCGGCGGAGGCCGAGCCGGGATTGGGAGCGCCACGCCGCGCGCTGGATGTCCGCCGCCTGCCACAACTCGCTTTACGGCTACCAGGCGCGCACCGCGCTGGCGCTGGCGGTCGAGAACCCGCACGTCGCGGTGACGTTCCTTCCCCTCGCGTGCAGCGGCGCCACCATGGACGCCGGCCTTTTCAAGGCACAGCTCACCCGCGAGTGCCCCGCGACCGGGAATTGCGCCGGCTCGGTGCCCGGCCAGATCACGCAGCTTCGTGACGCGCTGGCACGCGCCCAGAAAAGCCAACCCGAGCGCAGCCTCGATCTGGTATTGCTCACGGTCGGCGCCAACGACATCAAGTTTTCCGGCATGGTCGCTGACGTCATCATCACCTCCGGTGTCGAACGGGTGCTGTTCCAGCAAGGCGGCTTGATTTCGTCCACCGCCGACGCGCAGCGCATCCTTGATCGCGATGTGCCCGCTGGATTTGCGCAATTGCGCACCGCGTTGAAACCGATGGTCGGCGGCGGCCTGTCGCGCGTGGTGTTCGTGAGCTACAGCAATTTCGCCCAGCAGGACGACACGTCCTGCCCCGGCGGCCGCGACGGTTTCGATGTGCATCCCGCCTTCACCGTCGACAGCGAACGGCTGCGCCGCGTGTCGGAGTTCGTCGCCGGCAAGTTCCTGCCGAGACTGAAGGCGTTGGCGCGCTGCGAAGACGGCGTCATCTGCAAGCAGCCGGAAACCGACCGGATGACGCTTTGTCGATGCGCATCAAGCTGCATTCGCCAAGCACGGCGTCTGCGCACGAGCCGAGACCGACCCGGAATTTGACCGGGAATGCTTTTCGCCGGCTGGCGAGAGTTTCAATCCCGACCTGGCGTCAGCCGCAACAGCGCCATTGATGTGCAACCGGCGGCCGAACGAATTTCGTCCCTACGCATCCCGCGAGCGCTGGGTCAGGACCGCGAACGACAGCTACTTCACCGCCATGACGTTTCCGCGCGGCCTGCCGACGCAGCCCAACAGCATCCATGACGCCGCCTGGGGCGCGATGAGCGCGGTCTATGGCGGCGCGGTGCATCCGACCGCCGAAGGCCACGCCGCCATGGCCGACGCCGCGCTGCAGGCGGCACGCGCCGTGCTCGGACTGAAAGCGCCGCCGGAAATTACCAGCCAGCCGCTGCCGCCGGTGCAATAGCGCAGCCTACTGGCGGGCGTGAGTGGACCGTCATATTATCGCCTCCATCCAGACGACGATCAGACGAAGTGAAACCTGCGCATCCCACCTTTGCGAGGAGCACGATGTGGTCCGCTAAAATTCGAACCGCTGTTCTGCTGCTAGCCCTGAGCCCGGCGGCCAGCGCGACCGCCGCGGAATCGCTGCAGGTGATTGGTCAGGCCGGTGTGCTCGGCGAGTGGGAACTCACTGCGAACCTGACCGCCACCAGCGCGCAGCGGAAGCATTTCACCGGTCCCCTGCTCCTGAAGCATACGGGCTATTGCACGCAGGACGGCCCGGAAGAGCGCAAGGGCGAACTGCAACTTCAGATGACTGGCGCATCGCGCGTCCAAGCGACGTTGCGGCTCGAGCATGTCACCTGCACCTATCAGGGGCGCAAGTCCGATTCGTTCCAGGGCATGATGCGCTGTCCCGATCAGCGCGACGTCCCGCTGCATCTGTGGTTGAGGTAATCAGAGATAGATAGAAACGGCCGGTGTTCGCCGGCCGTTTCTTCGCCTTGGTCTAGTTGGCGCGCATTGCCGTTCGGCGAGCGCGCAGCTCCACGACTTCGGGTCGCTCGGTATCGGCATTCTTGGTCAGCGATAGGACCTTGGCGGTATACTGCCTGGCCTTTCCGGGTTCGCCCGCCTTGGTGGCCGCCTTCGCAGCCCCGACATAGGTGGCGAGCCGGTTCGGCTCCTTTTTCAGAACCGCTTCGTAGGCCGCAAGCGCCTCCTTGGCCATCCCGCGGTCGAGCAGCATCGCGCCGTAGAGTTCACGCGCGGGCGCGAGCGGACCGGGCGTGACCGGATGCTTCTCGGTCTTGTCTTCGGCATCCGCGGCGGCGCTCATCGTCTTGAGCGCGTCGTCGTGCTTGCCTTCGGCATATAGGACCCAAGCCGTCGCGACCTGCTGCTGAATGCCGACGATCTCCGACCAATAGGCGTCCTTGGCCTGCCGCAGCTTGTCACTCAACTCTGCGAGCTTGGTGACGTCCGGCTTGGCGCCACCGGGATTGCCGCTTCGCGCGGCGCCGAGCGCGCGGGCAAAGTGCGTGATCGCGTCGGCATAGAGGTACTTGCTGGACTTCACCACAAGATCGGCGGCGGCCTTCCAATCGCTGCGCTCGACCGCATATCGTGCCGGACTTGCCGCGACCGCATACGGACCTGCGAACCGGTCGATCTTGAACTCGATCTTGTTCATCTCGTCGATCACGGCCTGCGCCTTCTTGTCCTGCCCGAGTTGCAGGTGCGCATACACCAGATAGTCCATGCCGTGCGCCTGATCGTGCGTCTCGCCGTCGAGCTTGGCGATACGCGCCGATTCGGCGTTGGATTTGATGGATTCCCTCCAATAGCCGACCCGCGTGAAGATATGCGACGGCATGTGCTGTGCATGTGGCGCCGCCGCGGCGATCTTCGCGTAACGCTTGGCGGCCTCGAGGCCTTTTTCGGCGATCGCCGGATAGTCGTAGAGATGAATCAGGTAGTGCGCGACGCCCGGATGCAGCGGCTGCCGCTTGAAGATCGGCTCCAGCAGCGCCGCCCCCTTGAGCTGGTTGGCGTAGGTCTTGTCGGTTGGCGAGGCCGCGACATTCAGGGTGATCGCATAGGCGATCTGCGCCTCGTCGTCCTTGGGATAGCGCTGCGCCACCTGTTCCATCGCTTTGAGATAGTTCTGCACCCGGGTGCGATGATCGACCTTGTCGTGGTCGACATACATCACGCCGATCGCATCGATGTACTCACGCTCGCGCTCCGTTTTCACGCCGAGCGCCTTGCCCTTCTGGACCGCATCGAGACCAATCGGAAGATTGGCCGGCGGCGGTGGCGCATGCGGGTTGTACAAAAGGCTCAGGGCGATGCCCCAGTAGGCCATCGCGCAGTTCGGATCTGTCTTGAGCACCTCCTCGAAGGTGCGCTGCGACGCGCGATACCAGAACGAGTGCTGGTACAGCATGGCGCGGTCGAACAACTTCTGTGCGGCCGGTGTGCAGGATGTCTCGAAGTGAACCTTACCGAGCTGGGCGTCCCTGGGTGCGGCGAGTGCCGGCTGTGCAAGGCACGCCAAGATCGCGGCGGTTGTCGTAATCACCACTTGTCTGCCCATCGTGTCCTCCGTTTGGGTTCGGATAGATGCGAGCATTCACATTGATGGCGAACTCGTCACGGACCGCGCCTTGGCGCCAGTCCGTGACCGAAGCGGGCTGTGCCCCCTATTCGGCGGCCGTCAATATGACGGCCGACTCGTGTCCGAATTGCGTCAAGCGCCAAAGACGCTTGCGGGAGGCCATCTTGCGGCCCAGGCAACGTCAACACTCTGGCGCACCACGGCATTCTTTGCAGGCTGAAAAATCAGCCCGCCTGGTTCACACCCAGCTTCTTCTGCAGGCTGGTCGACGACGTGGTGTACTGGAAGGTCAGCTTCTTGTCCGGATAGACGTAGCGGTGCGCCTTCTGTGACATCAGCGCCGCCTCGTGGAAGCCGGACAGGATCAGCTTGAGTTTGCCCGGATAGGTGTTGATGTCGCCAATCGCGAAGATGCCCGGCTCGCTGGTCTCGAACGTGCCGGTGTCGACCGGGATCAGGTCTTCGTGCAGGCGCAGACCCCAGTTCGCCACCGGGCCGAGCTTCATGGTCAGGCCGAAAAACGGCAGCAGCGCATCGCAGGCGATGTGAAACGCCGAGCCGTCGTTGCGCTTGACGTTGACGGCGCTGAGCTGGCCGCCTGCGCCTTCGAGCGAGGTCACCTGCCCGAGCACCAGGTCAACCTTCCCCTCGCCGACCAGCGCCATCATCTTGTTGACGCTGTCGGGCGCGGCACGGAATTCGGAGCGTCGGTGCAGCAGCGTGAGGTGGCTCGCGAGTGGCGCGAGATTGAGCGTCCAGTCGAGCGCGCTGTCGCCGCCGCCGGCGATCAGCAGACGCTTGCCGCGGAACTGCTCCATCTTGCGGACCGAATAGTGCACCGACTTCGCCTCGTAGGCTTCAATGCCCGCGATCGGCGGACGCTTGGGCTGGAACGAGCCGCCACCAGCCGCGATCACGATCACCTTCGTCTCGAACACCTTGCCGTTGTCGGTCTTGACGCGGAACAGCGGTTCGCCGATGCGCTCGATCGACTCGACCATCTCGTTGAGATGGAATTGCGCGCCGAACGGCTTGATCTGCTCCATCAGCTTGTCGACCAGTTCCTGCGCCGAACATTTCGGGATCGCGGGAATGTCGTAGATCGGCTTCTCCGGATAGAGCTCGGCGCACTGGCCACCAACCTTGTCGAGGATGTCGACCAGATGGGCCTTCATGTCGAGCAGACCGAGCTCGAACACCGCAAACAGCCCGATCGGGCCGGCGCCAATAATGAGTACGTCAGTCTTGATGGGATCGCTCATAAGCTTCGTGTTTTTTGAGGGGGATGGCGCCGCTTTCTAACGGGACAAAGCGGCCGCGAAAAGAGAAAACCTCAATACCAAGCCATGCGCCCGGCGCCCCTTGCCCGGCGCGAATTCATCCCGCTATTGGAGGGACTTGGAGGAATTCCAGTGAACGATCAGCCGTCCCAGCGCCCGCCCAAGGCCATCCCCCTGCTTGCCAACTACCCGCACCGGACCGCCGACATCTGCCGGTTCGGCGATCTCGACCCGCAGGGCCACGTCAACCAGGCGGTTTTCATGACCTATTTCGAGAGCGGCCGGGTGGCGATGTTCCGCAACAAGGATTTGGGCATCGGCGTACCGGGCGCCACCTTCGTGCTGGTGCGCATGGAGGTGAACTACATGAAGGAACTGCACTGGCCGGGCACCGTCGAGATCGGCACCGGGATCGCCGAATTCGGCCGCACCTCGTTCAAGGCTGCGCAGGCGATCTTCCGTGACGGCGTCTGTGCCGCAACCGGACTTGCGACGCTCGTTTGCATCGATCTGCAAACGCGAAAGCCGCGCCCGATCCCTGAGGACGCGGTCACGCGGCTCAGCCAATGGAAAATCAAGACAAGCTAGGAGCAAACCTTGTGGCGACGCCTAGCAGTCGTTGGTTGTCCGGTGCCGCCGCAGTCCTGATCGCCGGGACTGTTTCGACGGGCGCGTCCTGGGCGCAGGAGCAATCTTGCGTCACCTCGGAGCAATGCGCCCAACGTTGCAAGCGCACGTGGAAAAACTCGAAATGGAAAAGCGCGCAGGACTGCATCGAGAATTTGCCTTGCTCGCAATATCCAAAGCGATGCATTGTCCAGCCGATGCCGAAGATGCACGGCGATCCACCGTCCAACAACTGATCGCGCTTTGAGCGGGACTTGCCCGACCTGCCCGCTACGCCTGCTGCTCGGGCACGCGCACCACCAAGCCGTCGAGCTCAGCCGTCACTTTGATCTGGCAGGACAGCCGGGAGTTCGGCCGCACGTCGTAGCCGAAGTCGAGCATGTCCTCCTCCATCGGGGAAGGTTCGCCGGTCTTCTCCCGCCATGCTTCGTCGACATAGACATGGCAGGTGGCACACGCACAGGCGCCGCCACATTCCGCTTCGATGCCAGGGACGTCGTTCTTGATCGCCGATTCCATCACGGTCGCGCCGGGTTCGGCCTCTATGGTGCGAGCGTTATCGGAGGAATTGATAAAGGTGATCTTGACCATGAAATAGAGCCGCTGGAAGCGCAAAAGCCCGGCAACCGAATGGCTGGGCGGCCTCTATCTATCGGCTCTCGGCAACGCGCGCTAGGGCGAAGCACCAACTAAAATGCGGCGAATTCGCTTAGCGCATCTCCCGGCGAAGTGGATAGCGGTTCGCCGCAAAGGACGTGCGCCAATCTAGTGTGTGCGCAACAGCCCTGCAATTGTCGCCGTCGCCTCGGCCACCGCAGCGTTGAGCGCTGCAATCGCATCCGCCAGCATTACCGACCCGGCGTGCTCGACCGCCTCCGCGGCATACGCAACGCGCCACGCGCCGATCCCGACCGCTGAGCCCTTGAGGGTGTGCGCGGCTGCCGCCGTATGGCCCGGATTGGCCTGGTCCATCCGATGCAGCAGGATTTCCGCCTGGCGGGCGAACAGCGCCAGCACCTCGCGCTCCAGGCTGCGATCGCCCAATGTCATGCGCGACAGATGATCGAGATCGATCACCTCGTCGCCTGGTGCAAGCTGCGGGGACGGAATTTCGTTGAGTGCGAGAGCGGACATGACGATCTCCCTCGGGGCTTTGGACCCTCTGCTGTGATTCTGGCCGCGAAGGGGCAAAATCCCGGTAAACGGAAGGCAGGCGTCACGCCAGCGCGGCGGTGATGTTCGTCACACTGGTTAACGAAGGCCTGCCGAGGCCGCAGAAACCGGCTATCCGGCGGCGGTTCGCGGCGCCGCGACGTTGAAATACTCGGTCCAGTCGCTGTCTTGCGCGGGCTGCAGTGTCGAAATGTCGAACGCAAACTCGTCCTCGGACGGCACCGAGCCGACCCCCGCGACATCCGCGAGCTCGGGATTCTTATCGTGCGCAGCAGCGAGAATGATCTGCGCGGCGCAGGCGCGGCCCTCCGAAAGGCCCGACCGCTGGCCATACTCCACTCCCGCTTTCGACCAGTCGGCGCCGACCGCAGCATCCTGCGCGCGTGCAATCGCGACCACGAACGCGCGTTGATCGAACGGTTCGGCAAGCACGGCGCCGGCGCCCGCCGCGCTGATGTGACTGGCGTAGCCGCACACCGCGGTCGCAATCACCGGCAGGCCGTTGACCACGGCCTCCAAAATCACTGTTCCAGTGGTGTCGTAACGCGAGGGATGCAGCAACAGGTCGGCGGCCGACATGAGCTGCGCCATGTCTTCGCGATGGCCGAGCCATTTAATCCGCGTTGCCACACCAGGTTTGCCGGCAAGTTCGACGCAATGCTGCGAAGCCTTGTCGGTCTCATGCGGCCCAGCCATCAGGAGCAGCGCATTGGGGAACTCGGCCAGCGCCTGGACAACCCGGTCCGTGCCCTTGGTCTTGAGCTGGGTGCCGACCGCGAGCCAAACCCAGGTCCCGTCAGCAATGCCGAGCTCACGGCGTACCGCCTGGCGCGTTGCGCCGCTGCGATACTCCGGCTTGCGGCGCGAAGCGGACAGGGTCGGCGGCAGCAGGTACATGCGCTGCGACTTGGTGCGCCATGCGCTCCAGTACTTCAGCAACTGGCTCTGGCTCAGCAGGATGGTCTTGGTCTTTTGGCTCGGGCCGAACGAATCCTTCTCGATATCATCCAAGGTCCGGTAGCGGGGCAGCAGCCTGAGATATGGCCGCCGGCCCAGCCGGTCGCGCATCGAAGGGTCCGCACAATAGAGCACGTCGAGCCCGAGAAGCTTGTTGAAGCCCACGGTCATATCGCAATGCTCGGCGGCCTGCTGCAGAAAGTCGACCGCGAACTCGTATTGCCTTTGATGATTGGTGCCGGCCTTGTTCGGTAGTGTCACAACGGAGACACCGTCGGCATTCACGTCGCCGGAGACACGCTCGGCATAGATCGTGACGTCATGACCGCGCCGGCCCACCAGTTTCGCGATTTCGAGGCAATCGCGCTGCAGGCCGCCGCTGGGAAAAAGATCAACAATGCCGAATCCGATACGCATCAACCCGACTCGACCTGTTCCACCCGACAATCCGCGGAAACACTAGGCAAGGTATGGTTATTTTAGCTTAAACGCCGATTCCCACCAGGATTTGCGGAAGTTTTCCCTCACTCTGTGGATGGCGCCGCGAGTTCAGAACATACCCGGGATCACGCGATCGGTCCGCTCCACGGACTGACGATATTCGTCGCCGCTTGTTTCTGCCATGAGACGCTCTTCGCGGCCGATCCGCAGAAAGAACAAGTTTCCGAACCCGACGAGCCCGGCAGGCCCGGCGATCCAGTTGGGCAACAGCAACGCCGGCGCCAACGCCCACAGCCAGAATGCGGAGTACATCGGATGACGCAGCCGGCTGTAGATGCCGCCGGTCACCAAGGCATGCTGCTCGCGGATTTCCAGAGTCACCGACCAATTGCGCCCGAGATCACGATGCGCGCAAATAAAACAGCCAGAGTGCGAACGCAACCGTCGCGGCGCGCACGGGCCACCACGTTCACCGCCAACGTGGCGCCGAGACTGTGCCCGACGACCACGATCTCGTCGCAGGAGCGATCACGCGCGGCGTCGACCAGCTCCTGCGCGAACTGATTGAGCCTCGCTTCGACGTCGAAACGGCACCCGTGCAGGTAGTCCCAGGAGAAGATCCAGTCATCCAGCCCAAGCAAGGCGGCGGCCGCGCGCCCGAGCACCGACGCATGCGATCAAATAGGCCAGCGGATAAAAGAAGAACGAGCCGTACTGCCAGCTTGCGCCGAAATACCGGAACACCGTTCCCGTCCATAGGAAGTCGCACAGCGCCATGCCGTACCGGGCGAGCCGGAGCAGCATTGGTTTGGCTTCGTCGACGCGCACGATGTCGTCCCAGACGACGGCCGGTAGCGCTGCAGCGCGGCGCCGATATCGGACGCCCACCCGCACGCTGGAGCACCGCGATCTAACCCGAATCGGGCGGCCGGCTGGAACGTTTGAGCGGGCAAAATCCGTATGTTAAACGCGCCTTAGGCGCCACGGAGCCGACTGCCGCCAAGCAACAGAGATGGCCGAGCTGACCCATTCCTACCGTCCGCATGCGCTGGCTGCCCTGCGTCAGTACCGGCTCGAGCCCGACGCGCTCGCGTGGTCGACCAAGCGCCGTCAAGGCCGCGTCGCCTATCGCGATATCGAGCAGATCGACGTGTTCCAGACTCGATTCCTGGGCTCGTCCTCCAACTATTGGACCTGCGTGCTGCACGCGCGCTCCGGCGGCCGGATCAAGCTCGGCGCTGGCCACTGGCAGACCTTCCGCAACGTCGAAGACAAGTCGAACAGCTATTTTGCCTTCATCGGCGAATTGCGAACGCGGCTGGCAGCGGCCAATCCCAATCTTCGCGTCGTCGCCGTCCGCTCGTGGCTGAGCAGTGCGGAGGCCGCCGGCGCGACGCTCATGGTCTGGCTGACGCGCCGCCTGCGGCGTTTTGATCTCGACCGGACCGCTGATCGAGCCGCGTGGTTGATGCGCAAGATCGGGCCGAGGCTGCGCGGCCATCGCAGGGCGCGCGAGCAGATCGCCAAGGCGTTTCCCGACAAGTCCGCCGCCGAGGTCGAGAAAATTCTGGCCGGCATGTGGGACAATCTTGGCCGGGTCAGCGCCGAGTTCGTGCATCTCGATCGCATCTGGGACTTCGACATCGGGCGCCCCAACCAAGGCCGGATCGTCCTCGACGACGCGACGATCGCGCAATACCGGCAGCTCCTGGCGCGTCGCGGGCCGGCGATGATGTTCGGCGCTCACATCGGAAATTGGGAGGTGTCGGCGCTCGCGGCGCGGCTGTTCACTCCGAAGGTCAGCGTTGTGTTCAAGGCGCCCCGCATCGAGGCGATTGCGAACGAGGTCGAGCAGCTTCGACAACCTTCGGGTGCCGAGCTGCTGTCCGCCGACCCAACCGCCACGCTGAAGATCAGAGATGCGCTCAAGCGTGGCAACATGGTTGGGATGCTGGTCGATCAACATTACGCAGACGGCATCGAGGTGATGATGTTCAACCGTCCGTTCAAAGTGAATCCGCTGTTTGCGCGCTTTGTGCGCATCTTCGACTGCCCGTTCCATGGCTTCCGGATTATTCGGCTGGCGGACGGGCGCTTGCGTCTCGACATCACGCCCGCGATCGAGCCGATGCGCGACTCCAAAGGCCTGGTCGACGTTGCCGGCACCATGCAGGTGATCGTCTCGACGATCGAAGGCTGGGTTCGCGAGCAGCCCGGACAATGGTTGTGGCTGCTGCGCCTCTGGCGTTGACGCGCGGCAGTGTTGGAGCGGATCGCGCCTAGCGCAGCAGCGCCGCCGGCAGCAAGCGCCATGCTGTTTTCGGCACCATGCCGGGCCGCCGCCACAGCAAACGAAGAAATCGCCGGCGCGTGTCCCGCGCGCTACCAGGATCGGCCCGCGTCATGTGATGGATCATGGCGTGAGCGGCCAGCGCGCGCTCGTCATGACTGAACTCGTCAAAGCGCGTTTCCAGCACGGCGAAATCAACATCGCCACGCCCCTCTCGGAACGAATTCGGATCGGCCAGTTCGAGCATGCGGTAGAGCGCCGCGTCACTCGCGTAAAACGATGCATCGGCGGCGGGCGAGCGCCAATCCGGAGCATCGACGAGACCTTCAGCGGGATCGACTCCGGTTTGCCGCGCGCGCGCCGCGCGCTGCGCGAGCCTGACTGAGAATGCCAGGCGGATTGCATCACGGTTGGTCACGTTGTCGCCGTGCCAGCGGTATTGGATCAGGACCTCCGGCAGGTTGGCGATTGTCGCGTTTTCGGCAAGCCGCAGCCACAAGTCGTAATCTTCCGCAGCACGAAATGCCGGCCGATATCCACCGAGCCGTCGCGCCAGCTCGGTACGAAACATCACCGAAGAATGCACAAACGGATTGGCGCGCATCAGCGTGCGGCCAAGCCGTGCGGGCTCGGTTTCGGGCTTCAGCAATCCTTTCGGACGGCCGGCGTCATCGATCCGCTCCGCCCATGATCCGAGCAAGCCGGCCTCGGGGTGCCTGCTGAAGTGACTGACTTGCTGCTCCAGCCGTTGCGGCCGTGCGACGTCGTCGGCATCGAGCCGCGCCAGCAAGGCACCGCGGGCTTCGGCAAGACCGCGGTTGAGGGCCACGACCAGTCCCAGCGGCTCCTGCCGGATGACCCGGATCCGGCTGTCGCGTTGCGCGAATTCAGCGAGGATGCGCGGCGTATCGTCGGTCGAGCCGTCATCGACGACGACCAGCTCCCAGTCACCAAAGGTCTGGGCGAGAACGCTTTGCAAGGCCTCGCCAAGCCATCGCGCCCCGTCACGAACCGGCAGAAGGACAGTGACTTGCGGCGTCATGCGATCTGAGCGGCCATGCCAGATTTTGCAGCGCGGAATGCGGGCGTCGAGTGTGCCCCACGGGCGGCGAGCGCGACAGACCCGTGACGTTCGCCAAACTGCCACAATGCGCTGGCGTGATGCGGAAACGAGAGCGGCAACGGGGACGCCGCATGTTCCAGCGACCGGTCGGCGTTAAGGATGTTGCGGCAAACGGGCACCCGGGAGGCCCGGGAACGGCGCTGCATCCTTTCGAAGCCACGGAAAGGTCTAAAGAAATTTCCGATCGGCACATTAACGATGATTAAAAAAGCCTTACACGTCAGGTTTCTTTCGACCCCCCGGACCGATAGGATGCGCGCTCGGCGGGAGCGTATGCTGTGGATAAGTCTGGGCAGGACGGGCCTCGCCGGAGGCAACGGATCCCTTTGGGGGACCACGACGATCACGCGAGCGGTGTGCGGCTGAGGGGGCTTTCCATTCAGTTCGCGGCCAAGAGTTTTGAATAGCAACGCGAGGCGACGGCGGACATGGCGAATTATCCGAAAAAGATCCAGGATCCTGCGGAATCGGCGCTGTCGGCGATCCAAGAGGCCTTGGGGAACCTCGACAAGGCGCCGGCCAGCCGCCCCGCGGCTTCCCCCGAGCCTGCCCTACCCCAGCTCGACCGCGGCGCCAGCCAACCGACGTCGTCTCCTTCTTCTTCTACCGCAAACGACCTGTTTGAAGGCGTCGGCCCCTCGGGCAGCGCCGATGACCACCCCGCCCCGCGCCGCGCTGCCAACGACGATCGCCAGTCGATCGGCATGATCCTGCAGACCCTGCAGCGGCACTCGCCACGCACCTCTTATGTGGTGGCCTCGATTTTTGCGTTGGCCTGGGTGCTGGGCGGCCTGATCCTGGCCTTCCTCTATCTGCCTGACCTGCGGACAGTGGCTTCGCAGGGCGCGGCCGGTATTCCGGCGATGTTCGGACTTGCCGCTTTCGTGCTGGCGCCGGTGCTGTTCTTCTATGCGCTGGCTCACATGGTGTGGCGCTCGCAGGAGCTGCGCCTGATCGCGCAATCGATGGCGGGCGTCGCGATGCGGCTCGCCGAGCCGGAAGAGGTCGCGCGCGAGTTGATCGTTACGGTCGGCCAGGCAATCCGCCGCGAGGTCGCGGCGATGGGTGACGGCGTCGAGCGCGCGCTGGCGCGCGCCGCCGAGCTCGAAACGCTGGTCGCCAACGAAGTGTCGGCGCTGGAGCGCGCCTATCACGAGAACGAAGTGCGCATCCGCGGCCTGCTGGAAGGCCTCGCCCACCAGCGCGATACGCTGGTCGCGCAGGGCGAGCATGTCCGCAATGCGATCACCAGCGTTCATCTCGACCTGACCAACGACATCGCGACGGTCAGCGATCACGTCTCCGGTCGCGTCAGCGACAGCGCCCAGAAGATCGTGCACGCTCTCACCGAGAAGGGCGAGCACATCACGCTCGCGCTCGGCCGCGCCGGCGACTTCATGATCGGCGCGCTCGGCGAGCGCGGCGGTGATCTGCTCGAGCGGCTGGAGCGCACCAGCCAGGAAACCACCGACGCGATCGCCACGGCCAGCGACCGGCTGACCTCGAGCCTCAACTTCAAGACCGATCACATCACCGAGGAATTCTCCGAGCTCACCAACAACCTCTCCATCATGATGGAGCAGCGGCTCGACGATGTGACGCAAGGCTTCGCGCAGAAATCGTCCGCCATCGTACAGATGATGGACGAGCGTTCGCAGCAGATCACCGACACCATCGTCGACACCTCCAGCCGGCTCGCCGAGACCATCGTCACGCGCGGCGACGAGGTGAACAACACGCTCAAGTCGACCGGCGACTCGCTGGTGCTCGATCTCAGCCTGCGCGGCGGCGACGTCGTGTCCAAGTTGGAGCAGACTGGCACCTCCATCACCGACACGCTGGTCGAGCGCGGCGGCGACGTCGTGTCCAAGTTGGAGCAGACTGGCACCTCCATCACCGACACGCTGGTCGAGCGCGGCAACAACGTCAGCGAAACGTTCCGCCAGAGCGCGGAAGGCCTTGCCTCGAGCGTGGCCCAGCATGACGAGGGCGTTAAGAACATGCTCGCCACGCGCTTGCAGGCGTTCGAGCAGATGTTCGCGACTGGCGGCTCCGAGCTTGCCGAGAAGATTTCTCGCGACAGCACCACGCTCGGCAACCTGATCACGCGTCACATCGCCGAATTCGACCGCACGGTGAAGACCTATGGCGGCGAGCTGGTCGAACGGCTCGGCCAGCGCACCCAGGAAGTCGGCGAGTCGATGCGGGTCTACATCGATGGTTTCGACACCAAGGTCGGCATCAAGTCCAGCGAGGTCACCGCAACGCTCGATCAGCGTCTGTCACGCTTCCAGGAGGCGCTCGACAGTCGCACCCAGACGCTCAACGAGGCCCTCTCCTCGCGCGTCATGGACATCGCCAAGACACTGGCCGAAGGCGGCAAGGAGGTCGTCGCCGCGCTCGACAAGCGCATCGGCGACGTCACCACCACGATCAATACCCGCGGCGAGACCCTCACCGAGACGATCAGCAGCAAGATCGACGACATCGACCGTGCGCTCGGCACCCGCGCCATGGAGGTCGCCAACACGCTCGAAACCCGGATCGGCCGCTTCGAGCAGCTGCTGGTCGGCCGCGCCGAGCATGTCACCGAGCAGATCGAGGTGCGCACCAAGGCCGCCGCGGACGCGCTCGGCACCCGCACCATGGAGGTCGCCAACACGCTCGACATCCGGATCGGCCGCTTCGAGCAGCTGCTGGTCGGCCGCGCCGAGCATGTCACCGAGCAGATCGAGGTGCGCACCAAGGCCGCCGCGGACGCGCTCAACGCGCGCCTGGAGCAGCTTACGACCGCGATCCACACCAATTCGACCGAGGCCGAGCGCGTGTTCAGCCAGGTCACCGGCAACGCCGAGCAGGTGTTCGCACAGGCCGCTGGCAGGGCCGAGGAGGTGTTCACTCAAGCCGCCGGCAACGCCGAGCATGTGCTCGCCAAGGCCACCAGCAATGCCGAGCAGGTGCTCGCTCAAACCACCGGCAAGGCCGAGCAAGTGTTGGCCAAAGCTACGGGCAATGCCGAGCAGGTGTTCAACCAGGTCAGCGGCAAGGCCGAGAAGGTGTTCGGCCAGATCGCCGGCGAGGCCGAGCAACTGTTGGCCAAAGCTACGGGCAATGCCGAGCAGGTGTTCACCCAGGTCAGCGGCAAGGCCGAGAAGGTGTTCGGCCAGATCGCCGGCGAGGCCGAGCAACTGTTGGCCAAAGCTACGGGCAATGCCGAGCAGGTGTTCACCCAGGTCAGCGGCAAGGCCGAGAAGGTGTTCGGCCAGATCGCCGGCAACACCCAGCGCGTGGTCGGTCAACTCACCACCGAGGTCGAGAAGACTCTCACCGCGGTGTCGACCGGTATTAGCACCGTGCTCAAGCAGAATGCGACCGACGTCGAGCGCACCTTGCTCGGTGTCAGTGCCGAAGTGGCGCGCAGCTTCGTCGGCAAGGCCGAGGAGATCAGCGCCCAGGTCAGCGCGCGTGCAGCCGAGATGACGCGCATCCTCGATAGCAACTCCGGCACGCTGTTGACCGCACTCGGCGGCAAGAGCCGGGAGTTCACCGCAGAAATCAACAAGGCCACCGAGCAGGCGGTCAACGCGATCGAGAGCCAAGGCTTCAACTTCACCAGGACCATGCTGGACAACAGCCAGCAGATCGCCCGCCAGGTCAACGACGCCAGCGAGAAGGCGACCAGCGCCGTCAACCTGACGCTCAAGAACCTGCAGGACAACACGCACGCGGCGATCGAGCGCTCGACCACGACCGCGAAAGCCACAGTCTCCGAGATGCTCGAAACGCACAGCATGCTGCGTTCCGACACCACCGCGCTGTTCGAGCGGCTGCGCGAGGCCAACATCCTGCTGCAGGAGGTGCTCTCGGGCGCGCACCAGAACATGAGCGCACTGGAAAACACCCTCGTCACCCGCGTGTCCGAGTTCGTGGCCACCATGAACGAGGTTGCCGAACGCAGTGGTGTCGCCAGCAACCAGGTCGACCATCACATCGGCGCCTTCCACGTCGCCACCAGCAAGGTGCTGACCGACCTGTCGCAGCTCGCCGGCCAGTTCGACCAGCACGGCCGCTCGCTCGCCGAGGCGGTCGCCCTGATCGAACAGAGCAACCGCCGCACCAACGAGACCTTTGGCGAACGTCGCACCGAGATCGAGACGGTTGTCGCCACGCTCGACAGTCGGAGCGGCGACATCGAACAGCGCCTGCAACGCTTCTCCACCTTGCTCGACGAGACGCTGGAAGGCGCCTCGGGCCGTGCGCGCGACATCGCCCTCATCATTGCGGAATCGAGCGCGCAGGGCTTGCAGGCCATGGATCAAGAGCGCACGCGCACCAGCGAGACGCTGCGCGGGATCCACGACGAAACCAATGAAACGCTACGCAGCATCAACGCCGAGACCAGCAACAAGCTGCAGAGCATTCATGTCGAAAACACCGACAAACTGCGCAGCATTTACGGCGAGCACAGCAACGAGGCGCAGGAGATGCTTGCGTCCACCACGCAGCGCTTCTCTGATTTGCTGCAAGGCATGAAGCAGATGGCATCAGAGATGCAGCGGGAGCTCGAAGCGACCCGCACCGAGCTGCGCCGCGGCGTGCTCGAGTTGCCACAGGAGACCGCAGAAAGCGCGGCGCAGATGCGCCGTGTCATCGTCGATCAGATCGAGGCGCTGGCCGAGCTCAATCGCATCGTTGCGCGGCATGGCCGCGGCATGGATTCCGCCGAGCCCGCCAGGCGAGGTGGCCGAGAAGATATGGCTGCAGCCAGCGTCAACGCGCGTCTGGAAGCGCCGCGGTTTGCAGAGCCACCTCGTCCGGAGCCGCGAATGGAGCCGACACGCATCGATCCGCGCGCCGACGCGCGGCCGGCGCCTGCAGCGCGGATGGAGATCACGGGCGCCAACCCACCTCTGCCCGCACGCCGCGCTGAATCGCCATCGCTGAGTCCGGCAGTGCCAAACCAACCGGGCGGTAATGGCCGCAGCGGCTGGCTGTCCGAGATTTTGCACCGAGCCTCGCGCCCGGAGGAACCGGCGCCCGCGGAACGCGCTCCCCCGCCGCGCAGCGACGCGCGCGCGGCGCATCACACCATCGAATCCCTCGATTCGCTTTCTGTCGACATCGCCCGCATGATCGATCATGACGCGGCGACTGAGCTGTGGGATCGCTATCGACGGGGCGAGCGCAACGTGTTCACCCGCCGGCTCTACACCATGCAGGGCCAGAAGACCTTCGAGGAGATCCGCCGCAAGTACCGTGGCGACCGCGACTTCAAGCAGACGGTCGATCGCTATATCGGCGAGTTCGAGCGGCTGCTCGAAGAGGTCGCGCGCGACGACCGCGGCCAAGTGGTGGCGCGGACCTATCTCACCTCGGAGACCGGCAAGGTTTATACGATGCTGGCCCACGCCGCCGGACGGTTCGGCGAGTAACGTCGCAATTGAAACAATATGGGGGGCCGCAAGATGCGCCCATTGCATTTTCGGCCGGACGCGCTGCCCCGAAGGCCCGAATCGGTCTCCACAGCTCACGCATTATTACCGACTCTTACAGCCGGAAGTTTGCTAGGCTGGCTTAGGCAACGGGGGCGCGCGTCATGAGCATCGAGCGCAGTACGGCCGTCGTGTGGGATGGCGAGCAGCTGTCGGGCTGGTTGATGATCGAAGGCGTGCCGGTCAAGTGCACGGCAGACCTCGCCACGATTCACAGTCTGACGCAATTCAATGACGTCGTGAGCTGGGAGATCGACCGCTTCCGCGTTGAGATTTTCGAGAAGCTGTCGCCCCTGCTGGTCGAGCGGGCCATCGAAGCAGCTTGACCCATACGGTGATCGGCGGCTGAGCCTTCGGCGCTCCTCGATCGGCTCGGTTGCGCGAACAACACTGGCAAACTCCGCGCTTGAGCCGCCTCCTGCGGCCCCGTCATACTGACGCGATGATGCCCCTCTCCCTCGCGGTCCACGTCGAGCGGTGGCCGATCGCCGGCGCGTTCACCATCAGCCGCGGGGCCAAGACCGAAGCCGTCGTGGTGGTCGCCGAACTAAACGATGGGAAACACCGCGGCCGCGGCGAGTGCGTGCCCTACGCGCGCTACGACGAAACGGTTGCCAGCGTGACCGCGGCGCTTGGGGCAATGACCGGTCCGCTGGCGCAGGGCCTCGATCGCGCCGCGCTGCAACACGCGATGCCGCCGGGCGCTGCGCGCAACGCACTCGACTGCGCGTTCTGGGACCTCGAGGCCAAGCGCGCCGGCAAACCGGTGCACCAGTTGGCGGGCATTGACCCACCGAAACCGCTCACCACCGCCTACACGATTTCGATCGGCGATCCCGCCGCCATGGCGGAGGCCGCAAAGGCAGTGGCGTGGCGCGAGCTCCTCAAGATCAAGCTCGGCGGGCGTGGCGACGTCGAGCGCATCCGCGCGGTGCGTGCGGCTGCGCCGCGATCGGAGTTGATCGTCGACGCCAACGAGGGCTGGACCGTAGACAATCTCGCCGAGAATCTTGCGGCCTGTGCGGCGGCCGGCGTCACTCTGATCGAACAGCCCCTGCCCGCCGACAACGATGCCGCGCTTGCCGAAATTCAGCGTCCGGTGCCAATCTGCGCTGACGAGAGCGTGCACGACCGTGCGTCGCTGCACCGCCTTGCCGGGCGCTACGACGCGGTCAACATCAAGCTCGACAAGACCGGCGGCCTCACCGAGGCGCTCGCCATGGCGGAGGAAGCGAGGCCGGCTTGGATTTGGCATCATGACCGGCTGCATGGTGGCAACCTCGCTCGCCATGGCGCCGGCGATGCTGGTCGCGCAGCGCGCCCGCGTCGTCGATCTCGACGGCCCGCTGCTGTTGGCGAAGGACCGGCCCGACGGCCTGCGCTATGATGGCAGCCTGGTTTATCCGCCGCTCGCGGCACTGTGGGGCTAGAGCATGATCCCGAAAGATACGCAGCACCTGCCATTGCGATGCGTGCAATTGACTCGCTTCTAATTCCGCCCTCATCCTGAGGAGCGGTCCGCAGGACCGCGTCTCGAAGAATGGGGCGGCCCGTGACCGGCGCTATCTTTATGTCTTGCGATCAGGTCAGCATGCTGGCCCGACGGGGGCGCCCCCATCCTTCGAGACGCGCGGCTGCGCCGCGCTCCTCAGGATGAGGGCGATCAAACGTATTCCCCGTCGACTCCTTCTGGCTGCGTCCTGCTTCTCGTCGCCCTGCCATCGCACGCGCAGGACTATCCGGCCCGGCCAATCAAGATGATCACGCCATTCACCCCCGGCTCGCCGGTCGACGTGGTGGCGCGGCTCACGGCGCAGCATCTCGGCCTGAAGCTCAACCAGAGCGTCGTGGTCGACAACCGCCCCGGCGCCGGCACCACGATCGGCATGAAAGCCGCCGCAACGACGGAGGCGGACGGCTACACGCTGCTGTTCCAGAGCTCGAGCTTCGTCGTCTCGCAATTCATGTACAAGAATCTCGACTTCGACCCGGCCAAGAGCTTCACGCCGGTCGCCAACGTGGCGTGGGGCTCGTGGGTGACGATCGTGCCGCCGTCGCTGCCGGTGAAGACGCCGCGCGAGCTGATCGCCTACGCCAGGGCCAATCCCGGCAAGCTCAACTTCGGCTACGGCCAGGGCACTGCGCCGCAGCTGGTCGGCGAGTGGTTCCACAAGAGCAACGGCGCCGAGATCGCGAGCGTGCCCTACAAGGGCGGCATGCAAGCAGTGACCGACATGCTCGGCGGCTCGATCCACGTCAACATCGGCACCACCACGACGCTCTTGCCGCTGATCCGCGAGGGCAAGGTGCGCGCCATCGCGGTGTGGGCGAAGGAGCGCGAGCCCGATCTGCCGGACGTGCCGACCATGATCGAGAGCGGCTACCAGGGCCTGCCGCTGGCGTTCTGGGTCGGGCTGTGGGCGCCCGCCGGCACGCCGGCCGCGATCGTGCAGAAGCTCAACCAGGCCACCAACGCGGCGCTGGCCTCGCCCGAGATGGCGGAGAGCATGAAACGGATCGGCGTCGCGCCGAGCATCGCAACGGTCAAGGACTTCGCCGCCTTCATCGCCGAAGAGACGCCCCGGTGGCAGGAAATCGTGGCGTCGAGCGGCGTGCAGATCAATTGAGCGCCGAGGTGGTGCGACATGCCGGCATCACCACGAACTGAGATCGCGCTACTGCACCATCGAACGCCCGGGTAAGATAGCCGCAGCGGCCGTAGAGCCGGCACGGAGGGAAGCCATGTTCAGCAGGCGAATGTTGCTGTGCGCCGTCGCGGCGCTGGTCGTCGGGACCGCCGCAGCGACCACGGCACAGGCGCAGTCCTACCCCGACAAGCCGATCAAGCTGGTGGTGCCGTTCCCGCCGGGCGGGCCGATCGACACCATGGCGCGCCTGGTCGCGGCGGGAATGTCGACCAATCTCGGCCAGCAGGTGATCGTCGAAAACCGGCCGGGCGCCGGCTCCACCATCGGCTCCAAGTCCGTCGCCAGTGCCGAGCCCGACGGCTACACGCTGCTGTTCGGCTCGTCCGGCTCGCTCGGTGTTGCGCCCGCGCTCTACACCGACCTCGGCCTCGACCCGCTGAAATCGTTCGCGCCGATCGCCAGCGTTTCGCTGCTGCCGCATGTCATGGTGGTGCCGGCCTCGGTGCCGGCGAAGACCGTGCAGGAGTTCGTCGCCTACGCCAAAGCCAATCCCGGCAAGCTCAACTACGGCGCCGGCCTGGGCACGCCGCCGCACCTCTTGTCGACGCTGTTCAAGACCAAGGCCGGCCTCGACATCACCTACATTCCCTACAAGGGCGCCGCGCAGTCGGTGGCGGACATGCTGGGCGGGCAGACCCACTTCACCATCGACGGCACGGTGATCCTGATGCCGCTGATCCGGGACGGCAAGTTCAGGGCGCTCGGCATCGCGCGAGCCGAGCGCTGGCCGGAGTTGCCCGACGTGCCGACGCTGGTGGAAAGCGGCTTCCCCGATTTCACCATCGATGCCTGGACCGGCGTGGTCGCGCCGGCCGGCACGTCGCCGCAGATCATCGCCAAGCTTAACGCCGCGGTGAACGCTGGCCTCAAGACGCCCGAGGCCACCGCCACCATGGCGCGCTTTAGCTCCATCACCAAAACCGGAACGCCGCAGGACTTTGCCGCTTTCATCGCCTCGGAGGCGCCGCGCTGGGCCGGTCTGGTGAAGGCGGCGGGTGCCAAGATTCAGCAGTAGGCGCGCGCCAAGGGGTGCGTCGGCCGGCCGCTGAAGGGCTCGCGGACAGGTCCGGGAAAGGCGCCGGGCATGCAGCAATTGAGCGCGTTTTCGCACCGCAAAATCCGGCTGTGGAGTGCTCGTTTGCGGCCCAGGCACCGGAGCCAATTTCCACAATTGAAACAGCTAAAATATCCTTGAACAAACAATGACTTATTAAATATCCTGTGGCGCAATAGCCACGACCGAATCGATCCCTCGCTGCGACCGTACGAAGCACTTCCAAGTCGGCGTCGGATCATTTACAAAGGTTAATAGCGCGGCGCTTGAGGATGGGGTTCGGGGGTATGCGACTTCGAGCGGCCTTGGTCGGCGCTGCGGTCGTGGCGCTTTCAGCAACAAGTTCATCGGCAGTGGTTCGGATCACCGACGACGTCGGCGGCCGGATCGGCACCTATGTCGAAGCCTATTCCGCCGTGCGCAGCTCTGGCGACCGGGTGATGATCGACGGCGCCTGCCTGTCGGCCTGCACCCTGGTGCTGGGCATCGTGCCCCGGGAGCGCATCTGCGTCACCCAGCGGGCCATGCTGGGCTTCCATGCCGCCTGGATGCCCGGGCCGGCCGGACGCCCGGTCCCGAGCGCGGTCGGCACCCAGGCGCTGTGGGAGGTCTATCCCGCGCACCTGCGGCGCTGGATCAACTCGCGCGGCGGCCTGTCGTCGAAGATGATCTTCCTGCGTGGCCGCGAGCTCGCGTCCATGTATCCGGCCTGCCGCTAGGGCGTGATCCCGAAAGTGGGAACCGGTTTTCGGAAAAGATCGCGCACAAGGCAATAAGTCCCCCTAACCCCGCCGCCAAAGCCGCTGCGCGATGAGCGCACAGGCGAGCCCGCTGATGCCCATCGCCGCCATCGCCAAATAGGCGAGGCTGCCCGACGCCGCGTAGATCAGGCCCGACAGGCCGGTCGCCGCCGCCATCACGATCCCCGACACGGTCGCGAGGAGGCCCTGCGCGGTTGCCGCGAGATCCTTCGGCACCGCGCGGGCCAGGAACCCCATGGCGCCGAGATGCGCCGCGCCGAACGACGCCGCATGCAGAATTTGCAGCGCCGGCAGCGCGGCAAGCGGCGGATCGAACGCCATCGCGGCCCAGCGCACGATCGCACCGGCGGCGCCGATCGCCATCAGCGCTGGCGGGTTGAGCACCGCAGACAGCCGTGGCGAAAGCGCAAACAGCACGATCTCGGCCACCACGCCGAGACCCCAGAGCACGCCAATGGTGACGCCGTCGAGGCCGGCGGCGCGCCATTCCAGCGTCGAGAAGCCGTAGAACAGCGCGTGGCTGCCCTGCGTGAGGCTTGCCGCCGCGGCGACCGCGATCAGCGCCGGCTGCCGCCACAACAGCCGTGGCGACACAACCGCCGCGCTCGCAGGCGACAGCGGCGCGTCGAGAGGATCGAGCAGGGTCGCGACAATGACGGTCACGGCCAACGCGGCGACGATCAGCCAGATCAGATGACCCGGCGCGACGACGGCGAGCAGCGCGCCAGCGACGATATTGGCGGCGATGAACGCGACCGAGCCCCACAGGCGCACCGGCCCATAGGCGCGCCCCCGCGCGCCGAGGCCGTTGAGCGCATAGGCGTCGGTCAGCGACAGCAGCGGCGAGAACGCGATCGCGGCGATCGCGTAGGCGATCAGGATCGCGACCGTGCCCTCAACCAACCCGACCACTGCCATCGCCAGCGCGCTCGCGATGCTGGCGATCACCAGGCTCGTTTTCAGCGCGCGGTGGCGGTCGGCGACGCGGGTGATGAGGGGAACCGCGATGATGCGAACGATCATCGCCGCGGCGATGGTGAGCCCGATCATGCCGGCGTCGAGGCCGCGCGCCTCGAGCCAAAGCGGGAAAAACGGCAGTTGAATGCCGCCGAACAGGAAATAGGCCGCGTAGAACAGCCCTAGCTTGAAAGCAAATCGATCGGTGGATAGCTGGGGCTGGTGGGCCATCGAACGGATTGCGGTCCCGGGGTGATCGTGCAGATTGGTGGAGACTTCTCACAGCGGTTCGCGCATGTCCAACGAGCCCCCATCCAAGAGGCTTTTGGCGCGTCCCTCACCGGCGTCGGAGCCGGCGGCCGCAGCGGGCAGCGATGCCGACCGTGTGCTGGCCGCGTTCGAACGAATCGAAGCCACCGCGCGGGATGGCCGCAAAGCAGACCCACGACTGCAGCACGATCTCGGCGAGTTGGCGACCGCGGTCGGTCAGCTCCGTTCGGGTTTGGACGCCAAGGGCGTGCTGGACGACGAGCTGGTCGTGCTGCTGCGCGACCTGGAAATCCGGATTGAGCTGATCACGGTGCTCGCCAGCCGGGATACCGCGGCGCCGGCTTGCGTTGCGGCCGCGGCTGTGCCCGCGCGTCCATCCTCCGAACCGGAGCAACGAACCGCCGAAGAACAGCGCGTTGCTTGACGCGCTGCGTGGTCGACGATGACGCAGCTGCACCAACGTCGGCACCGGAGGAATCCGATCACGTCCCGACCGTGTCCGAGGTGGTTTCGCAGCTCGGTCGTGCCAACGATCCGGATGCAGCGGCAACAAGTGAAGCCGTTGCGCCCGCAAGCACGGGTCCGGCTACCACAGTCGCCATGCTCGAAGCCATGGTGGAAGAGCTCGCAGCGTCCATGCCGATCACGGCGGCATCGGAATCGCCGATTGCCGAACCGCAGGACACCGAGCCATCGCCCCCACGGGCCGCGTTGTCCGAGCCGGACGTGTTCCCCCTGCCGAGCGTTGCCGCAGCGACCGGGCCCAGCATGCCGGAGATCGAACTGCTGTCGAGCTACGCGCGCATGGAGGCGGTGCCGTATCTGCCGCCCGAGGTCGGCAAGGCCGTCATCTTCGAGCCCAGGGAGTTCAAGTCCGCGGCGGAGCCGCCCGCCATCGACGCTCAGGCGGATCTCACGCCCATCGAAGCCCTGGCATCACCGGTCCCGGCGCCGCCTGACGAAGCACGCGCCGATCCGTCACCCGCCGAAGCGACAGCGCCGTCCGCCCGCGTAGCGCCGATCGTCGTCATGCCGCCGGCCGATCCGTCCGAGCCGGATGATGGTGCCGCGACCGCGGCCGTGGGCCCCAACGCGCCGCAGCCCTTCGTGCCGCACGCGATCGAGGCGCCGGCGAACGATCTCGATCGGGATGCATTGCTGTTCGGTCCGGTGCCGGATGCGGAGCCCGACCCGGCGGCGACCTTCCTGCTCGACCACAATCCGTTGATCGTTGCGGCGGAGCCCGCCGAACCGGTCGAGTCCGATGAACCGGTCGCGCAGACCGAAGCTGCTTCGCCCGGGCCGGTGATCTGGGAACAGCCTGCCATGCTGGTGTCGACGCCGATCGAACCACCCGCTCCCGCGCCGGCCGAACAACCCGACCCCGCGCCGGCAGAAATTCCAGCGGCCGTGGCGCCCGCGCCGGAACCTCCAGCACCCCGCCCTGTGCTTTCGCCCGCGACGCCGACGCCCGTCGATCCGCTCGCGCCGCTGAAGGCGATGAGCGATGAGGAGAAGATCGCACTGTTCGAGTGAGCCAGGCGATTCCACTTGCTCCGCCTCGCGCACGAAAAGCTAGGCCAATCCAGGAATGCTAGAGGCGCCGCGTCGTTGCAGCAACGTGCGCCCACCGGTTCGACCTGCCAACGCAGATGTTATCGGCAATTACCGCCGCTGGCGTTCGTCGGACTGCCCCAAAGGGCAATATCGCGCGGGGTGAGACGAGGCGCACAATCTGGGGCGTCAGTCGGCTTTTCTCGGTTGGACGACGCAAGGGAGGACTACAGACGAAAGCACTTTCAACTCGAAGGAGACGAACATGAGGACTTTCCTTGCACTGTTGGTGGGACTTTCTGTCACGGCCTTCGCCTCGCAGGCTCTTGCTCAAGACTCCCCACAACGCGACGCGGCGATCGGAAAGTGCGTCGCGGAGGCGCACAAACAATTTCCGGGCGAGGGCATGTCAACCCAAAGCGATCGCATTGCGGCTTACAAGGCGTGCATGGTTCGCGAAGGCCAGCGCCCGTAACCGCGATCAACAACGACATTGACCGACAGAACCGGTTCGCCGGGACATTGCGTTGAACGCGCTGTGCCCGGCGAACCCAACCCTACGCCGCGATCAGCCGCTGAAACAGCTCGGGATCGACGTTGCCGCCGGACAGCACGGCGACCACCACCTTGTTCTTGATGTCGAGCTTACCGGCGAGCAGCGCCGCAAGGCCTATGGCGCCTCCGGGTTCCACCACCAGCTTGAGCTCGCGGAACGCGAACGCGACCGCGCGGCCGACTTCTTCATCGCTTGCCGCGACGCCCTCGCCGATCAGCTTGCGGTTGATCTCCCAGGTGATGACGCCCGGCGTCTCGGTCATCAGCGCATCGCAGATCGTGCCGCTCATCTTCGGATTGCGCTCGCGCTGGCCGGACTTGAACGAGCGTGCGGTGTCGTCGAATCCCTCTGGCTCCGCGGTATAGACCTTCAGCGCCGGGAAATGCGCCTTGAGCGCCAGCGTGATTCCGGCTGCGAGTCCACCACCGGACGCGCCGATCACCGCGAGATCGGGCTTGATGCCCAGCGCTTCGAGGTCCTCGGCGATCTCGCGGCCCGCGGTGCCCTGCCCGGCGATGATCATCGGGTCGTCGAACGGCGGCACCAAGGTTGCGCCTCGCTTGGCAGCGATTTCGCGCGCGATGCCGGCGCGGTCTTCGCGGTCGCGGTCATACAGCACGACCTCGCCGCCGAATGCCGCGGTGCGCTGCCGCTTCGGCAGCGGCGCGTCCGACGGCATCACGATCACGGCGGGAACGCCGCACAGCGCCGCGGCATGGGCCACGCCCTGCGCATGATTGCCGGACGAATAGGCGACCACGCCGGCCGCTTTGCGCTCCGGCGGGATCTGCGAAATCTTGTTGTAAGCGCCGCGGAACTTGAACGAGCCGGTGCGCTGCAAGGTCTCGGCCTTGAGGAAGATGCGCGCGCCGGTCAACGCGTCGAGCGCGGGCGAGCTGATCAGCGGCGTGCGCAGCGCGACGCCCTTGATGCGCGCCGCGGCGGCGGCGACATCGGCGGCGGTGGGAAGTGTGACATTGGCGGGTGTGTTCATGCGCAGGATTTTAGCAGAAACCTTGACTGTCGTCCCCGCGAAAGCGGGGACCCAGTAATCACTGATCTGTCAGCATGTACTGGATGCCCGCGTTCGCGGGCATGACACCGAGATTGTGGCTAGCGAAGTGTGACAACGGCGCTTTAAACCACCGCAAACCATTTTGCCGCGCGGATTTCCTCAGCTCTTGCCGCCTGCCCTCACTTAGCCAGATTTCAGATTTCATTTCGCCCGCCGTAGTTTGCTCTGACGGCTCAGCCAGGAGGGCGGCGTGATCCTGAGGTCGGCGGAATCGATCCTGCGAGAGCTGATTTTGATTGTGCAGCCGCCGCGCGGCTGCGAGATCCGCGTCACCGAGCGCATATCGAGCGGGGCGTTCGAGCCGAATTGGGGCTCCAGCTGCGGCAACCTGGAGCCGCTCAAGCTTGCGCTTTATGATCAGAAGGTTGCCGACCTGCGCAAGGCGCATCCGAAAATCGACTGGTCGGACGTGAAGGCCGTTGCTGATTTACGCAGCGTTGCCCGCTGGCTGTCGGAGGCCGGACCGGTCGAGGCGGTCGCCCGGACGGAGCGCAGCGACGTCCGGGACGGCAAGTAGCAAGCCACGCGGTAGTGATAGAATCAGCGATGCCGACGGATCAAAACTCCTATATTGATCACGCGAAATCAACGCGAAGGACGTTTTGGCCTTCAATGCGCGTGCGGTGATCACAACGAAAGGACATGCAATGGCAAAGAACACGATTTGCCTTTGGTACGATAAGGATGCCGAGGCCGCTGCTCGCTTTTATGCCGAAACTTTTCCCGACAGCGCGGTGGGTGCCATCCTCCGTGCACCCGGTGACTACCCATCCGGCAAGAAGGGAGATGTGCTGACAGTCGAATTCAAAGTTGCTGGCGTCTCTTGTATCGGCCTCAACGGCGGTCCCGCGTTCAAACATAACGAAGCCTTCTCGTTCCAGATCGCCACTGACGATCAGTCCGAGACCGACCGCTACTGGAACGCCATCGTCGGCAATGGCGGCCAGGAGAGCGCGTGCGGCTGGTGCAAGGACAAGTGGGGCGTATCGTGGCAAATCACACCGCGTGTGCTGACCGAGGCGCTGGCGGCCGGCGGCGATGAAGCAAAACGAGCTTTTGATGCGATGATGGGTATGAAGAAGATCGACGTCGCCGCAATCAAGGCGGCGCGGCGCGGCTGAGTCCTCGCGGCGGGGTACAGCAATGATCCGCGCCACGGTACTCCGTGCGCTTGTGCTGACGGCGGCTTTTGCCGCGGCGTTGACGCCGGTCACGTGCCTTGGCGAAAACAGCAATCGGTTGCCGACCAAGGCAACAAAGTTGCCGGCCAAGGCAACAAAGAACCTACCGCCCGAGCTGCTCTCGCTGCTCCAGCAAAAGAAGATGCCGAAACATTCACCGATCCTTGTGCGCGTTTTCAAGGAAGAGGCGGAGCTTGAAGTCTGGAAACAGGACACCACCGGCAGCTTCCAGATCCTCAAGACCTATCCGATTTGCCGGTGGTCGGGCGATCTTGGGCCGAAGTTACGGGAGGGCGACCGCCAAACTCCTGAGGGGTTCTATCGAGTGACGCCCGAGCTGATGAATCCCCACTCCAGCTACTATCTTTCGATCAACATCGGTTACCCCAACAGCTTCGACAAGGCGAACAACCGCGACGGCAGCTTGATTATGATTCACGGCGACTGCTGGTCGGTTGGTTGCCATGCCATGAGCGACGAACAGATCAGCGAGATTTATGCGCTCGCGCGCGAGTTATTTCTGGGTGCCCGGCAGTCATTCCAGGTCCAGGCCTATCCGTTCCGCATGACGCCGGCGAATCTGGCGCGGCATCGAAACAATCCGAACTTGCCGTTCTGGACGATGCTCAAGATCGGCAGCGATCACTTCGAGGCGACGCATCTCGAACCCAAGGTGGATGTGTGCAACCGCCGCTATGTATTCGATGCGCAACGTCCCCCGAATTCACGCAAGCCTCTTGTGTTCAACCCCACCGGCAAATGCCCTGCCTTTGTCGTGGATCCGAAAATCGCGCAGCGGGCGCTGGAGAAACAGCGCGCCGACGAGCTCCAATACGCGCAATTGCTTGAAGACAACGTGCCAGCCGCCCCAATTTACAGCGAACTGGACGGTGGAATGAATGAGGTTTTCCTCGCACGGTTTCCGGACAGAGTGACGCTTTCAAAAAAGATCGGCCTCGATCTCGCTCAACACCCGGTCGAGCTGCTTATGGGTGAGCACCAGCGGATGCACGCGCTCGAGGCGCTCGACATTGCCGTGCCTGCCGCGCGCCGCGCCGACGAGGGGATTGAATAGCCGTCGATGTCGGGTATTGGCAGATTGTGTTGCAAAAGTCGAAAGTTGCAGAGCTACGAATTTTTCGCGAAACCACGAAGCGGGAAGCGACCGCCGATTTGTGTATCCTCAATCGCGTTACCGAAGTCGCCTGTGAGTTTGACGTGAGGCGATGAGGTCCCTCACATCCTTACGCGAACGCCGCGCCTGCAGCCCAGCAGAATTTTGATCACCAGTGCAAAACGACTTTTGCAACATGGGGTAATTCCGGGATCGAGCCATACTCAGGCTTTGGGAATCAGCTCTCCAGGAACGTATGAGGCCATCCTCATGTGGTCTCGCAGCGATGGAGAACGCCAATGGAATACTATGTTGGACTGGACGTGTCGTTGAAGCAGACATCAATCTGCGTGGTGAACCAGACGGGATTGATTGTGCACGAGGGCGTAGTCGAATCTGTTCCAGAGATGATTACCGCGTTCGTAAGATTGAAAGCGCCGGGTGCGGTTCGGATCGGCCTCGAGACCGGCCCAACGGCGACATGGCTATGGACAGAGCTCAAGCGGTTCGGCCTGCCAGTGATCTGCATCGCCGCGCGGCACGCCAAGGCAGTGCTCAAGATGCAGATCAACAAAAGCGATCGCAATGATGCGGCCGGAATTGCCCGTATTATGCAGACCGGTTGGTTCAAGGAGGTGCGCGTCAAGGATCTCGACAGCCACTCAGTCAGGGCGCTGCTGGCGAGCCGTGCGTTGCTGGTCAAGATCAAGCGGGATCTTGAGAACCAGGTTCGCGGCCTACTCAAAAACTTTGGTCACGTCATCGGCCGTGCCAAGTTCAACGTCTTCGCCGTGCGAGCCGAGGAGCTGATCGAGGGGCGTCCCGAGCTGATCGCCGCGGTCAGGCCGCTGCTCGAGGCTCGCCATGCCATAGAGCAGCAAGTCGACGGTCTCGACCACAAGGTTCAGAAGCTGGCCCGCCATGATGCGCAGGTTCGCAGCTTCATGACCGCGCCTGGCGTCGGTCCGATCACCGCGCTCTGCTTCAAGGCGACGATTGATGATCCGGCGCGCTTCAAGCGATGGAGAAGTGTGGGCGCCTATGTCGGATTGACCAGCACGCCTCCGGAGACCACCACCCCCCTCCCCCATATCCCTTACCCTCCCCATTCCTCCTCCCCCTCTTCCCCTCACTCCCCTCCCTCTTGGCTCGCTCCCCTCCCCCCCCCCCCATTGTCGTGCTGCTCTCTTCCCTCCTCCCCCCCTCCCCCCCCTCCCCCCCCCTCCCCCCCCCCCTCCCCCCCTCTCCTCTCCCCCCTCTCCCTCCCCCCCTCCTTTCCCCCCCCTCCCCTCCCCCCCTCCCCTCCCCTCCCGCGCCCCCCCCCTCCCCCTCCCTCCTTCCCCCCCCTCCGACCGACAGCCCGCATCCCCCGCCCCCCCCCCCCCCCCCCCCTCCCCCCTCCCCCCCCCCCCCTTCCCCCCCCCCCCCCCCCCCCCCCCCCCCCCCCCCCCCCCCCCCCCAGCTCGATTGGTCAGGCCGCATCTCAAAGTGCGGTGACGCCATGCTCCGGATGTATCTGTTCGAAGCAGCCGGCGTGCTGCTGACCCGCGTGCCGAAATGGTCAGCACTCAAGGCTTGGGGGACGAGACTCTATCAAGCGCAATGGGCTCCGCAAGGCCAAGGTAGCGGTCGCGCGTAAGCTTGCGGTCATCCTGCACCGCATGTGGATAGACGGGACAGAGTTCAACTGGTCGAAGAAGGCAATCGCCGCATAACGCTCAAAAGGAGATCACGGGGGTTCCCGCGACACAGCGGGAAAAGTCGTCCCTGCCGGGACGGTGGCGGTGGTGAGATCGTCCGATTTTATGCGAGCGCCCGAAAGGGCGACCGCGTTTGCAACATTGATCCGCCAACGTCGTCTTACGCCATCATGCGGAGGGCACGCCCCTACCGCGAAATTTTAGAAACAGGACACTAGTGTCCTGATTTTGAAGTTTCTATGCAGCTGTTTCATGATCGCTGATTGTTCGGCGGCAGAAGCGTTCGATCGAAGCGAGGATGTCGTCGGCAGATTTTATCCATCGGAACGGTTTTGGATCGGCGTTACAGATCTTGATATAGGTGTTGATCGCTGCTTCCAGCTCGGCCGTCGATCGATGCACACCCCGTTTGATCTGCTGCTCTGAGAGGAGCGCGAAGAAACGCTCGACCTGATTGATCCAGGATGAGGATGTCGGCGTGAAGTGAACATGCCAGCGGCGGCGCTTGGCGAACCACGCGCGGATGAGCTTGGTCTTATGGCTCGACGCGTTATCCATGACGACATGGATATCGAGGTTGGCCGGAACGTTCCGCTCGATCTCGTCGAGGAATTTGCGGAATTCTCGCGCGCGGTGTCGCGACATGCATTTCCCGACGATTGTCCCCGCCTTCACATCGAGAGCGGCGAACAAGGTGGTGACACCATGACGCTCATAGTCATGGGTTCGCCGCTCGGCTTGGCCGGGGCGCATCGGCAGCAGTGGTTGCGTGCGGTCAAGCGCCTGAATTTGGCTCTTTTCATCGACGCAAAGCACCAAAGCGCGCTCCGGCGGGTCAAGGTAGAGGCCAACGATGTCTCGCACCTTCTCAACGAACTGTGGATCAGTCGAAAGCTTGAAGGTCTCGCTGCGATGAGGCTGCAGCGAGAATGCGTTCCAGATGCGATGCACGGTCGAAACGGACAGCCCGGATGCCTTTGCCATCGAGCGTGTGCTCCAATGCGTCGCGTGGGACGGCATTGTTTCAAGGGTCTTCGTCACCACATCGGCAATTTTATCGTCCCCGATCCTGCGCGGTGCGCCGCAGCGCGGCTCGTCATCGAGACCATCGAGGCGCCTCGAAGCAAACCGTTTGCGCCATGTCATGACCGTCATCCGCGAGGAGCCGACTTCCTCCGCGATGGCGCAATTATTCAGGCCATCCGCTGCCAGAAGGACAATCTGGGCACGCATCGCATCGGCATGCGCGATCTTGCGACGCCGCACGCGCCTTTCCAGTTCGCCGCGCTCCCCGTCGCTGAGAACAATCGCTACTGCTCTAGGCCCCGCCATTGCCGCCTCCGAATCAAGCCGATGCAGAGAGGGAATCATGCCGGGGCATGAATGCCTAGAAATTTCAGAAACAGGACACTAGCACTACTTTGGCAGATCTACTCAAGCCGCTGCTCGCTGCAAATCCATTTTCGGCAATGCGGGCATCGCTGCAGCGGTAGTCGAGCGATGAGTTCGAGGATGGCGCGGCGCACGGCTGGCAAAGTCGGTTGAGGTGGCGGCCCGTTGATTCTTTTTTTTCCGTCCTGTTGTTGCGAGACGGCGATACTGGAGGAAGGCGTAAGCGATCATCGTCATGAGTGCATGACGGTGAAGGCCTTGCCAGGATCGCCCCTCGAAGTGATCGAGACCGAGTTCTTCCTTCAGTTGCTGATGCGCCTGCTCGCAGATCCATCGCGCCTTGATGGTGGCGGCTAGGGTGCGCAGGTCCGTCTCTGCCGGCAGGTTGACGAGGTAGTATTTCCTCTCTCCTGACATCCTGTGTTCGCCGATGAGCCAAGCCTCGTCCCCTGGCAGATGTTGCTGGCCCTTGTCCCTGATCCGTTGCGGCGGTCCGTCGGCGATGCGCACGCGGACAGCAGCAAAACGAGCCTTGAGCTTTCCTTTCGTGCCGATGCGCCAACTGATGGTGTGCCATTTGGCATTGGCCAGCATGTCTTCGGCCGGTATCGATAGAATGTCTGGGACGTGCCGCTGACGGGGACGACCGCGCTTGGCAACCGGCCAGATCATCCGCACAGCGGCAGGGTAAACCTTGAGGTGCCGCGGAATACCGACCGCCCAGGCCAGGTTGCGAGCTGTGAGCCCCTGACGGAACGGCGCGCTCAGTCCATAACCGGCATCCGCCAGCACGCAGCCAAAGCGCACACCGGCCGCGATGACACGATCGATCTCCGCCAGAGCCGACTAGCCTTCTTTGTTGAGCCGTTTGCGCAATTCCTTGCCAGGCTTGAAGAACGGCACATTCTTCTTCTCTACCTGCACATACGCACCCGTGCGAGGATTGCGGCCCATTCGGGCGGGGCGAGTCCTCACCGAGAAAGCACCGAACCCGCGCACCTCCACGCGGTCGCCGCGCGACAGCGCTCCGGTGATCTCATTTAGAACAGTGGCGACGATATTTTCGACATCGCGATGATACAGGTGTGGATTGGCAGTCGAAATTCGCTGCACGAGTTCAGACTTTATCATCGGTCCTTAGCCCCGCCGGTCGTGACCCAACATAGACTGTGAGCGGTTATACGATAAAGGGGTCTAGGCAGAGGGGATGGGATGCGCCCTGGCTACGTTGGACAGCGGGCAAGTTATCGCGGAGTTGGGCTAGCCGAGGCCGGCATATCAGCCTCGGCTAGCCGTTCAGGCTGTTGGCACCTTCGTCCGACGTTTAGAATGAGAGCCAATGCGGATGCATTGACCAAGTGAATGCGCCGCCCGGTCCTAAATTGGACAAGTAAACAACGACATATAGACGATAGGGGTATGGGTCATGATCGGCAGGCTTCTGGCACTGACAGCAGTTTTGGCCGTTTCAACCCTTAGTGCGACCGCCGACACTGTTCCGAAGCTCAACGTTGAGCCGAGCTGCCGCGCCGCGGCAAGGATGGGCGACAGCATGGACGCAAAGCTGCAAGATTGTATGAGAGAAGAACAGACTGCGCGCGCCAAGCTCGAAAACGACTGGACGCAATTCTCGTTCCAGGAGCCGCACGTTATGCGTTTCAATTGCCACGCAAACACGCACCCAGGAGAGCTATGTCGAGGTTCTTACGTGTTTGCAATCGGCGCGTGAAGCGGAAAAATTGAGGGAGGCTAACGATAAGCGCGGAAACTAGATCATCGAACGGCTAACGGTGAGGGTTCGGGCATGAGCTTGTATGAAATCGAGTTCAGAATCGCTGAGGCGAAACGAAGGCGAGCGGAAAGCCAAGTAGGCCGAGACAATGCTAAATTCGTCTTGGTCGTATGCGCGATGGGTTTTGTCGTCGGGATTTTCTTTTATGCGAGAATGTGGGTCAGTTAATGTCCACCGCATCCGTTCTGATTGGCTTTCTGACTTGGGCGTGGATACGCGACAGCAACTGGCGGGAGGAGACTTGGAAAGGTGTTGAAGAGAGTTATCAAGAAACGAAGCGGCGCTGGGAGAATGCGCCGTGAACGATTTGTCGCGATGTTTCACGCGCCTTCGCGCATGATCCGGCGCATGACCGCTTCATATTGCGCTTGGTCCGGGCGTGGCGGTTCAGGCTTGCCGAGCACCTTGCGAATGGATCGCGCGGTCATCCGTGGCGGCGCAGAAACCGGCGAATTGCCCGTTCATATAGGATGCGGTCTTCCGCGGTGAATTTTGTGATCAGGCGCGGCACGCGACGTTCCGGATTGAACTTGGGCGGTTCCGGCGCTGGCGGCTGCGTGTAGGCAGTAGTAGCAGCTTCAGGGTGCTGGTCGGCAACGCACTTAACAAACGCCAGTGTGATCGGCTTTCCGTGTTTCAGGTACCTGGCTCTGCGGATGCGCATGGCGGGGCTGATGCTAGATTGGCCTTGCTACGTTTCCCCGATTCTAGGCCCCGCGCGGTGTTATTCCCTGCCGCTTGCGGGGCTTTTTCATGCCCGCGCGCAGCGAATTATACGTCGTTCGCCTGGTGCTGGTCGGCATGAGTGCGCATCGCGGCGAAGCGCGCTGACGGCGGCAATGGTCGGCTGGTCCGACTTCGACGCCGTGTGCTTGCCTGCATGGGCCTCATCAGGCCTGCGCGATCGTTCCGTGGGCGGTTCAGGTTGGCGCGATCCTGGCAACGTGTCGAGGGCAGCTTGTTAACATTGCGCCATGTTTCTGCCGAGATCGCCAAGCCTGATTTCGTCGTCAGCACGGCGCTGGGTTTTCGGATCGCGGATGGACATCGACCCCCACATCGAGGACGGACGACCTCGCCGACCTGAGGAAAACCATCGCCGACCTAATCAAGCGCAAGTATGAAGCCGTCGAGGGCAGCCCGCAGCATCGCTTTATCGTGCGTCGGCTGGCCAATCTGCGCTTCTCCCGCGAAGAGGCGGGAGGCATCATGGAAGGTCTCGACCCAGGCCGGAAGCAGACTTACGATCGTGATGCCGCCGGGGGAAGTGACGTGTCCTCAGGGCAAGCCGCCGGCAAATTTAATTAGCCATACGACCGACCATCCGAGAGAAGCGACGCACAGAAGCATCAGTACCCCCGCGCTGGTGAAGCCCGCCACCACGGGCCAAATCTCTCGT
>CAWBFG010000008.1:0-396822 GCA_963787955.1 uncultured Alphaproteobacteria bacterium | reverse complement strand
TTGATGGTGCGCACCGAGTTGCGCATGCGCAGCGCCGCGGCGAGCGCGCGGTCTGGCGTCGGGAACGTCGCCATCACCGCATCGCCGATCGTCTTGACCACTGCGCCCGCCTCCGACGCCACGATCTCCTGCAGCACGCGGAAGTGCTGGCGCACCAGGTCGTAGGCGACCACGTCGCCGACCCGGTCGTACAGCGCGGTCGAGCCTTTGAGGTCGGTGAACAGGAACGTCAGGCTGGTGATCTTCAGGCCCTGGTCGACGTCAAGCGTGTCGGTGCGATAGATGTCGCGGAAGGTCTGGTTGGTCAGCAATCGCTTGGCGGTGAGAAATGGCCGGCGCTTGCCGAGCAGATGGTGCAGCTTCTCGCCGGCGATCCACACCGACGGCAGCGTGCGCACGTCGGTGCGATTGTCGAACGACAGCCGCAGCGGGCCGGGGCGCAGCTCGGTGGTGCCGGTCGGCGCATGCATCTTGTTGAAGATCATCGCCAGGCTCTGCCGCTCGCGGGTCGGCTCGCCCTTGACGTCGATGAAGTGCGCGGCATGCGTCACCGGCTCGAACACGATGATGAACTCCGCCGGCAGCTGCAGCGACATCGAGGCTTTTTCGCCGGGCGCCAGCTCGATGGCATCGAGCGTGATCTCCTCGATCAGCTCGTCGAGGCCGGTCTCGGGCAGATCGACCCCGGAGCCCCAGAAGATCTGCCGGAAGTATTCCACGATCGGCAGCAAATGCGGATCGTGCGCCGCGATGTGGCGCACCCGCGGGACTCACCGTGAACGTGACCTCGACCATCTCGTCGAGGGTCGGCTCATAGCCGCAGGCGCACAGCGCGCAATCGTAGCTTCCTTGCGCATCGACTTGAGCGTCTGCGTGGTGTCGAGCACGCCGCCGCAGCCGGGCACAGCACGTTCCAGGAGAGCTCGAACAGGCCGAGCCGCGCGGCATGCAGAAAGCCGCCGATCACCTTTTCCTCATCGAGGCTGCGCTCGGCCGCGAAGACCGAGCGCATTGACGCGGCACAGCGCCCGGTCGGTGCCCTCGCCGACCAGCGTCTCGATCGCAGCCACGACCTGCGGATCGGCCGATGCCCGCAGCGTCTCGAACAGCGCCTTGGTGTCGCTCATGGCGGGAAATCTATGTCGAATTCATCCGGCCGCCAGGGGGCGGCCTATCAACAAGTAGCCCGGATGAGCGGAGCGAAATCCGGGATTCACAATTCCGTTGCGACGCTGGTCCCGCATGTCGCTGCGCTCATGCGGGCTACGGCCGCTATTTCAGCGCCAGAACCACCGGCCCGGACACCGGGTCAGTGACGCCCAGCCCGCCGCCCAGATCCTCCAGCGTGTCACGGAACGAATTCAGGGTCGCGATCATCTGCGGCCGCGCGTTGACGATCGCGTCCGATCGGTCCACTCGGCGATGATGCAGTAGGTCTGATCGCCGGTCTTGATGATGTTGACGTGCCTGATGCCCGGCCAGTTGCCGCCGATCGAATTGTGCGCGTCCAGAAACTCCTGATCGCGTCCAGGCTTTACCCGAAAGCGCACGACGTTGAATGCAGTCATGGGATGCTCCTTTGCGGCCTTTCGATGATGCAGCCGGCTGCGGCGCAATGACAAGTGCCGCCGGCGGTACCGGCGCTGGCGCGGCACCGCTTCAGGAGCGACCGCTATCCGTATCTCCGCCTCATCCTGAGGAGCGCTCCGAAGGAGCACGTCTCCAAGGATGGGCGCGCAGCTTGCTGGCCAGCATCAGCGCCATCCCAGACCCGGCGCGACATGCTTCAAAATTGCCTCGATGACATGTGCGTTGTAGTCGACCCCGAGCTGATTGGGCACGGTGAGCAGCAGCGTGTCGGCCTCGGCGATCGCTTCGTCCTTCGCGAGCTCATCGACCAGCACGTCCGGCTCGGCGGCGTAGCTCTTGCCGAAGATCGCGCGCGTGTTGTCGCCGAGAAAGCCGATCTGGTCCTCGCTCTCGCTGTCGCGCCCGAAGTACATGCGGTCGCGGTCGTCGACCAGCGCAAAGATGCTGCGGCTCACCGACACCCGCGGCTCGCGCGCGTGCCCAGCCGCCTGCCACGCCGTGCGGAAGATCCGGATTTGCTCGGCCTGCTGGACGTGAAACGGCCTTTCGCTCTCGTCTTTCTTGAGCGTCGAGCTCTGCAGGTTCAGCCCGGCCTTGGCCGCCCATTCCGCGGTGGCGTTGGTGCCGGCGCCCCACCAGATGCGCTCGCGCAGGCCCTCCGAGTGCGGCTCGGGGCGCAACAGGCCCGGCGGGTTCGGGAACATCGGCTGCGGGTTGGGGCGCGCGAAGCCCTCGCCCTTCAGCACCTCGAGGAACACCTCGGTGTGGCGCCGCGCCATCTCGGCATCGCTCATCCCCTCGGGCGGGGCGTAGCCGAAGTAGCGGAAGCCGTCGATCACTTGTTCCGGTGACCCTCGGCTGATACCGAGCTGCAGGCGGCCGCCGGCGATGAGGTCGGCGCTGCCTGCGTCCTCCGCCATGTACATCGGGTTCTCGTAGCGCATGTCGATCACCGCGGTGCCGATCTCGATCCGCTTGGTCCGCGCGCCGCACGCCGCCAGCAGCGGGAACGGCGAGCCGAGCTGGCGGGCGAAGTGATGCACCCGGAAATAGGCGCCGTCCGCGCCGAGCTCCTCGGCCGCGACCGCGAGATCGATCGATTGCAGCAGCGCGTCGGCCGCCGATCGCGTCTGCGACTGCGGCGATGGCGTCCAGTGGCCGAAGGAGAGGAAGCCGATTTTTTTCATGGATGTGCGTCGCGGATGATGCGCTCAGTTTGTAGGGCGGGTTAGCCGAAGGCGTAACCCCCCGCCTTGGTGAAGCTGGCGGATTACGCTTCGCCAATCCGCCCTACGTGCTCACCCGTCACTTGGCGGCGGCCTTCTTTGCGACCTTCGCCAGGATGGCGCAAGAGCCGCCGAGATCGCGGTGGAGGTGTAGGGCTACGAGCCGCGGCGGATGCGGTTCTCCCTAAATCTTCCGGATGCCGATCCTGGCCACCGCGTGCCACTTCGAATTCTGGGTGAAGACGCGCAGATAGATCGGTTCGGGATTGCTTCCCGCTTGATGCTCGAGAATCAACCGCGCCGGCCTGTTGGTTTCGAAATAGGCTTCGAGGAGGCTCGGGGTAAGGCTGGCGCTACATGGGCTACCAATAGATATGACGCTGGGGTCGTCGTTGCCGACGTCGCGCATGCCGCGATCGACGACGGGGCTTGAGCCAAGCGTGCGCAGCCGGCAGTACCCGGCCGAGGCGTGGGAGCGGATCGTGGTCATTTCGGTGGCTCGCCGCCGCTGTTATAGGCGACGATGGACATGGCGCTGATGTGATAGAGGCCCGGTGCAACCGTCACGATGCCGGTGGCAAAATCGCACTGGATCGCATTGCCTTTGCGCGAATCGGTGTTCGTGAAGACGCGCGTGTTCCAGCCGCCTTTCAGGAGCTTCGACTCGGGCGAGAGCTCGGTGAATACGGCGTGGTCCAGCCCGCTGGCCGCCTGGGCGCTGGCGTGCCGGAGCGCGCCCAGAGCTGGTGAGCAGGGCAGCTGCCCCACCGGCCAGGAGGTGTCTCCGGGTCTCCTCGGCGTCATCGATTTTGTCATGTCCCCCTTTGACGGCCTGGATATCTCTCCAGAAGTTGTAGCGTATAGTCGCATGGTGGGTTAGCGCCCCTAAGGGCGTTCCACGCGGCCGGGCCCGTCACCGTCACCACCTCACGGCACGATCCGCTCCGCGCGGAACTGGCGCATCAGCCGCACGAACATCTCCTCGCTGTCGACCACGTCGTTAAAGCCGAAGCGGCGGGACTTGGTGACGTCCGACATCACGTCCCAGTCGCAGCCGAACACGTAATCGGCAAACGGCCAGGCGACCAGCTCATCGAAGGCATAGGACTTCAGCCCATGCTTCTCCGTCATGGCGCGCCAGAGCGGCGCCTTGTCCGCCATCTGCGCGGTCAGGCTTAGGGTCTCGACGCCGCCGGCTGGCATATCGAACGCGGCGGCGAGCTTCGGCCACAGGTTCTGCCAGCGGAAATAATCGCCGTTGGTGATGTTGAAGGCTTCGAGGGCGCAGCGCGGCTCGCCCGCCGCCCACAGCGCCGCGTTGGCGAAGTGCTCCGATGCGGTGACCTGATAGATCGACGCATAGGCGCCGGGCTTGCCCGGAAAGTGTAGCGGCAGTCCGAGCTCCTTGCTGATCGCGGCGTAGACCGCGATCGCCGGCGCCAGACTCATCGGCGTGCCCGGCGCAAAGCCGCACAAGGTCTGCGGCCGCAGCTCCACGAAGTCCCAGCGCTTGCCGCGCTGGAAGGCGGCGAGCCAATCGATCTGGTCGAAATAATAGTTGGGACCGCTGTGGCGCGGATCGCCCTCGCGCGCCGGCGTCCGGAACGGCCCGAGGTGTGAGCCATAGTATTTCGTGCCGGTGACCAGCACCACGCGGCGCAGCGCGGACGAAGCCCGGTCGATCGCCGTGACGGCGTTGACCAGCATGTCGCGGTTCGGAGCGATGTTCGATGCATAGCCCGCGGCAGCGCCGGCCGCGGGCTGAAACGCCGCGTAGAAGGCGTGGGTCACCTCCGTCAGCCCGGCGAGCTTCGCCGCCACATCTGTCTCGTCGAGCAGATCGACCGCGATGTGGCGGTAGCGCGGCGCCGCCTCGGCCGTGCGGCGCGACAGACCGATGACGGACCAGTCGCCCTGCCCGAGCAGTCGCTCGACGACATAGCGCCCGATCACACCGAGCGCTCCGACGACGACGGCCTGCTTTTGCTCTGCCATGCGTGCCCGATCCGTTGCGGACGCTATGGTACGCCGTGGCCAGGACACGTGTCGCCCAGACCGTTACAACAGGCGCCGCGGCGATGCGACCTCACGTTCGTTCTAATCCTACTGCGCCGCCGCAAGCTCGCTTTCCTCGCGAATGAGCGCGAGCACCTCGCGGCGCAGCGTGTTGAACTCGGACGACGTCGTCACCTCGATGGCGCGCGGCCGGGGAATGCGGACATCGATGCTCTTCTTGATCCGCCCGGGCCGGGCGGTCATGACGCAGACGCGATCGGCGAGCAGCAGCGCCTCCTCGATGTCGTGGGTGATGAAGAGCACCGTTTGATGGTGCTGCTCCCAGACCCGGAGCAGCAGCTCCTGCATTAGCATGCGGGTTTGCGCGTCGAGACTGCCGAACGGTTCGTCCATCAGCAGCACCTGCGGCTGCATGATGAGCACACGCGCGATACCGACGCGCTGGCGCATGCCGCCGGAGAGCTCCGCCGGGTAGCTGGCTTCGAAACCGCGCAGCCCGACCTGTTCGAGGATCTGAGCCGCGCGGCGGCGGTAATCCGCAGCCGGCTGCCGTTGCGTCTTGGGGCCGAACAGCACGTTTTCCATCACCGAGAACCACGGAAACAGCGCCGGCTCCTGGAACACGACGCCGCGCTGCGGCGACGGCTCGGCAATCTCTTTTCCATCCACGCGCACGAGGCCGCGGGTCGGACGGTCGAAGCCTGCGACCATGTTCAGCAGGGTCGACTTGCCGCAGCCGGAAGGGCCGAGGATCGCGACGAATTCCCGCTCGGCGACGTTGAGGCTGATGCCCTCCAACGCCAGCACGCGGCGCTCTCCCTTGGCGAACTCCTTCCAGACGTCATCGAGTTCGATCATGCGTGCGCCTCGAGCGTTCGCCAGCGCAGCACCAGGCGCCCGATCCAGACGATGATCCGGTCGGACAGGAAGCCGAGCAGCCCGACCGAGAACATCGTCGCCACGCAGATGTCCATCCGGCCGACGTAGTAGGCGTCCCACAGCACATAGCCGAGGCCGGACTTCACCGCGATCATCTCGGCGACGATCACCGCCGTCCAGGCGACGCCGATGCCAAGTCGCAGGCCGGTGAAGATCGACGGCAGCGCCGACGGAAAGACCACCTTGGCGAGCACGGTCGCGGGGCCGGCGCCGAGCATGCGCGCGGCGCGCAACAGCAGCAGATTGGTGTCGCGCACGCCATGCGTGGTGTTCACCACGATCGGATAGAATGCGCCGAGCCCGATCAGAAACAGCGCGCTCGCGTCATAGATGCCGAACACCGCGATGGCGAACGGCAGCCACGCCGTGATCGGCACCGGGCGCAAGAGCTGGACCGTGGGATCGATCAGGCGCGCCGCCAGCCGGCTCCAGCCGATCATCAATCCGAGCGGGATCGCCACCAATGCGGCGAGCCCGAATCCCTGCAAGACGCGCCGCGTCGAATAGGTGACGTTGTCGAACCAGGTGCCGGAGTAAGGCGACAGCATCGCCTTGCTGCTGCCGAAGATCCAGGTGTGCCAGGAGCGCACAACCTGCTCCGGGGACGGAATGATGCCTTCCGTCACCCAGCGCCAATCCACCGCAAAGTGCCACAGCGCCAGCAGCAATAGCGGCAGGACGGCAAACCAGGGCGTTGGTAGCCGGAAATACACCCTACTGTTTGATGCCGAGCTGATCCGGTGACTTGCCGGTCGCCTTGGCCAGGAAATCGTAGTCGTAGTGCTGGCCGATCTCGCCCGACACGTCGCGCGTGATCACGCCATTGTCCGACAGGAACTTGGAGATGCGCTTGATCGATTCCAGCGGCAGCGTCGGATCGAGCTGCGTGGTGCGGATCGACTCCGCCGCGACGTTCTCCGGCAGGCCCGCCTTTTCGGCATAGATCCGCGCCCAGCGCGTGCTGTCCTTGCGCGCGAGTTCGAGCACGTCGAGGTACGAGATCACCAGGCGCTGCACCGCGTCGCGGTTCTTCTCCATGAAGGGCCGGTTCACCGCCAGCACCGAGATCAGGCCGCCGACGGTCTTCGAGCGGTTGTGGTCGAGCGTTGGGTAGGCGCCGAACCCGTCGAGGATCGCCTGCGCGCAGAACGGCTGCCACACCACCGCCATATCGATTTCCTTGCCTTGCACGGCCTTCAGGTAGTTGGCGCCGCCACCGACGATGTTGACGATCTTCAGCTTGTTGTACTCGAGCCCGTTTTCCTGGACCGAGGCGGCGAACTTCAGCCACGAGATGGAGCCGGCGCCGATGCCGATGCGCTTGTCGGCGACGCTCTTCCAGTCCTTGATGTCCTCGCCCTTGCGCACCACCAGACAGTCGTTGCCCGATCCGACGCCCGCGACGCCAACCAGCGTCTTGGCGCCCTGGCCTAGCGCCAGCGATATGTCCTGCGGTCCGAACGCGGTCAGGTGGATGTCGCCGGTGACGAGCGCGGTGCGCGCGTCGGCGAAGCGCTGAAACATCACGGTCTCGATCTGGATGTTATACTTGGCCGCCTCCTCGGGCAGCAGCCAGAGCGGCGACAGCGCGGGAACGTTGAGCATGCCCTGCTTGAGCTTGACCGGCTGCGCCAGCGGCTTGCGCAGGTCGGCCTGCGCGAGCGCATCGCCTGCGGCAAACACCGCGACACAAGCAAGCACCAGACTGCGTATCGACGTCATGACCGCCTCCCCCGTTTTGCACCTGCCGCTTTGCATCAAGAGGATCGATGATAGGCGGCGGTGTTTTCGCCCGCAACCGCATCGCTGCGAGATGGCGGGGCGAGGTCCCGCCACGACACCTTGCGCAGGGCCGGCTTGATCGGACTATGCTCAAGAGATCGACAGTGACCCGGTTCGGAGACTCGAAATGCCGCATCTCACCACCGACGACGGCGTGAAGCTCTATTATGAAGAGATCGGCGAAGGCGCCCCGATCGTGTTCGTGCACGAATTCGCCGGTGACTGCCGTTCCTGGGAGCACCAGCTTCGCCACTTCGGCCGGCGCTACCGCTGCATCGCCTTCAACGCCCGCGGCTTTCCGCCGTCGGACGTTCCCGACAGTGTCGAGAGCTATTCGCAGGAGCGCGCCCGCGACGACATCAAGTCCGTGCTCGACGCATTGCAGATCGACAACGCCCACATCGTGGGGCTGTCGATGGGCGGCTTCGCCGCGCTGCACTTCGGCTTCACCTATCCGGAGCGCACGCGCTCGCTCGTTGTCGGCGGCTGCGGCTATGGCACCTCGCCCGACAAGAAGGCGCAGTTCGCGGAGGAGACCGAGGCCGTTGCCAGGCGGTTCGAGGAGATCGGCATGAGCAAGGCCGCGGTCGGCTATGCCACCGCGCCGTCGCGCGTCCAATTCCAGAACAAGGATCCGCGCGGCTGGAAGGAGTTCGCCGACCAGCTCGCCGGCAACTCGACCAAGGGCTCCGCGCTCACCATGCGCGGCGTGCAGAAGCGCAGACCGTCGCTGTTCGATCTGGTCGACCGGATGAAAACGATCACCGCGCCGACGCTGGTCATCACCGGCGACGAGGACTGGCCATGCCTCGAGCCGGCGATCCTGATGAAGAAAACGATTCCCACCGCCGGACTTGTGGTGCTCCCGAACGCCGGTCATACGATCAATCTGGAGGAACCGGCCGCATTCAATCAGCACATCTCCGATTTCCTGCATGCGGCCGAGCTGGGCCGGTGGCCGGTGCGCGACCCGAGGGCGATGGCGAGCGCGATCCTGGGCAAGTAGCGCAAGGCGGCGAGGCAACGCCGCGTCTCCGGTCTGCGCGTCACCGCGTGTTTGACCGCTCCGAGCTGAGCCATGAGGTCAGCCTGTTCGACATGCACCTCAAATACGCCAACGTCATTCCTGTTTCCACGCCGTGCGAACTGATGCGATATGCGTGACTTCGAGGATTATTGCTGGCGGGACGTCGTCTCCGCCGAAGATCTCTACATCTGCTGGCCCCGAAGGACGACGAAGCCGTCGTCCAAGCGGCCGTGCGAGAGTGCATTCTTCTCCTCCGATCTCGAGCGCACGCTGCGACGGCATGGCGCGCGCTCGCTCATCCTGTGTGGCGGGCCGTCGAGCGCGACGCTACGCGCCAGCGCGGTGGAAGGAAAATCGTTTGGCTACAAGGTGGCGATCGCCGAAGATACCGTGGGCGATGTCTCCACCTTCCTGCGCAAGGTCGCCCTGTTCGAGATCGCGCACAAATACGCTGACGTCATGTCCCTGGAAGAGCTCATTAGTCAGCTATGAAACCCGCTCCTTACGGTCCGTTCCCCTACAGCGCCATCAATCGTCGGCCCAAGTGGACGCTGCCCGATGGCGCGCGCGTCGCGCTCTGGGTGATCCCCAATATCGAGTTCTTTCCTCTCGACCGCGCCATACCGGGTGACTCGAACGAGCGCCCCAAGGGCAATGGCGGCACACCGATGGTGCGGCACTGGGCGCAGCGCGACTACGGCAACCGCGTCGGCGTGTTCCGCCTGATGGAGGCGCTGTCCAAGCGGAATATCCGGGCTACGGTCGCACTCAATTCGGCGGTCTGCGACCACCATCCCGAGATCATCGAAGACTGCGTGAAGCTCGGCTGGGAGATGATGGGCCACAACCGCACCAACGTGGAACGCCTCAACGAAGTGCCGTTGGACCAGGAGGGAGGGCTCATCAAGGAGGCGCTCGATCGCATTCAGAAGGCGACCGGCCGCCGGCCGGTGGGGTGGTTGGGCTCGGGCCTGCAGGAAACCTGGAACACGCTTGATCATCTCACCGCCGAGGGATGCATCTACGTCGCCGACTGGGTCAACGACGACCAGCCCTACCTGATGGACATTGGCGGCAAGCCGCTGGTGTCGGTGCCGTACTCCTACGAGATCAACGATACGGCCGCGATCGTGCGCTCCATGTACACGCCCGGCGAGTTCGAGCGCATGATCCGCGATCAGTTCGACGTGCTGTGGCGAGAAGGCGAGCACTCGGCTCGCGTGATGGCCATATGTCTCCACCCGTACGTGACCGGGCAGCCGCATCGGATCGGCGCGCTCGAGCGCGCGCTAGACTACATCATGGGCTTCGATGGCGTCTGGAAAGCCACCGGCGAGGAGATCGCCCGCTACTTCCTCAAGACGAGGAACACGTAGCGCGCTCATTCTACTTTGGCGCCGGAATCGGCGACGATCTTGCGCCACTTGGTTGTCTCCGCGCGCACGTAGTCCGCAAATTCCTTGGGCGTGCTCCAGACCGGCTCCAGTCCCGCCGCGATCAGCTTGCCGCGCACCTCGGGCTTCTGCAGGATCTTGATCGTTTCCGCGTTGATCCGCTGGATGACGTCCTGCGGCGAGTTCGCGGGCAGGAAAATCCCATACCAGTTGCTGATCTCGTAGCCCGGCACGCCCGACGCCGCGATGGTCGGCACGCCCGGCAGACCCTCGAACGGGTTCTTGCCGGTCATCGCAATGGCGCGCAGCTTGCCCGCCTGGATCGAGGTGATCGTGGTCGCGACCGAGGCGAAGGCGAGTTGCACGCGCCCGGCGAGCAGGTCCACCAGGGCCGGTGCGCCGCCTTTGTAGGGCACGTGCACCATCGATGTGCCGGTCATGGTCTTGAACAGCTCGCCGGCGAGGTGCGTATCCGTGCCGCTTCCAGCCGAGTTGAACGAAAGCTTGTTCGGATTGGCCTTGGCGTAGGCAATCAGCTCGCCTACCGTCTTCACCGGCAGATCGGGATTGACCACCAGCACGCTCAAGCCGTTGACACAGAGCGTGACCGGCGCGAGGTCGTTGATCGGGTCGAACGGCAAGTCCTTGTAGAGGTGCGGCGCGATCGCGATGCCGCCCAGGTGACCGAGCACCAGCGAATATCCGTCCGGCGGCGACTTGGCGACGTTGTTGGGCGCGATCGTGCCACCGGCGCCGGCGCGGTTCTCGATGATCACCGGCTGCTTCAGGACATCGCTCAACTCCTGCCCGATCACCCGCCCCGCGATATCCGCGCCGCCGCCCGGAGAAAACGGAATCACCAGCCGCAACGGCCGCGACGGCCAGGCCTGCGCCAAAGCAGCGTTCGCAACGCCAACGAGAATGGAGAACGCCAGAAGAATTCGCATCGCACTGCCTCGCTTCCAAACGCCGGAACGCACCAGCCTGTCTCACACGTTCACATACCACGCCAACAGCGGGAGCGGCGAGCCGAACCGCCGGGCGAAGTGATGCACCCGGAAGTAGGCGCTGTCCGCAGCTCCTCGGTCGCGACGGCAAAGTCGATCGATTGCAGCAGCAAGTAGCCCGGATTGAACGAAGCGAAATCCAGGACACCGGTCCCGTTGCGACGCTGGTCCCGCATGTCGCTGCGCTCATGCGGGCTACTTTCTGACCTATCCACGCCTTCTTTGCCCATAACCGGATGAACCGAAGTGAAATCCGAGCGCTGCCTTGTAGCACGCGACAAACCCGGATTACGCTGCGCTGGCCTGCCGATGAATCACACCCCGCCCGACAGTGCAACGGCCGCGCCGTCCTGGACCGACGTGTTTCGGGGAAGGTTTGGCGTCTACACGTTGCTTCTCAATATCGGCATCCTGTTTTTCGCCGTCGACAACTTCCTGATCAATACACTGATGCCGTCGATCGTCGCCGATATCGGCGGCGTTGCGTTCTACGCCTGGGCCATGATGCTTTACCTGGTCGGTTCGATCATGGGCGCGGCGAGCTATGGGCCGCTGCGGGCGCAAATTGGCGGACGCCGGTCGCTTGCTGTCGGCGGCGCCGTATTCGCGCTCGGCGCGCTCGGTTGCTCGATTGCTGCTGCGATCGGTGAACTGCTGGTAGCGCGGCTCATTCAGGGCATCGGCGGCGGCCTGATCCTCGCCGGAGCCATGGCTTTCACCAGCGTCTTGTACGGGCCGGAACTGCGTCGATACGCGGTCGCGGTAAGCAATGTGACGTGGATCATCGCTGCGGTCGTCGGGCCTTTGCAGGCCGGCGCTTTTGCCCATTTCGGCTGGTGGCGCGGCGCGTTCTTTCTCTATGTTCCGATCGGAGCGGCCTTCCTGGTCGGTGTGTTGTGGCAGATCCCGAAAACCGCCGACCAAGCGACGGCGGGCTCGCGCGCGCTGCGATTTCCAATCTGGCGTGTCGGACTGCTCGGGCTTGGCGTGCTGTGCGTGGGCAGTTCGGGGCTGGCCGAAGCGGCGGCACTGCGCACGGCCCTGATCGTCACCGCCGCCCTGATCGTCTGGTACGCCTTCGCCCGCGACGCGGAGGCCGACAACCGGCTGTTTCCCTCGCAGCCCTTGTCGCTGTCGCAGCCGGTCGGGCTCGCCTATTGGGCGCATATTCTTCTCATGACGGCCTATATCTCGGTCGCGATCTATCTGCCGCTGGTGCTAACCGTCCTGCACGGCATCGCGCCGCTCTACGTCGGACTCGCGAACGGCCTGATGTCGATCGGCTGGTCGATCGCGGCCGCGCTGTCGGCGGGGCTCTCCGGCAGCCGCGAGCGCCAGGTGGTCATCGCCGGACCGATCTGTCTCATGATCGGCTCGGTCGGGCTCGCCTTGGTGGCCGCATTCGGCGCGCATTTCGCCTGGGTCTTGATCTGTGCGCCGCTGGTCGGCACCGGCATGGGCATCTTCCAGGTCCACATGACAGTCCGGGCCATGGGGGTGGCGCGTCCCGGAGAGGAGAGCATCACCGCCTCCTCGCTCCAGACCATTCGTGCGCTCGGCATGGCGTTCGGGGCGGCGGTCGCCGGCACGATTGGCAACGTCGCCGGTCTGCAAGAACTGGCTACACCGGATACGGTGCGCACGGCGGTGACCTGGGTCTATCTTTTCAACGTGCTACCGCTGATTGTCGCGGCCGCCGTCACGGTGCGGTTTTTTCAGATCGCCGAGCCGGTGCGCAGGGAGGACCGTTGACTGCGAACGATATCCGTCGCCGGTCGCTGATCCTCGCGCCGCGCCAACGCGAAACGCGCGGCGCTTCGTTTAAGAAAGTACAGCGCGTCTCGCCGCCCTCACCGCGCGATGACGCCGGCCGCCTTCGCGACGTCGGTCCAGATCGGGATTTCCTTGTCGAGCATTGCAGCGAATTCTTGCAGTGTGAGCGGCCGCGGCAGCATGTTGAGCTTGCTCAGGCGCTCGGCGACCTCCGGCGTACGCAAAATCTCGTTCACGGTGGCGTTGAGCTTGGCGGCCACCGGAGCCGGCGTCTTGGGTGGCGCGAGCAGGCTGCCCCACGGGCTGCCCGGCAGGTCGGTGTAACCGGCCTCCCGCAGCGTCGGGATGTCCGGCAGGCTCGGCCAACGCGTCGGGGTGGTCACCGCGAGCGCTCGCAACTTGCCATCGTTGACCAGCGGCAGCAGCAGGCTCAGCGCATCGAATTGCATCTGGATGCGGCTGGCGATCAGGTCGGCGATCGACGGCGCGCCGCCTTTGTAGGGCACATAAGTCATTCCGAGGTCGGCGACCTTGTCGAACAAGACGCCGATCAATTGCGGCGGGGTGCCGAGTGAGCCGCCGAAACTGAGCTTGCCGCGGTTGGCCTTGGCATAAGCCACGAACTCGCTCAGGTCCTTGACCGGCAGGCTTGCCGGAACGGTCATCACCATCGGGAATTCGGCAATCATGGCCACTGGGACAAACCCCCTGGGGTCGTATTCCAGAGCCTTGTAAATCGCCGGCGCGATGGCGACCGAGGCAAGCGTGCCCCACAGTAGGGTCGTGCCGTCCGGTTCAGCTTGCGCCACCGCCTTGGCGGCGATGGTGGTGCCGGCGCCTGGGCGGTTCTCCACGATCACCGACTGCCCGAGGCGGTCCTGCATCAGCGGCGCAATGAAGCGCGCCATGGTGTCCATTGGTCCACCCGCCGCGACCGCGACAATGATCCTGATCGGCTTGTCGGGAAGAGCCTGGGCGAACGCACCATTTGGCACGGCAAGCGCGAGCGCCGCAGCGCTCGCGGCCAGCATCCGGCGTCGGGAGATCATGCCTGTTCCTCCCCTGTGTGTGTTATTCGATCTTGGCGCCGGCGCTTGACCGGCGCGCCCCAGTCGCTCTGCCTGGTCGGCCACGAGTCCCGAACTCGGCCGGCGTGCCGGGCTGTTAAAGTGCCATTTTTTGTGGGACTCCTGCTACAGCTCAAAAATCTTCCGAGGCGTCTTGTGGAGGCGCTCGACCTTGCCGTCGGGGCCGATCAGCACGTTGTCGCACACGGTGACGAACAGGCGCGCATTGCCGAAGGTTGGGTGCAGGCCGATGTTCATGCTCGGGCCGAGCGACATGTCCTCATCGTGGCGGATGAGCGGGCGCTCCACCACGTCGTAGCCTTGGCCGTGGCAGTGCAGCCGCGGCTCCTTGTGCATGCCGTGCTTCTCCATGAAGGCGTTGTGCGCAGCGAAGATCTCTGCACACGAGGCGCCGGGTTGCAGCATGCGGATGGTGTTGTCCTGCGCCTCGCAGATGATGCCGAAGGCATCGACCAACTCCTGCGGCGCCTTGCCGAGCACGTAGTAGCGCCCGACGTGGGTCATCATGCCGCCCGGCCCGGTGTTCTCGCACTGATAGTAGATGACGTCGCCGTCCTTCATCTCGCGGCCCTGCTCGCGGCGGCCGCGGATCTGCGTCGGCTGTCCCGGCGGCGCGGAGGAGCCGAGCATATAGCCGGTCTCGCTGCCAAGGAGGTTGCCAACATAGGCGCCGTAGCCGAGCAGCTCGAAGTCTTTTTTGCCGGCTTTGATCTCACGTTGCACGCGAACCAAAATCTCGTCCTGCATGGCGGTGGCGCTGCGGATGACCTCGATCTCCTCGGCGCTCTTTTCGGCCTTCAGGGGATCGACCAGGCGTGTGGCGTCGGTGAGCATTACGCCGTCGAGCAGCTTGCGCAAAGTGTCGCCGAAGCCGAACAGCATGTTGTTCCAGGCAACAATGCCGACGTTGCGATAGCCCGCTTTCTTGATCTCGCGTGCGATCAGCTCCGGATCGTAGGGAATACAATAGTCGATCGCCGGAAAGCTTGCGGTCGAAAGCGCAAGGCCGACGCCCCGCCAAACCGGATCCTTGCCCGCCAGTTTGCGCTCGGCGCCGATCGGCCCGTGGCTCACGAGCGTCATCAGTCCGTCCTTTGGAAAGACGATGGTCGCTGGATAGGAGGTCCCCATCGACACGCCGGTGAACCAGCGGAAATAACCGCCGGTGCCGGCGATGTTGTTGGCGCCCTGCACTATCAACGCATCGAGCTTCTGTTCCGCCATGACGGCCCGCACTGCTTTCCAACGGCGCTCCAGCTCCGCGGTCGAGATCGGGTTGCACAGTCGTTCGTCGGCCATTGTCTCTTCCTCGCCGCCATCGTTCGGGAGCACTACGCGCGTGCCACGAAATGGCGCGTTGGTTGCCCCTGCACCTCTATCGCATATGCAGAGCCCCGAACAGCAGCACCTCGAGCAAGACCTCCGCGTGGCGCCGGCCCATGTCGGCGTCGGTCATCCCCTCGTGGGGCGTAGCCGAAGTAGCGGAAGCCGTCGATCATGCTTGATGAGAGTTCCGACCCGAGCGAGCGTCTCGTCCCGCTAACCTGAGAGCCGATCAGGCATTCCTGACGGACTTCCATTGCGTCAGCCGCTCCGCAATGAGCGCGGCACGTTTCCGATCATCGCGGCCGTCCAAAATGCTGATGTCATCTGGATCGGCGCGCCACCAGACACCAGCTGTCCGCGTGTTCACACTCGGATCCGTATCCGCGCGAGTCGTGAAGTAGCCGGTTGCGCGGTCAGGGGATTCCAGCCGGATCTCACCGACTCCCTCCAACTGCGGCGCGTTCGGATCCAACGGCCGCTCGCCCTTCCAAAAGAAGAAGACGCCCAAAGACCTTTCCCTCTCCTTTACCGCCTCGCTCCAGTATCTTGCCGACAGACTTCCATCCTCCCGCCATGCACGGCCCGTCAGTTCGAGCGGGCCGTTGCGATGGCGCGAAATCTTCAGGAGGCTTACGGCATCGGGCTCCTTTGCGGTGCGCTCCGTCAAGGAGAAGTGCCACCATGAGCCCTCGATGCGAGTAACGCGACCCTCGTTCTCGATTGCGTTTCGGATTTTCTGGTTGACGGTTCTCATCTCTGACGGCGTCATCGCGCCGGCGTAGCGTACGCATGTGAGGCCCAGAAGATCGCTCGGAAGCTTCGCCCCGCTTGCATGGAGAATAAAGGTTCGGCGCATTCCCAGGACACCGCCGAAAAGGCCGGCTTCGAACACAACGTTATCTCGCGGCGACGCCTGCCCCGGCCCAGGCTGCGAAGAAGCCGACGGGCTGCCCGTCGTCCAGTCGTCCTGTGCAAAGACAAACGCCGCGAAATCGACTTCCTGGGTGAGTTCAAGGAGGCGTTCCAGTGTCGACGTCCCTGGATTGAAGGATGTCGTCCAGGGTTCGACGCGCGCGATGTCGCTGAGACCGCGCGTCAGTGCCTGAAGCAACTTCTCCTGTTTCCCTGACGAGCCCAAAAAGATTCGAGGCTTGTCCATCGGTTCCTCCAAGAGTCCGTCAGTGCAACATGGCGACGCCCTCAAGCGCGCTTTGGTCTCTTCTGAGCGCGGATGGGGCGCTTCGTCATGGTTGTTGTCGCTTTCTCATGGTCGTTGTCGCTCGCCGTCACTTGAGCTTCCTGACCTGAATCCTGTTCCGCAATCCAATCAGGCGATGTAGCCTGTAGGACCAAATGGAATGTTGAGAGCAGCAGGACAGGGCTGATCCATGGCCGTCTTTCAACACCTGCGCCGCAAGTACGGCGAACAGCTGCTGACGCTGCTGACGACCTTATTCGCATTGATGATATTTGTCTTCGCGCCGCTGCAGGCAGAGGGCTATTACGCATTCCAAGGATTTGCAATTGCCGGTTTGCTGGTGATCATCGGCAGCGTGTTGATTATTTCGACAAGCCCGATCGCACTCACGTTCATGTGCGTCGCGTTCATTGCCAACGTTGTTGTGTTCGTGATGCGGCTCTCTCACCCCCCTTGGGCCTACAACCTGCATCTCTTGGCCGCGGCCTGGCTGATCATCTCGATTACTCTTGGGACGGTCGTTGCCCGCGCCGTGTTCGGGCGAGACCGCGTCACTTATCATCGAATTGTCGGGGCAATCCTTTTGTATCTTCTGATTGCGGTGTGCTTTGCGTGCCTGTTCGCATTCGTCGGTCTGTCAATACCCGGTTCGTTCAAGGGATTGGTGTTTGCAGACAACGCAGCACTTGCCAGCGAACTTTTTTACCTGAGCTTTGCGACCCTGACCACGTTGGGCTATGGCGATGTCGTGCCGGTCCATCCGCTGGCGCGAAGTCTTTGCAATGCCGAAGCCGTCATCGGTCAGCTTTATCCGGCAACGCTTCTGGCGAGGCTTGTGACCCTCGAATTGCAAGGCAGGTAGCGCCAACGGTCCGTCGATCCTGAAGGGTCCTCCAGCGAGGCGCCCTTCAAGGCGTCGCTTCAGAGGGGCTTTTGAAATACCGCGCAGTAGGTATCGAGGCGCTTGGGGCCGGGCCATTTGTCGACGGTTTCCTTGAGCACAAAGCCACTCGCTGTCACTTCATCAATCATGAGCTTGGCCGCGATGCCGTGCCCTCCTCGGTTTCTTGGGACACCTTCTGGAGGCCAGGGCCAGATCCAGGCGAAAGTTGGCGGAAGATCGATGACGACGAGGAGCCCGCCCGGGCGCAACGCCTGGAGGAGGCCGGCATTGATTTCTGCGGGGTTGGTCAGGTGGTGATACACCCTTCGCAACACGATGGCGTCGCAACAGGCCGCCGGCAGTCCCGTTTCGCGGGACCTGGCTTGCACGATTGCGACATTGCCCAGATTTTCTTTTGCGACTGCTGCGCGCAGGGCTGTCAGACGTTCGGGGTCGATATCGCCCGAAAAGACACGACCGCTTGAACCTAACCCACCCTACAGGACTTCGATCAATCCGTGGCAGGCCCCTTCCAAAGCGCCAACGTGGCCCGATACGCTGATACGTGTCTTGTACGTATCTTGGCAATTGAGGAGCTTCCTCGATGACGATCATCGATTCCCAGGTCCACGCTTATGAAGCGAACACGCCGAAGCGACCCTGGCACAGCGTACCGAACTGGCCCGATCACGTGACGGGTGACGAGATGGTGGCGGCGATGGACAAGGTCGGTGTCGACGGCGCGATCTTCATCTCCGCCTTTTCCATGTACCGCTACGACGCGAGCTATGCGGTGGAGGTGCAACGGGCCCATCCCGGCCGGTTCGCGATCGTCAAGCCGGTCGACCCGGACGATCCCGCGGTGGCCGATGTCATCGCCGACTGGAAGCGGACGCCGGGCGCGGTCGGCGTTCGCATCATGCTGACCAAGGAACCGGGACGCGATCGCGATCCGAAGGACCCGGGCCTCGACCGGATTGCGCGGGCGGCCGCACAGCATGACCTTCCGGTCAACATCCTGTTCTGGGGCAACGTCGATGCGGGCACGGTGTTGATCGACCGCCACCCCGAGACGCGCTTCATCATCGACCATCTGGCGATCCTGCAGCCGCGCACGCCGCCGGCGCCGCCGCAGCCGTGGGCCGACCTGCCGAAGGTGCTGGAGCTTGCCAGGCGCAAGAACGCGGTGATCAAGGTGAGCGGCGCCTGCACGCTGTCTCGGGAGCCGTATCCGTTTCCGGACATCTGGGATCCGCTTGCCCGCGTTTTCGATGCCTGGGGTTTTGACCGCTGCCTGTGGGGAACGGACTGGACACGCGCCTACGCTGTCGTCAACTACGAGCAGGCCGTCGAGCCCTTCCGCAAGACCGACCGCCTGAGCGACACTGAACGAGCGATGCTGATGGGCGGCGCGTGCGCCAAAGCCTATCGTTGGTCGCCGAAGAAAGCCTAGTCGGGTCGCCACAGCACGTAGGGTGGGTTAGCGCCGAAGCCGCGTAACCCACCGGCCGGGTGACCATCGGAAAATCGGATGGTGGGTTACGGCGCTGCGCGCCTAACCCACCCTACATTGCTCCGCCTCATCCTGAGGAGCGCTCCGAAGGAGCGCGTCTCGAAGGATGAGGCGGCCCCATGGTTCGAGACGCGGCGCTTCGCGCCGCTCCTCACCATGAGGCCGAGAGAGAGACCCGTCATTAAGCGAGTAGCTCGTAGGGCGGGTTGGCCGAAGGCGCGTAACACACCGGGCGGGTACCCATCTGCAAATCGGATGGAGGGTTACGGCGCTGCGCGCCTAACCCACCCTACATTGCTAGAACGATCCGCGCTCCGCCTCATCCTGAGGAGCGCTCCGAAGGAGCGCGTCTCGAAGGATGGGGCGGCCCATGGTTCGAGACGCGGCGCTTCGCGCCGCTCCTCACCATGAGGCCGAGAGAGAGAGCCCCGTCATTAAGCGAGTAGCTCGTAGGGCAGGTTGGCCGAAGGCGCGTAACACACCGGGCGGGTACCCATCTGCAAATCGGATGGAGGGTTACGGCGCTGCGCGCCTAACCCACCCTACATTGCTAGAACGATCCGCGCTCCGCCTCATCCTGAGGAGCGCTCCGAAGGAGCGCGTCTCGAAGGATGGGGCGGCCCATGGTTCGAGACGCGGCGCTTCGCGCCGCTCCTCACCATGAGGCCGAGAGAGAGTCCCGTCATTAAGCGAGTAGCTCGTAGGGCGGGTTAGCCGAAGGCGTAACCCGCCACCCCTACTCCTCCTTATACCCGTACGCCTGCGCGTTGCCGGTGGCGCCGTAGTGCTTGAACGGCAGGACTTCAAGCGCCGCTGTTGTCGTCGACTTGAAAACAGCTAAGGTTCTTTGACCTGATGGCGCGCCAACTCTGCTCGCCCGCGCCGACAAGGGGATCGAATAGAGCTTTGCTTTGCGGCGATTGACGTCCAACGGAAAAGCGACAGGAGCCCGACATGACACACGCCTGGCATGGGCCGTTGATCGCGGGCCTGCTCCTTCTCGCCGCAGCGCCGACCGATGCAGCAGCCCAGGCCGAGAGCTATCCCAACAAGCCGGTCCGCTTCATCTCCGACTCCGCGCCGGGCAGTTCGCCGGACGTGGGGCTGCGGATTCTCGCCGAGGGGCTGGCCCAGCACTGGGGCCAGCAGGCCGTGGTGGAGAACCGGCCCGGCGCCAGCGGCGCGATTTCGGCGCGGGCCGCCGCCGAGGCCATTCCGGACGGCTACACCTTATATGCCCCGGCGCTGTCCACGTTCCTCGCCCTGCCCGGCCGCGCGCCCAATCTGCCGCTGATGCTGCCGCGCGATTTCATGCCGATCGGCTTCACCTTCGATCAGCCGATGTCGATCGGCGTCTCGCCGACGCTCGGCGTCAACACGCTGCCGGAGCTGATCGCGCTCGCCAAGACCAGGCCGGGCCAGATCAGTTATTCGGTCGCAGGCGTCGGACGCATGACGCATCTGACCGGCGAGCTCCTGCAGATCCGCAGCGACATCAAGCTGCAGATGGTCCCCTACACCGGCGGCGCGGCGCAGGCGCTGAGCGACATCGTCGCCGGCCGCATTGCGATGATCGTCGAAGGCTACGCCGGCATGGCCGGCATCTATCAGGCCGGCACGCTCAAGGCGCTCGCGGTCGGCTCGGCGCAACGCCTGCAGGAAGCCCCGCACATCCCGACCTTGGCGGAGACGCTGCCGGGCTTTGTCGCCGCCGGCTGGCAGGTGGTGGTCGCGCCGAACGGCACGCCGGAGGCGATCGTGCGGAAGGTGAGCGCGGATCTCCGCCAGGTCCTCGCCAAGCCCGACATGGTCAGCCGCCTCGCGGCGCGCGGCTCCTATCCCCGGGCGATGACGGCTGCCGAAACGGAGGCGTTCGTGCGGGAGCAGCAGCTGTTGTGGAAGCCGGCGATGGAGCGGATTGCAAGCCAGGCGAATTGAGGGGGCGCTACCTTGGCTGATCGAGTTGGATTGCGGCAGGGTCGTGACCAGCTGCGGCAAATCATTCGTGTGATATTTCTGACACTTAGATGGCGCACATCCCGATTTTCCAACTACAAGAATCGAGCTATACAACTTCTACTTGCTCAAGGAGGCTGTTAAATCGCAAGATTAGGCTAAAAGAAGGGGGTCGCCGTGGAGTTCATTTCCAAATATGCCGCCGAAATTTGGAGCTTCATCGCAGGGCTTGTGGGCGGCGCGGCCGGCGGTTCGTTGCTCACCCTCAAATTGACAAAGAATAGCGCAGGTCGTGACGCCAATGTCGTGAACCAATCACACGCTACCGCGGGCGGTGACATCGTCGGTCGCGATAAGCGCGTCGACGGAAAGCCGCGATAGCGATTGGCCTCCGTGACCTAGCATGTCACTGAAAATCGATCAGCGGGGTGCCAGCGCCCGCGGGGACATCGTCGGCCAAGACAAATATGAGCAGCACTATCACCCAGCTGCGGCTCCCGCCGGCATCGTCGAGAAGCTGCTCAAGAAGCTGCAAGATGAGGTCGCAAACAATCAAAATGTTCAAGAAACCATCGAGGCGCTAGCGCCGGAGGGAGCGATGCGGCCGAAGAAGCATGAGACGACGGTATCTGGCGATCTGTTCCGGGCGCGGCTCGAGCAGATCATCAACACCAAGCACGCGCTGGTGCAGCTCGCAGGCAAGATCGACTGGGAGTGGATCGACGGCGAGATCGCGCCGCTCTACAGCGACAAAGGCCGGCCGGGGATTGAGACCCGGTTCGTGATTGGGCTGTTGTTGCTCAAGCACATCTACGGACTGTCCGACGAGGGTGTCTGCGAGCGCTGGGTGCATGACCCGTATTTCCAACACTTCACCGGGGAGGAGTTTTTCCAGCACGAGTTCCCGCACGAACGCTCGGATCTGAGCCACTGGCGCAAGCGGCTGGGTGACAAGCTGGAGCTGTTGCTGGCCGAAAGCCTGCGGGTCGCGCATGCCAGCGGCGCGCTGCGGGCCAGGGATCTCAAGCGGGTCACGGTCGACACCACGGTGCAGCCCAAGGCGATCACGTTTCCGACCGATGCCAAGCTGCTGCACGCGGCGATCAAGGGATTGAACCGGCTGGCTAGCAAGTACGGCGTGCGGCTGCGGCAATCCTATCTGCGCATCGCCAAGCGCGCCGCCATGATGGCGGGACGCTACGCCCATGCCAAACAGTTCAATCGCCACCGTCGCGAACTGCGCATCATGCGCACTCGGCTGGGCCGCATCATCCGTGATGTCCAACGCAAAATCGTGGGCAGGGCCGAGCTTGAGGCCGTATTTGCCTGGCCACTGTCGTGCGCCTCACAAATCCGCTCTCAGCAACAGCGCCAGCGGGGTTGGAAGCTGTATTCGTTCCATGCCCCTGAGGTGGAATGCATCGGCAAGGGCAAGGCCAGCGCGCCCTACGAGTTCGGCGTTAAGGCATCCATCGTCAGACTTTCACACACGCCGCGCCCACGACGGTGTTGACGGCTTGCAGGCCAAACTAAAGGTCGCCGGTCGCGAAGACGAGTATCTGGAAGCCATCGAAAAGAAGGAGCAGTTTGCAAAGCTACTCGAACGTTGGTCACTGTACGCCTCGGCGCAAGAAATCTTCGCGTATCTGCTTGCGAAAGCAGAATATGAATTTACTTACGTAATCAGACCCCAGATTGCGACTATTTCCAAAGTTCAGGTCAATGAATTGGTTCGCGATCGGATTGTGGCGCCCACCGTTGAGGAGTGCGGCGCCACCGTCTTCACAGTCAACCACAGTACTGCGATGGGGATGGTTTATTGGCTGGCGGAGCAGTGCTTTGTCAGGTGGCACACATGATCCAGCTCTCGTACCAGCCCGCCCTGGATCCGTTTCACTCAGTTTTCCGGCTTCTGCGCGTGTTGCCCTATGTGGAGTCCGCGGGTGTGCTGCACCGCGACCACGTGCGCATTCTTGATTTCTATCTCTTATACCCATTCCGTATCTCGGCAGCACGGCTAACGCCGCAGCACCGACGATTCCGAAAATTCGAGACGAGCTACGAAGATCGAAAGCCTTACGTCACCGCGATGGAAACACTCGCTGACAAGCTTGTCATCGATCCAACAGAGTGGCAGCACGACCGGGTTAGACCCACCGGCACAAAGCTACCGGAAGAGCTTGCCGCGCGCGTCGCGACCGCCAACGCAGCGGAACCTGAGCTTGCTGACCTGGTGAGCGTCTTGAGCAAGGAGTACTCCCTCTACGGCCAGAACGGGCTGAAAAATCGCACCGGTCTATTGGAGTACCGCTATGATGCGATTTAATCCCAGCCTTGCTGTCAAACGCCTCGTCGTGCTTCGCAACGACAAAGTTGCGTACGATGAAAAATTTCACGCTGGCGTCAATGTAATTCGCGGCGAAAACTCCGCTGGAAAGTCGACCGTCCTTAACAGCATTTATTATGGACTCGGTGGCGACCTCTCTGATTGGAGCGAGGCAGCGCAGTTGTGTACGCGGGTCATCGTCGAGACCGAATTCAATGGCATGCCGGCTACGCTGAGCCGCGACATATCTGTAGAATCCGGACAGCCAATGGAAGTTTTTGGCGGAACATATGAGCATGCCAAGTCTGCGCCGCGCGATGCCTGGACCAAGTACCCATACCGACGATCGCCCTCCCAAGAAAGCTTCTCGCAAGCGCTCTTTCGCTTGCTGGGAATTCCAGAGGTTGCCAACGAAGTGTCGGGCAACCTCACCATGCACCAGATATTGCGCTTGCTATACGCCGATCAGTTGAGCCCAGTCGATACGCTGTTTCGCTACGAGACGCGCTTCGATCCACCGGCGATCCGTGATGCTGTTGGCCGTCTATTGTGTGGCTCCTACGACAGCCGTCTTTACCAAAATGAGATTCTGATACGCGACAAGACACGAGAATTTGACGCCCTGAGCGGACAACTGAAGAGCCTCTTTGCGGTTGCCGGGAAGATCGAGAATAGTCTCACGCTCGACTGGGTGGCGAGTGAGAGGCGAACGCTGCGTGAGCAGCAGCAAGAAGTACAAAGCGAGATTGAGAAAGTTGAGCAAGAAGCTTTTTCGGCAGCGGACGCTGACAAACTCACACTGAAAACGCAAAACGAAGCCTATCGGGAAGTGCAGCGAACCCAGGCCGAATTAGCTAAGCTTCGCTCGGAGTATGACCGGCTTAACCTTTCAATCGCTGACTTAGCGATCTTTATTCGGAGTTTGGAGCAAAAAATATCAGCACTAGGTGACGCGGACGCGGTCGCCAAACATCTCGGCGATGTTCGCTTTGCCATCTGCCCAGCCTGTCTATCGCCATTACCAGAGCACAAAGATGACAAGAGTTGTCATCTGTGCCACATGCCTTTTGGCGATGGCCGAGGACGTGATCGAATCGTTGCTACCATCAACGATGCTGCGATTTAACTGAAGCAGTCTAAGCAACTTCAGACAGCGCGCGAAGACCAATTGCGGTCCCTTGAGGATCGGATTGCGAAACTAGAAATGCAATGGCAACAGGCGTCGAACCGATTCGGTACGGTTCAACGTTTGCCATCAACCGAAGCTCGCGAGAAGCTACGGTCACTACACCGTATGGCGGGCTACATTGAACGCCAAATTGAAGACTTGGCAAATAAAGAAGCCCTGGTGAAGCTAATTGACGAGGTGTCTACACGGAAGGAAACGCTGAACTCCGAGATCAACCACCTTCGCTCCGAGAACGAAAAACTGCGCGCGTCGCAAGAGCGTCAGTTGAGCAGAGCGAAATGGCCTGCACCCGGTTCCGAAGACACCGAGTTAGGTATTTTGATGGAACCGGAGGTGGGTCATGGAGAGGCGGAAGTTTACGCGAGAGTTCAAGCTTGAGGCTGTGCGCCTGATCAAGGGGCGCGGCGTTTCATATGTGCAGGCCGCCGAAGATTTAGGCGTGCATCAATCGCAACTGCGCACCTGGGTAAAGGCTTTTGCGGACGATCCGCAGCATGCGTTCCCCGGGCAAGGCCAGATGAAGCCGGAGCAGTTGGAGATCGCGCAGTTGCGGCGCGAAGTGGCCAAGCTGAAGGCCGAACGAGACATCCTAAAAAAAGCCGCGGCCTACTTCGCGAAGGAATCGACATGAAGTTCGGCTTCATTGCGAAGCACCGGGGGATCTGGCCGGCGGATTGGTTGTGCGAGGCGCTCGGTGTCTCGCGGGGTGGGTTCTATGCCTGGCTGACACGGCCGCGCAGTCAGCGCAGCCGGAGCGATGAAGAAGTCGGCGTCAGGGTTCGTGCCAGCTTCGTCGCGAGCGACCGCACCTATGGCGCCAGGCGCGTGTGGCGCGATCTGCTCGCTGAGGGCGTGTCGTGCGGGCTGCATCGGATCGAGCGATTGATGCGGCTGCAGGCTCTCAAAGCACGTCCGCGACGGCGTCGCCTGCCGCCTGATTTGGGTGAGCGGCAGGCGGCCGCTATCGCCCCCAATGTGCTCGACCGCACTTTCGAAGCGCCTGCGCCCAACCGTAAATGGATCGCGGACTTCACCTATGTCTGGACCGCCGAAGGTTGGCTCTATGTGTCGGCCGTCGTCGACCTGTTCTCTCGGCGCGTGGTCGGCTGGTCGATGAAAGCAGCGATGACGGCGCAGCTCGTCACGGATGCCCTCGTGATGGCGATCTGGCGACGGGGCAAGCCTAATGCGCTGCTACATCATTCTGATCGCGGCAGCCAATACACCAGCGAACAGTTCCAACGGCTGATGTCCGATCACGGCGTCGTCTGCTCGATGAGCCGCTCGGGCAACGTTTGGGACAATGCAGCGATGGAGAGTTTCTTCTCATCGCTGAAGACCGAACGGACAGGGCGGAAAATGTACCGAACGAGGGACCAGGCTAGAGCTGATGTGTTCGACTACATTGAGCGCTTCTACAATCCCAAGCGCAGACACTCCACGATCGGCTATCTGAGCCCGATGGAGTTCGAGAGGCAGGCAGGATTAGCTTAGGCGGGTGTCAACGAAACCGGGTGCAGGCCAAAAACGGAAATCGCGGACGAAATAAGGACTCTATTGCGAAACGATCTGCGACGACAGGACTCGTTTGAGGATCCCAAATTGATTCAGTTTGGCTTCGATACCAACACCATCACGGTCGACGGTCATAAGTATTTCTCTGCAAGCTCTCGGGCCATCCTTAAGAGCAGCTTTTTTCTTGGATTCTTTGCGGCTGCGACGAAAGATGCTTCTTTCCGTCATCCAAGATTCGCGATGATTGACACAATCGAGGACAAGGGGATGGAACCTGAGAGAAGCCACAACTTCCAAAATCAGATTTTGCGCGTATCGCGCGAGGCCAAATGCGTGCATCAAATCATCTATGCCACCACTATGATCTCGCCCGATCTTGATGATGAAGAATTTCTGGTTGGAAGATTTTATACCCGCGACGAGCCGACCTTGGCGATTGGGTAATCCACGACGGGCAATAAGTAGCCCGCATGAGCTAAACGAAATCCCGGAATTCCTGTTCCGTTGGACGCTGGTCCCGCTGGCATCGAAGGCGGGCGTGGAGCGCGTCAATCGCTTGTCTTCATCGGCCCGTTGGCTGCTGGCATATGACTACGCTTCTGGCTTCCAGTTTTCGTCGATTATCTTGCGGCGCTTTTCAGCATCGTCTTTGAGGGTCGCCAAGAACCCGGCACTAATTACGCATGCGGATTGAGCGATATAGTCGTCCGATTGTTCCTTGAGCCCGGCAACTTGCTTGGGTGTCAGCGTGTCGAAGAATGTCTTTCTCAGCTTGTCCATTTTCTTCCTTATTTCATCGACGTCGAGGTCGTGAGCGACTTGGTTCCGGACCGAATTGATGCCCCAAATCACTTCCCAGAGGTCATCGGTATCCTCGCCAAGACTCAGTGCACGGCACATCTGTGCTTTCTGTGAGAAATTGAACCGGCCATCTCGGACATATTCGTGCTTGAAGAGAGCGGCAGACAGAAAAGCGTCCATTGCTTGTTCGACTACTAGATGACCTTTCATCACCTCCAACATAAGCGCGTTGAACTTGGCGATGCGCTCAACCATTTCGTTACGGGCTTTCTCAAGCCGCTCATCGTCGGTTCTCACGGAGTCCTCCCCTAAGCGCGAGAATAATCTAACAGCACGCAGGGAGAGCTATCGCGAAGACTCGCAATGCGCCCTCTATGAATATCGCTGCGCTCATGCCGGCTGCTTCCTCAAGGCTTTTGCGTGGAGTTTCGCAGCGGCTCCTTGTAGGCAGGGTCCAGCGCCTGGTTCAGCAGATGGGCGAGGCGAAATCCCGCCTTCTTGACGCGCTCTTGCGCCAGACGCTCGAAGCTCGCGAGGTACGCTTGATCGATCTTCTGCGTGCGCTTTGCGGCCTCGTTCGGCAGCACGGGGACCGTCGCCGTGTATTGGCACGATGGTCCGACCTTCACGCAATAGAGCACCTCCGGCCGCAGCGTGATGGCGTAGGACTCCGCGGCCCATTCCCACGGCTGCGACCCCACCATCGCCTTCTCCTCGGTGTGGCTCGACTGCGCCAGCAGCGTGTCCACCGCGCGATACGTGATCGTGTTCTTGCTCCACGTTTTCTTGAAGTCGGCCCGCTTGCGAACGCGCTCGAACAGGCCCGCCTCGAGCAGGCAAGTGTCCCACACGGCATGCAGATCCGAGACGCCGAAGCCTGACGTGCCGCACTTGCCCTGCAGTTGGACCTTGATCCAGTTGCCGCCCCGGTCATCGGCGAACGAAATATGCAGCGGCTGATGGATGTCTCCGATCCAATGGCCGACCGCCATCAGCGCCAGCACCCGCTTTTCCTGCGAGGCCGTTTCATCCTTCAGGGTGGCGAGGTCGCGTTCGATCCCGGCGAAAATGCAGGTGGCATTGTGCGGACAGCTCTTGCCGTCGATCGAGGGCGTGTCGCGGCTGACGTTGATGAAGTGATCGTCCGGGTGCCGCCGTGGCCGCTCGTCTTCCTCCAGGCAGCCAAGATTGAATGATGTGTAGCGGCGCTTGCGGCCGTCCTCGCCGGTGACCGTGATGCCTTTCCTGCCGTTGAAGAGCTTGATGAGCTTTTCCTGGCTGGCGTCGGTGAGATTTCGATACGCCAGGTCACACACGACCAGATGGCCGAACTGTCCCCAGGCCGCGGCCGGGCCGGATGGGGCGCACAGCCCGAACAACAACAGCAATGCTGCGATAGACCGGGCTTTCAGCATGAGCATCTCCCAGGATCATGCGCGCGATCACCGCACCAGTGCAGCATGCGAGGCGCCGCATTGCAATCCTGTGTTGTATGATCATGCGCACCAGCGCCGCGCTCTCGCCCGCGCGCTCAGGCCGCGCGAGCGCGCCGCTGCTTTCTCGCCTGTTTCGTAACGTATTCGCGCAGCGCCCGGTTGATGCGCGTCTGATAGCCCTCCGCCGAGCCGGCGTGTTGCTTGAACCAGGCCAGGACGTCGGCATCGAGTTCGCAACGTGAGTTGCTGTTTGATCGGCCGATAAAACAGGCCCCGTTTCGCGCCGGACCAGTCGGGCAATTCCGGCGCATCGGACGTGTCGATCGCCCCGTCCGGCAGCCGCGCCAGCGCTTTGAGTTCGGCCGATGGTCCGCACCGCGATTTTCTAGAGGCTCGCTTCTTCATAGGCTTTCCTTTCGCGCGGCGTTGCCTTTCGCGCGCTGATGATGCGGCCGACCGGCTCGTCCCCTGCCTTCCCGGCGTCCGGCCAGGTGTGGACCACGAGCAGCAGAACCGGTCCCACCAGACCTATCGTGTGCCATCGCTCGCCATCCGGGTGCGGGTCCGGTTTCGAGGCATGGAACGGGTCATCAAACACCCGCGTCGCTGTTTCAAAGGACAGGCCATGTTTCGCGCGGTTGACCGCTGCCTTCTTTGCATCCCAAGACCAGCGCATGGTCCGCCGCCCATCTGTAGTTACAGATATGTCGTTACAGGCGGGGCTGTCAAGACCGGCAAAGTTAGTAGCAAGTAGCCCGGATGAGCGAAGCGAAATCCGGGATCAAAACAGCGGACGTGCGGGGCGTTTGTCCCGCATGTCGCTGCGCTCATGCGGGCTACGGGGCTAGAACGATCCGCGCTCCGCCTCATCCTGAGGAGCGGGCGCAGCCCGCGTCTCGAAGGATGGGGCGGCCCCCCGATCCCGGGTTTACCCGGGATCGGCACTTAGGGTGCGCAAGTCGGGTAAACCCGACTTGCGGTGTTCGAGACGCGCACGCAGTCAAGTTCACGCAGGCTGCGCCTGCTATGGCGCTCCTCACCATGAGGGCCGAGAGAGGCCCGTCACAAGCGCCGCGAGGGCACAAATGCGGGCGATGCGCTTGCTGACACAGCGAGCGCAGGGTGGGTTAGGCGCCATAAGCGCGTTTACCCCACCCTACGAGCTGCGCGTACAATGAACCTCGCAACGTTGCAGTCCGACCAATAGCGATGGACGGAGCGAACCATGACCCAGCTGCCGCAGCCGATTGAGGCGTGGGCGGCCCGGCATCGGCCGCTGCTCGCCGCATTCGGGACCGTGCTGTCATTTGCCGTGCTGTTCGCCGGGACGGCGCTCGCCGCCTACGACTCCGGCGCGGCGGACGGGGCGGCCGTGCTATGCGGACTGGCCGCCATCCTGTTCACCAGGCTTTACGTCAGGATCGTCCAGCGCATTGCGCGGTCGATCGATGCGCGGCGTCCGCCCAAGCCTGACGACGCGGCGAAGCCCGGCGGAATTCCCCGCTGGGCCGTCGTCATCTACGCGATGCTCGGCGGCGCGCTGGGATACGCGATCGTCGACCCGGAGAGCATTCTCGCGGCGATCGAATTCTTGGTCGCGTGGCTCGCCGGGTGCTGCACGCTGAACTATCTCTGGCGGCGGCGGCTCGATCCCGCAAGCCCCTCGGCGCTCGACGTCATTGATCCCTGGCTCGATGCGCAAGCCGAGCCGCATTGGCCGCAGCTGCGCCGCCTCGGGTATGCGTTGAGCTTTGCGCTGCTGTTCGGCGGCGTCGCCTGGCACGCGCTGCAATCCGGCTTCGCACGCACGGCCGTGGCGCAGTGCGGGTCCGCATGCGCGGCACCGGGCTCTGTCCATCTCGCGGCGGCGCTATGCGGTGTCGCCGCCATCCTGTTCGTCATGATCTACGCGGCCGTGGCCGAGGCCGTGCAACGGGCGCTGGTCGACTCCTGGAAGCACGTCAGGCCCGGGCCACCGCCGCCGCGCGTCGCGCGCTGGGCCGCGGTGCTGTACGCGCTGATCGGGCTTGCGGTCTTCCTCGCCATCGCAGGGTTCGCGGAGCCAAGCGCGGCGCACTATCCAGCCGGGGACACCTACATGAGGCTTTCCTCCCGCGGCGGATTTCGCGCCCACCTTGGCGGCCAGGCGATGCTTGCGCTGTTGCTCGGCTGGTGGATCGGCGGGCTGGCGCTGCTGAAGTTGTTCTGGCTACGGCGGCGTGCCGCGCGCTGAGCCATGCGCACCGGTCTTCGGCCGTCTGCCGCGAATGCGGAGGTCGTCATTGTGCCCTCTCCCGCGCGCGCGAGGACTGCGCTGAACGTTCAACAACCTCGATTAGAGCACTTTCATAATTCGTGGCGATAGCCTTGGTTGGCGAGGTAGTTTGCGCATTCTTGCGGTCTGACCTCGGTGAGGACTTCAGCAATCGCTGCGATCAGAGCTTCGACGGTTCTGGCGGCGGCCTTTCGCAGCAGGGCTTTGAGCTTGGCGAAGAACTGCTCGATCGGATTGAAGTCGGGACTGTAGGGCGGCAAGTAGCGCAACTCGGCGCCTGCGGCTTCGATCGCTTCGCGGACGCCGGCGACCTTGTGGCTTGCAAGGTTATCCATCACCACGATATCGCCAGGCTTAAGGATCGGGACGACGAACTGTTCGACATAAGCGCGAAAGCTTTCCCCATCCATCGGTCCGTCCAGCACACAGGGCGCGGCGACCTCGCCGAGCCGCAGTGCGGCAACGAAGGTCGTCGTTTTCCAATGTCCCCACGGCACGCTGCAAACGAGGCGCTCGCCGCGCGGACAGCGGCCGTAGCGGCGCGCCATGTCGGTCGCCGCACCGGTTTCGTCGATAAAGACGAGGCGTTCCGACTTCAGTTCGGGCTGGTTCGCACGCCACCGATCGCGGGCCTCGGCGACATCCGGCCGATCCTGTTCGGAAGCGCGCAGTGACTTTTTTTGAGCGGCAATTTGAGAAACTTCAGCCTGTTCCACAGGCAGCCGATGCTGACCTTGACCTTGCATTCGTCCGCAAGCCAGACCTGCAGCTCCTCGAGCGTCGCATCCGGATGAGCCGCCACGCGGGCGCGAATGGCTTCGTCGTGAGGTGCGAGCTTCGGCTTGCGTCCCGCTCGGCCCAAACGCGCCGTCGTCTCACCGGTCGTTCGCCGACGGCCAACGACCTTGGACACGTAGGATACGCTGACCAGAAGCACCCGCGCCGTCGCACAGACACGCGTTCCTGCATCGACCGTCGCAATCACGCGTTCACGCAGATCCTGGGAATAGGGCTTGCCCATCGGCAATTCTCGCAGCCATTGGCACCGCTACCCAAAATCACAAATCAGCCCCGTTGGGTATCCATCCGATTCCGCAAAACGTGAAAATGCTCTAGCGCCTTGTGAGGCCGCTCCGTTGACCCGCACCAGCTCGGTGAAGCAGTCGATCAGCGGATCGGTCGGCGGCATCGCCGCGCCCGCGCCGCGCATCGGCACCTCGTTGAGCATCGCCTGCCCGGTCTTGGAGAGGCCGAACAGCTGGGCGGCGGCGGCGGCCTGCGGCCTGGTCATCTTGTGGTTGCCGGGCAGCGCGCCGGGATGACAAGACACTCCGATCATTCCAACCCGCGTAAAACTTTAACCGTCCGTTTAAGGATTGGGGCCAGCATCGAAGGATGGCTGAACACGGCATGCCATCTGACCTGCATCGACGGATGGCTCAAACATGCGTCGAGCGTGCGCAGCAGGCCGATGATCCGACCGTGCGGGCCTGGTGGGCGTCCGCGGCGCAAAAATGGTTCGACCGGGCCCTCAGGGCAGAGAACGACCCCGCTGAGTCAGCCGGGCAAGGATCGACGGCTGCCTGAAACGCCGCTTCCTCAAGGGGGAGAGGACAAGCGCGTTTGCAGCTCCGTTGAGGATCACTCCTCCTTATACCCGTACGCCTGCGCGTTCCCCGTCGCGCCGTAGTCTATGAACGGCAGGAACTTGCCCGACATGGTGATCTTGACGCGGTCGCCCTTCGCCTCGGCGAGCCGCTCCATGATCATGTCGAAGTCGCTTCGCCCATGATGCCGTCGCCGAACTCCTAGCTGTCGCTACGGCACCGCCGCCAACGCCGGCCGCTCTCGCGGCTTCGCCTCGCTAAACCTCGGCATCACCTCCCGCGCGAACAACTCGGCCGAACTCCTTGCAGATGGGGCCGGTCTCGCCGTCGATCTCGCCGAGGAAGCGCAGATGCAGGTGGTGGACGCCCATCTCCTCCAGTTGCCGCACCTTGGCAGCGACCATGTCGGGCGTGCCGGAGATGGTCATCTTCATATCGCCGCCCTTGGCGTATTCATCCGGCCGCGATTGCGCCGACGCGGACTTCATCGCCGGCCCGTCGGTCGGGCCGTGCCGCTTCACGTAGCTGGTGCGGATCGCCATCGTCTCGGCGCGCGCGAGCTTCTCGCGTTCCAGCGCCTTCTCCTCGGTCGCCGCCACCGTCACGCCGACCCAGTCGTACGAGCACCAACGCAGGCAGTTGTCCTTCACGTGCTGCGGATGACCGGCCGCGTCGAGCGCGCGCCGGTAGATCTGCATCTGCTCGCCAAGGTCCGCGCCCAGCACGCCGACAAATACTGGCCAGCCCTTCTGCGCCGCGCGGACGATGCCCGCCTCGCGGGTCGCGACGCGAATGAGCGTGGGATAGGGCTTCGAGTACGGCGCCGGCGTGACGCGCCGCTTGATGCGGCCGCTGAAGTTGCCGACGGAAAACGTGTATTCCGGATCGCCGTACTTGAAGGCCCACAGGCGCTCCATGATGTCGAGCGTCTCTTCGGCCAGGCGGCCGGAGGCGTGTGCCTGCGCATCGATGCCAAGCCCGTTCGGCTCGGTGCCCTGCCAGCCGGAGCCGACGCCGATCAGCACCCGGCCTTTGGTGAGCTGATCGAGCAGGTTGATGCTCTCGACCAGCCGCACCGGGTGATAGAACGGGATCGAGAGCACGCCGAAACCGAGATAGCGATCGCGCGGGATCAGCGGCGCCATGTAGGACGCGAACTGCAGCGGGTTCGAATGCCAGGGCCCCCGGAAGTGGTGATCGGTGAACCACACGTGGTAGCCGAGCTCGGCGAACCAGATTGCCTGCTCGGCGGCCATCCCGATGATGCGGTTGTCGTCATCCCCGTCGTCGGTGCTGGGGAACCACATATTCATCGTCATTGCGGAGAATTGCATCAAGGCGTCCTGTGTCTGTTGTTTTTGTTGTCACACAGCATTCGGGTGCTGGCAATCAGCCGCACCAGCCGCGCAGAGCGCCTTGCGTGCAAAGCATGGATGTCATGGCGTGTGATGGCGCCCGGAGCCGTCATCCGGTTCGCGCTCGAATTCCCTCCAGGCGAGCCAGCTTCTCCCTCAAGGGAGGAGGAAGAGAATTCGTGGTCCCGCAGCGGCTCCCCTACTCCTCCTTATACCCGTACGCCTGCGCGTTGCCGGTGGCGCCGTAGTACTTGAACGGCAGGAACTTGCCCGACATCGAGATCTTGACGCGGTCGCCCTTCGGATCGGCGAGCCGCTCCATCACCATGTCGAAGTCGATCGCCGACATGATGCCGTCGCCGAACTCCTCCTCGATCAGCGCCTTCCAGGCCGGGCCGTTGACCAGCACCAGCTCGTAGAAGCGGTAGATCAGCGGATCGGTCGGCGGCATCGCGCTGCCTGCGCCTCGCATCGGCACCTCGTTGAGCATCGCAGCTTCAGTCTTCGAGAGGCCGAACAGCTTGGCGGCCGCGGCGGCCTGCGGCTTGGTCAGCTTGTGGTTGCCGAGCAGCGCGCCAGTGATCATCACCGGCGACATGCCGCCGATCTGCTCGCAGATATGCTTCCAGGTCCAGCCGTTCTCGCGCTTGATGTCGAGCAGCTTTTCCGTCAGTTCTTCACGCTTCATGTTCGTCTCCCTGGCATGACTGTTTCAGCATCACTCCGCCCTCGTCCTGAGGAGCCGCGCGCAGCGCGGCGTCTCGAAGGACGAAGCAGCCATCCGGCCATGCGGCCATCCTTCGAGACGCATCGCTTCGCGATGCTCCTCAGGATGAGGGCGGCGGAAGTGGTTGGCATCCGTTACTGCGCCGTTTGATTCAACCATGGACGATCGTGCCCTAGTGCCCGCCGCGGCTTGCGAGCCGCACCACGGTGGAGTCCGGCTCTGGCGGCGGCTCGTCGAGGCCCGGGCGCACCACCGGCACCTTGCGCGGATCGAACTCCGGCGTCTGACTGACGAAGGTGCGGCTGCGCATCACCAGGAAATCGATGATGTGGTTGCGCACCGCGTAGTAGAGCGGATGCTTGTGGATGCCGACGCGCTCGCGGTGCTTGGGCAGCGGATTTTCCACGATCTCCGCCATCACGGCGCCGGGGCCGTTGGTCATCAGCACGATCTTGTCGGCGAGATAGATCGCCTCGTCGACGTCGTGGGTGATCATGAACGTGGTCTGCCCGGTCTCCTGGCAGATGCGGCGCACCTCGTCCTGCAAGGTGCCGCGGGTGAGCGCGTCGAGCGCCGAGAACGGCTCGTCCATCAGCATCATCTTGGGCTGGATCGAGAGCGCGCGCGCGATGCCGACGCGCTGCTTCATGCCGCCGGAGAGTTCCGACGGCCGCTTGTGCTCGGCGCCGGTGAGGCCGACCAGGTCGATGAACTTCTGCGCGTGGTCACGGATTTGCGCCGCACTCCAGCGCCGCCATTTCGACGACACCGCGTAGCCGACGTTGCCCATCACGGTGCGCCAGGGCAGCAGCGAGTGGCCCTGGAAGATCACGGCGCGGTCGAGGCTCGGGCCTTCGATCGCGAGATTGTCGACGATCACCGCCCCGTCCGACGGGGTATCGAGGCCGGCCAGGATGTTGAGCACGGTGGTCTTGCCGCAGCCGGAGTGGCCGATCACGCAGGCGAACTCGCCGCGGTCCATCGCCAGCCACAGGTTCTCGAAGATGGTGGTGGTGGCGCCGCCCGGCGCCGGGTAGCGCTTGGCGATGCCTTCGAGCGAGATGAACTTGTCGGACATCGGCGCTACTCCGGGGCGGACATGGCGCTGCTGCGGGAAGGCATGGCGCTGCTGCGGGAAGGCATGGCGCTGGTGCGGGAAGGCATGGCGCTACTCCGGGAAGGTGACCCGGCGCGCGCACCACGCCAGCGCCTGGTCGAGCACCATGCCGACCAGCCCGATCAACAAAATCGCGTTGATGACATTGCTAATCGAAAGATTGTTCCATTCATTCCAGACGAAGTAGCCAATGCCGGTGCCGCCCACGAGCATCTCAGCCGCGACGATGACGAGCCAGGCGATGCCGATCGAAATCCGCATGCCGGTGACGATGGTGGGGGCCGCCGCCGGCAGGATCACTGTGAAGGCGCGACGGAAGGTTCCAACCTCGAGCGTGCGCGCGACGTTAAGCCATTCCTTGCGAACTGCGGAGACACCGAACGCGGTGTTGATCAGCATCGGCCACAGCGAGCAAATGAAGATGACGAAGATCGCCGATAGGCTGGAATCCTTGATGGTGTAAAGCGCAAGCGGCATCCAGGCGAGTGGCGAGATCGGCTTGAGCACCTGGATGAACGGGTCGAGCGCGCGGCTCATCAACGGTGACATGCCGATCAGAAAGCCGATCGGAATCGCCACCACGACCGCAAGCAGATAACCGAAGCCGACGCGCGCAATCGAATAGGCGAGCTGAATGCCGACGCCCTTGTCATTCGGACCGTTGTCGTAAAACGGCCGCTTGATGTGATCCCAGAGCTTCGCGCCGACATCAAAAGGACCCGGCATCGCCGACTTGCCCTGGGTCGCGGTGACGCCCATGAGCTTGGCGTATTCCGGGTCCATCTGCTGGACCGTTCCGGTGCCCCGCACCGCCAAATGCCAGGCGAGGAGGAACGTCACGAACACCACGACCGAAACCACGGCCGCGCGGAAGTTAAGCGATTTCAGCATAGGCACCCCGGCAGGTTGGCGCGTGCCGCGCCCCTCAGACCCTCTTGATGGCGAAGCTCTTGATGTAGTCCTCGGGCTTTGACGGATCGAACGTCTTGCCCATCACGGAGAACGATTTCGACGTCGTGGCGGGCGGCGTCAGGCCGACCTCCTTCATCAGCCTGCTCGTGTCGGTGGCGAGGAACACCTGCTTGGCGACGCCGGCGTAGTCGACCTCGCCCTTGAGCTGACCCCAACGCTTCATCTGGCTCATGATCCAGACCGCGAACGACTCCCACGGGAACGGATCGAAGTCGACGCGGTTGGGCACCTTCTGCACCTTGCCGAGCCCATCGGCAAACGTGCCGGTCAATATCTGCTCCAGCACCGTAACCGGTTGGTTGAGATAGTTGGCCGGCGCAATCGCTTCGGCGATCTGCTTGCGGTTCTCTGCCTTCGAGGCGAACGCGGTCGCATCGATGATCGACTTCAGCAACGCCGCATAGGTGTTTGGCGTACCGGTGACGAACTCGCGCGACGCCGCGAACACGCAGCACGGGTGGCCTTCCCAGATATCCTTCGACAAGATATGGATGAAGCCGACGCCGTCATAGACCGCGCGTTGGTTCATCGGATCGGGACCGAGATAGCCGTCGAGATTGTCGGCGCGCAGGTTCGCAACCATTTCCGGCGGCGGCACCGCCCGGATTTGCACGTCGGTGTCGGGATCGATGCCGTGCTCCGCGAGATAATAGCGCAGCAGATAGTTGTGCATCGAATAGTCGAACGGCACCGCGAACTTGAAGCCCTTCCATTGCTTGGGATCGCGCTTGTCCTTGTGTTTGATGGCGAGCGTGATGGCCTGGCCGTTGATGTTCTCGATCGCCGGCGCGGTGTAAGGCACCGGCTGCGAGCCGACCCCAAGCGTCATCGCCACGGGCATCGGAGAGAGCATGTGTGCGGCGTCATATTCCTTGTTCAAAGTCTTGTCGCGGATCACCGCCCAGCCGGCGGTCTTGATCACTTCAAGGTTGAGGCCGTGCTTGGCATAGAAGCCCATCGGCTGCGCCATGATGATCGGCGTGCCGCAGGTGATCGGGATGAAGCCGACCTTGAGGTCCTTCTTTTCCAGCGGCTTTGCCTGCGCGAACACCTCGGTCGCGGTGGCCAGCGGAAAGAACTGCGAGATCGCGGCGAGGGCGGTCGAGGCGCCGACCGATTTTAAGAACGCACGGCGCGCGGCGTCCTTCGGGAACATCGCGCGCACGACCGCCGAGGCGACCACGCCTTCGTAGCGCCTGTCCTCGCTCGGGCTCTCGACCGGCGCGCATTGCAACCGAAGCTGCGCGTCGCGCTCGTGCTCCGCCTCGTTGGCGTGGCGGCCGCAGTGACAGCCGGTCGGCGTCAGCCTCCGCTTCGGGTCGAAGGGATTGTCGAACAAGGACATAGGCACGCTCCATCGTTGCCGCCGCGAGCCAACTCGGCGTTGCGTCAACGATTTAGCAATGGCTGTGCCAACGCAGCCGCTGTCCACTGCGGCAGATTGGCTTGAAAACTCGGAAGATTGTGTATGCAAGCGGGGCCAAAGCCGCCCGCAACCTAGGCAACTGCCTTAAACTTTATCGAAGTGATGAAAAATCAGGCGGCGACCGATCACGCCGCCGCCAATTCATTAGACCCCTCTCGGCCGCAGCACCGGCGAGTTCGGTCCGGTCATCGTCGAGTCGCGCGGCCGACGGTCAGGCGAACACGACGTCGGTCGCGGGGTTGAACGAGCCGTAGATCGTCACGTACTCGATATGGCCGCCCGCGGCGTTGATCTGCCACACGCTTTCGGCGCCCCAGTCCGTGATGGTCGTACCGGCGCCGAAGCCCTCGAGCCGGATCACGTCACCCGCGCCGGCGCCGTTGCCCTCGAAGTCGTACACCCTGTCATTGTCCGCTTCGTTCACGCGGAAGACAAAAGCATCGTGACTGGCGGCGCCACCGAGCCCGTTGAGGTCATCCCGGCCGTCTCCGCCATTGAGCGTGTTGTTCCCCATGTTTCCATAGAGTTCATTGGCCAGGGCATTGCCGGTGCCGCTCGTCGCGGAGCCCGTGTTGAGCGACAGGATCTCGACATTGTCGGCGAGCACATAGCCGTCCACGAGAGCATAGACCGTGTCGGTTCCCTGGCCCGCAAACTCAAGCACCCAGTCCCCGGTGCTGCCGACCATGTCGACCGTGTAAATGTCGTTGCCGCCGTAGCCGCTCATGAAATCGGCACCGGCGCCGCCATTGATGCTGTTCTCCCCGTTGTTGCCCGCGATGGAATTGCCAAGCCCGTTGCCAACGAGCATTATCGCTGCGGTGCCAAGGGAATCCTCGGCGTAAAGCTTCTCGACGTTGTCCGCCAAGGTATAGGACGCAAGACTGGTGAAGACGGTGTCCTGCCCCTCGCCGGCGTATTCGTAGACGACGTCTCCCGCGTGGTTGACGTAGTAGGTGTCATTGTCGAGACCGCCGACCATAACGTCGGAGAATGAATCCGTGGTGACGCCGAAATCGCCGAACAGCTGATCGTTACCGCGTCCGCCGACCAGCGTGTCGTAACCGCCCATGCCCCACAGGAAATCGTTGCCGTCCCAGCCCTCGATACGGTTGCTGCTGTTGTCGCCCCAGATCTCGTCGCCGTGATTGGATCCGGAGACGCACTCGATGCTGTTGAAGTGATCGCCGAGCGCACCTCCCGCTCCTGCATCCTCGAGGAGTGACACCCAGACGCCGATCGTCGAATCCGAGTAGCCGACTGTGTCGAGGCCGTCGCCGCCATAATGCCAGTCGCCGCCTTCTCCACCTTCGAGCCAGTCGTTGCCGTAACCGCCATAGAGGTGATCCCCGCCGCCGCCGCCCTTCAGCGTGTCGGCGCCGCGGTCGCCATCGAGCACGTTGATGCCATCGTCACCCCACAAGACGTCCGACCACCAGGAGCCGCCCAGGTTCTGGATCATGTACAGCCTGTCGCCTTCGGCGGTGCCGCCGTAACCGTGGCCGGTCTTCAGGCTGACCACGACTCCGCTGGCGGAATTGTCGTAGGCTGCCGTATTGATGCCCGCGCCGCCGATGATGACGTCGGCCCCCTCGCCGCCGCGAATGTAGTCATTGTCGCCGAGGCCGTTAATCAGGTCGGCACCGCCGAGGCCCCAGATGCCGTCGTCTCCCTCGGTCGCCCGGCCATAGCCCAGCGTGTCGCGACCCGAGCCTCCAGTCACGGTTGCCATTGTGCGTCTCCTGCTGAGATTGATTGTCGCCGCGGCGCAGGGCGCCGCATTCGCCACAGCGCCGTGCTGCGCCAAGCGCCGGACGGTCAGCTGCTACACGAAGCTTGGTCGCGACAGCCGTGCCAGAGGTTCACGGTGACGTTACTGTGACAATGATGGGAAGCGCGGCAACCAACGACTTGCTTCGAAAGAGAAAAAGGCGCGTGGCGCGCTGCGGATTGAGGTCCGCAGCGCGCCGTTAAGTCGCTCGGCATGACCGTGATCAGACGAAGACCACGTCCTGGGCGATGTCGACCACGCCGTAGACGGTGATGGTTTCGCTGACCAGTCCATCCGCCGACGTCACCTGGTACTGGTCACCGCCGAGGCTCGTGAAACTCGCACCCGCAGCAAGCGTGCCATAGCCCTCAAACCGCAAGAGGTCGCCGGTACCAGCGCCGTTACCGGTGAAGTCCCAGACGATGTCGCCCTGCGTCTCGCTGGCGACGAAGGAGAAGGAGTCGTTGCCGCCGAGACCCGACAGTTCGTCGGCGCCGTCACCGCCATCGAGCACATTGTCGAGCGCATTGCCGTAGAGCTCGTTGTCCAGGGCGTTACCGAAGCCGGACAGCGCCGAACCGGTGTTGAGTGAAAGAATTTCGACATTGGCGGCCCGCGCGTGGCCGTTGACCGTGGCGTACACGGTGTCGATGCCGTCGTTTGCTGCTTCCACGACACTGTCGAAGCCGTTGTCGACGGTGTAGGTGTCATTTCCGCCATTGCCGATCATCTGGTCGATGCCCGCGCCGCCGTTGATCGTGTTGGCGCCGTCGTTGCCGGTGATGACGTTGTCCAGGCCGTTGCCGGTCAAAGCGAGCGCGGCCGTTCCAGTATCGCTGTTGGTGGCGAGGTTTTCGACATTGGCCGCAAGCGTGTAGTGATAACTGGTGCGGACGAGGTCGGTGCCCTGGCCGAACGATTCCGTTACCACGTCGCTGGGACCGTTGACATGATAGATGTCGTCGCCGACGCCGCCGATCATCTGTCAACCCCGAGACCGCCGTCGAGCATGTCGTTGCCCGCACCGCCCCGCAAAGTATCGGTGCCGCCGGCCCCTTTCAGCGTATCCGCGCCATCGCCGCCCTGAAGCAGATTGGCGCCATCATGGCCCATCAGGACGTCGTTGTAGTCGGAGCCCGTGAGGTTCTCGATTCCGATTAGATCGTCTCCCTCTGCATCTCCGCCGGACCCGCCTGTGGCGAGCGAAACGACAACCGCGGCAGCGGAGTAGGTATAATCGGCGGTGTCGGTTCCATTCCCGCTATGGAGCGTGTCGGCACCGCCACCGCCCTTGAGTGTGTCGTTGCCGTTGTCGCCGTACAACTGGTCGGCACCCCCGGCGCCGGACAGCGTATCGTTACCATTCTGGCCGGAAAGAAAGTTGCTGACGTCATCGCCGAACAGAATATCGTTGTGAGCCGAACCATTCAGGTTTTCGAAATTACTGAGGATGTCGCCTTGGGCGGTGCCGTTGAAACCGAGCCCAGTGGCAAGGCTGACGATCACGCCAGCGGGGAGTTGATGTAGCTTGCCGTGTGTAGTCGTAGCCGCCCACTCCGCCGTCCATCGTATCGGCGCCAAAGCCGCCGATAATCATGTCTTGGCCGGCAAGGCCAACGATGGTGTCGTCGCCACCGAAGCCGTAGATCAAATCCGATCCGCTGGTTACGCCATCATAGGAGTTGATGGTATCGGCATCGTCGGTTCCATAGATCGTTGCCATGTTGCGTTCTCCATTTCACATCCAGCTTTCAGGGCGGCGCGGCCGGTACATTTCAATCGAGACCAGCGCCACCGCGCGAGCGGCAGACGCTGGCGCGCCGTCAGACGAAGACGATGTCCTGCGCGATGTCGATTGCGCCGTAGACGGTGATGGCCTCGCTGCTGAGTGCGTCGGCCGATGTCACTTGGTACTGATCACCGCCCAGGCTCGTGAGGCTTGCGCCTTGGGCCAGTGTGCCGTAGCCCTCGAACCGCAACAGGTCGCCGACGCCGGCGCCGTTGCCGGTGAAGTCCCAGACGATGTCGCCGTGCGCCTCGCCGGCCACGAAGGAGAAGGAATTGTTGCCGCCAAGACCGGACAGATCGTCGGCTCCCGCACCGCCGTTCAGCACGTTGTCGAGGGCATTGCCGTAGATCTGGTTGTCCTGCGCGTTGCCGGTGCCAGCCAGCGCCACTCCGGCGTTGAGCGAGAGTATCTCGACATTGTTGTGGAGCGTGTAACCGTTGAGGTTGGCATAGACAGTGTCGTTGCCATCACCCATCCACTCGACCACCACGTCACCGAAATTGTCGACGGTGTAGATGTCGTTGCCGTTATAGGCAATCATGATGTCGGCGCCGGCACCGCCGTTGATGGCGTTGTCGCCGTCGTTGCCCCTGATGTCGTTGTTCAGGCCGTTGCCGGTCAAGTTGATGGCCGACAGACCGGCTGCGTTCGTGGTCGCCAGGTTCTCGACGTTGGCGGTCAGCGCGTAGCTAATGCTGGTCCGGACGTAGTCGGTGCCCTGGCCGGCCGCCTCGATGATGGAGTCGCCCGCGCTGTCGACGAGGTAGGTGTCGTTGCCGGCCTCGCCGCGCATGGTGTCGACACCAGCCATGCCGTCGAGCCAGTCGTTGCCGTCGCCGCCATGTAAGGTGTCGGTGCCGTCACCGCCGTTGAGCACGTCAACGCCGTCCCCGCCGAACAGGATGTCGGACCCGCCCCAGCCCTCGAGCCAATCGTTGCCGCCGTTGCCGGTGAGCACGTTGGCGCCGTGGTCGCCCGCCAGGGTGTCGTTGCCGCCCCCGCCGGTGAGGTTCTCGATACCGTTGAGTTCGTCGCCCTGGGCATCGCCCTCCGATGCGGTATCGTCGAGAAGCGACACGAACACGCGTTCGTTCGAGTCCACATAGCTCGCGGTATCGATGCCCGATCCGCCGTTGAGCGTGTCGGCACCGGCGCCCCCTATGAGAAAGTCGTCATCGTTACCCCCGGCCAGCGTGTCGGCGCCGCCGCCACCTTTAAGAGTATCGTCACCGGCATAGCCGCGGAGAACGTTGGCCTCGCCGTTCCCGATGAGAGTGTCATCGCCAGCCGAACCGGTCACGTTCTCGACGTTGGCGAAGGTGTCGCCTTCGGCGGTGCCGCTGTACCCATACCAGCCCGAGGTTGACAATCACACCGGTGTCGGAGTTGGTGTAGTCGACGGTGTCGATTTCGTTGCCGCCGTCGATGGCGTCGGCGCCACCGCCGCCCTTGATTGTGTCGGCGCCACCGAGTCCGAAGATCGTGTCATTACCGCCGAAACCCCAGATCGAGTTGGCGCCGTTGCTCACGCCGTCCAGGAGATTGATGGTTTCCGAAGCATCCGTTCCAAACACGTCGCTCATGGTCGTGTCCTTTCGCCTGCGTGCAGACTTGCGGGATGCCTTTGCCGCACCCGTTCATAAGCTGCCGATCGGTCACCGGCCGCGCATGGCCGGCGACGAATGACGTCTCGATCAGACGAAGACGACGTCCTGGGCGATATTGACCGCGCCATAGACCGTGATGGTCTCACTGATGAGTCCGTCGGCCGACGTCACCTCGTACAAGTCATCGCCGAGGCTCGTGAGGCTCGCGCCGTCGGCGAGCGAGCCGTAACCCGCGAACCGCAACAGGTCTCCAACCCCACCACCATTGCCGGTGAAGTCCCAGACGACATCGCCTTGCGCCTCACCGGCCACGAAGGAGAAGGTGTCGTTCCCGGCAAGACCAGACAGCTCATCGGCGCCCGCACCACCGTTCAGCACGTTGTCGAGTGCGTTGCCGTAGATTTCGTTGTCGAGCGCATTGCCGGTGCCCGCCAGCGCCGCGCCGGCATTGAGCGAAAGGATCTCGATCCGGTCGGTGAGTGTGTAGCCGTTGACATTGGCGTAGACGGTGTCGTTGCCGTCGGCGAGATACTCCGACACGAAGTCCATCAGATTGTCGACGATGTAAATATCGTCGCCGTCGTGGCCCCACAGACTGTCGGCCCCAGCTCCGCCGTCGAGGACGTTGTCGCCGTCGTTCGCGGTGATCACGTTGTTCTGGCTGTTGCCCGTCAGGATGAGGTCCGACGTGCCCGTTTCGTCGGTGGTCTCCATGTTTTCGATGTTCGCGCTCAACGTAAAATCGGCGCTGGTGTAGACCGTATCCGAGCCACCGTAGGCCGCCTCGATGACCGAGTTGGTCGTGCTGTCGACGATGTAGACGTCATTGCCGCTCTCCCCGCGCATGGTGTCGACGCCGGACATGCCGTCGAGGTAGTCGTTTCCGTTGCCGCCCCACAGGGTGCCGGCGCCGCCATAGCCCTTCAGATAGTCGTTACCGTCGCCGCCTTTGAGCACGTTGACGCTGCTGTTGCCGTGCAGATGATCGTCGTGGGCGGAGCCGGTGAGGTTCTCGATATTGTCGAGTTCGTCGCCTTCGGCGTCACCACCCTCCGCATAGTCGCCGATCAGGGAGACGTACACGCCGTCGCTCGAGTCCAAGTAGTTCGCGGTGTCGGTGCCCGAACCGCCGTTGAGCACGTCCGCGCCGGCGCCGCCCCTGAGCGTATCGTTGCCGCTGTCGCCCAGCAGCACGTCGTCGCCGCCGCCACCCTTCAGCGTGTCGTTGCCAGCGTCGCCGCGCAGCGTGTTGTCGCCGTCGTCTCCGATCAGCGTGTCGTTGTAAGCAGAGCCGAAGACATTCTCGACATTCAGGACAGTGTCGCCCTGGGCGGTGCCGCCGAAACCCTGGCCCGTGGCGAGGCTGACCTGCACGGCCTCGGAAAAATCGTCGTACCTGATCCAATCAACTCCATTGCCGGCGCGGATCACGTCGGCGCCAGCGCCGCCCCAGATCATGTCGTTGCCGTCCATTCCGTAGATGACGTCGTCGCCGCCGTAGCCGTAGATCCAGTCGGCGCCGTTGGTCACGCCATCCATCCCGTTGATGAGATCGGAATTGTTCGTTCCTTCGATCGGATCCATGGACCTTGTCCTTTGCTTTGAGCAGCGCTGCTGTGTGCTGTTGGCGCGTTAGGCCTCCATATCGGAGCCCGCACCGCCGATGATGACGTCGCCGCCTCCGTACACGTTTGTCATTGTGTGTTTGCCTCGCGAGATTGATGTCGACGCGGCTAGGCCAGGCATTCGCCACGGTGCGGCGCCGAAGCGCCGGACCACAGGCTGCCACCCGACGTTTGGTCGCGGCAGCCGTGCGAGAGGTTCACGGCGGTATGGCGGTATTATTGTAAGATGAGCTGCAAGGAGCGGCGCGCTTGGCTCTTTTCAAATTCTAAAGCCGCAAGAAAAAATGCCGCGCTGCGAATTCGTTTCCGCAGCGCGGCGTTGGCCGTTCAGTTCGCGTTTGGCCACTAGTTCGGCACGACCCCGTCGCGGCCGACGTTGACCCGGTTGGCCTCCAGCGAGCCATCGGGCTTCTTGGTGGCCGCTACGATCAGGATGGCGGCACCAGGCTTGAGTTCCTTCCTGTCACCGACGACATAGCGCTGGATCGGCAGGTCGGGCGGCACGACGATCTTCTTCTCGCCGTCCTTGTACTTCACCATCAACGTCTGGCCATCCACACCGCCGACCGTCGTATCGATGGTCGCGTTGGTCATGGTGCTGCCCGGCTGTACCCAGGGCCGATGCCCCTCGCCAGTGCCGCGCTGGGTTTCGGCAAAGATCATCACGCGGATCGCCTTCTGACTGCCATCCGGCTGCGGCATGGCACCGACGCCGACGAACTCACCCTTTTTTAGATCGGCCAGCGCCGCCCGGACGACGCCGAACACGGCGACGTTGTCGGTGACGTTGACCTTGAGCTCGGCATCCTTGGTCTTGACCACCAGCGTGTTGCCGTCCACGCCGGATATCGTGCCCATCACCCGTTGGGTCTGCGCCTGTTGCGCGAGCACCGAGGTCGCGGCCAAAGCCACCGCCAGCACGGCGCCTGCCAGAATTCCAGATGCTTTCAACATATCGACCTCCTTACATAGGTGGTGTTGCGCCATCGCGGCCGACGTTGATCGCCGGCGCGACCAGCGTGCCGTCAGGTTGCTTCTGCGCCGCCATGATGATGAACGCGGCGCCGGGCTTCAGATCGGCCTTGCCGCCCGGAGCCATCGCCACGATGTTGGTGTTGGGCGGCACGATCACCTTCTTCTCGCCCTCCGGGTATTTCACCATCACCACCTGTCCGTCGACCGACGAAACGCTGGTCTCGACGTTGGCGTTGGTCATGGTGCTGCCGGGCTCGCGATCCCATCCGAAGTGCCGTGCCTGCACCACGCCCTTCTGCGATTCCATGAAGATGTGAATGCCGATCGCCCGCTGGCTGCCGTCGGGCTGCGGCATCGCCGTGACGCCGATGAATCCGCCCTGCTTGATGTCACCAAGCGTTGCCTTGGTCATGGCAGCAACGCGAACATCGGGCGCAAGCTTGACGGTCGCGGTCTCCCCCTGCCGCGTCTTCACCGTGAGCGTGTCGCCGTCAACCTTCTCGATCGTGCCGCGCACGCGCAGCGGCGGTGCCTGCTGCGCCCATGCGAAGGATGTGGAAACGAGTAACGCGACCGCCGTCGCGCCCAGAATGCGCCGTGACAAGTTGTGCATTTCCATCCTCCCTAGAGCTGGCGGCGTTTCGCGCCGTCCTGCCTACAAACCCCCGCCGGACGAAGCTTATTCCTCTTATTTGGCGAGGTCAGCCTCGATCAGGGCGCGCAATTCGGGTGTCACCGCCGGCCGCACGCCGAACCATAGCGAAAAGCCGCGTACCGCCTGATGCAGCAGCATGCCCAAGCCATCGGCGGTGGCGTACCCTCGCGCCCGCGCGGCCGCCAGAAGCTCGGTTTCGAGCGGAGCATAGACCAAGTCTGCTACCACGGCCTCTGGTCGGAGCGGTGCAAGGTCGATTTCGAGCGGTGCTTGGCCGGTCATACCGAGCAGCGTGGTGTTGACCAGGAGGCCAGTTCGCGCGAGCAGATGCGGCAACGTCGTCCAGTGCGCCGGCTGCACGGCCGCGCCGAACCGGGTGCGCAGGGCCTCGGCGCGATCGAATGTGCGGTTGACCACGTGGATGCGCGTGAAGCCGCGCTCGATCAGGCCATAGACCACCGCCCGCGCCGAGCCGCCGGCGCCGAGCACCACCGCCTCGTTCTGGCCGCGATCCCAGTTCGGCACTGCGGCGTCGAGATTGTTGGTGAAGCCTTCGACGTCGGTGTTGGTAGAAAGCAAGCGCCCATTGTCGAGCCATAGCGTGTTGGCGGCACCGACCGCGCGCGCCCGTTCGTCCGCTTCGGATGCGCGGAGCGCGGCTTCCTTGTGCGGCAGCGTGACGTTGCAGCCGACGTAGCCGCGCGCCGGCAGATTGGCGAAGAAATCCGCCACCTCTTCCGGCCTGAGCGCCTCGCGGCGATAGTCCGCCACGAGGCCGTGGCGCTTGATCCAGTAGTTGTGGATCAGCGGCGAACGCGAATGCGCGACCGGCCAGCCGATCACGCAGGCCGCGCGGACGCCGCCGTTCATCGCCTAGTAGTAGCCGACGGTCGAACCGCCATCGACTGCGATCGCCGTGCCCTGGATGTGCCGAGCCTTTTCCGAACACAGGAACAGCGTCAGCGCGGCAACATCCTCGGCCTTGCCGAGGCGACGCAACCCGTCCTTGACGGTCGCCTCCTTGCGCAGTTCGTCCGGGCTCTTGCCCGACGCCTTGGAGCGCTGCGCGATCAGTTCCTCGAACCGCTCGGTCTCGGTTGCGCCGGGGTGCACCACGTTGACGTTGACGCCGTCGCGCTTGCCGAGCTGCGACAGGCCCTTGGAGAAATTGCCCATCGCGGCGTTGACCGACGCGCCGATGGTGAAGTCCGCACCTGGCGAGCGCGCCGCGCCGCCGCCGATATTGACCACATGGCCCTGCGCCGCCTTGAGCATCGGCCAGAACAGCCGGCACATCCGCATGCAGCCGAAAAATTTCAGTGCATAGCCGTCCATCCAGGCCTCGTCCGGCAAGTCGACGAAATTGCCGGCGCGCGTCGCCCCCGCCGAATTCACCAGGATGTCGCAGCGGTTGAACTTGTCCTTTACGGTATTGAACACCTGCTGGCAGCCGTCGAGCGTCTTGAGATTCGCCACGATGGTGACCGGTGCCGGACCGCCGGCCGCGCCAACCGTCTTGGCCGCGGCGGCGAGGTTCGATTCCGACGACGAAACCAGCACGGTCTGTGCGCCCTGCTTCGCCAGTTCCACCGCGATGCCACGGCCAATGCCGCGGCTGCCGCCGGTGATGACGGCAACTTTTCCTTGGAACTCACCAGGCATTTGCTTTCCTCCCAAGGAATCGGCTATCGCCGTTACGGTTTTTCGTCGATCACTTGATTTCGCAGCGTGCCGACCTCTGGCACCGTCATCTCGAACACATCGCCGGCCTTGAGCCATTTGCGCCCGTCCTCCGCCTGCCCGAGCTTGGTCGGCGTGCCGGTCAGGATGATGTCGCCCGGCTTGAGCGTCATGAAGGTGGAGACATAGGAGAGTATGTCGGTGAAGCCGAAGATCATGCTGGCGGTCGTATCGTCCTGCGTGACCTCGCCGTTGATCCTGCACACGATATGCAGCGGCTTGGTCAGGTCGACGCCGGTCGTCATCCAAGGGCCGATGCTGCCGCTGCCATCCCAGCTCTTGCCCTGGGTGACATTGAAGCGGCCGTGCCGGATCCAGTCACGGATGGTGCCTTCGTTGGCGAGCGTGATGCCGGCGACATGGTCGAGCGCCTGGCTCTTGGGGATGCGGCGCCCGGTCTTGCCGATAACGAGCGCGATCTCGCCTTCGTATTCGAGCTGCTCGGATTCCGGCGGGCGCAGCAGCGGCTGGCCGTGTCCAACCAGCCCATTCGGCGGCTTGAAGAACATACTGGGATATTTCGCCTCTTCGTTGCCGCCGGCGTTGGTCAGCTCGGCACCACGATTGGCGTAGTTCACGCCAATGCACAGGATCTTTTCGCCGCCGGGCACCGGCGGCAGCATTTCGATTTCAGAAAGAGGAAAATCGGCACGCACGCCGGCCGCCCCCGCTGCCACCTCTTCGAGCGCGCCAGCGCGCAGCACGTCGAGAAACGACTGGAAGCGCGGCACAAGCCGCGGACGCAGATCGGCGACGCCGTTGCCGACCACCACCCCGAAACTTGCCCTACCGCGAACGATATAGCTGGCAAAATGCATCCCACCTCACTCCTGCTGGAACGGCGGACCGCTAGGCTCGCCCGTCCTACAATAAGGCGCTAAAAACCGCCATAGAGACGACCATGCCCATTCGCCAGCCGGTTTCGAATCCCCCATTCAATGTGGTGCGCGCGAGCCACGTCGAACTCGGCGTTCGCGACCTGTCGCGCGCCCGCGCCTTCTATGTCGACTGTCTGGGCTATCTGATCAGCGGCGAGATGCCGGACGCCATCCATCTGCGGGCGGTCGAGGAGCGCAACCACCACTCGATCGTGCTGCACAGGGCAGTTGAGCCCCGCTGCACCGCACTGGGCTTCAAGGTGGCGAGCGAGGACGACCTCGACCGAGCCGCCCATTGGTTCGGCGCGAGGGGCCTGCCCGCCACATTTCGCGACACGGCCCACCAGGGCCGCACCCTGCGGACCAGCGATCCGACCGGCATGCCGCTCGAGTTCTATTTCAAGATGGATCAGGGCACGCGCATGCTGCAGAAATATGCCGCCTACCAGGGCGCGCGCATCCAGCGCATCGATCATCTCAACTGCTTCACGTCCGACGTGCAGGCGAGCTACGACTTCTACACCGAGCTTGGATTTCGCCTGACCGAATACACCGAGACCGACGGCAACGATCCAAAGCTCTGGGCGGTTTGGCTGCATCGCAAAGGCAATGTCCACGACCTCGCCTTCACCAACGGCCGCGGCCCGCGCCTGCACCACGTCGGCGTCTGGACCGCGAGCGCGCTCGACATTCTCCACATCTGCGACGTGATGGCGACCTCGGGCTATCTCGCCAACATGGAGCGCGGCCCGGGCCGGCACGGCATCTCCAACGCGTTCTTCCTCTATATCCGCGACCCGGACGGGCACCGCATCGAGCTGTTCACCTCCGACTACCTCACCGTCGATCCCGATCTCGAGCCGCTGCGCTGGTCGCTCGACGATCCGCAGCGCCAGACGCTGTGGGGCCATCCGGCGCCGAAGTCATGGTTCGAGGAAGGGACGGGGTTCGCGGACGTTGCGATGCACGAGCCGGTGTTGGCGGCACGGCCCGTGGTGGCAAGGTAAGTGATGAAAACCATCTTCCTCGATTGCAACGAACAGCTCGGCGCGGTGTGGAAGCGTGTTTATCGCGCCGACGATCCGCCGGTGACGGTCAACACCGCACCGTTTGAACGGATTGCCTTGCCGAAAATCGTCGGCGACTTCGAGATTGCGATCGACGACCACTCCTACATGCCGACCGATTTGGTGCGGCAATGCAAAAATCTCAAGCACATCGTCTTCCTCGGCACCGGCGCGGCGAGCTACATGAACGTCGCCGAGCTCGAAGGCATCGGCGTCAAAGTCCACACCATCAAAGGCTATGGCGATACTGCCGTGGCCGAGCAGACCATCGCACTGATGTTCGCCTGCGCGCGCGACCTTGCGCGGATGGATCGCAACATCCGCGCCGGCACTTGGGCACCGCGCGAAGGCGTGCAGTTGCAGGGCAAGACGTTGGGCATCATCGGGCTCGGCGGCATCGGCGCCGAGGTGGCGCGGATCGCCAAAGGCATCGGCATGGAGGTGATCGCCTGGAACCGCACGCCGCGCCCCGGTGCAGGCGTTACCATGCTCGAGCTCGACACGCTGCTGGCGAAGTCCGACGTGGTGTCGCTCAACCTCACGCTCGGCGATGAAACGCGCGGCTTCCTCGATGCCAGGCGCATCGCGCAAATGAAGCACGGGGTGATCCTGGTCAATACCGCGCGCGGCGCATTGGTCGACGAGGCAGCGCTGCTCGACGCGCTCAAGAGCGGCCATATCCGTCATGCCGGCTTCGACGTGTTCCACAACGAGCCGCTGAAGGCCGACAATCCGCTGGCGAAGCTCGACAACGTCACGCTCTCGGCGCACGCTGCGTTCCGCACGCTGGAAGCCTCGATGACGCTGCTGCGCCGCGCCATCGATATCGTGAAGCGCGTGCAGGGCTAGCGAGCTTGTAGCCCGGAGGGAGCGAAGCGAAATCCGGGATAAGATTCACAGATGGTCCGATACCGGCGCGCAACTTCGTTCCAGGGGGTGCGCGGGGATGCAGCCCCGGATTTCGCTTCGCTCCATCCGGGCTACGAGCTACTAAACTTTACGAACTGTGTCGGAAAATTCTGCGCTCATCCTCGCGGCCATCCTTCGAGACGCGGCCTTCGGCCGCTCCTCAGGATGAGGTCAGCATGCGCGGCGCTCATGGGCGACAGCAGTATACGCTGTCCTCATGGTGAGGAGCGCAGCGAAGCTGCGCGTCTCGAACCATAGCCGGAAGTTCGATACCAACGATCCTGTGTTTGCGGCGAGTTTCAATACTTATGACGCTGTAAGGCTAACCCGCCCTACGTGCTGTGGAATATTAGGCGCAGTGACGACTGGCCTCACTCCACCTTGATTCCTGCCGCCTTGATGATCGGCCACCACTTCTCGATCTCGGCCTTGTGGAAGGCGCCATGCGCCTCCGGCGTCTGCTGGTCGCGCGGGAAGATGCCTTGGCCGATATCGGCGAGCTTTGACCGCACACTCGCGTCCGCCAGCGCGTCCACCACCGCGGCATTGAGCTTTGCGATGATGTCTCCAGGCGTCGCCTTGGGCACCCAGAGCCCATGCCAGATCGAGACGTGGAAGTTCGGCAGCCCGGCCTCGTCGGTGGTCGGAATGTCAGGCGCCGACGCAAGCCGCGCCTTGGCGGTGACCGCATAGGCCTTGATCAGGCCGCCGCGCACCTGCGATATCGCGCCGCTTGGCTGATCGATGCTGATGTCAAGCTGTCCGGCGACGAGGTTCTGCGTCGCCGGAGCGGAGCCGCGATGCGGCACATAGACAAACTTCGTGCCGACGAGCTTCTCGAACGCAAGCCCGCTGACGTGGCCGGGCCCGCCCACGCCGCCGGTGCCGAAGGTGACGCCCTCGGGGCGCGCCCTCAGCCAGGCGATCAGATCCTGCAAATTGTTCGCCGGAATGTCCTTTTTCGAGATGATCAGCTGCGGGCCGGCGCAGATCAGCGCGACCGGCGCGAAATCGTCGAGCAGATGGTATGGCAGGGTAAAGACGGCGCCGTTGACGACGTAGTGGTTCCAGCCGCCGAGGCCGATGGTGTAGCCGTCCGGCGTTGCCCGCACGACCCGGCCGGTGCCGATCGTGCCGGTGGCGCCGGACACGTTCTCGATCACGACGTTCTGCCCGAGCGTCGTCTGCATGCGCTGGGCGAGGATGCGGCCGATCGTGTCGGTCGGCCCGCCCGCGCTGGCCGGCACGATCATGACGATCGGCCGCGACGGATACGGCTGCGCTTTTGCATTCGACAGGCCTGCGATGGTCGCGACGAGCGCAAGCACGACGGCACCCGAGGCCCGATGCAAGAATGTTCGGCGAGGACGTTTCATGGCGATCCCTCTCTGAAATGCTGACGACAAAACGCCTTCCCGTAATATGACGGGTTTCGCCTTCGGCTCAACCCATCCTACGGGTTGGGGCTGGCCGCAAGCGATCGAAGACGCAGCATGGCTCCGGCGTCAGGTCGAGCCCGTAGGGTGGGTTAGGCGCGAAGCGCCGTAACCCACCCTCACGACTCGCGGCTTCGTCAGCCGGCGGCTTACGCCTTCGGCTAACCCGCCCTGCGAACTATTGATTGATTTCGGGCTCGACGAGGCTGGCGAGATTTCGCAACGAATCCTGCCAGCCGAGATAGCACATCTCCACCGGAATAACGTCGGGGATGCCTTCTTGCACGATGTTCAGCTCGGTGCCGCAGGACACTTGCTTGAGCGTCACCGTCACCTGGATTTCGCCTGGCAAATTGGGATCGTCGAATTTGTCCGTGTAGCGCAAGCGCTCGCCGGGCACGAGCTCCAGATATTGTCCGCCGAAAGAATGGCTCTTGCCCGTGGTGAAATTGCGGAATGACATCCTGTGGGCGCCGCCAACTTTCGCGTCGAGGTGATGCACGGTGCAGGCGAAGCCGTTGGGCGGCAGCCACTTCGCCATGGCGTCGGCCTCGATGAAGGCGCGATACACCTTGTCGGGCTTCGTTGCCAGGACGCGGTGCAATCGAACGGTGTTGGGCATGCTGTTTCTCCTGAGCAGGCGCACCGACAACGCAACGGATCGCGGCGCGGCCGGAGTGGAAGAGCTCGTATTCGTCGATGCGCATCTTGGCGTGGGGCTGGAGTCGGATGAAGTCCCACTCTAACGCCCCATCTGCTCCTTCAGCCACGTCACGATCGTCGTCGTAATGTGATCGGCCGGCTGGCCGGGCGTGCGACCCATGTGGTGACCGTCCGGGTAAACGCGCGCCGCCTTCGGGCTGCCGTGTTCCATCAGGAAATAGATGTCGTCGACCGGCGCCTGGTCGTCGAGCGCGCCGTTGACGCCGAGGATCGGCGCGGACGGCTGGTCGATCAGACCCATCGCCTTGAGCGAGAAGCGCGGCGCGATCTCCAGGAATTCCTCCATCGTCTTGGTGCCCATCGCGCGGCCGCGCGCATCGAGCAGGCTCTGCGCGCCGAACAGGTAGGTCGCGCCTCCGGTGGTGAAGGCCGGCACCAGCCATTCCTTCTGGAAGCCGAGGTGAACACTGCCGCCCTGGAACACGGCGCCGCGGATGCGATCTTTGGCCACATATGCCAACCGCGCCGCCCAGTAGGCGCCGAAGCTACCGCCCCAAATGCCGAGGCGTGTGCCGTCGAATTCGGGACGCGTGAGAACGTAGTCGAGCCATGTGAAATAGGTGCGCTCCGCAGCCGGGTCGCTGTAGAGCACCGGGTTCTCGCCGGAACCCGGCATGTCGACGGAGAGCGAGGCGATGCCGAAGTGAAGGATTTCCTTGGCGATGCGCAGCCGGTCCTCCTTCCAGCCGTCGACGCCACCCCAATGCAGCACCAACGGCGGCTTGGTGACGTCGGCAGGCAGCTGCAGATAGCCGACCAGCTTTTTTCCTTCGAACGGAATTTCGATGATCTCGAGCCTGGGTTCGAAATGCTTCGCAGCCTTTCGAAACATGCGAAGCGAATGGTGATAGGCAGCGAGCTTGCCGACCGAAACCGGCGATGGATAGCGGCCGACGCGACACGCGTCGAAACCATGCATATAGAGCTCCGCCAGCTCTTTACCGCTCGCGCCTGCGGCGGCTCGCTCATCGGCCTTCCTCTCATAGGCCAGGCCGATCTTGCTCCACTCCTCGCCCCAATGATCCTTGTCGAGGCTGGTGAGCGTGTTCATCACCTGCTCGGCATCCTCACGGCGGATATCCTCGAACGGGTTGAGACGGCCGGCGCGGCGCATGAATTCTGTCTTCACCTCATCGAGGGTGCGCTCGCGCGATCCGACAGGCTGCTGCGGCGACGACTGCACGTTCATGGGTGCTCCTCCGATATTTCTTGCCGGGCAGCGTAGCAGAGGCATGGAGGCCGTCGTTTGAAACTTTCCGGGCTTTGCGTCGTTGACTGGGGAACCTTTCGAGGATTTCCATGGCTGAAGCCGCCACACTTGCCAAAATCGCCGCCCACGGCGCCGCCACGCTGCCCTCGGTCGAGGTCGACAGCTACAACGTCGAATTGAAGGACGACGAAGGGTTCATCGGCGACCGCGCCAGCAAGGGCGCGTTTCGCGACATCATCGAGAACTGGCGTAAGCCGCTGCGCAAGATGGGCGAGGACCCTTTTGGCGATACCCCAAGCGAAGAAATTACCAAGAAGGAGCTCGACGGATTGCTCGCCAAGGGCGACGCCGAAGCTGCCGGCATCCTGCAAGGCGCGATCGAAGACTTCTCCCAGGAACTCGCCCTCGTGATCCGGCGCTTTCTCAAGCTCAAGGGCTGGAAAGATACTGAGCGCGTTGTCGTTGGCGGCGGATTTCGAGCGAGCCGAGTGGGTGAACTGGTGATCGGCCGCACTGCAGTGATTCTCAAAGCAGACAAAGTCGATATCGACCTCGTCCCGGTTCGAAACGAACCCCACGAAGCAGGCCTGATCGGCGCCGCACATCTGGCGCCGAAATGGATGTTCAAGGCGCACGACGCGATCCTCGCGGTCGACATTGGCGGCACCAACATTCGCGCCGGGGTGGTGGGGCTCAATCTGAAAAAGGCCGATGATCTGTCGAAGACCTTCGTCTGGAAATTCGAACTGTGGCGCCACGCCGACGAAAAGAAACTCAGTCGCGAAGCCGCCATAAAGACGCTGGTGGACATGCTGGAAAAGCTGATCGATAAGGCCGGCAAGGATGGCATGGCATTGGCGCCATTCATCGGCATCGGTTGCCCCGGCATCATCGACGCGGACGGGTCGATCGAGCGTGGCGCACAGAACCTGCCAGGCAACTGGGAGTCGAGCCAATTTCACTTGCCCACTAGCCTGTGCGAGGCAATCCCCAAGATCGGTGAGGATGATACGGTGATTGTCATGCACAACGATGCGGTCGTGCAGGGCCTGAGCGAGGCACCGTTCATGAGTGACGTCGAGCGCTGGGGCGTGCTGACCATCGGCACCGGGCTGGGCAACGCCCGGTTCACCAACCGCAACGACGAGTAGCGTGCCACGCTGTTGCTCCTTCTCCTGTTCCCAGACAGAATAAGAAAAAAGAGCAGGTGAACCGGGAGGTACTGCGTGAAGCCGGCGCCGTTTGCCTATGCCAAGGCGAAATCGGTGGAGCATGCCATTGAGCTGCTCGGTCGCCCCGATGGCGAGGCGCGGCTGCTCGCCGGCGGCCAGAGCCTGATGGCCACGCTCAACATGCGGCTGTCCGCGCCCAAGCTGCTGATCGACCTCAACGGCATCGGCGGTCTGTCCGGGATTTCCGTCAAGAATAGCCAGGTTGAGATCGGTGCCCTCACCCGCCACGTCCAAGCCGAGCGCTCCGCCGACATTGCCAGGCACGCTCCACTGATTGCACTCGCGATGCCGCATATCGGACACGCCGCGATCAGGAATCGCGGCACCATCGGTGGCTCGATCGCTTTCGCTGATCCTGCTGCCGAACTGCCGGCCTGCCTGCTGGCGCTCGACGGCGAAGTAGACATCGTTGGCGCCAAGGGCAAGCGCACTGTGAAGGCGGACGATTTCTTCAAGGGCCTGTTCGAGACCGCACTGGGACCGTCCGAAGTCCTGACTGCGATCCGTGTGCCGGCCGCTGCAAAAGAGACGCGCGTCGGCTTCGCCGAATTCGCTCGCCGGCATGGCGACTACGCGATGGTGGGATTGGCCGCGAGCGCCAAGGCGGACGGGATGGGATTGTCCGACGTACGCCTCGTTTTTTTTGGCGCCGACAACACACCAGTGCGCACCAAAAAGGCGGAGGCAGCACTAGCGGGCGGTGATGTCGAAGCCGCGGTGAAAGCGCTCGATCTCGATCCCCACGACGACGTGCAGGCAGACGGCGCGACGAAAAAGCACCTCGCCGGCGTGCTGCTGCGTCGCGTTGCCAAGCAGCTTGCGGAGCCACGGCCATGAGCGCGCCCACCGTCGAGATCACGCTTACGGTCAATGGTGACACCGTGTTCGAGACTGTCGAGGCGCGTAAGAGCCTCGTCGACTTCCTGCGCGAGGACTTGGCGCTCACCGGAAGCCACGTCGGCTGCGAACACGGTGTCTGCGGCGCCTGCACGGTGCGCGTGGATAGCGTCATCGTGCGCGGCTGCCTGATGCTCGCGGCGCAGTGCGACGGCGCCAAGATCGAGACGATCGAAGGGATCTCGGACCTCGGCGAAATCGCCGACCTGCAGGATGCGTTCGAGAAGCGCAACGCCTTGCAATGCGGCTTCTGCACGCCCGGCATGCTGCTCACGGCACAGGAGCTGCTGGCGCGAGGTGCGATGCCAAGCCGCGAGACAATCCGCGAACAAATCTCCGGCAACTACTGCCGCTGCACCGGCTATCACGCCATCGTCGATGCGATCGAAGCGGTGGCGCAAGCGCGCGGGGCCAAGCGATGAAAATCGTTGAAGACTCGCCCTCTACACTCACCGCGCTCGACCGGCCGAATTCCTACATCGGGCGATCGGTGCCGCGGCCGAATCTCGCGCGCCTCTCGCAAGGCCGCGCGCAGTTCGTCAGCGACGTCACGCTGCCGCGCATGGCGCACGTCGCCTACCTGCGCTCGCCGCACGCCCACGCGCGGATCAAGAGCATCGACACGGCAACGGCGAAAAAGGCGCCGGGCGTCATCGCAGTCGTTACCGGACCGGAATTGACCAAAGTGATCACGCCCTGGGTCGGCGTGCTCACCCATCTCAAGGGCATCAAGTCGGCGCCGCAGTACGCCATTGCGGTTGAACGCGTGCGCTGGCAGGGCGAGGCGGTTTGCGCGGTGATCGCGCGCAGCCGCGCGGCGGCCGAAGACGGCTGCGAATTGGTGCAGGTCGAATACGAGGAGCTGAAAGCCGTCACCAACGCGGCGACCGCGCTCGATCCCGCAACGCCGGTGATCCATCCCGAACTCGGCGATAACCTCTGCTTCGAGCGCGTGCACGTCGCCGGCGACCCGGACAAGGGCTTCAAGGACGCCGACGCCGTGATCGAGCACACCTTTGTGTTCGGCCGCCACACGGGCGTGTGCAACGAGCCGCGCGCCATCGTCGCCGACTGGAACCCCGGCGAGCAGCGCCTCACCGCCTATCACGCGACGCAGGCGCCGCACATGATGCAGAACCTGTTCGCCAAGCATCTCGGCCTCGCGGAGCATCAGGTGCGTGTGGTCTGCAAGGATGTCGGCGGCTCGTTCGGCATCAAGGTGCACACCTATGCGGACGAGATGGCGACCGTCGCGCTGTCGAAACTGCTCAAGCGGCCGATCAAGTTCGTCGCCGACCGGATCGAAAGTTTCGTCACCGACATTCATGCCCGCGACCACAGCATCAAGGCAAAGATCGGAGTCAAGAACGACGGCACCATCACGGCCTGGGAGATCGACGATCTCACCGGCATCGGCCCCTACTCGGTCTATCCGCGCACCAGCGGCATCGAGGCCAACCAAGTCGTCAACCTGACCGGCGGGCCTTACACGTGCCCGAACTACAAGGCCCGCGCGCGGGTGGTGTTCCAGAACAAGAACGTGATGTGCCAGTACCGCGCGGTCGGCCATCCGATCGCGACGGCTGTGACCGAAGGCCTGGTCGAACTGGCGGCAGTCAAGATCGGCATGGACCCGCTGGAAATCCGCCGGCGCAACCTGATCGCGGACGACGCACATCCATCGCAAGGACCGTCGGGCATCAAGTTCGAGGCGCTGTCGCACCACGAAGCGCTGGCGCATCTCGACGCGATGATGAACTACGCCGGCCTGCGCGCCGAACAGGCGAGGCTGCGCGAGAAAGGCATCTACCGCGGCATCGGTTTTGCGAGCTTCGTCGAGGTGACCAATCCGTCGGCAGCCTTCTACGGCGTCGGCGGCGCAAAGATCTCGGCGCAGGACGGTGCCACCGTCCGCCTCGACGCGACCGGCGCGGTGTTCTGCCACATCGGCGTCACCGAACAGGGCCAGGGCGCCGAAGCGGTGACCGCGCAGTGCGTCGCCTCGGCGTTCGGCGTGCCGATCGATCGGGTGCGCGTCATCATGGGCGACACCGACAACACGCCCTATGGCGGCGGCACCTGGGCGTCGCGCGCCGCCGGCATTGGCGGCGAGGCGGCGTGGCAGGCCGGCAAGGCGCTGCGCCAGAACGTGGTTGCCGTGGCGGGTTCGATCCTGCAGGCCAAGCCTGAGACGCTCGACATCCGGAATGGCGTGGTGGTCGATGCGGCAACCGGCACCGAGCGCCTGCCGCTGCATGAACTGGCACGCATCGCCTACTTCCGCCCCGATACGCTGCCGGCTGGGGTGCAGTCGGAACTGGTCGCGACGCGCCATTATGTGCCGCGTGCCTGGGCGTTCTCCTTCACCAACGGTATCCAGGCGTCCTATCTCGAAGTCGACACCGACTCGGGCTTTGTCAAACTGCTCAAGCACTGGTGCGTGGAGGACTGCGGCACCGTGATCAACCCGCAGCTGGTGGACGAGCAGATCCGGGGCGGCGTGGTGCAGGGCCTGGGCGCGCGCGCTGTTCGAGCAGTGCCTCTATGACGAGCGCGGCCAGATGCTCAACGGCAATATGGCCGATTACCTGGTGCCGATGGCGATGGAAATGCCGGACATCGAATGCGCCCACGTGACGACGCCCACCGCCGACAGCGAACTCGGCGCCAAGGGTGCCGGCGAAGCCGGCACCGCGGGCGCACCCGGCTGCGTGATGAACGCTATCAACGATGCGCTGCGGCCGCTCGGCGTCGCGCCGCTGACCGATATGCCGTTTACGCCCGGAAAGATTTTGAAAGCGCTGGGGAAGATCTAAGTCTCAGTCCACGAACGCGATCGTTCGTCCGCACGCGATCACCGCCAACCAAAGCGCAATTGAAAGACCACCGGCGATGCGCAGCCGTGCCGGCGGCGCGCTACCAATTGCGTCCTGTGACGCCTCCCAGACACGCGCCTTGCGAAGCAGGGCTGCGTTCGTTACCGCGCAGACGATCAACGCGAGCTTGAGCTGGAACACAGCGGTCCCGGCGTATTGGACCGCCCGGACAGAGAACAGCAGCAGCCCCGCAGTCAAGGCCAGCACGAGTCCCAGGCTGGCCACCGGGGTCAGGATTTGCGTCAACGTGCGGATTGGCACAGAGCGCCAGCACCCCATCAGGCGGAGGTCGAGCGGCACGATCGCGCCGAATAGCAGCGCGATGCCGACGATGTGGCCACCGTTGACGGCGGCGTAACTCCAGCGACCGGCCCGCAGCGCGGCGGCAAACGGAAGCTCCTGGATCGCCGTTAGCGTGGCAGCCAGCATCAACGCAGCCGGTCAGCTGCGTTCGGGATAGAGATTGTAGGTCTGACCCTTGATGATGATGCGCGCAGCTTTCACGACCTTGAGCTTAGGGTCTTTCGCCCGGTTGCCCTGAACGGTTAGTTCAACGCCCTTCGCGAGCATCGAATCCTTCAAGCCGGCGCGCTCGTTGCGCCATGGCTGGCCGACCTCCACCGTCCAGTCCTCGCCCTTGGCTTTGACCTTCAGGATGCCGTGAGGGTTGCCGAGCTTTGCCGATGTGATCGTGCCAGTTAGCTCGAACGTGCTGTCTTCGGCCCATGCCCAACCGTGGTGGGCGTGGGCGGCGCCGATGCCCATCAGCAATGCAACGGCCAGACCCGTTCCAACGATGCGCCTGTCGAGCATACGTGCTCCTCCTTCAGAAGTGGCGCTTTCAAGCACCGGTTTGTGGCGACATTCGGTTGCGCCACCCCGGTGCGCCGAGCCAGTATCTTGCAGCAACGCTGTACGAATGGGAATTGCCGCCGCCACAAGACGCGCGCGCCGGGAGCCGACATGTTCACCGCCACCAAAGACAAATCCCTGCTCACCACCACGACTGGGGCGTTGCCGCGGCCAAGCTGGTACACCGCGAACCTGCGCGGCGCGCCGCTCTCGCAAGGGTTCTCGCAGCTCGCCTACCGCGAACAGCATTTCGACTGCCTCGCCTGCAACGTCGCGGCGCAGCACCGTGCCGGCATCGACATTTTCGTCGACGGTGACGCCCGGCTCGACGACGACGTCGCCGGACGAAGCTGGGTGAGCTACGCGACCGAGCGGATGAGCGGAATTGGTCAGCCTCGCGTCGAAGTGCCGCCGGCCGGCTTCATGAAGGACAAGGGGCCGGGCGACATCATGTTCGAGGTGATCGAGACCCGGATGACGCCGCCGGTCGAAGGCAAGATCGACCGGGCCTGGCTGGAGCTCGACCGCGCCTACAAGGCGATCGCGCCGATGACCAACCGGCCGATCAAGATCGGCTCGATCTCCGCTCAGATCCTGGCGCTGATGCTCACGGACAAGCACTACAATGACCGGCTCCAGCTTCTGTTCGACATGTCGGCTGTGCTCAACCGTGAATACCATGCGCTGGCCGACGCCGGCGCGCCGATCGTGCAGGTCGAGGAGCCGGCGATTCATCAGGTCATCAACGATCCCAATGCGCCGATCAGGCCGGAGAAATGGGTGGAGGCCTTCAATGCGGAGGTCAAAGGCCTGCGTGGCAAATGCGAGGTGTGGTGCCATACGTGCTGGGGCAGCCCGGCGGCACAGCGCGTCGCAAGCCGCGACCAGTCCTACGTCAAGGCGCTGCCCTACATGAACCAGCTCGACGTCGACGTCATCACCTTCGAAGGCGCGTTCAACCGCGGCATGGACTTCGAGGCGATCGGCAAGACAATTTCCAAGGACAAGAAGATTGCGCTCGGCGTGATCAGCCACCGCACCTTGCAGGTGGAACGACCCGAGGAGGTCGCGGATCTCATCCGCCTCGCTTTGAAGTGGATCGAGCCGGAGCGGCTCATCCTGTCCAGCGACTGCGGTTTCGGCCGCCAGTCGATGAGCCGGATGCATGCTTTCTACAAGATGGTGGCGCTGGCGCGCGGCACCAACATCGTGCGCAAGGACCTCGGCCTGCCGCAAACCGACATCCCCGCGGCCGATCCGAAGCTGTCGATGGTGCCACTGGTCTAATGGGCGGTCGCCCGCCTATTTCACGTGTGGCCGCACGGGTTTAGCTATTCTGTCGATAGACATTTCGGCACGGCGGGGCACAATCTCGGCAACGAATGGCGCCATGACAGCCATGCTGTCTCGGGAGGACTGAATGAACATCAAGGTTGGGCGGAAAGCGATCGAGGAGGCCACGCAGAAGCTTTCGAACTGGGGCCGCTGGGGCAAGGACGACCACATCGGCACGCTCAACCATGTCACTCCGGAAGACATCGTCAACGCCGCCAAGTTGATCAAGACCGGCAAGGTGTTCGCGCTGGGCATTCCGCTCGACCGCACCGGCCCGCAGACCGGGCTGTTCGGCGGCCGCTTCAATCCGATCCATCAGATGCTGGCGACCGGCACCGACGCGGTGGCGGGCCAGCAGGACTGGAACAAGATCCGCTACGCCGACGACACGCTGACGCTCTGCGTGCAGGGTGCCACTCATTGGGACGCGCTCGGCCACATCTTCTACGAGGACAAAGCCTACAACGGCCACGACGCCAAGCTGATCGACTCGCGCGGCCTCTCGGTGCTCGGCATCGAGCACTCCAAGAGCAGGATGAACGGCCGCGGTGTGCTGCTCGACATCGCGCGCTTCCGCAAGGTGCCGTGGCTGAAAGACGGCGAAGGTATCTCCAACGACGAACTCAACAAGTGCGCCCGCGCGCAGAACGTCGAAATCCGCAAGGGCGACTTCGTGATCGTCCGCACCGGGCAGATGGAGCGCTGCCTGAAGGAGAACGAATGGGGCGGCTACGCCGGCGGCGACGCTCCGGGCGTGATGTTCGAGAACTGCTACTGGTGCCAGGAGAAGCAGGTCGCGGCGATCTGCACCGACACCTGGGGCTGCGAGGTACGGCCGAACGAGACCACCGAAGCCAACCAGCCCTGGCACTGGGTGGTGATCCCGGCGATGGGGCTTTGCATGGGCGAGATTTTCTATCTCAAGGAGCTCGCCGAGGACTGCGACAACGACGGCATCTACGAATTCTTCTTCTGCGGCCCGCCGCTGATCATCACGGGTGGAACGGGATCGCCGATCAATCCGCAGGCGATAAAGTAGGGCTCCTGCGCGTCAGCAACCTCCGTCGTCACCCCCGGGCTTGACCCGGGGGTCCATGAAGCGTTTCAAATTGCCGAAGTTCATCATGGATGGCCGGGTCAAGCCCGGCCATGACGGCGGAGTGAGTAGCGCCGCCACGGCAACTGGAGGAATTTCATGGCACGCTGGCTCAAACGCGGAATGGACGCGAGCGCGATCAAGGCCGCCGACGCCAAAGTACGCGAGACGGTCGAAGGCATCCTGGCCCAGGTCGACGAAAAGAAAGACGCAGCGATCCGTGATTTGTCGAAGAAGTTCGACAATTGGGAGCCGCAGGATTTCCGGCTGACGCCATCCGAGGTCGAAAGAGCCATTTCGCAGGTCAGCAAGCGCGACCTCGACGACATCAAGTTCGCGCAGGCCCAGGTGCGCAACTTCGCGCAGAAGCAGAAAGACACGATGAAGGACCTGGAGGTGGAGACGCTGCCCGGCGTCGTGCTCGGCCACCGCCACATCCCGGTGCAATTCGATCGGCTGCTATGTGCCCGGCGGCCGCTATCCGATGGTCGCCTCGGCCCACATGTCGATCGTCACCGCACGGGTCGCCGGCGTGAAGCGCATCATCGCCTGCGCACCGCCGTTCAAGGGCGGTCCGCATCCCGCGATCGTCGCCGCCATGCACTTCGGCGGGGCGGACGAAATCTACGTGCTTGGCGGCGTGCAGGCGGTCGCCGCGATGGCGCTCGGGACCGAAACAATCTCCCCAGTCGATATGATTGTCGGACCCGGCAATGCCTATGTGGCGGAGGCGAAACGCCAGTTGTTCGGCCGCGTCGGCATCGACCTGCTCGCGGGCCCGACCGAGACACTGATCATCGCCGACGATTCGGTCGACGGCGAAATCTGCGCCACCGATCTGCTGGGCCAGGCCGAGCATGGGCCTACATCGCCGGCGGTTCTGCTCACCAACTCCGAGAAGCTCGCCCGCGACACCATGACCGAGGTCGAACGGCTTCTGAAAATACTCCCCACCGCCGACGCCGCGGGCCAGGCCTGGAAAGGCTACGGCGAGGTGATCGTCTGCGACAACGAAGACGAGATGGTGCGCGAGGCCGACCGCATCGCCTCCGAGCATGTGCAGGTGATGACCCGCGATCCGGATTACTTCCTCAATCGCATGAAGAATTACGGCTCGCTGTTCCTGGGGGCGCGTACCAATGTCGCCTACGGCGACAAGGTGATCGGCACCAACCACACCCTGCCGACCAAGAAGGCGGCGCGCTACACGGGCGGCTTGTGGGTCGGCAAATTCCTCAAGACCTGCACCTATCAGAAGGTGCTGACCGACCAGGCCTCGGCGCAGATCGGCGAGTATTGCTCGCGGCTGTGCATCCTGGAGGGCTTCTCGGCGCACGCCGAACAGGCCAATGTGCGGGTGCGCCGCTTCGGCCGCCGCAACGTGCCTTACGCGCAGGCCGCGGAATAGCCTCCCCGTCGCTCAACAACGAGGAATTTCACCATGCCGACGATCGTGCCGATCTATGCCGCGATTTTCGCGATCATGTTCATCGCGCTGTCCGTCCGCGTCTCCAACACGCGCCGCGTGGTGCAGATCGGGCTGGGCACAGGCGGCAACGTGATCCTGGAACGCTACATCCGCGTGCAGGGCAATTTCGCCGAATACGTCCCGTTCGCGCTCATTCTCTTCACCTTCATCGAGTTGCAGGGCTGGTCACGCTGGCTGGTGCACGCGCTTTGCCTGGTGCTGCTCGCCGCCCGGCTCGTGCACGCCTACGGCGTGGCGCAGGAGCCGGAGGACATCCGGATTCGCGGCGGCTCCATGGTCGTCACTTTCCTGGTGGTGCTGGTGGCGGCGCTTCTCCTGCTGTTCGACGCGATCTTTTGAGCTATGGCGGTTGACCTTACCAAGACCCCCTCCTTCCGGCTCGACGGCCGGCGCGCGCTGGTCACCGGCGCGGGCCGCGGGCTCGGGCTCGCCGCAGCTTCGGCGCTGGCGGAGGCCGGCGCGCATGTGACGCTCGCCGCGCGCACCGAGAGTGAAATCATCGAAGCCGCCACCGCGATCCGCACGCGCGGGCAAGCGGCCGACGCACTAACGCTCGACGTGCGCGATGTCGATGCCGTGAGGACGGCAATCGCAGCACAAGAGCCGTTCGATATCCTGGTCAACAATGCGGGCACCAACAAGCCGGCGCCGTTCGTCGACGTTAAGGTCGAAGACTTCGATTTCGTGTTCTCACTCAACGTGCGCGCCGCCTATTTCGTGGCGCAGGCGGTGGCGCGACGGCTGGTCGAAGCTAAGCGGCCGGGCTCGATCATCAATATCTCCTCGCAGATGGGCCATGTCGGCGGCCCGACGCGTACTGTCTATTGCGCATCGAAGCACGCGATGGAAGGCTTCACCAAGGCGATGGCGATCGAACTGGCGCCGCATAACATCCGCGTCAACACCATTGGCCCGACCTTCATCGAGACGCCGATGACGCGGCCCTTCTTCCAGAACCAGGCCTTCCGCGAGGATACGCTCAAGCGGATCAAGCTCGGCCGGCTCGGGCAGCTCGAGGAACTGACCGGGGCGATCGTGTTCCTGGCCTCCGATGCATCGTCGCTGATGACCGGATCGGCGCTGCTGCTCGATGGCGGCTGGACAGCGGAATAGCGGTTCCGCCTCATCCTGAGGAGCGGGCCATAAGCGCGTTTACGCGCGTCTTCGACGCGCTACGGCCTGCGTCTCGAAGGATGGGGCGGCCCCTGTGCGGCCATCCTTCGAGACGCGCACACGCAGCCAAGTGTACGCAGGCTGCGCCTGCTATGGTGCGCTCCTCAGGATGAGGGCGGAGTTCGCCGCGAGAGCCGCGACGCTACTGCAATCCCAATTTCAAATTCGGGTTCTGCACGATCTTGCGGTAGAGCTCGAACTGCTGGCGGTTGAACGCGTCCATTTCGGCGGGTGTCGAACCGACCGCCTCGGTGCCGGCGTTCCTCAGCTTTCCGAGCACCTCCGCATCTTTCATTGTCCTGGCGATCTCGGCCGAGAGCTTCTTGACGATTGGCTTCGGTGTCGCCGCCGGAGCATAGACCGCGGTCCAGTACGGCACCTCGTAGTCGAGCCCCTGCTCGATCATGGTCGGCACGTTCGGCAGCGCCGCGGTGCGCGACCTGCTCAACACGCCGAGCGCCCGCACTGAGTCGGCCTCGATGTTCTTGACCTGGGGCGGGACGCCGTCGATCAGCATCTGGATGCGGCCTGCCAGCAGGTCCGGCATCACGCCGGCGTTGCCGCGATACGGCACGTGCACGATGTCGACGCCCGCGGTGAGCTTGAACAGCTCGCTCGCGAGATGGATGCCCGTCCCCGCGCCTGACGAACCGTAGCTGTACTTGCCAGGGTTGGCCTTCGCCAGAGCGATAAACTCCTTGAGGTCCTTGGCCGGCACCGTCGGATTGATCACCATCACCGCTGCGAAGCGCGTGACCAACGCCACCGGCACGAGATCGCGCAGGTAGTCAAACGGCAGGTCCCTGGCAACCGCCGCATTCACGATGCCGGTGACGGAATGATAGAGCAGCGTGTAGCCGTCGGGCGTCGCGCGCACCACCTGGTTGACGCCGATCGAACCACCCCCGCCGCCTTGGTTTTCGACCACCACTTGCTGGCCGATCACCTCGGAGAGCTTTTGCGCGGTCACGCGCGCGGTAAAGTCGATGCCGCCGCCGGCCGCCAGCGGCACGACGAATTTGATCGGCCGCGACGGAAAACTGTCTTGTGCCGTCGCCGGCGCGGCAAGCGCCACCAGAGCCAGCAGGGCTAGAATGCAGAGACCGGATTTGCGAAACGCCGTCATGGCGTCCTCCCCAGCGCGGCGATGGCTTTCAGGCGCTCCTGGAAGAACGGCGCCGGAATCAGCACCCGGGTCTCCTGTGTCGTCATCAGCGGCCGGCACTTTTCCAGGAAGGCTTGCCAGACCGGGTCGTTGAACAGATTGCGACGGCGCTCCACGCGCTCATCGAGACTGCCGTAGGCCCACATCGTGGTGATCTGGTTCAACGGCCCAATCTCGTTGACGTAGTAGCCGACCGGCTGTCCCAGTGCCTGGGTCTGCGCCGCGAAGGCGTCGCTCTCGTAGCTCTTGAGGAACGTGCCGGTGTTGCCCGGCGCGAACGAATAGATGCGCTGCTCGACGAACATCGCTGCCCTTTCCTGTAGCCGTTTCTCCCGCTCCATTAGGTCACGGTGAAGCTAGGCGCACAAGAACGGTGGGCGATACAAGTGGGCGCGGGCAGCACTATGCGGAAATTGGATAGACCGCTTTCTCGCCGGACAACACACGCGCAACGTCGCTGGCGCACTTGGTCTGCAATTCCTCCAGCGCCTCGACCGAATAGAACGCGGTGTGCGGCGTCAGGATCACGTTATCCCGGCCGATCAGCGGCGAATCCTTGGCGAGCGGCTCGGTCGTCACCACGTCAAGCGCCGCCCCGCCGAGCTGGCCGGCATCAAGCGCAGCGACCAGTGCCGCTTCGTCGATCAGTGGGCCGCGCGCGGTGTTGATGATGAGCGCCCCCTTTTTCATTTTGGCGAAAGCCGCGGCATTCATCAGACCACGGGTCGCCGGCATCAATGGCGCATGCACCGAGACAAAATCGGAGCACGCCAGCAGCTCGTCGAAGCTCGCACCCTCAACGCCGGCCGCCCTCAGCGCCTCCGGCTTCACATAGGGGTCGTGGGTGATGACTTTCAGGCCGAACGCCTTGGCCTTGGGCGCCAGCGCGCGCGGGATGTTGCCGAACCCGACCAGGCCCAACACCTGGCCTTCGAGCCGCCGCAGCGGCGTGATCGGCGGCACCTCCCAGCGCCCTGACTGCACCAGCTTGTTGGAGAACGGGACCTTGCGGGCGAGCGCCAAGAGCAACGCCATGGCGTGGTCGGACACCTCGCGCAGGCAGTAGTCCGGCACGTAGTTCACCGCGATGCCAAGCTCCTTCGCCGCCGGCAAGTCGATGTTGTCGACGCCGAGACCGAACCGGCCGATCGCCTTGCAGCGCGTCAACTGTTTGAGCAGTTCGCCCGGCAACTTGGCGTAGGTGACCAGCACCGCGTCGGCGTCGCGCGCCACCGCCAGAATGTCGTCGGCGGACGGCGACTTCGACATGCGATATTCCGGATCCAATTTCGCCAGCGCCTTCTTAGCCGGATCGAGCGAGGGAAACGGGCTGTCGGTGACGGCGATCAATGTGTTGGCCATAGCCTAACTCGCTAGCACTTGCGGGTTGACGATATTCGGAGGCCGCCGGCCTTCGATCAACGCAGCAATGTTGTCCACCACGATGTTGGCCATTTCTTCGCGCACCTCGATTGTGGCACTGCCGAGATGGGGAACGATCACGACATTCTTCATCTTCTTGAGCTCGGCGTGAACCTTGGGCTCGAATTCGAACACGTCCAACCCGGCGCCGGCGATTTTCCTGGTCTTGAGCGCACGCACCATTGCCGCCTCGTCGATGATCGCACCGCGCGCAGTGTTGATGATGAACGCGGTCTTTTTCATCAGCGCGAATTCGCGCTTCCCGATCTGATGGCGCGTTTCGGCATTGAGCGGCGAATGCAACGAGATGAAGTCGGACTGACGCAGCAGTTCGTCGAGCGGAGCGAACGTCAGGCCAGCTTCCTGTTCCTCGTTCTCCGGCTTGCGGCGCGGCGTCCAGTACAGCACGCGCATACCGAAACCCTGGGCACGGCGCGCCACCGCCTTGCCGATCAACCCGCCGCCACCGATCAACCCGATAGTCTTGCCCCAGACGAACGCCCCGAGCAGGTGGCGCGACTGTCCGCCCGGGAACTTGCCCGCGCGCACCAGTCGATCGCCTTCCATCATGCGGCGGGCGACCGCAATCATGAGGCCGAAATTGAGGTCCGCGGTCGCCTCGGTGGTGACCGGCGGAACCACCGTGACCGGGATCCGGCGCGCCGTCGCTTCCGTGACATCGATGTTGGACGGAGAGATGGATTGCGCCGCGATATGGCGGAGCTTCGGATTGGCCGCGACGACGTCGCGATCGATGCGATCATGCAGCAGACAGAACAGGATATCGCATGTCTTTACCGCCGCGATCAACTTCGGTTTCGGCATGATACGGCTATCGTCCGGGAAGAACTTGACGCTTCCCAATGCGCGCAGGCGCTTGGTGGCACTTTCGGCGATCGGCTGCGTCACGAAAATGCGCGGCCGACTCATGCGATCCACCGCACCACGCCGGCCACGCCGTCGACCGCGACCTGTGCGCCATCGGGAATGGTCAGGGTGGCATCGAGCACGCCGAGCACCGCCGGAATGCCGCGCTCGCGCGCGAGCGAGGCAAGATGCGAGGTCGAGCCGCCCAGTTCCGCCACGACGCCGCCGACCTGAGGCAGGATGTGACTCAGCGCCGGCCCCGCGACACGGGTCACCAGGATGTCACCCGGCGCGACGCGCGACAGCTCGCACTCGCAGTTCACCACGACGGCGCGGCCAGCGCCCCAGCCGACGCCGGCGGGATGACCATCCAGCTTCGGATGCGTCAGCCAGATTTCGTCCGGCACCTGCGCCGGCTGCATGTGCAACGGCCGCGCCTGCAGGAGTTTGAAGCCTTCCTCATCGAGCGCCCATTCGATTTCTACGGGCGTTTGCAGCAGCGTTTCGCACTTGCGCAGCATTCTTCCGAGTTCGGTCGCCTGCCCGGGAGTCAGGCATGGCTTTGCGGCATCCTCCTTCGGCACAGCTTGCGGGGCCACTTGGCCATGGCCGCAGGTATCGCGGTGATCCTTGCGGCCAGCTTGAACGGTGCGCACGAAGCCTTGGCGGCTGAGGACGACGCGGTCGGGCACCACCTGACCCTGCGCGATCGCGGAGCCGAGCCCCCACGTCGCGCTGACCAGCATGTTGCCTTCGGCAGTCTCGCTGAGGCCCCCGCCCGAGGCGCGCGCCGCGACCAACGGCTGGATCAGCACCGCCATCGCAGTCGCCGCCGGGTTGAGGCCGTGGTTCTCCATGTAGCGGCGCGCATTGGTGGTCCACAGCGCGGCCCAGCAAGCGCGCACCGCGGTCAGGAAGTCGGTCTCGTTGTCGATGCCGAGGAAGCTTTCGAACTGGCCGGCGAAGTTGGCGTCGGCGCGATCCTCGATCAGCGCCGAGGAACGCACTGCCCAGGGGCCGGGCGCGGAGGCGCGATAGCCATGCCACACGGCCAGCAGCGGTTCGGCGATCTCCGGCGCGACCGGCTGCTCGTAGAGGCCGAGCCTGATCTCGACCGAGCGGCGGCGGCTCACGCGGGGATCGGCGTCATCGAACTGCGAGAGCATCTCGGCAAGTCCAAGCGCGGCGACCTGGTGACGATACGCGTCTGCGGCAAGGCAGAAGCCGCCCGGCGTCGGCAACCCAGCGCGCGCAAGCATCGCAAGATTGGCCGCCTTGGGACCGGTCCGGTCCGGATCGGTCGCTTGCGGCGAGGAGAGCGGGAGGACGAATGGAGTCATCGGTACTCGCTGACGCGCTCCTTGAGCGCCCGTCATGACCGGGTCCGACCCGGCCATCTCAACGATTGGGCGCAACCTGTTGCCCGAGGTCACCGGGCTCGCCGCTTCACAGCGGCCCGATGATGCCGTCGACAAATGCCGACGTTACTTTACGTGATCGCCGTAACCCGTCAGCGGATCGACCACAGTGATCTGCTTGACCGGGAAGTTCGAGACGATTTCGATGTCCTTCTTGTGCACGATCAGCATTTCCTCGATCCGCACGCCGTAGCGGTAACGCTTGCCGTGCTGCGTCTCGAGCGCGAAGGTCATGCCTTCCTGAATCGGAATCGGATGGTCGAGCGACCAGATGCGCGAGATCACCGGCGGATCGTATTGCGCGAGGCCGAGCCCGTGGCCCCACAAGTTCGCGGCGGCCTGATCCTCGTCCTCGTAACCCCAGGTCTTCATCGCTGACGGCCACTTCAGCGCGATGTCGCGTGTGGTGGCGCCGACCTTCACCGCGTCGATCGAGTCATAGAGCCACTCCAGAGCCGTGGAATAGGTTTCCTTTTGCTCCTTGGAGGGCTCCTTGCCGACGCAATAGGTGCGGTAATAGCAGGACTTGTAGCCGTTCCAGGTCAGCGCGGCCAAATCCATGAACACGATGTCGCCGGGCTGGATGATGCGGTCGGAGAAGTTGCGCCAGTTCGGCCAGGTGTTGGGGCCGGACGACACGATGACGTCCTCGACGTCCTCCATGCCGGGGATGTTGTAGAGATACTTCATCAGGTGCGCGGTCACCTGGTTCTCGGTGATGCCCGGGCGCAGGAACTTCATGCATTCCCAGTGCGTGGCGTCGCCGATCGCGCCGACGATGCGGAAGCATTCCTGCTCGTCCTGGTTCTTGACGGCGCGCGCCTCCATCATCGGGGTCATGCCGTCGACCCAGTTGATCTTCTCCTCCTTGAAGATGTTGATCATGTTGATGTCGATGAAGTCGCAGCCGAGCTTCTGCCCGGCGACGCCGTTCTCCTTCATCGCTTGCTTCACAGCCTTCGTGAACTTCTTCACCTGCTGGGTCGCTGCCGGTCCCGCGGCGCCTTTGATCCAGGCGAACGAGTGGCGGATGTTCTTTTTCGGGATCCACGGCGAGTGGCGCTCGATCTGGAAGCCGAGGTCGCCCTGCTCGAACAGGATCGGCCGTCCGTCGCCGCACAGCATGGCGTAGCGCAGGCCGGGCTTGAGCCGGTTCCAGCCGGGCGTCAGCGTGCCGGTGATGTAGCGGACGTTCTCGTCGTACATGCAGAGCATGGCGCCGAGGCCGGCTTCTTCATCATCGCGCGCGCGCGCTCGATGCGGTATTCGCGCATCCGGTCCCAATTGACGCGCTGCTGCCAATCAAGTCCGGCGATACCGAAATTGGCTGTGCCCATGGCTGCCCTCCCTCTGCGGCGCGCGGACCGCGCCTACGTGGTTGTTGGCGCAATGCTAGCCCGGGTGGCGGGGCCGACCGAATTAATATATTCTGCGTCTAGGCATTAGATTTTTTGATGTTGGGGTTCTGCGTGGCAGGGGTGGCGTTACGGCAAATCCGGGCGGTGATTGCAGTCTGCGAAGAAGGCTCGTTCACACGCGCGGCGGCCCGCGAAAACGCCACGCAATCCGGCATTTCTCAGCATGTCGCCGCGGTCGAGCGGGCGCTCGGCGTGCGGCTGTTTGATCGCTCAGCCGCGGGCGTGACGCCGACGCCGGCGGGGCTGCGCTACTACAAGCGCTGTGTCGATGCGGTCGGCCAAATCGAAAGCGCAAGCGAAGAGGTGCGCGGCTTCGCCGGCCTTGTTTCCGGCGACCTGCGGATCGGGCTGATGCCGACCATGACGCGGGCCGCGCTCGCGCCCACGCTCGAACAATTCGCGCCGCGGTATCCGGACGTGCGGTTGCACATCTTCGAAGGTTACAGCGGCGTGCTCACCGACATGGTGCTCGCCGACGATCTGGACTTCGCGGTGGTGCCAACGTTCGAGGGCCGCGTCGGGTTGAAATCGCGTCTGATCCTGCGCGACCGCGAGATGCTGGTGTCGAGCCCCAAGCGCGGTTTTACCCCGCTCGAACCCATGCGGCTCAAGGATTGCGGGCCGCTGAAGATCGTCGTGCCGGGCCGTTCCAACGTTCGGCGGCGAAACATTGAAATCTATCTGCAAACTCACGGTGTCGAGATCGCGGATATGATCGAGATGGATGCCATGATCGGTACGCTTGAGTTCGTTGCGCGCTCCGACTGGGTTGCGATCCTATCCGGCCTGATCTGCGTCAACGACATGCGCGGCAGCCAGCGCGTCATCAACCCGATCTTCGATCCGCCACTGTTCGCGGAATCCGTTGTCATCACGCAGGCACGGCGCACGTTGTCGACACAGGCACGCCTGTTTCTCGAACTGTTCGAAGCCGAGATCGAGCACATCCAGGAGGTCTGGGCGCGCGCCATTCCCTCGACGATTTTTCCGGAGCGACCGGCGCGCCGCCGGCCGCGTGCCGCCAGCCGCTAGTGCGACACCGAAGCCGGTGCACCCGGCTGCTTGAGCGGATGGGCGCGCGCGAACGCATCAATCTGCATGCAGGCGTCGAAGACGCGCGCTACGGTCGGATAGGATTGCAAACCGACGTCGAAGAAACCTGAACCGACCACTTGGCCGGCGAGGCAGACGTCAGCGAGCGTGACGGCGTCGCCGTGACAATACTTTCCGGTCGACTTGTCGCGTGACAGATGCGTCTCCGCCGCGCGCAGCGCCTCGTTCTGCCAGTGTCGCACCCACTTGAGCATGGTGTCGTTGTCGAGCTTCAACTCGCCGGTCAGATAGTTTCGCACGCGCGGCACCGACATCGGATGCGAGTCGGACACGAAAATCTGGCAAAGCCCGCGCACCCTCGCACGGCCGAGTGCGTCCCGTGGCAGCAGCGCCGGCTGCGGCCGCGTCTCCTCCAGGTATTCCATGATCGCCATCGACTGGAACAGCACCGGGCCGCCGTCCTCGATCACCGCCGGGATCAGCATCTGCGGATTGACCGCGCGGAAGCTGTCCTCGCGCTGCTTGCCCTTCAGCAGGTCGATGTCGATGATTTCGTCCGGCTTGATGTTCTTGAGCGCAAGCGCGATGCGCACGCGAAAGCTCGCGATCGACCGCCAGAATGAATAGAATTTGATCGACATAATTCCCTCCCTATTTCTTTTTCTCGCCGCCCGGGTCAGCCTTCAAACCAGCCGCCTCGATGCCGGCGATGCCGCAGACCTCGTCGTTGTCGGACGTGTCGCCGGATATACCGACCGCACCGATCACTTCGCCGCTGGCATCGCGAATCAAAATGCCGGCTGGATTGGTGACGATTTTGCCGCCACTCGCTGCCGCGAGTGTGGTGTAGAACAACCGCTGCGCCTCGTTGCTGTTCGCACGCTCGAACACCGTGCGCGAGCCGAAACCCATGCCGAGCGCGCCCCAGGCTTTGCCGAATGCGATGTCGAAGCGCAGAATGCCGGCGCGGTCGTCGCGCTTGAAGGCGATCAGGTTGCCGCCGACGTCGAGCACTGCAACGGCGAGCGGCGCGAACTTCGCCTCGCGTCCCTTCTGCAGCGCGACGTCGATGATGGTGGAAGCCTGGGCGATGGTCAGGGCTGGCATGGCGTAACACTCACACTGAATAGGCGACTGAACATTACTTGACGCCGCGACGCGCCCAATAGACCGACACGTCCGAAACCTCGTCCTCGCCCGAGGTGTTTCGCCGCGCCTCCTCGTAGCAAGCCAGCGTTTGCTGCAACAGAGGCAGCTCGACGCCGAGCTTCTTGCCCTGTTCCAACATCGCTTTGACGTCCTTGATGCCGTTATCGAGTGTGAAGGTGGAGATGTTCCAAGGCTGCTTCTTCAGCTTGGTCGCGATCCCGCCCATGCGCTGCTTCAGCACGGTCGCAGAACCGGACGTCTCGGAAATGAAATCGAGCAATTCGGCCGGATCGATCTTGAGGTCCTTGCACACGGCCAGCTGTTCACCGAGCGCCTGCCAATAGATCATCAGCGGAAGATTGACTGCGAGCTTGAGCACCGCGCCGGAGCCAACCGGACCGGCGTGCTGGGTGCGCCGGCAGAGCTGGTCGAGGATCGGCTTCGCCCGCGCCGCATCGGCCGGCTCGGCGCCGATGTTGCCGAGCAGCTTGCCGGCTCGCGCCGGCGCGATGCTGCCGCCGACCGGACATTCGACGTAGGATGCCCCTTTGGCGCGCACCTTCTCCGCAAGCGCCACCTCGACCTCCGGCGGCACCGTACTCATCTCGATGAACAGCTTGCCCTTTACGTCACCTGAAAGGAGTCCGTTCGGCCCGTGATAGACGTCGTCGATCGCCGCCGCGTTGGTCAGGATCGTGATGACAGCCTCGACGGCCGATGCCAACTCGGCTGGTGTCTGGGCGATCGATGCGCCAGCCTCCGCCAGCGGCTTCACCTTGTCGATCGAACGATTCCAGACTGTGAGTTTGCTGCCGGTCTCCATCAGGCGCAGGCCCATGTTGGCGCCCATCCGACCGACGCCGGCGATACCGATGTGCATAGGCGGGGCTCCCTGCCTTGCTTGCGCGGTCCTTGATCGCGCCGCGTCCGCGTCGCCTCAAATTGCAGCGGCGCGATGTAAGAACGACGATAGGCGATCCGCACGCGGCACGAAAGTCCATCGCATTGTCGGGATTACGGCGGCTCAGCACCGGCTTGGCTCGACCGCAGATATGGTCATAGTCTATGGCGATGGGCGGCGCCAATCGAGCGTCGGAAATGGGGTGAGTGATGGCGAAAGCGAAAGCCAAAGGCACGATCGGCGTGATCGGCCTGGGCATCATGGGCGGAGCATTCGCCAGGAACCTGGTCAAGGCAGGATGGCGCGTCGTCGGCTACGACCTCAGCCCGGCCCGATGCAAAGAACTCGCCAGGGCGGGCGTGGAGATCGCGAAGGACGCCGCCGCGGTTGCGCTGGCGGCGCCGATCATCATCACCAGTCTGCCGAAACCCGCGGCTTTGATCACGACGGCCAGGACGATCACCACCTCGAAGGCGCCGCGCCGCATCATCGCTGAATGCTCGACCTTCACCATCGAAGACAAGGAGGCCGCCGAGAAGCTGTTGCACGCCGGCGGCCACGTCATGCTCGACTGCCCGGTCAGCGGCACCGGGTCGCAGGCGGCAACCGGCGACTTGGTGATCTATGCGAGCGGTGACCGTAAGGCGATCGCCAAGATCAGGCCCGCGTTTTCGGGCTTCTCCCGCAAAACCTATGACGTCGGCGCATTCGGCAACGGCAGCCGGATGAAATACGTCGCCAATCTGCTGGTGGCAATCAACAACGTCGCCTCGGCCGAGGCGATGGTGCTCGGCATGAAGGCCGGCCTCGATCCGAAGACCATCTTCGAGATGATTTCGAGCGGCGCCGGAAACTCGCGCGTGTTCGAGTTGCGCGCGCCGATGATGGTGAAGGACGACTACACCGACGTCACTATGAAATGCTCGGTGTGGCAGAAGGACATGAGCGTGATCGGGTCGTTCGCGAAGAAGATCGGCGTCCCGACCCCGTTGTTCACCGCGACCGAGCCGATCTACCAGGCCGCGCTCAACAGCGGTCATGCCGAGCATGACACCGCGGCAGTTTGCGCGGTCCTCGAAGCCCAAGCCGGCGTCAAGCGCGGCAGGAAGGCAGCACGCAGGTGAGCGGGGCTCGCGCGGCCCGTCCTGCGGCCATCTGGCGGGGTGTCAGCCGGGCATTTCCTAAGATAAGCTTCAGTCGAGCTTCGGGGTTGCAGCAGGGTTCGCGGGGGCGATGAACCTCAATTTCTGGATCATCCAGACGTTCAACGGCATTTCCTATGGTGCCCTGCTGTTTCTGCTCGGCAGCGGCCTGTCGCTGATCTTTGGCGTGATGCGGATCGTCAACCTGTCGCACGGCTCGTATTTTTTGCTGGGCGGCTACGTCGCACTCACGGTGATCTGGACCACCGGGTCTTGGGCACTTTCGATGCCTATCGCCGCGCTGGCAATCGCACTGCTGGGACTGGCGATGGAGCGATTGTTCCTGCGCTCCGAAGGTTTCGAGCATGTGCGCAACGCGCTGATCGCGTTTGGCATAGCCGTCCTCTTTGCATTGGCCCTTCGCAATGCGCGTCTCTTTCCGGCCGACAGTTGGATTCACTTTATGGCCATTACGGGCGCCGCAACGGTGAGTCTGTATTTCGTGCTGGGCCGCATATCAACGATCGCCATCGAAGCCGACCCGCAGCGCCAGGTCTTGCTGACAGTTGGCTTTGCGTTTCTGTTCCAACAGGCGGCGCTCGACATCTGGACCGGCAACAATTTCGATATCAATCCGCCGGCAGTTTTGACGACGAGCATCGAGGTCGGCGGAATTTTTCTGCCGCTGTATCGGGCATTCATGATCGCCACCGCCCTCGCGATCGGGATCGTGCTCTGGCTCGTCATGGAAAAGACCAGGGTGGGCGCCTCGGTCCGGGCGACGGTCGATGACGCGCAAATGGCCCGCGGCGTCGGCATCGATACGTCTCGCATTTCGATGTTCATCTTTGCGCTCGGCGCGTTCCTTGCGGCACTGGGCGGCGTGATCGGGGGCGCCTTCCTCGGCGTTTATCCGGGCCTCGATTTCGAAATTCTTCCACTTGCCTTCGCCGTTGTGATCATCGGCGGAATGGGCAGCCTCGGCGGCGCCGCGATTGGCGCACTGCTGGTCGGCCTTGCCGACAATTTCGGCAAGGCTTTATTTCCGGAGATTTCATACTTCACGCTCTACGCGCCGATGGCCCTGATCCTAGCAGTGAAGCCGACCGGCCTGTTCGGAAGGGAATGAGGCGATGCTGAGGGGCCAAAGCGCCAAGATCGTGATCGTCGCTGTGGCGCTTGCATTGATCGCGGTCGTCGTTCCCCATACCAACTCGTTCGTGCTCCTCTTGACCACGCGGGCACTGGCCTTCGCGATCCTGGTGATGAGTGTGGACATCCTGCTCGGATACACCGGCCTCGCCTCGCTGGGCCAAGCCGCCTACCTCGGCGTCGGCGCGTATGCGACCGCGATCCTGGCGACGAGATACCAGTTCGGACTGGGCTACGACTTCTGGCTGGTGGTGATGTTCGGCATTCTCTGCGGTGCGGCGCTCGCGGCCGTTTTCGGGCTGCTCGCGATCCGCGCCCTCGGCGTCTACTTCCTGATGATCACGTTGGCGCTCGGACAATGCGTGTGGGGGCTGGCGTACCGCTGGAACTCATTGACCGGCGGCGACAACGGCATCAACCTGCGCCAGCGGCCCAAGTTCGGCATCGATCTCTCCAACGAGGTGACATTCTTCTATCTCGTGTTCGTGCTGTTCGCTGTGTCGTTGTTGCTGATGTATGTTCTGGTGCGCTCGCCGTTTGGGCGCAGTCTCGCCGGCATCCGTGAGCAGGAACTTCGGATGAAGATCCTGGGCTACAACACTTGGCTGCACAAATACATCGCCTTCATCATCGCCGGCGCATTCGGCGGCCTGTCTGGCGTGCTGTGGGCGCACACCGCGGGCATTGTCAGCCCGGAGAACGTCGTGCTGACGACGTCGGTGGACGCTTTGCTGATGGCCGTGCTCGGCGGCGCCGGCACGCTGGTCGGCGGCGTGATCGGCTCGTTCATCGTATTCGGCCTGCGCGAATATCTCAGCACGCTGGTGCCCTGGTGGCAGTACGTGCTCGGCGCTGTTTATGTGCTTACGATTTTGTATCTGCCGACCGGGCTGATGGGCATCCCCGAGCGCATCCGCCAACAGCGGGCGCTGACGGCAAAGAAGGGCGACGCAAAGAAATTGGCACCTGTGACCTCCTGACCTGCGCGGGGCGTCACAACAGCAAGGAGTAGGACTATGACATGCACCTCGCTACGGTCACTCGGTCCAATGCTGCTGGGCGGTGTTGTCGCCTTGGGCTTGCCTTCCGCTTCCAACGCCGAGGAACTGCGGATCGGTTTTCTCGCCCCGACCACCGGTATCTTCGCCCAGATCGGCAAGGACATGGTCGACGGCTTTCAGATGTACCTCGATGAGAACAAGAACAAGCTCGGTGGCGCCGACGTGAAGTTCATCGTCGAGGACGAACAGGGCAAGCCGGACACCGCGGTCACCAAGGCGAAGAAGCTGGTCCTGCAGGACAAGGTGCACTTCTTCATGGGCGGGCTCCTGGCCTCGACCGGCTATGCGCTGGCGCCCGTCAGCACCCAGGAAAAGGTCCTCTACATCTCGTCGGTCGCCGCGGCTGACGATCTGACGCAACGGGATCTTCCCCAGTATCCATACTTTATCCGCACCAGCTGGACGAGTTCGCAGCCGAGCCATCCATTCGGCCAATGGGCGTGCGAACAGGGCATCAAGAAGGTCGCCGCGATCGGCGCCGACTACGCATTCGGCTACGAGGTGGTCGGCGGCTTCCAACGCGCATTCGAGGCCTGCGGCGGCCAGATCGTTCAAAAGATCTGGGTTCCGCTCAGCGCCAAGGATTTCGGCCCCTACATCCCCACCATCAAGCGCGATGCCGACAAGATCTTCTCGCTTATGGTCGGGCCGGCGGCGCTGCAATTCCCCAAGCAGATGCGCGGCAGCGGCTACACCCAGACGATGATTGGCGGCGGCGTCAGCTATGACGAATTCGTGCTGCCGGCGATGGGTGACGAGGTCATCGGCCACATCTCGCCGCTGCAATACAGCGCGGCGCTCGACACCCCGAAGAACGCCGCCTTCGTGAAGGCGTATCGTTCCAAGTATGGCAAGGTGCCGTCCTACTATTCGGAGAGCAACTATACGACCGCGCAGATGATCGATGAGGTCATCAAGCGCAATGGCGGCAAGTATCCGGGCGTCGACCAATTCATCAAACAGCTCTCTTCGATGAAGTTCGATACGATCCGCGGACCGGTCAGCTTCGACGAGATGCGCAATCCGGTGCAGAACATCTACGTAAAACAGGTCGAGAAGAAGAAGATGTTCGGCTACGACAAGGACGAGCTCTGGAACACGGTGATCAAGACTTACGCCAACGTCAGCCAATTCGGACAGTTCAAGAAGGACGAGTTTCTGAAAACGCCGGTCTACGGACGCGACTACCCGCCTTGCAAGTTCTGCAACTAGCAGATGGGGCTCAGCGATATCGAAAGGATCAAGGCACCCTGTGACGGCCTGATTCGGGAGCGTCACAAAAACTAAGGAGCAGGACTATGACAAGCACTTCGCTACGGCGGCTCGGCCCGTTGCTGTTGGGCAGTGTCGTTGCTTTCGGCGCAGCGACGGCGTCAATGCCGAAGAAATCCGCATCGGCTTCGTTGCGCCCACCACCGGAATTTTCGCCCAGGTCGGCAAGGACATGGTCGATGGCTTCCAGATGTACCTCGACGAGGTGAAGAGCGACTTCGGCAACGCGCCGGTGAAATTCATCGTCGAGGACGAGCAGGGCAAGCCCGACACCGCGGTCACCAAGGCAAAGAAGCTCACCTTGCAGGACAAGGTCCATATGCTGGTCGGCGGTCTGCTGGCCTCGAGCGGCTATGCGCTCGCGCCGGTCAGCACGTCGGAGAAGACCGTCTACGTCGTCCCGGTCGCTGCGGCGGACGATCTCACGCAGCGCGACCTCGCGAAGTACCCGTACATGATCCGTACCGGCTGGTCGAGTTCGCAACCGAGCCATCCGTTCGGGCAATGGGCCTGCGACCAGGGCTACAAGAAGATCGTCGCCATCGGCGCCGACTATGCGTTCGGCTACGAGGTGGTTGGCGGCTTCCAGCGGGCGTTCGAGGCTTGCGGCGGTCAGATCGTCCAGAAGATCTGGCCGCCGCTCGGCACCAAAGATTTTGGGCCTTACATCCCGACCATCAAGGCCGATGCGGATGCGATTTTCTCGCTCATGGTCGGCCCGATGTCGCTGCAGTTTCCCAAGCAGCTCGCGGCCGCCGGCAACAAGAAGCCGGTGATCGGCGGCGGCACCAGCTATGACGAATTCGTGCTGCCGGCAATGGGCGACGAAGTCATCGGCCACGTTTCCGCACTGCAATACAGCGCCGCGCTCGATAACCCGAAGAACGCGGAGTTCGTGAAGAAGTATCGCGCCAAATACGGCAAGGTGCCTTCGTACTATTCGGAAACCAATTACACCACCGCGCAGATGATCCACGAGGTCATCAAAGCCAACGGCGGCAAGTGGCCCGGACAGGAAGCCTTCATCAAGCAGCTCAACGCGCTCAAGTTCGACTCGATCCGCGGTCCGGTGACGATCGACGAGATGCGCAACCCGGTGCAGAACATCTACATCAAGAAAGTCGAGAAGAAGAAGATGTTCGGCTACGACAAGGACGAGCTCTGGAACACCGTCATCAAGACTTATCCGAACGTCAATCAGTTCGGACAATTCAAGAAGGACGCGTTTCTGGCAACGCCGGTCTATAACCGCGACTATCCGCCCTGCAAGTTCTGTAACTAGCGCAGCAATGATCGCCGGGGCTCCTGGAGCCCCGGTTATCCCCTTCCGGTGAGGATGCAAGCGTGAGCACGGTCAGCAACGGCGAACAGCCGGTTCTCGAGCTCAAAGGGCTGTCGAAAAGCTTTGGCGGCCTGCACGCCGTGCGCGACGTCAATCTCAGGATCATGCCCGGCGACCGCAAGGCCATTATCGGCCCGAATGGCGCGGGCAAGACCACGCTGTTCAATCTCATCACCGGCATCCATCCGTCCACGTCGGGCCAGGTCCTGCTATTCGGACGGGACGTTACCGCCTGGCCGAGCCACAGGCGTACCGCGCTCGGCATGGCGCGCACCTTCCAGATCACGCACCTGTTCCCTCGCCTCACCGTGCTCGACAACGTGCTGCTGGCGATCGAGGGATTGCGGCCGTCCAAGTTCGTGATGTGGCGCTTCCTGTCGTCATACCGCGACGTTTACGACAAGGCGCACGGCCTGCTCGAACAGGCGAGCTTCCTCGACCGCAAGGACACGCAGGTTCGATATCTTTCGCACGGCGAGCAGCGCCAGCTCGAAATCATCCTCGGCCTCGCCAGCGATCCGAAGATCCTGCTGCTGGACGAGCCGGCTGCTGGTCTGTCGTCCGGCGAATCCACCGAGATGACCAAGTTTCTCCAGAAACTCGATCCCAGTCTGGCGATCCTGCTGATCGAGCATGACATGGACGTGGTGTTTGACGTGGCGGAGCAAATCTCCGTGCTGCATTTCGGTGAGGTGCTGGAAACCGGCACGCCGAAACAGATCCACGGCAGCAAGCGCGTGCAGGAAATCTATCTGGGGACCGATTGATCATGGCGGTCGTCGAAGTCCAGGACATCCACACCTATTACGGGGACGCCTACGTCCTTCAGGGATTGTCGTTGCAGCTCGAGCAGGGCCAGATCCTCGGGTTGCTCGGACGAAACGGCGTCGGCAAGACCACGCTGGTCAATTCGATCGTCGGGTTCAGCCCGCCGCGCCGCGGCAAGGTCATCTTCAAGGGCGAAGACGTCACCCGCGAAGCCTCGTTCGAGACCGTGCGCAAAGGCATGGGACTGGTGCCGCAGGGCCGGCGTGTATTCCCGACGCTCAGCGTTGAGGAAAACCTGCTGGTCGCCGAGCGCCATGTCGATCGCCACGGCTGGAGCCTGGATCGCGTCTATGCGTTGTTTCCGCGCCTGCAGGAACGGCGCAATCAGCGCGCCAAGACGCTGTCCGGCGGCGAGCAGCAGATGCTGGCGATCGGCCGCGCCATGATGACCAATCCGGACTGCCTGATCATGGATGAGCCGTCCGAGGGACTGGCCCCGGTCATCATTCAGGGCGTGTGGGAGGCGATCCGCAAGCTTAAGGAAGAAGGACTCTCGATCCTCCTGGTCGAGCAGAATGCGTCGCTCGCGCTCAAGCTGGTCGACTACGTTCACGTGATGAGCAAGGGCCAAGTCGTCTATTCGGCCAAGCCGGAAGAGTTGCGCGCCAACGAACAGATCAAATCCAGCTATCTCGGGATTTGAACGGGCCGGGCACGCTCACCACCAGCTCCATTTCTGGCCGACCAGCACCAGCGCCAGCCACGGGAACAGCACGCAGATCACCAGCACGATCGTCATCGTGATGGTCATCGGCATGGTGCCCATGAAAATCTCCCAGGTGGTGATGCGCTGGTCCTCGAGATTGGCCTTGACGACGAACACCGCAAGTCCAAGCGGCGGGGTAAGCAGGCCGATTTCGATGGCGATGATGCTGATCAGCCCGAGCCAGACCAGGTTGACGCCGAACGCCTCGAACACCGGGATCACGAACGGCAGTACGATCAGCATGATCGATACCGAGTCGAGGAAGCAGCCGAGGATGAGCAGCACGATCAAATAGCCGATCAGCACCGGCAGGAAACCCAGATTGGCATTCTGCAGCCATTGGCCGACCGCGTAGGGCAGGCCGGACATGGTCAGCATCTGCGAATAGAGCGCCGCCGCCATCAGCAGGAAGCAGATCGCGGCGGTGACGCGGCCAGTCTCCAGCGCCACCTCCCAGAATGTCTTTAGCGTGAGTTCGCGGCGGGCCAGCGCGATCATGAATGCCGCCAGCGCGCCGGCGCCGCCGGCCTCGGTCGGCGTGAAGAAGCCGCCATAGATGCCGCCGAGCACAGTGCCGACCAGGATGACGATCGGAGCGATCTTGCCAATCAATGTCCAGGTCGATGCCCCAACCAGCGGGCCGTGGTACTCGCCGCTAAGCGCGTGTGGGTCGACCGCCACGGATGCCGGGCGCAGGTAGGACATCAGCAAGATCGTGATGCAGAACGCCGTGGCGAGAACAATGCCAGGCAGGATGCCGGAGGTGAACAGGTCGCCGATCGAGACATTGGCGATCACGCCGAAGATGATCATCAGGATGCTCGGCGGGATCAGCATGCCGAGCACCGAGCTGCCGGCCACGACCCCGACCGAGAAACCCGGCGTGTGGCCATGCCGCATCATTTCCGGCACCGCCACCTTGGTGAACACTGACGCCGAGGCGATGGTCGTTCCGGTGCAGGCGGCGAACACCGCATTGGCGGCGACCGTGGCGATGCCGAGCGCGCCGCGGACGCGGCGCAACACCATCGCAGCGACGTCGAACGTGTCGCGGCCCATGTTGGTTGCCGACACGAACAGGCCCATCAGCACGAACATTGGGATGACGGCGTAGGCGTCGGAGGCGATCGAGGTCGCGACCGAGCTCGACAGCAGCTTGCCCGCGACGGCGAGCCCCTTGATGGCCCACACGCCGACGAACGACAGCAACAGCAGCGCGACGCCGATGTGCATGCCGGACTGGATCAGCACCAGGCTGGCCAGAAAGCAGACCGCACCGATGGTGATTTCGCTCATCGATCAGTCCGCGCTGGTGCCAGCCGCACGCCGCGCCAAGCGCCAGGCATCGATCAGGAATTGCACCGCCGTCGTGATGGACCCGATCACCACGACCGCCATGAAAGGCCAAATCTTGATCTCGACGATGCCGGGGGTGCCGGCATAGTAGCCGCCCTGGTAGTTCTCAACGAGCAGCGGCCAGACGTAGATCACGATGATCGCCATCAGCAGCGCGCCGATGACATGGAACGACGAATAGAGAGCCGCTGACAGGCGCGGATGCGTGTCGGCAATCAATCGAATGATGATGTCGTTGGAGACGTGCCGGTCCTCCTGAAGCGTGTTCGCCATTTGCAGGAACACGACGGCAACGATCGAAAGACCGATGAACTCATTCACCCCGGGGATCGGCTGGTTGAAGACATTGCGGCCGCCGACGTCGAGATTGACGGCGATCGCCATCAGCAGGATGAGGAGTGTGCCGGCGATGTTAAGCGCCTGTGTGAAGTGCCGGAAATACAACAGGCCGAGGGCGCCGGGTTGCGGCGCCCTCGGCGGGCTTTGGATGGGCTGGTCGGCCGACGACACGGACAGCGTTCGCCTCGTGCGGACGGACGCTATTTCTTATCCCAGTCGCGCACCGGCTTGGCGCCGCCCTTGCGCAACTCGTCCATATAGGCCGCCAACGCCTTGGAGCCAGGCAAGCCGTCCTTGTCGGTGCGTTCGGCCCATTCCTTGGCGATGTTCGGCATCGCGTTCGCCCACTTCTCCTGTTCGGCGCGCGGCAGCACGAAGTTCTTGCCATTCGCGAACTTTGGCACCGAGTCGAAGCCTTCGTTGCCGAGGTCGAGCTGGACCTTGTCGGCCGCGGCGGTCCAGGCCTGGCCGGCCTCACGGAGAATCTTCTGCAGCGCCGGCGGCAGCTTGTCGTTGAAGCTCTTGTTGACGATCAGGGCCGCTGCATATTGCGCGCCGAACCCGACCTTGGTGACGTACGGCGCTGCCTCCGGGAACTTCATGCCCGGGATCGACGACGGGAAGATGATGAAGCCGTCGATCACGCCGGTTTTGGCGTTGTTGTAGTAGAGCGTCATGTTGCCTTGGACGGGCGTGGCCGGAGTGCCGCGCATCCATTGCAGTGCCGCGCCGGCAGTCGAAATCTTCTTGCCCTTGATGTCGTCGAATTTCTGCACCGGGAAGGTGCTGAACAACTCGTAGGAGTCGTAGCTTGAGCCGGCGAGCCGGATCACGCCGAACTTGTCGTACTGCGCCCGGTACTCCGGGAACGTAGCGTGCAGCTTGTCGATCGCCTTGCCGACCAGCACCACGTCGCTGGTGGCGAACGGCGTCACGAACGAAATCTGCTCGAGTGGCAGCCGGTCCGGATGGAAGATGGTCGGCTCGAAACCGATGTCGGCGATGCCGTCCTGCACGCCCTTGAGCACAAAGGTCGGCTTGAGCAGCGAGCCGGCGTAGGCTTCCTTCCAGTTGATCTTGATGTTGAGGTTCGCGGCCTTGATCCGCTTCTCGGCCTCGGGAATGTAGAAGTCGCTCACCATTTGCAGCGGCCGCATCGCTCGAAGCGGCTGACCGGCGGCGACCGTGATGCTGATTTCCTGTTGAGCTTGAGCGGTCGAAGCGATCAACAAGACGCCGATCGCGCTCGCGACGGCCCGGCAAATCCCACGCATTATTCCCTCCCTGATTTTTTGTGACGCGCACTCAAAGCGCTTGGCAAAACTATAACAGCGGCGCGGGAACCCCGAAAGCTGCTGCTTGTGTCGCACGGTATGCCCACTATCCTGCCCACCCCGATTGAATACAGGCGATTCAACGGCTACTGCATCAACCCCCTCGCCGCGCCGCGGCGGCCATCAGCACGGTGAGCGACATGACCAGCATGTGGAACAAGTACGAGCCGACCGCCGCCCGCAAGCGCGGCCGGCCTGGCCGCGAGACGCGGCCCAAGAGCCTCACCATCGACATGCATGCTCATGTCGCGATCCCGCAGGCGGCAGAACTGGTGCAGGGCCGGCTCGACCCGTCGACCGTTCCGCTCGACCATTTCTCGACGCAGCACACCAAGGACCTGATGGCCAAGCAGGCGGCCGACATCGCGCCCGGCATCCGCCCGACCGACGTGCGGTTCCGCACCATGGACGAGATGGGCGTCGACATGCAGCTCATCTGCCCGGGCCCGCCGCAGCTGTACTACACCGTGCCCGTCGAATTTGCCGCGCCGGCAACGCGCGTCCTCAACGACGGCATCGCCGAATACGTCGGCAAGCACGCTGATCGGCTGGTGGCGCTCGGCGGCGTGCCGCTGCAGGACGGCAATGAAGCGGCCAAGGAGCTAGAGCGCTGCATGAGAGAACTCAAGTTCAAGGGCGTGGAAATCCTGACCAACGTCGCCGGCAAGGAGCTGTCCGATCCTGCCTTCGCTCCGTTCTGGAAGAAGGCCGAGCAGCTCAATGCGCTCGTGCTGATCCATCCCAACGGCTTCACCCATGCAGATCGCTTCAAACGTTTCTACTTCAACAACGTGATCGGTAATCCGCTCGAGACCACCATCGCGTTGCACTATCTGATTTTCGACGGCGTGCTGGAGCGCCACCCCAACCTCAAAATCATCGCCGTGCACGGCGGCGGCTTCCTCGGCAGCTACTACGGACGCATCGATCATGCCTGGGGCGCGCGCTCGGATGCGCACGGCGATCTACCCAAGCCGCCGACGCACTATCTCAAGCGCAATATCTATTTCGACACCGTGGTGTTCACGCCTGAACAGCTCCAGGCGCTGGTCAAGATATTCGGCGTGGACCATGTGGTGCTCGGAACCGATTATCCGTTCGACATGGCCGACTTCGACCCGGTCGACCATGTCGTGGCCAGCGGCTTCGATGCCGCGAGCACCGCCGCCATTGTCGGCGGCAACGCCAAAAAATTGCTGGGACTCTAGAAGTGGCGCATGTCCTTTCGGCGAACCGGCCCCACTTCGCCGGGACATGCGCTAGTTCTCCAGAAAATCCAGCACCGCGGTTTCCCGGACCACCGCCTCGGCGTTGCTGTGGCGTTCCGAGCGCGCTTGCTCCTCCAGAGTGCGCGTAGCCTGCAGATACGCGCCGAGGTGGCGCGCCCGCTCGATGATGCGGCGGCCGATCGGGAGCCGCGCTGCTTCGAAGCGCCGCAGCGCCGGCGCGATGTCGCCGCCAGCCAGCGCATCCGCCAGCACCGCCACATCGTCGACTGCCTTGGAGACACCAGCCGCGACATGGGGGCGGGCCACAAACGCCGCGTCGCCGATGATGGCGACCCGGCCGAACGCCATGCGCGGCGTCTCGAGATCGTAGATCGGCTGCAGCACCGGCTCGTCCATCAACCGTGCAATGGACTGGAATTGGGGCGCCACCAACCGCTCGGCCGCAGCCCGCATATCCTCAATGGCCTGCCGCCGGATCAAGGGCGGCGGGATGGAGATCGCATGTGTCACGCCGCTTTCATCGGTGAGTAGGCGCCGCAGCTCGCCGTGCTCGTCCGCGGGCCGATACCAGACCACGTTGTAGCGGCGATGTCCGGGCCTCAGGTCGTTGTCGGCGCCGGCGACGGGATAGCCTAGAAATTGCTCGCCCGGCGGCAGGCAGAACGTCATGTTCATGAACAGCTCGCGATGGATCGCCGGCGGGATGGCTCGCTCGGCGATCAGCGAACGCCAAGCGACATATCCCGCATAGAGCGGAGCGAGCTCCGGTAACAATTGCTGCCGAACAGTCGAGCGGATGCCGTCGGCGCCGATCAATACGTCCGCCTCGGCGCTGCTACCGTCACTAAAATACGCGACGACCGAGGATGCGCCCTGTTCGAAGCTCTTGAGACCGACGCCGCGGTGGTAGTGTGCTGCCGGAAAGCCGTCACGCAGGATGCGGTAGAGCCGCTCCCAGGCGGTGAGCGTCTGCGGACATTCGAACTCGCACACCAGCGCGCCCGACGAATCGAGGATCTTGCGCGTGGTCATGTCGACGCCGAGGTCGACGGTGCGCAATCCGAGCGAGCGCAGCGTTCTCGCCACCACCGGCTGCGCCACTATGCCAGCGCCGCGGCCGGCAAGCTCGCTGTCGACCCGCTCGTAGATGTCGACCGCAAAGCCGCGGCGGCGCAGCATTAGGCCGGCAAACAGTCCGCTCATCGAACCGCCGATGATGAGGGTGCGCCGTGGTGGGACTTGTTGCGACGTCACATCGGCCTTTCTGGCGCGGCTCTTGCCGCCCGGAATTTCCGCTATATTGTGCCAACAACTGTTGGAGGAATGCCATGGCTGTAAGCATGCTCGAAAAAAAGGCGGCCCACGCCGAACAAACGGAATGGCCCCCCGCCATCAAGGAAGAGTTCGAGCGTGAGGCGCGCAATCATAACGGCTGCGTTGGCACGGAGCTGCTCTCCGAGACGGACAAGGTCCGGGTCTGGATCATCCGCCTCAAGCCAGGCGAGCGGGCCGGCTTCCACCGCCATGTGCTCGCCTATTTCTGGACCTCGGTGAACGGCGGCCGGGCCCGCCAGCACCTGATGGACGGCAGCACCGTCGAGCACACCTACGCACCGGGCGAGACGCGCCACGAATCCTACGGACCCGGCGAATACAAGGTCCACGACCTCGAAAACCTCGGCGACGAGGACATGATTTTCAACACCATCGAGTTCCTCGACAGCGCCAACAAGCCGCTGCCGATTCCCGACACGGTGCGCCTGGCGCCACGCGGCTAGATTGGACAGCTCCATCTCTCGCTGCGCGCCGGAGGCAACATGGGCAAGCGGCCTCGTACCGGTTTCGGTGATCGTGTTTCCAGGCGGCTTCAACTGGCCGATCTGGGTCGCGCAGGAGAAGGGATTCTTCGCCCGCGGCGGTATCGAGGTGACGCTCACGCCGACGCCCAATTCGGCGTTTCAGCTCGCCGGTCTCATTGAAGGCAAGTTCGACATTGCCCACACCGCGATCGACAACGTTGTCGCCTACACGGAGGGCCAGGGCGAAGCGGCGGTCTTCGTCAAGCCCGATTTGGTTGCCTTCATGGGTGGCGACAACGGCTTTCTGGCTCTCGTCACGCAGCCCGAAATCAAGGGATATGGCGACCTGAAGGGCAAAACGCTGTCGGTGGATGCCATGACCACGGGCTATGCGTTCGTGCTGTTCGACCTGCTCAAACGCAACGGGCTTTTGCCCGGCGACTACGCACTTGAGCGCGCCGGTGGCGCGTTGGAGCGCTGGCAGGCGCTGCAACAGAAGAAGCACGCTGGCACCATGCTGATCACGCCGTTCGACCTGATGGCGAAGGCTGCAGGCCTCAACGCCCTGGACTACGCCATCGATGTTTACGGCCATTATCAAGGCGTGGTCGGTGCCACTCGGCGCGCCTGGGCGGCGGAGAATTCCAAGACGCTGGAATCCTACGTGCGAGGCTATGTCGCCGGCCTCGCGTTCCTCTTCGACGCTGGCAACAGGAACGAGAGCGTGGCGATCTTCCGCAAAAATCTACCGCAGATGCCGGAGCCCCTGGCTGGGCAGTGCTACACCGTGATGGTTTCGTCCAAGGGATTTGCGCCCACTGCCGAGATCGACCTCGCGGGCGTGCGAAAGGTGCTGGAACTCCGCAGTGAGTATGGGCGCCCGCAGAAAACGCTGACCGACTCCACGCGCTATTACGATCCTCGCCCCTATCAGGCTGCAATGCGCTGATCCCCAAGCGACAATCGACGGTGGACTAGCCAAGCGGCCTGCCTTCCTGCACACTAAGCTCAGCGCGCATGGCCGGGACGCCACGACAAGACGCGACTCGGGGGGAGTATGGATTTTCCGGTCGAGCTGCTGATCAATGCGGTCATTGCCGGTCTGCTGCTCGGTGGTTTCTATGCCGCGGTGACCGTCGGCATATCGATCTCGTTCGGCATCCTCGACATCGTCAACATCGCGCACCCAGCATTCATCATTCTCGGCGCCTATATCGCCTATATCGTCAACCAGACGTTCGGCTTCGATCCGATTCTCACCAGCATCATCGTGCTGCCGGCGTTTTTCGCGCTTGGGGCAGCGATCTACCAAGTCTATTACAACTCGTTCGAGAAATACGGGCAGGATGCGCTGCGCGGCCTGGCTTTCTTCTTCGGCCTGCTGTTCGTCACCGAAGTGATGCTGATCCTGGTGTTCGGTGTCGACTACCGCTACGTCCAGGCCGACTACATCGACAAGACCATACGGCTCGGCTTCGCTGATTTGCCATTCCGCATGCTGGTACCGTGCGTCATTTCGCTGCTGATGATCGGCGCGCTGCAGCTCTTCCTGTCGCGCACCTTTACTGGCCGCGCCATCATGGCGGTGTCGCAGGACCAACTTGCGCTGCAGCTCATGGCAGTCGACCCGATCCGAATCAAGACCATCGCATTCGGCATCGCAATCGCCACCGCATCGATGGCGGGCGCGTTCCTCATCGTCATCCAGCCGGTGGAGCCTTCGGTCGGGCGCGAGTTCATCGGCCGGGTGTTTGCGATCTGCGTGCTCGGCGGCCTGCAAAGCCTGCCCGGCACGGTCATCGCCGCGATGCTGCTCGGCGTGGTCGAAAGCCTTACGGCTACATTCTATGGACCGTCGTGGGCGCCGGCGGTCTCGTTCGGGTTCCTGCTGCTGACGCTGGCGTTCCGGCCAGCCGGCCTGTTGGGCCGATAGGAGCGCGGCGGTCGTGCGGAACGTCACATTCTTTGTCATAGCAGCAGTGGTTGGCGCAGCCGTGTTCCTCACGGCGCGCCTGATCGGCAACGACTACCTGTTCTTCGCTGGTTATACCGTGCTGCAATTCATCGTGCTGGCCACCGCCTGGAACATCCTCGGCGGCTATTGTGGCTACGTGAATTTTGGCACCGCCGCCTTCTTTGCGGTCGGCGCCTATTCGACGGTGGCGCTGCACAAGCTCGGCACCAACATCGACCGCTACGCCGCCGAGGCGCTCGTGCCGCTGATTAAGGCCATTATGCCGTTTTCGATTCCGACCCTGACTATCATCGCCGGTGTGGTCGCCGGTCTGATCGGGCTCGGGACCGGTTACTTGACGTTGCGGCTGCGCGGCGCCTTCTTCGCGATCGCCACGCTGGCGCTTGCCGTGGTGCTGCAGACCCTGATCGTGAACTGGGACTACGTCGGCGGCTCGCGTGGCGCCTACATCATTCGACCGCAAAGCGTGCCGATTCTGGGTAGCTACATCCAGTACCTGTTCCTGCTCATGATCGCGCTCGCCGTCGTGGCTCTTACCGCGGCGCGCGTTATCGAGCGTTCGCGACTCGGCTATGGCTTCGCCACTATCCGCGACGACGAGCTTGCCGCCGAAGCCTGCGGCGTGCCGACGCTCAAGCTCAAGCTGGTCGCCACCACGATCTCGGGCGGCCTGATGGGCATGGCCGGGGCGTCGTTCCCCTATTACATCGGCTACCTTGAGCCGGGCTCCGCGTTTGGGCTCGCCTATGCGGTGAACTCCATCGCCATGCCGATGATTGGCGGCACCACGATGTGGGCCGGTCCGCTGATCGGCGCGCTGCTGCTCGGTATCATCCAGCAGATCGCAACCGTCACGATATCCTCGGCCGTGAACCTTCTGATCGTCGGTCTGCTCCTAGTCGGCTTCGTCATCATGGCGCCGAACGGCATCGTCGGCATGGTGAAGGAATTTATCCGCGTTGCCGCGCCCGCGCGGGTGGATCTGCGCGCGGTCAAGTTGGTGACGATCGCAGCCTATTGCTTGCTGGTTGGACTTGGCGGCGTGGTGTTCGGCCTATCAGCCGCGATGGCGGCAAAAGGTCCCGCCCTCACCGGACTCGGCGCCGCCACGATTGCGCTCTCATTGCTTTATCTGGCGTCCGCCTACGGGCTGCTGAAGATCGAAAGCTGGAGCCTCTATCTGACCAAATCGGTCATGGCGATTTCGATTCCGCTGTCACTGCTCTTCATCTGGCTCGATCCGACAAACTTCAATGTCATCGCCCTTTCGATCTCTATTGTGATCGATCTCGTCGTGATCTGGCTGCTGCAAGACGACGACATCAAGCGGCTCTATCAGCCCGCGCTGGAACGCCGGGTGGCGCCATGAGCCCGCTGCTCGAAGTCAGAGGTCTCGGCAAGCGCTTCGGCGGTTTCGTCGCGCTCGAAGGCATCGACCTTTCGGTGACGCAGGGTGAACGGCTCGGCCTGATCGGTCCCAACGGCTCCGGCAAGTCAACGCTGGTCAACTGCATGTGCGGGACGCTGCACAACGAGACCGGAACCGTGCACTTCGACGGCCTGCCCATGAATGGCCTCCCCGCCAACACGCGGACCCATCGCGGCATGGCGCGCAGCTTTCAATTGCCGCGGCCGTTCGTGACGCTCACCGTTCTGGAGAACCTGCGGATTCCCCTACTCTACACGGTCAACGCGCGGCCCGGGAAGCATCTTTCTTCCGCCGAAATCGACACGCGCTGCGCCGAGCTCGCCGAACTCGTCGGCCTGGCAAGCAAAGCGAACAAGCAGCCACGCGACCTCACCCAGGTTGAGATGCGGAAGCTCGAGCTGGCGCGGGCGATGGCGGCCGACCCGAAACTTCTGATCGCCGACGAGGCCATGGCCGGCCTGTCGCAGTCGGAGATCAACGACATCGTCGGCCTGCTGATCAAGCTCAACGAGCGAGGCATCACCATCATTATGATTGAGCACATCATGCGCGCGGTGATGGCATTCTCGCAGCGGCTGGTCGTGCTGGTCTCCGGCAAAAAGATCGCCGACGGCAAACCGGACGACGTGGTCAACAACCCCGAGGTGATCGGAGCCTATCTTGGCCAGTAGCCTCACCATCCAGGGCGTCGATGCAGCCTACGGCGCGGTGCGCGTGCTGGAAGACGTCACGCTCGATGCCAAGCCCGGCGAGACGGTGGTGCTGCTCGGCACCAACGGCAACGGCAAGAGCACGCTGATCAAGTGCATCATGGGCATCGTGCGGCCGCGCGCTGGACGCATCATGGCTACGATTGACGGCATCCAGCACGACCTGACCACGCTGACCACCGAGCAGATCGTCGACCTCGGCATTGCCTTGGTGCCGGAAGGCCGCCGCCTGTTTCCCAAGCTCACGGTCGAGGAGAATTTGGCGCTCGGCGCCTACCGGCCGACCGCGCGCGCCCAGATGAAGCAGAACCTTGCAGCCTGCTTCGAGACCTTCCCGCGTCTTGCCGAGCGGCGCAGCCAGCTCGCCGGCTCGATGTCGGGTGGCGAGCAGCAGATGCTGGCGCTCGGCCGTGCGCTGATGCTGGCGCCGAAGATCTTGGTCGTCGATGAGCCTTCGGTCGGTCTCGCTCCGATCCTGGTCAGCCGCACCATCGACAAGATCAAGGAGCTCAAGGATCGCTACCAGCTCACCGTGCTGATGGCGGAGCAGAATTTCACCCAGGCGCTGCGCATCGCCGACCGCGGCTACGTGATCGTGCACGGCAAGATCGCGTTCGAGGGCCGCTCCGCCGAAGAGCTCAACAACAACGACCTGATCCGGAAGTTTTATCTGGGGCTGTAGTGGCTTCCAGAATCCGCGCGGTGCTACGCTATCCGTCGTCATTGCCGGGCTTGACCCGGCAATCCAGCATTCTTGCAAAGAGGATGGATGCCCGGGTCAAGCCCGGGTCATGACGGCTGGCACGGAATGTCGCGGCGATGAGACTACGCCGCCTTCTGCTTGGGCGCGCCGAACGGCTTGCCGGCCTGATACTGCCATTCCGGCGGAATTTCCGGTGTCGGCCGGTTCTCCACCTTGCCGTCGAACGTCAGCTCCATCATCACGCCGCTCGGATCGTGCACGAAAATCTGCCACAGCGACGTTCCGGGAACGATCGAGGCACGCCAGTCGTAGCCGAGCCGTTTAACGCGCTCGAGGCACTCGTCCCAGCCGTTGATCGTCAAGCTGACGTGATCGAGCGAGCCGGTGCCGTAGGGCGTCTTGCCGTCCACCAGCGCCGGACCCCCGGCGTAGATGTGGATGATCGGGATGCTGTCACCGGCGGCAATCCATGCGCCCGGGAATCCGAAGTCAGGACGGTGCACGAGCTTCATGCCGAGCACGTCGGTGTAGAATTTCACCGTCGCGTCGAGGTCGTTGGTCTTGATCGCGACATGAAACAGCCCGGTGACTTCCATCGCATCCTCCTTGAATGAGCAACGCCGCGCGGATGGTCTCCGCGCGGCGCTATCCTAACAGCAGGGGCGAACCCCCGCATCAGCCATTCCGTCCGGTTATTTTGCCTTCTCGTACGGATAGATCAGGTTGCCGGTCTTGAGCTCGGCCGGCGTCAGCACGGTCTGGTAGTCCATGCCGCGCCAAGTTTCGACGGTCGGCGCGCCGGGCTTGATGCTGTGATACTGCACCTGCAGCATCCCGGACTTCTTCCACTCGCCGTTGTCGCCGAACTCGATCTCGCCGTGGATGGTCTTGAACTTGTTCTTCTTGATGTAGGCCGCGAGCTGCGCATCGTTCAGGGTCTTGGCGCCCTGCACAGCCTGCTCGAGGACCTGGGCGTAGGCATAGCCCCAGCCGCCGAGGTAGTAGCCGAGCGCGTCAACGCCGGCCGCGGCAGCGCGTGACTGGTACTTCTTGAAGAACTCCTCGGTACCCGCGAAGTACATCTTCTTGTCCGGCACCCAGGTTTCATAGTTGGTCCAGCCGTTGAGCAGGCTGCCGAGCTGGTTCTTGATGCCGGTGGCCTGCAGGCCAACCATCGCGCCGCCGATCATCTTCGGCTTGAAGTTGATCTCGTTGGTCGCCTTCACGACGCCGACCGAGTCGAGCGGATACGAGCACACCGTCACGACGTCAGGGTTGGCCGCAGCGACGCCGCGCATGACCGGCGTGAAGTCGGTGGTGTTCGGCGGATAGGCGCGGTCATAAACCGTCTTCAGCCCGACCTTCTTGGCATTGTCCTTGGCACCGTCGCAGGCGTTCTTCGAGAACTCCTGGTCGGCGGCGATGAAGGCGACTGTCTGCGGCTTCGGATTAAGTTGCGCAGCGACCTCGAAGAAGCCGGTGGTAAACGACGGCTTGGGGTCGGGCCCGGATGGGATCATCGCGAAGAACTTGTCGTACTTGAACTCGGTGTTCACGCCGAGGCCGAACAGAATGATCATCATCTTCTGCTTCTGCATGACCACCGGCATGGCGGCGGCAGCCGGCACCGTCGCGTAGGGGCCAAGCACAAGGTCGACCTTGTCGACGTCGAGCAGCTTGGTGTAGATGCCCGGCACCGGTGCGGATTGGCTCTGGTCGTCGTACCAGATCAGCTTGATGGGGCGACCGAGCAGACCGCCCTTGGCGTTGACCTCTTCCTCCCAGATTTGAAGGCCGAGCAGCGCCTGCTTGCCGTTCGGCGACAGCGGGCCGGTCAGCGCCATCGAGAAGCCGATCTTGATCGGCTCCTTTGACTGGGCGTTCGCTTGCCCAGCCGGCGCCAGCGCAAGCCCGACAAGGGCCGCGCAGGCCAGCAATCTATGTTTCCAATTTCGAAGCATCGTGCATCCTCCCAAGGGTTATTCGTTGCAGCAGTTTAGGCGGTTTTTGAGCCGTCGCGCTAGGGGCGGCACATTAGCATTCGCTGCCCACATGCGGCCCACTACCGCGGCGTGGCGTCGCCCGCGTCGACCATGATGGTCTCGACCTCGCCGGCACCGCCCCGGCGAAATGCCGCAGCCTTGTTGTATTCGTCGGATGTGAAGCACGCCACGCCTTGCTCGAAGGTCGGAAATTCAATCACCACGAAGCGGTGGAATTTCTGCGGGCCCTCCATGATTTGGAAACGGCCGCCGCGGGCCAGAACCTTGCCGCCATGCTTGGCGATAATCGCCGGAACGAGATCCGTGTATTTTTTGTACTCCACCGGATCGTTGATTTTCGATCGGGCAACCCAATAGGCCGGCATAGTTTCCTCCTCGACCGTTCTCGACGGCTTAATGCATTGGCCAAGCGGTTTGGCGCAAGCTTGAGACTAGCGATTCCAAGGGATTCATCATGCCTCCGCCTGTAGGGAACACTTCCTCCTGCAGACCCAGGACAACGAGACCAGCAAGGATTGATACGTCAAGGTGCCTAGCTTCCGTCGGTTCAACGACTAGGGACACTATCGACTGTTTCTGTTCGACCCGAACGGCGTGAAAGTCGAACTCAACTTTGATAGCGCCGAAGTACGGGGCCGCCGCAAGCCGCAGCTTTCCGCCCAGGACTTGGTCACCGCGCCGAACTGACGATACGGTATTCGCGACGCGCACGGCCGGCCTTGTGCCGGGCCTGCGCGTTTTGATTTGATGGCTCCGACAGGAGGCAATGCCATGCCGCGCCAGATCATCGACATTTCGATTCCGCTAGAGAACGACGTGATCGCCGATCCGCCCGGCTACGGACCGAAGATCAAGTACGACACCCACAAGGACACGGCACCGGAGGTCCTGAAGTTCTTTCCGGGGTTAAGCGTCGAAGATCTGCCTGATGGCGAAGGCTGGGCAATCGAATGGATTTCGCTTGCCACCCACAGCGGTACCCATCTCGACGCGCCCTATCATTTCTCCTCCACGATGGATCGTGGCAAGCGTGCCATCACCATCGACGAGGTGCCGCTGGACTGGTGCTTGCAACCCGGCATCAAGCTTGACTTCCGCCATTTTCCGAACGGCTATGTCGCCACTGCGAAGGACGTCGAGAACGAGCTCAAGCGAATCGGTCACACGCTTTCGCCGCTGGAGATCGTGCTGGTCAACACCGCGGCGGGAAGGCGTTACGGTCAGCCGGACTACGTGGCGACTGGCTGCGGCATGGGTCGCGACGCGACACTTTACCTGCTTGAGCGCGGCGTGCGTCTCACCGGCATTGACGGCTGGAGCTGGGACGCGCCGTTTGTTTACACCAAGGAGAAATTCGCCAAGACAGGCGACGCCAGCCTGATCTGGGAGGGCCACCGGGCCGGGCGCGAGATCGGCTATTGCCATCTCGAGAAGCTGCACAACCTGGAAGCACTGCCCTCTAAGGGATTCACGGTGAGCTGCTTCCCGGTAAAGATTCGTGCCGCTTCAGGCGGCTGGACACGGGCGGTCGCGATCATCGAGTGATTGCCGGTCCGCAAATCGGGCCTGGCTTTGCCGGCCGGCGCCGATGCCCAGGGGCGGAAACATGCGGGGGAGCCTTACTCCGCCGCACTTTTGTGCGTTGCAGATACTTTGGCCTTCACCACCACCTTGATCGCGTCCTCCACACGGTCCTTGGCGTAGCGGATCGCGGTAGGCAGATCCTCCAGCGGGAAAGTGTGCGTGTGGATTTTGGTCGCGTCGAAGCGCTTCTGTCTCATGTAGGCTTCGGCGCGGTGCGTTGCCGACTGGCCCTCGCCGCGAATGCCATAGACATAGATGTTGTTCTTCGCGAGGTGCCCGATGTCGACCATCGCCTCATCGTGTGGGAAGGCCGCAAGGCAAACCTTTCCGCCACGATTGACCATCTTGATCGCGTCATTGAGCGCGCTCGGCGCCGCCGAACACTCGAGCACGTAGTCGACGCCCTTGCCGCCGTTGAGCTTCTTGACCGCCGCAATGACGTCCGGCTCCTTGCGGATGTTGACGACGTGATCGGCGCCGAGTTCGAGGCCGATCTTGAGACGATTGTCGCGGGTCCCTGTGAGAATGACCGGGTGGGCGCCGAGTGCCTTGGCGACGGCGACGCCCAGCAGACCGATCGGCCCGGGGCCGGTGACGACCACGCTCTCGCCGGCCACCAGACCGCCGAGTTCGGTGAGCCCATACATCGCCGTGCCGGCGGTGACGACCAGCGTCGCTTCCTCGTCCGACATGTCGTCGGGAATCGCGACGAGCGTGTTGATGTGATTGACCTGGTATTCGCAGAAGCCGCCGTCGGTCGTAAAGCCGTTGGCGCGATGGCCTTTGTCGACGTCGCCGTAATTCAGTCCGTAGTTATGGCAAGAGGTGTACATGCCCTGCCGACAGCGTTTGCATTGACCGCAGCCGGCATGGATCTCCACAGTGATGCGTTGACCGATCTTGTATTCGTCGACGCCGGGGCCGGTCGCCACCACCGTGCCCATGTATTCGTGTCCCGGCGTAAAGTTCTTGTTGTGCGGCAGGCCGCCCTGAATCATTGCCGGCGGGCCGTGATAGATCACCTCCAGGTCCGTCGCGCAGATCGCCACCGCATCGATGCGAACCAGCACCTCTGCCTTCTTCGGCACCGGCACCGGCTTGTCCTTCAGCATGAGTTCGCCGGGACCCCCCAATACCCACGCCTTCATCGTGTCGGGAATCGGGAAGTCCTTGCTGGTCTTCACTCCTGGAGGCGCATACATCTTTCTTGCTCCGATCGTGATTTCTGGCTCGATTAACGAGCACTTGAACTGCATGGGCGCTTTTGAACGGTGCGTCTGGCGCCGACCGTTCAGCCTTTATACTCCAAAATGTACATGCCGCCATTGAAGTCGGTGGTGTAGACGACGCCGTCGCGGGTCACCAGGACGTCGCAGGACTGGATCACCTTGGCGCGATTCAGGCGGCCGTCGACCAGCCGTTCGGGCGTCGGCGGCACAAAGGCCGCAACCTCCTTCGGCTGGAACGCGTTGCGGATGTCGAACACGCGGATGCCGGCGTTCTGATAGGTCGCGAAGATCAGCTCGGAGCTGACGAAGGTGTCCGGTCGGTTCTCATGGATATTGTGCGGGCCGAAATGCGCGCCCTTCTTGCAGTAGTCAGCCTCGTCCGGGGTCGGGAAGGTCGAGATGCTGACGGGGTTGGTCGGCTCGCGAATGTCGAACATCCAGGTGTATTTGATGCCGTCCTCGCAATTGTCGAGCACCGCCTCGTCGAGCACCACAAGAAGATGACGGTCAGGCAACGGCAGGCAATTGTGGGTGCCGCCTCCGAACGGCGGTGACCAGTTGTGGTGCTTGATGAGTTTCGGCTTGCTGCGGTCGGAGACATCCATCATGACGAGTCCGCCGTCGCGCCACGCGCCATAAGCGGTGTCGCCGTTGACGATCGCATGATGCAGGCCGTAGCGGCGGTTCTCGCCCCAGCTCGGCGTCTCGCCCGCCGCCGTGTTCATGCCGGGCAGCCAGTAGCGGCCGGCTTCTTTCGGCTTCGCGGGATCGGCCATGTCGACGGTCATGAAGATGTAATCGGTGAAGCCGTCGAGCATCGCCGAGACATAGGCCGAACGGCCGCCGGTGTACCAGATGCGGTGAATGCCGCCGCCCTCGACCGGCATGAAGCCGATCCGGCGCGGCTCGGCCGGGTTGGCAATGTCATAGACCGCCATGCCCGCGGTCCAGTCGCGCTGGCTTGTCGGCGCAGCCTCCACCTCACCGGCCTGATCGCTGTGCGAGCCGATGTAATAAGCGCGTTCGTCCTGGAATTCCGGCGCGGCGAACATGTCGCGCGCGTTGATCACCAGAAGCAGGTCGCCATGAGTCTGCAGATGGATGGTCCAGGTGTTGTGCGGCGCCGGCACGTACTTGACCGGCTTGGGCGCGCGCGGATCGCGCACGTCGATCACGCTGAAGCCCTTGGAGAACATGTGGCCGACGAACGCGTGGCCCTTGTTGACCATCACCTGTACGCCGTCCGGCCGCCCGCCCTGATCTGTGTAGCCGATCAGTTTCATGTTCCGGGCGAAATCCGGCTTCGGCAAATCCTGGCTGCTCATGCGTGTCGTTCCCGAGATTGCGCGACGTAATTCTTAGAGAAATTCGCGCTCCTTGTTGAAGGGGGCGTCCATCGTATAGCCGTGCGCGGCGCGATAGCCGTCGTAGCGGTAGCCCTTGTATTCGAGCACGATGGCGACGACGAAGGCGATCAGCACCGTGCCGATAATGAACTCCGCGAGCCACGGCATCGGATATTGCACCACGCCGGTGGTGACCGCACCGGCAGCAAAGAAGAATACAAAGTAGCCCGCGGTCTTGTGATAGGCCTCGAAAATCCGCCGGCGCGTGGTCATGTTGTAGTGATCGCCGAACCAGGTCTTCGGATCGTTCGGATCGGCGGTGTAGTAGTTCTTGCCGCCGTGGTTGCCCCTGAGCCAGCCTCCCATGATCTGCAAACATCCCAGGACGACCGTCATAATGCCGAAGAACGAATGCAGGGAACCACTGAAGCCGCCGCTGACCACGATCGCGACGACCGCGCCGGCGAGCGCCATGCCGATCGAAAAGATCAGCCCGTACTTGTGGATGCTGAACCACCACCACTCCGCATTCCAGATGCTGACCTTGCGATGCAGGCCCGTCAGTGTCGGTTTCGGCTTTCCGAAGCGGATCACGAGAATGCAGATCGGCACCAGCACGAACCAGATCGAGACCATCAGGATGGCGTGGTAGTCCCAGCGGACCGGGATCGTTCGCCCCAAGAAATCCAGATAAACTTCCGTCGGAATGTGCGATTGAACTGCGCTCATCTTCAATCCTCTTGAGGTCCGAACCCGTAGCCGGCCGCAGACGGTCGTTACGAGATATACAACAGCGAGGACGTTTCCGGCCATCCGGTCGCCGCGAATGGCGATGCTGCAGAAATCCGCAAAGCCCCAGAAGATGCGTTCGATGACGTTGCAGTTGCGATAGCGCCGAGAAGCCGCGCTTCCGTTGTCGATCGGCCTTTGGCGGGACTTTGTATCGACTAAACTGAGCCCTTTGGTAGGGCTGAAACTGGCTACCGTTACATGAGATGCAGGTCCACCAGCAGCAGCCGATCACGCGCTCATCCTTCAATACGTCGGCTGGGTCTCTTTCGGTCGCACTGCGTCCGTGGCCGAGCACGCGGATACGGTCGGCGACCATCTGCATGTCGCGCTCGACCCGGATCATTGTGATCCAGGGCGGCCCGCGGCCAGTGCGACGCCATAGCCGAGCGGCAGCGTTGCTCAATCTCTCTGCTCTCGCTACCATCCCGCCGCATCAATAAGGGGCGATCGGTCGAAGAACGCCGGCGCTTCAGGCGCAGGAAACGCGCCGCTTTGCCAGGAGGACACAATGGACAGACGCAGCTTCGTCGTTGGCTCGGCCGCGGCCGCGGCCACACTTGCCACCGGCCCATCGTTCGGCCAGGCCGCCTATCCGTCCCAGCCCGTGATGCTGATCAACCCGTTTCCACCGGGCGGCGCCGCCGATGTGGTGGGTCGACCCTTCGCAGCCGCGCTCGAGCCGCTGCTCAAGCAGCCGGTGAAGATCGAGACCAAGGCGGGCGCGGCCGGCGCGGTCGGCGCGCAGTTCGCCGCCACCGCCAAGCCTGACGGCTATACGCTGCTCCTGCACATCGTTTCGATTTCCGGCTTCGCCGAAGCCGACCGGATCAACGGCCGCCAGCCGAAGTTCACGCTCGATGACTTCATCCCGATCGCGCGCTTCACCACCGGCCCGGTCGCGCTCTACACCAACGACCAGACGCCCTACAAATCTCTCAAGGAGATGGTCGACGACGCCAAGAAGAACCCCGACAAGCTGATTTTCAGCTCATCCGGCATCTACGGCGCGCTGCATCTGCCGACGCAGCTGTTCCTGCAGGCCGCCGGCATCAAGATGAAGCACCTGCCGACCAACGGCGGCGGGCCGGCGCTCACCGCCCTGCTCGGCAACAATTCGCAAGTGCTGGCATCCTCGGTCGCGGCCGCGAGCGGCCAGCAGAAGGCTGGCAAGGTTCGCCCGCTTGCCTATTACGGGGACAAGCGCCTCGCATCGATGCCAGACGTGCCGACCTTGAAGGAGCTCGGCTACGATGTTGAATTTTACCTGTGGGTTGGGCTGTTTGCCCCAAAAGGAACGCCTGCGCCAGTGGTTGCGAAGCTAAGGGAAGAATCCAAGAAAGCGGCCGCGACGGATCAGTTCAAGCAGGCAATCACCAACATCAACGACGAGGTCGCCTATCTGGATCAGCCGGAGTTCATCAAGTTCCTGGAGGCCGACTCAAAGCGCGTCGAAGGCGCTGTCCGTCAAATCGGCAAGCTCCAATCATGAACCACGCCGCCGGTGCACGCCTGGAGCGGCGCGAATGATTTTGCGCAGAGACCACGTCGCCGGCGGCACGTTCGTTGCCGCCGGCGTTCTTGTTCTGATAGTCAGCAACGACCTACCGTTCGGCACGCTCGCTTCGCCCGGCGCCGGCATGCTACCCGTGCTGGTGATCGCATTGATGATGTTGTTCGGCTTGATCCTACTGTTGCAGGCAGGCGACAGCCCGCCCATAGCGGATATTTCCTGGCGCGACTTGCCGCACGCCGCCAAAGTCACTGCGGTCGCCGTGGTTGCGGTGTCGCTTTACGGAACGCTCGGCTTCATCCTCGCCATGATGCTGCTGCTGTTTCTGCTGACCCATGTCGTTGAACGCCGACCGCTGATTGCCTCGCTCGCCTTCAGCGTCCCGATCCCGTTTGTCGTCTACGCGATGTTCGAATACCTGCTCAAGACCCCGCTCGAGCGGGGCCTGTTCTGGTTCTGAACCTCAGTGGAAACGTTCAACTCGCTCATGCTGGGGTTCTCGGTTGCGTTGCAGCCGGGTGTCCTGTGGTACGCCTTCCTCGGCTGCTTGGTCGGAACGCTGGTCGGTGTGCTGCCGGGCATCGGACCTCTCGCCGGCATGAGCATCCTGCTGCCGGTGACATATGGCCTGGACGCCACCAAGGCGATCGTGATGCTGGCGGGCATCTACTATGGCTCGCAATATGGCGGCTCGACCACCTCGATCCTGATGCGCATCCCCGGCGAAGCGGCGTCGGTCATGACTTGCATCGACGGCTATGCGATGGCGCAGAAGGGACGGGCGGGCGCCGCGCTGTGTCTCGCCGCGGTCGGCTCCTTTGTCGCCGGAACGGTGAGCGTCATCGCGTTGACCGTGGTGGCGCCTCCGCTCGCCAATTTTGCATTACGGTTTGGTCCGCCCGAGTACACCGCGCTGCTCGTGCTCGGCCTAATCTTCCTCGCCTATATGTCTTCGACTTCGCTGGTGCGTACGTTGCTGATGGCGGCGGTCGGGCTGCTGCTCGGCACCATCGGCATCGACGTGATGACCGGACATTTCCGCTACAGCTTCGATATCAAGGAGCTCGGCGACGGCATCGGGATCGTGCCGGTGGCGGTCGGCCTGTTCGGCTTGGGCGAAATCCTGTCCAAGGCCAGCAAGGATGTGACCGGCGAAGTGATCCGCCCCAAGCTGCGCGAGATGCTGCCGAACCGCGATGAATGGCGCCAGTCGGCAGCACCGATCGGGCGCGGGACCGTGCTCGGCTTTCTGATCGGCATCGTGCCCGGTTCCGCACACGTCATCTCGAGCTTCCTGTCCTACGCGATCGAGAAACGCATCTCCAAGCACCCCGAGCAATTCGGCAGGGGTGCAGTCGCAGGAGTTGCCGGTCCGGAATCCGCAAACAATTCTGCATCGACCGGAGCGTTCGTGCCGATGCTGGCTCTAGGAATCCCGACCGGGCCCGTGACCGCGGTTCTGATCGCGGCGCTGATGTTGCACGGCATTCCAGCGGGGCCAACGCTCGTCACCGATCACCCGAAGGTGTTCTGGGGCTTCGTCGCGTCGATGTATGTCGGCAACCTCGTGCTGCTTTTGCTGAATTTGCCGCTGGTCGGGATGTTCGTTAATGTACTGCGCATCCGCTACTACTATCTCTACCCGCTAATCATCATGTTCTGCATCATCGGCGTCTACGAGGTGAACAACTCCATCGTCGACGTCTGGATCATGCTGATCATGGGCGTGGTCGGCTATTTGCTGCGCAAGTTCGACTTCGATCCCGCTCCCCTCGTGCTTGGCTTGGTCATTACGCCGACCTTCGAACTCAGCCTGCGCCAATCGCTGGTGATGTCGAGCGGCGACTGGATGATCTTTTTCCAGCGCCCGATCGCGGCGACGCTGTTCGCGATCTCGGCAATCCTGCTGCTGCTGTCGGCCTATTCGATGGTCACACGGCGCGACTGGCGTGCCAAGCTCGCCGAGGTGGAAGCCAGCGACAAGGGCTAACGCCTTCCTGTCTTGGGGGCGCATGCCCGCCCGCGTCATGGCATACTCCCGTCAACCAACAATCCAGGGAGGGCGCCATGCAAGTGTCCCGCCGTCGGCTCCTGAGTCTCGCCGCAAGCGGCGCCGCGCTCGCAGCCGCGTCGAAGTCGGGTCGGGCGCAGGCCTATCCGACCCGGCCAATCTCGCTCGTGGTGTTTGCGCCTGCTGGCGGCGCGCCCGACATTGTTGCCCGTCTTGTCGCTCCACCCCTGTCCCAACGGCTGGGCCAGCCGATCGTGATCGATAACCGGCCGGGCGGCGGCGGCAATCTGGCTTTACAGGCGGTGGCACGTGCGCCTGCGGATGGATACACGCTCCTGCTCGTCGCGACACCGCACGTGGTCAACGTGACGCTCTACGAAAAGAGCCCCATCAACGTCATGCGCGATATCGTGCCGGTTGCCAGCATCGACGACGATGCGTTCGTCATGACGATCAACAATTCGGTGCCAGCCAGGACGGTGTCCGAGTTCATCGCTTACGCGAGGGCCAATCCCGGCAAGATCAACATGTCGTCGAGCGGCACCGGGAACCTGAGCCATCTCGCGGGCGAGCTGTTCAAGATGATGACCGGCACCGAGATGGTTCATGTGCCGTATCGCGGCATGCCGGCGGCAAATACCGCCCTGATCACCGGCGACTCACATGTCATATTCAATGCGCTGCCCTCGGCGCTGCCGCATATCAAGGAGGGCACGGTGCGCGCGCTTGCGGTGACGACGGGTGTGCGTTCGAAGACGCTGCCGCAACTTCCGACCGTTGCCGAATCCGTGCCGGGCTATGTGGTGACCGGATGGCTCGGCATCGGCGCCCCGAAGAACACGCCGCCCGAAATCGTCGACCGGATCAACAAGGAGATGAACGCGGTGCTTGCCGACTCCGAAACTTTGACGCGACTCGCCAACGCCGGCAGCGAGCCGCTTTCCGGCTCGCCCGCCGATTTTGGCAAGTTCATCGCTGCAGAGACCGAGAAATGGGCCAAGGTGGTTCGCTTCGCGGGCCTCAAGGTGGAGTAATCGCGCGATCTGCCGATCACTAACGCGACGCTGCGTAGTGCGCGAGCGCGGTCAGATCGGCGTCTGACAAGCCGGCCACCGGGACGCTCATGTTGGTGTCCGCGCCGAGGCGCTTGCTGTCCCTGAACTCCTGCAGCGATTGGATCAGATAGTCGACGCGCTGCTTGGCAATGCGCGGGATCTGATCCTGCCCAGCATAGGTCTGGCCGTGACACGAGACGCATCGCTTCTGATTTGCGATCTCCGCCCCTTTTGCTGCCAGCGCCTGGTCGACCGCCTCGCCGCTCGGTTTCGACGGCAGCTTGGCGAAATGCGCCGCCAGCTTGGTGATCTCGTCGTCCTTGAGGTCTTTCACGACGGGCGCCATGGCCTCGACCGGCCGCACGTTTTCGCGCATCAACACCAGCTGATTGAGGAGGAAGAACTCCGGTTGGCCGGCAATCGATGGAATTTTTTCCATCTTGGAATTGCCGTCTTCGCCATGACAAGCGTTGCACATCTGCAGACGCTCGTCGAAGGACATGCCTTGCCCGAATGCGTCACCGGCGAAAATGGCGACGGCCGCCAGTCCGAGGACCAACGGCCGCCGTATCGTTCGGTCGAATGCCATCGTTGCGCCGCTATCGGCTGGCGCTCTTCGCCTGATAGGTGATGCGGTAGGTCGCGCCGTTCTGCTCGTCCGACACCAGGAGCGAGCCGTCCTTCATCTGATGGACGTAAGTCGGCCGGCCATGGAATGTGTTGGCCTTTTCGTCCAGCAGGCCGGTCAGGAACGGTTCGATCTTCGCCTTGTTGCCCGAGATGCGCGCAACCGCGACGTCATATCCGAACTTCTGCTCCCGGTTCCAAGAGCCACGCCGCGCGATGAACGCGACGTTCTGGTAGCCCTTGGGGAACATATTGCCGGTGTAGAACCGGAGGCCGAGTCCTCCAGCATGCGGTCCCGTCAGCGCGGCCGGCAAGGTCACGCCAGCACAAGGATTTGGAATCTTGACGTCCGGGTCTGGCACGCCGTTCGCGTGGCAATATGGAAAGCCGTAGAAGGCACCCTCCTTGCCCTTGCCGATCACGTTCAGTTCATCCTCGGGCCCAGTGTTGCCGGCCCAGTCGCGGCCGTTGTCGGTGAACCAGAGTTCCTTGGTCACAGGATGCCAATCGAAGCCGACCGTATTGCGCACGCCGCGCGCCACGATCTCCATGCCGGAGCCGTCAGGGTTGTAGCGGCGGATCTGGCCGTGGACGCCATTGTTGATCTCGCAGATGTTGCAGTTCGCGCCGACCTGGATGTAGAGCTTCCCGTCCGGCCCGAAGTCCGCATACTTCCAATTGTGATGGATGGTATCCGGCAGGTTGAACTTGTCGGTCAGTTCGACGCCAGTGCCAGGCTTATCCAGGTTGTCTTCGATGTTGTCGAAGCGGAATACCTTGTTGACCGCGAGCACGTAGAGCGCGCCGTCCTTAAACGCGAGGCCGTTCGGCTGGGTCAGGCCTTGCAACAGCGTCTTCACCTCACGCTTGCCGTCCTTGTTGGTGATCGCATAGACGCGGCCGATCAGCCGCGTGCCCATGAAGATGGTACCCTTGTTGCCCTCCACCATGGTGCGCGCGCCGGGATGGCCGCTCGACCACACCTCGGCCTTGAAGCCGGCCGGCAGCTTGATCTTGTCGACCGGAAGCTTGTCGACAGCGGCCGCGATCGGCGGCGTCGGATGCGGCTTAAGGCCGGTGTCCTGCTTGCTGTTTGCCGGATTCGACTTGTCGAGCGGGCTAAAGCCGGGCGGCGCCTGTCCGAAGGTGGGTGCCGCGACGAGCGCCAGCCCACCAAGCGCGCTCGCAAACAAAAACGATTTCCGAGACCATGAATGCATAGTCACTCCTCCCTCTGACAATTTTGCCGAGGCCGTTCTTTCGAAACCACGCCGGCCTTCGATCCAGTGTCCGACATTTTGCCGGTCTGCCGCAACGGGGTCGTGGCCAGGTTGGCGACCGATCAGCGCGATAATGGTACGGCGTATCCGCGTGAATTTCCGCTGCCCGCGCAACGATATCGTGGACGGGCGACTTATGGCAGACCGGATCGGTCGCGCGGGGATCCCCGGTCAGCAAGAAGGGCTGACTGCGGCAGCCGCCGAAGTCGATCTCGCGCTGCTCACAGCTCGCGCAGGGTTGCGGCTGGAATTCGGTGCCGCGGCGACCGCCTGTTCGGGCGACAGCCGCGGCTTTGCGTCCGGCGCTATCGTAGTCCCTTCAGTCAAACGGCCTCCGTGTCGCGGTTTGCGCGTTTAATGGCCGTGTTATACGACAATTGTCGAGCAAGAAACTCGAGAATAGCCGCGGAGGATTTGATGAACCTGCAGTGGTTGAAGGCATTGGGCGCGGTGGCAACCGCGGTGCTCGCGAGCCCGCCGGCGCAGGCGCAGGACTATCCGTCTAAGCCAGTGACGTTCATCACGCCCGCCGCTGCCGGCAACAGTCCTGACGTGGTGACGCGGATCGTGGCCGACAGGCTGACGCAGATCTGGAAGCAGCAGATCGTGGTGCTCAACCGCCCCGGCGCCGGTGGACTGATCGCTGCGCAGGCCGCGGCCGCCGCTAATATCGAAAAGGACGGCTACACTCTTTATATGACCCAGGCTTCGACTTGGACCGTGCTGCCGATCCAGCAGGAAGGAAAGATGCCGGTCGACTTGCAGAAGGCGTTCGCGCCGGTCGGCATGGTCGGCGAGCAGCCGATCGGGCTTGGGGTCAACAAGGACGTTCCGGCAAACACCGTGGTGGAGTTGATCGCACTCGCCAACAAGACGCCGAATGGCATGCTGTTCGGTGCCACCAACCGCGGTGGCCAGGCGCACCTGACCGGCGAGCTGTTCCGCGATCGCTCCAAGGCGAACATCTCGTTCGTGCACGCCGCCGGCGCGGCCGCGACCATGAACGACGTCATCGCCGGTCGCATCCCGATCGTGTTCGAAGGTCTCGCCGGAATGAATCCCGGGCTTCAAGGCGGCAGTGTCAGGCTACTTGGCATTGCGTCGCAGAAGCGCCTGCCGAACCTGCCGAACTTGCCGGCGCTTAACGAAACCGTGCCCGGCGTGGTGTCGAGCGGCTGGATTGTGCTGATGGCGCCAACCGGCGTGCCCGACGCCATCATCCAGAAGCTCAACGCCGATTTGCGCAAGGTGGTCGCCATGTCGGATGTGGTGGAGCGCTTCCACCAGCTTGGAACGTACTCGCGCGACTACACCGCCGCGCAGACCGGCGAATTCATGCGCGGCGAAGAGAAGCTGTGGTGGCCGATCGTGCGTCAGGTAAATAAGGAGCAGGCAAAGTAGCAGCAAGCTAAAGCCGGATTTCCCCGAGGTTCCGGCTCTCGCCCAGGGTGGCATCCACCGTCTTGCTGCGTCCAAGGGCGGAGACTTCAACTGCATAGTGACCGGAGCCTTCGTCCAACCGGTCGAATTTGAAATCCCCGTAATTGTCCGTCATCGCGGTTGCGACCACCGCTCCTTCTTTGAGCAGGCGCACGGCAGCGCCCTCGACGCAGTCCACTACACCATTCACCTCGGCAGACACGCTGCCGCCGATGAAGCATTTCGAGTAGCGCCACAGGTTCTTGTAATAGACCCGCGGCAACGTCGCTTCCTCAGGCTGCATCACCGCGAGTTCCTGCTCGCGCGCGATGCGCGCCATTTCATCATCATCAACCTTGATGGCTCGCATCGCACCGGTCGGACAGGCCTGGTGGCCGCGGGTCTGCTCCCAGCCATGGTCGATCAGATGAGCGTCGAACGTCCAAGCCTGCGGGATCTGCAATTCTTCGTTCCACCAGATCTGACCATGCGGACAGGTGTCGACCAGGTCCTTGCGGCCCTTCGACTTCACCGGGTCGATAATGACAATGCCATCCTCGCGCTTGGTCACCGCGCCACGGCCCTTGGCCACGCACGGCGCGTTGTCACAGTGGTTGCACATCGTGGGAACATAGGCGACGTCGATCATTGTGCCTTGCCCACGCTCCTTCTGCTTGATGTCGATCCAGCGGTGGCCGTGTCGCGGCATTGGCGCGGAATAGCCGGGCCATTCGTTGCCGACGTACTCGTCCATGGCCGAAAGCGTGCACAGATTGCAATTGGTGCACTCGGCGACGTCGATGATCATGTTCCATTTTTTCATGACACGCCTCACTTCGCCGGAACCAGTTGTGCCTCTTTGAGCGTGCGCTTGATCTCAACCCCCTTCTCAAGTTCAGCGAACGTTTCGGAAACATGCTCGATGAGACCATCCCACAGCTCAACTTGCACGATCGACTGCGCACCGGCGAGTGAATGCGTGGTCTTGGTCTGGGTCTTGTGCGGCGTCAGCAGATTGAGGCAGCCGCCGCGGTCGACCGATTTGCCCGGCTCGCCCATCGGCGCATAGACCGCCGAGGACTCGTAGCCGTGACAGACACCGCGCGGGAGCCGCTGCGTCGGCAGCGCCGCGCAGAGAACCGCGCCACGGTCGTTAAAGACCTTCACCAGGTCATGCTTCTTGATGCCGCGGGCTGCGGCATCGTCAGCGTTCAAACGCAGCACCCAGTAGTACCAGTCTCCCACCTTCACGCGATGATCGGCGATGTTGTTCAGGAACGAGCTCTTGCCGTCGCCCTGCGTGTGGAACGAGTATTTCGAGTGCGGTGTGAGAAGCTGCAGCGGGAAGCGCTTGTACTCCGGCGAGTGCGGCCCTTCCCACGACGGCTCGTATTTGACGATCGGCGGCCGCTCGGGGTCCTTGAACCGCTTGAGGCTGTTGCATTCGAATTCGAGCTTGCCGGACTGCGTTTGCAGCCCGCGCAGAAACTCCTCGGTATAGTCTGACGGCAGCGGCTGCGCCTCCGGCACGTCCTTCTTTCGGTTTTCCCAGAACCAACGCAACGACACCGGCGCGCGCAGCTTCTCCTTCTCGGCCGGCACGACGTAGTAGCCGCGTTTCATCAGTTTCCTGAACGAGATCACCTTCGGCAGATCGGAGGCGAGATACGCGCGCTTCACCCAGTCGATCTCGTTGATGCCCTCGGAGAAATAGTTCGACAGTCCATGCCGCTTGCAGATTTCGTTGAAGATCCAGAAGTCGGATTTTGACTCGCCGAGCGGCTCGATCGCCGGCGACTGGAAGATGATGACGCGGTGGTTGAGCTGCTGCTGGCCGTGATGACCGTAGCCGCCGAGACCAGCCCACTCCGAGATGTCGGTGCGCTCGAAGTTGGTGCAGGCCGGCAGGATGACATCGGCGAACTTCGCCTCGCCCTCGAACCAGATCGACTGGTTGACCACGAACTCCAGTTGATCCGACTGGTACATCCGCACATGGCGGTTGGAATTGTTCATGGTCGAGAGGATCGAGCCACCGTACTTGTAGAGCATGTGAACCGGCGAATGGCCGGCCGCCGGATAGGCGAACTTGCCGAACTGGTGCTCGATCGACTTGCCGACCCAGCGATAGCCTTCGGCCTTGCCCTCGTAGATCGCCTCCGGCAACCAGATGCGCGGAATCTGCTGACCGTTGGAGTTCATGCTCGGCAGCTGCGGCATGCGCTGGTAAAGCGCCACCGGCATCGCGGTGTTTTCCAGGTCGCCCGACATCCCGCCTTCGGAATAGCCGGGGAAATAGAAATTGAAGTCGATCGGGCAGCCCCATTGCAGATTGCCCATGTTGCAACCGGGCTTACCCAGCCCCTGCATGGACGAGAGGCACACCATGACGCGCGCCCACTGGATGCCGGTCTGGTTGCGGCAGGCGCCGCCGTGGCCGTTGCCCCAGCCGCCGGGCGCGAGATAGACGCGCTTGCGGCCCCACTCGCGGGCAAGCGCGCGAACCTCGCGTGCGGGCACGCCGGTTTCCTTTTCCTGCCATTCCGGCGTCTTCGCGATGCCGTCTTCCTCGCCGGTGAGATACGCCGCCCATTTGTCGAAGCCGACGGTGTGGGTTTTGACGTATTCCTTGTCGTAGAGGCCTTCCTTGATCCAGACGTAGGCGATCGCCATCGCCATCGCGGGCGACGTGGTCGGCTTCGGCGCAAGCCACTTGCCAGGCAGGAATTGCGCAGACGCGTTGTAGTACGGGTCGACGTGGACGACTTTGATGCCGAGCTTCGGATTCTTCAGCCATTGCCGGCGTACGGTGCCTTCCTGCGCGCCGTAAGATCCCGACGTCGTTTCCGGGTCCGCGGCCCAGAACACGATCATATCGCAGTTCTGCAGGCAATCCTCGACGGTACCGTAGGTCTCCGACTGGCCGACGCGCAGCGTGTGGCCCCAGTGGTGCACTGCGCCCCAGTACCAGCCCTCCCATGAATCGGGATTATGGTGGACGCGCGTCATGCCGATCGCGTTGGTGAAGCGGAACAGCGCCGAGAGGTAATAGCCGATGTTGCCCCAGGTGTGGTGCGAGCCGTGCGACACCGCAATGGCGCCGGGCCCATGCTCGCGCTTCTGCCGCTTGATCTCGTTCGCGACGACGCTCAATGCTTCGTCCCACGAGATGCGCACATAGCCGGACTTGCCGCGATTCTGCGGATTGCGGGCGCCGTTTGGATCAAAGTCGACGCGCTTCATCGGATAGAGCAGCCGATCCGGTGAATAGACGATCGACTTGGCGTTCTGCCCATGCGGCGCCAGCGTGGTCTTGCGCGGAGGCGTGAGCTTCAGCCCCTTCGCTTCGATGGTCCAGGGCTGCGGGTCCTGATCATCGAAATCGATCGGCGTCATGCGCACGATCTTGCCATCCTGCACAGTGACAAACACCGGTCCCCCGTTCGTCATGTTGCAGTAGCGCATCGAGCCGTCCGGCATTTTGGTGCCGTGCTGGTAGCCGATCGTCTGCGCCATCATTACGGCCTGCGCAAACCAGTTGGCCAGACCGTCATCACCTGTGACTGTGAGCAGAAATTCCTTCTGCGCGTTGATCTGATCGAGCCAGTTGATCGGCGGCATCAGGAGACTGGCGCCGACCGAGGCATTTTTGAATGCAACGGTTACATCGGCATCGTTGCGCACTCCGCGACCCGAGGCGATCCGCCCGTTCTCGAATCGGAACCAACGGCCGATCTCCTCGTCGCGCGCCATGAACTGCGCGGTGAGATTCCTTTCTTTGAGTCGCGCGCGATATTTCGGATGACGCCACGCCTGAAGCTTCAGGAGCCACGACAACCCAAGCAGGATCAGCGACAGCTTCAAGGCGGTGAAATTCATGGGCGTTCTCCTCGCCCAAAGTTGTATGGGAAATCGCCCACTGAATCCAGGCGGCCCCTCCCGCGATCCGGGCGTTCATGCAAACTGCTCTGAACGTTCAGCGGTTAAGCCACGCAATTGCAATGCCCATCAGCATCAAACGGATGGTGTCGAGCACGATCTGCTTGAGGGCAAGCCCAAACGGCACCGGTGTCACAACGTGATAGATCAGATAAGTCGGAATGATGGTTAGGAAAGCGATCGCGATCCCGTACCGCACACCCTGTGCGAGCCAGGGCCTGTCGCTCTTGCCGTGCAAATAAACCCACGCAAACGCGACGCCGAACAAGGCCTGCGCGAGAATCATGAAATGCATGAGCCCTTGCGCCTCGGCTGGCGGCCGCATGCCGACACCAGCGGCGTAGTCGGAACCGAGCAGCAGCCCGTGTACGACGAAGCTCAACGCCCAACTCAGGACGAACATTGCGGCGGCAGAGATCCAGAACTTTCGGTCCAAGGTCATGTCCTTCCCCCCTGTTCGGTCCGGACGACTAAACCAACATTCGCACCGGACTTTCGAGCAATGACTTGAATGCCGCGAGCAGCTCCGCGCCGAGCGCGCCGTCGACCACGCGATGGTCGCAAGACAGCGTCACCGTCATCTGGCTGACGAACCTGACGCCGCCGTCTTCCGTTTCCACCGGGCGGCGCCGCGCGGCACCAACCGCGAGGATGGTGGCATGCGGTGGATTGATGATGGCCGAGAACTCGCGCACGCCGTACATGCCGAGATTGGAGATCGCCGCCGAGCCGCCCTGGTATTCGATCGGCTTAAGCCGTTTCGCGCGGGCGCGATCCGCAAGCTCTTTCATCTCGTTGGAGATCGCCGAGAGTGATTTCTGCTCGGCATTGCGGACGACCGGCGTGATCAGGCCACCGTCGATCGCCACCGCAACGCCGACGTCGGAATGCTTGAAGCGCAGGATGCGGTCACCGGCCCAAACCGCATTCGCCGCGGTCACGCGCTGCAACGCAAGCGCCAGCGCCTTGATGACGAAATCGTTGACCGAGAGCTTGTAGGCCGGTTCGCTATCCTTGGCCTTCGGCGCGCCGGCGTTTGCCGCTTCCCGCAGATTGAGCAGCGCATCAAGTTCGACGTCCATTGTCAGGTAGAAATGCGGAATGGTCTGCTTCGCTTCGGTGAGCCGCGCCGCGATGGTCTTGCGCATGCCGTCGAGCGGCACTTCCTCGTAGTCGACGCCTTGGTAGAGCGCCTTGACCTGAGCCGAAGACGCCCCACGCGCCGGCGGCGCCGCGCGTCCTACGCCGCTCGCGATCGCAGCCTCCACGTCCGCGGCCACGACGCGGCCGCGCGGCCCGGTACCGCTGACGCTCGACAGATCTATGCCGCGCTCCCCGGCAAGCCGACGCGCCAGCGGCGTGACGAACGTCCCGGTCGGCAGCTTGGCAGGACCGAAGTTGCGCGCGGGCGTCCTCACCTCGAAGAACGGATCCATCGGGCCGGACGGTGTGACAGTATGCTGCTGGACCGCCACTTTTGGTGACTCCGCCCGCGGCGGCGCCGGCGCTGCCGTTCCGCGCGCGCGAGTCTCCTGTCTGGCTTCGGTTGGCGTTTCCCCTGCTCCCGAAATCACCGCGACGACCGCGCCGACCTTCGCCACCTCGCCAACATGGACATTGATTGCGGTGAGCACGCCGACCGAGGTCGCCGGCACCTCCATCGAGGTCTTGTCGGTCTCGATCTCGAACAGGTTGTCGCCCGGCTTCACGACATCGCCGGCCGACTTGAACCACTTTGTGATCTTGCCCTCGGCGACGGTCTCGCCGAGTTGCGGCATCAGCACGTCCATTACGAGCTCATTTCGTCCGGGAACGGGTCACTTGATCCGTTCCCAAGTGATTTCCTGCTTGCTGTTGGGCAGCCGCAGGATCAGCCGGTCGCCCACAAATTCATAGTGTCGCACGAGCGGTCCGGAATCACCCGGCTGAATAGTAGCGTGGCGATGATGCGTGACAGTTCCCGCCTTCTCGTCTATGATGTAGGTGCCGAAATACGCGATGTAGTCGGTGACCGCGATTTTGGCTTCATCCGGGGTCATGACCGCGCCGGCGCGTTTGCGCTCGATGTCCGGTGCAATCTGCACCGACATCTCGCCATACGGCCCGTAGTAGATCATTCCCTTCGGATTGTTGCCGCGTGGTTTGTTCACGCCGTCGACAGTGGTGCCGACATAGCGCCATGCGCCGACGAGCTTCTTCGCCACCTCGCCCTGCGGCACCCCTTGAGCAGCCACGACATCGGCGCCGAATGGCCCAACAGCGGCGGCAAGGATCATTGCACGCAGCATAGTCATAAAATCGTCTCCCCCGGCTTCCGACGAACTGCGCTTACCAATTCACTGAAATGTATTGCGTCTCCAGGAACTCCATCAGGCCCTCATGCGCACCCTCGCGGCCGATGCCGGACTGTTTCATGCCACCGAACGGCGCCGCCGGATCGGAGACCAGGCCGCGGTTCAATCCGATCATGCCGAAATCGAGCTTCTCGGAGACGCGCATGCCGCGGGAGAGGTCCTTGGTGTAGAGATAGGCGACCAACCCATAGATTGTATCGTTGGCGCGATTGATGACGTCGGCCTCATCCTTGAAGGTCTGCAACGAAGCCACCGGCCCGAAGATTTCCTCGTTCAGCATCTTGGCGCTGTCCGGGACGTTGGACAGCACCGTCGCCGGATAGAAGAAGCCCGTCCCCTCGGGCTGCTTACCACCAACCAGAATCTTCGCGCCCTTGCCGACCGCGTCGTCGACCAGCTCGACCACCTTGTCGCGGCCTTCCGCATTGACCAGCGGACCGAGCGATACCCCGTCGTCGAGCCCGTTGCCCATCTTCAGCGCGCCCATCTTGGCGGCGAGCTTCTTGGAGAACTCGTCGGACACCTTCTCATGCACGTAGAAACGGTTGGCCGCGGTGCAGGCCTCGCCCATGTTGCGCATCTTGGCGATCATCGCGCCGTCGATCGCCGCATCCACATCTGCGTCCTCGAACACGATGAACGGCGCGTTGCCGCCGAGTTCCATCGCGGTGTTGAGCACATTGTCGGCGGCGCTGTGCAGGAGCTTGCGGCCGACCTCGGTCGAGCCGGTGAAGGATACGACCCGCACGCGCGGATCGTGCAGCATGGCATCGACCACCGGGCCGGAGCGGCGCGACGGCAACACATTGACGACACCGGCCGGCACGCCGGCTTCTTCCAGAATCGGCATCAGTGCCAGCATGGTAAGCGGCGTCTCGGATGCAGGTTTCAGCACCACCGGGCAACCGGCGGCGAGCGCGGGGCCGATCTTGCGCGTCGCCATCGCCGCCGGGAAATTCCACGGCGTCACGAGCACGGCGATGCCGGCCGGCTTGTGATGCACGAACATGCGCGCGCCGGATGCCGGCGCCATGCCGTTATGGCCGAGATTGCGCACGCCCTCCTCGGCGTACCAGCGGAAGAACTCGGCGGCGTAGGCCACCTCGCCGCGCGAATCCGACAACGCCTTGCCGTTCTCGATGGTGATCAGCTTCGCCAGCCGTTCGGCGTCGCGCATGATCAACTCATAGGCCTTGCGCAGGATTTCACCGCGCTCCCGCGGCTTTCTTGCCGCCCACGGTCCGAACGCGGCCCCGGCGGCGTCGAGCGCGGCCTTGGCATCATCGATCGAGGCGCTTGCGACCGAGGCAACCTTTCGTTCGGTAGCCGGATCGATCACGTCGAAGCGTGCACCGTCGGAGGACTTTTTCCATTGGCCGTTGATCCACAGATCGGTCGGCACGTTGGCGAGCAGATTGTCATACGCGGCCATGGCAAACTCCTACGCTTTGAGAGTCTTTCTCACACGATCGACGATACGATCGACGGTCGGCAGGATCGCGTCTTCCAGAATATCCGCGGCCGGCAGCGGGATGTGTGGCGTGGTGATCCGCACCAGCGGGCCGTCGAGCTCGTAGAACGCCTCGTCGGCGATTATCGACATGATTTCGGCGCCCCAGCCGCACAACCGCGGATTCTCCTCGACACTGAAGCAGCGGTGTGTCTTCGCCACCGAGCCGAGGATGGTCTGGGTGTCGAGCGGGATCAGCGATCTTACGTCGATAACCTCGCAGTCGATGCCGTGTTCCGAGGCAAGTCGGTTCGCGGCTTCCAGGGCGCGCGGCACCATCAGTGCGAGTGCGAGAATGGTGGCATCCTTGCCGGACCGGAGAAATCTTGGCGACGCCGAGCTTGTCGACGATCTCGCCGTCCGGCACCTCGCCCTTGGTCGGATAGAGCGACTTGTGCTCGAGGAAAATGACGGGGTCCGGATCGCGCACGGCCGCAGCGAGCAAGCCGATCACGTCAACCGGGCTCGACGGCGCGACCACCTTGAGGCCGGGAATCATCATGCACCAGTTTTCGACGCTCTGAGAGTGCTGCGCGCCGAACCGCGAGCCCGCGCCATTGCCGGTACGCACCACCAGCGGGCACTTGAGCTGGCCGTTCGACATGTAGCGGCTCTTGGGAAACTCATTGGCGATGTAGTCGAAGCAAACCGCGAAGAAATCGGAAAACATGATCTCAGCAATCGGCTTGAGGCCCGTCATCGCCGCGCCCATGGCGGCACCGAGGATCGCCTGTTCAGAAATCGGGGTGTCGCGCACCCGCAGCGGACCGAATTGCTCATAGAGCCCGACCGTCGCCTTGAACACGCCACCGGCCTTGGCGACGTCCTCGCCGAGGAACACCACGTCGGGATCGCGCGTCATCTCCTGCGCAATGCCGCGCGCCACCGCGTCGCGATAGGTCAGTTCCGCCATGCCCAGCCTCCATCGGCGTAGACGTCGGTGGTGAGAATTTCCATCGGCGGGTTCGGCGCGGCTTTGCACTTCTCGGTCGCTTCATCGACCTCGCGCCGCACCTCGGCATCGATCTTCGCAATCACATCGTCGCCGATGCCGAACTGCTTGAGCCGCTCCCGGTAGATTTTCACCGGGTCGCGCTCTTTCCATTTCTCCAGTTCCCCCTCGGGGCGATACTTGGCCGGGTCAGCGCGCGAATGTCCGCTATGGCGATAGGTCAGGCATTCGATCAGTGACGGTCCGCCGCCTGCACGCGCCTTCTCGTAGGCCGCCTGCGCGGTGCGGTAGACGATGTCAGCATCGTTGCCGTCGATCACGATCTTCTCAAGACCGTAAGCAGACGCGCGGTCGCCCGCCGGGTTCTTCACCGCCGTAACGTCACCGATCGGCGTGTACTCCATGTAGAAATTGTTTTCACAGACGAAGATCACCGGCAGCTTCCATACGGCCGCAAAGTTGAGCGCCTCGTGGAAGGCGCCGATATTGGTGGTGCCGTCGCCGAAGAAGCACACCGTTACGTCTTTCTGCCCCTTGTACTGCGCGCGCCAGGCCGCGCCGCAGGCGATCGGCAGATGCGCGCCGATGATGGCGTAGGAACCCATCACGCCATGAGGCTCCGAAGTAAGGTGCATCGACCCGCCCTTGCCGCGCATCAGTCCGTTGTCGCGCTGCATCAGCTCGCCGAGCACCTGCTCGACCGGGACGCCGCGCGCCAACGTGTGGGCGTGGCCTCGATAGGTGCAGAACGAGAGATCGCCCTTCTGCATCGCCACCGCGAAACCCGCTGCCACCGCCTCCTGCCCCAACGACAAATGACTGGTCCCCTTCACCAAATTCTGCAGGAACAGGTCGAAGGCGCGCTGCTCGGCCTCGCGGATGTTGACCTGGCTGCGGTAAAGCTCCAGGCGCTTCTGTTCGCCAATGTCGTCGTTCAAGCCCGAGCCGGGCTTATTCGTTGCTTTATCCAGCATGTCGGGTCCTTGGGTCGGGCTTCTTCAGGCCGGTATCAGGCGGTGATGCCGCATTTTGTCAACCGGGCTCGACCGGGGCAACTCTGCCGGTCACCTTGCGCTCGCGATAGAGCAGATAGAGGCCTGAGGCGACCACAATCGTAGCGCCGACCATTGTCCACTGGGTGGGAATATCGCCAAACACGAGCAAACCGAGCGTCGTCGCCCATACGAGCTGGGTGTACATGAAAGGCGACAAGACCGATGCCGGCGCCCGCCGGTGGGCGGCGATCATCAGATAGTGGCCGAATGAGCCGAGCGCTCCCACCGCGACCAGCAGGCCGAAATCGAGCAGCGACAGCGGCCCTTTCCAGACAAAGGGTAGCAGCGGCGCCATCACGCAGACCGCGACAAGGTTGCCGTAGAACAGCGTCGTCTCACTGGAATCGGTGCGCGACACCATGCGCGTGGTAATGCTGTAGGCGGCATAAAAAATCGCCGCGCCGACGGAGAATAACGCAGCCCATTGCATGCCACCGCCCATCCCCGGCCTGATCACCACCAACACGCCGATGAATCCGACGACGATTGCGGTCCAGCGCCGCCAGCCGACCCATTCGCCCAGCAACGGGCCAGCTGCGATCGCGACCAGGAACGGTGTCGAGAACAGGATCGCAAGCGCCTCATCGAGCTGCAGATAGCGGAACGAGAGAAAGTTGAGAATCGTGGTCGAGACCAGCATCAATCCGCGCAAAATCTGCAAGGTCGGCTGGCCACTCTTAAGCAACCCCCGACGCGTGAACGGATTGGAGAACATCAACGCGATAATGAACGCACTCACGAACCGCATACCCGCGACCTGAAGCGGATCCATGTGCGCCGCGAGATACTTCGCCATTGCGTCCAGCAGGGCGAAGCACACAACGGCGCCGCACATCAGCGCGATGCCAGACAACCGTTGTCGTCGTTGCTCTTGCGCAGGATCGCTCAATAGGTCGCCCGTCCGCCGGAAATGTCGATCACGGAACCGGTGGTGAATGAGCAGTCGGCGGATGCGCAGAACGCGACCATCGCGGCGATCTCGCTGACCTCGACGAAACGGCCGCGCGGGATTTTCGACAGCATATACTCGATGTGCTCTTGCGACATCTGATCGAACAGCGCGGTCTTCGCCGCCGCCGGCGTCACGCAATTAACCGCAATGTCGTAGCTGGCGAGCTCCTTGCCGAGCGATTTGGTCAGTGCGATCACGCCGGCCTTTGACGCCGAATACGCCGGCGCGTTCGGATTGCCTTCCTTGCCGGCGATCGACGCAACGTTGACGATGCGGCCATAGTTCTGCGCAATCATCAGCGGCACCACGGCGCGGCAGCAATAGAACTGGCTGTCGAGATTGACCCGCATCACCTCGGCCCAGGCGGCCGGGTCGTACTCCCAGGTCTTGACGTTCGGCCCCGCGATACCCGCGTTGTTCACCAGGATATCGATGCGACCGAATGCCTTCACCGTGGCGTCGCGCGCGCTCTCGACCTCGTCGAGTTTCGTCACGTCGACGGCAACAGTTTCGACGCGGCGGTTGCGCTTGATTTCGGCGGCAGTCTGCGCCGCCAGCTTGGCGTCGCGGTCCCAGATTGCAACCGCCGCTCCGGAATCGAGTAGCCGTTCGACGATGGCGCGCCCGATGCCTTGGGCGCCGCCAGTCACCACGGCGTTCCTGCCGTCCAGATCGATCTTGTTGGCCATGAAGCGTCCTCCCAATGCAAACTAGAGCATGATCCCGAAAAGTGGAGTCCGGTTTTCGGCCAAAGATCATGCTCTCATGGAAAGAGCAGCCTTCGCCGCCATGCGAGGGGCGATCGATCAGCTCTGCAATGGGCGCGGATTGAGGCAGTGGTGGCGACTGATATAGTCGACACGGGGATATCGCAGCCTCCCCGTCAGATGGGCCGCCATCCAAGCGCTGCTCGCCTCACTTCGCGAGCGGGCGATGGATCTCTCGGTTCTGCAACTCGGCCTATTTCTAGGCGCAACATTTGCCGCCGCCCTGGTTGCCGGTGTCACAGGTTTCGCCTTCGCGCTGATTGCCGCGGCCGTCTGGCTGCACCTCCTCACTCCGCTGCAAACGGTCACGCTAACCATCTGCTACGGCCTGATCGTGCAGGGCTACGGCGTTTGGAAGGTGAGGCACGCCTTCAATTGGAGCCGGTTCTGGCCGTTCATCGTCGGCAGCGCGCCCGGCATCGCGATCGGCATCCAGGTGTTGCGCTGGGCCAACCCCGCGTACATGCGCGTGGGGATCGCAGCGTTTCTTGTTCTGTACTCGATCTATGGTCTCACCCGGCCCGCGCTCAAGCCGATCCGGGCCGGCACCGCCGCAGACATCGCAGTGGGTTTTCTCAGCGGTCTGCTCGGCGCGATGGCGGGCTTTCCCGGAATCATCATCGTAATCTGGTGCACTATGCGCGGCTGGACGCGGGACGTTCAGCGCGCGGTTTTTCAGCCGGTGAGCGTCGCGCTGCTGGCGATGTCCGCGATCGGGCTGGGCGCGACCGGATCGATCGCGCTCAAGACCGTCTATCTGTTTCTGATCGGACTGCCGGCCCTGGCGTTGGGCACCTGGGCCGGCTTCCGGCTGTACGGCAAGATCGACGACGAAATTTTTCGTAAGGTCGTGCTTTGGCTGCTGCTGGCAGCCGGGTTGTTCTTGCTCGCCAGCCTGTGGTGATGTAAGGTCACATTCGTGGGGCCCACGGCGGTCGCCCCGCGCTTCCCAAGGCTTCGGGCCCAAGCACCGCCTCCTCTGAACGGGGGAGGCTGATGTTGGCGCACTCTGATTTAGCGTCTCAATGCACATGCGAGACGATCCGGCGCGGCCGCAGAGCCGCGATCGGTTTCGCGCCCGCGACTAGAGCAAAATTGCAAACTGGGGACAACGCGGCCTCCCCATCAGATGGACCCGCCATCCAAGCGCTGCTCGCCTCTCAATGGGGAGCGAGCCATGGATGGCTTGACGTTGACGTTCTTTCTTACCGCAGCTTTTTTTGGCGGATTGGTTTCTGGCCTGTCCGGTTTTGCGATGGGAATTGTTGTTTCGGGCGTGTGGCTTCACTTCATCAGCCCCGAGCAGAATGCGTTGCTCGTCGTATTGAGTGGCCTCGTGACGCAAGGCTCCGGCATCTGGCGGGTCCGCCATTCCCTCAAATGGCGGAACGTCGCACCGTTCATCATCCGCAGCGCAATCGGTGTTCCCGCCGGCACCGCCATCCTCACGACGCTCGATCCAGCCAAGCTACGCGTCGGCATCGGCGTTCTCCTGCTGGTTTTTGGTCTCTACGGCCTGATAAGGCCGACGCTGAAGGCCGTTAAGAGCGGCGCCGGACCCGACTTCGGCGTCGGAATCGCGAACGGACTGATCGGTGGACTGACCGGCCTCGGCGGCATTGCTGTCACCGTCTGGTGTCAAATGGTCGGTGGAACGAAGGATGCGCAGCGCGCGATCTTTCAGCCGGTGATGTTCGCTACTTTCGCAATGAGCGCGGTGTCATTCGCAGTCGCCGGTACGTACACGGTCGAGACGATCAAGTTATATTTCCTGGCGCTTCCCGTTCTGATCGCCGGCATCTGGTGCGGCCTCCGGCTGTATGGAAAGCTCGATGATGCCGGGTTCCGCAAAGTGGTCTTGTTCCTGCTCGTTGCGTCCGGTCTATCGTTGGTGCTGCCGGCCTTCGTATCCCTATAGCTGAGGTCGGCTTGCCATCGATTTGACTCTGGGATAGCAATTCCCTTGTGGGGCCTGCGGCGGTCGCCCCGCTCCTTGAAGGCTCCGGCCCAAGCACCGCCTCCTCTGAAACGGAGGGGGCCATGCATTGCGTTAGCTTTTCCATCTCACCGCAGGATCTCTGGGCACTGATCGGCTCAACCAATGCGCCGCAGATCGTCGACGTGCGCCGACGCGACGTGTACGACGCCGCGACCGGATTGTTACCAGCCGCACAATGGCGGGACTTCGCCACCGTGGCGGAATGGTCGAGGAGCCTTGACCGCCGCCGACCGGTGGTCTTGTCCTGCAAGCAAGGCAAGGAACTGAGCCAGGCGCCGGCGGCCTACCTTCGCGGCGAAGGCTTCGACGCATCCGTCCTGGCTGGCGGCTACGCCGCATGGGCTGACGCCGGAATGCCCGTGGTCAACAAGACCGCGGCCGATCGATTCATGCCGACGCGGCCAAGCCAATGGGTGACGAGACGCCGTCCGAAGATCGATCGCGTCGCCTGCCCGTGGCTGATTCGCCGCTTCATCGATGCCGACGCACGCATCCTCTACGTCGACCCTGAATTCGTCCTGCTGGTTGCGAAGGAAACCGGCGCCATTCCGTTCGACATCGAAGGCGTCGAGCTGTCGCATGAAGGTCCGCGCTGCAGCTTCGACACCATGCTCAAGCTGTTCGGGCTCGAGAGTGAACCCTCCCTCGCCCGGCTCGCGTTGATCGTTCGCGGCGCTGACACTGCCCGTCCCGATCTCGCGGCGGAAGCCGCCGGCCTGCACGCGATTTCGCTTGGTCTGTCAGCGCTGGCCGGCGACGACGATCATAGGCTGCTCGAACGCGGCTTCATGGTCTACGATGCACTGTTTGCCTATCTGCGCTTCGCGTCCGAGGAGCGCCACAACTGGCCCGCCAAGGCGGCGTGACGATGACCACTGTCGAGAAAGTGCCGAGCGACGCCATAGTGGCGCCGACCTTCAGCGAATTCTTCAGGGTCTGGCTGAAGATCGGCTGCATCAACTTCGGCGGACCGGCAGGCCAGATCGCGATGATGCATCGCATCGTGGTCGACGAGAAAAAGTGGATCGACGAGCCACGCTTCCTGCACGCGCTCAACTTCAGCATGCTGACGCCGGGTCCCGAAGCGCAGAAGCTCGCGACCTATATCGGCTGGCTGCTGCACGGCGTGCGCGGCGGGCTGACCGCCGGGATATTGTTCGTGCTACCCGGCGCGCTGGTGATGCTGGGCTTGAGCCTGCTCTACGCGCTGGGACGCGGCTACTCGGTGATCGACGGCGCCTTGTTCGGCATCAAGGCGGCCGTGCTGGTGATCGTAGTCGAAGCGCTGATCCGCATCGGCAAGCGTGCGCTCAAGACGTCATTGCTGCTGGGCATCGCTGGCGCTGCTTTCGTCGGCATCTTCTTCTTGGCCCTGCCCTTTCCAATCATCATTATCGCCGCGGCGCTGATCGGCTTCCTGGCCGCGCAGTCGTCGCCGGGCCTGCTCGGGCTGAAAGATGATGTCGGGGCGCTGGTGCCGCCGGCGCCCGACCGCTGGCGGCAAGCCGCGATTGCCGCGGTGGTCGGTCTCGTCGTCTGGTGGGCGCCGGTCGCGCTCGCCGTCGCAGTGTTCGGCCTGAACCACGTGTTGGTCAGTGTCGGCATGTTTTTCTCGAAACTCGCGGTTGTCAGTTTCGGGGGTGCCTACGCCTTGCTGGCCTATATGGCGCAGCAGGCAGTCGAGACCCATCATTGGATGACCGCGCCCGAAATGGTGGACGGCCTCGGCCTCGCGGAAACCACACCAGGGCCGCTGATCCTGGTGACACAATTCGTCGGCTTCCTCGCGGGCTTCCGCGACGCGGCGCCGTTCTCGCCGGTCGTCGCAGGCATTCTCGCCGCCGCGATGACCACTTGGGTCACGTTCACGCCGTCGATGCTATGGGTCTTCGTCGGTGCGCCGTTCGTCGAGCAATTGCGCGCCAACAAGCGGCTCTCCGGCGCGCTTGCGGCGATCACCGCCGCGGTTGTCGGCGTCATTCTCAATCTGACGGTCTGGTTCGCGCTGCATGTTCTGTTCGGCAAAGTGACCGAGCAACATTTCGGATGGCTGCGCTGGTACGCGTTCGACCCGCTGGCGCTCGACCTCAAGGCGACGGCGCTGGCAGTGATCGCCGGTGTGTTGGCGCTCGTCCTCCACCGCGGCCTGATCGAGGTCGTGCTGGTGATGGCGGCGCTGGGTATCGCGACGCGGCTCGTGTTTGGCGCCTGATCAGCCCTCCCGGCTGACGGCGCTTTCGTGCCAGCGCCGCAACGCCAGATGCGAGAGCGCCGACAGCAGGAAGAAGATCACCACGCCAGCGACCGAGAGCAGCAGCAGCGCGGCGAACATGCGCGGGATGTTGAGCCGATAACCCGACTCGGCGATCCGGTAAGCCAAGCCCGAACCGGCTCCAGCCGACCCTGCAGCGATCTCTGCCACCACGGCGCCGATCAGCGACAAGCCGCCGGCGATCTTCAATCCTGCCAGCATATGCGGCAGCGCCGACGGCAGCTTCAACTCCCAAAGAATCTGCCGCCGCGACGCGCCATAGAGCCGGAACAAGTCGGCCAGGTTGTGATCGATCGAGTTGAGCCCGAGCGTGGTGTTGGCGAGCACCGGGAAGAATGCAACGATCCAGGCGCAGGCCAGCACCGCGGCCTGCTGCGGCAGATAGATCAACAGCAGCGGCGCAATCGCCACCACCGGCGTGACCTGCAGGATCACCGCGTAGGGATAGAACGAGTGCTCGATCAGCCGAGACTGGTTGAACGCGATCGCGAGGCTCACACCGCCGAACACGGCAAGCGCCAGCCCCGCGAATGTGGTCTCCAACGTCGAGAGCAGCGAGCTCCACAAGATTGGCCAATCGGTAACGAGCGTCGACAGCACCAAGCCAGGTCCTGGCAGAATGTAAGGCGGCAGTTGATTGATGCGCACCACCAGGTCCCAGATCAGCGCACCGATCGCCAGCGCCGCGGCCGGTAGCACGATGCGGAGGACGCGATCGTTCATGCCGCAACCCCGGGCGACACCTGCATGGCACTGGCTAACGCCTCCGACGCGACGCGGCAATGGCCGGCGTATTCGGCAGATGTGCGGAACGAGGCGTCGCGTGTTGCCGCGTCGATCGCAAGCTCGGTGAAGACGCGGCCAGGCCGGGCCGACATCACCACCACGCGCTGCGACAGATAGACCGACTCGAACACCGAATGGGTGACGAACACGATGGTCATCTGCAGCTCCCGCCACAACGCAATCAGGTCGTCGTTAAGCTTGAAGCGGGTGATCTCGTCGAGCGCCGCGAACGGCTCGTCCATCAAGAGCACGCGCGGCTCGGTGACCAGCGCGCGAGCGAGCGAGACGCGCATCCTCATGCCACCGGAAAGCTGGCGCGGATAGGCCTCGGCGAAATCGTGCAGGCCGACACGAGAGAGTGTTTCCAGAATTCGCGGCGAGGCCTGCGGATGCGAAACACCGGCGAGCTTCAGCGGCAGATAGACGTTAGCGAACACCGTCGCCCACGGCATCAGGGTCGGTTCCTGGAACACGAAGCCGATCTCCTTGACGCCGCCGCGCGCCGCATCGGCCCACGTCACGGTGCCGCTCGTCGGCTCACTCAAGCCTGCGATGATGCGCAGCGCCGTCGACTTGCCGCAGCCCGACGGACCGAGCAGCGAGAGAAACTCGCCGGTCCGCACGTCGAGATCGAGGCCATCGAGCGCAACAACGCCGGAGCCAAAGACCTTTTTGACGCCGCGCAGTGTGACAATGGGAGCCGACGAAATTGCCATTCGTATGTTGTCGCGAAATTAACCCGCCACACCTACTTAGCACGCAGCCGCAGCAATCGCTTGCGCTGCCAGACGTCACTCGCCAGCTGGCACTTCGCACGCAGCCTGCCGCCGTTTTGGCCTATTTCCGCAATCCGACTTCGGTGTAGAACGCGACCCAGCGCTTCACCTCCGCGGCGTGGTGGGCGGTGAATTCCTGCACATCCTGCCCGGTCGGTTCGAAGCTGATGGCGCGCAGCTTCGCCACCATGTCCGGCTGCTTGACGATCTCGACGATGGCCGCACCGAGCTTGTCGCGAACGCTGGCCGGCAGGCCGGGCGGCCCGTAGATGCCGAGCCAACCGGTGACGACCACGCCCGGGACGCCAGCCTCCTCGAAGGTCGGCACGTCAGGAAGCTGCGGCTGGCGGTACGGACTCGACACCGCGAAGCCCTTGATGGTGCCGCTCTTCACCTGCTCGTTGACCACCGGCGACACCTCAATGATGAGCTGGATGTGGCCTGCGATCAGGTCGTTCAGCGCCAGCGGTCCGCCCCGATAGGGCGCGTGTACCATCTTCACGCCGGTCTGCTTCATGAACAGCATGGTCGAGAGGTTCGCCATCGAGCCCTCGCCGGTCGAGCCGTAGGTGATCTGACCCTGCCGCTGCTTGGCGTAAGCGATGAATTCCTTCACCGAATTGACCGGCAGATTCTTGTTGACCACCATGGTGGTGGAGTATTCGGCGGTGCCGGCGATCGGCACCACGTCCTTCATCGGATCGAAGCCGACCTTCGAATCCATCGCGTAGTTCAGCACCATCGAGCCGACATTGCCGACCATCAGCGTGTAGCCGTCGGGCTCCGACTTCAGAAGCTCGCGCAGGCCGATCACCCCGTTCGCGCCCGGCTTGTTCTCGACCACCACGGTCTGGTTGAACTTGGCGCGCAGGCCTTCGGCGATCAGCCGTCCCGACAGGTCGGTAATGCCGGCCGGCGGGAACGGGATCAACAGCTTGATCGGTCGGTTCGGATAGGAGTCCTGCGCCGCCGCCGTCCCGGGAATTGTCAGACAAAACAGCAGGAACAAGAACACGCGCATGGCCGCTCCCCGGTATCGCTTTATTTCCGCAGGTCGTTGCCGACACCCTTGTTGACGAACTGTAGGCTGTAGGACTTGCGATAGTCGATGCCGGCCTTGACCACACCGGCACGCACCATCTTGTCGAAAAAGCTTTTCATGCGCGCATCGGTCATCGCACCGATGCCGAGCTTCGGCGTGTCGCCTGAATCGACGATGCCGTACTCCTTCATCTTGGCGATCGAATAGGCGATCGCCGCATCGGTCATTTCCGGATTGTCGCGCTTGATGCGCTCGTTGGCGGCCTTGTTGTCGCCGTAGAGATAGTTGGCCCAGCCGATGATCGAGGCATCGACAAAGCGCTGCACCATGGCGGGATTTTTCTCGACGATGTCACGCCGCGTCTCGATCAATGTCGAATAGCTGTCGAAGCCCTGATCGGCGAGCAAGAAGATCTTCGGCTTGAACTTGGCCTCTTTCTCGACTGCGTAGGGTTCCGAGGTGACATATCCCTGCATGGCGGAACGCTTGTCGGCGATGAACGGCTGCGGGTTGAAGGTGTAAGGCTTGACTTGGCTCTCGTTGAAGCCGAGGTCGCGCTTCATCCACTGAAAGTACGACGCGATGCCCTCCTTGGAGACGAACAGAGTGAGCTTTTTGAGGTCATCGAATTTCTCGATGCCCTGGTCGGGGTGCGCCAACAGCACCTGCGGGTCTTTCTGGAACATCGCGGCAATGACGAGCGTCGGGATGTTGCGCTCCACCGCATCGAATGCCTGCAGCGAGTTCGCGCTCATGTAGAAGTCGACGCGGCCGGCGATGAGCTGCAGACGGTGATTCACATTTGGCCCGCCGGGCAAGATGGTCACGTCGAGGCCATGCTTGCGATAGGTGCCGTCGGCCACCGCCTGGTAGAAGCCGCCGTGCTCGGCCTGTGCCACCCAGTTGGTGGCGAAGGTGACCTTGTCCTGCGCGTGCGCGGGCGACAGCGCCAGCAGAGCCGCAGCTGCAAATAGTCTCGATCCGATGCCCATTTCGCCTCCTGATGGCCGCGCACTATAGCGAACCACCGCGCTGCGGACATGCCTGCATTTGCGGCGATCGCATTTTCGCTGTTGACTTCATGGCAAGCAATTTGAGCAATGAGCCCTCACGCTTACCAGAGGCTGTGCAATGGCGAAAAAAGGTCTGCGGTCCCGGCTGTCCCGTTACGGCGATGAGGAGTTTGCGTTGTTCCTGCGGCGCGGCTTCCTCAAAGGCGCCGGCTATACCGACGACGCCCTGGAGCGGCCGATCATCGGCGTGCTGTCGACTGCATCCGACTTCAACCCCTGCCACAAGACCGCACCGCAGGTCGCCGACGCGGTCGCCAGAGGCGTGCGGCTCGCCGGCGGCCTGCCGTTCATCTTCCCGACCATCTCGCTGCATGAGGCATTCGCCGGACCATCTTCCCTGCTGCTGCGCAATCTGATGGCGATGGACGTCGAGGAAATGGTCGCCAACCTGCCGCTCGACGCCGTGGTGTTGATCGGCGGCTGCGACAAGACCATTCCGGCCGAGCTGATGGGCGCGATCAGCGCCGACATGCCGGCGATCGTGATCAACGTCGGCTCGATGCTGGCCGGCCGCCACGAGGGCACGCGGCTCGGCGCCTGCACCGATTGCCGCAGGCTGTGGGCGGCGTTCCGCGCCGGCTCGCTCGATGGCCCGGAACTCGGCCGCGCGCACGATCAGCTGATGCCGACGTCCGGCACCTGCATGGTGATGGGCACCGCTTCGACCATGGCCTGCCTGGCTGAGACGCTGGGCTTCATGCTGCCCGGCACCGCCACCGCGCCGGCGGTGTCGTCCGACCGCGCGCGCTTCTCCGAGGCGGTCGGAAACCACGCCGTCACAATGGCGAAGACCGGCGGACCGAGGCCGAGCGAGCTTCTCACCAAGGCGGCGCTGAAGAATGCGTCGGTGGTGCTGCAGGCGATCTCCGGCTCGACCAACGCGCTGGTGCACCTCGCCGCCATCGCGGGCCGCGCCGGCATCAAATACGACCTCGATGAGCTCGATCGCGTCGGCCACGACGTGCCGACGCTGCTCGATCTCAAGCCCGCTGGACAGAATTTCATGGAAGACTTCCACGCCGCCGGCAGCCTCCCGGCGCTGTGGCGGCGGTTGCAGGATCATCTCGATCTCTCCGCCAAGCTGGTGAACGGCGAAACTATCGGCGACGTCATCAAGCGTTGGCCGCTCTATGTCGACGACAAGGTGATCCGTCCGCTCGACAATCCGGTGGTGAAGGGTGCCGCCATCGCGGTGCTCTCCGGCAACCTCGCGCCACAGGGCGCCGCGATCAAGATCGCGGCCGCGACGCCGGACCTGTTCCAGCACGAAGGGCCGGCGGTGGTGTTCAACTCGCTCGACGAGCTCGAAGCGCGGATCGACGATCCCAATCTCAACGTCACACCGCAGTCGGTCATGGTGTTGCGGAACGCCGGCCCGGTCGGCGCGCCCGGCATGCCGGAAGCCGGCGCGCTGCCGATTCCGAAGAAGCTCGGCTCGAAGGGCCTCAAGGACATGGTGCGCATCTCCGACGCGCGCATGAGCGGCACCGCGTTCGGCACGGTGGTGCTGCACGTGAGCCCCGAGGCCGCGGTCGGCGGGCCGCTCGCGCTCGTGAAGGACGGCGACATGATCCAGCTCGACATCAGGGGCCGCCGGCTCGAGCTCAAGGTCGACGACGCGGAGCTTGCCAAGCGCAAGGCGCAGTGGAAGGCGCCGGCAAAACCCAAGCGCGGCTACACGCGGCTCTATATCGATACGGTGACGCAGGCGGAGCAAGGTTGCGACTTCGATTTTTTGGTGGAGAGGTAGTAGCTCGCGTGTCCCGGCCAAGCGAGCAATAGCGAGCGCAAGCCGGGACCCCGGTTCGCTTCTGCAACGAGAACGAAACCGGGTCTCGCTGACGCTCGCCCGGGACACGCGACTTAGACGCCGTGCGTTCCTTTCCAGATTCAATTGTCAAACAGGGAGCCGCGTCGCGTTTGCAGCCATTCCCAGACATTTGCAGAAATAGCCATAATCCTTCTGATACCGTGGTTTCCGGGCTATAAGCGTGTGCAGACATTCGCACACATTTGCAGGCGTGCGGCGCGGGTTTGTAGCCCAGCCGTAGCCCAAAATCCGGAGTTTCGACCTGGTGGCCGACCACAGACTGATCACCGACCGTTTCTTGAAGGCGTTGCCACCGGCACCGCGCGGCCAGCGCGTCGAGGTGTTCGACAGCCGCGTCCCCGGCTTCGGCATCCGCATCAGCGACACCAAGGATGCTGACCCGGCGCGGCGTGGCAAGGCCGGAAAAATCAGCTTCGTTCTGTACGCCCGGTTCTCATCGGGTGCGGCACCGACCCGCCGCGTCATCGGCACCTATGGCGCGATCACGCTGGAGAAGGCGCGGCGCACCGCCGGGGAGTGGCGCAGCCAGATCGACCGGGGGATCGACCCTGCCGTGGTCGAGGCGGAAGCCCTTGAGAAAGCAGCGCGTGAGCGGGCGGCACGCATCAAGCACTCGTTCGGCAACGCCGCCGAGGCTTTCATCGCGGACAAGCTGTCGCAGGAGCGGAGCGGCAAGGCGGTTGAGCGCGACTTCCGGTCCCACTTCGTCGCTGCATGGCGCGACCGACCCATCAGCGAGATTACCAAGTTCGACGTGCTGGACATCGTCAACGCGAAGAAGCGCCGCTCACCGCAGATGGCCCGCGCGCTGCTGATCATGATCAAGCGGTTCTTCAACTGGGTGATCGACCAGCACGTCTACGGCCTGACCACGTCACCGTGCGACCGGCTGATCCGGGCGAAGATCATAGGCGAACCGCTGTCGCGCAGCCGCCGCCTTACCGACTCGGAGCTGTTCGCGTTCTGGAGGGCGACCGGGCGGATGAAGTACCCAGTCGGTCCGGCCTATCGGATGCTGCTGCTCACCGGTCTGCGGCTCAACGAGTGCGCGAAGCTGTCGTGGCCAGAGGTTCACGGCGACCACGTCATCATCCCTGCGGAGCGGATGAAGGGCAAGAATGGTCGGGCTCGCGAACATCTGGTGCCCTTGTCGTCAACGGCGCAGGAGGTCATTGCGTCACTGCCGCGCTACCGGGGCGGACGATACCTGTTCAGCTTCAGCGCAGGCGAGCGCCCGGTTGCGATGGCCACTCCGGCCAAGCGCGATCTGGACCGGCGCATGCTCCGCACGCTCAAGGCGATGGCCCACCATCGCGGCGAGGATCATGACGCTGCCGTCACGCTGCCGAACTGGACCAACCACGACCTGCGCCGCGTCGTCCGCTCCGGCCTGTCGCAACTCCGCGTCGCGCACAACGTCGCCGAGGCAATCCTCGCACACAAGGCACCGGGCATCGTCGGCACCTACGACGTTCACGACTATCAGGATGAGAAGCGCGAGGCGCTGGAACTATGGGCGCAGCACCTTGCGAAGATCACCAACCCGACGCCCGCCAAGGTCATCAATCTGCGTGAGCGGCGATGATCGCTCTCGACTTCTTCACCTACACCGATGCGCAGTGGGATGCGATCAAGGTCGTCGTGCAGAAGGCACTCCAGCACGATGCCGACACGGTCGTGCTGGAGAGCACCAGCATGGACGGGAGCAAGTGCGACGCGACGCTGCGGACAGAAATCGAGGGGACGGCGCGGATCCACCTCGTGCGGGATAAGAGGATCCGCTCGTTGCCGACCCAGATGGCCTTCAGGAAGCGTTTGACCGACCTGCGCGACGACACCAAGCGACTGCGGGACGGGATCAAACGATTACGCCCCTTCAGGGCCAGACATAACGATTATTCGCCCGACAAGGATATGGAGTTTGCATCTGACGCCTTCTTCAAAAAGCTGTTGCGCAATCTCGAAGGCATTATCGTAGCACTCGGTCCGCCGCGCAGAAAAACGGGCAGCGCCGCCAGCAAGAACGAGAGCCGCGATCTGTTCTGGTCGGACCTGCTTGCGATCTGGTGCAAAATCGGCGGCAAGGAGACTGGCGCGGAGGCGGCGGACTTTCTGATCGCCGTATCGGTCCCGGTCTTCAACGCCATGCCGCGCGGCGCACGAGACGCCGTCCCTACGCGGGAAGCGGTCATTCAATGGCTGTGGCGTAGATCACGCCGAGGGTAGAACTCTCTACAAACGATCCGCGTATGTTCGTCTGCGTTTGTAGAGCGCGGGGACCGAAAATATCTGCTTATAGAAGCGTCGCCCAACAATTCGGAGCGACGCAGTGCCTCCCATCCCTCCTGACCAGCAAGCGCCCTACGGCGGCGAGGCACCGACCGCATCCGCGCCTGAACCCATCGAGCTTTGGGAGCGCGCGACCGTCCTGAAGTTCTTCGGCGGCGACAAGCCTCTCCATATCTCGACGCTGTATCGCGGCGTCCACACCGGTCGCTACCCACGGCCGGTGTACGTGTCCGACAACTCGGTGCGCTGGGTCGGACACGAGTGTCGCGCCGCGCGGCAACGAATGCTCGCCGCGCGTGCCGAACCCAAGCCACCGACGAAGCGCGGCCGGAAGCGACGGAGCATCAGCCCCTGACTGCGAAGCAGCTCATTGGACTGAGCCCTCGCGCGAGCGGCGCATCGCTATGTGCTGGAGCATCACCCTGATGCAACACGCCTGTTCCGGTGTTCCGGGCAATCCGAGGAGTAAGCGGTCATGGACGCCAAGACACGCAAACGGGTGCAGCAACTGCATCGGCTGTGCGGTTCCGACAACGAGGCTGAGGCGACGGTGGCGCGGCACAAGCTGATCGAGCTGCTGCGCAAGCACCGCAAGTCGTGGAACGATCTTGACACGATCCTCGCGATGGACGTGCCGCCAGCGCAGCCGCCGCCCGATCCGCGCGACGCCGGGGTCGATCCGTATGCTGGCACGAGCATCACGGTGGGCGATCTCGTTCACCGCATGATCGAGCGCCACGTCGCGCTCGAAGAGCACGAATACGATGCGGTGGCGCTGTGGGCGATCCACACCCACGTCTTTGAGCGGTTCATGTTCACGCCGCGCCTCTTGCTGTCGTCACCGGTGAAAGGCTGCGGCAAGACGACAGTGCTGGACATCCTGTCGAGCCTCGTCGCGCGCGCGCATCGTTCCGACAGCGTCACGGCAGCGGTGTTGTACCATTGCGTCAGCAAACGGCGCTCGACCATGCTGCTCGATGAAGTCGACAATCTCAACTTGCCAGGCAAGGACAAGAACGTGTTGCGCACGGTGCTCAACAGCGGCTATCGCCGGGGTGGGGCCGTTGATCGAGTGATCAAGAACGCGCCAGTCGCGTTCGCGGTGTTCGCGCCAGTGGCGCTTGCGGGGATTGGCTTTGTGCCGCCGCCGCTCATGAGCCGCAGCATCGTCATCCGCATGCAGAAGCACGACAACTGGCCGCTACAGCTGTTCGACCGCGCCGATGCCGCGACGGTGTCCGATCTCGATACGGTTTATTTGCACGTGCGCCATTGGTGCGCGTCGGTGCAGCTCAACGATCCGGCGATGCCGGACGAACTGCGCGGACGCAAGGGCGACAACTGGCGGCCGCTGATCGCGATCGCTGACGCGATTTCGTCGTCGTGGGGCGAACGGGCGCGCGCGGCTGCCATCAAGTTTGCTGCCGCTGCCGATCTCGACGAGGAACCCGCCATCGTGTTGCTGCAGCACTTGCTGCTGATCTTCGACGCGCGTGGCGCCGCCGTGTTGGCCAGCCAGGTCTTGGTCGGGGCTCTGATCGACCATGACGAGCTGTGGGGGGCATGGCGCGGGGCGCGAGGCGACGAGCGGCCGCGCAAATTTACGCAAGGCGATCTCGCCTCCCTGTTGCGGCCGTTCCGGATCAGGTCGCGCAAGATTTGGATAACGCGCGATCCGCCGAAACAAGCGCGCGGCTATCGCCGCTCCGATCTCGAAGCGGCATGGCGCGATTACTGCGCCGAGCCCGGAACAGCGGACCAGCCGAGCGCCCGGAGGTGCTTGCGCAGTGTCCCGCTTGAGTGAAGAAACCGGAACGATGTCGATCCGTGACCGCTCGATCCCGTCGGCGCGTGCTGACCTCGACATCCAGCGCGACGACGGCCGCTACCAGATTGGCCTGTGTGACGGTGGGCCGCGTACTGCTGCTCGCCGCAGGCAGCCACCGGCGCGGCGCTGCCGTTGCGCAAGGGAGCCCCAGCGTGACTAGCGGCGCGACCGGCGATCTGTGGGCCAACGCGATCGGGGCGTGGGCTGAGCGCAACGATATTGAGCCGCTGATCTTGTATCTCGACGCTGTTGCCGACGGCGTTCCGGCGCTCAAGCGAGAATTGCGCGACCTTATCGGCATCCTGCGCTTGCAGCAGGCCAGGGGTCAGAAGCGGAAACGCGGCAAGCCGGGTGGGACGCTGTGGCGATGGAGCGATCCAAATTACTTGGCGGCGTTGATCGGCGCGCAGCGCATTGCCGCCTGGAGGCGCGATCACGCGCGGCACAACGTCCCGGATTCTGAAAGGGCTGAGATCATCGCCCGCACGGTGAACGAAGCACGCATCTGGCATTGCGCTAGGCGTAAGCGGCCATCGGTAGTCCGCGTCACGGCGATCCTGAACGGGCCGCGCAGTCGTCGGTTGCCGGGCTGCTGAAATTTCCAGCGCCAAAATACGACATTTCAAAGCAGGAGAACGGCACACCTCAGGCATGCCACAAGTCCGCTCGTAGTCGCGCAAGTGCGCGGAATATCGGAGCAGTCGCTATGGTCGTTGTTCTGCGTGCGAGCCAAATTTACAGCCAGCCCGGCAAGCCCGGCCGGTTGCCCACGGGCAAGTCTCATTTCTACGACGAGATCGAGCCAAGACTGAAAAGGTCGCGCTCGGTCCTAAGGCGGTCGGGTACACCGAGCGCTCGCTCGACCGGTTGATCGAGGCAGGCATCGACGAGGCCACCGCCGAGCGCGATCGCCGACTGCGCGCGAACGCCGACAGGCCCGCCACCAAAGCCGCCGCAGCCGAAGCACGCTGAAGACTTGCCCCTCCAGGGGGCGAATCCCGGAGGCGCGAGAAGTGGAGATCGAAGGAAAGGACTTGAGGGTGGGCACGTCTAGCGCAAACCTTTGCCTACGGCAAGGCGTCCTGGCTCTGCCGTGGCCGTGCAATGTCGCGCTGCGCGAGGATGCGCTCGCGCTGCTGCGCCCGCTGTCGATCGGCTGCACGGCACTAGTTTTCTTCGATCCGCAATATCGCGAGGTGCTCGACAGGCTTGCCTACGGCAACGAGGGGGCGCGCCAGCGCGAGCGCTGCGCATTGCCGGCAATGACGACCGGCTACATCGACGCCTGCTGCCGAGAGATCGCGCGGGTGCTGCAGCCGAGCGGTTATCTGATGCTCTGGAGCGACGCCTTCCGCCTCTGCGAGGGTGCCCACCAGCGCGGCGCCGATGTCGTCAAGTGCGTCGATCTGATTTGCTGGGACAATTTGCGGCCTGGCAACGGCTATCGCAGCCGGCGGCGCGGCGGCTAGGCGGTTTCGCCCTTCCGCATCGTCCTCTGCCAAATTCATGAGAACGGCAATGCGCCGCACGCGCTCGGACTGTCGCGCGCTCACCACGAGCGGCCAAGTCGCCGCTGCACCGCCCACAAGACCGACAAATTCCCGCCGCCTCACTCGATCACCTCGTCGGCTGTCGATAGCAGGGACGGCGGTACGGTCAGGCCGAGCATACGAGCGGTTTCGGCGTTGATGACCATCTCGAACTTGCTTGTCTGCAATACCGGCAGGTCCAGCGGCTTGGCACCCTTGAGGACGCGGCCGGTATAGACGCCGACCTGGCGCCACACATCCGGTAGATTGGCGCCATAGCTGATCAGTCCTCCGGCTTCGACGTATGTCCGCCCCGTATATATCGCGGGGATTCCATAGCGCCCCGCGAGGAGAGCCAGTTGGACACGCCGGGCATTGATGAAGGGGCCGCTGCCGACGAGAAGTGCGTCAGGGCGGTCACGCGCGAGGGTAGCAAAGGCTTCACCAATCTCTCGGCCGGTGCTGGCGTTGAAGACCTGAACCTGCAACCCGATGGCGCGAGCGGCCACCTCAACATCTTTCAACGTCGCCTCAGTAATGGATGCATGGCCGGGATTGACCAACACGGCAATGCGCGCAGCCTCAGGCACCAACTCACGCAGAAGTCCTAGCCGCTTTGCCGCCAGATCGGCAGCGAAAAAGTTGACGCCTGTGAGGTTACCTCCTGGCCGGGCAAAGCTATCGACGAGGCCATCCCTCACTGGGTCGCTTCCAGTACTGAAGACAATGGTGATCATCGTGGTTGCGGCTTTGGCCGCGTGTGCCGATGGGGTATCCATCGCGGCGATGACTGCGACCCGTCGGCGAACCAGATCGACCGCCAGCGCTGGCAGCCGATCGGTTTGGTTCTCGGCCCAGCGGTATTCGATCGCCACATTATCGCCCTCAGCAAAGCCCGCCTCCTTCAGGCCTTGGCGAAATCCCCGCAACACCTCCGAGACCATGTCAGGCGATTGGCTGTAGAGGAACCCGACCATCGGCATCGCCGGCTGCTGCGCGCCTGCCGAGAGCGGCCAAGCCGCCGCCGCGCCGCCGAGTGCCGCGATGAACTCGCGCCGCTTCATTCGATCACCTCGTCGGCGCGCTGCTGGAAGAACGAGGGCACTTCGATACCAAGCGTCTTTGCGGTCTTGAGGTTGATGACCAATTCATACTTGGTTGGGTGCTGGACTGGCATGTCTGCCGGATTCGCGCCGCGGAGAATTCGGTCGATGTAAGAGGTCGCCCGCCGGTACAAGTCGGATGTTTCGGGTCCATAGGACACCAACCCGCCGTCCACGGCCTGGATTCGGAACGCATAAACGGCCGGCAGACGAAAACGCGCCGCGAGCGCAATGACGGTTGCGCGATGCGAAACCGTATAGCTATCCGGCAGCACGATTAGGCTGCTATTGGGCTCGCGGCTTTCGTTCACAATCGCCTGCTCGATCTCGCTGGCCGTCCGCACTGGCGCCGCGAACAGGCGCATTGAAAAAGGAGGAGCGGCAGCTTCGAGCGAACTGACATACAATGGAGCATAGGGAGCTGTATCGGGATTGAATAGAACAGAAAGTCGCTTCGTGTTCGGAGCAAGCTCCCTGAGTATTTCTAGCCACTTGCCCCCAAGCGAATATTCAAAAGCAGCAAATCCGGTGATGTTCCCGCCGGGACGCGCGAGGCTGGCGACCAGACCTGAACCGACAGGATCGGACAGGTTGGCAAAGACGATCGGAATTTCGCGGGTCTCGCGTCGAAGTGCGGCGACAGACGGCGTATTGGCGGCGAATATCAAGTCGGGTTTGAGGCCGACAAGCTCCTTCGCAATCGTTCGCATCCGATCGAGATCGCCGGCATGCCAACGCAGATCGATGCGAATATTGCGTCCTTCAACCCATCCTAGGTCTTGGAGACCGCGCCGAAAGGCCAAGGTCCATGCGTGAGTTTGTGCTTCCTGTTCGCTTGTCCCAATGACTATCGCCCCGATGCGCCGCATCCGCTCGTCTGGCTGAGCGGGCGCTGTATGCGGCGCTAGCGTCGCCGCCGCCGCGCCGCCTAGCCCCGCGATGAACTCCCGCCGCTTCATTCGATCACCTCGTCGGCGCGAGCGAGCAAGGTCGGCGGTACGGTGAGGCCAAGTGCCTTGGCGGTCTTGAGGTTGACGACGAGTTCTAGGGTGGTGGGCTGCTCGACCGGAAGGTCCGCTGGCTTCGTTCCTTTGAGAATTCTGTCCACAAAGTAGGCGAGACGCGCATGGGAATGACGCAGGATTGGGCCGTAGCTGATCAGCCCGCCCCCGTCAGTATAGGCCTTCCACCCGAATATCGACGGTAGGCGGTGGCTCAGAGCGAAAGCCGCGATCCTTTGCCGGTGAAAGAGGGTCAGCGCATCGGGGAAGGTAAGCAATGCGTCGCATTGGCTGTCTGCTATGGCCGCGAACGCGGCCGGAATGGCGGCATCACTGTCGGCCGGAAAGTATTGCGTGCCGATCCCGAGCTTGTCCGCCGCTTCCCGCGTCACTCGCAATTCCGAGACCTCGCCGGGATGTTCGGGGTTCGAGAGCACCGCAATCCGCTTGATCGTGGGTGCAACCTCCTTGATCAGCTCCGCCCGCTTCGCCGCCAGATCGAGTGCGAGAAACGACACGCCGGTCGCATTGCCGCCCGGCCGTGCGAAACTCGCGACGATCCCGGCGTCTACCGGATCGCCGCTGAACCCGAACACGACCGGCACGGATTGAGCCGCAAACGACGCTCCCCGGCTGGAAGCCCCGCCGGTGACGATCAGCTCCACTTTTGCGGCGAGCAATTCCTGAACCAATGCCGGGAGGCGAGCATAATTCCGTTGTGCATACCGGGCTTGGAGAACGTAGTCGCGGCCCTCGACATAACCGAGCGCGCTCATTCCATGCCGGAAGATCTCGATGTTCGGATCAGGTTCCGACGCTGGCGAAAGATAGCCGATGCGGGCCGTTCGTACCGCTTGCTGCGCGCGCGCAGCGAGCGGCCACGCTGCAGCCGCTCCGCTGAGCCATGCAATGAACTCGCGCCGCTTCATTCGATCACCTCGTCGGCACGGGCGATGAGTGTCGTCGGCACAGTGAGGCCGAGGGCTTTCGCGGTCTTGAGATTGATTATGAGATCGAATTTTGTTGGCTGTTCAACCGGAATGTCGGCGGGCTTAGTCCCGCGCAGTACCTTATCGACAAACTCGCCGGCGCGCCGCCATAGGTCGGGGAAGTTCGCTCCATACGACATTAAAGCCCCCGCTTCGACATACGCCCGGACACTCGACATCGTCGGCAGGCGCGCACCTAGGGCCAAGGTGTTGATACGAACCCGATTGACGATTGCGAGCGAGTCAGCGCCGACATAAACCGCATCCGCCCCGCCCGTGAGTGCTTGAAAGGCTGGCGCGATGTCTTCAACTCGCCGAATTTCAGATATCGTAATCTCAAGACCCAGCGAACGGGCTGCTTCCTGAATCTCGCGCATCTCTGTCACGACGGCGGGATTACTGACATTGCCCATGACCGCCAACCGGCGGAGACCTGGGACAGCCTCACGTAAAAGTTCGAGTCGCTTGCCAACGGTGTCGGTCCCCTGGATCGACAGACCAGTGACATTGCCACCAGGTCGCGCCAGACTGGCGACCAACGCGTTGCCAACTGGATCGCCTGCATTCGCGAATACGATCGGGATGACCGACGTCGCTTGCTTTGCCGCCACTGTCGGTTCAGTTGAGTGCGTGAGGATAACGTCGACCTTAAGTCGAACCAGCTCATCGGCGATCTCGGCGAAGCGCTGGCTTCGTCCTTCAGCCCAGCGGTATTCGATCGCGACGGTGCGCCCCTCGATCCAGCCAAGCTCGCGCAGCCGTTGTACAAAAGCGGCGGTCCATGGACCCGTCGCCGAAGGGGTGGCCGCACCCAAGAAGCCAATGGTCCGCAGCTTCGATGGCTGTTGCGCGCGCGCCGCAAACGGCATCACCGCCGCGCCGCCGAGTGCCGCGATGAACTCGCGCCGCTTCACTCGATCACCTCGTCGGCGCTCGCCTGCAACGTAAGTGGCACGGTGAGACCCAGTGCATTGGCTGTCTTGAGGTTGATCACCAGCTCGAACTTGGTCGGTTGTACGACGGGAAGATCGGCAGGTCGCTCACCTTTGAGCACACGTCCCGCATAGATCCCGGTCTGTCGATAGCCGTCATCGAAATCAGGTGCATAACTGACCAGTCCTCCAGCAACGACAGAATCTCGAGTTTCATAAATCGCCGGAAGCGCGTGTCGGGCTGCTAGTGCGACCAGCCTGTCTCGTTGGCTGATCAAAAATGAATCGGCACCGACCACCAGAGCCTTGGGCCGATCACGAGCTATCGCGTCAGACAGCGCTTCCAACTCAGTTTCATTGGCGGCACTCATTCCGATGATTTTCTGCCCCAAAGATTGCCCCGCGCTGCGAACGGCCTGGACTTGCTCCTCAGCTGTCGGATTGGACGGATTAAAGACAAAGGCGACGGTGTCAGCATGCGGGACCAAACTGCGTATCAATTCCAATCGCTTGGAAACGAGCGATATTGTCATCGCGGCGATACCTGTAATATTGCCGCCAGGCCTACTGAAGCTCTGCACTAGACCCATCTTTACCGGGTCGCCTCCCATGAAGAAAACAATCGGGATAGTCGTCGTCGCGACCTTTGCAGCAAGCACGGTTGGCGGAGCGAAGGCAACCAACACGGAGACCGGGTGACGAACCAATTGCTCCGCCAATAAGGGAAGTCGAGTGAATTCACCCTCTGCCCATCGATACTCTGCTGTAACGTTGCGACCCACCACGTAGCCGGTTGCTGTCAAGCCTTCGAGGAAGGCCGCGACCCGCTTTTGATTCGCTGCGGCCGAAGCGCTGTGTAAGAAACCGACCACTGGCATTGCCTGCTGCTGCGCTCGCGCCGAGAGCGACATCGCTGTGGAGCAGCCGATCCCCGCGATGAAGTCGCGCCGCTTCATTCAATCACCTCATCGGCGCGAGCGAGCAGCATTGGCGGCACGGTGAGGCCAAGCGCCTTCGCAGTCTTGAGATTGATAATTAACTCAAACTTGGTCGGGCGTTCCACTGGCAGGTCCCCGGCCTTTTCGCCCTTGAGTATCTTGTCGATGAGCCTGGCCGTCTCCTGCGCGATGTTGACATCGCTTGCGCCATAGCTCGCCAGCGCTTCGGCGCCGCCGCCGGCTCGCGAATGAAAAAATGTTGGGAGGCGTTTGGCATGGGCGGACCGGATGATCGTTGGATAATGCGCTGAGGTGATGCCGCCGGGTATTGCCAGGATAGCGTCCGTCACCCCCATCAAATCCAGTCCACGCGAAACGTCTGCGTCGCTTTGCGTCTCGCGTTCCAACAATGTCAAACCGAGTTTGAGCGCGGCCTCGCGCGCGGAGGCGAGACCTTGCCGGGGCGAAGCATCGCGCGGATCGTAAAATACCAGGATGCGACGAGCCTGCGGCGCAATTGCGTTCAAGAACTCGAGCCGCTTGGCCGAAAGCTCCGGAAATTCGAACGTCATGGCCGTGGTGTTGCCGCCTGGTCGCGCGAGGCTGGCGACGATCCCAGCAGCGACCGGATCGCCCGGTGTGACAAATACGATCGGCAGTTCTGAAGAAACCTGCCGCGCGATCTTAGCCAGTTCGGATCCGATCACGAACAGCACCGCAGCGTGCTGCCGGATTGCTTCCTCGACGCGCGCGCGAACGCTAGCCGCATCGCCTCGCATTACCTTTCCTTCAATGAACGTTGGTTCCGAATAGCCGAGATCACGCAGGCCGCGCCGCAGACCGCCAACCATTTCGGAGAATCGCGGCTCCTCTGCCGGTCCCAGGATCGCGATCCGTTTGCTCTTCTCCTGCGCGCGCGCCACAAGCGGCATTGCCGCCGCGCCGCCGAGAGCCGCGATGAAATCGCGTCGCCTCATGCTCATGTCCGCCCCAGCTCAGGACGAGGTGGTCGTATCGGCTTACACTATCACCGTGATAGGGGCCCCGGCCTAGGAGTTCATTTAAATTGCGATAAAAGCTTCGTTCAAGACTCGTCGCGTATCATCATCCACGCAATCGGTGAAGGCTTTGGTCCTCCAGTTCGCCGTAAAACAGCATCGGCGGAAGCCGGAGCAGCGTCCGTAATTTTTCGGCCTCACTATCGTTGAATCGGCCAACAGGGCCAGCGAGATATTCCGGCACGCCCCTAGGTGTCTTCATTGCGCGCAGCATCGCGCGCAAAGCGAACTCAGGTTCAATTCTCATCGGGAGAAGCCTTTCACTAAGGCAACAACCTCAAGGCTCATTCGTTCAATCACAGGCCAAAGACGCGCCACGCCAAGCTCATTCCTGTGGCTTTGGTAGGCTTTACCCCGGTGGTCTCAACCGATCGACGCAACACTTTATCTTAAACGGAAAAGATGGAGTGTGTGGTGATCAGTCAAAGCTATCGTCGAGGTTTCAGTGCGGCAGAGAAAACGGAGTTATGGGATCGCTGGCAACGGGGAAAGTCGCTGAAAGCGATTGGGCGAGCATTTGGTAAGCCATCATCGTCCATCTATTTCCAAGTGGCGCCGCACGGTGGGATTCGCCCTGCGCCACGGCGTCGCTCGCGGTTGGCATTGACGCTCTCAGAGCGCGAAGAGATATCCAGGGGCATTGCGGCGCATCGATCGGCGCGATCGATGGCCCGGTTGCTGGGTCACTCGCCCTCGACGGTGAGCCGAGAAATCAGCCGGAATGGCGGCTATGATCGATACCGAGCGGCGCGGGCTGATGAGAAAGCTTGGGTCCGGGCTCGTCGTCCGAAACGTTGTAAGTTGGCGCACAATCCGCGGCTACGACAAGCAGTGGCGAGGAAGCTCAGATCGAATTGGTCGCCGGAGCAGATCGCCGGTTGGCTGAAGCGCGCGTATCCTGCAGATGAGTTTGATCGCGTGTCACACGAGACGATCTATCGCAGCTTATTTGTTCAAGCCCGCGGCGTGCTTAAGAAAGAGCTGCTTGGCCATCTTCGATCGAAGCGGACAATTCGTCGATCAAAGCGGGCTGGCCTGAATGGCGATAGACGGGGGCAAATCAAGGATATCGTCTCAATCAGGGAGCGGCCGGCAGCGATTGAAGATCGGGCGGTACCTGGTCACTGGGAAGGCGACCTCCTGTCCGGATCGAAGAACAGCTACATCGCGACTTTGGTCGAACGCCATACGCGTTACGTGACGTTGGCGAAGGTGACTAACAAGGATACGCAGACGGTCGTTTCTGCGCTCATCAAGCAGGCGAAGCGGCTACCGGATGAGCTGTACAAGTCCCTGACCTGGGACCGGGGCAAGGAGCTTGCGGATCATCGGCGATTTACGTTAGCGACCGACATCGAAGTTTACTTCTGCGATCCGCAAAGCCCGTGGCAGCGCGGTTCCAATGAGAACACCAATGGCCTGCTGAGACAGTATTTTCCAAAGGGAACCGACTTGTCGGTGTACTCGCAAACTCATCTGAACAAGGTAGCGCGTCAGCTAAACGAACAGCCACGTAAGACCTTGCAATTCGAAACCCCCGCAGAGAGATTTAACGCCTGTGTTGCATCGACCGGTTGAGCCGGCACCCAAAAGCGGACATTTCGTAGCTTATTCGATCACTTCATTTGCGAGCGCGAGCAGCCTAGCACTACCCAACGGGGCTGATTTGTATTCTGGTAGCGGTGCCAATGGCTGCAAATCGCCGATGGGCAAGCCCTATTCCCAGGATCTGCGTGAACGCGTGATGCGACGGTCGATGCAGGAACGCGTGTCTGTGCGACGGCGCGCGTGCTTCTGGTCAGCGTATCCTACTGTCCAAGGTCGTTGGCCGTCGGCGAACGACCGTGCGACGAGGCGCGTTTCGCCAGCGGACGCAAGCCGAAGCTCGCGCCTCACGACGAAGCCATTCGCGCCCGCGTGGCGGCTCATCCGGATGCGACGCTCGAGGAGCTGCATCTGCTTGCGGACGATGCAAGGTCAAGGTCAGCATCGGCTGCCTGTGGACAGGCTGAAGTTCTCAAATTCCCGCTCAAAAAAGTCACTGCGCGCTCCGACAGGATCGGCCGGATGTCGCCGAGGCCCGCGATCGGTGGCGTGCGACCAGCCCGACTGAGTCGGAACGCCTCGTCTTTATCGACGACGTGCGGCGACCGACATGGCGCGCCGCTACGGCCGCTGTCCGCGCGGCGAGCGCCTCGTTGCAGCGTGCCGTGATTGGAACGACGACCTCGTTGCCGCACTGCGGCTCGGCGAGGTCGCCGCGCCCTGTGGCTGACGGACGATGATGGGGAAAGCTTCGCGCTTATGTCGAACAGTTCGTCGTCCCGATCCTTAAGCCTGGCGATATCGTGTGATGGATAACTGCAAGCCACAAGGTCGCCGGCGTCCGCGAGCGATCGAAGCCGCAGGCGCCGAGTTGCGCTACTTGCCGCCCTACAGTCCCGACTTCAACCGATCGAGCAGTTCTTCGCCAAGCTCAAAGCCCTGCTGCGAAAGGCCGCCGCCGAACCGTCGAAGCTCTGATAACGGCACTTCAAGACCAATAGCCTTCGCGGTTTTGAGATTGATCATCAGTTCAAATTTGGTCGGCTGGGTGACTGGTAGCTCGGTGGGCTTCTCGCCCTTGAGAATGCGGCCAGCATATGCGCCTGCTTGACGACCCGCATCGAACACCGAACTTGTGTAGCAAATCAGTCCTCCGGCTGCGACGTACTCACGATGGCCATACATCGTAGGAAGACGGAAGCGCGCCGCCAGAGCTACCAATGGTTCGCGAAGTTGCTGGCTGAAAATCCCATCTGAGGTGATCAACAATGCATCGACCCGGGCGCTGGCCAGAGTTGCAAACGCGGCTTCGGCATTATTGAACTCTCTGTCCCGTGAAGCGATCTCGTCCGTGCCAGAACTCGCAAGCCGGACACCATTCGCCTTGGTAGTCGATACCTTCCTGGTGAGGACAGCCGATTATTGCGTCAGTCATCGCAACCGAGAGCACTCCGTGCTCCTCGATAAATTCCAATATCTCCCGGGCGACGTCGACGTCGGCACGGATGTCGCCGCGGTCCACCTTCCAGTCGCGCACCTCCTGCGGTGCCGCATTCTCGGATGGCACGATGCCAACAGCGACCTTCGTTGCCTGGGTTAGGTTTGGACCGTAGAACGCAATCGTCGCAACTGGCCAGCCCCGAAGTCCCTTCCGGGCTTTCTTGCGCAGGCGCTTGAGGAAACGATCCTCCAGCATCAAATTGCTCCCATTCCGGTCATGGAGTAGTCCTTACTCGATCACCTCGTCGGCGCGGGCGAGCACTGAAGGCGGCACTGTGATGCCGAGCGTCTTCGCGGTTTTGAGGTTGAGCACCATTTCGTACTTGGTCGGCGCCTGCACCGGGAGGTCGGCCGGCTTCTCGCCCTTGAGGATGCGATCGACGTAGCCGGCCGCCAGCCGGAAATGCTCGAGCAGGTCGGGCCCGTAGGAGATCAGGCCGCCGTTGTCGACGTAGAGTCGTCGGTTGTAGACCGCAGGGAGTTTGTGCCTGGCCGCGAGCGCGATGATTAGATTGCGATGCGTCAACACCAACGCGCCCCCGGTCACCACCAGACCGCCATTGGGGACGCGAGCAAAGTCGGCGACCGCGCGCTCAATCTCGGCCGCCTCATTGACATCGACCGGCGTCAATTCAACCCCGAACGAGGGCGCCACGGACTGGATGGCCGCGAACTGGCCGATCCCGGCGGAAACCGAAGCATCCCGAATGACGGCCACCCGCGTCACGCCCGGCGCGAACTCCTTGAGCAGTTCCAGCCATTTTCCGCTTAGCCCGAATTCGTAGAGGACAAATCCGGTGGCGTTGCCGCCGGGCCGCGCCAGGCTGCTGACATAGCCGGCGCCGACCGGATCGGCGACGGCTGCAAACACGATCGGCACGGCACGGGTCACCCGCAGCAGCGGCGTCATGGCCGCGTTGCCATTGGCCAGAATGACGTCCGGCGCGAGCGCGACCAGTTCCACTGCGTTCGTGCGCATCGCGTCCGCATCGCTTGTGCTCCAGCGGTATTCGATGCGCACGTTGCGGCCGACGCTCCAGCCCGATTGCTGCAGCCCTTGCAGGAACGCCGCGACGCGGTCTTGGGCATCCCGATCGTCCGCAGCCGCGGGCATGAGCACGCCGATGCGCCGCATGCGGTCGCGCTGCTGCGCGGGCGCTGCCAACGGCCACGCAGCCGCCGCGCCGCCGAGTAGCCGCGATGAATTCACGCCGCCTTGTATGTCGCAAAAGGAGCATTGTGAGGGGTGACGAAGGCCGAATCATGATTCGGCCCTCGTCGCGACCGGAAGCCCGCAGCCGCCTCGGATGTCAGACCGCGAATGAGCTTGGTGCTCCAGTCGCTTCTTCCATACCCGCACAGTTGCCTGGGCACGAGCCCGCATCAGCAAGGATGGGATACGAAGATGGAAAAGCTTTCCTATGGCGGCATTGACGTGTCGAAGGACCGCCTGGACGTGGTGGTGCTGCCTGAGGGCTGGTTCTTTTCGGTGGGTAACGATACCGCCGGCTGGGCCGAGCTGGTCGCAAGGTTGCGCCCGCTCGCGGTCTCCGCAATTGGCCTTGAGCCGAGCGGCGGTTACGAGCGTGGTATCATCCGTGCCTTGCTCGCGGCCGGACTGTCGGTGCGACGTATCAACCCCAACAAGCTTCGTCAGTTCGCCCGCGCCCGCGGCGTCCTGGCCAAGAACGATCGCCTCGATGCGCGACTGATCGCGGAGTATGTTGCCATCATGCCGACACGGGTTGTGCAACGGGACAACGCGGTCGAAAGGCTCGCCGAGGTCGTCACCATGCGGAGACAGCTGTGTGACGAGCATGTCGCCGTCGAGAACCAGGCAGCTCATCTCGAAGATGCCATGCTCAGGCGGCTCAGCAAACGCCGCCTGGTCCGACTGGAGGCCGATATCCGCCTCCTCGACAAGCGCTTGGCCGAGATGGTTGCCACCAATGCTGCTTTCGCTCAGCTCTATGAGCTGCTCACCTCGATGCCGGGCGTCGGCCCGGTGCTGGCCTTCACGCTCATCGCCCTGCTGCCAGAACTCGGGACGATGAGCCGCAAGCAGATCGCCGCCCTCGTCGGTCTCGCACCATACGACTTCGACAGTGGCAAGCTCAGGGGACACCGCAGTATCTACGGCGGTCGGATGCCGATCCGTAATGTCCTCTACATGGCAGCCCTCAGCGCAAGCCGATACAATCCCGCTCTCAAGACCTTCTCCAATCGTCTTGCCCACGCCAACAAGAAATCCAAGGTCATCATCGTCGCCGTCATGCGAAAAATGATCACTACCCTCAACGCTATGCTCCGCGATAATGCTGCGTGGCAGCCGCAATCCAACTGAGCCAACAACACAGTTGCTCATTCGATCACCTCGTCGGCGCGGGCGAGAAGCGTTGGAGGCACGGTGAGCCAAAAACGGGTTCATCACGGCTTGGCCAAGCTAGATTCGAGGTGGGGCGATGAACGTGACGTCGCCTTCCAACAGAGCGGTGAGATGAGCGCAACCATTCCCTAAAGCTTTGAAATGGTGGTAGGCGCGCGCCGCAAAGTAGTACGGGTCGAAGGAAAGAACGACGTCACTAAATAAGCTTTCCGTTTCAATTTTAGATTGGTCGAAGGACCGCAAGAATTTGTTCCGAACTGGCCGGGTAAGGGACTCAATCTGAAGTGCATACGCTGGATATTCATACGCCGCGTGGCTCGACGCGGGCCGCTTCAGGTTCTGATGCATGATCCCATGAACAACCTCATGAACGATTAAGCTCCTGTAGAAGTCGCGCTGCGGCAACCTGGCGTACGGCGTATCCTTCACCAGTGAAGGGATGTTCGCTATCTGCGTCACCAGAATCCTGATCTCGCTTTGTGTCGAGAAGCCCAAGGATAGTACCGCCGAAGGGATGGCGAACCTCGCTTAGGATGTGCACATGCAGGGTTTGGCGCGGCGTAATCCCACAGCGACCGAGCAGTTGAATGGCATCTCTGGCTGCCGAGCACGCGAGGCGGTGTTCGTCTGGAGACGCCGTGGTGACATCAACTGGTATTCCTGGGCATCGTTCCGAGCCGAGCGGATCGTTCGCCTTTGTAAGCGCGAATGTTTGGTCGGGTCGTGTAACCGCAGCCTCGGCCTGATCAGTGATGCAGATGGAATCTGCGGTGCACCCCGCCAGCTGTGCTTGACCCTGTTGTGAGCCAATGATGCAAAGGATGCCTATGAGCGGCATCGCCGCCGCACCGCCCAGCCTTGCGATGAATTCCCGCCGCCTCATATTGCCCCCCCAGATCAAGAGACGACATCGTGCGCCTCATACAAGTATTTTGATAGAGGTTGAGACCGGCTTCGTCACGGCAATATCAGACGCTGCTCGATGTCCGCTCCGGGTGTGCGCCGTGGAAAGGCGGCGTTTTCCAGTGGGTGCAAGCCCCACTCGGCGACCGCTCCAGCCGGAAGCAATCGGAGCAGTCATGGAGGTAACGAAGTGGCTGAAGCCTTCGATTAGCGTGTCACGAATCGGTGACAGCGCGAGTGTGCAGGCCGCAACGCGAGTGAACGCTGAGCAAGCCTCGAAAAGGACGATGCGCAGGCCGACCCGACAACCCTTTCGGGGAAGGCTGGTACGGCTGGGTGAATGAGCGAAGCAAGACGCCCAGACGCTGCGCCGGGGTAGTGGCGGCGGCATGTACACAAGGAAGACGCACGCAACACGGGAAGCCCCAAGGTGTGGTCAGGGATGACCAACCGGACGCCCGCGAGGGACAGGCCGGATGCCCTGGGGTGGCGGAGAGGTTCGCAGTACCGCGGAAGCCGGGTAACGCCGGTGGAGGGAAGGGGCCTCAGTTCAAGACAGACGCAATACGTGGTGAGGGACCTGGAGATTGGGCAACCTATCAACTCCGAAATCTGTCCAGAAACTGCAGAAGGCGTTGCACGCGAAAGCTAAGGCGGAAGCTGGCTATCGCTTTTATACCCTGTACGACAAGATCAGCCGCGAGGACATCCTGGCTCACGCCTATGCCCAGTGCCGCTCCAACAAGGGCGCGCCTGGCATGGACGGACAGGATTTTGCGGACATCGACGCGTATGGGGTGCAGCGGTGGCTCGGCGAACTGGCGCTTGCGCTCAGGCAGGAGACTTACCGACCGGACCGCATCAGAAGAGTGTTCATACCGAAGGCCAACGGCAAACTCAGGCCGCTGGGCATCTCAACCGTGCGGGATCGGGTCTGCATGACAGCAGCGACGCTGGTGCTGGAACCGATCTTCGAAGCCGATCTTCCACCAGAGCAGTACGCCTACCGTCCCGGGCGAAACGCCCAACAGGCGGTGGTCGAGGTGGATGGGCTGCTGTTCCGCGGCCACCCGGAAGTCGTTGACGCCGACCTCGCGGACTACTTCGGGAGCATCCCTCATGCCGAACTCTTGAAGTCGGCAGCGCGCCGGATTGTTGATCGACGCGTGCTGCATCTGATCAAGATGTGGCTGGAATGCTCCGTGGAGGAAACCGATGATCGAGGACGGAAGACACGCACGACCGAAGTTCGGGACAAGCGGCGCGGCATTCCGCAAGGGTCACCCATCTCACCGCTGCTGGCGAATCTTTCCATGCGCCGGTTCGTGTTGGGATGGAAGATGCTCGGGCTGGAGCGAAGCCTCGGCACTCGCCTCGTGACCTACGCCGACGATCTTGTGATCCTGTGCAAGAAGGGCAAAGCCGATGAGGCGCTGCAGCAACTGCGCAGGATCATGAGCAAGCTGAAGCTCACGCTCAACGAGGAGAAGACACGCATCTGCAAGGTGCCGGAAGGAGAGTTCGACTTTCTGGGCTACACGTTCGGACAGATGCATTCTGCGAGAACCGGCCAGGCGCGCCTGGGATATCGGCCATCGAAGAAGAGCATCAAGCGCATGGTTGAGAAAATCCATGCACTGACAGACCGAACGGGGACATCGCAAGAAACCGCAAAGCTGGTGGGTAAGTTGAACCGCACGCTACGCGGATGGGCGAACTACTTCGAAGTAGGCACCGTCACCAAAGCGTATCGGGTGATCGACAGCTACACCGCGGTGCGGTTGCGCCGGTGGTTGCGCATCAAGCACAAGGTCAGACAACGCAGGGGCGGAACCTATCCACTCTCGCACCTCTACGGGCACTTCGGGCTCGTACGCCTGGGCCGGCTTGGGCACGACACGCCGTGGGCGAAGGCGTGAGGTCTTGTCCGAGAGCCGGATGCGGGAGATCTGCATGTCCGGTTCGATGAGCGGGATGTGGAAACGGAGCCATGGTCGAACCATTGAGGCACCGCCAGACGAAAGAGGCGGCAACAGATATGTTGGACCTACAGCCACCGCGTCACATCCCGACTCCACCCGCTGTGCTCCCGAAACCAGACAAGCCCTCAATGCAACATCGACAGGACAGCAGCGCTGACCCTAACTTACTCAAACAACCCGCATTTTTGTGACAACGATCACATCGGGCTGGCCCAACACCCCTTAGTGTTTGAGGATCACGAGGGAGGCCATTATGTCCTTCGAAGCCAACACACAACTTTTCGATGTCGTCGGCACCGGTTACGTTGCGGAGCACCACGCTGAAGAAAAGTACCGCCATCTTTTGGAGGCGGAGAAGAACGCTGTTGGTGGCGCAATGGCTTGGTTGGCGTTCTACGCCATTGCCGTTGTGGTCGTCGTCATTAACAGCTTCCACAAGGCAGCCGATGTTGTGGTGGTTGCTGCAAATTAGGCCGCAGTGGACGCTGCCGTCGTAACGACAATTTCGTTGGCGCCCCACCGCCACGGCCTCAGACGGACCGGCTTTTCCGGTTAACTTCCTTGATAGGAATTTTGGAGGCTTCCAAACGGTCAAGCTGAATTGCGCTCGTCGACGGATGTTTTAGATCGGAAATTACCAGTGAAGCAGACATTCTGGCGTATTTATGAGTACGCGCCCTGATCAACCAATCATCGTGGCGGTGCAATTTCCAGGTATGTCTGACTAGGGCCACTTACCTTACCAATCGCAGGCCAGACCAACCACGCCACCCAGTTCGTTCCATCGCGTGTACAATATAGAAGATACTCGGCGTGCTTCCCTTCAGTGCCCTTAGCGACTCTCCCCATCATTTCGCCGCAGCCGCGCACTTGATTGGCATCTAGCGTTCGCATCAAGTCCAAATTTGTTGTTACATCAATCCAGGGCCCAGGATATCGCTGCGATGGTGTCGGCTCCGACCCGCAGCTACACAATCCCACCAGCGCTAAGACATATCGAAATCGTTGCATCACCATTCAGCTCCTCAATATGTTGTTATATTGCGGGGGGTTTACAGCGGTAGCTTGGGCAGCAGTGGAAGGATCGCCTTCATTTCGGTCTGGAATCGCATTTATTGTCTGCTAATGGAATTGTCCGGCCGTGCTACTGCCCCGTCAAAAGCTGGCAAGGGGTGCCAACGACAAGGAGCACGCCATGTCCCAGACCGTCCCAACTGCCATTGCCGTCCTCCGCATCGATATCGGTAAGAACGCATTCCACGTCGTTGGCCACGATGAGCGCGGCGCGATCGTGCGCCGAGTGGTCGCGTGGTCAGGTGGAGACACGGCTCTAAGTGCCATTACCGGAGTGGCAACATAGCAATCCCATTTGCATTGCGAAAACAGCGCGGTGCAGATACCGGTCAGTCCGTGCCGCCGCGTCGTTATTGTTGCTGCGGCCCCAGCGGAACGGTAACCGCGTCATAACCAAAGACCCAGGTCGGGTCAGTCGGCAAGCGCAGGAAGCTGTTTTCGGCGGAGATCTGCTGCACCTTGTCGACCCGCGGCATGCGGCTCATCTGGTACAGCGAAAAAGCGGCCGTGTGATCAGCCTCCTGAACAAGACAGCGCGCCAGCACGGCCGCATCCTCGATTGCCATCGCCGCGCCCGAGGCCATGTAGGGCGTCATGGCGTGGCAGGCATCACCCAGCAGCACAAGAGGGCCCTTGTTCCATGTGTCGATCGGATCGATATCCAGGATTGGCCACTTGGTTAGCTCCGGCGCCGTTTCGATCACCTTGCGGACTTCGGGGTGAAAGCCCTTGAACGCACTTGTGACCTCTTCCCGGGCGCAGAATTCCCAGGACGCTTGCGAGCGCCATTCGCCTTTCGCGCTGGTCACCAGATAAACCTCTTTGCGCGATTGTTCGATGTAGTAGATCAGGATGTGGCTGTTCGGCCCCCACCATTTGGTGCAATTCCGCACTTTCATGTCGCCGAGCAGCGCCGAGGGATAGATCGCCCGATGAGCGACCGCGCCAGTAAAGCGTGAGTTACTCGGACCGACGACCGCCTCGCGGAGCTTGGAGTTCACGCCGTCCGCGCCGATCACCACATCCGCGTCAGCCGCCCACTCGTCCGCGAAGCTCAAGTTCGCCACGCCGCCGTTCAGTTTCACATCAGTGAGCCGGCGGCCAAACTCAATTGTTCCCGGCTGGACTTTTTCCAGGATCGCAGCATGCAGATCATGACGGTGAACGGTGATGTAGCTGGCGCCGTAGTTCTGCTCTCCTGTATTTCCCAGAGGTAACTCGAACAGGACTTCGCCGGTGTCCCATTTCCGACTGGTGAACGTATCCGGGTGAATGCCGATTTGACTGAGCCGGTGCTCAGCATCCAGATGGCGTAGCACCTTCATGACATTCGCCGAAACATGAATGCCGGCGCCAATCCGCTCAAAGGAGCGAGCCTGTTCGTAAACCCGTACCTGGAAGCCCTCGCGTTGCAACAAAGCGGCTATAGTAGCGCCTCCAAGTCCGGCTCCGATGACCGCGATGCGGGTCCCGTGCTTCACGGTACGTCCCTTTCCTGATGAAAGCCGAACGTCTTGATGGGTGGGTATTTTGTGGGTGGATGACGAACATTCGCTCCTAGCCAAGCGATGTCAGCTTTGTGCCCAAGCCGAAGTCGGCTCACCTATTCGATCACCTCGTCGGCGCGGGCGAGCAGCGTCGGACTGATCTCGACCCCGAGCGTCTTCGCTAGCTGCAAGTTGAACACCAATTCGAACTTGACCGGCTGCTGCACCGGCAGGTCGCCCGGCTTGGCACCTTTGAGGATCTTGTCCACGTAGGCGGCGGCGCGATAATACATGTCGGCGATGTTGGTCGCGTAGGAGAACAGACAACCGCCGGCTTGGGTCAACTCGCGGATGCCGCACACCAGTGGCAACCGCTTTGCCTGAGCCTGCGTCGCGATTGCCGCGCGATTGGATACGAACGCTGTATCCTCAAGCACGACCACGCCATCGGCCTGCCATGCCTTCATCGCCTCAAAACTGCTCTCCAGGTTTTCCGCTCCTCTAGCTTCGAACGCGCGAAGCGTGAGCCCCAGCGAAGGTGCGGCTAGTTCCACGGCGCTCATAATCGCCGCGTGCGATGGGTTATCCGGATTTCGAAGCATGGCGACGCGGGAGGCCTTGGGGAGCACTTCCTTGAAAAGCTGCAACCGCTTTGTGTTCAATTCCGACGCCAATAACGCAAGCCCGGTAGTGTTCCCGCCAGGTCGCGCCAATCCCTCGATCAGGCCGCTCTCAAGCGGTTCGCTGACGGCGCCCATAACGATGGGAATGGTGCGCGTCGCGGACTGTGCGGCGCGGATCGCGGCACCGCCTCCAGCGACAATAACGTCGACCTTCACGCGCACGAGATCGTTCATGATCGACTGCGCAGTCGCAACGCTGTCTCCATAGTGGCGGAACTCGTAGGCGACGTTTCGTCCTTCGACATAGCCGAGTTCGCGCATGCCGCGCAGGAAGTGCGCCCGGTAAGGGTCGATGTCGGGTGTGCCGGAGCGGACATAACCGACGCTGGCAAGCTTTCCGGTGCTCTGCGGCACCGCATCGGGCGGTGCCGCCAGCAGCAGTAAAAGCGCGACCGAGAGAATCGAAGCCGATTTCATCGACCACCTCGTCGGCGCGGGCGAGCCGATGCCTCGCCGAAAGTTTGATGACAGGAGACGACATGGTAGCGGGTCAAGCGAGCCCTTTGATAGGAGCTGAAACCGGCTTCTGTAACGGGCCGTGATTGGTCAATCCCTTTTATACGTTGTCCTTCCGCCGGGGTCTGGCTTCTGTCCGGGGTCGGCGCATGGCCGCCACCTGATGGGATTCGATGAGGACAGGTCGGCCAATCTTCGCTGCGTGGTCGTGATGCCACTAGTCCGGTTTTCCGGCCTAACCTGATCCATCGTCCCGGCGTCGGGACTTCGCTTCGGGATGGCTGGTGTCGCGGCCCGCCCGAAATCTCTTGTTCTCTCCTCGTTCAAGCCGTGGCGGCGAATTGAGTGTTGTTGATCCACATGCGGTGCAGGATCACGGCAAGTCGTCGCGCGAGCGCGACTTTGGCTTTCTTCATTCCGGCTCGCCTGGCGAGCTTGGCCGCCCAGCTCTTGAGGTGATGACCCTTGACCGGGCGGGTCAGGATGATGTGCGCGGCCTGGTAGAGCGCCGTGCGCACCAACCCGTCACCGAGCTTGCTGATTCTGCCGGTGATATCCTTCTCGCCAGATTGATGCTTCTTTGGCGTCAGCCCGAAATGCGCGCCAACCCCCTTCGAAGACTTGAATTGCGTCGGATCGTCGATTGCCGACACATAGGTGAGCGCGACGATCGCGCCGACGCCGGGGGCCGACATCAACAGGCGTGCCCGCGCATCGACACGTGCCATCGTCCGTACCCTTCTTTCGAAGCTTGCGAACTCGCGCAGCAGTACTGCATGCACGGCGAGCAACGCCGCGGCCACGACTTCCAACGTGGCATGGCCGCTGACAAGCTCCTTGATCCGCCCGGCAAAGCGGTTCGGCGTGGTCGGTCCGACCTTCAAGCCAAAGCCACGCAGAATGCCGCGCAGGCTCATCTCGATGTCGAACAGCTTCGATTGAACGAGCTTGCGCGCAGTGAGAAAAGCGCGCACCTCCTGAGCCACCAGCGACTTGCAATGAACCGGGCGGAACCAGCCGAGACGGATCAGTTGCGCAATGCCGCGAGCGTCGTTGCGATCGCTCTTCACCGGCATCGCCTTGAACGCATCCCGCACATGCCGGGTCTCCAACAATTCGACCGCAAGTCCTGCCTGCTGCATCGCCGCGTAAAGCCATTGCGACAACGGTCCGGCTTCGAGCCCGATCCGCACCAGGCCGAAGCCGAGTGAACCGAACCAGGCGATCAACGCCTCCGGTTCGCTCGCAACCTTTCCTTCCCGAACGATCTTGCCGCTCGCGTCGACAACGCACACGCTCGAGCATTCCAAAGACACGTCGATTCCGGCATAGTGTTCCATGGTCGTCCCTCGATGATGCTTGGAGCGGACACGTCCGACTCCGGTTAATTGACACCATCAATTTGAGGGACGACCACCGTAGCCGCTACGCTCGGCCGGCCCGTTACACCATCTTCGCTACTGCAATATGAGATGCTGGGCGATGTCCAGTTCGGGTCAATCGCGACTGGGGCCCCAATTCGGCCACTTCCGGTTCCGGACACCATCCCGCTCCAATCCCCCCGGGACTCGAGACGCCACAATGCGGGACAACGGCTTGCCGGCCCGCTACTTTAGGCGGCCATGGGCATTCGTGACGTTTTTCCGAAGGTCTGGGGTCGGCGGCGTGCCGCCGGGGGGCCGGATTTGGCTGCGTCGCACGCCCCAGAGGTCGCGGGATCGGTGCCGCGAATCCGCAGCCGGCTGTTCACCAAATACGTCGTCCTGTTCGTCCTGGTGGTGAGCGTCGCGCTGATTTCCAACGGCATGTTCGAGGTCTATTTCTACTATCAGGAGCACAAGGCCTCGCTGATCCGCATCCAGCGCGAACAGGCCGAGGCGGCGTCGGCCAAGATCAGCCAGTTCATCAAGGAAATCGAAAGCCAGCTCGGTTGGACAACGCAACTGCCGTGGTCGGCGAGCTCGATCGAGCAGCGCCGCTTCGATGCGCTGCGGTTGCTGCGCCAGGTCCCCGCCATCACCGAACTGGCGCAGGTCGATTCCTCGGGCAAGGAGCGGCTGCGCGTCTCCCGCCTCGCCATGGATGTGGTCGGCAGCGGCATCGACTTCGCCAAGGAGCCGAAGTTCACCGAGGCCGCGGCGAACAAGATCTACTACGGCCCGGTCTACTTCCGCCGCGAGTCCGAACCCTACATGACGCTGTCGCTCGCCGGCACCCGTCGCGACGCCGGCGTGAGCATCGCCGAGGTCAACCTCAAGCTGATTTGGGACGTGGTGTCGCAGATCAAGGTCGGCGAGAAGGGCAGCGCCTACGTGATCGACCGCGAGGGGCGGCTGATCGCGCACCCGGATATCAGTCTTGTATTACGGAACACGGATATGTCGCGGCTGCCGCAGGTGCGTGCTGCGACGACCAGCAAACCGAACGACCCGGATGACGGTTTGCAGGTCGCGAAGAACATCCATGGCCGCGAGGTGCTGACCGCCTCGGCGCCGATCGAGCCGCTCGGCTGGCGGATGTTCGTCGAGCTTCCGGTCGAGGAAGCCTACGCGTCGCTGTACGAAGCGTTCCACCGGCTGGTCTATGTGCTGCTTGCCGCGCTGGTGTTCGCCATGCTGGCCGGGATGTTCCTGGCGAGGCGCATGGTGGTCCCGATCCAGGCGCTGCGCGAGGGCGCGGCGCGCATCGGCAGCGGCGATTTCGCCCAGCGCATCTCGATCAAGTCCGGCGACGAGCTCGAAGGTCTCGCCAACCAGTTCAACGACATGGGGAGCAGGCTGCAGGAGTCGTATGCAAGTTTGGAGCACAAGGTCGAGCAGCGCACCGCCGAGCTGGCACAATCGGTCGGCGAGCTGCGCGCGCTCGGCGAGGTGTCGCAAGCGATCAACTCAACACTCGACCTCGAGCAGGTGCTCTCGACCATCGTCGCCAAGGCGACGCAGCTTTCCAACACCGAAGCCGGCGCGATCTACGTGTTCGACGAGCTCTCGCAGGAGTTCCAGCTGCGTGCCACCTACGGCATGAGCGATGAGATGATCGCGGCGGTGCGTGACCACCACGCCAGCCTGTCCGAGGCAATCAGCGAGGCGACCGATCAGGGCGAGCCGGTGCAGGTTTCCGACTTGCGCAATGAGCCGGCATCGACGGTCAATGAGATCATCATGCGGGAGGGATACCGGGCGCGCCTGCTGGTGCCGCTGCTGCGCTCCGACGAGATTTTCGGCGCGCTGGCGGTGCGGCGCAAGGAGCCGGGTGAGTTCCCCAAGACCACGGTTGATCTGCTCACCACCTTCGCCACGCAATCGGTGCTCGCCATCCAGAACGCGCGGCTGTTCCTGGAGATCGAGGAGAAAGGCCGCCAGCTTGCCGACGCGAGCAAGCACAAGTCGCAGTTCCTCGCCAACATGAGCCACGAGCTGCGCACCCCGATGAACGCGATCCTCGGCTACACCGAACTGATTCTCGACGGCATCTATGGCGAGCCGGCGGAAAAGATGGTGGGCGTGCTGACGCGGGTGCAGACCAACGGCAAGCACCTGCTCGGGCTGATCAACGACGTGCTCGACCTGTCCAAGATCGAGGCCGGGCAGCTCACCCTGTCGCTCGGCTACTATTCGATCAAGGACATGGTCCACAACGTGTTCGGCGTGGTCGAGTCGCTGGCCAAGAACAAGAACCTCGCCCTCAATGTCGAATTGCCGCCGCAGCTGCCGCCCGCCCGCGGCGACGAGCGCCGGCTCACGCAGGTGCTGCTCAACCTGGTGGGCAACGCGCTCAAGTTCACCGACCACGGCGGCGTGACGATCAAGGCCGTGGCGTCGCTCGATTCGTTTACCGTCTCGGTCACCGACAGCGGACCCGGCATCGCGCCAGCCGACCAGGCCAAGATTTTCGAAGAGTTCCAGCAGGCGGATTCCTCGACCACCAAGGAAAAGGGCGGCACCGGCCTGGGCCTCGCCATCGCCAAGCAGATCGTCGAGATGCACGGCGGCAGGCTGTGGGTCGAATCCGAGCTTGGCAAGGGCTCGACCTTCCAGTTCTCGCTGCCGATCGACGTCGAACGCCAGGCCCAGGCCGCGCAATGACGACGGGCCGCGGCAAACAGATCGGGCCGAGGCGCCGAGCGGTGCCCGCCTGTCGCATATGGCGGATGTCGCAGTTGGGTCGATACTGTTGAAAAAGGATTTTGAGGGGGCGACCTCAGCAACATTGATTCAAGGCGAGCGCCGAACCAGCAACATAGATTCAAAAATCCATTTGCTTGGATTCGATTGTTTCACAATCCAATTCCACAGATCCATTTTGGATACTTTTTCAACAGTATCGGTCAAATACTCACTGCGATAAGATGTTTTCCACTTTAGCCCGAAACCTGACATCGCCCGGCGCGGCTGGCATCCTGCACCGCTGCAAACCTGCGCCCTATTCGATCAACTCACGTGGGGACGTCGCGGCAACAATCAGTCCAAATATTCTCTGATTTTTGCCAACAATAGCTTTGGGCTGTAAGGCTTGGTCACATAAGCATCGCAACCCGCCGCAAACGCCTTTGCGTCGTCACCGGCCAGGGCATACGACGTGACGGCAATGATTGGGATTGATTTCAAGTCGCCGTTGGATCTTATGCGTCTTGTTGTCTCATAGCCGTCCATGATCGGCAGTTGGATATCCATCAAAATCAGGTCGGGACGTTGGCGGACAACGGCCTTTAGGGCCTCCTCGCCGTTCTCCGCCTCGATAAGCTCATAGCCAGCGTTGCCGAGCAGATCACGTAAGATTTGGCGATTATCCAGCTGGTCCTCGACCACCAGAATGCATTTGCTCATCGTTGGTCACCTGCTTTTGAGCAATCACAGGGAGAGTAAACGCAAAGGTCGAACCTTTCCCGGGATGCGACTCGACCCAAATTCGTCCGCCATGCATTTCGATGATGCGCTTCGATATGGCGAGACCAAGCCCCGTTCCACCTTTCTTCTTCGTGATCGAATTATCGGCCTGATGGAATTCCTGAAAAAGCTTGGCTTGGTCAACGCTCGATATCCCAGGGCCAGTGTCGCGCACTAATACATAGAACGCCCCGTTGCTAATCTCAGCCTTGATGACAACTTCGCCAGCGTCCGTAAACTTGATGGCATTTCCGACAAGGTTGAGCAGGACTTGCGTCAAACGGCGTTCGTCGCCATGCGCTAGGGGCAGGTCGGACTGGACTTCGGTCTTGAATACCAGATTCTTATCGACCGCAAGCGATTCAACCGCGTTGTAGACCGTCTGGGCAACGTTCTGCAGTGAATAATCAGCGAGGTCGAGCGTGAACTGCCCCGCTTCGATCTTGGACAGATCAAGCACGGCGTTGATCAGCCCGAGGAGATGCCTGCCGTTGCTCTCAACTCGTTTCAGTACAGTGCCCATCTTCTCGGGCGGCGCGCCGTAGATGCCGTCCGCGATCAGCTCGGAGTAGCCGAGGATGGCGTTGAGCGGGGTGCGCAGCTCATGGCTCATGTTGGCGAGGAACTGCGACTTGTGCTGGCTCGCCTCTGCGAGCTGCCGGCTTTTGTCCTGAATTTCATCGAACAGTTGCACGTTCTTGATGGCGATGCTGGCCTGATCAGCGAAGGTCGTCGCAAGCTCGATCTCCTTGTCCGTAAAAGGTTGGACTGCCGACCGTTGCAGGAGCAGGACGCCGATCGCGAACCCCTCTCGCAAGAGGGGCACTCCGAGAAACGAGCGTGTCCGAGACATTGCCGCCATCCGCGCCATGCGCTCGTTCAGATCGGCCTGCGCATCGATTATATGAACGGCATTGCCCGCGGCCAGCACGCGACCAACCATCGTCCAGTCTGACGGCTCGACGGGATCGCGCATCATGCGCTCGCTGACCTCGGGCGAAAAGCCGTAGTCGGTCGCGTGATGATAAAGACCATCCTTTGCAATCCGAATTGCGGTTCGGTCAGCGCGACAAAGCCGCGCCGCCGACTCGACCAGGGTATCGAGGACTGCCTGCAAGTCGAACGTCGAGCGGCTGATAACCTTGAGTACGTCGGCAGTGGCCGTCTGCTGCTGCAGCGACTCGCGCAATTCACCGAGCAGCCGCGTGTTCTCGATGGCGATAACGGCCTGCGCGGCGAAGTTCTGCACCAGCTCGATCTGCTTCTCGGTGAATGGCTGCACCTCCTCGCGATAGATGACGATTGCACCGATCAGTGCAGCATCTTTGAACATCGGCACACCGACGATGGAACGCGCGCCGCCAAGCGTAGTCACCATGCCAGGATTTGGATCCGCCGCGCTGTCGGGGCTATGGACGATCGCCTTTGTTCGAATGACGCGGCTAAGGACACCTGTACTCTTGGCGTCCGGACGAAATGGCCCGCGCTTTTGTTGGAACTCGACCAGCGCCGGTGGCGTACCGAACTGCGCGGCCAAGTGCACGACATCATCGTCACAGCGAAACAAGGTTCCAAACTTTGCGCCACAGATGCGGGTGGCATTCTCCAACAGGGCGTTGAACACTGGCTCCAGTTCGCCCGGGGAGCTTGAGATGACCTTGAGCACGTCGGCGGTGGCGGTCTGTTGCTGCAACGATTCGGCGAGATCCTCGGTGCGCGCCTGCACCTCATCGAACAGGCGGACGTTTTCGATCGCGATCACTGCCTGATCAGCGAAGGTCTGCACCAGCTCGATCTGCTTGTCGGTGAAGGCTTCCACAATGTTGCGAAACAGCAGCAAAGCCCCGATGGGCGCGCCTTCCCGCATGAGCGGCACAGCGAGCACGGTACGCACGTCGCCCGAACGGGACCAGTTGGCCAACTGCGCGTCGCTATCCGCTTGTGCATCAATGATGCGAACGATCTTGCTATCGAGCGCGATCCTGCCGGAGATCGACCCATCCCCTGGCTTGCGCGCTTCGCGTCGCATCCGAGCGTCGTGTTCGGGCAGATATCCGAAGCTGGCGACATGATGGTAGAGACCGTCTTTCAGCAGGCGGATCGACGAACGGTCGGCGCGGCATAGTCGGGCCGCCGACGCCACCAGCGTGTCGAGCACGGTCTGCAAGTCAAAAGTCGAGCGGCTGATCACCTTGAGCACGTCTGCCGTGGCGGTCTGCTGCTGCAGTGACTCGCGCAGCTCGTTGAGCAGCCGCGTGTTCTCGATCGCGATCACCGCCTGGGCGGCGAAGTTTTGCACTAGCTCGATCTGCTTGTCGGTGAAGGGGCCCTTTTCTTGTCGGTAAATCAGAAGAGAACCGATCAACTCATCGTCCTTCAACAGCGGAACGTTTAGTGCCGCTCGGGCACCCGCGAGCGTATAGGGAACAGGTGCGGCCTCCTTGTCAGCTGCAAGATCCGGAATGTGAACGACATCCTTGGTGAGAACTAGGCGCTCAAGGTTGTGGCCTGGTGTCGGTCGAATGATGGGGTCGCGCGTTCGCGCTTCGGCAAATGCTGCGGGCGCGCCGATCATGGCAATGCCACGGAACACATCTCCATCGCGCAGCGACAATGCTCCGAATTTCGCACCGCACATGCGAGTCGCGTTCGCCAGCAAGACGTCGAATACCGGCGTCAGATCGCCCGGCGAGCTGGAGATGACCTTAAGCACCTCGCCGGTCGCGGTCTGCTGTGCCAGTGACTCGCGCAGCTCGCTGAGCAGCCGCGTGTTCTCGATTGCGATCACCGCCTGCGCGGCGAAGTTCTTGACCAGGTCAATCTGCTTGTCGGTGAAGGGGCGAACTTCCGTGCGATAGATGATGACGGCGCCGATCAGCTCATTTTCCTTGAGCATGGGCACCACGATGTGCGAGCGCGCGCCGGCAAGTCTGCCTGAAGGCGACTGGATTGGTACCGAAGCCTGGTCGATGGTATGGATCACCTCTTTGGTTGCCAGCGCGCGGTCGAGAGCGGTTCCCTTCGGCGGCGGGAATGGACCGAGCTGACGTAAGTGATCAGTCAGCGCCTGTGGTACATTGTGCCAGGCCACAGGATAAACATTGCCGGCATCGTAGCGCATTAGCATGCCGAACTTGGCCTCGCAAAGGCGCACCGCGTTCGCCAGCATAGCGTCGAATACCGGCTCCAGTTCGCCTGGCGAGCTTGAAATGACGCTCAGTACGTCCGAAGTCGCTGTCTGCCGTTGAAGCGATTCACGCAGCTCATTGAGCAGGCGCGTGTTCTCGATCGCGATGACGGCTTGGGCGGCGAAGTTCGTGAGCAGTGCGATCTGCTTGTCGGTGAATGGTTGCACTTCCTGTCGATAAATGCCAATCGCGCCGATCAACATATCGTCCTTAAGCATGGGCACGATGAGAAAAGTCCGAGCGCGCGCGAGCTTGGCAATCGGCACATCGGGAGTTTCTGCGGTAACGTCAGCAATATGGATCGCTTGCTTGGTCTCGACGATGCGATAAAGCAAGGCCCCGCGTGGAGGTATCGGATCGCGTCGTTGCAATTCGGCCCAGGCTTGCGGCGCGTTATGCAGAGCGACGTGCCGGAATACGTTGCCGTCGAAGAGCAGTAAGTTGCCGAACGTCGCCCCGCAAATCCGCGTTGCGTTCTCAAGGATCGAGTTGAACACTGGGTCCAAATCGCCAGGCGAAGAACTGATGACCTTCAGCACCTCAGCCGTCGCGGTCTGCTGCTCCAGTGACTCGGTCAGATCGTCGGTGCGCTGCCTAAGCTCGTTGAGCAGGCGCGTGTTCTCGATGGCGATGACCGCCTGGGCGGCGAAGTTCTGCACCAGCTCGATCTGCTTGTGGCTGAAGGGGCGCACCTCCTGGCGGTAGATGTTTATCGTCCCTATCGGCGCTTGGTTCTTGAGCATTGGGACTACAAGAAGGGTTCTGACGCCGCCGAGCTCAACAGCGGTGACAGCTGCGGGGTCACGTTCGACATACGCGTCATCTGTCATCAGATCGGCCACATGAACCACCTGCTTCGTTTGTCCCGCGCGACTGGTCGGCGTTTTCGAGTCTGTCCGATGCGGAGCACGCCTGCGCGCCTCTATGAGCCCTTGTGGGGTGTTGCACGCGGCAGCAATGTGAGCCTCGTCGCCCTCGAAGAGGTACATGTTTCCGAACTTGGCGCCGCAGATGCGGATCGCGTTCTCCAGCATGGCCTTGAATACGGGCTCCTGGATGCCAGGCGAACTAGCAATGACTCCGAGCACCTCCGAGGTCGCGGTCTGTTGGTCCAGCGCTTCAGAAAGATCGTCAGTGCGCTGGCGCAGCTCGCTAAGCAGCCGCGCGTTCTCGATCGCAATCACGGCTTGCGCTGCGAAATTTGTCAAAAGCTCGATCTGCTTGTTGGTGAATGACCGCACCTCACGTCGGTAGATGCCGATAGCGCCGATTAACTGGTCAGCCTTGAGCATCGGTACGATAAGCACAGTCCGCGCGCCCGCCATCTTGGCGAGCGGCGTATCTGGGTCTTCGACGGCAAGGTCCTCGACATGGATGACTTGCTTGGTATGAACCAAGCCATACAGCACCCGAGCGGTGCGAGGAACAACGGGATCGCGCTGCTGCCTCTCGGCCCAGGCCGCTGGTGCGCTAAGCAGCGCCACATGTCGGAACACGCTCCCGTCGTAGAGCGACATGTTTCCGAAGCTCGCGTCGCAGATGCGTGTGGCTTTCTGCAGCATCGAGTTGAATACCGGCTGCAAATTTCCGGAAGAGCTGGAGATGACCTTGAGCACCTCCGAAGTTGCTGTCTGCTGCCCCAGAGCTTCGGATAGCTGGCTTCGTGTTTCTGCGAGCTCACGGGCCTGCTCGTTGAGCAGCTTCTGTAAGTCAGCGGAGGACGGGGTCTTTGTAGTGCGCCGCAGAGATTTACCCGCCTTGTCCCTTGTCGCGGTACGCCGTGTCATAAAGGCCCGCCCCACGAATTTGGCCTATCCTAACAACTTGAACGAAGCCTTTGATAGGCGCCGCAATAAGCCTTCTGCCAAAGAATTTTAGGACATGGCCGATGTCCGCTAGGGTCAATCGCTACCGACCCAGTTCGAACCAATGTCCGCTGTGCCTCTAATCGCGACCTTTCGAGGCATGGGTCCGAAATGACGCGAAGTACCAATCGCGACAGTTACAGTCGATCACTCGATCACCTCGTTAGCGCGAAGGAGGATCGAAGTTGGCATCGTAACGCCGATCGCTCTCGCGGTCTTGAGATTGACGACGAACTCGAATTCGGCGACTTGCTCGACAGGTAGTTCGGCGGGCTTGGCGCCGCGCAGGATTTTGGCGGAATTGCGCGACCTGCATGTCCTCCTTGCAGTCGCGCAATCCGGAAGCATGACGCGGGCGGCTGAACTGCTCGCCATTTCGAAGCCAGTCGTTTCCAAGACAATTTCAGACCTCGAACATGTGCTCGGAGTCCGTCTCCTGGATCGGACCTCGGCGGGAGTTGAGCCGACGGCCTACGGTCGCGCATTCCTCAACTGCGGCACCGCCGTGTTTGATGATTTGCGACGGGGGGTGCAGGAGATCGAGTACCTGTCCGATCCGACGGTTGGGGAGTTGCGGATCGGTGCTCCTACGCCTTTCACAGATGGCCTCATTCCAGCCGTCCTCGCACGGCTCGCCGAACGGTTCCCTCGGGTCGTGGTTCATGCGGTGGAGGGGGACACCACGATACTGTGCGGGATGCTGCGTGAACGCAAAATCGACCTTGCGGTGGGACGAACGTGGGGCTCGGTCGGTGGTGATGATTTTACCACCTTTCCTCTGTTCGAAGAGCATTTGTTTGTGGTCGCGGCGCTGGACAGTCCATGGTCACGCCGCCGCAGGATCGATTTAACTGAACTCCTGGATGAGCCGTGGACGATGCCGGAATTAGACACAGTGGTCGGAGCCCTGATCGTCGAGGGTTTTCAGTCCGCCGGCGTGGCGCTGCCCACACCACGGATTGTTTCCAATTCCATGGCTGTCCGAACGCGATTGGTGGCAACCGGGCGTTTTCTTACGATGCTGCCGAGCTCGATCGTGCATTTTGGCGCCGAGCGATTGCGGCTAAAAACACTGCCAGTTGCGCTGCCTCTGAGATCACAGCCCGCCCAAATCATGACCTTGAAGGATCGGACGCCCAACGCGATTGCGCGACTCTTTATCGATGAATTGCGTGTTGCCACTCAGCCACTCAGAAACGCCACGGTGGCGGCCAAAGTCACGGGCACGAGAGAAAGGACGCGGCGTTCGATTGAAAGGAGCAAGTGACATGCATGCTCGAACTTCTTCCTGATGAGTGCGCAGGTCATTGCCTCAGCACACAAGCGCGGACGCCTCTCTTCGGCTTATGTGCAGGTTTTCGGACGCCGGCATGGGATGCCATCCACGCGCTGCGGCGACCGGCGTCCGAAAAGCGCCAAGGCAGGAAATCGCGGGAAGTGGGCACTGGCGGTGCCGCGGATGCTATGGGGATTTAGCCGCGGGTTTTGGGTTGATGAGGTTGGACAGGATCGGTTGCCGCGATCGGTTTTCTGCAAAGCCAGTGTGAGCACGTTGGGGTGAACGAGCGATCTGCGGGTAGAACGACCAGGTTGGTATTGCGACCGGGGCAATCGAGCGGATCAACGCGAACTTGGGCGCTGCTGGCTGAGAGCCAGCGGGAATTGCAGGTATCGTAGCTGTCGTTGATCGGCGGTGACGGCATCATGAGGTGTCGACCCTGATCGCCACCGAAGGTGGTGTGGGCCGGTGCTTCGGCTCGCAGCCGCGCTCGAAGGTCTCGATGATGATCATGCGGCCGCCGCAGCACGGGCATGGCTGCGACAGTACGCGAGGTTGGTCGATTGTTGCTTCGGGCGTGTCGGGTTGTTTTGGGCGAGACGGCACGGCGAGCAGCTCGCGAGCGTGCGCAATGTTCGCGGCTCGGTTGGTACTGGCGAGCAGCCCATAGTGTCGGATGCGATGGAAGCCTTTCGGCAGGACATGGATCAGGAAGCGCCGGATGAACTCGTCGGTCGCCAGCGTCATCGTCTTGTCCCGGGCGGCCCCCTCGATCCGATAGTCCTTGGACTTGAAGGTGACGCTGTTCTGGTCGGCGGACAGCAGCCGGCGATTGGAGATCGCGACGCGGTGGGTGTAGCGCGACAAATATCGCAACACTTGCTTGGGCCCGGCGAATGGCTCTTTGGCGTAGACCACCCAATCGATCTGGCGCAAAGGCGTTAGATAGGCATCGAACGCCGCCTTGTCGGCGAGCCGCACATGGTCGCCGAAGAATTGCAGACGGCCGGCGTCGTGCGCCGCGATCAGCATCTCCAGAAACAGCCGGCGGAACAGCGCCGAGAGAACCTCCACGGTCAGAAAATAGCGCGGTCGGCACGCGATCCACCTCGACCCATCCGGCGCCAGGCCGCCACCCGGCACGACCATATGGACATGCGGGTGGTGCGTTAGCGCGGAGCCCCAGGTGTGCAACACCGACATGAAGCCGATGCGAGCCCCGAGATGCTTGCGATCAGCTGCGATCGTGAGCGTGGTCTCGGCCGAGGCCTTGAACAGCAGGTGGTAGATCACCGCCTTGTTCTGATAGGCAATGTCGCGGATCGCGGCCGGCAATGTGTAGACCACATGAAAGTACGGCACCGGCAGCAGCTCGGCCTCGCGTTCGGCCAGCCACTCGCGTGCAGCAGCGCCCTGACACTTGGGGCAATGCCGGTTGCGGCAGCTATTGTAGGCAATGATGGTGTGAGTGCACTTCTCGTTCTCGCAGCGCGCGACATGGCCGCCGAGTGCCGCCGTGCGGCAGCGCTCGATGGCTGACATCACCTTCAAGTGGTCGAGGCTGACGTGACCGGCATTGGCTCTGCGCCACGCCGCCCCGTGGTCGCGGAAGATATCCGCGACCTCCAGCGCTGGACGGGACATGGCCGCGGGCTGTTACGCCGACGGCTGATCTTTCTCGCTCTTCCTGGGCTTCCTGCGTGGCTCGGACAACAGGTCGAGCGGGCTCTCGATGCTGGCGATCATGCCGGTGGCGACGCGGGCGTAGCGCGCCGTGGTGTCCAGTTTGTCGTGGCCCAGCAGCGCCTGGATGATTCTGATATCGGTGCCGCGTTCGAGCAGGTGGGTTGCAAAGCTGTGGCGCAGCGCGTGCAGCGTCACGCCTTTCCTGATACCGGCCGCGTCGGCCGCCTCATGAAACAGGCGGTTAAGTTGGCGGGTGGTCATCGGCCTGCCGGACCTAAGGCCGGGAAACAGCCAGCGCTCCTCCAAGGGCGTTCCGGCATCATGGCGCGATGGGCGGACTTGCCACCATTGGCGCAACAGATCGAGCGTCTCGGCCGACAGCATGACATTGCGATCCTTGCGGCCCTTGGACTGCTCGATGCGAATGATCTTCTGCGCGCTGTCGATATGCTTGACCTTAAGCCGGACTACCTCGCCCGCGCGCAATCCGCAGCCATAGCCGAGACTGAGCAGAATGCGGGCCTTGAGACTGCTGGCGACAGCCAACAGGCGCTTGGTCTCGTCCGGGCTCATCACCAGTGGAATCTTCTGCGGCTCGCGGAGGTGATAGATCTCGGCGGCCAAATCCAGTCGCCGCAGCGTCACGCGGAACAAGAACCGCAGCCCGGTCATGATGCGGTTGCGGGTGCAGATGCTCACGCCGGTCTCGGCCAAGTGCAGTTGGAAACGGCGGATATCCTCAAGGGTGGCCGTGTCAGGAGACCGCTTGAGAAACGCGGCGAACCGCTTGCAACTGCGGATATGACCTGTCTGCGTGCCCGCACAGAGCTTGCGCGCGTTCATGTCCTCGATCATGCGCTGGCGCAGCGGGCTGACAGTATCGGTACTCATAGGCAACTCCTGTCTGGGATGAGGTTGACGACACCTCGATCCTCAAGACAGGACGCCCAACCCGCTATTGGCCATCTCCACCCAGATTGCCGTGCAGATCGTCACGGGCCCCGCCTCAGCGGGCTATCGCGCAGCGATTTAGTGCATTGGCACAAAGCGGACATTGGCGATGGTTGGTTCGATGTCCGCTTTCGGGTAAAGCGGACATCAGGTAGGTCCCTCACAATATCCGCTAATGACCGATACTGTTGAAAAAGTATCCAAAATGGATCTGTGGAATTGGATTTTGAAACAATCGAATCCAAGCAAATGGATTTTGAATCGATGTTGCTGGTTCGGCGCTCGCCTTGAATCAATGTTGCTGAGGTCGCCCCTCAAAATCCTTTTTCAACAGTATCGACCCGGAGCGGACATGGGCCATTGCCTAAACAATATGGTCCTGGAAGCCACGTGCGCCGCTCCCAGAGTGCTACAGTGTTGCCGGTAGATGCCTGGGGTTGGACAAATAAGACGGCGCGAGTTCATCACGCTCATCGGCGGCGCAGCGGCGTGGCCGCTTGCGGCAAGCGCGCAGCAACCGGGAATGCCGGTGATCGGGTTCCTCAACGCCACATCGCCTGAAACGAATGCAGACCGTCTGCGCGCATATCGTGAGGGCCTCCAGGACACAGGCTATGTGGAGGGCCAGAACGTGGCGATCGAGTACCGCTGGGCGGAGAATCAAATCGATCGATTACCGGCGCTGGCGGCCGAACTGGTGCGCAAGCAGGTCACCGTGATCGCCGCGACCGGCGCGACCCCACCGGCGACCGCGGCCAAGGCCGCAACCGCGACGATCCCGATAGTCTTCATGGTCGGCGAAGACCCGGTCAGGGTTGGCCTTGTCGCCAGTCTCGCTCGGCCGGGCGGCAATGCAACGGGAATCAATTTGTTCAATGTCGAATTGGCTTCGAAGCGACTGGAACTCCTGCGCGAGCTGACGCCGGGAGCAATTCGCGTTGCCGTGCTGGTCAATCCTGCTAACGCTGCGAATGCCGAAACCACGGCGAGAGATGTTGCAGCAGGCGCCCGCGCCATGGGCCTGCAAATCCAAGTCTTCAATGCCAGCACCAGTCGGGAGATTGATGCGGTCTTCGAAACCTTTGAGCGCGAGCGGCCAGATGCGCTCTTCGTTGGCGCCGATCCCTTCTACCTCAGCCGGCGCGTCCAATTGGCCCACCTGGCGACGCGCCACGCGTTCCCCGCGGCATATTCGGGGCGCGACTATGCCGATGTCGGCGGGTTGATGAGCTATGCAAGCAGCTTGACCGATGCGTATCGTCAGATCGGCGTCTATACCGGTCGCATCCTCAAGGGTGCCAAGCCTGCGGACCTGCCGGTGGTGCAGGCGAGTAAATTCGAGTTGGTCATCAACGCCCAGACCGCCAGGCTCCTTAGACTCACCTTGCCGCCGCAGCTGCTAGACTAGCGCGCGCCGACGAGGTGATCGAATAGGTTGGCCAATGTCCGAGTCTGGGCGCACAAAGATGGGGTAATCGGCCGGCAGCTTGTGGATAGCTGAAGATTTGGGTGCTGCGCTTCAGGCTGATGGTGAAACGAGGTCCGCGTTGAGCGGCCTCAAGCATCAGAAGGAGAAGCGCAGCATGGAGCATTTTGCTGGACTAGACGTTTCGGTCAAGGAGACCAGCGTCTGCATTGTGGATGACACGGGCAAGATCGTTCGTGAAGTGAGGGTGGCGAGCGATGAAAGTGCTTGACCTCAAACGGCCGATTGGAGAAGCGGATATCAGGCGGCTGGGCTGCGATGTCCGCTTGAACGCGATCGCCCTTCTTGAGGTCCTTCGATTCGGCGACGGTCATTGCGTCTCCAACTGCTAGCTCACAAATCGCGATGTCCTCACGCTAGTGAAACGTACCTTCCTTGAAATTCTCCATGATAATTTTGACGGAGATGCCCTTCTGCCCAATACCAAATTGCTCTGCTATCGAGTTGATCATCGCGGTCGCTATATCAATCGAAGACGCTATTTCTTCTCCCCACGCCCCTTCGCCCTTCTTGCGGTGATTGAGCAATCGAACGCTAACCGTGAATGCGCCTTCGTTCTCGGTTATCCGCGCATCTAACCGCGTGTAGCGGCGGTTTGGTGAAAATTTGATGGAACCCATAACTAAAACGATCCCCCCGCAGAGTACTTAAGGATCTGAACTTATAATCATAAGGGTCGCAGATCATCCTTCGTCCGAGTTCTCCCGGAAGACGAGGTCATGATGTATAGAAGCCAGTCGAGGCACAGATTGTGCTGTGCTTTCCCGGTGTCATATGCCGCCTGCGCGCTGGGAGGCAGCTTACGCTGGTAAACACTATTCACGGCTAGGCGCAGCGCTGATCGCTGACGCTGCCTTTTCGTACCAAGGGCTTGACTTGAGGCTCGGCTGCCTCTTCGGCATCTTTCGCTTGCCGCCGTCTGGCTTCTTAGAGGGCACGGCACTCTTTTTGTGGCTACCAACTGGAACAACACGCACGAAGATCCCCCCAATGTTCGATAATCAGCGCTCGTTCGGTCGGCGCCTGACCGCAATCGAAACAGTGAAGGGCTGTGGCGTCAACGGGGTTCAGGCCGCCGTTGGGGTCACGAGCGAATGCCGCCATAAGCGAGATGAACTCGCGCGCTGCATGTGCCCCCCTGAAAACACGCCTTATGCGTCGTTAGCAATCAGGCCCCCGGCACGCTCCCCGGCGGCAGGAAATCTACCTCGTGCGCGGCCGAGCGGCGCACCACTTCCTCCACATCGCCGAGATCGTGAAGCTGGTCGAATAGCGCGCGCAGCCGCCCTGCTGGCGTCACCCAGAATAGGGCGCGAGCCGGTTTTTCGCTGCGATTGTAGTATCCGTGGGGGATACCGCGCGTCATGCGCACGAGGTCGCCCGCGCCCGCCTTAGTCCATGATCCTGCGAGATAAAGGTCGAACGTGCCCTCCAGCATGTAGATGAATTCGTCCTGGGTCGGATGCACGTGCGGCGGGACGAAGGTGCCGGGCGGATCGAGCGTCTCGAACGCGAAACAATCGTCGCTCTCGGCTTTCGGCCAATAGACATGACCGAGAATGTTCCATTTGACATCCTGCGAACCGACCTTGCCGGATCCAGCCGGTGTGATGCCTGCGGGCAGCGTGCTCATGTGGTCCTCGCCTGTCGTTCGCCCTGCGATTCTAGCACAATCACCGGCATCGCTGCTGGCTGCTGCGCGCGCGCCGCGAGCGGCCACGCTGCTGTCGCGCCCCCACCGACACCGAGAAATTCCCGTCGCCTCATGTTCCCCCAAGGCTCAGGACGAGGCAGCGTAGCGGTTCAGCCAAGCATTCTGGAAGGGTCGATGACCTCGTCATGCCGCCAGCTTCCGCGCCTTATTGAGGGCGATGCGAAGGCCCGCATCTTGACCAAGATTCCACTGAATTGTGATGAGCATCACATTCAGATTGCTTGTCTTCGCTCATAGTGAGCACATCGATACTCGGCTTAGAGGAGGACACTATGAAGACCCTCTGGATCAGCGCCTTCTTCTGGCTTGTAGCGCTGAGCTTCGTGGTCCCGGCCCAAGCTGGCCCGTTGGACATCGCAGATGATTTCATGGGCGACCGAGCGCGTGGCCGATCGGAACTAAGGTTCTCTCGCGGCGGCCGCGCGTCCCTGTTTTCTAACGCAGCTAAGTGCCGAAACGCCGCTCCTTCAATAGAAAGCATCGCTGTCATCGGCGGGCAGCAATCTGAGCTTCATGGGCGCAGCACGCAACGGAGTTGATCCATGCGCGACGAGGCCAAGCGCTACGAAGCACACACTTTTGAATTCGAGAAAGTTATCGCTTCTCTGTACGCGGTCCTATTTACGATGCTTGTAGCCGGGGCGATCCTCAATCCCGTCGGAACACCCGATGCGACGTCGCCGGTTGCAATCGAAGCCTCAGCCTCTGCTCGGCAGAATTGATGCTTCGGATAGGGAGGAGACACCGGCCGTCCCGCCGCTTCATTCGATCACCTCGTCGGCGCGGGCGAGTACAGATGGCAGTGCCAAGCCGTGATCATACGGTCGAACTCCGGAATCTGCTCCTTGAGCCGGCGTAGCTGACGCCGAGAGGCGCCTCACCCCTGTGTGCACCGATGAGTTGCTCGGCGCGCATCCGTGATGCGGGCTATCGAGGACGGGCGCAATGGCGTGCTCGAAATCGGGCCGCCTATCCAACCGCCAATGTTGCTATGGCCGAAGCCTCTCGATCTCCGCCTTGAGCGCGGCTTCGATCGTCCGGTACGACGCCTCAACGGCGATCACGCGCGACCCGGCATCGGCGATACAGCTAGTCTGGCCGACGCGCTCAATCTCCGCACATTGCTCCGAGAGTTCGCGAGCGCCCAGGATTGAGCTTGTACCCTTGATCATATGCGCGGCCCGCCGGATGCTCGGGACATCGGCTCGTGCCGCTGCGTCGCGCAGCGCCGAGAGAACGGATGGGGTCTGATCGAGGAAGCTCCTAATCACCTCCCGCAATGCCGCCGTCCCTCCGAGATCTTCGCAAAGCTGATCGAGCACGTCGCGGTCGAGTGCGGCGCCGGCCGCGATTCTCGGTTTCTCGACCGGCGGCGCGGCCGCAGCTTCGGGTGCGGTGGCGGCCGCCAAAGGCCGGCATTTGGCGAGCGCCGCTGCGAGTCGGTCCAGCGTCACCGGCTTCACAATGTAGTCGTCCATGCCCGCCGCCAGGCACTTGTCGCGGTCCCCTTGCATCGCCTCGGCGGTCATCGCGATGATGCACGGACGCTCGCTTGCAGCCCAGCGCGCGCAGATGGCGCGGCTCGCCTCGAGGCCATCCATCTCCGGCATCTGAACGTCCATGAGTATGACGTCGTAGGCGGCATGGTCGAGCCGCGTCAGCGCCTGGCGTCCATCGCCAACGACGTCGGCCCCGTATCCGAGCCTTTCGAGCAGGCGAAGCGCGACCTTTTGGTTGATCGCGTTATCCTCGGCGAGAAGGATGCGCAGCGGCACCGGCGAGCCCACATCGCGCGTCACCGGAAGAACCGCGCCGGCCCACGTGTCGCGCTGGTCGCCGATCGTCTCAAGCAGCCGATCGCGCAGATGTGAGAGCCGCAAGGGCTTCGACAGCCCCGCGGCAAAGCCGGCGTCGGCGTGGGCAGACGCCAGCGACTGGCCGGTGGACGACAGAAGGATGAGCACCGGCGCGTGTGTGCCCCGCACAGCGCGAATTTCTCGGGCCAGCGCGATACCGTCCGTCTCGGGCATCTGGTAATCGAGAAGTGCCACGTCGAAGGGATCGCCTTGTACGATCCATTCGAGCGCCACGGCGGGAGAGTTTGTATCTCGGGCGCGCATGCCCCATCGCTCGGTCTGGAGCTTCAGCAAAAGACGATTGCTGGCATTGTCGTCGACGATCAGCACGCGCTTGCCTGCCAGCTCCGGTTGCTCACCGTCGGCGGCCGCACGCTCTAAAGCCTCGACCTCATCTGCGACGATCGTAAAGTGGAACGTCGAGCCTTTCCCCGGCTCGCTCTCCGCCCAGATCCGGCCGCCCATGAGTTCGCTCAGTCGCTTGCTGATGGCCAACCCCAAGCCTGTCCCGCCATATCGCCGCGTCGTCGAGACATCCACCTGGCTGAAAACCTTGAATAGACGGTCGAACCGATCCTTTGGGATGCCGATCCCGGTATCGCACACCGCGAAGTGAAGCTCCCGCCGCGAGCCCTCGAGCCGTCGAGCCGAGACAGTCACGCTGACCTCGCCTGCTGGTGTGAACTTGATGGCGTTGGCCAAAAGGTTGACGAGCACCTGCCGTAACCGTGCGGCATCGCCGACGACCAGCCTCGGCATGGCTTCGTTGAGCGCATAGGTCAATTCGATGTCGGTACCCGCCACTTTTGGCGCCACCAGCTGCAGCGCCTCCTCGATGCAGTCGGCTAGATCGAACGGCGCCTGCTCGAGTTCGAGCTTCCCGGATTCGATTTTGGAGAAGTCGAGGATTTGATTGATGATCGTCAGCAGATGCTGGCCGCTCAGGCGGATCGTCTCGGCCATCTCGCGCTGCTGGGGCTCGAGCCGGCTGGTCGTCAGGAGATCGGACATACCGATGATCGCGTTCATCGGCGTCCGGATTTCGTGACTCATATTGGCCAAGAAGTCTGACTTCGCCTGCGTCGCAGCTTCGGCGGCAACCTTGGCGCGCTCGAGCTCAGCCTCCGCACGCTTGCGCTCGATGAACTGGCCGACCTGCCCGCCGATACCTTCAAACAGAGCGAGCACCGCCGCGTTTGGCTCGCGAATCTCCGTGCTGAAGAACTCCATCACGCCCAAAAACCCGCCGGGACCGATGATCGGAAAGCCAAACGCGCCGTGCAGGCCGTCCTTCGCCGCCGCCGCCGCCCGTGGGAAGTTCGGGTCGTGGACAACGTCGGCAATCCACGCGGCTCGCCCGGTGCTCCAAACCCGGCCCGGAAACCCAACGCCTTGCGGAAATGTGACGCGACGATTGGCCTCGACCATTTCTTGCAACAGCCGCGGCGGGGCTACGTGCATCTCCGCGCAGCGGAGCACGTGCGCCTGGGAATCCACACTCCAGCGCACGCCCATGACCCAGTCGAGGCTTTTGCAAACGGCCTCGAGAACGCGTGGCATCGCCTCCGCCAGCGTCGCCGATTCCACGAGCACGCACGTCGTCACGTTCTGCGCGGCGAGATGACGTTCGCTCGCCTTCCGGACGCGGTCGGCCCGCGAGAGTGAGCGAGCTGTGGTCGCGATGAACGCCGCGAACGCGAAGATTGTGACCGCCGCGGCGATGGCGAGGCCGAGTGCTTCGCTGAAAAGCGCGGCTCGCTGTCCCGATAACGTGAGCCAGCCGAGGCCGGCGGGGACAAGGATCGCGACGGGCAGCATTCGACGCGCGAGGACTCCGCCCGCATGATCGCTGACAATCACGGAAACGAATCCGCTGTCGGGACGAGCGCAGAGGATGCCTATCCCCAACACGAAGAGAGACGCCGCCGTCGGCAACGCCATGCGTTGCAATTCGCCGAGTCCGTACATTCCCTCCGCGCTATATGCATAGCCGAGCAGCGAAATGAGGGCGACCCCGATTGGAAACAGCGCCACCGGTTGCTCAAGCGCGCGCCGCAAGCGGCGCGGCGAGTTGAGCAGCCATAGCGCGACGCCAATCAGCAACAGAGCAAAGCCGGTATTGGGCGCAACGCGATTGCCGGCGAGTTGTGCTCCAAACAGAACCTGGTCAACGCGAAGGTTGTGACCGATGAAATAGCCAGTGAGTGTGATCATGCCCAGCGCGATGACGAGTGAAGCGGCGGTCACCGCCAGCCAGCGAACCGGTGCAGAGTTGGGTCTGCCCCTCGCTTGGTGATGCATCCAAAGCGCGCAGGCGGCTAAAAACAACGCGAGCGCTGTTGCCGGATTCACTGGCGTGCGGCCAGGTAATCCGGCCCGGAGCAGCTCGATGTCGAAGTGCCATCCGAGGAGTACCGCCAGACCAACGACCGCAATCAAGCAGCTCGACGCCCGGCTCAACGCCTCGAGCGATGACAGCAGCCGTTGGTTGAGGCCAGCCCCTCCTGACGGTGGGATCGGAGCATGGCTGCTGTCATTCATGTGTCGCGCGGAGCCTCAGCCGGGCGGCGCAGCAGCCATGCTTGAACGCGGGCCCGAACATGCGCGGGCCGGAAGGGCTTGGTCAGATAGTCGGTCACGCCGGCGGCAAATGCCGCCGCCGTGTTCTCGGGCCCGGACTGTGCCGTGATCAGCACGACGGGCACGTCGCGCAGCGCAGGATCGGGCTCCTCGCGAAGTCGGTGTGTGACCTCCATTCCGTCGGCGCCCGGCATCTGCCAATCGAGCAGGATCAAGTCCGGGCGCTCGAGCCGGGCAAGGCGCAGCGCGCCCTCGCCGTCACTTGCGGTCACGACGCGGAATCCGTCCTGCTCGAGGGCAAGCGTGAGCAAACGCACGATCGTAGGGTCATCATCGGCGACGAGAATGGTATGCGAACCAACCTTCCTCGCAGGCTCCAGCGCGCGGGCCGCTGCCAGCGTTTTGGCGTCGCGTTCGATGAACCGCAATTCTTGCCCTTCGGCCGCGGCGAAAACCTCGAGTCCGCTCCCGGCAGCGCTGGCGCGCCGGCGACACATCTCTACGACGCGATCGAGCGCTTCGTCGTCGCGGAGCGGATCATGATGGGTGAGAGCCAGTCGCTCGACGCGCGCGGCGACCGCGTAGTCGACCGCCCACTCGGCGGGCGTGTGGCCCCAGCCCGTCTTCTGCGGATACTCCGCAATCGTGTACTGAGAATTGTGAATCACGAGGTCCGCGTTCGCAAGGAAATCGATGTGACGCTGGTCCTCCTTGTGCCTCGGTGGCTCACCCTCGGCTCTTGCCGCCGGGTTCGGGGCATGCGGCTCGTGATCCACCGAGTACACAACCGCATTGCCGCCGGACTGCAGGCGATAGCCCAGCGTGAGAACCGGGTGATTGAGATATTGCGTGGTGACGCGCATTTCACCAATCGCGAATTCTCCCTCGGCGATATCGTGAAAGCGAATTGTCGCTGCCAGCTGCGCCAGCGTGACGGGGAAGTAATTGTACTCCATTTGACCCGCCAACGTCTGTTCGAGCTGGAGTCCAAGCGTCCCTGGAGCATAGATGTCCCACGTGTTGCCGGGCACGAACAGTGGTGCGAAAAAGGGGAACCCCTGGATATGATCCCAGTGCGTGTGGGTGATCAGGAGGTGTCCGTCGCAGCGCGGCCCAGCGGACAACAGCGCTTGCCCTAATCCGTGGGCGCCGGTGCCGCAATCGAGGACGATCAGCGTGCCGTCGTCGCCCCGCACCTCAACACACGACGTGTTGCCGCCGTGGCGTAGCGTGATTCGACCAGGCTTGGCCAAGGATCCGCGGGTACCCCAAAACCGGATATCCATCCTTGTACCCTCGCGCGCGTCAGGCGGTGCTGCACCGAGGACGGTAGGGACGACGCCGGTCCCCGCCCTCCCTCAGCAACTCGTATCCGGGAATGAACGAACGACGACCCACACGGCCGCCGTTAATCGTAGTGTGGCTGGTTCGGAGCGTCAAACGACTGCCTTCGCGGAACCGGTGCGTCAATGGGCATCGGTCGCTGCTGCGGTGACAGCCAAGCCGCCCAGCGTGCCAATGAATTCTCGCTGTCGGATGTGGATTGCCATGCGACCCTCCCGCCGGAGGTCGTGTGCATGCAATAGAGGGAGGATATCACGTTTTAACGAAGGAACGAACAACGCTTTTTGCGCTGCGAAAGTCTTGAGCCGCCCATGTCTCAGTTGGGTCATTCGCGACCGACCCAGTTCGGACCAGTGTCCGCTGTGCCTCCAATAGCGACCTTTCAAGCATGGGTCCGAAATGACGCGATGTACAACAGTGGTCATCGGCAATCTATTCGATCACCTCGTCGGCTCGGGCGAGCACGGACGGCGGCACGGTGAGGCCGAGAACCTTCGCGGTCTTAAGATTGATCACCAGATTGTACTTGGTCGGCGCCTGCACCGGCAGGTCGGCAGGTTTCTCGCCCTTGAGAATACGATCCACATAGCCCGCCGCCCGCGCCATATGACATCAGGCCGCCGGCGGTAACATGAGCGCGTTCGACATAGACCGCCGGCAGCCGGTGCCGGGTCGCTAGCTTGACGATCAGATCACGATGACGCGTTGCGGCCGGGCCTGCCGCCACGATCAGGCCGCCATTCGGAGAGCGTGCGAAAGCTGTAACGGCGCGCTCGATCTCACCGGCGTCGCGCATGTTGACCGGATTGACCTCCACACTAAGCGACGGAGCCGCGGTCTGGATGGCGGCAAACTGGCTGGTTCCGGAGCCTTGAGTGGCATCCCGAAGGACCGCCACGCGCGTCACGCCCGGCGCGATCTGCTTGAGCAGCTCCAGCCGTTTGCCGCTCAGGCTGTATTCGAACGCGAGGAAACCGGTGGCGTTGCCGCCCGGTCGCGCCAGGCTGTCGACAAAGCCGGCGCCGACGGGATCAGGAACGGCGGTGAACACGATCGGCACCGTGCGGGTCGCCTGCAGCAAGGGGCCAGGGGTCGCACTGCCTGTGGCAAGGATGACATCGGGTGCGAGCGCGACTAATTCCGATGCGTGTTTGCGAATGGCGTCAGCTTGGCCCGCAGCCCAGCGAGTTTCGATTTGCACGTTGCGTCCAATGGACCAGCCTGATTGCTGCAGCCCCTGCAGAAACGCGCCAATGCGGGTTTGGCCTTCCGGATCGTTCGAGGCCAATGTCATGAGCACGCCGATGCGCCGCATCCGCTCCTGCGCATGCGCGGCAAGCGGCAACGCCGCCGCGCCGCCGAGATGGTTGCCACCAATGCTGCTTTCGCTCAGCTCTATGAGCTGCTCACCTCGATGCCGGGCGTCGGCCCGGTGCTGGCCTTCACGCTCATCGCCCTGCTGCCAGAACTCGGGACGATGAGCCGCAAGCAGATCGCCGCCCTCGTCGGTCTCGCACCATACGACTTCGACAGTGGCAAGCTCAGGGGACACCGCAGTATCTACGGCGGTCGGATGCCGATCCGTAATGTCCTCTACATGGCAGCCCTCAGCGCAAGCCGATACAATCCCGCTCTCAAGACCTTCTCCAATCGTCTTGCCCACGCCAACAAGAAATCCAAGGTCATAATCGTCGCCGTCATGCGAAAAATGATCACTACCCTCAACGCTATGCTCCGCGATAATGCTGCGTGGCAGCCGCAATCCAACTGAGCCAACAACACAGTTGCTCATTCGATCACCTCGTCGGCGCGGGCGAGCAGCGTTGACGGGATTTCGATGCCAAGCGCCCTTGCGGTCGAAATCTGGCGGAAGCGTTTCGGCAGGTCGGCGGGTTTGGCGCCTTTGAGGGGGCGACCCGTGTAGGCGTGTCAAACCGCGTGTGCGACCCGTTAGCGCCCCGTCACGCGAGGTGTCCTGCTTCTGCAACACCTTCGCACGTCCCCAATTGGTTAGCCTCCGTCGTGTGCGACGGGTGATGCGCGAGAACGGTGCTCGCGCCGCATCGCGTTGGACGCAGACCCGCAGCATTGACTAAAGAAGCGTTCAGGCGGACTCGGTTGTTGCGCTCTCGCAACGCAACAAAGAGTTTTGCAACACAATCCTCCCCAAAGCGGACAAACGCGCGCGGCGGCAGATAAGTACAGGTGCGCCGGGGACGCGGGACATTTAGGAAAACAATTTGAGATTGTCCGCGTGCGCTAAAAGGATGCACTGCAGCATGCTTTTGCGCTCGACTCGCAAAGTCGATGAGACGCAGAATGGTCGCATCATCGGCAACGTAGGCTTGAGCGAGGTGCCGATGGCCTGGATCCCAATCGTGCTCCGTCTGTGATCAAAAGGAGGTAGCCATGGTGGCTACCATCAATTCACTGCTTGGAGATAAGGCATTCGATCCTGGGCTAGCGCAAGCTATGGGCGTAGCTTACGACGCGGCATGCATGATGTCAGCGGAGAAGTGCCGCAAACGCGCCGAGGCATGTATGAAGATTGCAGGGGCTTCGAACGCACGCGAGAGGGCCAGTCTAATTGAAATTGCCAATCACTGGCTAAAGCTGGCGGAAGAAGTCATGCATATGGCAGATCACGCCACCACCGAAGATTTGGCAACGGGATCGAACCGGCAGTAATTCACCGTCGGACACTGCGTAGCGGTAGGGACGCGCGTTTATCGCGCGCCCCCCGCACAGAACCGTACGTGCGGCTTTCCCGCATACGGCTCCCACCTCGGGTGTGTGACGGCAAAGCGATCGCTCGGCCACGGATGGAGGATAGTCGGCTTTGGAAGCCAGGCATCCACGAGCTGCGTCATCCGTGTCCAGGTCATCCGATGCTTCTGACTGCGACGCCGTAGCGTACGCCGCCAGAGATCGGTGACATGATGTCGGAATACCTCCAGTGCACGACCGTTGGTCGGTACTGCGTGGTAATTGAAGTAGCCGCGAACAACCTTGCCCAACCACCTCCCCTGTTCAGGGGTCGGCTGGTGCATGCGCCGTCGCATCTCCTGCTTGATCTCCTTGAGCTTTGCCCGCATGCGGTCCCTTCGGGTTTTCCGTTTGATCTGGAATTTCCCCGCTCGGGTCTTGCCGCAGATGAAGGTGAAGCCCAGGAAGTTGAAGGTCTCCGGCTTGCCGAGCCCTTGCTGCTTGCGGCGTTCCGCTGCAAAGCGTCCGAACTCGATCAGCCGTGTCTTCTCGGGATGTAGCGACAACGCAAACTTCCCCAACCGCTCGCGCATCTGCTCCAGAAAGAACCGGCCATCCTCATGGTGCTGGAACCCGACGATGAAGTCGTCGGCGTAGCGCACAATGATCATGTCGCCGGTGGCCGCGCGCCGTCGCCAGCGTGCGGCCCAGAGGTCGAGCGCGTAGTGTAGGTAGACGTTGGCGAGCAGCGGTGAGATTACCGATCCTTGCCCCGTCCCCCTGCCACTGACCGTGACGACTCCGTCTTCCAGGATGCCTGCCTTCAACCACTTCTGGATCAGGCGGATGATGCGCCGATCGCCGATCCGGTGTTCCAGGAAGCGGATCAGCCATTGCTGGCTGATCTCATCAAAGAACGATCGGATATCGGCGTCCAGGATGAAGCTCACCTTCTTGCCGTGCATCCCGACACAGAGCGCATCCAACGCGTCATGCGCGCCGCGCCCAGGCCGGAATCCATACGAGAACCCGAGGAAGTCTTCCTCGTAGATCGCGTTCAGCAGCACGACCACCGCCCGTTGGACAATCTTGTCCTCAAGGGCTGCGACCGCGAGCGGACGCTGCCGACCATCCGGCTTGGGAATGTAGACCCGCCGGGACGGCAGTGCCCGATACGTTCCTCGTTGGACCCGATCATGCAAGTCCTCGATATTGCGTTCGAGGTCTGCCTCGTAGTCCTTCCACGTCAGCCGATCCACGCCGGGGGCCGCGTTCTGCGCAAGTTCGAAGAACGCCTCCTCCAAGAGCTCGGTGTTGATGTGGTGAAAGAGCGCAGTGAAACTCTCCTCCTTCCTTGCGCTTGCGACTTTCCGTATGCGTTCCAGCGCCTGTGACACGTTTGTCCGGCTCTGCGTCCGGTGCGTGCTTTGCTGGCCCGCATTCCCCTTGGTCCCCGCCCTTCGCTCCACCGGCTCCGCTGCTTCCGGCTCCGCCGCAGATCGCTCTGCAGCGCGCTGTTCCGCTTTGTTCGCCGGCTTCCCAGCTACTATGGCGAGGTCCGACTTCTCGGCTCCGTGCATCATCGGCTACGGCTCCTCACCTTCCCGATGCGGGCCACAACGACAGTGCCGTTGCGGTCAGACCCGAGACCTCCCAGCTTCCGATGCGATCCTTTTGCGCGTGATGTGGCCTTCGACCCCGGCAGGGCGTCAACACCTCGCATAGCGGTGCCGCACATGTCGCCTTCGAGCGAATAGAAACTCTCGGCCCCTGCGATATCTGATCTTTCGCGGCTCAATCCCACACCCCAGGCAATCGCTGTGTACGCTTCGCCGCCACTGTCGCCAGTGGTGACGCAACACTCGCTACCAAGTGGGCGCTACTCCTTACTTGGGCCGGACTTCCACCGGCTGGATCGCACCAGCTTGCGGCTGGCGCACCTATTCGATCACCTCGTCGGCGCGGGCGAGCAGCGTTGGTGGAATGGTGAGGCCGACATGTTTGGCAATCGGGGACGGTAGTGAAGTACGAAACTGGCTGCGCAGGACCGGTCAGGGCCACGTTGCAGAATTATGTTCGCGCGTTCAACAAGGCCTCGGTAAAGAACTGGGGCACGAAAGCAAGCCCCGCTCCGACGTGAATGTCGTCAAGACAGAAGGCACCGCTCGGCGAGGCCACGTTGCCTGAACAGCATCATGACGCCTATAATGCTTGACCTTGCAGGGGGTACAGCATGGCCAAGAAATCCAAAAAACTTGGGTTCGGCAAAAAGCGCGCGGTAAAGAAAACGAGGCCCCGTAAGCGGGGCCCCGCCAAGAAAAAGAAGGCTCTCAAGATTTCGAAGGGGAAGCGCGGGCGTCGGGTTAGGACTACAGACACGCCTGTGGCGAAATCGGCACCCCAATTTACAAGTACGTCGTTCGACCCGACAAAGGGGAGCTATGTTGAATTTGTCGTCGAATACGATGATGGACGCAAAGAGAGTATGTTCATTGATAATTCTACACTCTCGGGTGGCGATCACGTTGCCAAAATTGTTGCCCGCGACGGTCAGAACGAAGGAATCCTAGCGGCGGGCAAGATTAAGAAGGTTACACGCAAGAGTTAGCCGACCCGGCGGACGATGCTGGGGCTGGCAATTTTCCGTTTTGCACGATTGTCGCGCGTCGAAGGGGAGCACTTGCGATGCGGTTGCAGCGCGGAGAGGTGCAGGATTACGACTTCGATCGGATGGTTGTTACCTTCACGATGCTAAACCAAGGAAAGGTGGTTCGCTGCGCAATCAGCACTGCGGCGATGGACGATCTTGAAAGCAGGCGTGATGTAAGGGCAGAACAGCGCGTAGATCAGTTCATACGGCTGCGTGAAGCAATTGAAGAGCGAGCATCGCGTAAGTTCTTCGAAGAGTAGGCCCAAGCCGACCGACCCGTGGTGTTGCGATCCAACGATTTCCCTAAATAGTCGTTTTGCTCCCTCATCGAGAATTTTGGGCGTCCTGTCCCCGACTTTTGAACGCGCACGTCACGTCGTAGTTCGGGCCGATCCTCGGAATGTCGGCTTTTGAACCCAACCAGACATTAGGCAATTGAGCCCCAAAGGGAGTAACGTCCCGCACGGTCTTGCAGACTTGCTCGACTGAGAGCTGCCCAAAAGCGGCGACGTACCGAAGTCGCCGCTTCCACCAATAGGCAGCCTAGCGCCGGGTCAGATGATGGTCACTGGATCATCAATGATGACGGGCGGGAGATAATTGCTGCTCGAAGCCGCGCGCTGCAGATGGAAATTTATCCAAAGTTTCATAATGAAGTCGGGCTGCCGATCGTGCGCATTGGCTCCCGCGAGTTCAAGTGCATTGGGGATAAACCGCCGCAAGATCACCCACACATCTACCTCAATATGGGCGATGCCAGTGAGATCAGCTGCCCCTATTGCTCTACGCTATTCCGTTTCGATCCGAGCTTGGGCGCACACGAAGCTGATCCGGCAGATTGTGCTTACGGTGACATGGACTGAGTTGAAAAGCAGCAACGCCGCTTCTCTCGTCATGCTGCCGGCAGCCAACCAGCGCCAGGCGCCATCGTTCCGCAGTCTCGGGCCGGTTCACGATGGCCACGAACGATCCGAATTCGGCAGGATGCAAGCGTCACGACGGCCGAACCAACGATAGCGGTTACGCGCGACCAAGTCATAGATCGCGTCGCGGATCACCCGCGGGATGAAGTGGAAGACCCATGTCCACTGCCAGCGCGGAAGCTCGCGCGCAATGCTGGATGCGGCTCGGAAATTTCATTGGGTCATGTCGATAACTCGATGTCAGTTTAGCTCCGATGAGCTGACCTCAGTGAGGGCACGGCCAGGTGCCTTCGATGCCCGAAAACGACATTCACAGTGCCTTGCTCCCCGAAAAGACCTCAGGTTTTGAGTAGTGTTCCGTTCGTTCAGCATCCGGCCTTCTATAAGTACCGAGAAACTTATCCCAGAAGTAATGGATCACTGCGAAATTGCTGTCCGCGTGCCGGTGATGAACGAAATGTAGTTCCTGTTTGCGTCTGAACCATGCAAACCGCAGAAGCCGCGATCCCTCTACGTGGTATTCCTTATCGAAGAAAACGTGCGCGTAGAACGACGCAGCACATGCAATTAGCTGAACAACGAAGAGATCAACGGGCAATACGAGGTATGTACACGCTCCTACCAGAATCACGGGAATGAAGAAGAAGGGCGTATTGTTGCCTTCGTCACCGAGGTACGTCCGTGAGACGAGATGATCTTTGGAATAGTAGGTGTGATGGTAGTTGATGTGGTTTCGGAAGAACCGACCGCCCATTGGATTGTGGCCGAGCTTGTAATGCATCAATGTCTGCCCAAACGACATGACCAAATGCGTAGCGACGGCAGTCACGAGAAATAGTGGGAGGTCCAAAAGGAGCTGCGATACCAACTGGAGCATGATCGCTTTCTCCCGCGTAAGGAGCAAATTGCATGACCTCAAGGTAGAAGCGGTCCCGAAAGGCGCCCAGGCCATGAGACCTCTTCCCCGGGCTCAGGAGACGGCATCGTGCGCCTCAAACGAGTGCATTAATAGAGGCAGAGACTAGGGTCTGTACCCAGATAGCTCATTGAATAGTTTGAACGAACATGATTCACCGTGCTCGGAGGTGGGTCATGCGATTTGATCTGAGCGACGACGAGTGGGTTCTGCTTGAGCCGTTAATGCCGAAAAGCCGGAAGAGTGCGCGCGTTGATGATCGAAAGATCATGAACGCGATATTTTATGTGCTCCGAACCGGAATGCCTTGGCGCGATCTACCGGAACGCTATGGCCCGTACACAACGGCGTACAATCGGTTCAATCGTTGGTCGCGGCGTGGCATCTGGAAACGAATCTTCGACACGTTGGCCGCGAAATCGCGCGACAGCCTATATTTGATCGACAGCACGATCGTGAAAGCCCACCGTGCGGCCAGCGGGGCAAAAGGGGGGAGCAAAACCAGGCGATCGGTATCAGTCGCGGTGGTCGCTCCACGAAAATCCATGCCATCGTCGATAGTAAGGGGCGGCCGCTGAACTTTGCGGTGACGGGCGGCCAGGTTCACGACAGCCAAGTGGTCGGTGACGTTCTTGATACTCCCAAGCCGCCACTCGCCATCACGGCTGACAAAGCCTACGACAGCGAGAAGGTCCGCCAGCAGATCAAAGATGAAGGTGCCTTGCCGATCATCCCGAGCCGCAGCAATGCCACCAAGAAAGCCTATTGTCCCAAACGCTTTTATCGGCGCCGCCACACCATCGAGAACTACTTCTGTCGCATCAAGGACTGGCGGCGTATCGCGACGCGCTACGACAAGCTTGCCCGAAACTTTCTGGCTGCCGCGGCGCTTGTCGGTGCACTCTATTGGATCAAGTTGTGAGTCCAGACCCTAGCTTCCACCGTCGGCTTCAGCGCTTAACTTCTCGACCCGCTATTGTTCTTTACGTCCGGCGCCCCAACTAATGTACAAAGGACAAACAGCGGTTTGTCCGAGAGCTGCCCATAAAACGGGGACGTACCGAAGTCTCCGCTCCCTCCACTAGGCAGCAGTGGTGCCGTCGGCAGGCACAAAATCATTCCAGTTGAGCTTCGTTCGGCGCGGAAACCATCAGCACCCGCGTCTGCAATCGCCTCTCACCAGTCAAAACATTGGAGCATGCCCATGAAATTCCGCCCACTGCACGATCGTGTAGTTGTCGAGCGTATTGACCCTGAAGCGAAGTCCGCCGGCGGCATCATCATCCCCGACACCGCGCAGGAGAAGCCGTCCCAGGGCGAGATCATCGCCGTCGGCCCGGGTGGCCGCGACGAGAACGGCAAGCTGATCCCGATCGACCTGAAGGTTGGCGACCGCGTGCTTTTCGGCAAGTGGTCGGGCACCGAAGTCAAGATCGACGGCCAAGACCTCCTGATCATGAAGGAATCCGACATCATGGGCGTGCTCCAGGAGACGGTGGCCAAAAAGAAGGCCGCCTGAGCATTCCCATCACTGAAACAGGAATTCACGGAGGAGCAAAATGTCTGCCAAGGAAGTTAGATTTTCAGTCGATGCGCGCGACAAGATGCTGCGCGGCGTCGACATACTCGCCAATGCGGTTCGTGTGACGCTCGGCCCCAAGGGGCGCAATGTCGTGCTAGACAAGTCGTACGGCGCGCCGCGCATCACAAAAGACGGCGTCACCGTCGCTAAAGAGATCGAGCTCGAAGACAAGTTCGAAAATATGGGTGCGCAGATGGTGCGCGAGGTCGCTTCGAAGTCATCCGACTTCGCCGGCGACGGCACCACAACCGCAACGGTTCTGGCGCAGGCTATCGTGAAGGAAGGCTCGAAGGCCGTGGCCGCGGGTATGAACCCGATGGATCTCAAGCGCGGCATCGACCTCGCGGTTGAAGCGGTGGTCGAGGACCTGAAGAAGAACTCGAAGAAGGTCACATCGAACGAAGAGATCGCCCATGTCGGCACTATTGCCGCCAATGGCGATATCGAGATCGGCAAGTTCCTCGCCGATGCGATGAAGAAAGTCGGCAACGAGGGCGTGATCACGGTCGAAGAGGCAAAGTCCTTGGAGACTGAGCTCGAAGTGGTCGAAGGTATGCAGTTCGATCGCGGTTATATCTCCCCTTACTTCGTCACTAACGCTGACAAGATGCGCGTGGAAATGGATGACGCCTATATCCTGATTTACGAGAAAAAGCTGTCCGGCCTGCAAGAACTGCTTCCGCTACTCGAAGCGGTAGTCCAGACCTCGAAGCCGCTCCTCATCGTCGCTGAGGACGTTGAGGGAGAGGCCTTGGCAACGCTTGTCGTCAACAAGCTGCGCGGCGGACTGAAAGTCGCGGCGGTGAAGGCTCCGGGCTTCGGCGACCGCCGCAAGGCGATGCTCGAAGACATCGCGATTCTCACCGGCGCTCAGGCGATCAGCGAGGATCTCGGCATCAAACTTGACAAGGTTACTGTGAACATGCTCGGGCGCGCCAAGAAAGTGGTGATCGAGAAAGAGAACACCACGATCGTCAACGGTGCGGGCAAGAAAACCGACATCGAAGCGCGTGTCTCCCAGATCAAGGCGCAGATCGAGGAGACCACGTCCGACTACGACCAGGAGAAGTTGCAGGAGCGGCTGGCGAAGCTCGCCGGCGGCGTTGCAGTGATCCGCGTCGGCGGGGCCAGCGAGGTCGAGGTGAAGGAGCGCAAGGATCGCGTTGACGACGCGATGCACGCGACTCGTGCCGCAGTCGAGGAAGGCATCCTACCAGGCGGCGGCGTCGCACTCCTGCGCGCCAGCGAAGTACTGAAGAAGGTACGCACGCAGAACGACGACCAGAAAACCGGCGTCGAGATCGTGCGCAAGGCGCTCTCCTGGCCGGCGCGCCAGATCGCCATCAATTCGGGCGAAGACGGGTCGATCATCGTCGGCAAGATCCTCGAGAATGACCAATACTCGTACGGCTTCGATGCCCAGAACGGCGAGTACGTCAATCTCGTCACCAAGGGCATCATCGACCCAACCAAGGTTGTGCGGGCGTCGCTGCAGAATGCAGCGTCGATCGCCGGGCTTCTGATCACCACGGAAGCCATGGTCGCCGAAAGGCCGAAGAAGGAAAGTGCCCCCGGTATGCCTGGCGGTGGTATGGGCGGTATGGGCGGTATGGACTATTAAGCCCACCCTCAAGCGAAATGATGAAGGCCCGGAGTTCTTCCGGGCCTTTTTCCTGTGCCGCAGCCACGGCCGAGTGATGCTGGCAAAAAAGGCTGCCGAATTACCGCCTCTTTTTCTTCGCGAAAATCGCGTTCCAGTTATCCTTATAAGCTTTAGAAACCGGTTTCTGGCCCTCCCCTCTGCTATAGCCGGAGGGTGAGGCGTCAGCAACCTTGCCGCCCTCAGCCTTGGATGGGTCTACACCTGAAGTACTCTTGTCCTTCAAAGGAACCTCATTTTTTGGAGCGGGGTTAGTTTTGATTTTCTTGTCGTCGCTGGACATCGTCTTTCCTAGCTAACGCTGATTTGTCTAATCGAGTTGACCCACCGCTGAGTTTCAGCGGCGGCGATTAGAGTTGAGATCGAAGCGTATTGCGCACAGGCGCCAAGCCTTAGAAGGATATCTAGCTTCTTTCGGCCGAGCCGCCCACAAGCATTTCCGGAGCTCACTGAAAGCGGACCCATACCCGTGCGAATAGCTGGCACAGCTCGCGCGTTCCTCGCTTTACCCTCCTGGAACAACCAATCAACGGGCTACCCCGCGTCTAGCGCGCGCGAATGGCGCACGACCCGCCTCGTCAGTTGGCGCCATCGGCCGCCAGCGGCTGATGTGTTGCGGCGTCTCGATCCAGCGCCGCTTGCAGATCGAGCGGATCCACGGTCACCATTTCGACCGAAGCCGCGCTGATGAGATTGCATCGGCACGAAAATCATCGTCGAAATCCGTCGGTAAACCGGAAAAGACAGCTCCTCGATCAATTCCTCGTCCGTGAGCACCTCGTACTCGCCGGGCGGCAAGGTTCGATCAACGCCTTTCAACAAAAATGGATGAACGAAGTTGACTGTTTTTCGCTTTGTGCGTGTTGTCATTCGGATTGTGACCCTAAAGCGCGCCCGCGGCCGTCGTCACCGAGCAATTAAGCGCCGCTTAGCTCGCGTCGGATTGAGTGACTTCTGCGATCCCGTCGTCGCTATCCTTGTGTTTGTGTAGAAAGCGAGCGATTTGTCCTCTCAGGGCGGAGGTGTCCAACAACTCGCCCATGGCCCCGGCAGTGTCGAACAGTTCCCTTTGCAGCTTTGGCGGCAGCGAGCTCCACTGCAGGATCAGCGCCGCTCCAAGGCAGCGCAGCACACGCTCTTCTTGTTCGGCCAAAGCTTCAGCAGCAGGGGCGTCAGCGCCGGGCGACCGCACCGTTTTTTGGTGGTTGTCGGCCAGCCATTGCTCATTGTCCGCCAGCGTTCTGAAACTTTTTTCAAGCTGTTCAAACTCGTTAATTTCATTCGGTCCGTTCGCCGTCTTGCCGCGCTCGGAATATTCGTCTGCTTTGTCACGATATTGTTTAGGATTAAACATCTATCCTCCTGTTGTAGATCGTAAAAAAGAGGACATGTAGCCGGCGATGCAGGCGCCCCAGCGCAGCAACGCGACCGGCCGCAATAGTCAATTGAGCGGTCGCTTCAGGGGTCGTGGCGCTCCGGCTTTGCAATGAAAGCAGACTTGCGATCAATTGCAGACTGTTGATGAGCCGGTGCTCGAATTCCTGCGCTAGCGTGGCTTGGCGCTGCAACAGATCGCTCCTCTCACGCAGCAGCACCAACTCGCGCTTGAGAGCGTTATTCAATTCGGCAGTTAGCACCGCATTTTTCTTCCGCTCGCCATTCGTGTTCACGAACGCGCGTCGCGCAGTATGCTGAAACACGCTCTTGAGCGGCGCGCTAGGAATATTCACGAATCCCCCTTCGTCCGCCCGTTCTCTCGCGGTCGAGCGAAATGCAAACGGGAAGAACCCGGTCGTTTTGGTGCTTGCGGCCGCTCTCAGAGAGTTGCGGCTGATTTGACCGTGCGCTCTTTCGCGCTCAAAGTCGAGGTTTATTCCGGAAGACGGGACATGAGAACTTACGTATCTCGCTCATAAGCCGCTGCATTGAAGCTTCCATCACCTAATTCCACGCGCTTCAGCGGTTAACTTGTCGACCCTCTATTGTTCTTTACGTCCGGCACCCCAAGTAAATGTACAAAGGACAAGCAGCGATTTGTCCGAGAGCTGCCCATAAAACGGGGACGTACCGAAGTCTCCGCTCTCTCCAGGTGGCAGCAGTGGTGCCGTCGGCAGGCACAATAACACTTCAAATTGAGTTGCGTTCGGCTCGGCTGCCATCAGCAGCCGCGTCCGTGCGTGCCCACTGCTTGTGCTGCTTGCAGCGCAAGTCCCTCTCATCGAAAGGCGAAAGCCATGCAAGTCCCTTCAATCCTGCAGGGCGAGTCGTTGACCCGTCTTCTGCAAGGCACAGCAGCCGGCGCTGTGGCGACGATAGTCATCGGCTTCTACTGGGGCGGATGGACGCTCGGGAGTACCGTTGAGAAACAGGTCAAGGCTGCCGAACAGGCGAGTATCGTGCGAGTGTTAGCACCCATCTGCGTCGACAAATTCCAGCGGTCTGCCGATGCCAGCGCAAATCTGCAGGCGCTCAATAAGGCAGACTCATGGAAGCGGGATGAGATTATACAAAAGGCCGGGTGGGCAACGTTCCCCGGCTCAGAGCCTGACCGCAAAGTGGCAGAGGCCTGCGCCAACCTGCTTAGTGTGAAGTAAGTTTCGATGCAAAACCGCCCCGGCTTGGACGCCGGGGCGGTGCATAGAGAGAATTTTAAAATTTTGAACTCAGGTGATTCTTATGACCAACGCTAATGAGTTGACCAATCAACCGACGAGTAGTCCAAGTAGCAAACCAAAACTTACAATGCTCGCTTGCGCGCTGGGATTCATCATTTTGGCTGTGCTGTACACCAAAGTGATCGGATTTTAACAACTCCTCTGGAGTTTCCGGAGGGCGCTTCAGTTGGCAAATGGCAGCCGCCACAGCAGGAAACAAAATCCGCATGCTGAAGCCGTGTTAGCTGATCATGCCCACTGGAGCCACGATGAACGGTATTGTCACGTTGAGGAATAGCGGACGCAGCGAAACCGCCGACTCGCCACAGGAGGAAGGGGTGCCGAAGGAGGAGGGTTCCGCGACCCTGCCCGACAGCCCGCTGCTCGACCTCGCGGACGCCGCCGTCAAGCAGATGATCAAGGGGGCCAAGAAGCGCGGCTACGTCACCCACGACCAGCTCAACGCTGTGCTGCCTTCCGAGAAGGTCTCCTCCGACCAGATCGAGGACGTCTACGCGATGCTCAACGAGATGGGCATCAACGTGGTGGATCCTGAGGAGGCCGAGCAGGACGACGAAAACAGGCCGGCCGCGGAGGCCGACGACGACGAGAGCGAAGGCGAGCTGGTTCCGGTCGCCGCCAAGGTTCCCGCCAAGGCCGAGAAGTCCGAGCCATCCGAGCGCACCGACGATCCGGTGCGGATGTATCTGCGTGAGATGGGCTCGTTGCAGCTCCTCTCCCGCGAGGGCGAGATCGCGATCGCCAAGCGCATCGAGGCCGGCCGCGAAGCGATGATCGCAGGCCTGTGCGAGAGCCCGCTGACCTTCCAGGCCATCATCATCTGGCGCGATGAGTTGAACGACGGCAAGGTGTTCCTGCGCGACATCATCGATCTGGAAGCGACCCACGCCGGCCCCGACGCCAAGGGTATGCAGAACCCCGGTGCGCCTGGCGCCGGAGGAACCAGCGGCGCCAACGGCGGCACCCCGCCGTTTGCCGCGGCGCCGCCGGCCGCGCCGTCGTCGGCGCTCGCCGCTGCGCCGGCGTTCAAGGTTGTCGGCGCGCCGAGCCCGAGGCCCGAAGGCGAGGAGGGCGAGGCCGGCGAGGCGCAGCCCTCGGAAGGCGACTTCGATGACGACGATATGGAGAACTCGCTCTCGCTCGCCGCAATCGAGACCGAGCTTAAGCCCAAGGTGCTGGAGACCTTCGACACCGTGGCCAGCCAATACAAGCGGCTGCGCCGCCTGCAGGACCAGGACATCGCGTTCCGGCTCAAGAGTGCGTCGCTCTCCCCCAGCCAGGAGCGCAAGTACAAGAAGCTCAAGGACGAGATCATCGCCGCGGTGAAGTCGCTGCGGCTGAACCAGCAGCGCATCGACGCGCTGGTCGAGCAGCTCTACGACATCAACAAGCGCCTGGTCGGCTACGAGGGCCGGCTGTTCCGCCTTTCCGAGAGCTATGGCGTGGCGCGCGACGACTTCCTGAAGAACTACCAGGGCTCCGAACTCGACCCGCGCTGGCTCAACCGCGTCTCCAAGCTGTCCGCCAAGGGCTGGAAGAACCTGGTCGCGAGGGACAAGGACAAGGTCAAGGGAATCCGCCACGAGATCCAGACGCTCGCCGGCGAGACCGGGCTCGAGATCGCCGAGTTCCGCAAGATCGTCCGGATGGTGCAGAAGGGCGAGCGCGAGGCGCGCCAGGCCAAGAAGGAGATGGTGGAGGCGAACCTGCGCCTCGTCATCTCGATCGCCAAGAAGTACTCCAACCGCGGCCTGCAGTTCCTCGACCTGATCCAGGAGGGCAACATCGGCCTGATGAAGGCGGTCGACAAGTTCGACTACCGGCGCGGCTACAAGTTCTCGACCTACGCAACCTGGTGGATCCGCCAGGCGGTCAGCCGCTCGATCGCCGACCAGGCGCGCACCATCCGTGTCCCGGTGCACATGATCGAGGTGATCAGCAAGATCGTGCGCACGAGCCGTCAGATGATCAGCGAGATCGGCCGCGAGCCGACGCCGGAGGAACTCGCCGAGAAGCTCCACATGCCACTTGAGAGGGTGCGCAAGGGGCTTAAGATTGCCAAGGAGCCGCTGTCGCTCGAGACGCCCATCGGCGACGAGGAGGGTTCCCACCTTGGTGATTTTATCGAGGACAAGAACGCGGTGCTGCCGATCGACGCGGCGATCCAGTCCAACCTGCGCGAGACCACGACGCGGGTGCTGGCTTCTCTCACTCCAAGAGAAGAACGCATTCTTCGCATGCGGTTCGGCATCGGCATGAACGGCGACCATACGCTCCAGGAGGTCGGCCAGCAGTTCTCGGTGACCCGCGAGCGCATCCGCCAGATCGAGGCGAAGGCACTGCGGAAGCTCCAGCACCCAAGCCGATCAAGGGCGTTCAGGAGCTTCCTCGATAATTGACTTTGACCACTAGCCACTCAATCATCGAACTGTCAGCCACAGGGATTGTTTTCTCCGAGCAGGGAATTTTGGCGCATCATCCCCCAATGCCAAGCGCTAGCCATTGGGGACGAGCCTGAAAGAATTAGGGTCCAGACTCATTAAATCCACCATACCAGGGCGGCGGCCAAGCAGACGGAGGCCAGGTAGTTTCGCGCCAATTTATCGTAGCGGGTGGCAATGCGTCTGAAGTCCTTTAACCTGTTGAAAGCGGCCTCGATGCGCCATCGAAGTTTGTAGAGGCGCTTGTTGAAGCTGAATGGCTGCTTTCGGCAGGTGCGGTTGGGGATGACCGGCTTGGTGCCGCCCTGTTGCAAGTCTTCGCGCAACTCTGCGCTGTCGTAGGCCTTGTCGCCGAGCGTGTGCTTCGCTGGTTTGACCCTGCGAATAAGGCGTGGCGCGACCGGACAGTCATGCGCTTCACCTCCCGTCAGCAGGATGGCGATCAGGCGCCCTTTAGCATCTGCGAGTGCGTGTATCTTCGTGTTACGCCCGCCGCGCGAGCGGCCAACAGCCTGTTTCTGCTCCCCCCTTTTCCGCCGGCTGCCGAGCGGTGAGCTTTGACATGCGTGGAGTCGATCATTTGCGTGTCCGCAGAGCGGCCGTTGTTGGCCAGCTCCCGGAACAGGTTTTCCCAGATGCCGCGCCGCGCCCAACGCGCGAAGCGATTGTAGATCGTCGTATGCGGACCATAGGTTTCGGGACAATCGCACCAGCGACAGCCGCTCTTCAGCACATGGACGATGCCGCTAATCACGCGACGATCGTCCTTTCGTTTCTTGCCTCGAACTTTCGTCGGCAGATGAGGTTCAATGCGTTTCCATTGCTCGTCGCTCAGCGAAAATAGATTCTTGCTCATGATCCCAATTCCCTTCCAAAAGCGAATCAGGATCGTATTGTCAGAGCAGAAGAATTAATGAGTTTTGACCCTAGTGTGGTATTCCAGATCATGGGCGTGTTCGCTGAGTTCGAGCGCGCCATGATCCGCGAGCGTGTTCTCTCCGGTCTCGAGCGCGCCAAAACGATTACGCATTCGTGCGACGTAAGGCGCAACGACCTCGGTGCGTTCAGCCCCGACCACACCGCGCACCGGGGTCCAGCCTTAAGCCCCGCCACGCGATGCAGCCAGCATCAATCGTGCGCAACGCCGCGATAGTGCGGCCGCTCCCCGCAAACAGGCAATCGAGGTCGGCCGCAACGTACGTTCCCAGTTCTGAACCAATATCCCGTGTTCAACGCGTAGTCTGCGTGAAAAACGACAGCACATCAGTATCCTTAGCTCCGCGCGCTGACTATCGCGCGACCCGTTTCTTGATGTCGTCCCTTACATCAGTCGTCCGTGGTTTCCACTTCCATGATCTGGCAGTCACGTCCGAGCAGTAGCGAGGGAATGTTGAGGGCCGCCTGTGCGCGCCGCTGCGTCGCCCGTGCTGTCAAATCGAGCGTGAGCGTCAGTCGAGCTAACACTTCGATGCTTTTCTAACGGAGTATTCCACAACAATTTCGTTTCGTGATTGGGAACGAAACGCGAAGCGTCGCCGGGACACAGCCGGGACACTTAACAAAAATGAAATGTGAAATTGCTGCTATGTCGTTGATTTCGCTGGCGCTCCCTACGGGACTCGAACCCGTGTTTCAGCCTTGAGAGGGCGTAAACGAACATCGATCACGCAGCCGTTGCCCTTCTTCTAACCCTGACCATCGCCTCCTCCCTCACTTGTTGCCGGCATCCGATGAGGGGGAGCCGCCTCACCCGTCACGCATCGCTGCGTTGCGCGGCCCATATCAACCGCATCCGCGGTGAAACGCTCGTGCCGTGGGGCGTGGAGGAAGATCTTCTGGGCATCCTAACCGCCGCTGGCGGGCACTATTCCACGCGCCGCCCTGAACTCCGGGCCAGCCCGTCCCCGCATCCAGCACCCGCCCGCCGCTGCCTGTCGGGGCACCGAAACGAGCCGTGTCCGGCGTAGCCCGAAATGTAGCCCACGGCACCGATGCGCGCCGCGGTCACCGTCGATTTCGGCGCAAGCCATTCATTCAACTGGCATACCCGCCACAAACCGAAAACCTATTCAACTTTCAAACAGCCACGCGTCATCGGCCGCGGACTTGAGGCGCCGCGGAACCTTCCTTCCATTTCCTTCCCTCACCGAAGTGAGGGAGTGGAGCGCCGATCGGCGCTTCCTTGGATGTCCGCCTCCGCCTCCCCGCCTTCGCCGAGGCTTCGGCGGGCAAGTCGGCTTTGGCGGATGCGCGTCCGACCGGGACGCGCGCGCCTTGCGGCGCTCCACGGCGGCGATTTCTGACCTCGGGACCGTAGCTTTCAGAACCGGATGGGTGGACCTTCCACCGCGGGATCGCTCGGCTTTCGCCTTGCTTCCTCCGGTCCCCACCAGCCCACTGAAGGGCGCCGCCACGTAGTTGGCGAGGACGGTGACCCGGGGCCTCCCGGTGCCGATCTTGCGAGGATCAACCGCGGGCGCCGCACCCTGCTCCACCACCACGACGCCTCATGACAGCGCCCTCGATCGAGCAAGGCACGCACATGATAAGCGAGGATTCCGGGGCGGGGATAAGTGCGTTTTGGGCCGGAAACGCGAGTTTTTCCTTCCGCGCGATCGCTCGCGGTCAAGCCACTACCCCTCCAACTCCTTGCGCACGATCTTCGCGCCCTCGACCATGGCGCACATCTTGTCGAACGCGACGTCGCGCGGCAGGTACTTCAGGCCGCAGTCCGGCGCCACCACGACGCGCTCTGCCGGGACATGCTGGAGCGCGCGGCGGATGCGGCCGGCGACCGTCTCGGGCGTTTCGATTTTCATGTCAGACAAATCAAGCACGCCGAGGATGATGGTCTTGCCCGGCAGCTTTTCCAGCACCGAGCAATCCAGGTTCGACTGCGCGGTCTCGATCGAGACCTGCTGCACCAGCGAATGCGCAAACTCCGGCAGGAACGAATAGCCCGGCGGCCGCACATGAATGACGGCCGCGTAGCCAAAGCAGATGTGCACCGCGGTGGTGCCTTTGACACCCGAGAGCGCCGCGTTGAACGCCTTCAAGCCGAATTGCCGCGCCGGCTCCGGCCGCGCCTGCATGTATGGCTCGTCGATCTGCACGATGTCGGCGCCGGCCGCGAACAGATCCTTGATCTCGGCGTTGACCGCGGCCGCGTAGTCGAACGCCATCTCCTCCAGGTCCTTGTAAAAGTCGTTCTGCGCCTGCTGCGACATGGTGAAGGGACCCGGCACGGTGATCTTGATGGTGCGCGTGGTGTTGGCGCGCAGGAACTGTACATCTTTCACCTCGACCGGATGCTTGCGCCGCACCTTGCCGGCGACGCGCGGCACCGGATTGGGATGACCGGAGCGGTCAAGCGCGGTGCCGGGATTGTCGATGTCGACGCCTTCGAGTGCGGTGGCGAAGCGGTTGGAATAGCTCTCGCGCCGCATCTCGCCGTCGGTGATGATGTCGAGACCGGCGCGCTCCTGGTCGTGAATGGCGAGCAAGGTCGCATCGTCCTGCGCCTGATCGAGAAACTCCGGCGCGACGCGCCACAGCTCCTTGGCGCGCACTCGCGGCGGAAAGCGGCCGGCCAGGTTCTTGCGGTCGATCAGCCAGTCCGGTTGAGCGTAGGAGCCGACCAGCGAGGTGGGTAAGAGCGGCAGCGGCATTTGTGGCCTCCCTGCAGCGGGACTGTCATCATCCGCGAAAGCGGATGATCCAGTAAACACTCGTCTTGAAGATTTCTGTGCCGCAGCGGCGTACTGGATGCCCGCTTTCGCAGGCATGACGGCTGTGCCTCACCCACGCATGTACGCGCGCTGCTTGGATGTGTACGTTGTTGTAATTCTGGGAGGAAGGCCATGATCACGCGGCGATCCATGCTGCCCGTCGCAGCGCTGTTCGGTCTTCTCCTTCAACCACAGGCATGGGCGCAGAGCTATCCCACCGGCCCCGTTACGTTCGTGGTGCCGTTCCCGCCGGGCGGCAGCATCGACGCGGTGCTGCGCGCCATAGCGCCGAAGCTGCAGGAGCGCCTGGGCAAGCCGGTAGTGATCGAGAACCGCGCCGGCGGCAGCGGCGTGATCGCGACCGGCTACGTCGCCAAATCCGCGCCGGACGGACACACTGTGCTGGCGCCGGCGAGCCTGCTCGCCGCCAACCCCAGCCTGTTCAAGGCGCTGCCGTTCGACACGCTCAAGGACCTGCAGGCGGTCCATCTCCTGTTCCACACGCCGCTGGTGCTGGTGACCAATCCCGACCTGCCGGTGAAGTCGGTCGCTGAATTGGTCGCGCTGTTGAAGCAGAAGCCCCGCGAGATTTCGTTCGCCCACAGCGGGCCGGGCTCGTCGCTGCACCTCGCCGCCGAGCTGTTTCAGGCCATGACCGGCACCCGCATGAACGGCGTGGTCTATCGCGGCGCACCGCAGGGCCTCAACGACGTGATGGCCGGCCACGTCGCGCTGATGTTCGCCGACACCGGCACCGCGCTGGGACCGGCGGCCGCCGGCAAGGTGCGCGGGCTCGGCGTCACTTCGACGACCCGCGTGCCGGCCGCGCCCGACATCCCCACCATCGCCGAGGCGGTGCCCGGCTTCGACGCGGTCGGCTGGACGCTGATGTGCGTACCGTCGGCCACACCCAAGCCGGTGGTCGATCGCCTGCACGCCGAGCTGAAGGCGGTCGCCGCGATGCCGGACATCCACGCGCTGATCGTGCGGCTCGGCGCCATACCGACCGTCAGCCAGCAGCCCCCGGAACTGCAGAAATTCCTGGCTTCGGAGATCGACCGCTGGGGCGGTATCATCGAGCGCGCCGGCGCGGCGAAGTCGCAATAGTGAGTCACAGTACGGAGTGCGCGTTCATATGAGCGACAAGGCATTGCTGCGCGAAAAGACTGCGACCATAACACGCATGCTGAACCTGCAAGGCACGATCGGGATGTTCGGGCACGTCTCGGTCCGGGTGCCTGGCACCGACAGATGCTTCATCAGTCCGGGCGCCAGCACCGACAAGACCGTGGTGAGGGCGGAGCACATGTTCGTCTACAACATCGACGGCTCCATCATCGAACATCCCGGCGGATTGATCCCGCTCGAATGGCGCATCCACACCCAGATCCATCGCGACCGGCCCGACGCAATGTGCGTCGTGCACCTGCACGCGCCGCACGCCCGCGCGCTTGGCATAGCCGGCAAGGAGCTCAAGCCGGTGTTCCTGCACGGCTCGTTTCTCTGTACCGGCGTGCCGACCTGGAATAACCCGCGTCTGGTGGTGAACGATGAGCAGGCCGCGGACCTGTCGCGCGCGCTCGGTAATCACCGGGTCGCTCAGATGCGCGGGCACGGCAGCGTCGTGGTCGGCGCCAGCGTGGAAGAAGCATTCTTCTGTTGCACATTCCTCGAAGAGAACGCGCAGATCCAGCTCCAGGCCGAGATCATGGGCGGCGCCATTCCGCTCACCGAGGACGAGGCGCGCGACTGCGCCGAGGGCACGTTCAATCCGCGGCTCTTTCCGCTGCTGTGGGCGTTCTGTGAGCGGAAGGTGCGGCTCAGTTAGTCGCGAGACTCATCGCCAGCACCCGCGCCACATGGAGCGCGTCGCGCCCCGCGCCGTCGTGGATCTGATGGCGGCATGAAGTGCCGTCGGCGACGATGATGGTATCGGCCTCGGCCTTGCGCACCGCGGGCAACAGCGACAGCTCACCCATCGCCAGCGACACGTCGATCGTATCGGCGTGGTAGCCGAAGCTGCCCGCCATGCCGCAGCAGCTCGACTCGATCGGCTCGACCTTGAGACCCGGGATCAGCTTGAGCACCTGTTCGACCGGGCTGAAGGCATCGAATGCCTTTTGATGACAGTGGCCATGGAGGAGCGCACGGTCGGCGATCTTCTTAAGAGAGAGATGCAGCCGATCCGCTTTCGACTCGCGCAGCAGGAATTCCTCGAAGGTGAGCGCGTGAGCCGCCACCTGCCTGGCCAGGTCGGTCTTCACCATGGCCGGAATTTCATCCCGGAAACTGAGCAAACAGCTCGGCTCAAGGCCGACCACCGGAATTCCGCGCGATACGAACGGCGCCAGCGCCGCAAGCGTTCGCTCCGCTTCCTTGCGCGCCTCGTCCACCCGACCGACGGACAGAAAGGTCCGGCCGCAGCACAGCGGACGCCACGGGCTGCCGGCCGGCTGCGCCACCCGAACGTGGTAGCCGCCCATCACCAAAACCGCCACCGCAGCATCGAGATTCTCGCGCTCGAAGTAGCGGTTGAACGTGTCGGCAAACAGCACGACCTCCTTGCCGATGACCACCCGGCCGGGCGGGTCACGAAACACGTCGGCGCGCCACTTCGGCAGGCTGCGCCGCGTGCTGAAGCCCGCCAGCGTCTCGGATAGCTTCGCCGCGCGGGGCGATGCATCACGCAGGTTCATCAGCCACGGCATCTTGCTGGCATAGCGCGCATAGCGCGGCAGGTACCCGACCAGCCGGTCGTGCAGGCTGAGGCCGTATCTCTTCGCGCGCACGGCCTGCACCTCGATCTTCATGCGCGCCATGTCGACGCCGGTCGGACACTCGCGGCGGCAGCCCTTGCAGGAGACGCAGAGCTTCATCGTCTCCGCCATCTCGTTCGATGTGAGGGCATCCGGACCGAGCTGGCCGGTGATCGCAAGCCGCAGCGAGTTGGCGCGGCCACGGGTGACGTCACGCTCCTCGCGGGTGACGCGATAGCTCGGGCACATCACGCCGCCCGCCGAGGCGCGGCAGGCGCCGTTGTTGTTGCACATCTCGACTGCGCCCTGAAAACCGGCGCCGGCGCCCGGATAGGCGGACCAGTCGAGCTGCGTCGTCATCGGCTCGGGGCGATAGTCCGGGCCGTAGCGGAAGTTCGTCCGATCGTCGAACTTCGGCGCGCGCACGATCTTGCCTGGATTGAACAGCCCGTCCGGGTCGAAGCGATCCTTCACCTCTTCGAACGCGCGCGCCAATCGCGAACCGAACATCGGCTCGTTGAACTCCGAGCGGACCAGGCCGTCGCCGTGCTCGCCGGAGTGCGAGCCCTTGTACTCGCGCACGAACGCGAACGCCTGCTCGGCGATCGCGCGCATCGCCTTGACGTCCTTCTCCAGCCGCAGGTTGAGGACCGGCCGCACGTGCAGGCATCCGACCGAAGCGTGGGCGTACCAGGTGCCGGTCGTGCCGTTCTTGAGAAACACGTCGGTCAGTCGCGCCGTGTAGTCGGCAAGATGCTCGAGCGGCACCGCGCAGTCTTCGACGAACGAGACCGGCTTGCCAGCATCCTTCATCGACATCATGATGTTGAGACCGGCGGTGCGCAGCTCGGTGATCGCCGCCTGCAGCTTCGGGTCGAGCACGTCGACCACCCCGCCCCAATAGTCGCCGGGATGCGACCAGGCGAAGCCGAGATCGCCGATCAGCTCATGCAGGCGCGCGAGGCGGCGGGTGTTCTCGTCCCATTCGGTCTCAGCGAATTCGACCAGCAGGATGGCGGCCGGCTCACCGCGCACGAAGGCTTCCAGCGTCGGGCGAAACATCGCGATGTCGCGGGCGAGCGCGATCATGGTCGCGTCGACCAGCTCGACGGCAATGGGCGCAAGCCTGACGATGTGCTGCGCGGCCGCCATCGCCTCGTTGAAGCTGCCGAAATGCACCGCGCCGACGGCGCGGCGGCCGAGCACGGGAGAGAGCTTCAACTCGATCGCGGTAGAGAACGCGAGCGTGCCTTCCGAGCCGACCAGGATGTGCGCCAGGTTGATGTCGTTCCTCCCCGGCACCAGCGCATCGATGTTGTAGCCGCCGACCCGGCGCTGCACCTTGGGAAACCGCGCCGCGACCTCGTCCGCCTCCCGCGCGCCAAGTGCAAACAGATCAGCGGCGAGCGGCCGCAGCGGCGAATCAGTTGCAAGATCGGACAGGTCCGTCGCGACCGGGCCGAAGTGCGCCTTGCTGCCGTCCGCCAGCATCGCGTCGATCGAGAGCACGTTCTCCCGCGTGTTGCCGTAGCGCAGCGAGCGACCACCGCAGGAATTGTTCGCCGTCATGCCGCCGATGGTGGCACGCGAGGCAGTCGACACATCGACCGGGAACCACAGGCCGTGCGGCTTGAGAGCGCGGTTGAGATCGTCGAGCACGATGCCAGGCTCGACCCGGCAGCGCCGGCCCACGACGTCGAGGTCGAGGATGCGGGTGAGATGCTTCGAGCAGTCGATCACCAGCGACGAATTCACCGTCTGCCCGGCCTGCGATGAGCCGCCGCCGCGCGGCAGCACGGTGACGTCTTCGTCACGGGCCAGCGCGATCGCGCGCTCGGCTTCTTCGATCGTGCGCGGCGTCACCACGCCGAGCGGCATGATCTGGTAGTGCGAAGCGTCGGTGGCATAGCGGCCGCGGGTGAAGCGGTCGAACTGCACACCGCCGGAAATCTCGGCCTTGAGCCGGCGCTCCAGTCCGGGCAACAGGCGTTCCGCCACACACATCTCCTACCGCCGGCCTGGTCCGGCGATCCCCTTATATCCGCGGCGTGCGACGGGGCGCTATCCTCGAAAATTGCCCGAACTCTAACCCCACACGCGGCGCGCGGTCTCCACCATCGCATCGAGCTTGCGGCGCTGGGTGTCCTGGTCGATCCAGGCGTCGGCACCGGCTCCCGAGAAGCCGCAGTTGGGACAGATGCTGAGATTTTCCAACGGGACGAACTTCGATGCCTTGTCGAGCTTGCCGGCGAGTTCCTCAACCGTCTCAACCCGTGGATCGCGAATATTGATCAGGCCGAGCGAGATGATCTTGTTCTTGGGTACATCACGCAGCGAGTTGAGTGCGCCGGAGCGCTCTGAATATTCGATCAGGAACGTGTCGGCTTGCAGCGCGTCGATGATCTTGCCGACGGTTGGCGCCTGGTAGGTCGAGCCGGCACCGCCGAGCGGTCCTTGCGGGCCGAGAATGTAGGTGCCGAGGCAGATGTGTACCGCGACGGTGACGCCCTCGCGCTTTGCCGCGCGCAGCAGCATGTTCTCGGCGGCAAGCACCCCGTCGAGCTCCTTATTCGGATCGAGGCCCCTGTCGAGCACCTGCTCCTTCAGGCGCTCGGGCACGATGAAGCGGCTGTAGCCGGGAGCATCGATCTGCACGTAGGTGACGCCATCGTCGGCGATCGCCTTCACCTCCGCCGCCATCAGCCGCGTGAAGTCCTCGAAGAAATCCTGCCACGTCGGATAGGCACGCTCGCTGATTCCGGCTCGATATTGTGTCGCGGAGAGCGTGACCGGGCTCGGCAGCGTCATCTTGAACGTTCCGGGCGAATGTTTTTTCAAAAACCTGATTTCGTCGCCGGTGATTCTGCCTTTCACACGCAGCCGGTCTACCACCACTGGAAACTGCGGCACGAACTCCTCGCGGTCCTCGACCTCTTTGCCCACCAGCGTGGGATAGCGCACGTAATCGATGCCGCGGTCCTCAAAGCCATGGAAGAAGTTGTCCGAGATGGCGGAGAGCCAGAATGCGCGCCGGAATTCACCGTCGGAGTAGATTTCGATGCCGGCATCGCGCTGCATCTTCAACACGTCGATGATCGCCTCATCTTCGATCGCCGTGAGCTCGGCGTCACCGATGCGGCCGTGCAGGCGATCGATACGGGCTCTGCGCAGCTTGTCAGGACGTATGAGGCTGCCGCAATGGTCAGCCCGGAAGACGCGCTTTGCCATGGGAAAAAACCGTGCTGTGATTGAGAGAGAACTCGGCGACGCTCGAACTTAGTCGACGCGAACGCGTCCGGGCAACGCTCGCCGACGTTGGGCGAGCGATCAGACGAGATGGGAGGATTGACCAATGAGACCGCGGGCCCGCGCGAAGATTTACAACCGGCGAAAAGTCCTTCAATACGGCCTCGCCGCGGCATTTGTGCCGATGGCGCCGGCGCTCGTGCGCGCGCAGGCGTCCGATCTGCCGTCCGGTCCGATCCGAGTCATTCTGCCCACTTTGCACGGTGGGCAGGCCGATACGCTGGGCCGCTTGATCGGCGATCGCGTCGGCCCCGCGATCGACCGCAGCTTCGTCATGGAGCCGCGCGCCGGCGCCGGTGGATTGATCGCCGGCGAATACGTGGCGCGCGCTGTACCCGACGGCAACACATTGCTGTTCGTCACCGGTGGTCACACCACGCTGCCTGGACTCTATGCCAAGAGTATCAAGTTCGACGCGGTGAAGGACTTCGCCTTCATCTGCCAGATCAGCGAATTGAGCTTCGCCATCGCGGTCGCACCCGATCATCCGGCGAAATCATTCCCCCACCTGCTGGAGCTTTCGAAAAAGGACCCGGGAAAAATCAACTTCAGCAGCACGGGGGCAGGCTCGACCCAGCACCTGATCGGCGAGGTCTGCCAGGAGCGCTTCCGCGTGAAGTGGACGCACGTGCCGTACCCGGGCGGCGCGGGCCCGGTCAACGACGTGATCGGCGGCCGCGTCGACATGGCGATCAACTCCATGCTCACGCTCGCCCCGCTGGTGAACGGCGGCAAGTTGCGGGCGCTGGCGGTGTCCTCGACGGCACGCGAGCCGCTCCTCCCCGACACGCCGTCGTTCGGCGAAATTTCGCCGGGTTTCTTTGTCGGCACCATCCTCGGCCTCGCCGCTCCGGCAAAAACGCCAAGGCCGATCGTCGAGCGCCTCAACCGGGAGATCGCCAAGGTGGTGAACACCGACGCCATGCGGGAGCGGCTGCGCGGCATGGCCAACCACGCCAAGGCCGGCACGCCGGAGGAATTCGCCACCACCGTGGCTGAATATGTGGCGCGCTGGACTGGCGTGATCGAGAAGCTTGGGATTGGCCGGTAATCCCCTATTGACCGATAGATTTTGGGGGGCTTGACCCGACCGCCGCATCCGGTGTTTGTCCCGGCCAGAACCCCCTTCTCAGCCGGAGCTTTGCAACGATGGCCCAGAATTCCGCACGCAGCGTCGGGCGACATTTCCTCCAGATTCCGGGGCCGACGCCGCTGCCCGACCGCGTCTTGCGGGCGATGGACACGCCGATCATCGACCATCGCGGTCCGGAGTTCGCCAAGCTCGCCAAGCGCTGCCTCGAAAGCATCAAGACCATCTTCAAGACCACCAGCCCGGTGATCATCTACACCGCGACTGGAACCGGCGCGTGGGAGGCTGCGCTGGTCAACACGCTCAACGTGGGCGACCGCGTGTTGATGGTGGAGACCGGCCAATTTGCCACGTTGTGGAAGAAGATGGCTGAGGCGATCGGCCTCAAGCCGGAGTTCATCCCGACCGACTGGCGGATCGGCGCCGATCCCAACGCGATCGAGCAATATCTGCGCAAGGACAGCAAGAAGGAGATCAAGGCGGTCTGCGTGCTGCACAACGAGACCTCGACCGGCTGCCTGTCGCCGATCGCCGAGATCCGCAAGGCGATCGACGCCGCCGGGCATCCGGCGCTGCTTCTGGTCGACACCATCTCCTCGCTCGCCTCGGCCGACTATCGCCACGACGAGTGGGGCGTCGACGTCACGGTCGGCGGCGCGCAGAAGGGCCTGATGATGCCGCCCGGCATGTCGTTCAACGCGGTCAGCGACAAGGCGCTGGCGGCCTCGAAGAATTCGAAGATGCCGAAGTCGTTCTGGTCGTGGGACGACATGCTCAACATGAACAAGGTCGGCTTCTTCCCCTACACGCCGGCGACCCAGATGCTGCACGGCCTCGAAGCCGGCATCGCGATGCTGCACGAGGAAGGCCTCGACAACGTGTTCGCGCGGCATGACCGGCTGGCCGAAGCAACGCGGCGCGCGGTACGCGCCTGGGGCCTCGAGATCATGTGCAAGGACGCGAAGTACTATTCGCCGACCATTACGGCGGTGATGCTGCCGGAGGGCCACAACGCCGACGCGTTCCGCTCACTCGCGCTCGACACCTTCAACATCTCGTACGGCGCGAGCTTCGGGGCCTACACCGGCAAGTATTTCCGCATCGGCCACCTCGGCGACGTCAACGACGGCCAGCAGCTCGGCGCGCTCGGCATCACCGAGATGGCGCTCTCGCTCGCCGGTATTCCGCACAAGAAGGGCGGCGTGCAGGCGGCGCTGGACTACATGATCTCGGCGCACGCCGGGCCGAAGAAGCAAGCGGCGGAGTAGCGCGGCGACTCGACGCGCTCTCTCAATTCGTCATTGCCGGGCTTGACCCGGCAATCCATCATACTGCGAGAATGAGGGATGCGCGGGCATAGGCGAGCGTAGCGACGCCGTGCTTTGGACGGCTATGCCCGCGCATGACGGGGAGGCGCCTCTATGCGACGTCTGTGGTTCGCACTTGCGCTCGTCTTGGTTGCGGTTACTGCATCCAACTCGCTCGCCCAGACCTACCCCAACCGCCCGATCCGCATCCTGGTCCCGTTTGCGGCCGGTGGCGCGGTCGACGTGCTGGCGCGCCTGATCGGTGGCAAGCTCGCCGAGGGCCTCGGCCAATCCGTCATCATCGAGAACCGGGCCGGCGCCGGCGGCAATCTCGCATCCGACGTGCTCGCAAAGTCGGCGCCCGATGGCTACACCGTCCTGCAGACCGTCAACGGCATTGCGATCAGCCCGTCGCTGTACAAGACGCTGCCGTTCGACGTGAACAAGGATTTCATCGCCGTAACGCAACTGGTCAGGTCACAGCTCATCCTGGTCGCCACCCCCAAGCTGGAAGCCAACAATGTCGCCGAGCTCATCGCGCTCGCGAAATCGAAACCGGGCGCGCTGAACTATGGATCGACAGGGATCGGCAACCCGCTGCACCTGACCATGGAGATGCTCAAGAGCGCAGCCGGCCTAGACATTCAGGCGGTGGCCTATCGTGGCGATGCGCCGGCCAACCTGGCCTTGATCTCAGGCGAGATCCAGCTCGGCGTGATGCCAATGGCGACAACGTTGCCGCTGGTCAAGGACGGCCGGATCAAGGCGTTGGCGATTGGCGGCGCGCAGCGCTCGCCGGCGATGCCCGACACGCCAACCATCGCGGAGACGATTCCCGGATTCGAGTCCACCAGCTGGCAAGGCTACTTTGTGCCGGCAGGGACGCCGCGCGAGATCGTGCTGCGGCTGCAGCAGGAGACCGCCAGGGTGCTCAAGCTGCCGGACGTGATCGAGCGGCTGCGCACTGGCGGCAACGAAGGCGTCGGTAGCACGCCGGAGGAATTCGACGCCCGCTTCCGCGCTGACATCGTGAAATTCGCGAAGATCATCGCCGACGCCAAGATTCCGAAGCAGGATTAAGGAGACAAAGAAAATGCGAAGGCTGTTGTTGCTGTCGAGCCTCATCCTCGTGACGTGCGCGCTGATGGATCGAGCGCTCGCGCAGGCCTATCCGAACCGGACCGTCCGCATCGTGGTGCCGTTCCCGGCGGGCGGTGGCGTCGACACCATGGCGCGCATTGTGGGCACCAAGCTGTCCGAACGGATCGGACAGCCCGTGCTGATCGAGCATCGTCCGGGCGCCGGCGGCACCCTCGGCGCCGACGCGGTCGCCAAGGCGACGCCCGACGGCTACACCGTGCTGCTGACGGTCAACGCCCTCGCCATCAGCGCTTCGCTCTATCGCACGCTGCCATTCGATCCGCTCAAGGCGTTCGAGCCAATCGTGCAGGTCGCCGCCAACCCGTTCGTGCTGGTGGGCTCGCAAAAGATGCAGGCGGCGACGATCCAGGAGGTGATCGCGCTTGCGCGGGCCAAACCTGGCGCGCTCAACTACGGTTCGAGCGGCTTGGGCGCTCCGCTGCACCTGCTGGCGGAAATGTTCAAGCACGGCGCCCGGCTCGACATCGCGCATATTCCCTATCGCGGCGACGCGCCGATGCTGACAGCGCTGCTATCGGGCGACGTGCAGATCGGTTTCATGCCGGCAGGCACCGGCGTCCCGCAGGTGAACAACGGGCAGGTCCGGGGGCTCGCCGTGACCGGGCGAAAGCGCTCGGCGGCGCTGCCCCAGGTACCGACGCTACTCGAGGCCGGCGTCCCAGGTCTTGAAGAGGATTCCTGGTACGGCCTGTTCGCACCAGCGGGCACACCGCGTGACATCGTCCTGCGCCTGCAACGCGAAACGGCCGAAGTGCTGAAGTCGCCGGACGTTGTCGAGCGCTTGCGCTCCGCCGGCAACGAGCCGGTAGGCAGCACACCGGAACAGCTCAACGCGCTGTATCGCGCTGACATCGCCCGGTTTGCCAAGGTGATCGCCGACGCGAAAATCCCGAAACTGGACTGAGAGAGAGACTCGAAACGCGACGAAGGCCGCTGAACGCACAAGACTTCACGCCGGGGGGTTCACGATGATGGTACCGTTCATCGCGCTGTCAATCGCGCTGGCGGCGTGTGGCATCGCCGACCCTGCAGCTGCGCAAGGGTGGCCGAACCGGACCGTCCGTATCGTCGTACCTTACGCGCCAGGCGGCGGCGTGAGCGTGCTGGCCCAGATCATCGGCCACAAGCTTTCGGAGCAGACCAGGCAGCCGGTGGTGATCGACAACCGCCCAGGCGCCGGTGGCAACGTCGGCTCGGACGTGGTCGCGAAAGCGGCGCCGGACGGCTACACGCTCTTGCTGCACACCAGCGCGCACGCCAGCTCCGGGCCGCTCTACAAATCGTTGCCATTCGATCCGCTCAAGGATTTCGCACCGGTCACGATGGTGATCGCCACCCAGACGATCGTATGCGGCTCGTTCAAGCATCCCGCGACCACGCTGCGCGAATTGATCGCACAGGCCAAGGCCAGGCCCGACAGCATGAACTATGCTTCGAGCGGTCCGGGCTCCTCGCTGCATCTGTTCGCGGAATTGCTCAAAACCTCCGCGGGTATCGATCTCGTGCACATTCCTTATCGCGGTGATGCGCCCATGATCACTGCCATGATTGCCGGCGACGTCCAGCTAGCGTTCCTGCCGCAGTCGACCGGCCTCGCGGCTATCCAGGGCAACCAGGTTCGGGCGCTGGCGGTCACCGGCCGCAAGCGAATGTCTCAGTTGCCGGACGTGCCGACCGTGAGCGAAGAGGGCGTGACCGGCTTCGAGCAAGGCAGTTGGAACAGCTTGTTCGCGCCCGCCGGGACGCCGCCCGACACTGTGCTGGCGATCCAGCAGGCGATCGCCAAGGTGCTCGCCGACCCGCAGGTGCGCGAGCGCCTGTTGTCGGTCGGTCAGGAGCCGGTCGGCAATACCCCGGCCGAGTTCGCAGCGCAGTTCAAGGCCGACGTCGCGCGATATGCCAAGATCATCGAGCAGGCGAAGATCCCGAAGCTCGATTAGCGCGGACCTGTGATCCAGCGCGGTTGGCCTCACTGCGGCTCGATGCCGGCGTCCTTGACGACCTTCGCCCATTTAACGATCTCGGACGCCAGGTATTTCTGCATCTCGTCCGGCGTGCTGGTGCGCGGCTCGATGGCGTGGGCCTCGAGCTTGTCGCGGACCTCGTCGCGCTTGAGATAGGTCATGAGCACCGCATTGAGCTTGTCGACGATCGGCCGCGGCGTGCCGGCGCGCGCCACCACCGAGAACCAGCCGGTCGCCGCATAGCCCGGCAGGCCGGCTTCCGCGATGGTCGGGATTTCCGGCGCTGCCTTGATCCGTTCGGGCGAAGTGACGCCGTAGACCGTCACCTTGCCGGCGCGGATCTGCGGCAGCGCGACGGCGAGATCGACCATCATGATCGGCACCTGACCGGCGATCACGTCGGTCAGCGCCGGGCCGCTGCCACGATAAGGAATGTGCTGTGCGGTCGCGCCGATCGATTTCAGGAACATCTCCATGAACAGGTGATGCGGCGTCGAGGCGCCCGACGTGGCGTAGCTGATCTGGCCGTTCTTGCTCTTGATCACCGTGATCAGCTCCGGAAGCGTGGCGGCGCCGAGCGAAGGATTGGCCACCAGCGCAAACTGCGCCGAGCCGACCAGCCCGATCGGGGCGAAATCCTTCACGGTGTCGTAGGGCAGCGACTTGAATAAGCTCGGCCCGATCGCCAGCGTGGTGATCGGCGCCAGGAACAGTGTGTAGCCGTCGGGTGCCGACTTCGCCGTAGCGCCGGCGGCGAGCTGCGTTCCGGCGCCGGGGCGATTCTCGACGATCACCGGCCGCTTGAGCTTGTCCTGCAGCTCCTGCGCGAGCATGCGCGTGAGGAAGTCGGTGCCGCCGCCGGCGGGAAATGGGCAGAGGAAGGTGATGTTGCGGGACGGATAGTCGTCGGATTGGGCGTGTGCCCCGCTAGTGCCCAAAGCCATGGCGAAGCCAAGCGCGAGCGCGGCAATTCTTTTCATGGCGATCCTCCCGGCGGCCGTCAGTCTATCATCGCAGCGCCACCATGCGAGGGCGATGCTTTCGGCCTTGGTGCGAAACCGCTAGGCTTGCCGCGTTGAAGAACAATCGCGGATGGAACGCTCATGAGCGCAGATCGCAGCAAGCAACCGATCGTCCATTTTGTCGGCAGCATTCCCCTGCCCGATGCTGAGACGGTATTCCGCACGTTATCGAGCGCCGCAGGGCAGCACGTGCGGCGGCTGCCGGACGGCGAGACCGGCATCCGCAAAACCTGGATTCGCTTTCTGCAGGACGTGCTCGCCGAAAATCCCGCGATTGAGCCCGCCAAGGACGTACCGCCGTTCAAGTTCGTGCAATGGGACGGCAAGGTGGTGCGGGAAATTCCGCGGCAGCGTATCAAGCCGGGCGCGACACCCGATGCCAAGGACTTCAAGACCGGCTACGCCGACATGGCGATCGAATCGTGGGGCCGGTTCGAGCTGCTGCAGAAATCCGGCGTCATCCCCGCCCATGTGAAATTCCAGATCAGCATCCCGACCCCGATCGCGCCGACCTACAACAACATGGTGCCGGCCGACCGGCCGAAGCTGTTGCCAGCGCTGACCAAGCATTTCATCGGCGAGGTTGCGACGATCGCCAAGACGTTACCGAACGACCGCATCGCGATCCAGTGGGACGTCTGTCAGGAGGTGCTGGCCTGGGAGAATTACTACGAACCCGGCCCGGTCGACTTCCGCACCGAGACCATCGATGTACTGACCAAGATCGGCGACGCGGTGCCGCAGCCGATCGAGCTTGGCTATCACCTTTGCTACGGCAGCCCGGCGGACGAGCACATGGTACTGCCCAAGGACTCCGGCATCATGGTCGAAATGGTCAACGCCATCGTCGTGCGGGTGCGCCGGCCGATCCAGTTCTTCCATCTGCCGGTGATCAAGAGCCGCACCGACGATGCCTATTACGCGCCGCTGGAAAAACTAAAGCTGCCGCCCGAGACCGAACTCTATCTCGGCCTGGTGCATCACAACGATGCGACCGGCAACGCCGCGCGGCTCGCCGCGGCGCGGCGCCACACACGCGTCGACGGCGTTGGCACCGAGTGCGGCATGGCGCGCGGCGACCCAGCCCGGCTACCGGCACTGCTTGCCGCGCATGTGCGGACCGCGGAAACGTAGGCGCGCGGAAGCAACTCATGGGGCAATTTTCAATCGGCCAATCGGTGCTGCGCCGCGAGGACCCGCGCCTGCTGACCGGACGCGGACGCTACTACGACGACCTGAAGCTGGCCGGCGAGCTTCATGCCGCGCTCGTACGCTCGCCGCATGCTCACGCGGACATCCGCAGCATCGACGTGGGTGCGGCGATGGCGATGCCCGGCGTGCAGATCGTGCTCACCGGTGAGGACTATCGCACCGACGGGCTCGGCACCATGCCGTCGATGGCGCCTTACAAGAAGCGCGACGGCAGCCCGATGTATCTGCCTCACCGACCGGCGATCGCCATCGGCCGCGCGCTGCATGTCGGCTATCCGGTGGCTGTGGTGGTCGCAGACACGCTCGATCGCGCGCGGGATGCGGCCGAGCGCGTTGTCGTGGACTACGCGCCGCGTCCCGCAGTGGTGTCAGCGGAAGCGGCCTTCGCCAAAGACGCGCCGCAACTCTACGACGATTGTCCGAACAACGAGGCGTATTTCTACCAGGCCGGCGACAAGGCGGCGACGGACGCAGCGTTCGCGCGCGCCGCGCATGTGGTCGAGCAGAGACTGGTCATCAACCGCGTCACCGCCAACGCGCTGGAGCCGCGCGGCGTCACCGGCGAGTATGACGCCGGCACCGGCAAATACACATTGCATTGCGGCTTCCAGCGGCCGTGGTTGTTCCGCAACGGCATCGCCGAGACGACAATGAAAATTCCGGAGGCGCAGCTGCGGCTGATCACCGGCGACATCGGCGGCTCCTATGGCCTGCGCGGCTCGGTCTATCCGGAGATCATCCTGATGCTCTGGGCGGCGCGCCGCGCTGGCAGGCCGGTGAAATGGACCTGCACCCGCAACGAGGCGCACATCAGCGACGACGATGCGCGCGACAACATCGTCGATGCGGCGCTGGCGGTCGACAAAGATGGCAAATTCCTCGGCGTGCGCATCCGCAGCTTCGGCAATCTCGGCGCGTTCGTGTCGTTCCGCGGCGCCATGCCGCCGGTGGTCAACATCGGCACGGTTTGCGGCGTTTACACTACCCCTGTGGCACATGTCGCCGTGTCCGGCATGCTCACCAACACCCACTGCACCTCACCCTATCGTGGCGCCGGCCGCCCGGAGGCGTCGTACATGATCGAGCGGCTGATCGACATCGCCGCCGACGAAATGAAAATCGATCCCGCCGAGCTACGGCGGCGCAACACCATCCCGCCGTCCGCGATGCCCTACAAGACACCACTCACCTTCACCTACGACAGCGGGCGCTTCGAGGAAAACATGGACCGCGCCATGATGCTCGCTGGCTGGAAGGGCTTCGAGGCACGGCGCAAGGAGGCGGTGAAGCGCGGCATGTTGCGCGGCATCGGCCTCTCCAACACCATCGAGCAGGCCGCCGATCCGACCATCGAGACGGCGGAAATCCGGTTCGATCCGCTCGGCGGCGTGACGTTCGTCACCGGCTCGATCTCGCATGGCCAGGGCCACGCCACCATCCAGACCCAGATCCTGGTGGACCGGCTCGGTGTCGATCCGGACCGGATCAAGTTCATCCAGGGCGACACCGACGCCGTCGCTTTCGGCATGGGCACGGGCGGCTCGCGCTCGACGACCATGAGCGGCAGCGCCATCGCGCTGGTCAGCGAGAAGGTCGTCGCCAAGGGCAAGAAGCTCGCCGCGCATCTGCTGGAGGCTTCGGAAGGCGACATCGAATTCAAGGATGGCCGCTTTGCCATCGCCGGCACTGACCGCGGCCTCGGCATTCACGAGGTGGCGAAATCGGCGTTCCAGCTCGACAAGCTGCCGCCCGGCATGGAGCCGGGCCTGTACGAGACCGCGACCTATCGCGCGCGCTCCGGCAACTTCCCGAACGGCGCCCACGTCTGCGAGGTCGAGATCGACCCGGAGACCGGCGTCACCAAGATGGTCGGCTACTGGGTGGTGGACGACGTCGGCACTGTCATCAACCCTATGCTGGTGAAGGGCCAGATCATGGGCGGCATCGCCCAGGGCATGGGCCAGGTGCTGATGGAGGACAAGGCCTACGACGCGACAGGCCAAGTGGTGTCCGGTTCGTTCATGGACTACGCCATGCCGCGCGCGGAAAACTTCTGCGACGTCAAGATCGAGGACAACCCGGTGCCGACGCCGACCAATCCGCTCGGCGTCAAAGGCGCGGGCGAGGCCGGTACGGTCGGCTCGCTGTCGGCCGGCGTGAATGCCATCGTCGATGCGCTGTCGGTGCTGGGCATCAAACACATCGATACGCCGTGCACGCCGTATCGTGTGTGGACGGCGATACAGAAGGCGAAGAAAAAGAACGGCTAGGCGCCGCGCGCCAGCGACATGGCTGCACGATAGGCAAACACCATGCCCGGTCCGAGCGTGATGCCCGGACCGGGATAGTGGCCGCGCATGATCGACGCCATGTCATTGCCGCAGGCGTAGAGGCCACTGATCGGTTCGCCGCTTGCGGATAGCACGCGGCCATCGGGGTCGGTTTTCAGTCCCACGCTCGACCCGAGCGCGCTCGGGTAGACCGCCATCGCACAAAAGGGCGGGCTCGCAATCGGGCCGAGACACGGATTGGGCTGATGGCTCGGATCGCCGTTGTGACGGTCGAAGTCAGTCGAGCCCTTGCCGAAATCGTCATCGACACCGGTTTCGGCGAAGCCGTTGTTGCGCGCGACCGAATCGCGCAAGCCCGCGGCACCGACGCCGATCTTCGCCGCTAGGGCGTCGAGCGTTGGCGCCTGGATCAGATAACCGCTCCTGACGTATGAGCTAAGCCGACGCGGGCCCGGCGGCACCCGCCCGAGCCCGTAGTTGCGCACGAAGTCCCGGTCGCAAACCAGCCACGCCGGTACCGTAGGCACCGTTTCGTTCGAGCAATGCATCGCCACCACGAATTCATGATACGACACCGCCTCGTCGACGAAGCGAAGTCCCGCCGCGTTTACCGCAATCAAACCGGGCTTGGCGCGGTCGAGCGCAAGATGCGGATAGGCGCCGCGCCCACCGTCGAGCCATGCGGTCTCCGACACCGGCGTCCAGAATACCGGCGAGGTGTGATCATCTTCGACGCTCGCGCCTGCAGCGCGCGCAAGCCGTATCCCGTCGCCCTGCGCGCCGGCAAAAGCGACCGCGTGCTTGAACGGCGGCCTCACGTATTCGTTGAGCCGCTCGACGCTGCCACCAAACCCTCCTGTCGCGAGTACGACGCCGCGCCGGGCGATAACGCATCGGCTCTCGCCGTCGACGAGCCGAACCGCGCCACTGACACGACCGTTGACTACTGTCAGTTCCTGCAGTGACGCGTTGAGCCAGACCGGTACGCCGCGCAGACGCAGGCTATAGAGCAACCGTGCCACCAGAGCGTTGCCCATCAGAGGCCGCGTGCCGCGCGGGAAGCGCAGGCGATCGCCGGCGTGCCGCCACAGCAACGACAGCAGGCGGCGGAAATTCTTGACAGATCCGCACGGCCGCGCCAGCGGCTCGATGTCGTCGCGGCCGATCATCATGCCGCCGAGCGCCATGAACTCGCCGATCGGCGGGCGGAGAAGCGCGAAGTCCTTGCCAAGCAGCCGGCCGTCGAACGGAAGCGGCGCCAGCGCCCTCCCCGCCACCGTCGCGCCGGGCCGGTTGATCAGGTAGTCGGGATGCCGCGCGTAAAGCGAGAACTTCACCTCGCTATTGCAAGCGAGATATTCGACGACTTCGGAGCCGCTCTGCAGATACGCTTCGCGCCTGCCGTCAACGGCCGGGCCGATGATCGCGTCGAGATAGCGCCGCACATCGGAGGGGTCTTCGCGGAATCCCGCGTCAATGGCCTGGCTGGTGCCGGGCACCCAGATCGTACCGGCCGACGTTGCGCTGGTGCCACCGACCTGCGCGGACTTCTCGATCAATAGAGCATCGAGACCTTGCAGCGCGCAAACCAGCGCCGCCGTCATGCCGGCGGCGCCCGCGCCGACGACAAGCACGTCGGTCTCGATCGGGCCCTGGTTCTCCATCCGGCTATGGATAAGGGATGTGGGCGTGGCTGCCAAATCCCGGATGCAAAGCGGTGCGAGCCGCGAAGGATGCAGACCCCGTCACGCGACGCGCCCAAGAGGGGGCCGAAAACACAAAACGAGGCGGCCGCGAGGCCGCCCCGTCTCATCAAGCCGCGTCACCGTCAACGGATAATGACGCGCGGCCCATGATGATGATGGCCATGATGATGGCGGTGCCCGTGATAATGCCGGTGATGGCGGTGCTTGTACCAGCCATAGTGCCGACCATGATCACGATGCATGTTCTTGTTGATCACGATCACGTCGCGAGCTTCTGCCGGCGTGGCCGCGAACGTGGGAATGGCCAACCCGACAGCAGCCACAGCAGCGAGGGCGAGAACGATCTTGCGCATTGTGTTCCTCTCCTTGGGTGATGATTCACCCGCGAGGAATCAATGCGCCCACTTCCCGACATGTTTCGGGATGGCTACATTATGTTTGCGTTAGGTAGGTGAACCCGCCTTCAGCTACTTGAAGACGCGTTCATCTTTCATCACGCCGCGATCTTGACGTACTCGAAGTCGCCCGGCCGGTTGTCGATGCCGACCTTGGGCGGCGAAATCCACGACGCGAACTTACCGGGCTCCGCCACCGGTTTCATCAGCGACGCGATGAATTCACCGTCGGCGGCGGACGGGAGGTACTTGTCGCGGTCGCGCCGCCAAGTCGCGCCGTCGATCAGCACGCCGGCAGGTGTAGCCTCCACGTCCCTGAACTCGCCGATCTGGCGATGGAACGCGACGTGCGGCAAAGCGAGGCGGAACGTGACGCCGGTGCGCTCGATGATCTTGTTGAAGCGCTCGATGCCCTTAGCACAATCGCGGGTGTAGTCGTCGCGCAGCCGCATGTTGAGCGCGGTGAGCGCCGGCTCATCAACCAGCTTGATCTCGCCGTTGACGTACTTGAGTACCGGGTAGGTCGAACTCTCCAGCCTATGGTCGTCGTCGATCGACGTTTCGCGGAAGCGACCCTTGATGCCGGCGTTGTAGGCGTTCGCCGCATTGGTCGAAACCTCGGATCCGAACAGGTCGAGCGACAGCGAATAGTGCAGATTGAGCTTCTTCTGGATAGTCGGCAGGTCGACCACGCCAAGCGCCCGCACCTTCTCGATATCATTCGCATCCCCGACACCCGCGGCTTTCATCGCCTCGCAGGTGCGCTGCACGGTGCGGCCGATGCCGGTTTCGCCGACGAACATGTGGTGCGCTTCCTCGGTCAGCATGAAGCGGCAGGTGCGCGACAGCGGATCGAAGCCCGACTGCGCCAGACTTTCGAGCTGCATCTTGCCGTCGCGGTCGGTGAAGAAGGTGAACATGAAGAACGACAGCCAGTCCGGCGTCTTCTCGTTGAAGGCGCCGAGCATGCGCGGCGAATCCTCGCTGCCGGAGCGCCGGCGCAGCAACTCGTCCGCCTCTTCGCGGCCGTCGCGGCCGAAGTATTTATGCAGGATGTAGACCATCGCCCAGAGGTGGCGGCCCTCTTCGACGTTGACCTGGAACAGGTTGCGCATGTCGTAGAGCGACGGCGCGGTCTTGCCGAGGTAGCGCTGCTGCTCGACGGAGGCGGGCTCGGTGTCGCCCTGGATCACCACCAACCGGCGCAGCATGGCGCGGTATTCGCCCGGCACCTCCTGCCAGGCCGGCTCGCCCTTGTGCTTGCCGAACGGCACGGTTCGGCCCTCTTCCTGCGGCGCGAGCAGGATGCCCCAGCGGTATTGCGGCATCTTCACGTAGTCGAACTTGGCCCAGCCCTTGGGATCGACCGAGACGGCGGTGCGGAGATACACCATCGCCTCCTGGAAGCCCTCCGGCCCCATGTCCCTCCACCAGTCGAGATAGCCGGGGTGCCAGCCTTCCAAGGCTTTGAGCACGCGGCGGTCTTCGGTGAGGTTGACGTTGTTCGGAATCTTCTCGCGGTAGTCGACGTTGATGAGGTCCATCGCGTCCTCCTCTAAACTCTTTTGGTATCGAACACGGCCTTCTGGCCGGTGCCGTAGCGGCGCAGCGCACCCTCCTCGCCGACCGCGTTGGGGCGCTGAAAGATCCAGTTCTGCCAAGCGGTGAGCCGGGCGAAGATTTTCGACTCCATCGTCTCCGGCCCACCGAACCGCAAGTTGGCTTCGAGGCCGGTCAGGCTGTCGGGCGAGAAACTCGCGCGCTCCTCCAGGAACACGCGGATCTCGTCCTCCCAGTCGATGTCGTCGAGCGCAAACGTGATGAGGCCCAAATCCTCGGCGGCTTTGGCGTCAAGCATTTCGCCAATGGACTTCTTCGCGGCGGCGAGCGCTGCATCATCATCAAGGAAACGCGTCGCCAGCCGCGTCAGGCCGTTCGACATCGGAAAGGCGCCGAAATTGACCGCGGCGAGCGCGACTTGTGGCGGCGGACGATTGTCGCCTTCGCGCTGGCCGACCATCATGTAGGCGCGGTCGGCGGCAAGGATCAACTCTGCCAGCGTGCCGGCGAAGCACGAACCGGGCTCGACCAGGGTCACCAGCGTTCGTGAGGTCAGATCGATGCGCTTGAGCACGCGCTTCCATTTCAAGAGAACTTCGCGCGCGAGCCAGTGGCCTTTGTTTGCTTCAAGGAACGCGTCATAGGCGAGCACCGCGGCGGGGGCACCCTCCGATTTGAACACGATCGCCGCAACGTCGAATTCGTTGAGACGGATGTCCAGAATGGCGTCGTCGATCTCGCGCGCCAGCGCCAGCGGCCAGAACGCCGCGCCCTGCCCGAGCATTGCGTCGGCATCGGCGGGCGGCTCGGCTTGCGGCCCGCGCAGCGTGACGGTGGCGATCCGGTCGGCAATCCCGACCGAGACATGCTTGGTCTCGCGGCCTTGCGACGTCGGCTTGACGTCCAGCGGCGCCAAGGTGATGCCCTTGACGTCGGCCGGGCGATCCGACTTCGCGGCAAACTCCTTGGCACGGGCGGTCACCGCCTCATCGAGCTTGGAGTTCGGCACCACCTCGTCGACCAGCTTCCATTCGACGGCGCGCTTGCCCTTAACGCCCTCTTCCGTGGTGCAGAACACGTCGGCATGATCACGGCGCACCTTGCGCTTGTCGGTGACGCGCGTGAGGCCGCCGGTGCCGGGCAGCACCGCGAGGAGCGGCAGCTCCGGCAACGACACGGTCGAGGAGCCGTCATCCACCAGAATGATGTGGTCGGCCGCGAGCGCCAGCTCGTAGCCGCCGCCGGCGCACGAGCCGGTGACGACGCAGATCGTCTTCTGACCGGAGAACTCGCTGGCGTCCTCGATGGCGTTGCGGGTCTCGTTGGTGAATTTGCAGAAGTTGACCTTGTGGGCGTGGCTGGCGCCGGCCAGCATGCGGATGTTGGCGCCTGCGCAGAACACCCGCGGCTTGCCGGAGCGCAGCAGCACCACGCGAATTTCAGGATGCTCGAAGCGCAGCCGCTCGAGCGCGTCCGCCAATTCGATATCGACGCCGAGGTCGTAGGAGTTGAGCTTGAGCTGATAGCCCTCGAACAGCGGCGCGTTTTCGTCGACGTCCATCGTCAGCGTGGCGACGTTGCCGGCGAACGAAAGCTTCCAATGTCGGTAGCGCGATGGATCGGTCTTGAAATCGATCCGGCTGTTGCCGTTGGACAATTTGCGGTCTGCTTCGGCCATAACGCGCCTCAACGCTTCAACCAGGGCGACACGATTTTGTTCAACTTGGCGAGGCTCTGCTCCACGGTCGCGCCCGACGTATCGAGCCTCGCCTGCGCACGAGCATAGTCCTGTTCACGGGCATCCAGAATGGCGACCAGATCGGCCATCGCTTCGCGGTTCTTGGCCATTGGCCGGAAATCGCCCTGCCGCATCACCCGGCTCATGTGCTCGTCGGGGCGCGCGCTAATCCAGACCGTGTGGCAGCGGCGCAGCAGCAGCGCATAGGTTTCCGGATTGGACACGATGCCGCCGGCGGTCGCGATCACCGCGTGCTCGTGCCCGGCGACGACGCGCTCCAGGCTCGAGCGCTCGTAGCGGCGAAAGGTGGCGAGGCCGGACATCTCGATCAGCATCGGCAGGCTGGCGCCGTATTCCTGCTCTATCATGCGGTCGAGCTCGATGAACGGACAGCCAAGCTTGTCAGCAAGCATGTTGCCAAGCGTCGACTTGCCGGCGCCGCGCAGGCCGACCAGCGCGATGCGCTGCGCTTGATCCGCGGATGCCGCCTTGCCAAGATGTTTCTCGATTAGGCCGGCGATCGCCGGCAGGTCGTCGGGCGCGACCTGACCAAGCAGATCGACGATGTGATCGAGCGCGACAGAGTGTCCGCGAGCGGTTGGCAGCAATTCGACGATCGGCATTTCGAGCGCCTCTGCGATGGCACGCATCACGATGGCCGACGGATTGCCATCGCCGCTCTCGATCCGCGCAAGATAGCGCTCCGAAGTGTTGGACTCCTGGGCGAGTTGGCGGCGCGTCATACCGCGCTTGGCGCGGCCCTGCCTGACCCGGCGGCCGATCTCCGCGCCGAAGGCTGCATCGGCGCGGCTGCTTCCGGGCGAGCCGTTCTCCATCCGCTTCCCGACGGCGCCACTTGAGACGGTCGATGCCATAAGACCGCATATCCTCCCGGATATGCACTATAATTCATGTTCTGCAATACATGCAAGGGGTGGTCAACCCGCCCGTTCGCTCGCCACCAGCGCCCTCTTGATGAAATCCACCACCGCGTTGAGGGTTGCTTGGGGTGCCTCCCGGTGCGGCACGTGCTTGGCGTCCGGCAGCACCAGCACCTCGACCGGGCAGTAGCATTCCTCCTGCGCGACTTCGACCTGACGCATGGTGCCGTACTGGTCGTGCTCGCCCTGCACGATCAGGATCGGCACGCGGATGTAGGCGAGGTCTTCGGTGAGGTCCCATTCCCGGAAATCGTTAGTGAGCCAGACGTCAGTCCAGCCATGCACCGTAGCGTCGGCATCCTTGTGCCAGCGGCCGAGCCGCGCGCGCAGATCGGTGGTGTCGTAGACCTCACGGACTTCGGCAATCGAAGCGCTGGTGATGTCCTCGACGATGAAATGCGGCGACATCAGGACCAGCCCGGCCATGCGGTGATCCTGCACGCTGCCGCCGTAGATCGCGGCGATCGACGCGCCGTCGCTGTGGCCGACCAGCAGGCCGCGCCGAAATCCAATTGTCGCAAGCAGATGCGGCAGCGTCTTGCGTGCTTCGTCGTGCATGAAGTCGAGCTTGCGCGGCAGCTTGGCGGGAGACGACTGGCCGTAGCCCAAGCGGGAATAGACGAACACGCCGCAACCGGTCGCGTCCTGCAGCGTGTCGGGGAAATCGCCCCACATGCCGACGCAGCCCAGCCCCTCATGCAGCAGAATCAGCGTCGGCGCGGCGTCCGGCCGCGGTCCGATCATGCGGTATTCGAGCTGCTGGTCGCCGAGATCGAGGAAGCCCTGGTCCGAAAGCGAGGTCATGGCAATAACCTAAAGACGCGGTTGCCCAGTACAAGACTGTGCACCTGCCACGCAACGAGCAGGCCAGCCGCTAGGTCGTCAGCAGCAGATAAGTCCCCTGGATCACGTAGTAGCCCGCGATCACGGTGATCAGCCGCGTCGCCCAAGTGCGGAACTGCGCGTCCGTCATCATCTCAAGAAAGCGTTTGGACAGCGTGGTGCCGAGCATGGCCGCGCCGACCGCGAGCACCGCCAGCACCGGGTCGAGCGACGCCGCCTCGACGATAATGCCGCCGAAGTAAGCGAGCTTCATCCCGTGGCAGGCGATCTGGCAGATCGCCTTGCTGGCGATGATCTCACGGCGGTCGAGCTTGCCGCCCAGGAAAAAACTGTCGATCAGCGGACCGGAAACGCCGGAGATCAACATCAACATCATGGAAACCACGCCGTAGCCGCCCGCCTGAATGCCGCTGTCGGGGTTGGGCTTCCAACTCGCCGGCAGGTAAAGCAGGAGCGGCGTGACCCCCAGAAAAATATACGCTACCGGCTTGCTCGGCACGTACAGGGTCAGCGACCAGATGGCGAGCGCAAGCACGCTGCCGAGCAGGAAAAAGCCGACCGGGCGCCAGCAAATGTGGCGCCACCACAGCAGCGCCCGCCAGCCGTTCGATGCCATCTGGGTGACCGCGTGCAGCACCATCGCGGCAGGCAGCGGCATGATGGCGATCAAGATCCCCATCAGGATCATGCCGCCGGCCATGCCAAACAAGCCCGACAGGAACGAGGTGGCCACAATCGTGAGACTGAGAACGGCGATGAGCAGCGGCGTCATGGTCAACCCCCGGCGGCGCCGGCGAACCAAGCGAGAAGTCGGTGCGGCGCGTTGTAACGGTGATGCGCCGCTTGAGCGCCGGGCACAAACTGAGTTATCTTGGCCCTAGCATCAGTTTTCCTGATGGTAACACATGCGACGGCTCCCCTTCCTCAACGGCATCCGGGCGTTCGAAGCGGCGGCGCGGCATGGCAGCTTCGCGGGCGCGGCCGGCGAACTGAACGTGTCCGCCGCTGCGATCAGCCGGATGGTGCATCTGCTCGAGGACCGGATCGGCGTTGCGCTGTTCGAGCGGACCGCGAACCGGCTGGCGATGACCGCCGCCGGGCGCTCCTATCAGACCGGCCTCACACCGCTGCTCGACGCGCTCGCAAATCTGACCGCGCAGGTGACGATGCAGGGCAACGCGCGCACGCTGACGATCGGCGTCGGGCCGACCTTTGCCACGCGCTGGCTCATTCCGCGACTCGCCGATTTCCGCCGCAAGGAGCCCGACATCGAGGTGCGCTTCACGGCCGGAGGCGTCGCGGCGGCTTTCGCCGACGATTGGACCTGCGGCATCACGCTGGGCGATGGCAATTGGACGGGCCTTGTCGCCGAACGGCTGTTCGCCGCCGACTTGCAGCCGGTGTGTGCGCCGCGCCTCGCAGCACAATTGAAACGGCCGGGCGATCTCAAGGGCCCGACTCTGCTCCGCGTCGCACACGCCGCCGAGGACTGGCCGCTCTGGCTCAAAGCGGCCGGCGTGACGCGACTCGCCGCCAAGGGACCCGAATTCGAGTACTACGGCCAGGCGTTGCAGGCCGCGGCCGACGGCGTCGGCATCGCCATGGGCATCCGGCCCTACGTCGATGATGACCTGCGCGCCGGACGGCTGGTTGCGCCGTTCGACCTTGCCGTGCCCAAGGGCAAGGAGTGGTATCTCGTCTACCGCGAGTTCAGAAAAGACCAGCGCGACTTCGTCGCGTTCCGGCAATGGCTGATGCGCCCCGAGCGCGCGCGGCGAAGGACCGGCTAGATCCCAAGATAACGGTGTTGCACATCCGGCACCGCGGCAAGCTCCTTGGACGTGCCGGTCCACACCACCCGGCCGCGCTCGATCAGATAATGGCGATCGGCAATCCTGGTCAGAGCCTCGACGTTCTTGTCGATCACCAGGATGGACTGCCCGGCATTCTTGAGCTGCGTCAGGCATTGCCAAATCTCGGCGCGGATCAGCGGCGCGAGGCCCTCGGTTGCCTCATCGAGCACGAGGAGCCGCGGATTGGTCATCAGAGCGCGGCCGATTGCCAGCATCTGCTGCTCGCCACCGGAGAGCTGGTTGCCCATGCTGCCGAAGCGCTCGGCGAGCCGCGGGAACAGATCGCAGACGCGATCGAGCGTCCACGGTTCCGTCGCGCCCAGACGGTTGGCCGCGGTGGCCACCAGATTTTCGCGGCATGACAGGTTCGGAAAGACCTGACGGCCCTCCGGCACCAGCCCGATACCAAGCTGACCCACCCGATAGGACGGCAGCGTCCGAATGTCCTCCCTGCCGAACCGGATCGATCCGGCGCGCGCCGGCGTCAGTCCCATGATCGAGCGCACCGTCGTGGTCTTACCCATGCCGTTGCGGCCCATCAGGGTCACCATCTCGCCCGGCGCAATGCTGAGCGAAATGCCGTGCAGCACTTGGCTCAGGCCGTAGCTGGTCTCGATGTTGGTGACTTCGAGCAGCGGTTCAGCCATGGCCCGCTCCTTGGGAGGTCACCGCTTCCTGCTCGCCCAGATAGGCTTGGCGCACCTCGGCGTTGGCACGGATCGCCTCCGGTGCTCCCGAGGCGATGACACGGCCATAAACCAGCACGGTGATGCGGTCGGCGAGCGCAAACACCGCCTCCATGTCGTGCTCGATCAACAGGATGGTGAGCTCCTGCTTGAGCTCGCGCAACGTCTGCACCATGCGGGCGGATTCTTCCGGACCAAGCCCCGCCATTGGCTCATCGAGCAGCAGCATCCGCGGCTTGGTGGCGAGCGCCATGGCGAGCTCAAGCTGACGATGCTCGCCATGGCTCATGTTGGCGACGAACTCGTTTGCACGGGACGAAAGTCCGGCGCGGCTAAGCGAAGCCCGCGCCGGCTCACGCAGCGCGGCCTCACGGCGTGCGTCATGCCAGAAATGGAACGAGTGGCCGGCATGCGCTTGCACCGCCAGCGCCACATTGTCGAGCGCCGTCATGTCGGGAAACAGGGACGTGATCTGGAACGTGCGGGCAAGACCAAGCGCGCTACGCGCATAGGCGGGCAGCGCCGTGATGTCCTGGCCGCCAAAATGAACGCGGCCGGCATCGGGCGTGATCTCGCCGCCAAGCTGTCCGATCAGCGTGGTCTTACCGGCGCCATTCGGGCCGATGATGGCGTGCAGCTCGCCGGCTGAAATCTCGAGTACGATATTGTCGGAAGCGGTTACACCGCCGAACCGCTTGGTCAAGCCGTCGATGGTGAGGAGCGCATCAGCCACGGCGGCGTCCCGTGATCAGGCCCTCGATGCCGCCGCGCGCATAGATCACGACCAGCAGCAGCATCGGCCCAAGGATCAATTGCCAGTATTCTTTCGCGGCCGCGACCTCCTTGCCGGTGATGAGCTTGCTGGCAAGGCCGATCAGATGCGGCAGCGTCTCCTCCAGAACCAGCAGCGCGATCGCGCCGATCACCGGCCCGAACACCGTCCCCATGCCACCCAGCACCGCCATCACGATCAGGTCGCCCGAGCGCGTCCAATGCATCAGCGCGGGGCTGATGAAGTTGGTGTGGTTGGCGAGCAGCACGCCCGACAGGCCGCACAGCACGCCGGCGATGACAAAGCATGCCAGCTTGTAGCGGAAGATCGGAAAGCCAATCGCGCGCATTCGCCGGTCGTTTGAGCGCGAGCCCTGGATCACCAGGCCGAAGCGCGAATTGACCATCCGCCAGACGCCATAGACCGTCGCCAGCAGCACGGCCAGGCACAGGTAGTAGAAGACCGTCCGATTGGACAGATTGATCAGCCCGCCGAAGTCGCTGCGCCGCTGGATCGTCAGACCATCGTCGCCGCCGTAACGATCAAGCCCGTTGGCGATGTAATACACCACCTGCGCGAACGCGAGCGTGATCATGATGAAATAGACGCCGCGGGTGCGCAGGCTGAGCGCCCCGACCCCCAGCGCGAACAGACCTGACAGCAGCAGCGCGAGCGGCCATTGGATCAAACCAGAGTCGATTCCCTCCTTGGCGAGGATGCCGACCACATAGCCGCCAATACCGAGATAGGCGGCGTGACCGAAGCTCACCATGCCGCCGAAGCCCATGATCAGGTTCAGGCTCACCGCGGCGATCGCCAGAATGATGATGCGGGTGAACAGCGTCATCATGAAGGTGTTTCCGGTCGTCGCTGAATAGACGGGCAGCAACGCCATGATCGCGATCAATGCGACAACAAACACATTGCGTGGTGTCACCCAGGACTTCATTTACTCGACGCCGGAAACAAGCCTTCCGGCCGGAAAATCAGAACCAACGCCATCAGCGTGTAGATCAGCATCGATGAGAGCGCGGGGCCGGCACTCGAGCCGGCGCTGTAGCTCAGGAACTGGCGCACCAGATCGGGAAGGAAGGCGCGGCCAATGGTGTCGATGAGGCCGACCATGATGGCGGCGACGAACGCGCCGCGGATCGATCCGATGCCGCCGATGATGATGACGACGAACGCCAGGATCAAGATGTTCTCGCCCATGCCGATCTGCACGAAAGCGAGCGGCGCTTGCATCATGCCGGCAAATCCCGCAAGCGCGGCGCCGAGGCCGAACACCAGGGTGTAGAGGAGCTTGATGTTGATTCCCAGCGCGCTGACCATCTCGCGGTTCGAGGCGCCGGCGCGGATCAGCATGCCGATGCGGGTGCGCATCACCAGGATGTAGAGGAGCAGCGCGACGACCAGCGTCGCCACGATGATGACCAGGCGATAGGCCGGATAATAGACACCCGGCAGGACTTGGACAGCGGTAAGCATTTGCGAGGGCAACGAGATGGTCAGGCCGGCCGGACCCCAGATCAGCCGCACCAACTCGTTGAAGAATATCAAGAGGCCGAATGTACCGAGCACGTGATCCAAATGATCGCGCCCATAGAGCGGCCGGATCGCGATCATCTCCAAGATCACGCCGGCGATGAACGTCGCAACAAGTCCAAGCGCGATACCGGCGACAAAACTGTCAGTTACGTCGATGAAGGTCGCGGCGAAATAGGCACCCAGCATATAGAGCGAGCCGTGTGCCAAGTTGACCAGGTCCATGATCCCAAAGATCAGGGTCAGGCCGGCCGCCAACAGAAACAGCAACATGCCGAGTTGCATGCCGTTCAGGCACTGTTCGATGAGATACAACATCCTCTTGTCCCGCCCGGACTGTGCAATTCTCGGGCCTGCCCGTAAATCGGCCGCCACTCGGGCTCATCATCCCCCGCACGATGAGGCCCCACATACGGCCAAAAAACAAGACGGCAGAAGCGCACGCTTCTGCCGTCCGTTAGACGTTCGTCGGATGCCAATCAGTTCGGCATCTTGCACTTCTGGTAGTGCTTGTCCTGATCGTTCTCGACAATGGTGGCGACGGTCTTCATCCGGAACTCGTCACCGTCTTTGATCGCTTCCTGCAGATAGAAGTTCTGAATCGGGATGTGGTTGGGTCCGAACTTGAAGTTGCCCCGCACCGACTTGAAGTCGGCCTTCTCGGCAGCGCGGCGCATCTCGTCCTTCTTGGTGAGGTCGCCCTTGACCGCTGTAACCACGCTGTCGAGCAGCGGCACGGCATCATAGGTCTGCGAGCCGTAGAATGACGGGTCGGTCTTATGCTTCGCCCGGAAGTCGGCGACGTACTTCTTGTTCGTCTCGTTCGGCAGGTCGCGCACCCAATGCTGCGCGCCGGGGATGCCGAGCGCCTGTTCCTTCAACCGCGGCAGCGATAGCGAGTCGATGGTGAACGCGGTGTAGAGCGGAATCTGGCCCTTGAGGCCGGACTGCGAATACTGGGTGATGAACTGGATGCCGGGGCCTCCGGGATAGAACGCAAAGATCGCGTCGGGCTTGGCGTTGCGCGCCTTCGAGAGCTCGGCCTGGAAGTCGACCTGGGTCGGCCAGGTGGTCAGCTCGCGGCCGATGATCTTGCCCTTGAAGGTCGCCTCGACGCCCTCGAGCATGTCCTTGCCGGCCGCATAGTTCGGGCCGATCAGGAACGCCGTCTTGACGCCTTTCTGGTTCATGTAAAGGCCGATCGACTGCGGCGTCTGGTCGTTGTTCCAGGACGTCGAGAACACGTACGGCGAGCACATCTCGCCGGCGAGCTGCGAGGCGCCGGCGTTGGTGATGATGGTGAAGGTCTTGGAGTCGATGATCGGCTTGAGCGAGGCGAGCAGCACGTTGGACCAGATGATGCCGACGATGAAATCGACCTTATCGGACTCGATCAGCTTCTGAACCTTTTGCACCCCGACCTCGGGCTTGACCTGATCATCCTCGTAGATGACCTCGACCGGCAGCCCGCCGAGCTTGCGGCCGTGATGATCGAGCGCAAGCTCGAACGAATTGCGCATGTCGTTGCCGATCGCGGCGACCGGACCGCTGAACGTGCTGACGAAGCCGATCTTGACGGACTTCTGCTGGGCCGCTGCCGGTGCAACAGCAAGCGCTGCGACCGCGCAGCCTGCAAGCAAGAACTTCTTCATTTCCTGTTCCTCCTGGAAGAAAGTGATTGGGTCGACCTTAGCGCGGCGACCCCTCGGCGCGCAATTTGAAGCGCTGAATCTTGCCGGTGGCGGTCTTCGGCAGATCGGGGCGGAATTCGATCCAGCGAGGATATTTGTAGGGAGCGAGCTTGAGCTTGACGTGCTCCTGGAGCGCCCGCGACAGGGCGTCGCCGGCCTTTTCCTGGGATTTTAGGACCACAAATGCCTTGGGCTTGATCATCCCGTCGCCATCCGGCCACGCCACAACGGCCGCTTCTAGAACATCAGCGTGGCTTTGCAGCGCCGCCTCGACCTCGAAGGGCGAAACGTATTGGCCGGACACCTTCAACATGTCGTCGCGGCGGCCGCAGTATACGAAATAGCCGTCCTTGTCCTCGATGTACTTGTCGCCGGACCGGGTCCATTCGCCGAGGAAGGTGCTCCGCGACTGCTCGCGATTGTTCCAGTACATGATCGCGCTGGTCGGACCGTTGATCAGCAATTCGCCCATTTCGCCGCGCTTCACCGGCAGGCCGTCGTCATCGACGATTTTGCAGGCATAGCCGGGCACCGGCTTGCCTGTCGTGCCGTACCGCACGTCACCAGTGCGGTTGCTCAGGAAGATGTGCAGCATCTCCGTCGAACCGATGCCGTCCAGGATGTCGACGCCGTAGCGTGCGAGCCAACGCTTGCCGACGTCCGCGGGCAAGGCCTCGCCAGCCGACACGCAGCAGCGGATTTTCACCTCGCTGCGTTTGGGAGGCATCCGGGCTCGCCAGGAACGCGGCATAGAAGGTCGGCACCGCATAGAACACGGTGACCGGATGCCGGCGCAGCAGCGCCGCGACGCCGTCCGGCGTCGGGCGGTCGGGCAACAGCACGGTCGTCGCGCCGGCCGACATCGGAAAGGTCAGCGCGTTGCCGAGCCCGTAGGCGAAGAACAGCTTGGCCACCGAATAGCAGACGTCGTTTTCCGCGATGCCGAGATAGGGGCCGCCGTAGAGATCGTCGGTGAGCTTGAGATCGGCATGGACGTGGACTGCACCCTTCGGCTTGCCGGTCGATCCAGAGGTGTAGAGCCAGAACGCGATGTCGTCGCGGGTAGTCTGCGCGGTCGCCGGATCCGGCGCGAAACTGGTGACCAACTCTTCGAAGGCGCGATGGCCATGCGCGTTGTCGCCCGACACGACGACGTGCTTCAACTCCGGGAATTCACCGATCAGCATGGCGAACCGGGGATAGAGCGCGTCCGACACGACCAGCATCCGCGCGCGGCTGTCGGCCAGCATGAAGCGGTAATCGTCCTCGGTCATCAGCGTGTTGACCGGCACCGCGACAACGCCGGCCTTGAGCGCACCGAGGAACGCGGTCGGCCAGTCGATGGTGTCGGTGAGGCACATCAGAATGCGCTCTTCGCGCTGCACCCCGAGGGAGCATAATGCACCGGCGAACCGCGCCACGCGGTCGGCGAGTTGACCATAGGTCCAGTTGCCGCGCGGATCGATGAACACGGGCTTATCGGCGCGGCCAGCCTTGAGGTTGCGGTCGAGAACATCGGCGGCGAAGTTGTACTGACGCGGGATTGCGCCCACCGGATCGGGCGTGGGCACTGTCTCGCTCGCCTGCGCGCGCGCATCGGCCACAGCAACCATTCGCATCCCCCAAAAAAGATGAACTATTATGCCGCTCGGCCATTGCAGCCGCAACGCGCCGAAGCCTGCCCGGAGTTCCGATTTCATGATCCTCAGCCACGACCGCATCTTGACCACCCACGTCGGCAGCCTGCCGCGCAACGAAAAGCTGTCCGGCCTCCTGATGGTGCAGGAGGAGGGCACGCCCTACGACGCCAAGGTTATGGCCGACGAGATGGATAAGGCCGTCCGCCACGTCGTCGCTGAACAGATGAAAGCCGGCATCGACATCGGCAACGACGGCGAGCAGCGGCGGATCGGCTTCCAGACCTACGTGCCTCAGCGCATGACCGGCTTTGCCGGCATCTCGAAGCGCCGCCGCGGCCGCGAGTTCGAGGAGTTCCCCGAACTGCTGTCCTATCTGATGCGCCGGTTTCCGAATCCCGACCAAGAGCCAGCAGGGCGCGCCGGAAGCGCAGGCCGACATCAAATACGTCGACCTCAAGCCGATCAGCGACGAGACCGCCGGCTTGAACAGGATCTGCGACGAGTTGGGCGCATTTTCCGAGCGGTTCATGACTGCGGCTTCGCCCGGCATCATTTCGACCACGATGCTCAATGCGTATTACGATTCACACGATGCCTATCTCGACGCGATTGCGCGTGAGATGAGCAAAGAATACCAGGCCGTGCACAAGGCCGGGCTGGTCCTGCAGATCGACGCGCCCGACCTCGCGATGGATCGCACCATGATGTACCGCGATCTGTCCGACGCCGATTTCGTCATGCGCTGCGAGCGCCACGTCGCTGCGATCAACAAGGGCATCGAAGGCATCCCGCGCGACCGCGTGCGGCTCCATGTCTGCTACGGCAACTGGGAAGGCCCGCACATCCACGACATTCCGTTGGAGAAGATCCTACCGGCGCTCTACACCGCCAACGTCGGCGCGTTGTCGATCGAGTTCTCCAACCCGCGTCACGCCCACGAATATGCGGCGCTGAAGAAGCATCCGCTGCCGCCGCACATGATCCTGATCCCCGGCGTGGTGGAAACCACCTCGAACTTCGTCGAGCATCCCGAAGTGGTGGCCCGCCGCATCGAGGAGGCGGTGTCGGTGGTCGGCGACCGCGAGCGCGTGGTCGCCTCGACGGACTGCGGCTTCGGCACGTTCACGAAGCGCGAGTGGGTGATCGAGCCGGTGGTCTGGCTCAAGCTCAAGTCGATCCGGCAGGGCGCCGACATCGCGTCGCAACGGCTGTGGGGAAAGAGGGTGGCGTAATCGGTCAACGCTACGCCGCGGAGTCGACCCTGCCCTCGACCGTACTCGGCTCGGTCTCTGCCAGCTGAATGTACTTCTGCTCCAGACGCAGATAGCGCTGACGCGCCTCTTCGTCGTGGGTCTGTTGTGCGAGCGCTGCGCACCGCGCCGCTTGCTTCTTCAGACCTTTCGCAGTCGCCATAACCGCTCCGACTATCCAGCCGCTGCATTGCAGCATGACATCTCCCGCAATGCAACATTAATGTGACAAACATCCTCCGTATTCAGGCGACCGGCCCGCCGGGCGAAATCGCCCTTGGCACAACGCCGCTCCTCTGGTTTCGCGCGCTATAATGGACGCAACCCGCCCTGCGGCCGGACGGCCCCCAAGCACGACAAGAGGGAGACCCCCATGGACGACATCACCAAGCGCGAGCCCGTGCAGGTCCGCGCCGAGGACATCAACCCGCGTTACAACTGGGGCCGCGCGCTGCCGGCGCTCGGTACCATGGGCGTCGATTTCGAGGAGCGCGTCGACTACCGCCGCCTGCACAAATACAGGCTCGGCCGCGCCCGCCAGGCGCTGGAGAATTCCGAGCTCGGCGCGCTGCTCGTGTTCGACGTCAACAACATCCGTTACCTCACCTCGACCAAGATCGGTGAATGGGAACGCGACAAGCTCTCGCGCTGGGCGCTGTTGCCGCGAAACGGCGAGCCGATCATCTGGGATTTCGGCTCGGCCGCGGTGCACCACAAGCTCTATTCGCCGTGGCTCAAGCCGGAAAATTGCCTGGCCGGCCTGGTTGGCTTGCGCGGCACCGTCGCGCCGCAGTTCGGCTTGATGAAGCGCCATGCCGAAGAAATCGCCGCGATCCTGCGCGAGCACGGCGTCGCCAACATGCCGCTCGGCGTAGATATCATCGAGCCGCCGATGATGTTCGAATTGGAGAAGACCGGCCTCAAGGTGCAGGACGGCCAGCAGACCATGCTGGAGGCACGCGAGCTCAAGTCCGCCGATGAGATCGCGCTGCTCAATCGCGCCGCCGCGATGGTCGACGGCGCCTATCAGCTCATCAACGAGCAGCTCAAGCCCGGTGTGCGCGAGAACGATATCGTCGCCGAGGTCAACAAGTTCCTTTACACGCACGGCTCCGACGACGTGGAGGCGATCAACGCCATCTCCGGCGAGCGCTGCAACCCGCACCCGCACAACTTCACCGACCGCATGATCCGCCCCGGCGACCAGGCGTTCTTCGACATTCTCCAATCGTTCATGGGCTACCGGACCTGCTATTACCGCACCTTCAACGTCGGCCGCGCCACCGACTCGCAGCGCGACGCCTACAAGAAGGCGCGCGAGTGGCTCGACAACGCCATGGTGCGGATCAAGCCCGGCGCGAAGACGTCAGACATCTGTGCGGCGTTCCCGAAGTGCAACGAGTTCGGTTTCCCAGACGAAATGTCGGCGTTCGGGCTGCAGTTCGCACATGGCCTGGGCCTCGCGCTGCACGAGCGACCCATCATCAGCCGCGTGGTCTCGATGGATCACCCGACCGAAATCAAGGAAGGCATGGTGTTCGCGATCGAGACCTATTGCCCGGCGACTGATGGCTATTCCGCCGCGCGGATCGAGGAAGAGGTCGTCGTCACCGACAAGGGCTGCAAGGTGATCTCGCTGTTCCCGGCGGAGGACTTGCCGATCAGTCATCGGTATTGAAGGCATACGGCGACATGCGAACATTTGTGGCGAGCGTAGTGCTGCTTGGTCTCGCTGTGACGGCAACGGTTCAGGCGCAAGGTCAATCCGCTCTCCGCCTAAGCGACGAGCAGGTCCGCCGACTTGTCGTACTTGCACTCAATAACATCGGGCACGCGCGTTGCGCCAACAATCAGCCTTGCGCCGCCGCAACCGCCGAAGAAAAGTCAAATCCACCGATAGCCGCTGACGAAGTTCGGCTCGCCTTTAATCGCGGCGCACTTAGTGGCGCAGGCCAGCACTGCGGTCTCGATTGGCAAAGCCGAAACTTCGCGCCGATGATGAGGTATTGGCGCGCCACGATGAAAAAGAATGAACGACAAGCGGCATTACTCGGCTTGTTGCATGGGATCGCGCAAGACATGGCGAAGCCCGATGGCCAAACTGTATGTACAACGCGAGCGCGCGAAAATGTCGATCGGCTGTTGGCATTTCGGCCATAACACCCTCGCGGAGATGGCATTGATGAAATCCGTTTCGCTCAAGGCCGCAATCGTCGGAGTAGCCACGGTCCTGGCGCAAGCCACGCAAGCCGCCGACATCCACGTGTTCTGCAGCGGCGCGGCGAAGCGCTCGCTCGATACGCTGACCCCACAGTTCGAGCGTGCGAGCGGCCATAAGCTCGTCATCCAATACGAGCTGCCGCCAACGCTGGTCCGCAAGATGGAAGCTGGCGAGCCGTTTGACGTCATGATCCTGTCCTACGACGTTGAAGGCCTGATCAAGCAAGGCAAGCTTGCGGCGGGCTCGCGCACTGCGCTCGGCCGCATCGGGGTCGGCATAGCGGTCCGGCGCGGTGATCCGAAGCCGGACTTCGGCACGGTCGAAGCGTTCAAGCGGTCGCTGATCAACGCCAAATCATTCGCCACCTCGGGCGAAGGCTCAAGCGGGCGCTATGTCGCGAGCCTGCTGGAGCGCCTCGGCATCGCCGACCAGGTCAAGCACAAGATCAAGACCGGCGCTTCCGGCACAACGGCAAAACTGCTGTCGCAGGGCGAAGTGGACTTCGTGGTGTCGGGACTGCCGCCGCTGATCGGTCCGCCCAATATCGAGTGGCTCGGCTACCTGCCGGAAGAGATCAACGATTGGCTGGTGTTCAGCGGCGGGCTCAACGTGAAAGCCAAGGAGCCGGAGGCGGGCCGCGCGCTGTTGAAATCCCTCACCACGCCTGCGGCGGTCGCGGTGTTCAAGGACAACGGCCTGGAGCCGATGACGCCGTAGCAAGTGAGCCCCGAAAAGCGGAAACCGGCCTTCGGATAAGATTGCGCGTCACGCAACTGTCACGCTGCAAGGACTATCGTTCGCCACAAATTAGGCAATGTACATGCTAAACCTAACTCGGCTGATCGGGGCGGCGGCAGGCGCCGCACTCATCTCAAGCACAGCAGCGGCGCAAATCACCATTCGCGAGCATCTCAGCGACGATACGCTCCTCACCCTCGGCACCTACGTGTTCGAGGGCGGCAAGACGCTGAACCTGACGGTGGGCATCGGCAGCGGCGCGTTCCGCGGGCCGAACGATCCGCCCAACATGATCTGGACGCTCGGCGACCGCGGCCCGAACTTCACCTGCGGCGAAGCGAAGAACTTTGCCGGCGTCACCCCGGCCACCTGCAGCGAAGTCAGGAACGGCCGTGTCTACCCGGTCCCCGGGTACACGCCGTCGATCTACCGGGTGATTCTGATCGACGACGGCACCTTCCGCGTCACCGACGTCATCACCCTCAAGGACCGCGACGGCCGCCCACTCAACGGCATGCCCAACCCGCTCAAGGTCGCCAGTACCGAGACGCCGCTCGACGGCAGGGGCCAGCGCCTGCAGCAGGACGTTCACGGCATCGACGCCGAGGGCATCGTCCGCCTCAGCGACGGCACGTTCTGGATCGGCGACGAGAACGGCCCTTCGATGGCGCATTTCTCCGCCGAGGGCCGCATGATCGCGCGCCATGTCCCGCGCGGCACCGAGGGCGACTACGCGGGCGCGCGCTACGAGGTGGTCGGCTCGCTGCCGGCGATTCTGGCCAAGCGCCAGGCCAACCGCGGTATCGAAAGCATGGCGATCTCGCCGGACGAGCGATTCCTCTATTTCATCATGCAGAACCCGCTGGCGAATCCAGATGCCACCGCCTTCCGGCAGGCGCGCAACAGCCGCCTGTTCAAGATCGAGCGCGCGTCGATGAAGGTTGCCGGCGAGTACGTTTACACGCTCGACGATCCCAAGAGCTTCCGCCGCGATCCGTCGGATGTACCGAGCGATCCGCGCATCAGCGAGATGATGGCGGTCGGCCTCGACCGGCTGATCGTGCTAGAGCGCACCGAGCAGACCACCAAGCTGTACGAGCTCGAGCTTGCCGGCGCGACCGACGTCGCCGGCGGCAAGTGGGACGACGCGGCGACGCGACCGACCTTGGAGCAGAGCGATGTCACGTCGATCGGCGTGACGCCGGTCAAGAAAGCGCTGCGGTTCGATACCGCGGATTTCCCGAGCATCGTCGGCAAGACCGAGGGCATGGCGCTGCTGGGCGACGGCAGCCTGCTCATCATCAACGATGACGACTTCGGCATCTCGGGCGGCCGCACGCAGATCGTCGTCGTGAAGGGCACCGGCATCGTCCGCAAGTAGGGTCGGGCACCGGACAGCTTGCGCGGCGCCGCGCGCGCCGCCATGCTGCGCGGATGCCGCCCTATGTTCCGAAATACGTCCGGCCGGAGGATGCTGCGCAGAGCCGCGCACAGATGATCCGCCGGCTGATCTGGGTCGCAGCCGCGATCCCACTGCTGTTCATGTTCTTTGTGTTCGGCTACAGCGACCAGGCGCCAGCCGTCCTGCGCAATGCGATCATCGCCGTCGATCGATCGATCGGCTATCCGATCATCGGATTGATCGGGATGGTCTTGGGTTAGCCGGGCGCGCCTGAGCTCGCGTGCGAGCTCAGGTCTCGATCTCTTCGCTCTTCACGATCGAGAAGAATGCCGCCGGCTGGATCGCCTGGAACCCCATCGGCGTGGTGATGCCGAGCACCAGCACACGGATGATGTTGTAGGTGCCCTTGATGCCCTTGGCCTTCGAGAGCTCGTTGCCCTTCACGTAGGCCATGGTGGCGCCGATGCAGGCCGTCGGGTTGTTCTCTTCCGCGTTGACCTTGTTCATCGCCTCCGAGAAGTCGCCGGAGAACACCACGACAAAGCGCTCCATCTGCTTTTGCGTGTCGCAGATGATCGTGGTCCCGACCTGGACGTCGGCGTCGGATTTCGGTTGCTCGCCGGCAGCGGCCGGAGTCGCGAGGCACAGGCAGAACAGTAAGGCACGAAGTGCACCATTCATGCGAACCCCCTCTCGCCAGTGTCGCGGCATCTCCATTTCGGTCGGCCGCTCGTTGCCCTCACTTAAATCAAGAAGCGTGCCAACGCCACGGATGCCCCTGCGACCACGGTCGACCCAACTCCTTTACCAATCGTTAACCAACGGACAAACCCAGGCCGTATGTGACATCCACAAGACAACGCGTTGCCGCCTTCGGGCGGAACGGCCGGCTGCTGGCCGGCGAATCGCTGGCCAACGACAGACGGTCAAATCGAGTCAAAACGAATCACTTGCCGAGGGAACTGCCTCCCCAACAGGCAACCGGAACGGCCCGTTTGCTCACCGGGAATCAAGCGCCTGAAATTCCCATCGCCCGCTCGAAGGCGCGACGCACCTCCGCAGGCTGGCCGAAGTGATGGCGGAACTCCTTGAGCCGCTGGCGCAATAGCGGGTCGTTCTGGAACTCGGCGAGCGCGATGCCCTCGGTGTTCACCTCGCGCGCCATGTCCGGCAGATCGATGCTTTGCGCAAGATTGGAATTGCGGATCACTCCCTTGGGATCGCGTCCCGCCTTGATTGCTTCGAGCTCTTCGAAGAAGCGCTGCCGCATCATGGTGATGCCGATGTCGCTCGAGCGCAGATTCTCCTTGGTGCGGTCGGCGATGGTGCCCTGCCCGACCCAGGCGACGATGTCCTGGTTGATGACGTGGCTGGTGATCCAGCGGCCGTCGTCGCCTTTGATCGGGCTGACCCAGGTCGGCACGCGCTCCTGCACGTAGGGCTCGCGCTCCTTCGGCACGCGCATGAAGAACCACGCCACTGAGAGCGTGTTCTCGTCGTCGACCGGTACGCGCCACTCGAAATGCCGGCCGAGATAGAAACCGTTCGGCCACAGCGCGACGCGGCCGACGGTCCAATTGCCGTCCCGCTCGTTCTGGCCTTCGCGCACCCGCTTGTAGACGAAGCCGTGATCGAACTCCTCGAACTTGAGCTTGAGATGCTTCGGTGCGTTGGCGTCGTCATCGCCGCGCATACGGTACGACCAATTGTCGTGCATCCATTCGAAATGCACCGGGTCGATGGAGTTCTCCTGGCACTGGAACCAGTTGCACGGCACGTCGGCGAGCACGATCTCGCGAAAGCCGTTGACCCAAGTGAACGGCTCCCACACCGGCAATTCGGGCGCCGGCAGCGGACCCATGTACGCCCAGAGCAGACCGGCCAACTCACGCACCGGATAGCCGGCGATGCGGCAGCCCGCCTTCGACGGCTTCGGACTCACCGTGTCCTCATAGGGCTGCTCGATGCACTGACCGGTCTCGTCCATCAGCCAGCCGTGATAGCTGCAGCGGATGCCCTTCTCCTCGACCCAGCCGTAGGCCAGGTCGGCGCGGCGATGCGGACACTGGCGCTCGACCAAGCCGTAGGTGCCGTTGCGATCCCTGTAGAGGACGAGATTTTCGCCCATCAGCCGGATCGGCTTGATCGGGTTGCTATCGAACTCGCTCGCGCCGCCGATCGGCTGCCAATAGCGACGCAGCAATTCGCCCATCGGCGCGCCGGGGCCAACGCGAGTCAGCAGATCGTTGCGGGCAGCGGTGAGCATCAATGCAGTCCTGGCCTTGCGGATTCTGTAGCAAGTTCCAGTAAAGCCAGGAAGGCGCCCGGGCGCGACCTCACGCGGCCCAGGGATCGTAGGTACCGAACGTCCAGATGTGGCCTTCCGGATCGCGGCAGGTGTAGTCGCGCCCGCCCTAGTCTTGGGTCGTCAGCGGCAGCACGATCTCGGCGCCCGCTGCCTTGGCGCGATCGTGGTGCGCATCAGGGTCGGGCACGATCAGATAGATCGTCTGCGTGCAGATGCCGACCTCGTTCGGCGATTTGACCAACTTTCCGTAAGCGGTTTCCTTGTGCGAGCCGAGCATCACCATCGCATTGTCCAGCGTGAGCTCCGCATGAGCGATCGTGCCGCTTTCGCCTTCGACCACCATCTTTTTGCTGAAGCCAAACGCGTTGCAGAGGAACTCGATCGCCGCCGGTGCATCGCGATAGGTCAGACACGGCATGACGTTGGCTTGCGCCATGCCGGCGCTCGCAGTCTCGATCTTCGACGGCTTGGCTTTCGGTTTGGCGGCCTTGGCGGCGCGCGACGACTTCTTTGCAGCCTTGTTTTTTGCGGGCTTCACTTTCGAGGATTTGGCTTTCGAAGACTTGGCTCGCTTCGCCATGCAACGTCTCCTCATTCAAGTAACAACAATCTATCCACCAGCGGGGCAAAATTGAGAATGACGCCGGGACATCACGCCGGCGTGACAGCGGCCGGTACCTGGGAGATGTTCACGGAAGAGCAGTACACCGCCAACGCGATGCGCCTCGCTCCCGGCAGCTATCCCGGGTTGGAGGCCGACTGGACCAGGAAGATCAACTCATTCATGTGGTTCGAGCCGAGCCGAGGCCGCTTCGTCGTCAACAAACAATCCGTCACGGCACGGCGCGCTACTGGCACAGCGCGCGGCTGATGAACGTCATCGTAGTGCAGTCGGCCTCGGACTGGCGACCCGACAGCCTGACCCGGGGCGGACATTGCTCCGCCGAGGTGAAGTCCAGGCTCTTGCCGTTCGAGAAGCCCTGCTTGCGGCACAGCGCGTCCGCCGCCGCCAGGCAATCCGGCGCGCCGTTCGGCGCGGTCGTGCAGCGCTCGCGGCCAGTTACCACGCGGCTGAGTGGCAGCTTGACCGCCGCGCCGACTGCATCCTTGGTGGCGTCGGCCGCGCTCACTCCGGCGCCAACCGCGCTCTTGCCGACCTCGACGGCGGTGTCGCCGATATTCTTGCCGGTCGTGGCTGCGCGCTGATTGAGTTCATCGAAGCTGCCCTTTGCGCCGTCGAGGTGTGAGCGGAAGCCCGCAGCGCCCTGATCGATCAACCGGCCGATCGTCACGAACAGACCGGGCGAATCCGGCGCCGGTTGCGCCGCCGGCGGAGAGGGCTCAACTGGTGGAGCGGACTGCTGGGCCGCGGCGAACCGCACCAGCAGGACCGGCGCCACCAGGGCACAGATGCTGCAAATCAGGCAGCGGCGAAGGTGTGCACGCGTTCGATGGCCGACTGCTTGCAAGACCGTGTTCATGGCGTCCGAGCGACGATGATCGCTGCCCCAATAGTCCTCAGCGGCGTAGCCGACAATGAGGAACAGGGACACAAGGGGTTCACGACGAGTATAGCGCAGCGATGGTGCCGATGACGAGAACAACCGCCACTATTGTGGTTCGTTCTGCTGAACAAAAAAGCCAGTAATTAGAAGTCGATCCGCAGCCATCAGGCACTCGGACAGATCAGGCGCCGGACCGAAACAGAGCCCTGAGCGCGAAGTAGAGCAGAATCAGCACGACCACGCCGGCGAAGGCAATCAGCCCAAGCCGCTTTTCGATGAACTCTCGGACCGGCTCGCCGTAGCGCCGCAGCAGCCAGGCAATCAGAAAGAACTTGCCACCGCGCGCAAGAATGGCGGACCCGATAAACAACCAGATATCCACCGCCGCCGCACCTGACAGAATGGTCACGACCTTCATCGGCGGCAGATGGGCGACACCGGAGGTGACCAACATGATGAGAATGGCATCGCGGCTCGACGACGAACGCAGCAGCTCGAACTTGTCGAGACTTCCATAGAACTCGAGCACCGGGCGTGCGATCAACTCGTAAGCGTAATAGCCGATCGCCCAGCCGGCGATGCCGCCGAGCACCGACCCGACTGACGCGATGAGTGCATACCGGTACGCGCGTTCCGGACGCGCCAGTCCCATCGGAACCATCAGAGCTTCGGCCGGCACCACAAAGACCGAGCTCTCGACGAAGGAAATGATCCCGAGCCACCATTCCGCGCTCTTGCGTGCGGCTAGCGAAAGTGTCCAGTCGTATAGCTTCTTGAGCATGGCGGGCTTGCTTAGCGGTCACCCCCTGCAATGTCCATGGCGTCAGCCAGCGGGCGACGATCGTCGTGACCTGAAGTCAGGAATCGCGGTCAGCGGCGCTTGCGGGCGCGCCGTGAGTTCGAGCAGCACCACCTTGCGGCGAGGCCCGACATCAGAATGACTCTTGGGCATCTTCTCGGCGATACCCATGAGATCCTCGCGCCGCTTCATCTCGCTCCAGACGTCCGCCGGGCGAAGGTCGGAAGCGACCCAAAGTACGACCAGATTATAAAGCAGATCGGCGCTTTCACGCACCAACGCTTCGCGGTCGCCATTCATGGCGTCGATGACGACCTCGACCGCTTCCTCGGCCATTTTCTTGGCCATCTTGCCGCGTCCCGCGCGAAGCAGGCGGGCGGTGCGCGAGACCGTGGGGTCGGCGTCTTTCACACTCAGGACCTGCTGGTACAGCCGGTCGAGCGAATCAGTCATGCAACATGCATACACTGGAATACGTCGCCTGTCGGTAAATACGTCCTTGGTCGGTTAACGGGTTCGCTGCGGTGCGCAATGAAAAAGGCGCCGCCCGAAGGCGGCGCCAGTGACGCACTACAACTCGGCACCTTTTTGTTAGCGATGCCAGTGGCGTCGGTGCCAGCTGCGCCACTGCGGACCACCGTGAACCGGGCCGCGATACTGATACGCACCGTAACCGGGCACGTAGCGCGGTCCGTAATACGCGTCATACCGGTCGCGAGCGGCATTGGCCGCGGCGACCGTCGCGATCGTGCCGAACACGCCGGCGATCGCAGCGAGAGCGACAGCGTCGCCGTGCCGGCTGCCGGCGTTGGCCGCGGCACTGAACGAGGTGAGTGCGATCGCAGCCGCAGCGACAATTGCAATGGCGCGGCTTCTGAGCGTGAGCATTTCCGTGGTCCTCCAAACAAGGATCAGTTCCTTGCATGGAGTAAGTACGCACGGAGTGGAGAAATGTTCGGGCGGCGGAAGCTGTCAGCGGATTATGTTTTTGCAATGTAGAGTAACGGACGTTCAGGAACGAATTTGTCGCGTCGCAGCAGGATTTGTTGCCGCAAACAACCAGCCACCAACATCATTCTTCGGCAGCCAGTAGTGTGGCGTTGCCGCCGGTCGCGGCGGTGTTGATCGTCACGGTCTGCTCGCTCGCGAAGCGCCGCAGATAATTGGGCCCGCCTGCCTTCGGCCCGGTGCCCGACAAGCCGGAGCCGCCGAACGGCTGGGTGCCGACCACTGCGCCGATCATGTTGCGGTTGACGTAGACGTTGCCGTTGGCGAGCCGCGCCGTAATCCTGTGAACGGTCGCGTCGATGCGCGAATGGACGCCAAGCGTGAGACCGGTGCGGTTGCCGGCGATGTCGTCGAGCAACGCATCGAGTTCGTCGGCACGCCAGCGCACGACATGCAGGATCGGGCCGAACACCTCCTCCTGCAGATCGCTGGCGCGGTTGAATGCGATGATGGTCGGCGGAACGTAGAGACCCGCGGCTGGCAATTTTCGATCAGCGTCCCAGCGGAAGCGGATGCGGCCTGCCTTGCCGGCGATCCAGCGGTCGAACTTCTCCTTGGCGTCGGCGTCGATCACCGGCCCGACATGGACTGCCGGATCGCGCGGATCGCCGAGCGCCAGTTCCCGCGCCGCGCCGGCAATCATCTCGATCATGCGGTCAGCGACGTCTTCCTGTACGCAGAGGAGCCGCAACGCCGAGCAGCGCTGCCCGGCAGAACGGAACGCAGAGGCGATGACGTCGTCGGTCACTTGCTCCGGCAGTGCCGTCGCATCGGCGATCATGGCGTTGATGCCGCCGGTTTCCGCGATCAGCGGCACGATCGGGCCGTCCGTGGCGGCGAGCGCCCGGTTGATGGCGTGCCCTACCTCGGTCGAGCCGGTGAAGGCGACGCCGGCGACGCGTGGGTCGGCGGTGAGCGCCGCGCCGACCTTGCCGTCGCCGGGCACGAGATGGAGCGCGCTCTGCGGCACACCGGCCTGATGGAGCGATCGAACTGCTTCCGCGGCGATTAGCGGCGTCTGCTCGGCTGGCTTTGCCACCACCGCATTGCCGGCGGCGAGCGCAGCGGTGACCTGGCCGAGGAAGATGGCGAGCGGAAAATTCCACGGGCTGATGCAGACGAACACGCCGCGGCCACGATAGGTGAGCTGATTGGACTCGCCGGTCGGCCCGGGCATCGGCTGCGGCGCCAGGCTGCGCCGCGCCTCGGCCGCATAGTAGCGGCAATAGTCCACCGCCTCGCGCAGTTCGGCCAACGCATCGTCCAGCGTCTTGCCGCCCTCGAGTTGCATGAGCGCGATCAACCGCCCGCGACCGGCTTCCAAGAGATCCGCCGCGCGCTCCAGCACCATGGCACGCCGCTCGAGCGGCGTTGCGCTCCATGCGGCGAAGCCTGCCTGGGCCGCGGCCATCGCCGCAGCGGTTGTCACTGTGTCGGCCTCGGTCACGTGGCCAACGATTGTCTTGCGGTCGATCGGAGAAACGACCGGTCGCACCGCACCGGTTCGGACGGCACCATCGATCAGCGGCGTAGCCTGCGCACCTGCAGGCGTGTCGCGTCTGACGTCGTCGAGCAGCACCTCCAGGGCGACGCGATCACCGAACTCGATACCGGAGGAATTCACCCTCGCCGGCCGGTACAGGTCGCGCGGTAATGGGATCTGCGGATGGCGGGCGTGCTGCGCATCGCCGATCCAGGCCTGCGGGCGCTTGAGGATCGCCTCGACCGGCACCGAAGCATCGGCTGCCACGGCGACAAACGACGAATTGGCGCCGTTCTCCAGCAGCCGCCGCACCAGATATGCGAGCAGATCGCGATGGCTGCCGACCGGGGCATAGACGCGACAGGCGGCGCCCGGCGCCTCGGCGAGCAATTCCTCGTAGAGCACCTCGCCCATGCCGTGCAAGCGTTGAAACTCGTAGCCTTCAATGCCGCCTGCCTCTTCGACTACGGTCGCCACCGTCAGCGCGTTGTGGGTCGCAAACTGCGGATAGAGCCGCGGCCGCGCCTTCAGCAGTTTGTGGATGCACTCCACGTAACTGAGATCGGTCATCGGCTTGCGGGTGAACACCGGATAGTCGGCAAGCCCGCGTTCCTGCGCCCGCTTGACCTCGGTGTCCCAGTAAGCGCCTTTGACGAGCCGAACCATCAGCTGTCGGTCGAGCGCCGATGCGAGGTCAGATAGCCAATTGATCACCGCAGCGGCGCGCTTCTGATAGGCCTGCACCGCAAGTCCGAAACCGTCCCAGCCCTGCAGCGACGGATCACCGAGCACCCGCTCGATCACCTCCAGCGACAGTTCCAGCCGGTCGGCCTCTTCGGCATCGATCGTGAAGTTGAGATCGTAGGTCTTGGCCTTGCGCGCGAGCTCCAGCGTCCGCGGCACCAGTTGGGCGAGCACGCGCGTGCGTGACACCGCCTCGAAGCGCGGATGCAGCGCCGAGAGCTTGACCGAGATGCCGGGCCGCGCCGGCAGCGCGGCATTGCCGGCGCGCTTTCCGATCGCCTCGATCGCGTCGGCGTAGGCGTCGAAATAGCGCGTGGCGTCATCCGCGGTGCGCGCACCCTCGCCCAGCATGTCGAACGAGTAGCGAAACTCGCGATGCGAGCCGGCGCGCGACAGCGCCTCCTCGATGTCCTGCCCCAACACAAAATGCGAGCCCAGCAGCTTCATCGCCTGGCGGGTCGCCAGCCGTACCGTTGGCAGGCCAAGCCGCTTGACCATGCTCTCGACAATGTTCTCCGGCGTCTCGCCCGGATGAATGATCCGCGCAGTAAGCCCGAGCGTCCAGGCCGAGGCGGACACCAGGAACGAATCCGAATGTTCGGCATGAGACCAGTCGCCGGCGGCAAGCTTATCCTCGATCAGCCGATCTGCGGTCGCCGCGTCCGGCACGCGCAGCAATGCCTCGGCCAGGATCATGAGGGCGAGGCCCTCCTTGGTCGACAGCGAATAGGCGTGGAGAAAGTCTTCGACCCCGCCGAGGCCGCCAGTTCGGGCGCGGATCGCCCCGACCAACCTGGCTGCCCGCTCGTCGATGCGTCGCTCCGCCTCAGGACTGCGCCGCATCGCGGACAGCAGGCGCGCCGCGATGGCTTCGTCCGGCGGGGCGTAGGCCGCCCGGAACGGGAGTTCGCCAGGTGGACGGTCGGGGCGTTTGGGTTCGCTCATGTCGCCCGCTGCTACCCTCGGGTTGCGACATCCGCAGTCTATCAGCGCCGAGGCCGGCCGCCTGCCCAGCGCGACGGCATACTGGCACTCGGTTGTGCAGAACCGGGCCGGACTGTGCAGACGTCTGAGGTTGCGGCCGTTCCGTCTTGCTCTTTCATTCGGCATGTTCTTTGCTGAGAGCAACGGCGGAAAGCATCCGACCGGCACGTGTTCAGCGCCACTCGCCGCATCGAAAAAGGAACCGAATAATGGGCGTCTCAACCATCATGAAGCTTGGCCGCGCGGGGCTCGCGGCAGCCGCCACCTCCGTGCTGCTTTTTTCCGGTCCGGCCACGGCCCAGCAAGCGATCAAGTTCACGCTCGACTGGAAGTTCGAAGGGCCGGCCGCCCCGTTCCTCGTGCCGCTCGACAAGGGCTACTACAAGGCTGAAGGCCTCGATGTGACCATCGATACCGCCGGCGGCTCGCTGGAACCGCTCAACCGCATCGCGGCCGGCACCTATGACATCGGCTTTGGCGACATCAACTCGCTGATCAAGTTCCGCGACGCCAATCCAAACGTGCCGATCAAAGCAATATTCATGGTCTATAACAAACCGGCATTCTCCATCGTCAGCCGCAAGAGCCGCGGCGTGATGCAGCCGAAGGACCTTGAGGGCAAGAAGCTGGGTGCGCCCGCCCCGGACGGCGCCTATGCACAATGGAAGATCTTCACCGAGGCCAACAAGATCGACGCCTCGAAGGTCACGATCGAGAACGTCGGCTTCCCGGTGCGCGAGCCGATGCTCGCCGCCGGCCAGGTCGATGCCATCACCGGCTTCTCGTTCTCGTCCTATATCAACCTGAAGGATCGCGGCGTGCCGGCCGACGACATCGTCGTGATGTTGATGGCCGACTACGGGGTCAACCTCTACGGCAACACGATCATCGTGAACCCGAAGTTTGCCGCCGAGAAACCTGAGGCGGTGAAGAAGTTCCTCAATGCATTCCTCAAGGGCATCAAGGACACGGTTGCCAATCCGTCGACCTCGGTCGACTCCGTCATCAAGCGTAACGACGTGGCCAAGAAGCCGGTCGAGCTTGAGCGCCTGCAGATGGCGATCAAAGACAACATCGTGACGCCTGAGGTGAAGGCCAACGGTTACGGCGCGGTCGACATGGCGCGGCTGGAAAAGTCGATCGATCAGATCGCCCTGACCTATACGTTCAAGTCCAAGCCGAAGGCGGCCGACATCTTCGACACATCGTTCCTGCCATCGGCAGCCGACCGCAAAGCCAATTGAGGCGGAGCGAGCCGGGGCGACCGCCGTGTCCGCGTTCGTCGCCCTCGAGGATGTCAGCCACGCCTACGGCGGCGACACGACCGCTCCGGCGATCGAGGGGCTGTCGATTCGCATAGAGGAAGGCGAGTTTGCCGCGGTGGTTGGCCCGTCCGGCTGCGGCAAGTCTACCCTGATGAAGCTCGCGACCGGGCTGCAGTTCCCATTCAAGGGAACGGTCCGCGTCGCCGGTGAAGCGGTTGACAAGCCGCTCAAGATCGCCGGCATGGCGTTCCAGGCGCCGACGCTGCTGCCGTGGCGGACCACGTTGGAAAACCTGCTGCTGCCGCTTGAGATCGTGCAGCCGCACCGTAGCGAGTTGCGGCATCGCCGTCACGAATACGTCGCACGGGCGAAGAACCTGCTCACATCGGTCGGTCTGCGCGACCAGGGCGACAAATTTCCCTGGGAGCTGTCGGGCGGCATGCAGCAGCGCACCTCGTTGTGCCGCGCGCTGATTCATGAGCCCAGGCTGTTGATGCTGGACGAGCCGTTCGGCGCGCTCGATGCCTTCACCCGCGAGGAGCTGTGGTGCGTGATCCGCGATCTTCACGCCACGCGAAAGATCACGGTTTGTCTGGTGACCCACGATCTGCGTGAAGCGGTGTTTCTGGCCGATCGTGTGTTCGTCATGTCGGCACGGCCCGGCCGCGTGCTGGTCGAGCGCAAGATCGACATTCCGCGGCCACGCGATCTCGAGGTCACCTTCACCAAAGAATTCACGGACATCGTGCACGAGCTGCGCAGCCATATCGTGAGAGCGCGGCAATGAAGGGACGGCCGCTCACCGTTACGCTGGCGCCATGGCTCTACACCCTGGCGCTGTTCGTCGCCTGGGAAGCCGCGGTCTGGATTTTTAAGATCCCGGTATTCTTTCTGCCACCGCCAACCGCGATCGCGATGGCGATCTACGAATATTGGCCGGCGATCTATCGCAACTCCGCGATCACGCTGTGGGCGACCATGATCGGTTTCGGCCTGGCGGTCGGTTTCGGACTGCTGCTCGGGCTGCTGGTGGGCTGGTCGCGCTCCATCTATGCCGGCCTCTACCCACTGATGATCGGCTTCAATGCGATCCCCAAGGTCGCGGTGGTGCCTATCCTGGTGCTCTGGTTCGGCATCGGCTTTGTGCCGGCGGTGCTGACCGCGTTCCTGATCTCGTTCTTCCCGATCGTGGTCAACGTGGCGACCGGGCTGGCCACCATCGAGCCGGAGCTGGAAGACGTGCTCAAGGCGCTGGGCGCATCGAAGCTCGATATCATGCGCAAGGTCGGCATCCCCCGCACGCTGCCCTATTTCTTCGGCTCGCTGAAGGTTGCGATTACGCTGGCCTTCGTCGGTACGGTCATTTCGGAAAGCGTCGCCTCCAACAACGGCATCGGCAACCTGATGCTGCAGGCGCAGGCGCAATTCCAGGTGCCGCTGATCTTTGCCGGGCTGGTCGCCCTCGCCGTGGAAGGCATCGTCATGTACTGGCTGATGGCGGTGCTGGAAAACCGTATGACCGGCTGGGCGCAGCGCTCGGGCTTCGCGCAGAACTGATCAGCCAACCGATGTCACCTTCGGCGCGGCATGGGCTTCGCGCGCGCCGGTCACGTGGGAGCGCAGCCGCAGCGCTCGGGCCAGCGTGTCCGCGAGTTGATCACGGTCGTCGGATTCGCCTCCAGCCCGCACGTAGATGCCGAAAAAAATCTCCGGCAGCTTTGGCAGCGGCGCATCTTCCCAAATCTCGACGCCGGGCAGGTTGGCGCTGTTGCGGGGCAGCGCCGAGACGCCAATGCCTGACGCGACGGCGGCGCCAAGCCCCGCGATGCTGGAGCCCATGAACACCAGGTCGCTGTCGCGGCCCACCGAGTTGAGCGCCGAGACCATGCTGCCGGTGAACGGACACTCTTCGCCATAAGACACCAGCGGCACCGCGCCCGCGTCGTCGAGCTTCGAGGTGGCGCCGCGCATCCAGACCAGTTCTTCAGTCCAGCAATGGCGTGCCTCGAATGTCGGACCCGTTGGTGAAACCCAAACCACCACGTCGAGGCTGTTGTCGCGCATGTCGCGCAACAGCTGATCGATCAACCCGCTGTGGACGATGAACCGCAACTGCGGCCGCCGCGCACGAAAGCAAGCGAGCCCGCGCGAAATGTTAACAGCGGTGAAATCCCCGGTCGCCCCAATGCGCAGGGTCTGCGACATCGGCCGCGGCGCGGCAAAATCGAGGATCTGATCGTTGATGGAGAGAAGGCGCCGAGCGTAGTTCACAACCAGTTCGCCCGCCGAGGTCAGCGTCACCCCGGGCGCGCTCTTGTCGAGCAGTTCCGTGCCCAGCAGGCCGTGCAACCGCTTGATCTGCGCGCTGACAGCCGGCTGCGTCACGCCCAACGACTGGGCGGCTTTGGTGAAGCTTCGCAAATCGACCACTGCGACCAGGGTGCGCAGGAGCTCAGTCGGAATGTTGGTCATCGCCCGCGAACACAATTTAATGATCAATCATATTCGATTATTCGCATTTCTCAAACTGCCGTGGAAAGCGGCCATCTAGCCCGTCGGGCGACAATTCTAAAGCCTGCCTTTTTCGACAGCAATGGAACCGATGCGACAAAAGCATGGTACGCTGTTGCATTATATGTCATGCCGCGCGCGCAGACCGGACGTCGGCTTTCGTTGCGCTGACAAGATCGATTTGATGTCGGTGCCATGAAGCTCCTGCGGCTCTACCTTCGCACGCTGACGTTGCTGGGATCGGAAGCCCGGCTGGGCTGGATGCTGGCCATTGCCAACGTGCTGCTGGCGGCGGCTCAGTTTGCCGAGCCTATTCTGTTCGGCCGGATCATCGATGCGATGGTCGGCGCGCAGGCCAAGAATATCGCACCCGCTTGGACCGACCTCGGGCCGCTGCTTGCGGCCTGGGTCGGCTTTGGTCTGTTCACCATTCTCGTCGGCGCGCTGATCGCGCTGCATGCCGACCGGCTCTCGCATCGCCGCCGCCACGCCGTGTTGACCGGCTATTTCGAGCACGTGCTGCAATTGCCGCTGAGCTACCACGGCGGAACGCACACCGGTCGCCTGACCAAGATCATGATCACGGGCACCGACTCGCTCTGGTGGCTTTGGCTCGGCTTTTTCCGCGAGCATCTCGCGGCCCTCGTCTCGTTGATCGTGCTGCTACCGCTGTCGCTGTTCCTGAACTGGCGGCTGGCGATCCTTCTGATCATCTTGTGCGTCGTCTTTACCGCGTTGACCGCGCTGGTGATCCGCAAGGCCGAGGCCGGACAGACGGCGGTCGAACGTCATTACACCGACCTTGCCGAGCGCACGTCCGATGCGCTCGGCAACGTCGCGCTGGTGCAAAGCTATTCCCGCATCGAAGCCGAGGTGGTCGGCGTCAAGAACGTCGTTGCCAAGCTGCTCGGCGCGCAGATGCCTGTGCTGTCATGGTGGGCGCTCACAGCCGTGCTAACGCGCGCCTCCACTACGCTGACGATGTTGGCGATCTTCATCGTCGGCATCGGGCTCTACATGAACGGCCTGACCACGATCGGCGAAATCGTCACCTTCACCAGCTTCGCCGGTCTGCTGGTGCAGCGGCTGGAGCAGGCGGTCGGCTTCGCCAACCGCATTTTCATGGATGCGCCGCGGCTCACCGAGTTCTTCGAAGTGTTCGACACCGTGCCGGCGGTGCGCGACGCGCCGTCGGCGATCGATCCAAGTCGGGTACACGGCCTGGTCGAGTTCAAGGACGTGTCGTTCTCCTATGACGGCAAGCGGCCTGCCGTCGCCGACCTCAACTTCACCGCGCTGCCGGGCGAGACCATCGCGTTGGTCGGGCCAACCGGCGCCGGCAAGTCGACCGCGCTGGCGTTGCTGCACCGTGTGTTCGATCCGCAATCCGGCAGCGTCAGGATCGACGGCATGGATATCCGCTCGATCCAGCTCGCGGCGCTCCGCCGCAACATCGGCGTGGTGTTCCAGGAGGTGCTGCTGCTCAACCGCTCAATTGCGGAGAACCTGCGCGTCGGCAAGCCCGACGCAACTGATGAGGAAATCCGCGACGCGATCACACGGGCGCAAGCGCTCGACTTCATCGAGCGCAACCCCGAGGGCTTGCAGGCAACCGTTGGCGAGCGCGGCCGCATGCTGTCCGGGGGCGAGCGCCAACGCGTATCGATCGCCCGCGCGCTGCTCAAGAACCCACCGATCCTGATCCTGGACGAGGCGACCAGCGCACTCGACGCCACGACCGAAGCCAAGGTCCAGGCCGCGCTGGACGAGGTGATGAAGGATCGCACCACCTTCGTGATCGCGCATCGACTTTCGACTGTACGCAATGCGACGCGCATCCTGGTGTTCGAGAACGCCCGGATCGTGGAGAGCGGCTCGTTCGATGAGCTGGTGCAGAAGGGCGGCGCGTTCGCCGCTCTGGCCAAGGCGCAATTCCTTACCGGGGATCAGCCGAAGCAGATTGCCAGCGACAACCTCGCCGCCAGCGACGCTGCCGAATAGTGGCGCGCAGCCGTGCGTACAGGCGTGACCACGTGACAGCCGAGTTGCCCGTTCGATCACGCCGTGACCTTACGATCAACGACCTGCGTCTGTTGGCCGGGACGCTGCGCGCGAGCGAGCGCCCGCCTGCCATCTACGCTGCGCTTGAGGCCGTGAGCGGCGAGGTGATCGGGCATCGTCTGTTCACCATCATGCGCTTCGATGCTGCGCGTTCGGAAGTCGAGCGGGTGCACAGCAGCCTGCAGTCCGTGTATCCGATCGGCGGCCGCAAGAAAAAAGCCGACACCGCATGGGCCGACCACGTCCTCGGCGCCATGAAGGTCTTTCGTGGATCCACGCCAGACGACATTCGGGCCGCGTTCGACGATCACCCGACGATCCTGGGGCTCGGCCTCGGTTCGATCATCAACGTGCCGATCGTGTTCGAAGGCCGTTGCCTGGGCACGATGAACCTCAGCCATGAGGCTGGATGGTACCGAGCCGAAGATGAGCAGATCGGCATTCTGCTCGGCGCATTCCTGATACCATCGTTGCTCACCTGGCGATAAATCCGGTTCACTGGCCGATCGCACGATCGAAGGTCTGCGGCGCCGCGGCCACGTTCCAGCACCGACATCGCCGTGGCGCTTGCGATCCAATGGGTGGCGGCAACCGCGCCGAAGGTGCCGCGGATTTCCGGGCGGGTGGTGAAGTTCTGCTGCATGGAACTCGCCTCAGGTCGCTGGCTTTACGCCGCGAGTGCCGATCTGACAAACTGCGCTCGATCGCTTGATTGGGAGATAATTACGATGAACGCACCAACCCGCCGAACCGTCCTTGCCGGCGCGACCAGCCTCGCCGCCGCGGCGGCGTTGCAGCGAGCATTCGCTCAGGACTATCCCACCCGCAATATCACGCTGGTCGTGCCGTTTGCCGCAGGCGGCTCGACCGACATCCTGGCTCGCGTCGTCGCCGCGCATCTGCAGCAATCGCTCGGCCAGCCGGTCGTCATCGAGAACCGCACCGGCGCCTCCGGCAACCTCGGCACCGCGACGGTCGCCCGGGCGGTACCCGACGGCTACACGTTCCTGTTCAACACCATGAGCGTGCACACGATGAACCACGCTCTGTTCAACGCGATGCCGTTCGACGGCGTGAACGACTTCTCGCCGATTGCCATGCTCGCCTATGTGACCAACACCATGGTTGTGCATCCGTCCGTTCCGGCGAAAACCGTCAAGGAGTTCATCAACCATGCCAAGGCGAACCCCGGCAAGATTGCCTACGCGTCCGCCGGCCCAGGCTCGACCAATCATCTATGCGCGGCCCTGTTCGAAAAGATGACCGGCATCCAGATGGTGCACGTGCCTTATCGCGGTGGCGCGCCGGCCGTCGCCGACACGGTCAGCGGCCAGACACAGCTGTTCTTCACGGCCGGAACGCAAAGTCTTCCGCACGTCAAAGCTGGAAAGCTCAACCTGCTTGCGGTGACCGAAGCCCGACGATCATCGCTCCTGCCCGACGTGCCGACCGTGGCGGAAATCGTTCCGGGCTACGAGATGGCGGTCTGGTACGGCGCGTTCGGCCCGAAAGGCATGCCGCCAGCGATCGTCAGCAAACTCAATGCGGAGATCAGCCGCATCCTGTTCCTGCCCGACGTCAAAAAACGGATGGACGAGATCGCGGTTGAGGTTGCTCGGACGACGCCGGAGGAGCTGAGCGCGCTCACCCGCCGCGACGCCGAGAAATGGGGCAAGGTCATCAAGGAGCTCGGCATCGCGCCGCAATAGCGAGCGCGAATCGATCGAGCTCACTTGATCCGTTCGAGGATGCTCACGTAATTGGCAACTGCGGCGCCGCCCATGTTGAAGATGCCGGCGAGCTTGGCGTCCTTGACCTGGATGTCGCCGGCCGTGCCGGTGAGCTGCATAGCAGAAAGCGCATGCATCGATACCCCGGTCGCGCCGATCGGATGGCCTTTCGCCTTAAGTCCGCCCGACGGATTGATCGGCAGCTTGCCGTCCTTTTGGGTCCAGCCTTCTTTCACGGCGCGCGCGCCCTGACCTTCGGCCGTCAATCCCATCGCTTCGTACTCGATGAGCTCGGCGATGGTGAAGCAATCGTGCGTCTCGACCAGCGACAGATCGTCAAGCGTGACGTCGGCCGAAGCAAGCGCCCGTTTCCATGCCTCGGCGCAACCTTCGAATTTCAAGATGTCACGACGGCTCATCGGCAGGAAGTCCTGCACATGCGCAGTCGAGCGGAAGGCAATGGCCTTGCCAAGCTGCAGCGCGGTCTCGACATCGGCGAGCACGACTGCGGCGGCGCCGTCCGAAACCAGTGAGCAGTCGGTGCGCTTGAGCGGCCCGGCGACGAACGGATTCTTGTCGCTGGGATTGCGGCAGAACTCGTAGCCAAGGTCCTTGCGCAATTGGGCGTAGGGATTGCCGACGCCGTTCTTGTGGTTCTTCGCCGCGATCATCGCCAGCGCATCGGACTGGTCGCCCCAGCGCTGAAAATAAAGGCCGGCGATTTTGCCGAAAATTCCGGCAAAGCCGCCTTCGATGTCGGCCTCCTCACGCACGTAGGAGGCCTTCAACAGGTTTTTTCCAATCTCAGGCCCGGGCGTGGTTGTCATCTGCTCGACCCCGACCACCAGCACGATGCGGGCCGACTTTGCCGCGATCGCCCGCAGGCCCTGCTGGACCGCCGCGGAACCCGTGGCGCAGGCGTTCTCGACCCGGATCGCGCGCTTGAAGCGCAGGTCCGGAGACGCCTGCAATACCAGGGAAGCGGTGAAATCCTGGGCCGAAAAGCCCGCGTTGAAGTGACCGAGCACGATCTCGTCGACGTCCGCCGGTTCCACCCCGGCATCCGCCAGGGCTCCGGTGGCCACACGGACAATGAGACTTTCTACTGACTCGGCGTCCAGTTTGCCGAATGGCGTGTGGGCCCAGCCGACGATACAGCCGGTCATTGTGGCCTCCTTGCCGAATTTTGGTCGCTTTCTCCTGCGATTTACCACGTCCGAGGGCAGATAAACCATTAAAACAGGTGGGGGCACTCCAGCTTTGCGTTCCCATCTGCCTTCAGCTTAGATAGACCTAATTCCTGAGCGGAAAACCACTCGCTCCGAGGCCCGATAACCGACACCGGACCGCGCCCAGTGCATTTCGTTTCAACGCTCCGTTCTCCGGCTTTCCTTGCGGCGCTTACCGCCGCAGCTCTGGCTACAACGATATCGACGCGCGCCTCTGCCGAGGCGATGCTGCTGGTCGAAGCCGACAGCGGCAAGGTGCTGCACGCAGAAAACGCGACCTATCCCTGGTACCCGGCCTCGGTCACCAAGGTGATGACGGCCTACGTCACGTTGACTGCGGTGAAAAGCGGCCGTCTTACGCTCGACAGTCTGATCCCCGTTTCGGCGCGCGCTGCGGCGCAGGCCCCTTCTAAAATGGGCTTCAAGCCCGGCACCACGGTCACCGTCGACAACGCGCTCAAGATGCTGATGGTGAAATCGGCGAACGACATCGCGTTCGTTCTGGCCGAGGGCGTCAGCGGTTCGGTCGAGAATTTCTCCAACGAGATGAACGCGACGTCCCGCCGGCTCGGTATGACGCAGTCGAACTGGGTCAACCCGAACGGTCTGCCGGCGGAGAACCAGATCAGCTCGGCGCGCGATATCGCGATCCTGGCGCGCGCGATGCTGCGCGACTTTCCGGAATATCAGCTCTACTGGAACATTCCGGCAATCAAGCTCGGCAAGAAGCTGATGCGCAACACCAACTCGCTGATCGGCCGCTACAACGGCGCCGACGGCGGCAAGACCGGATTCATCTGCGCGTCCGGCTTCAACGTGGTGGCGTCAGCATCGCGCAATGGCCGACGGCTGATTGCCGTCGTGCTGGGCTCACCCTCGGGACCGGTGCGAGGCGCCAAGGCGGCCGGCATGCTCGAACGCGGCTTCAGCCGCAATGGCCTTGCCTGGCTCACCCCATCGCTAGGGTCCGTAGAATCGCTGCAGCCGATCGATGCTGCCCCGCCCGACATGCGCGAGGAGATGTGCGGCAAGCATCGCAGACGGCCCGCGGCCGAAGAGGCCGATGACGATGTGGCCGCCGGCAACGGCACTCAGACCGACCCCAACAGCCCGACGGCGTTCATGCTTTCGAGCCTGGCGCCTTCGAATATCAAGAATTCGCAGCTGGTCGCCCCTCCGGGGCCAGTCAATCCGATCATCGTGTTTGCCGGGCCGGCTAAAAAATCGGCGGAAACCCAGATCGCCGCTGCTCGTGACAAGCTCGACAAGAAGAACCCAAAAGGCGCCAAAGCCAATCAGGTCGCTTCGACCGACGCATCGAGCGTGGCAGCAGCCGTCGCCGCATCCGGCCAGAGCGCGGCGCAGCCGGCAGCCCAGACCATTTCGGCGGCTCAGCCGGGCGCGTTCGGTCCGCCGCCTGGCCGTTTCACCCAGCCGCAGCGCGGCATGCCGACGGCCGGCGACAATCCGTCGTTCATGAGCTTCGTCTCCCCGGCCCGCGCCGAGCCAGCGCCGCTGACCGCCATGCCGGCCGCACCGCAGCAGACCGCTGTCGTCCCAATGCCACGGCCGCGGCCCAAGAAATCGCCAGAGACCCGCTAAGTCCCCTGAGCCTGACCTGAGGCTGTCGGCGCTTCCACGCGTCAACCGGAACTCTTGTCATGCCGGGGCGACTCTTCGATGCTGTCGCCGAATCGCACGGGCGCCGGGCATGGGGTTCCTGCAAAACCTACAGGACGACATCGTTTTTCTGCGCGGTGCATTGCGCGCGCTGAAGATGACGACGCCGATTGCGAAAAATCCGACCCGCGTCTTCCCGCTCGTGATCGACGAACTGGCGCGAAAGTTCGGCGATGCTCCGGCGCTGATCTCCGACCGCGAACAATTCACCTATCGCTCGCTGGCTGCGCGGGCGAACCGCTATGCACGCTGGGCGGCGCGGCAGGGCATCGCCAAGGGCGACACGGTGTGCCTCCTCATGCCGAACCGGCCGGAGTACATGGCGATCTGGCTCGGCATCACCAGCGCCGGTGGCGTGGTCGGGCTGATCAACACCAATCTGGTCGGCCCATCGCTGGCACATTGCATCGACATCGTCGCGCCGAAGCACATCATCGTGGCGTCCGAATGTGCCGCCGGCTTCGCGACTGCTCGCGCGTTCATCAAATCTCTGGCCCAAGTCTGGTCGCACGGCGAAAGCACGGAGTTTCCGCGCATCGACCGCGAGGTCGAGAACTTTGCCGATCATGCGCTGACCACGGCGGAGCGGCCGGCGCTTACCATCGAGGACCGCGCGCTCTACATCTATACGTCGGGAACCACCGGGCTGCCGAAGGCGGCAAACATCAACCACTACCGCGTTATGCTGGCGAGCCACGCCTTCGCCGGCGTGATCGACACCAAGTCGACCGACCGGATGTACGACTGCCTGCCAATGTATCACACCGCCGGCGGCTTGGTGGCGACTGGCGCGGTTCTGCTCAGCGGCGGCGCCGTGGTGCTGCGCGAAAAATTCTCCGCGCGCGAGTTCTGGGACGACATCGTGCGCTACGACTGCACGATGTTCCAATACATCGGCGAGCTCTGCCGCTATCTCACGCACGCGCCGCCCAATCCCAACGAGACCAGGCACCGCATCCGGGTCGTCTGCGGCAACGGGCTGCGACCTGACCTGTGGGATGAATTCAAGACGCGCTTTCGCATCCCGCTGGTTCTGGAATTCTATGGCGCGACCGAAGGCAACGTGAACATCTTCAATTTCGAGGGCAAGCCCGGCGCGGTCGGCCGCGTGCCCTGGTTCGTGGCGCATCGCTTTCCGATCGCGGTGGTGCGTTACGACGTCGAAAAGCAGCAGCCGGTGCGCGATGCGAACGGCCACTGCGTGCGCTGCGATCCGAACGAGCCCGGCGAGGTGATCGGCAAGATCATCAATAAGGCCTCGAAGCCCGGCAACCGGTTCGAGGGCTATGCGGCGAGCGGCCAAAACGAACACAAGATTCTGCGCGACGTTTTCGAAAAGGGCGATTCCTGGTTCCGCACCGGTGACCTGATGCGCAAGGACGCGCGCGGCTATTTCTATTTCGTCGATCGCGTCGGCGACACGTTCCGCTGGAAGGGCGAGAATGTCTCGACCAGCGAAGTGTCGGAAGCGATCAATGGCTTTCCCAACGTGGTCGACGCCAACGTTTACGGCGTCACCATCGCCGGACGCGAGGGTCGGGCGGGGATGGCGGCGATCGTCTGCAATGGCACCTGCGACCTACAAGCGCTGCACGCCCACCTTCGCACGCACCTGCCTGACTACGCGCGGCCGCTGTTCCTGCGCATCCAGCGCGAGATCGACCTCACCGGCACCTTCAAGCAGAAGAAAGTCGATCTGGTGAAGGAAGGCTTCGACCCGGCGAAGATCGCCGATGCGATCTACTTCAACGACCAGCAGTCCGGCACGTTCGTCCGGCTCGACCCGACGCTCTACCAGCGTATCGAAAAGGGTGACGTGCGGCTGTGATCGAATCCCCTCAGGCCGTCCTCGCCTTTTGGCGCAAGGCCGGACCGAAGAAATGGTTCACCAAGAGCGCGGCGTTCGACCGCAAAATCCGTGCGCGCTTCCTGCCAACTTACAAAGCCGCAGCGGCTCGAGCGTTGTCCAATTGGGAACGCACGGCCGAAGGCGCGCTTGCGCTCGTCATCGTGCTCGATCAGTTTCCGCGCAACATGTTTCGCGCCAATGCACGCGCGTTCGCGGCTGATCCGCTGGCGCGTCAGATTGCCCAGCGGGCCATCTCAAAAGGCTTCGACCGGCAAGTGCCGACCGCTGAGCGACAGTTCTTCTATCTGCCGTTCGAACATTCTGAATCGCTGGCGGATCAGGGGCGTGGTGTCGCACTGTTTCGCGCGACGGGCGACGCAGAATTGGTCAAGTGGGCCGAGCTGCACGCCGATATCATTCGCAAATTCGGCCGCTTTCCGCATCGAAACGCTGCGCTGCGCCGCACCACCACGGCACAAGAGCAGAAGTTTCTCGACGATGGCGGCTTCGCCGGTTGATCTCGCGCATTCGCTGTCATCGCCTCGACATATCGTATTGATGCCCTGGACCCGAGGCTAAAACCGGCCCTTAATACCGGCAACCACGGAGGAATACCCATGTCACTGTGCAGTTGGCCCTATTTCCGCGGGCTGTTGATTGCCGTAGCGGCACTCGCCGCCACGCCCGCCAGCGCCCAGATGGAATTGAAGCTGATCGCGCCGGCCGCACCGGGCGGTGGCTGGGACCAGACCGCGCGCTCCATGCAGCAAGCGCTGGTCGCCTCGGGCGCAGCCAAGAGCGCGCAGGTGACCAACATCCCAGGCGCCGGCGGCACCGTTGGGCTCGCCCAATTCGTCAACAGCGCCAAGGGCGACGGCAACACGCTGATGGTCAACGGCTTCGTCATGGTCGGCGCAATCCTGACCAACAAGTCGCCGGTCAGCCTCGATCAGGTGACTCCGATCGCGAAGCTGACTGAGGAGATGCAGATCATCGTCGTGCCGGCCAACTCGCCGATCAAGACGGCGAAAGATCTGGCCGACGCAGTGAAGAAGGACGTTTCCAAGGTCACATTTGCCGGTGGCTCGGCGGGCGGCGTTGATCACATCATGGCCGCGCTGTTCGTCGCCGCATCCGGCGCCGAGGCTGCCAAGGTGAACTATGTGCCGTTCTCCGGCGGCGGCGAATCGCTTGCAGCCATCATCGGCGGCAAGGTGACAGCCGGCATCTCGGGCTACGCCGAGTACGAGGGCCAGATCAAGTCGGGCCGCTTGCGCGCCATTGGCATTACCTCGGCACAACGACGGCCCGGCATCGACGTACCGACCTTCAAGGAACAGGGCATCGATCTGGTCATCACCAACTGGCGCTCGGTGGTGGCGGCGCCCGGCATCAACGCGGCACAGAAGAAGGCGCTCGAAAACGCCGTCGATAAGATGGCGAAGTCGCCGCCCTGGAAAGAGGTTCTCAAGCAGAAGGGCTGGGATGACGCTTACGTCGGCAGCGACGCGTTCGCGAAGTTCCTCAAAGAGGAGCAGGTCCGCGTCCGCAAGGTGCTGACCGACGTCGGCCTGGTGAAGTCGTAGTTCTTCTCCGTCATGGCCGGGCCGGGCATGACGACGGTGGATGGGGCGCATGGAATCCACGAAACCCGGCATCGACCGAGCAGGCATGGCGATTGCCGCGGCGCTTGCCGTGATCGCGGCGGTAATCCTGTGGGACGCGACCTCCCTGCCCGCCCCCGTCTACGGCATCGGACCGCGTGCGATGCCGATCCTGGTGGCGAGCGGGCTGCTTCTGCTCGCGCTCGGCAATGCGTACCTCGCGTGGCAAGGCGATTTTCCGGAGCGTGAGGAATACGACGCCAAGGCGCTGCTCCTGATCCTCGGCGGCCTCGCCGCGCTGATTGCCATCATCGGGCTCAACGGCGGTTTCATTCCTGCAACGGCGATCCTATTCGTCGCCACAGCGGCCGCGTTCGGCCACCGCGCCATTCTGACCGACCTGGCGATCGGCTTCGTGCTCGCGCTCGTGGTCTATCTGATGTTCTCCAAGGTGCTGACCCTGTCGCTGCCGATGGGACCAATCGAGCGGTTGTTCTGATGGACGCGCTTGCCGCTCTCGGTCAGGGCCTCACCGTCGCGCTGCAGCCGATCAACCTGCTTTATGCGCTGATCGGGGTCTTGCTCGGCACCGCGGTCGGCGTGCTGCCAGGAATTGGGCCGGCGCTCACCGTGGCGCTGCTGCTGCCGATCACCTTCAAGCTCGATCCCGCCGGCTCGCTGATCATGTTCGCCGGCATTTACTACGGCGGCATGTACGGCGGTTCGACCACCGCGATCCTGATCAACACGCCTGGCGAAAGCGCTTCACTTGCCACCGCGCTCGAAGGCAACAAGATGGCGAAGGCCGGGCGCGGCGGCCCGGCGCTTGCGACCGCCGCGATCGGCTCGTTCGTCGCCGGCACCATTGCCACCATGGGTATCGTGGTGCTGGCGCCTTGGCTGGTCGAGATCGCGCTGAAGTTTGGACCGGAGGACTACTTCGCGCTGATGTGCGTGGCGTTTGTCACAGTGTCGGCGACGTTCGGGTCGTCGCCGATCCGCGGCATGACCAGCCTGTTCATCGGCCTGACCCTGGGACTTGTCGGCATCGACAAGCTCACCGGCCAGGCCCGGCTGTCGTTTGGGGTGCCGGAACTACTCGACGGTGTCGAGATCACCACGCTGGCGGTTGGACTGTTCGCGGTCGGCGAGGCGCTCTACATCGCCTCGCGCCGCCGCCACGGTAACGAAACCATCGAGCCGGTGCGCGGCTCACTGTGGATGACCAAACAGGACTGGCAGCGGTCCTGGAAGCCGTGGCTGCGCGGCGCAGGTTTCGGCTTCCCGATCGGCGCGCTGCCGGCGGGCGGCGCCGAGATCCCGACTTTCCTGTCCTACTCGACTGAGAAGCGGCTCACCAAATATCCCGAGGAATTCGGCAAGGGCGCGATCGAAGGCGTCGCCGGCCCGGAGGCCGCCAACAATGCCTCTGCGGCCGGCACGCTGGTACCGCTGCTCACGCTTGGCCTGCCGACCTCGGCGACGGCGGCGATGATGCTCGCCGGCTTCCAGCAATACGGCCTCAACCCGGGCCCGCTCTTGTTCGCCGAGCGCCCCGACCTGGTCTGGGGCCTGATCGCCAGCCTGTTCATCGCCAACATCATGCTGCTGGTCCTCAACCTGCCGCTGGTTGGGTTGTGGGTTCGGCTGCTCGCGATCCCGCAGCCGTGGCTCTACGCCGGCATCCTGGTGTTCGCCACCATGGGCACCATTGCGGCGAAGCCGTCGGTGGTCGAGCTCATCATGCTAGGCATGTTCGGCCTGATGGGCTTTCTGATGCGGCGGTTCGACTATCCGGTCGCGCCGGTGGTGGTCGGCCTGATCCTCGGCCCGATGGCCGAGCAACAGCTGCGCCGTGCGCTGCAGATCAGCCTTGGTGATCCGCTGGTGCTGGTGCAGTCGCCGATCTCGGCGACGCTACTGGCGATCGCGCTGCTGGCGCTGGTAGCGCCGTTCGCGATGAAGGGCCTCGCCAAATTCAACAAGAGCGAGGACTGAAGCCAACATGTCTCTCGGTCGCCATTTCTGGCTCATAATTGTCTCGTCCACGATTCTGCAAGGCGCCGCAGCACCGGCAATGTCTCAAGGCAACCCTGCCTATGTCGGGCGATGGTTCACGGCCAGCGCCGCCGAGTGCAAACGCGAGCGGCGACACCCCGAAGGAGCGATCGTCTACACCGCGACGCAGATGTTCGGCGCGGAGAGCACCTGCAAGATTACCAAGGCCGTCAAAAAAGGCAGCGCGACCGAGCTGTCGATGCTGTGCCGCGCCGAAGGCACAACCGAGAAAGAAAGCGAAATCGTTGAAGTCGTCCAAGGCAAATTGCGAAGAGTTGTGAAGGTCGAGGGCAAGACAATGACGTTCACCTACTCGCGCTGCCCTTAGAATTCGGAATTGGATCACCAATGCCCGATTTCCACGGCGTCTATCCCTATCTCGTCTCGCCGGTCGACGCGTCAGGACGCATCAAGACCGACATGCTCGGCAAGCTGTGCGACGATCTCATCAAGGCGGGTGTGCACGGACTGACTCCGCTCGGCTCGACCGGCGAGTTCGCCTATCTCGATCGCGCGCAACGCACCGCCGTGGTGCAGGCCTCGATCGAGGCGGCGCAAAAGCGCGTCCCGGTGATCGCCGGCGTCGCCGCAACCGCGACCGCCGATGCGATGGAACAGGCCAAGCTCTATCAGCAACTTGGCGCCGCCGGCATCCTCGCCATTCTGGAAGCGTATTTCCCGGTGAAGGACGCGCAGATCGAAGGCTATTTCCGCGCCATCGCCGACGCCGTTGACATCCCGGTCGTGCTGTACACCAATCCGCAATTCCAGCGCAGCGATCTGTCGCTCGACGTGATCGCGCGGCTCTCTGAACACCCGCGCATCGGATACATCAAGGATGCCTCGACCAACACCGGGCGGCTGCTCTCCATCATGAACCGCTGTCCGCAAATGCGCGTGTTCTCCGCCTCTGCCCACATCCCCGCCGCGGTGATGCTGATCGGCGGCGTCGGCTGGATGGCGGGACCGGCCTGCGTGATCCCGCGGCAGAGCGTGCGGCTCTACGATCTCTGCCGTGCCGGCCGCTGGACCGAGGCGATGGCGCTCCAGCGCAAGCTTTGGCGCGTCAACGAGGCGTTCGCCCGCTTCAACCTGGCGGCCTGCATCAAGGTCGGGTTGCAGGCTCAAGGCTACGCTGTCGGCGACCCAGTGCCCCCGCAGGCCGCTCTGAACCCCGAGGAACGTCGTGCCGTCGAGGGAGTGCTAGCGGAACTTGAAGGCATCGCAATGGCTTAGCGGGCCTCCTCGCCGAACCGAATGTTAACGCTTCCTTGCTAAGCCTGAGCGGCCCAGGCGGTTGTCTGGCTAGCGTGCGTGCGTGCGTGCGGGGTGGCGAAGTGGCGTTGATCGGTTCCGAAGCATCGGCTCGTCCGGCGCGCGGTGCGTTCGCTGGCCTTGTCGCGCGTGCCCGCGCGTGGCGCAACGACGCTAGCCATAATTCGATCGCGCAGAAGGTCGCTGGCTCCGCCTTCCTTATCCGTATGATCAGCGCCGCGCTGGTGTTCGGCTCGCAGATCCTGTTTGCGCGCTGGATGGGAAGCTTCGAGTTCGGCATCTACGTCTACGTGTTCTCCTGGGTGCTGGTGGTCGGCGAATTTGCCGACCTTGGATTGGCATCCGCCGCCCAGCGCTTCATCCCGCAATATTCCAACGCCAAGTCGGTGGCGCTGCTGCGTGGCTTCATCTGCCACGGCCGCTGGCTGACTGTCGGCGCCGCCAGTCTCATTGCCGTCGGTGGCGCGTTCGCGGTCAAGCTCGCCGAGCCGGTGCTCGCCAACTACGTCGTGCTGCCGTTGATGATCGCCTGCGTCGCCTTGCCGTTCTACGCCTTGATGCAGCTGCAGGACGGTATTGCGCGCTCCTACAACTGGGTCCAGCTCGCCCTGTTACCGATGTACGTGATCCGTCACATCGTGCTGCTGGCGATGGTGGCCGCGGCGTATATCTTCAATTTTCCGACCGACGCCGTCACAGTTGTTGCCGCCCTCACAATCTCTCTTGCTGTAACCGCGGTCGGACAGACCTTCGTGCTTAACCGCCGCGTCAGGCACGAAATCGGCTCGGGCAGCCGCGCCACTGAGATCAACACCTGGTTCGCGGTCTCGCTGCCCATGCTGATGGTCGGCGGGTTCTACCTGCTGCTGACCCACACCGATATCCTGGTGCTGCAGCAGTTCCGCTCACCCGACGACGTTGCGACCTACTACGCCGCGTCCAAGACCATTGCCCTGGTGTCGTTCGTCTATTTCGCCGTGTCCGCCGCCGTCGCACACCGTTTCACCGAGTATCACGTAACCGGCGATCGCCAGCGGCTGGCGGAATTCCTCGCGGACTCGATCCGCTGGACGTTCTGGCCTTCGGCCGCCGCCACCGCGGCAATCCTGCTGCTGGGCAAGCCGCTGCTCGCGCTGTTCGGCCCGGTATTCGTCGAGGGTTTCCAGGCGATGATCATTCTGGCGGCCGGGCTGCTGGCGCGCGCTGCGATCGGCCCGGTCGAGCGACTGCTCACCATGCTCGGCGAACAGCGCATCTGCGCCGCAGTCTATGCCTTTGCCTTCGCCACCAACCTGGTGCTCTGCATCCTCCTGATACCCCGGCTCGGCATCGAAGGCGCCGCGATCTCGACCACCACCGCGCTGGTCGGAGAATCCGTGCTGTTGTTCTACGTCACCCGAAAACGCCTCAAACTGCACGCCTTCATCTGGGGTCGCCCGAGGGCGCAGTAGCGATGCATGCCCCGCTTCATCCAGCGGTTCGGGTCGAGTGGCGGCCGCTTGCTGATCTCAAGTCAATCGTCGACCCCTGGCGTGCGCTTGCAGAGCGTGCACTCGAACCCAACGTCTTCTATGACCCAGCCTTCGCGCTCGCCGCGGCACCGGTGTTTGGCGAGCGCTGCGGCGCCGTCCTGGTCTGGTCTGCGCACGGGCGGCTGCTGGGCCTGTTTCCGGGTCGCGTCACCGCCTGGCGCGACGGTCTATTCCCGATCCTGGCTGGCTGGACTCATCCCTACGCCCCACTGGGAACTCCGCTGGTCGACCGCAACGAGGCCGAGACGGTGATTGCCGCCTGGCTCGAACACCTGGCGCACGACGCCGCCATGCCCGCGCTGATGTTATTGCCGATGCTGCCGGAAACCGGCCGCTTTGCGGCTGCGCTCGACGCGGTCCTGTTGCGTCAAGGCCTGCGCAATGCAGCGTTCGGTCATCATCAACGCGCGATGCTCGATCCAGGCACGGCGGGCGCGCACGCGGTAGGCAGGCGCAAGCGCAAAGAACTGAACCGGCAGCGCCGCCGGCTCGAGGATGTCGAGCCGGTCACCTTCACCACCACCAACGGCCCGCACGAGGTCGCCGCAGCCATCCAGGATTTCCTGGTGCTGGAAGCGAGCGGCTGGAAGGGCGTCGCGCAGACCGCAGCCGTCAACGATCCGGCGATCCGCCGTTTCGTCGAAACGGCGATCACTGCACTCGCCGCGGAAAGCCGGGCCCGGATCGACCGCATGATGCTCGGGGCGCGGACCATCGCGATCGCGATCACGCTGCGCGCCGGTGACACCGGCTGGTTCTGGAAGACGGCCTATAACGAGGGCGTCGCCAAGTTCTCGCCCGGTGTGCAACTGGTGTACGCAGTCACGCCGCAGCTCGCCGCGCTGCCCGATCTGGTCAGGATCGATTCCTGCGCTGTGGCCGACCACCCGATGATCGACCACATGTGGCACGAGCGGCTTGCGCTATCCGACCGCCTGATCGCCGTGAAGCCTTCGGTGTGGCCGTTCGGGCTGGTGTGCCGCGTCGAAGACCTCCGCCGCCGCATCATCGACGCAGCAAAGGCGCTGCGCGAACGCACGCGCGCGCGTCGAGCAAGGCCAGCCTCAAGCCCTGGCGCGCAGCAGCCGGCGGATGACCTTGCCAGTGGTGGTCATCGGCATCTCCGCGATGAAGGCGACCTCGCGCGGATACTCATGCGCGGACAGTCGGGTGCGCACGAAGTCCTGGATGTCGGCGGCAAGCGCGTCTGACGGCGCGACTCCCGATTTCAACACCACGAAGGCTTTGACGATCTCGGTGCGCACCGGATCGGGCTTGCCGACCACGGCAGCGAGCGCCACCGCCGGGTGCTTGATCAGGCAATCTTCGATCTCGCCGGGGCCGATGCGGTAGCCCGACGACGTGATGACGTCGTCGTCCCGCCCGACGAAGGAGAAGTACCCATCCTCGTCCACCACGCCCTGGTCACCCGTAGTCATCCAGTCGCCAATGAACTTTTCCCGCGTCGCCTCGGGCTGCCCCCAGTATTCGAGGAACATCACCGGGTTGGGTCGGCGGACCGCAATTTGCCCGACCTCGCCGGCGGCCACGCGCGTGCCGTCGCTACGGATCACCGCGACCTCATGGCCAGGCACTGGCTTCCCGATCGCGCCGGGCCGCACCACGCCAAGCAGAGCGCAGGACGACAGCACCAGATTGCACTCGGTCTGGCCATAGAACTCGTTGATGGGAACGCCGAGCGCCGACTTGCCCCATTCATAGGTCTCGGCGCCCAACGCCTCTCCGCCGGAGCCGACCGAGCGCAACTTGATGTCGTGACGGCCCTGTGGGCTCATCGCCGAACGCATCATCCGCAGCGCCGTCGGCGGGATGAAGGCGTTGCGCACGCCATGCCGCGCCATCACCGCGTAGGCTTCTTCCGGATCGAACTTGTCAAACCGGCGCGCCACCACCGGGACACCGCAGTAAAGGCTCGGCAGCAGACAGTCGAGCAGCCCGCCGGCCCAAGCCCAGTCGGCCGGCGTCCAGAACCGGTCGCCCGGCTGAGGAAAGAAATCGTGCGGCATTTCGATACCCGGCATGTGACCAAGCAGGACGCGATGGGCATGCAGCGCGCCCTTAGGCTGGCCCGTGGTGCCAGACGTGTAGATCATCATTGCCGGATCGTCGGCTTTGGTCGCAATCGACTTGAAGTCCGGCGATGCGCGTTCAAGCGTTGCGTGAAAATCGAGCGCCCCGCCCTCCGCACCATCAAGCGAGAGGATCAACGCAAGTCCCGGGATCTCGCTGCGCACCTGGGCAAGCTTGGCGAGGCCTTGGCTGTTCGTCACCAGCGCCTTGGCGCCTGAATTCTGCAGACGGTACGAGATCGCCTCGACGCCGAACAGCATGGCGAGTGGAAGCGCAATGCCGCCGAGCTTGTACACCGCGATGTGGATCGCGGCGACCTCGGGCGCCTGCGGCAACAGGATGGCGACGCGATCGCCGCGCGCGATACCGTGCGCGGCCAGTGCGTTGGCGAGCCGGTTTGAAACGTCTCGCAGCCAGCCGTAGCTGATGTCGTTGGACCGACCGTCGGGCAGCACGGCCACGATCGCAAGCCTGTTCGGATCGCGCGCCGCCCAGCGGTCGCACACTTCAATGCCGATGTTGAATTCCGCCGGAATGGGCCAGCGGAAGGAGCGGTAGATCTCGTCGTAGTCGCGGCCCGGCGGCAGCATGCCCAGGTGAAGCTAGTGAGGTAGCGCAGAGAGGTCCAGAGCGTGAACGAACTGCGGCTTCGGCGAAAATGAATGTGTTCGGATCGAGATCGTGAATAGGCAGACGAGTCCTGTGTTTTCGCGAAGCCGGTCATCGCTTTCCCAGGCGCGATCGGCGTTCGCCAATCACCGACGCGCGACTCGCCGCATGCAATCTGGATTCTCCTGACACTGCACAACACGAGGCCGAGCTCGCCACAATTGCCGGCATTGTTCGATTAACCGGAACCGGCTAGCTTGCTCTGCTGGCCCGTTATGGGCACTGTATAGGCGTGTGTTGTGTAGCGTGAGTGCGTGCTGTGATCGAAGTCGACGTCGTGCTTGTGAACATGGAGGAGCAGACCGCCTATTGCTCCGACGGAGTCACGCGCGACATCTACGAAATGTATGACGCGCAAGCGCAAGTCACCGAGGATCCCGATGAGGCCATCGCCGCCGTCGTCAAGGTCGGCGAAGACCAATACATCGTCCTCAATCTGACCGACGACCGGCCAGTTTCACTCAACTGATTTGCAATCTCAAAGATGCAAAACACCCGGCCACGGGCCGGGTGTTTGCACTCGAAGTCCAATCAAGGGGCGCCGACTAGACGGCTTCCTTGAGCTCCTTGGCGGCGCGGAAGGCAACCTTCTTGCTCGCCTTGATTTGGATCGGCTCGCCGGTCGCGGGATTGCGGCCCATGCGCGCGGCGCGCTTGCGCACAACCAGAATGCCAAGACCGTTGAGGCGGATGCGGTCGCCCTTCTTCAGATGCTTGGTGACCAGCGAAATCAGATCGCCGAGCACGGCTTCGGCTTGCTTCTTCGGCATTTCGTGATCGCCGGCGAGCGCCGCGGCGAGCTGCTTCGTGCTGATGGTGGTTACCTTGGGCTTGCTGGTAGCGGGCTGCGTGGCCATGGATAGCGACTCCCTTGGAAATTGATGAGCCCTGAATACACGGAATTAGGCGCTTCGCAATCGGATAACGCCAGATTCGCCAATAAATATGGGGTTATTTGCGCTTTCCAGAACCCGTCACGATAAGGCGGGATTAAGGCAAATCGGCCGTTCAGCCGCGCCGCTCCTCCGGTGCGGCGATGATAAGTGTCCAAAATACCTTGTATTTCGAGCCCGGCACGTAGACCGCCGCAATACCCATGCGGTCAGCGCCCTTGAGCAACATGTTGGCGCGGTGCGGCGGAGAATCGCGCCAGCCCGAGAACGCCTCGGCCAGTGTGTGGTAGCCGGCAGAGATGTTCTCGGCCGCCACCTTGGCGTCGTAACCCGAGCGTTTCAGCCGCTGAATGAACGCGGCGCCACCGGGGTTGTGGGTGATTCGATCGCGCTCCGCCATTGCCCGGGTGTGTGCCTCGGCGAGCCGCATCAGTGCAGGATCGAGCGACACCGCGCCGAGACCATTGTTGGCGCGGTAGCCGGAGATCATCGAGGCCGCAGCGTTGGCGTCAAGCGTTGCGCCCGCACTCGCCAGGCTGTGATAGAAGGTCGGCTGCTCCTGCTTGGTGGTTTCCGCGCAGCCGGCAAGCGCCGCCACAACAGCAACGAGACCAGGGCCAAAGAAAGATCTGGCAAGCATTCCTACCTTCCCCCACGACGCGCGGGGGACTATGCACCGCAAACAATGGCTGAAGAGTGAACGAAGGCCTTTGCTAAGGCATGGCTTTTTCGGCAAACCGTCGCGCACCCACTTCGCGGCGCCATGCGCTATTGGAGCTTCATGTTGAGAAGCTTCTCGGCGTTGCCGACCATCATCTTGCGCCGCACCTCGGGCCCGAGCTTGAGTTCGCCGAGCACCTGATCAAGCACCTTGACGTGCACCGGGATCGGCGCGAGCGGCGCATCGCTCGCGAACACGACCTTGTCGGCACCGAAGAAGTCGATGCCGCATGGCAATCCGTACTTGCCGCCGAACATCGCGGTGTCGGCATAGAACTCCTTGAAGTAGTCGAGATGCGGCCGCTTCAGCGACGACAACACCTTGGTGTGGTCTTCTTCAATGGTGCGCGCGCCGAGCACGTTCATGCCGGGACCGATGCGCCCATCGAAGAACGGAATCATGCCGCCGCCGAGATGATGGGTGATGATCTTCAGCTTCGGATGGCGGTCATAGATTCCATCGAACACCAGCCGCGCCATCGCCACCGTGGTCTCGTAAGGCCAGCCGAAGCACCACCACATCTCGAAGCGCGAGCGCGGCTCGGACGCATAGTCCGGCATGCTCGAGGTGCGCGCCGGATGCAGCCAGATCGGCAGATCGTGCGCCGCCATGGCAGCAAAGAACGGGCGAAATCGCGGCTCATCGAGCGGATGACCAGCGATGTTGGTGAAGGTCTGCACGCCGCGCGCACCCATCTTGATGGCGCGCTCCGCCTCGGCGATCGAGAAGTCGACGTCGTGCATCGAGACGGCGGCGGCGAAGGCCGGAAACCGGTCGGGATGATTGGCGCACAGTTCCGCCATGGAATCGTTGGCGACGCGGGCCAGATTCTTCGCCACCGCGCCATCCGCGATGTCCTCGATCGGCGGATTCGGCAGCGAGATGATCTGCCGATATTCGCCGATCTCGTCCATGTCGCGGAACCGCGCGTCCAGGTCGAACAGCTTGCGGACCGCGCGCAGCCGCTTGCCCATGTTGCCGAGTTTCGGCGAACCGCGCTCCAGCTCCTGGAAGAAGCGATCCGGGAAGATGTGGGTGTAGATGTCGACGATCATGGGCTGCCTCCCGGACGCTGGTTTTCTATCGCAGCGATCATAGCAACCAAATGCCGATTTGAACGCCGTTTGCCCCTCCCCGGACGCATCGCCATTGCGCCGGCCGTGACGTTGCGGCAAATCGTCCGCCAGTGCATTCTGGCGCCGCCACGGGAGAACGAGAACGCATGCCCGAAGTCTTTGTCGCCAAGGTCGCGGAATTTGCCGACGGTGATCGCCGTATCATCCAGCACGGCGCGCACGACATCGGCGTGTTCCACTGGGAGGGCCAGTTCTATGCCTATGCCAACCTGTGCCTGCACCAGGGCGGGCCCGCTTGCGAAGGGCTGATCATGCATCAGGTCGAAAACGTGCTGGCTCCCGACAAGACGCTGATCGGCCAGAAATTCTCCGACACCCAGGTGAACTTCGTTTGCCCGTGGCACGGCTACGAGTACGACATCAAGACCGGCGAATGCGCGGCCGACCGGCGGCTGCGGCTCAAGAAGTACAACGTCGTCCGGCGCGGCAACGACATCTACGTCGCGATCTGACGAAAGGAACAATGATCATGGTCGAACTTCCGCTCAGCAACGATCGCCGCATGAAGGTCGACGAGTTCGACTCCGGCAAAATGCTGTCGCATGCGGCACGGCAGGCGAAGCAGCGCGGCTACGACAAGTTCCCGATCATCGACGTCGACTCGCACCACTACGAGCTGGAGTTGTTCAACGAAATCCTGGAATACATGCCCGATCCGGTGCTGAAGCAGCTCGCCCTGATGGCAAACTCGGGCAACTCCAAGGGCGCCGGCTTCATGCCGGGCTCGGTCGGCTACCAGGACATCGGCGGCCGCGCGACCCGCTACCCGCTGCGCCGCATCGAGAAGCCAGACCCCGGCGTGCAGCGCGACGTGTCGCTGACGCGGCGCTGGATGAACGCCATGGGCGTCGACATCGCGGTCCTCTTTCCGTCGCCGATGCTGCAGCTCGGCCTGCATCCGCAGGTCGAAGCCGAGGTCGCGCTGGCCTTCGCCTACAACCGCTGGCTCTACGAGCGCGTGCTGTGCGAGGAGCCGCGCATCCGCTCCATGATCTATCTGCCGTTCAACGATCCGGACGCGAGCTACCGGATGGTCAAGGAATACGCCGGCAAGAAGGGCGTGTCGGGCTTCATGATCACCTCGGTGCGCCACCAGCCGGTGCACCACAACAATTACATGAAGATCTATTCGCTGATCGAGGAGACCGGTCTGCCGCTCGCGTTCCACGCCGGCTACAACTGGAACGAAAATTCGATGGCGCTGATGAACAAGTTCATCTCCGTCCATGCGCTCGGCTTCGTCTGGTACAACATGGTGCACATGACGAACTGGGTGCTCAACGCGCTGCCGGAGCGCTTCCCCAAGCTCAAGGTGATCTGGATCGAGAGCGGGCTGGCGTGGCTGCCATTCATGATCCAGCGGCTCGACAACGAGTACATGATGCGCTCGTCGGAGTGCCCCGGCCTGAAGAAGCTGCCGGGCGAATACATCACCGACATGTTCTACGCGTCGCAGCCGATGGAAGTGCCGCGCGACCTGAGTCTGCTCGAAGCGACTTTCAAGTGCATCAAGGCAGAGACGCAGCTGCTCTACTCATCCGACTATCCGCACTGGGACTTCGACCTGCCGTCGACGATCTACGACCTGCCATTCCTCAAGGAAAAGGCGAAGCGGGATATCCTCGGCGGCAACGCGGTGAAGCTGTTCAAGATCGATATCAACGGACAGAAGCTCGCCAAGGTGGCTTGACGCTTGGCGGCGCTCGCCAATCGCCCGATGAGCATGGACCGCATTGTGATCGTCGGCGGCGGGCCCGTCGGCATGGTGCTGTCGCTCAACCTCGCCGCGTTCGGCACGCGCAGCGTCCTGATCAACCGCGAGCCAAAGCCGCGCTGGCATCCCAAGGGAAGCACGCAGAACGCCCGTACCATGGAACATTACCGGCGGCTCGGCATCGTGGACAAGATCCGCACGCTCGGCCTGCCGCTGGACCTGCCGACCGACGTGACGTATTTCACCAGTCTGAGCGGATGGGAGCTGGCGCGCATCGCCATGCCTTCCGAGCGCGCGAAGATTGCGGCCCGCGACGCCGCGCCGGCAACGGATCAGGTGGTCGAGCCGCTGTTCCGCTGCAACCAGATGCACGTGGAAGCCGAGCTGTTCCGGTTCGTCCGCACCAATCATCTGATCGAGACGCGGTTCGGCTGGGATTGCATCGCTTGGAGCGAGCAACCCGACGGTGTCACCGCCGAGATCGAAGAGGCCGGCACGGGCCGGCGCGAGACGATCCGCGGCGCCTACCTCGCCGGATGCGACGGCGCCCATGGCGTGGTCCGCCAGCAGCTTGGCATCGCCTACCAGGGCGAAACGCCGACTGTCCGGCCCTATGCGCGGCGGGCCCATGGTCTCGACCTATGTGCGGGCGCCGGAACTGCCCGAGGTGGCTGGCACGCGCTGCTGGCAATACTGGATCGTCAACGACAAGGTGCGCAGCAATATCGTCAACGTTGACGGTCAGGGCGAGTATCTGTTCAGCACGAGGCTCGCCCGACCCGACCAGGTCCCCGACGAGGCGATGATCGCCGCCACGTTTCGGGCCAGCGTCGGCCGTGACATCAAGACCGAATACCTCGCGCACCAGACCTGGACCGCAGGCCAGGCCTTCGTCGCCGAGCGGTTTGGCGCTGGTCGGGTCTGGATGGCGGGCGACGCCTGCCATCTGTTCACGCCAACCGGCGGGTTCGGCATGAACACCGGCGTTGACGACGCGGCCAACCTGGGTTGGAAGCTCGCCGGCATGGTGCAGGGCTGGGGCGGCCGGCAGCTTCTGGCAAGTTACGAGACCGAACGGCGGCCGATCGCGTTCCGCAACACCGGCGCCGCCAAGGCGCTGGGACACAACGTGGGTGACACGCCGGTCGCCGCTGCCATGACCGAAGACACGCCAGCGGGCGCCCAGGCGCGACAGAAGGCGCACGACTACCTGCAAGGCTTCGCCGAGGAGTTCGCCTCGCTTGGTGTGCAGCTTGGCGCGCGCTACGACGGCTCGCCGATCATCGTGCCGGACGGTGCGCCACCGCCCGATGATTTTCACGGCTACCGGCCAAGCAGCGTGCCCGGCGGCCGGGCGCCGCATCTGTGGCTCGGCCAGGGCCGTGGCATCGGCGATTCGCTGTTCGATCACTTCGGCGCGGGGTTCACCGTGCTACGGCTGGGGCCGCGCCCGCCATCGGCCGACGGCATCGCCGCCGCGTTCAGGTCGCGGGGTGTGCCGGTGACGCATGCTCGACGTGCCGGACGTGCTGGCGCGCGACCTTTACCAGCGCGACCTCGCGGTGGTGCGGCCGGACCAGCACGTGGCCTGGCGCGGCAACGCCGATCCGCCCGACCCGGAGCGTATCGTCGCCCGGATGCTGGGCGGCTAAGATCGGTACGAAAGGGGGAGGATCATGAAGAGATATTTCGCACTTCTGGCGCTGGTCGCGTTGCAGCTCGCACCGCTCCCCGCTGCATCACAACCGTTTCCCTCCCGACCGATCCGTATCATCGTGCCGTTCGAAGCCGGCGGCGCAATGGACATCATCATGCGCGTGGTGAGCAAGCGCGTCTCCGATTCCGGCGGCCCGCAGATCGTGATCGAAAACAAGACCGGCGCAGGCGGCGCGATTGGCGTCATGGCGGTGAAGGACGCGGCGCCCGACGGCTATACGCTGGCTGAAGTCAGCAGCAGCACCCACGTGCTCAATCCGCACACCACCGCGAGCATCCCCTACGATCCGGTGAAGGATTTCCAGCCGATTGCGATGCTGGTGAAGGTGCCGACCTTGCTGACGGTGCCGGCCGGTTCGCCAGCAAACTCATTCGCCGAATTGCTCGACCTGGCGCGCAAGAAGCCGGGCGGCCTGTCGTATGGCTCCGCTGGCGTCGGCTCCGCGCCGCACATCACGGCGGCTCTACTCGAAAAGTCCTCCGGCATTGGCATGACGCACATCCCATACAAAGGGATGGCCGGCGCCATGAACGATGTGCTTGGCGGCCGCCTCGATTTTGTGTTCGCTAGCATCCCTTCACTTGGCGGCACCGTAGCCGACGGCAAGGTCAAGGTGCTCGGCGTCGCGGGCAAGAACCGCATCAAGGATTTCCCGCAGGCGCCTTCGATGGCGGAGCTCGGCTATCCAGAGGTCGATGTCGACCTCTGGTTCGGGCTGGTGGCGCCGCTTGCGACCGACGCCGCCACGATACGCACGCTCAACGAAATCTTCGTCAAGGCGACCAACGCTCCGGAATTGGCGGAGCGCTTCAAGCAACTGGGCGTAGAGATCGCGACCGGTACGCCGGCGCAATTCAAGCAGGCGCTGGAATCGGAGAACGCGCGGCTCGGACCATTCGTCCGGGAGCTGACCGCGAAGAAATAGCGCCTAGCCCCGTCGCACGCCGATCGCCGAATCGGTCAGCAAACCACCATCGATCAGAATCGAGCTGCCGCTGATGTAGGACGCATGGTCCGAGCACAGGAATGCCACCGTTGCCGAGACCTCGTCCGGCGTCGCGGCGCGTTTCATCGGCAGACCGGCCATCACGTCGCGCCAGCGGTTCTCGTCGCCGAATTTTTCCTTGGCCAGCCGCTTCGTATTGTTGATGTGCATCTCGGTCTCGACCGGCCCGGGATTGACCGCCAACACCCGTACGCCATAGCGGATGCTGTCACCGCCGAGCGAGCGCGAGAACATGATCAGCGCCGCGTTGGCGACGCTGCCGGCAATGTAGTAAGCATCCGGCCGCTCGCCCGCCATGCCGGCGATATTGACGATGACGCCTTTGCCGCGCGCGCACATCGGCCCATAGATTTCGCGCGTCAGGTTGATGGTGCCGAACAGCTTGAGGTCCCAGGCCTTGCGCCAGCGCGCTTCGTCGATCTCGAGTAGCGTGCCGCGCGGCACCGCTCCGACGCTATTCACCAGGATGTCGATCTCGCCGCACGCAGCCGCAACAGCCTTCGCCCCCGCACTTTCGCCCAGGTCGGCCGGGTGTCCGGTCGCTTCAACGCCGTAGTCCGTCCTGATCTGTGCAGTTACCCTGTCGAGCCCGGACTGGGTTCGCGCCACCAGTTGGACGTTGCAGCCCTCGGCGGCGAGCGAACGCGCGATCGCCAAGCCGATGCCCTTCGACGCGCCGGTGATGAGTGCGCGACGCCCGCGCAGATTGAGATCCATCGGCCGCACTCCTCCCGCAAAATTGTCGCGGGACTATATCGCCAAATCGACAGAACCCAAGTTGTTCGACTATGGTTCGCGACCCGCGCGACCAACGCGCGGGACAATGACTGGGGAGGACAGCATGCATTCGCAGAGCGCTTTACCGAAACTGCTGGCGCTTGGCGTTGCTCTGCTTGCTCTTCAGTCGCCGGCGTTTGCGCAGGACTATCCGAACCGCCCGATCAAGGTCGTGGTTGGATTTCCGCCGGGCGGCGGCACTGATGTCGCAGCCCGGATCGTTGCCCAGGAAATGTCGAAGAGCCTCGGCCAATCACTGCTGGTCGAGAACAAGCCGGGAGCGGCCGGCACGCTTGGCGCCGCCGAAGCGGCCCGCAGTGCGCCGGACGGTTACACGCTGCTGGTCACGCCGGGCGGACACGCGATCTTCGGAGCGATGTTCAAGTCGCTGCCGTTCCACACCGTCAACAGCTTTGACTGGATCTCCAACATCGTCACCATTCCGTTCTTTATCGTGGTGCCGGCCAATTCCGAATTCAAATCCCTCGCCGACGTCGTGACCAAGGCGAAAACCGCGCCGGGCACCATCACCTATGGCAGCACCGGACCGGGATCGACCCATCATCTCGGCATGGAGCTGCTTGGCAGCCGCACCGGCGCCAAGTTTCTGCATGTGCCCTATCGTGGCGATGCACCCATCATTACCGCGCTGCTCGCCAACGAGATTCATTTCTCGATCGTGACGCCGACGCAGGCGATCGAGAACGTCAAGGCCGGCAAGTTCCGCGCGCTGGCAACGACCGCAAACACCCGCGACCCGAAAATGCCGGACGTGCCGACCGTCGAGCAGACGCTTGGCATCACCGGCTTCGATGTCCGCAGCTGGTTCGCCATGGCAGCGCCGGCCGGACTACCGAAGCCCGCGGCTGACCGCTTGAATGCCGAGGTGCGCAAGGCCGTGGAACTGCCGGAGGTTCGAGCACGCCTTGTCGCGATGGGCGGCGAGCCTGCGGCCGGCACGCCGCAGGCGATGCGCGATCGCGTGGCGCGCGAACTCGCGACCTGGACCAAGATCGTCGACGACGCCGCGATCCCGAAGCAGTAGCGCCGTTCAGCGCTGTGGTGCTGCCGGCTCTGACTTCGTGACGCCCATCAGCTTGGCGACCTCGCCCTGCTTGACGATCTCCGCGCGGATATGCGCCTCGTATTTCTCCGGCGTGTTGTCGGCCGCGGCCGGCACTGACATGCCGAGTTCGCCCATGCGCTTCTTGAACAGGTCCGTTTGCGCAACCGCGTTGAGCTGCTTGTTGAGATATTCGATGACCGGCTTCGGCGTCTTGGCCGGCGCAGCCAAGCCGACAAAACCGCGGAAGTCGATCTTGTAGCCAAGCTCCGCGAAGGTCGGGACATCGGGCCAACCTTCGAGCCGTTTCGGAGCCGCAACCGCGAGCGCACGGAGCTTGCCGTCATCGGTGAGCGGTTTGGCCTGCGAGTAGAACGTGAACACGCCCTGGATCTGGCCGCCTGTCACCGCGCGGGCGGCTTCGCCGGAGCCGCGGTAGGGCACTCCGACAATATTGATACTGGCGGCAGAGTTGAGCAGTGCCAGCGCCATGGCCGGACCGGAAGCTGGACCGGAGGTGCCGAAGCTCAGCTTCTGCGGGTTGGCCTTCGCGTCGGCAACCAGGTCGGCCACCGTCTTGTAAGGGAGCGCGGCGTTCACGACCAACGCCATGGGCGGGCCATCGACGATCCAGCCCACTTGTGAAAAATCGTCGATCGGGTGATACGGCACCGGCACGAAGTGCAGGTTCTGCGCATCGGCAACCGAGTTGGCGAGCAGGGTGTAACCGTCAGGCGCCGCGCGCGAGACGTAGGCAACCCCAATTGTGCCGGTGCCGCCGGTCTTGTTCTCGACCACGACGTTCTGGCCGACCTTCTCCTGAAACATCGCGGCAAACACGCGGGCTGGCACGTCGGTGAGGCCGCCCGCTGCAAACGGCACGACCAGATTGATCGCGCGGTTCGGATAGCTCTGCGCCTGCGCGGCGGATGTGGCGATGAACACGCCAAACAGCGCGAGGCAAAGTTGCGGACGGAATGTCATGATGGTCACTCCCCTATTCCGGTACAGCGTATCGCAGAACAGACCACGCATGCGACATGTCAGCCATGCCGAGAACTGTCGCACCGACCCGTGTGCCTTTCCAGCACGCGTCCCGAATGCCAAAGTTCGGCCCGTGCAGAAACAATCATGAGGATGTGATGGCCGATAAAAAGGCAGCGGTTGAGCCCCTGCTTCCTGTCGAGCTCGGGTCCGGCAGGATCAAGTTCGCGCAGGGCATCAAGGCCGGCCGCTGGGTGTTCGCCACCGGCCTGATGGCGCAGGGATTTCGTCAACGGCATCGCACCCGATGTGCTTTCCGAACGCCTGCCGCATGGCGGCCTGCCCAAGCGGGAAAAAGAGGCCGCCCGCATCTTCGCCAATCTCGATGCGGTGCTGCACGCCGCCGGCACTGACCGCAACAACCTGGTGCGCACCGACCAGTACTACACCACCGTCAAGGCGGTGCCGCCCTATCAGCAGGTGCGGCGCGAGTTTCTCGCCGGCCGCATCCCGCCGTCGACCTCGATCGCGCAGCAGCGCCTGTTGTTGCCAGGCGCGGACATGAACATCCAGGCGATGGGCGTGATCCCGGCAGCGGGCTTCGAAGTGACACATCTCAAGCATGCCGAGCTCGCGGGCCGGCCGACCTCCGGCTACTCGCCCGCGCTCACGGTCGGTGACTTCATCTTCATCCCGGGCATCACGTCGCTCGCGGTCGGCGACGAGCCGCGGCGCAACGGCGTCGCGGCGGCGGCGCTGATGACGGAAGGCGCGCAATGGGCCGGCCAGCCGATCAAGCTCGAGACCGAGTTCATCATCACCAAGCGCATGGTGCAGTCGCTGGCGCTTTCGGGCGCCACGCTCGAGGACGTGATCCACGCTCAGGTCTATCTCACCGACCCCGAGGATTACTCCGCCTTCAACGAAGCGTGGTCGCGGCACTTCGGCAAATCGCAGCCGACACTCGATATCATCCCCTGCATTCCGCATGGGCTCGCGCCTTACGACGGCAAGATCGAGATCAACGTGATCGCGGAGAAGCCGGGAGCGAAGAAGCGTCACATCGATGCCGGGGTCGCGACCGCATTCCGCAACCAGCCACAGGCGATCCACGCAGGCGACCTGCTGTTCACTTCGGGGCTGATGGCGATCGATCGAGACGGCCTCGTTGCCGGCGCAACCGCCGACGCGCGGCAACCGCATTTCTCTTCGCCCGCGGAAGCTCAAACGGAAGCCATCGTCGAAAACATCGCGAAGCTTTGCACAGCAGCCGGAAGCAACCTGACGAACGTGGTGCGGGTGCTGATGTTCTTCATCGATATCAACGACTTCTATTCGGTGTACAAAGTCTGGGAGCGGCGTCTCGGCAATCGCCCCGTGCCGTTTTCCGCTGTCGAGGTGCCCTCACCCTTGCCGGTGCCCGGCGCCCGCGTGCTGATCGAGGCCTGGGCCTACGCGCCGCAGTAATGTTCTCATAACGAGGAGGTCGCGATGCTTCATGCGAATGGCGAACCGGCGAACTGTCCTCTTGATCGCAACACTCGCGGCAACCTTGGCACCTGCCGGTCGAGCGCGCCGGCGCAGACTTATCCGTCGCGGCCCATCACCATCATCGTGCCGTTCCCGCCCGGCGGGCAGGTCGATACCATGGCGCGCATTGTGCTCGACCGGATGCGGGCATCACTTGGCCAGACGATCATTGTCGAGAACGTCGGTGGCGCATCCGGCACGATCGGCACGGCGCGGGTCGCCCGCGCCGCACCTGACGGCTACACGCTCAATATGGGCAACTGGACAAGCCATGTTGGCGCTCCGGCGATCTATCCGGTGCAGTTCGACATCCTGAAGGACCTCGAACCGGTTGCGCTGATGCCGAGCGCACCGACGCTGATCGTCGCAAGACGGAGATGCCCGCCGCCAACCTGAGAGAGCTGGTCGCCTGGCTCAAGGCCAACCCGGACAAGGCCACCTCGGCCACCGTCGGCATGGGCAGTCCGGGGCACGTCAGCGCCATCTACTTCCAGAACCAGACCGGCACCCGGTTGCAGCTTGTGCCGTATCGCGGCGGCGGGCCGGCCAACCAGGACCTGCTGCCAAGGTCTACGTGGGATGACGCGAGACTCGCATGCGTCGGCCGCGCCCGAAATCCCGACCATCGACGAGGCCGGCGTCCCCGGCGTCCACATCTCGGTCTGGACCGGACTTTGGGTTCCCAAGGGCACGCCGCAGTCCATCGTGACGCGGCTCAACGCGGCGATGATGGAGGTTCTGGGGGACGAGACGGTGCGCAAGCGCGTCACCGATATCGGATCGGAAACACCGGCGCGTGACCAGCAGTCGCCGGAGGCGCTCGCCGCATTTCACAAGGCCGAGACCGAGAAGTGGTGGCCGATCATCAAGGCCGCCAACATCAAGCCGGAGTGATCCGCCCGTCCATGACACAAGTGAGGCCGCATGAAGAATGCAAAGCTCTCACAGGTGACGCGCTCGTCCGCGGTCGCGATTTCGCCGGCCGGCCTGGGGACGCTGGCCAAGATGAGGGTTGCTGGAAAATTGTCAGCCCGAGAGCGCCGGTCCTCTTCGCATTGAACATCGACATGCCGGCCACGACCGATGGTCCCGAAGCGCGTGGCGATCGGCAAGGCATGCTTGCCGCGTTGGCTGTCCACTGATCGGATCCCGCGCCGCCCTGCCGCGCCCTGGCAGGGACCATCTGGTATCCCCGGGGGGCCAATACGTGATTTTCAGGCCGGAAATGCGGTCTGGGCGGCTCACACCGCCGGCTCACGGGCTTTATGTCCGCAATGAGCCCAAAGCCGCGCGGGGACTTAATGCCAGCGATCTGGTAGTGTTGGCGCAATGGTCCAATACAGGACCGGTAGAGCTTCTCTTTCGTGCGTCGATTGTGTGAATCCTGCGCCTACTGAACTGACATAGGAACGATGCTGGCTCCTCCCGAAAAGAAGCGCCGCTTTCAGCTCGTGCTGATCAAGCCGTCTCATTACGACGACGACGGGTACGTCATTCAGTGGGTGCTGTCGTTCATACCCTCGAACACGCTTGCCGTAGTGAACTCGCTCGCCGGCGATGCGGTCGCACGTCAGGTTCTGGGGCCTGACGTCGCAATCGACGTTACCGTCATCGACGAAACCAACAAACGCGTGAAGATCAAAGACATTCTGGCGCGCTTCCGGCAAAATGACGGGTTCGGACTGGTCGGACTCGTCGGCGTTCAATCGAACCAGTTCCCGCGCGCGATCGATATCGCGCGTCCACTGCGCGCCGCTGGCATTCCCGTTATCGTCGGCGGCTTTCACGTTTCAGGCTGCCTCTCGATGCTGCCTGAAATGCCGGCCGACCTTAAGGCCGCGCTCGACTTAGGGATCAGCTTTTTCGCCGGCGAAGCTGAAGACCGGTTCGACACAGTCATCCAGGATGCGGCGAGCCGGTGCCTCAAGCCGGTCTACAACTATCTGAAAGACCTGCCCGCGATAGCGTCGGCGCCGATCCCATTTCTTTCCCATCAGCATCTGGCCCGCACATTCGGCAAGCATACAAGCTTCGACGCCGGCCGCGGATGTCCCTACCAATGCTCGTTCTGCACCATCATCAACGTCCAGGGCAGGAAGTCGCGCGGGCGTTCGGCCGACGACATCGAGCAGGTTCTGCGGGTCAATTTGGCGCAGGGCGTCAGCCGCTTTTTCATCACCGACGACAACTTCGCACGCCACAGCGACTGGGAAGCGATCTTCGACCGGATTATCGAGTTGCGCGAAAACGAGAACCTCAACGCCCATCTCACGATCCAGGTCGACACGCTCTGTCACCAGATTCCGAATTTCATCGAGAAGGCCAAGCGAGCGGGCGTGAAGCGCACCTTTATCGGGTTGGAGAACATCAACCCTGACAACCTGCTCGGGGCCAAGAAGCGTCAAAACAAGATCACTGAATATCGCAAGATGCTGCTGGCCTGGAAACGGGCGGGCGTCATCACCTACGGCGGATACATCCTGGGCTTCCCAAACGACACGGCGGAATCAATCCGCCGGGATATCGAGATCGTCAAAAAAGAATTGCCGCTCGATGTGCTCGAATTCTTCTGCCTGACGCCGCTGCCGGGCTCGGAAGACCATCAGATCCTTCATAAGAAGGGAGTCGAGATGGACTCCGACATGAACAAATACGATGCCGAGCATGTCGTCACTGCCCATTCGCGCATGAGCAAGGACGAATGGGAGGACATCTACCGGCGCGCCTGGGAGATCTACTATACGCCTGAACATCTCGAGACGATCATGCGGCGGGCGGCTGCAACAGGGACCGGCCTCTCGCGCATGGAATCGATTCTCCTGATGTTCTCGAGCGCGGTACCGATCGAGAACGTTCATCCGCTTCAGTGCGGTATTTTCCGGCTGAAGTTCCGACACGGCCGGCGGCCCGAGTTGCCGGTCGAGCCCATATGGGCTTTCTACCCGAAATACTTCTGGGAGATCGCCAGTAAGCACGCGCGGCTGGCGTATCGCTGGCTCCAGTTGAGACGCATCACGGCGCGCGTGCGGAGCATGCCGCACGCCGAAGCCTATACCGATCTGGCTTTGACTGCGGTGGACGAACCGGAATCCGATACGCTCGAGTTGTTCACTCAAAATGATGCGGCGCGTACGGAAGTCGCGCGCGTTCGCAGGATCGCCGAGCTGACACACGGGACACCGCGGAAAACCGCCATCCCTGTCTCATAGATCGCGAGCCGACAGATCGGGCACGCCGGCGCAGGCTGCTGGTCGATTACTGCCCGTGCGACCCAGTCTCCGCGTCGCGCATGAAGCCGAGCTTCTGCAGCACCGGCTCGTCGGAGGCGCGGAACAGCACGGCGCCGTCGTTGCTGTGATGCGCGTATTGCTGCCAGGACGGCACCACGATCACGTCACCGCGTTTCCAATGCAGCGTTTCGCCCTCGACGCTGGTGGCGCCCTCGCCTTCGACCACGCCGAACACGTTGTTGGCGGTACTCTTGTGCGCAGCAGTCGCAGCACCAGGTTTGAGCTTGATCATGGACAGCGCCATGGTCTCGAGCGCCGGATCGCCGAGCGTGATCTCGACATGGCTTGATCCGTTGCTCGCCGCCTCGGCTTCCTTCAGCCGGCGCTGGCTGTCGCCCCAGGCGAAATGCATCGGCGACGCATTGGGCACCGTTACCTCGGTCTCGAACGCGTCCGGATGCGGGTCGAAGAACATCGGATCGAGCAGTTGCACCAGCGGCACATCGAGCACGTCGAGCCAGTAGGCGCAGGCGCGGCCCTCGTTGCCGTGGCCATGCCAGCACCAGTTCGGGGTGAGCACCACGTCGCCCGGCATCATGGCGAGCCGCTCGCCATTCACCACCGTGTAGGCGCCGGGCTCGGCATCGATCACCAGCCGCAGCGCGTTCGGGGTGTGGCGGTGCGAGCGTGCCTTCTCGCCCGGCATGATCATCTGATAGGCCGCGACGATGGTGCGCGAAGTGGCGTAGCCGGTCGCGGGATTCTGCAGAATCAGATTGCGCCGCTCGGCGAGTTCGGTGTTGATCAGCCGGCCGGCAGCGTCGAGCGCACCCTTGGCCTGATCGTAGCGCCAGCAATGCGCCTGGAACGATTTCTTCGGCTCGGGCCACAGCGACGGCGCGTTCTTGGCCCAGCCGGGGACCGCCTTGATCGGGGCGAGCTGCGCGTAGAGCTCTTCGAGCGAGCCGGATTGCGCGAGTTGTTGCGGCGTCGGAGTGGTCATCGGAGCCCCCGGACTGATCGAGCATCGATCAGGCCAAGCCTACACCCAAAGGAGCCGCCCTGCCGAGCCGGCCTGCGCCGATATGGGGGCTTGGCTTCCCAGCCATGCTCCCTAGGATTGGCGCATTATAAGGAGCCTGCCATGCTTCGAAGGTCCGCGCTCGCTGCCGTTTTGATCGCCATCTCCATTGCCGCGGCTCGCAAGTCCCGCGCAGCGCTCAATCGAACTATCCGACCCGGACCATCACCCTGATCGTGCCGTTCGCGGCCGGCGGCCCGACCGACATCATTGCACGCATCCTGGCGCAGAGCTTGTCGCAGTCGCTCGGCCAGAGCGTCATTGTCGACAACCGGCCCGGCGGCGGCGGCAACCCAGGCATGGCGCTGGTGGCGCGCGCCATTCCCGACGGCCACACGCTGCTGCTCACCTCGACCGCGATTGCGGTGAACCCGGGCCTGTTCGAGAACCTGCCGTACGATCCGATCAAGGATTTCGCCCCGATCTCGGAACTGGTGAACGCGCCGAATGTGCTGTTCGTGAAGCCGGACTCCGGCATCACCTCGATCGCGGACCTGATCGCCAAAGCCAAGGCCGAGCCGACCAAGTTCAATTACGCCTCGCCCGGCGTCGGCACCAAGTCGCACCTGACCGGCGAACAGCTGAAGCTGCGCGCCGGCATCAACATCCAGCACATTCCTTATCGCGGCGGCGGCCCGGCAACGCAGGCCCTGGTCGCCGGCACGGTGCATCTCGGATCGGTCGCGCTCGCGCCCGTCGAGCCGCTGATCAAGAGCGGTACCGTCAAGGCACTCGCGGTCACCGGCGCGAACCGCTGGTGGTCGCTGCCCGACGTGCCGACCATGATCGAGTCGGGCTTCCCGGGCTTTGTGTCCGACACCTTCAATGCCTTGTTCGCGCCGGCCGGCACGCCGCCCGACGTGTTGGCCTTGCTGGTCCGCGAGACGCGCGCCGCAATGGCAAAACCCGATGCACAAGAAGCCGCTCGCCGCGCCGGGTACCAAATTGTCGCAGGCACACCGGACGAGATGTCCAAACGGCTGGTGGCCGAAATTGCGGGTGTGAAAGAGCTCGTTGCGAGAGCCGGCATCAAGCCGGAGTAAGGCTCGCGCAAACCTACGTATTTTCTGGGTTCTCGCGGCTTCTCCAACCGCCTGCCAAGCATCCTCGCGATTTGTGGATAAGCTGTGGATAACATTCAATCATTCTGTGCCAGTTTGGTCCAGAAATTATCAAACAATTACAGTAACTTAACTGGTTAAAACAATGGTTAACAAACGGAAAAAACCTGGCTAAGGTGTGGCCACTGTGAGGAGGCCATGGGGGGCTCAGCCCAGGTTCTGAGCCAGCAGATCCCTGCGGGCGGCGCATCCGTCGCAGGGGGCTGAGTTGCGTAACGCAAAGGAGTCCTCACATGAAGTACGTCGCTACTATGCTGAGTGCTGCGCTGGTCCTTGGACTTGCCGGCATTGCTACTGAGGCCTCCGCTGGGGGTAACGGTTACGGTCCGGGTTACGGCAACCGTGACTGCTACAAGTGCCCTCCGCCGAGGAACTATGACAGCACGGAAGTCGTCAAGACAACGAAGGACGTCGATCACTCGCGGGTCATCGAGAGCCAGAGCGTGGTCCCGTCCAAGCGTTTGATTGAGACTAACCACCTGATCATCCGCGAGAACGAGAACTCGTAATATTGGCGTGGTTCAGCACAACCACACCATCATCGAGAAGGAACTCGTGCTGACGAAGCGGAACGTTGACACCAAGCACGTCAACACCGTCGTCAACCTCGTCGAGCACAAGTACAACACCGAGCGGAAGCGCGTGGTTGAAGAGCGTGAGATCCCGGGCGAGAACCGTGACCTGCGCGACTGCAACTGCGAAGACAAGGGCTTTCCCGGTAAGGGTCTCCCTGTGTATGGCAAGGCCACCAAGTCGGCTGACTCCTATGCACGGGCCCCGAAGTACGTGAACGCTCGTTACTGATCCCTCTGCGCGATAAAGTGTTGCGCAGCTCAGAACAACATCTGGGCTGACGACAGCCTGGATGTGGCCGCCCCGCAGGAACGCCTGCGGGGCGGTTGCTTTTTGCGTTCTGCGCTCCGTCTAAACGTTCATATGGCCGGCTTTACTCAGTCGACCTCCTGCCGAGTCGGCGGTGCGCGCCACCGGACATGCGGATGCCATAGCCGCGATGCTGTGGCCATAGCTGTCGTATTCATCTGCCGGGCAAGCGCCGATTGGATCCCAGTCGCGATTTAAGATTTCCGTGAACTGTCTCAACCAAACGCGAAGGTTTGCCCTTTCGGTTGGCATTTTCCAGCCGCACCCCGGAACATGAGTTTGGCAAACAAGACCGTCGGATCATCTTTCCGGGTGGTACAGGCGGGTGGACTCGAACCACCGACCTCTGGTTCCACAGACCAGCGCTCTAACCAACTGAGCTACGCCTGCACGGGGTCCCGATGCGCGGGAACCTAGGAGCAAAGGTTTGGCTTGGCAAGCAGCGCCGCCCTGCCCGGTTGGTTGGTCGCGGCGTATCGCCGGCGGGTTCATGGCAGCGGTCTGAGAGCCGGCCGCGGTGTGCGTTGCGCAAATTTCTCGCGAATCCCTCAGGCAGGGACACTGCAAACGCGGCCGTGATAGCGTCGCCGCACCGCGCGGCGGCTGGACGCCGCGTCTACCTTTTGAGAGGCGAGGCTATGCCGTTTGTAAGCGTTGGCGACGTGAAGATTAACTATACCGTTCAGGGCGCGGGCGACTGGCTCGTCATGATCGGCGGCTATGCGAGCGGCAACTGGACCTCGTGGGGCGCGCATCTCACCGAGATGGCGAAGTCGTTCAAGGTGCTGGCGCTCGACAACCGCGGCATCGGCGACAGCGACGTGCCGGACTATCCCTACACCACGCTGATGATGGCGCGCGACACCATCGCCGTGATGGACCATCTGCAGATCGACCGCGCCCACATCTTCGGCAAGTCGCTCGGCGGCAACATCGGCCAATGGATTGCAATCGAGCAGCCACAGCGCGTGCGCAGTCTGGTCGCGACTTCGACGTTCGCCAAGCCGGATGCGCGACGCAACAACATGGTGAACTGGTGGATGGCGACAGCGCAGGAGGCCGGCTACGCGAAGCTGTTTCCCGGCCTGATGACCTACTTCTACACCGCGGAATATTACGACGCGAACACAGCGTCGATCGAACGCACGGTGCAGAACCTGATCGCCGGGAAACGACCGATCAAGGGCTTCCTGCACATGGGCGCGTCGATCCTCGATCACGACACCTGGGACCGGCTGGGCGAAATCAAAGCGCCCACGCTGCTGATGGGCGGCGAGGAGGACATCATCACGCCGCCGCGCCACATGCAGGCGATGGCGCAAAAAATGCCGAACGCCGAGGCGCGGATGTTTGCCAAGACGCTGCACGGTTTCATGGTCGAGAAGCCGGAGACGTTCGCGATGATTCCGGAATTCTTCCGGCGGCACTGAAAACCGCGCAAAACCAAAACACATACGGGGAGGAGACCATGAGATCGCAGATCGCGCGCGCCGCGCTGGCGGCGGCGCTGGCCGCAGGCTTGGCGTCGGGGGCGCAGGCGCAACAGAGCTATCCCAACCGCACCATCAAGATGATCCTGCCGTTCGCCGCCGGCGGCGCCGGCGATACGTTCGCGCGGCCGCTAGCGCAGGCGTTGTCGCAATCGCTCGGCCAGCCGGTGGTGATCGAGAACATCGTCGGCGCCGCAGCCGTAATCGGCACCCAGGTCGCGGCGCGCGCGCCTGCCGACGGCTACACCCTGCTGATGGTTTCGAACGCGCTTGCCATCGCCGAAACCATGGCGCCCAAGCGCGGCTATCAGCTGCTGCGCGAGTTCACGCCGATCACGCAGCTCAACGCGTTGACGCTGGTGTTGGTGGTCAATCCGAAGATGCCGGTCAACAATGTCGCCGACCTGATCAGGCTCGCCAAGGCGCAGCCCGGCAAGCTGAACTACGCCTCGTCGGGGGTCGGCTCGATTTATCACCTGCCGATGGAGCATCTGAAGTCGATGACCGGCATCGACCTGCAGCATGTGCCGTACAAGTCGAGCAGCCAGGCGCGGATGGACGTGATCGCGGGCGAGCCATCGATGATGATGGACGCGCTCGCCACCATGCAGGGCCAGATCAAGGCGAACCAGGTGCGCGCGATCGGCGTGGCGAGTCTCAAGCGCACCGAAACGGCGCCCGAGCTTCCGGCGATCGCCGAAACCGTTTCAGGTTATTCCGGCGATGCCTGGCTCGGCTTCATGGCGCCGGCCGGTACGCCGCCTGAGATCATCAACAAGCTGCAGCAGGAGATTGCCAAGGTGCTGGCGCGCCCTGAGGTGCAAGCCGCCTATCGCGGCCAGGACGCGGTACCGATCGCGAGCACGTCCGCCGCGTTCGGCGCGTTCCTCAAGGATGAGATCGAGAAGTGGGGCCAGGCGATCCGCTCGGCCGGGATCAGCATCCAGGAATGATCGTGTGCCGGAGTGCAAAAAGCCCGGGCCATCGGCCCGGGCTTGAGTTTCGCTGGGGGATCGTACGCGGAACTGGGGTATCTCAGACGCTCAGGCGACCTTCTTGAATGCGCTGGTGACGCCTTCCTTGATCGGCTCGATCGTGTCGGTCGTGACCTTCTGCGCCAGTGCGGAGAGTTCCTTGCCTTGTTCGCCCATCGCGTCGAACTGCTTGCGCGCGAAGGCGGTCGACAGCTCGACCGCTTCCGACAAAGTCTTCACCGTCATCATCTGGCTGGCGAAATCGAACGCCGAGTTGGTATTGGCGCGGCTGACCTCGATCATCTTGAGGCCGAATTCCGCGGCACCTTTGCTCGCCGTGCTGTAGCTGTCCTCGAGCAGGTCCGTGGTCTCTTCGGTCGCCGCCTTCACCTTCTCCCAGTTCGCCTTGGCTTGGCTGACGCCCTTCTCGGCGAACTCGCGGAACGCCGCCGGCACTTCGAACGAAGGAATGTCGAATTTCGGCATTTCGAACATCGGGGTGTCGAACTTCGGCGTCTCGCCGGTAAACGGCGCAACCGCGGGCTTGGATTTCGGCTTGGTGGTGGTTGTGGTGGTCGTCGTGGCCTCGGGCATGTGGGTGGTCCTCATCGTGGCGGGGTGCATGGGCAACCGAATCCGCCGCCATGCGTCGATTCGGTGCCTCCCCGACGAAGCCGCATTTTGGGCTGGCTCATCGCGGCACGATGGCATCGATATAACATGGTTGATGTTGCAACGCAATATAATACCTTGCATTGCACAAAAATGTCACACAGACGCCGAGCCTAGGCCTCAATAGGAGGATGTTCAGTTTTTTGCCGGCGGGGCCGCTGCCTTCGCCGCTGTATCGCCCAGTTCTCGGGCCTGCTCACCCAACGTCTCGATCTGCGTCTTCACGTAGTCGGCGTGCAGTTTCACGATTTCGCCGCCGTCCTTCGCGGTCAGCAGCTTGCGGGCAAATTCAAACGACGACGCAACGTTGTGCTCGGCGAAGGCGACCGCCTTGCGCTGGATATCCATCGCACCCGCCTGCGCAGCAGCAGCGCGGCCTTCGAATGTCGAAACTGCGTCCTGCGCCGCACTCATGAAGCCGTCGAATGCCTTCTTGGCCTGCGCCACGCTCTGCTCGGCGAATGCGCGCATTTCGGTCGGAACTTGGAAACTCTGCGTGCCGTGTTCGGCCATCTTAACCTCCCTGGATTGCATCGATTGATCGTCGCGGCCTGCGATCGCGGCCCCAATTAAGGTTAGCCATGATCGCTGTGCGTTCAGCCCCCGGGCGGCGTGGACCTTTGTGACTCCGGGGACTATGACAATTTCAACTAAATTCGAGCCGATTTTGCTGCGCCGCCTGGGGGGCGAACGCGGATGAATGAGTTGGGTTCCCTGCTGGCATATCTTCGGGATCCGAAATTGGCGGGGCACGCCACCGGCGCCCTGCCGGCTTGGCTTTGGAGCGTCGATGCGACGCGGGTGCTGTGGGCCAATCCGATTGCGGCCGCGATTTTCGATGTGGCTTCGCCCGCCGCACTGGCCGGCCATGTGATCGATCCGAAGGGCAGCGCCGCGCTGCAGATTGTGCGCATCGCCGGCACGCTGCCGCAGGGCGGCGCGCCGCGACTCGAACGGCTGCGCGGCTTTGGCGCGCGCTTTGGCCGCGCGCTGATGTGTGCTTGCTCGCGGGTCATGCTCGCAGATGGCACGCCCGCCATCCTGGTGGCCGCGACCGAGCCGGTCGGTGCCGCCTTGCCGCTCGCCGAGCGCGTGGCAAGGTTGTGCACCGGCGTCGAGGCACCGATCGCGTTTTTCTCGGTGGATGGCGAACTGATGCGAGCCACTGCAGCGGGCCAGGCACGCCTGGTCGACCTGAAGTCCACGGCCGCGCTGGGTGTCGAACAGCTTGCCAAGGATGCGCTCGCGTCCGGCCGCGCCGCAGGAGCCTCCCACATCGGCCCGCTGTCGATCGAGCGGATCGGCGCCGAGGCATCGATCGTGTTGCTGGTGACATTGGCGGCGGCCGCTACCCAGGCGGAAACCCAGTCCGAGACAAGAGCTGCGTCCGCCGCGAGCATCGCGCACACCGCAATGACGACAGCATACGTCAAACCGGCTTCACCCGAACCCGTCGTCACTGCGCCCGCGGCCGCGCCGCCGTCACGCGCCGCTTCCGCGGAGCGCCGCCAGCCGTTGCGCTTCGTCTGGCAGATGGATGCCGACGGCCGCGTCACGCTCGGCACGGAGGAATTCGTCAAGCTGATTGGCCCACAATCGACCGCAACCCTGGGCCGGCCCTGGCGCGACGTTGCCGCCGAACTCAAACTCGATGCCGAGGGTCAGATCGAGCGTGCCATTGCTTCGCGCGACACCTGGAGCAACATCACCGTCGCATTCCCGGTGGACGGCACGAACGAACGCCTGCCGGTCGAATTGTCCGGCCTGCCGGTGTTCGACCGGGAGCGCAACTTTCTCGGCTATCGTGGTTTCGGCGTCTGCCGCGATACCGCGCGAATTGTCGAGCTGCTGCGTGTGCGAAGCGCGCCACCGATGCCCGCTGCACCACCCGAGAAAACCGAACCAGCGCCAATATGAGGCCAAACCCGCCTCCGAACCCAGTCCGCCACCAAGGCCGGAGCCGCCGCCGATCCGCGAAGAGCGTCCCGTGCTCACGGTGGTGCCGCCGGTCGAAAACGTGCTCCCGTTCCGCGCATCCACGCCGGAAAAATCGCCAAGCCTCACGCCGGTGGAGCGCAAGGCATTCCGCGAGCTCGCCAGCCGGCTGACCGCGCGGCTGCGCGAAGCGCAAAGCGGCGCGGTGAACGGGACCGAGCCTGATTTGTCGGAGCTCGCGGCACTGCAGCCGGATGCACCGCCGCCACCCGCCGAACCGCCCGCCAAGGCTGCCGCCGAAGCGCGCGAGGACGGCGAACGGCAGATCACCAGCGACCAACGGCCGATTCTCGATCGTCTGCCGCTCGGCATGCTGGTGTACCGGCTCGACCGGCTGCTCTACGCCAACCGCGCCTTCCTCGATTGGACCGGGTACGAAAGCATTCATGCGCTGGCCGACGCGGGCGGGCTCGATGCGCTGTTCATCGAGCCTGGCACCGACACGCTCGGGCAAAATGGCGCCAAGTCGCTTGCCATCACGACCAGCCACGGCAGCCAGGTGCCGATCGAAGCGCGCTTGTTCTCGACGCCATGGGACGGCGAATCCGCACTGGTGCTGATGCTGGCCGGCACCGGCGCCGAGAGCCGCAAGCCGCCGGCTGCGGACCAGGCGGTCGGCGACGCCGAAACGGAAATTCGCGAACTGCGCTCGATCCTCGACACTGCAATCGATGGTGTGGTGCTGATCGATCGGGAAGGCCGAGTGATCTCGATCAACCGCGGCGCGGAAACGCTGTTCGGGCATCAGAGCCGCGAATTGTCCGGCCTGCCGTTTGCCGGATTGTTCACGCCGGAGAGTCAGCGCACCGCGTTCGACGCGCTCGACCGGCTCAACCGCGACGGTGCGCTGGATGAAGGCCGCGAAGTGTCCGGCCGCGGCCGTGCCGGTGCAACCATCCCGCTGTTCATGACCATGGGCCAGGTGACAGGCGGCGCCGACAAGCTGGTCGCCGTGTTCCGCAACATCGCGCCGTGGAAAAAGGCGGAGGATGATCTGCTCAGCGCCAAACGGCAGGCCGAACGAGCTTCATCGGCAAAGTCCGACTTCCTTGCCAAGATCAGCCACGAGATCCGCACGCCGCTCAACGCCATCATCGGTTTCTCCGAAGTGATGATCGAGGAGCGCTTCGGCCCGATCGGCAACGATCGCTACCAGCAATACCTCAAGGATATTCACACCTCCGGCGAGCACCTGGTCTCGCTGCTCAACGATCTGCTCGATCTCTCGAAGATCGAAGCCGGCAAGCTCGACCTCAACTTCACCAGCATTGATCTCAACGAACTTACCCAGCAGTGCGTCGCGCTGATGCAGCCGCAAGCCAGCCGGGAGCGCATCATCATCCGCACAGCTTTGTCGTCGGCGCTGCCGCCTGTGTTGGCCGATGCGCGCTCGGTCCGCCAGATCGCGCTGAACCTTCTGTCCAACTCGATCAAGTTCACCGGCGCCGGCGGCCAGGTGATCGTCTCCACCGCAGTCAACGACAGCGGCGAAGTGGTGCTGCGCGTGCGCGACACCGGCGTCGGTATGAGCGAAAAGGACATCGCCATCGCGCTGGAGCCGTTCCGCCAGCTTGCCACTTCGGCGCGCTTTGGTTCGGGCGGCACCGGGCTCGGCCTGCCGCTGACCAAAGCGCTGGCCGAAGCCAATCGCGCCACCTTCAGCATCAAAAGCGCGGTCAACGCCGGCACGCTGATCGAGGTTGCTTTCCCGCCCCGGCCGATCGCGGCGGAATAGAGGCTCGTCCCCAGGCCGATATTGGGATGCCCCTTGGAATTGGTTAGGCTCGCTGCCTCGCCTTGGTGGAGGTGCTGCAGATGTTCCGCGGCGTTCGTCTTTGGCTTGCGCTCCTTGCACTGACCCTGGCCGCTCCGGTTGCGCGCGCCGACGAACCGGTGGATCTGCTGCTGGTGCTGGCCGCCGACGTGTCGCGCAGCGTCGATCACGCCAAGTTCCAGTTGCAGCGCGAGGGCTACGCCGCTGCCATCTCCGACAAGCGCGTGCTCGACGCCATCAGCTCCGGCCGCAACCGGCGCATCGCGATCTGCTTTGTCGAATGGTCCGGCGCCAGCGCGCAGCAATTGGTGATCGACTGGACCATGATCGGCGACGAAGCTTCGGCCCGCAAGTTCGGCGACCAACTCCTGGAACTGCGGCGCTCGTTCGCCGAGCGCACCTCGATCAGCGGCGGCATCGACTTCTCGATGACGCAGTTCGAGCGCTCGCCGTTCAAGTCGGCGCGCCGCACCATCGACATTTCCGGCGACGGCACCAACAACTCGGGCCGTGACGTTGCAGTGGCCCGTGACGACGCGGTGGCGAAGGGCGTCACCATCAACGGGCTGGTGATCCTCAGCGACCGTCCGATGGCGTGGAATCCCGAACACACCAACCCGCCGGGCGGGCTGGTCAACTACTTCCGCGACAATGTGATCGGCGGTCCCGGCGCCTTCGTGCTGGCCGCGGAAAACTTCGAGTTGTTCGGTCAAGCCATCATCAAGAAGCTGATCGCCGAGATCGCCGAGGCGCCGGCGGCACGGCGTGACACGCCTGCGCCCGGCGGTTAGGTCCGCTGGGGCGCTGTGCCGCAAGCCGGCACCGCTCGATCGCAGCCGACACGCCAAGCCGGATTTGCTCGCAGGCTCAACCGCGAAGCGTTCAGTTTCGATTCATTCCAGACTGTTGCTGTCTGGAATTGTTCTAAGATATTGATGCATAACAAGAAATTTCCTTGACCCGGGGTCCTCGCGAGCTACCACTTCGGTCAACACAGTCCGTCGTTCCGAAGGAGCCGCCTGATGAGATCGTTGCGCCCCATTCCGCTCGCCATCGTTGGTGCGCTCGCCGCAAGCCCCGCGCTCGCCCAGGGTGAGGTCAACATCTACACCTATCGCGAAGCCAAGCTGGTCGCGCCGCTGTTCGAAGCCTTCAGCAAGGACACCGGCATCAAGGTGAACGTGATCTCGGCGAGTTCCGGTCTCGAGCAGCGCATCAAGACCGAAGGCGCCAACAGCCCGGCCGACGTGCTGCTGACGGTCGACATCAGCCGCCTGGAAGACGCAACGCAGAACGGCATCACGGCGCCGCTGAACTCCAAGGCGGTCGAACAGGTCGTACCGGCTGCGTATCGCGATCCGGAAGGCCACTGGGCCGCGGTGGCGATGCGGGCCCGCATCGTCTACGCCTCAAAGGATCGCGTGAAGCAGAGCGCCCTGACCTATGAAGAACTCGCCGATCCGAAGTGGAAGGGCAAGATCTGCATTCGCTCCGGCCAGCACATGTACAACAACGCGCTGTTCGCGGCGATGATCGTCAAGCACGGCGAAGCCAAGGCCGAGGAATGGCTCAAGGGCCTCAAGGCCAACCTGGCGCAGAAGCCGTCGGGCGGCGACCGCGAGACCGCGCGTGACATTGCGGCCGGCAAGTGCGACCTCGGCATCGCCAACACCTATTACTGGGCGCTGATGAACGACAAGGAAACCGACCGCAAGCCGTGGGCGGAGGCCACCAAGGTGATCCTGCCGACCTTCCAGGGCGGCGGCACCCACGTCAACGTTTCGGGCGTGGCGCTTATCAAGACCTCGCCCAACAAGGCGAACGGCCTGAAGTTCATCGAATGGATGGTCAGCCCGCAGGCGCAGCAGATTCACGCCGACGCGACCTATGAGTACCCGATGCGCGCCGGCGTGCCGATCAACAAGACCATTGCGAGCTATGGCGAACTCAAGAAGGACCCGATGCCGCTCGGGCAGATCGCAGCGAACCGTAAGAAGGCTTCCGCGCTTGTCGACAAGGTCGGCTTCGACAACTGACGGACACCGTTCGTGGCTAGCAAACTAGTGTCCCGGACCCGAAGTTCGCACGATTGCTCAGCAGGCATTTTCGCGAACTTCGGGTCCAAAGGGACACTAGAAATCTTAAAGTTGCTAGTGTCGCTTTGGTTCGGAAGTTCGCTTCAGAGCAAGCTGAGAACTCCGGCGAACTTCCGAACCGCGACACTAGCTCTCGTCCCTGCCTCGCGGCGGGGACGAATTTTATTGGCATGACCACCGCGGAGCTGAACTCGTCCCCTGACCGGCGCTGGCTCGCACCGATGCGGCGGCCTCGCGTGTCGCATCCGGTCGCAACCGCCGTACTGCTCGGCGTCGCCGCGCTGGTCCTGGCACCGCTCGTCAGCCTGGTCCTGATCGCACTGGTCGGTGACGCCGGGCTCTGGCCGCATCTGGTGGCGTACGTGTTGCCGGTGGCGGCGGCTAACACGCTTGCGCTCCTGGCTGGCGTGGCGGCGATCGCAGCGGTGGCTGGGGTCGGCACCGCGTGGGTCGTCACCGCCTATGAATTTCCCGGCCGCAGCGCGCTGGTCTGGCTGCTCCCCCTGCCGCTCGCGTTCCCGACCTATATCGTGGCTTATGTCTACGTCGACATTCTCGACGGCTTCGGGCCGGTGCAGACGGCGTTGCGCGCGCTGTCCGGTTTTCAATCGGCGGCGGACTACTGGTTTCCGAACGTGCGCTCGCTAGCCGGCGCCATCTTCGTGATGGGCTTTGTGCTCTACCCTTACGTCTATCTCGCCACCCGCGCGATGTTCCAGACCCAGAGCGCTGCGCTGATCGAGATGGCGCGCTCACTCGGCGCCAGCCGCTGGCCGCTCGCGCGCGACATCACGCTGCCGCTGGCACGGCCCGCCATCGCCGCAGGTCTGGCGCTGGCCATGCTGGAGGCGCTCAATGACATCGGCGCCAGCGAATATCTGGGCGTGCAGACGTTGACGCTCTCGATCTTCTCGACCTGGCTCAACCGCTCGAGCCTGCCTGGCGCAGCGCAGATCGCCTGCGTGATGCTGCTTGCCATTGCCGCGCTGATCGCGCTCGAACGCTACGGGCGGCGGCGTCAGGCCTTCACAGGCATCGACCGCCACCCGGGGATTGCGCGCCGCATCGCGCTCGTCGGCGCGAAAGCGATGGATCGCAGCTTTCATCTGCTTCGTTCCGGTGGCGCTCGGCTTTCTGGTGCCGCTGGTCTTCTTGACCAGCCATGTGATCGTGCGAAGCCTGCGGGTGGGCTTCGATCCAAGCCTGTTCCGCCACACCTTCAGCACCGTCACGATTGCGGCCGCCGCCACATTGCTTACGCTGGCGCTCGGCTTCGGTGTGGCATTCGCGCTGCGCCTGGTACGGCGGCGCTATGCGCGCGGTTGCGTGTTCATCGCCGGACTGGGCTACGCGGTGCCGGGCACTGTGCTGGCGCTGGGGCTGCTCGCACCGCTGGTCGCGGTCGACGAGGCGATCAACGCGCTGACGCGGAGCGTGGCCGGCGTCAGCGTGGGCCTGGTGCTGGCCGGCTCCAGCGCCGCGGTGGTGATCGCTTACGCGGTACGTTTCCTGGCAATTGCGACCGGCTTTGCGCAGGCCGGCCTCGCCCGCATCTCCACCGAGCTCGACGATGCCGCGCGCACCATCGGCACCCGGCCGAGCGGCGTGGTGCTGTCGATCCAGTTGCCGCTGATGCGGCCGGCGCTCTGGGGGGCGGCGCTGCTGGTGTTCGTCGATTGCCTCAAAGAGCTGCCGGCGACGCTGCTGCTGCGGCCGCTCAACGTCGAAACGCTGTCGACCTACATCTATCAGTTCGCCGTCCGCGGCAATTTCGAGGAGGGCGCGCTCGCCGCGCTCATCATCGTGCTGGTCGGCATCTTCCCGGTGATCCGCATGGTCCGGCATGCCGACGAGGCCGTACAGGGCGCGGGTATCCCAGTTCGGACCTCGAACGCCTGAACGAAGCCCGCTTGATCGCAGTTCGTCACCTCAGGTACAGACTTGGGGTATAGAATTTGCATGATTTTGCTCAGGGTGGAGTGAGGCGTTCATATGAAAAAGGTCTATCCCGACGCCGCGGCGGCGCTGGCCGGACTGCTCAAGGACGGCATGCTGATCCATGCCGGCGGCTTCGGGTTGTGCGGCATCCCGGAAACCTTGATCATGGCGATCCGCGATTCCGGCGTCAAAAACCTGACGGTTGTCTCCAACAACGCAGGGGTGGACGGCGCGGGCCTTGGCCTGCTGCTGGAGACCAAGCAGATCAAGAAGATGATCTCGTCCTATGTCGGCGAGAACAAGCTGTTTGCACAGCAATACCTCGCCGGCGAGTTGGAGATCGAATTCAATCCGCAGGGTACGCTGGCCGAGCGCATCCGCGCCGGCGGCGCTGGCATTCCCGCGTTCTTCACGCGCACCGGCGCGGGCACCCAGATCGCCGAAGGCAAGGAAGAGCGCGAGTTCAACGGCGAGCGCTACATCATGGAGCGCGGCATCGTCGCCGACCTCGCGATCGTGCACGCCTGGAAGGCCGACACCGAAGGCAACCTCGTCTATCGGAAGACCGCGCGCAATTTTAACCCGATGATGGCGACCGCCGGCAAGGTCACCGTGGCCGAGGTCGAGAATCTGGTCGAGCCTGGCAAGATCGATCCCGACCACATCATCACGCCCGGCGTCTATGTGAAGCGGATCGTCCATGTGCCCAATGCCGTCAAACACATCGAGCAGCGCACTGTGCGCAAGCGCGTGATGGCCTGAAACGCAGAGAGACTTGGGAGGTAGCTATGCCCTGGACCCGTGAGCAGATGGCCGAACGCGCCGCGCAGGAGCTGCGCGACGGCTTTTACGTCAACCTCGGCATCGGCATTCCGACGCTGGTATCGAACTACATCCCGACCGGTATGAGCGTCCAGCTGCAAAGCGAGAACGGCATGCTTGGCTTCGGCCCGTTTCCCTATGAGGGCGACGAAGACCCGGACCTCATCAACGCCGGCAAGCAGACCGTCACCGAACTCCCGACCACCAGCTTCTTCTCCTCGGCCGACAGCTTCGCCATGATCCGCGGCGGTCACATCGACCTCGCCCTGCTTGGCGCGATGCAGGTTGCCGAGAACGGCGACCTCGCCAACTGGATGATCCCCGGCAAGATGGTGAAGGGCATGGGCGGCGCCATGGATCTGGTCGCCGGCGTCAAGAAGGTCGTGGTGATCATGGAGCATTCGGCCAAGAACGAGGCCAAGCTGCTCAAGAAGTGCACCCTGCCGCTGACCGGCGCCGGCGTGGTCGACATGGTCATCACCGACCTCGGGGTCTTCGCCATCGACCGCAAAGGGGACGGCGGTATGTCGCTGATCGAACTCGCCCCCGGCGTCAATTTGGATGAGATCAAATCCAAGACCGAGGCCAGCTATCGGGTGGCGCTCAAGAACTGACCTGACACGTTGTCACAGTCTCCGGCTACGGCATTGACCTAACAGCCTGGAATCCGGCCACGAAAGCGCCGCAGAGGCGCTCCAGGTTGCGTTCGTCGCATTGCGCTTGGGGCGCCGGCGGCTATAGTCCCCTCGGCTTTTGGCCGACCCAATGGAACCCTCGTGACCGCGGCCACCGGCTTCAAACGTCTGGGTATCGCGATCAGCGCGGTCGTGCTGACCGTCATCGCCGTGCTTGCCACATTGGCGCTGCTGATCCCGGCCGACAGCGTGCGCGAGGCGGTCAAAGCCGAAATCCGCAGCGTCACCGGACTTGATGTCTCGCTGCGCGGCAGCGCCGAGGTGTCGCTGTTTCCCAACGGCTCGATCAGCTTTGCCAATGTGGCGCTGGGTGATGGCAGTGAGCCCGCGCTGTCTGCCGACCGCCTGATTGCGCGGCTGCAGTTCTTCCCGTTGTTTGCTGGCCGCATCGAGATTGCCGACGTTGCCCTGATCCGTCCGCGCATTGCGGTGGACGTCAGCCAGGACGGCCGCACGAACTGGTCCGGGCTGATCGATACGCTGGCGCGGGCGTTCGGTCCGAAGGCGAACCGACCAGCCCAGGTCACGTCGTTCTCCGAAATCCGGGTCAGCGAAGGCACGATCATCGTCAAGGACTCCGTGCGCGGCATCTCTGAAACGCTCACCGATGTCGAAATGGCCTTGGCCTGGCCGTCGATCTCCAAGAGTTTCGCCGCCACCGGGCGTTTCGCGTGGCACGGCGAGCCAATGGACGCGACCGTCGCGTTGAGCGACTTTGCGGCCGCGTTGGCCGGCGACCGCACCGGCATCAAGGTCCGCCTCAATGGCAACCCGATGAAGGTTGCGTTCGAAGGCTCGATGAGCCTGCGGCCGACGCTGAAGATCGATGGCACGCTGGCCGCCGACGCGCCTTCGCTGCGTGAAACGTTGCGATGGGCCGGCATTAAGCCGCTCACTGGCGGAGGCTTCGGCCGCTTTGCGCTCAAAGCCAAGACCAATGTCTCGGGTGGCACGATCGCGCTGTCGACCGTGAACGTCGAGCTCGACGGCAACGCTGCCGAAGGCGTGCTCACCTTTGCCACCGACGGGCGCCAGACGCTGCAGGGGACGCTCGCTGCCAACGAGCTCAATCTTACGCCCTACATCTCCACGGTCCGCCTGCTCACCAGCAACGAGCGCGATTGGAATCAGGGCCCGATCTCGCTGGATGGTTTGAGCGGTTTCGACCTCGATCTGCGGCTGTCGGCCGCCCGGATCACGATCGCCAGGGCCAAGCTCGGGCGTACCGCAGTTGCCGCCAACCTGCGTGGCGGCAAGTTGACCGTGACGGTCGGCGAAGCTCAGGCGTTCGGCGGCATCCTCAAGGGCTCGTTCGGCCTCGCTGCGTCCGACCACGGCGCCGACTTCAGGTCGCAACTGAATTTCACCGACGTCGACCTCGAGACCTGCCTGACCGAATTGTTCAACTTCAAGCGGATCGAGGGTCGCGGCAACCTCGCGCTCAACGTCGATGCTTCGGGCGGCAGCGTGCATGCGCTCACCCGCGCGATGAACGGCAACGCCAGCCTGATCGGGCGGCAGGGCTCGCTCACCGGCATCAACGTCGAACAGCTGCTGCGGCGGCTCGAGCGGCGGCCGCTGTCCGGCGCCGGCGACTTCCGTTCCGGCCGCACGCCCTATGAGCGATTGACCGCCATTTTCAAGATCACCGAGGGCGAGGCCGTGGTCGAGGAGATGCGCATCGACGGACCTAAGGTGCGGCTTGGCGTCGTCGGATCTGCGTCCATCCCTGGGCGGGAATTCGACCTGCGCGGTGTCGCGGCGCTGGTTTCGAGCGCACCGGGCGAAGCCCCTGCGGCATTCGAGCTGCCGTTCGTGGTGCAGGGTCCGTGGGATGATCCGATCATGCTGCCGGACACGCAGATGCTGATCCTGCGCTCGCCGGCGGCGTCGCCGCTGTTCGAAGCTGTGAAAAACCGCAATACCCGCGACACGGTCCGCTCTGCGATCGAGCGCTTGACCGGAGCGGCGCCATCTGCGGCTCCGGCTGCGACCAAGCCCGCTCAATAAGCCCATAGGGCGCAGTCCCCAGCCCTACAGGCTGATTGCGGGCGGGAAGCGGCCGATTCGATTATCATCCCGCGTGACGAATCACCTCGCCCGCGAAGCGCCGGCGACAAGGTTGGCATGCTGCATCCCCTGGTCCGCACTCTCGTCAAGGTGGCGGTCGCCTCGCTGATCGTCGGATCAGTTCTCGCTCATTTCGGCATCACGGCCGAACTCCTGATGAAGGAATTCGGCATGTCGTTCGAGCGCCTCGAGGAGCTGGCGCGCCGCGGCATCGCCTGGGCGGTCCCCAACGTGCTGCTGGGCGCGATGATCATCGTACCGGTGTGGTTCCTGATCTATCTGTTTCGCCCACCCGGCCGCAGCAGCAGCGAATAGTTACGGCGTTGCTGCCACGCGCGTGCGCGCCATCTCAGATGCGACGACGACACTGACCGCGACCAGCGCGATCATGATCGTGCTGACGGCATTGATCTCCGGCTTCACGCCCATGCGCACCTCCGAGTAGATGCGGATCGGCAGCGTGGTCGATCCCGGACCGGTGGTGAAGCTCGCGATCACCAAGTCGTCAAGCGACAGCATGAACGCCAGCATCCAGCCGGCCCCGACTGCCGGAAAGATCAGCGGCAACGTCACGGTGAGAAATGCCCTGAGCGGCGGACAGCCGAGATCCATCGCGGCCTCCTCCAGGCTCATGTCGAAGCTCAGCAGCCGCGATTGCACGACCACCGCGACGAAACACATGGTCAACGTGCTGTGCGCCAGCGTCACGGTCCAGAACCCACGGTCGATATCGATGGCGACAAACAGCAACAGCAGCGCCAAGCCGGTGATGATCTCGGGCATCACCAGCGGTGCATAGACCAGGCCGGCGAACGCACTGCGTCCGCGAAACCGCCCGGCCCGCACCAGCGTCACCGCGGCAAGCGTGCCGAGCACAGTCGCAACCGTGGCCGACACAAACGCGATCCGCAAGCTGGTCCACGCCGCCTGCAGCATCGCGCCGTCATCGAGCAGCGCGACGTACCAGCGGATCGACCAGCCGCCCCAGACCGTGACCAGCCGCGACGCATTGAACGAATAGATCACCAGGATGACGATCGGCAGATAGAGGAACGCGAGCCCCAGCGTGAGCGCCGTGACATTGAAGACCGAAAGCCCGCGGCGCATCATCGGCCTCCCAACTCACGCATTTGCAGATGCTGATAGATCACGATCGGCACCAGCAGCAGGACCAACAACACCACGGCCAGGGCGGAGGCGACCGGCCAATCCTTGTTGGAAAAAAACTCGGTCCACAGCGTCTGCCCAATCATCAGGGCATCGGAGCCGCCGAGCAGGTCGGGGATGACGAACTCGCCGACGATCGGGATAAAGCAGAGCAGCGCACCCGCCGTGACCCCCGGCAGCGACAGCGGCACGGTGATCAGCCAGAACGCCTTCCACCATGGACAGCCAAGGTCGGCGGCGGCTTCGAGCAACGTGTCGTCCATTTTTTCCAGGCTCGCGTAAAGCGGCAGCACCATGAACGGGAGGTATGTGTAGACGATGCCGATGTAGATCGCGGTGTCGGTCGAGAGCCAGACCGGCGGCTCGCGAACAAGGCCCAGCGCCAGCAGCGCGTCGTTGAGCAGGCCCTCGCGCTGCAGGATGTTGACCCAGGCATAGATGCGAATCAGAAAAGCGGTGAGGAACGGCAGCACGATCGCCGCAACAAGGATCGGCTGTGTCCGCCGCGGCGCGCGAGCGATGCCATAGGCGATCGGATAACCGATCAGCAGCAGGATCAGTGTCGACGTGGCGGCTATGCCCAGGCTGCGCAGATACGAGGTGACGTAGAGATTGTCCGACACGAGAAGCGTGTAATTGGCAGACGACAGCGCGGTTGCAAAATCGCGGACGCCCTGCCAGCCCGACGCGAGATCGAGCACCGGAACGTAAGGCGGCTGCGCCACCGCGGTTTGCGACAGGCTGATCTTCAGCACGATCAGGAACGGCACCAGGAAGAACAGCGCAAGCCATAGCGCCGGGATGAGGATGACCAGCCGCGATCCCCACGGTGCATGACCGCTGCTGCTGCTGCTGCTGCTGCTGCTGTTGTCGCTGCCGTTCATTGCATCAGCACCATGCAGGCATTGCCGGGCCAACTTAGGAACACGCGACGTCCACGATCGAGTATCTGTTCGGCCTGCCGCTGCCGGTTCGCCGCAGACGCCTTGAGAATGGATCCGTTGTCGACCTTGACCTTGTAGATCGAGATGTCGCCCAGATAGCCGATGTCGACGACCGTGCCGGCAAGGCAATTGTCGCCGGCTGCGGCTGGCGCTTCGGTCACGAGCGCAACCTTCTCGGGCCGCACTGCTACCCACACCATGGTGCCGGGGGGAGCATCATGCACCTGAGCCGAGCACAGCCGGCCTGCGGCGCTTTGCACCACGCTTCCCGCCGGCCCGGATTCGACGAGCTCGCCCTCGATCAGATTGATGTCGCCGACGAAGTCGGCAACCCAGCGGGAGTTGGGCTGCTCGTAGACCTCCGACGGCGCCGCGACCTGCATCAGCCGGCCCTGATGCATCACCCCGATGCGGTCCGACATCGCCATGGCCTCGTCCTGATCGTGCGTCACCATGACGAAGGTGAGCCCGACCCGGTTCTGCAGCTCCGTCAGCTCGAACCGCGTGTTCTCGCGCAGCTTGCGGTCGAGCGCGGACAGCGGCTCATCGAGCAGCAGCACCCGCGGGCGCTTGACCAGCGCGCGGGCGAGCGCGACGCGCTGGCGCTGGCCGCCCGACAATTGGTGGGGCTTGCGGGCGCCTAGTCCCTCAAGCTGCACCAGCGCCAGAGCGTCGCTCACCCGCGTCTCGATCTCGCTGCTCGGCAAGTTCTCCTGCTTGAGACCGAACGCGACGTTGCCGGCGACGCTGAGATGCGGAAACAGCGCGTAGCTCTGGAACATCATGTTGACCGGGCGGCGGTGCGGCGGCACGTCCACGATGTCGACGCCATCGAGCAGGATGCGCCCCTGGTCCGGCCGTTCGAAACCGGCCAGCATGCGAAGCAGCGTCGACTTGCCGCAACCGGACGGCCCGAGCAGCGCGAAAAACTCGCGCTCGTGAATGTCGAGGCTCAAGCGGTCGACGGCGATGACGCCGCCAAAGCGTTTGCTGACCGCCTCGAACCGCACCAGCGGTTGCGCAGCCTGATCGTCCGATGTCGTGGAGGGCGCCCGACGGGCGGGGCCAGGCAAGTCCGTCATGGCCGCAAGCTAGAGCATGATCCGGAAAAGTGGAATTCGGTTTTCCGACAAGATCATGACCAAACGAAAGAAGCTGCCCGCACGGCGGCTCAGTCGTTTCGACGCGGCGGCCTACTTGAGCAGCAGAACGTCGTCGCGCTTCTCGTCCTCTTCATCCTCGATGACAATGAGCTTGCGCGGCTCCGGCCCATAGTAGTTGTCGAACTTGACCATCTTGCGCGGCCGGATCAGCACCGCGGCGAGGCGGTCGAGCAGCGCCTTGGTCGACACCGGCTTGAGGACATATTCATGAACACCGAACCGCGCCGCTTCGATCACGCGCCAGCGGTCAGCATGGCCGGTGAGCAGGATGATCGGCACGTCCGGGATCGGAAAGGTGGCCGGCGAGCGCACCATGCGGATGAACTGCAGGCCGTCGATCATGGGCATTTCCCAGTCGACGATCACGACGTCGGGGTTGTGCTGGCGGATGGCATCGAGGCCGGAGGCGCCGTCGTTGGCCTCGAGGATATGCCGCACGCCGATGGCGGTGAGCATGGCGCGCACCACTTTGCGCATGTAATGGTCGTCGTCGACGATCAGGACCTTGATCGAAGCAATTCGCCCTTCCAGGTGCCTTGGAAGATTGATCATCATGGCGCGGACAAAATCCGGGTGATCGGCATTTTCAAAGGTGCACCAAAGCATTAGGGCGTTTCGGACCGGCTAAATCCTCGCCGTTTCGGCGCGGACTTTGCCAATATCCTTGATGAAGCGTTCACGCCGGCCGGTTACGCGGGGGTGCGGGTGCGGCGGACGGCGTCTTGCCAGCCGCGCCACTTGGCCTCGGAGAGCGCTGCGTCCATGGCGGGCGTGAAGCGCCGCTGCAGCGCCCAAGTCTTTGCAAAGCCTGCAGGATCGGGGCAGACGCCGGCCTGGTAGCCGGCCAGGTAGGCAGCGCCGAGCGCGGTGGTTTCGCGCACGGTCGGGCGGTCGACCGGGGCGCCGAGAATATCGGCCAGGAACTGCATGGTGCGGTCGCTGGCGGTCATGCCGCCGTCGACGCGGAGCACGGTCTGCGACCCCGCTCCGGCCCTTTCGCTTTGCGCATGTCCTTGTCGGAAAACCGGTTCCCACTTTTCCGGGACATGCGCCCCCGGCCAGTCGGCGCGCATCGCCTCGAGCAATTCGCGGGTCTGGTAACCCACTGATTCCAAAGCCGCATTGGCGAGCTCCGCGGCGCCGGAATTGCGCGTGAGCCCATACACCGCACCCTTGGCGGTCGCATCCCAGTGCGGCGCGCCGAGCCCCACGAAGGCCGGCACCAGGTACACGGGCTCGGCCGGATTTGCCTTTGCGGCCAAGGCGTTGACCTCCTCCGCCGTCCTGATCAGCCCGAGCGCGTCGCGCAGCCATTGCACCGCAGCGCCGGCCACGAAGATCGCCCCCTCCAGGGCGAAAACCTTTTTCCCATCAATCTGATACGCGATGGTGGTGAGCAGCCGGTGGCGCGACGCGCACAGGCTGCGTCCCCGGTGTTGAGCAGCGCAAAGCACCCGGTGCCGTAGGTCGCCTTCATCATGCCGGGAAAAAAGCAGCCCTGCCCGATGGTTGCGGCCTGCTGGTCGCCCGCCATGCCGAGGATGCGGATCGGCCCGCCGAACAGACCAGGCACCGACGACCCGAAATCATGCGGCATTGTCGGCCGTGGTCGGCAGCATGTCGGCCGGTACTCGGTGCATTCGTCGCAGTTCGTCCGACCATTCGCCGCGGTGGATGTCGAACAGCATGGTGCGCGACGCGTTGGTCACGTCGGTTATGTGCACCGCGCCGCCGGTGAGCCGCCACAGCAGGAACGTGTCGACCGTGCCGAACGCGAGCCGCCCCTGCTCGGCCGCGGCGCGCGCGCCCTCCACGTGATCGAGCAGCCACGCGATCTTGGTGGCGGAGAAATACGGATCGATCAGCAGCCCGGTCTTCGCCGCGACCGCTGGGTCCTCGACCGCGCCGCCGCCGTCGCGCCTGAGCCGCGCGCAGGCCTGCGCGGTGCGCCGGTCCTGCCAGACGATGGCGTTCGCGATCGGCTTGCCGGTTGCGCGCTCCCACACCAGCGTGGTCTCGCGCTGGTTGGTGATGCCGATGCCGGCGACGTCCTTGGCCGTGACATCGGCCTGGCGCATCGCCGCGCGCACGGTCTTGACCACCGCCGCCCAGATCGCCTCGCCGTCGTGCTCGACCTCGCCCGGCGCCGGATAGATCTGGGTGAGCTCCTCGCTGGCGCTCGCGACCGGCGCGAGCGCCGCATCGAACACGATCGCCCGTGTCGACGTGGTGCCCTGGTCGATGGCGATGAGGTGGGTCGGCATGGAACGAGCTTACGAGATCGCGGCACAGCGCGTTGGCGAACTTTCCGAGAATACGCCAAGATAATCGATAGAGGGGAGCCGACTTGAAAACGACCCGCTACTTCGAGGAATAAGTCCTGCGCAAGCGCCCCTATATCCGGCGCGAGTGGTGCCAGGATGTGATCGCTTCCCCGATCCGGCGCGAGGCTCAGTCGGATGGCCGGATTCGCTTCTGGGGCAGGATTGCCGCGCCGGGCGAGGCTCGACCGCGCTACCTGCGCGTTGTAACACTGGAGGACGCAGAGACGATCCACAACGCGTTCTTCGACCGCAACTTCCGCGAGGATGGACGATGAAGCTGCACTACTATCCCGAGACGGACAGCCTCTACATCGAGCTCAAGAGCACGCCGGGCACCGAAGTTCGGGAGATCGTGGAGGGCTTGGCGGTGGACCTCGACGCCAATGGGGAGGTCGTCGGCTTCGACATCGACCACGCCTCCCGCAAGCTCGATCTTTCCAAGATCGAAGCGATTGCCCTGCCGCCTGTCAGCGCTGCGGAGTAACCTGTGACATGCTGGGTGCTGTGATGAGTGAAACGGACCGCACAAGCAAGAATGGACCGTCCGTGCTTGACGTGGTGGCGCTGCTCACCGACGCGCCGGCGCAAGGCTTGGCGCGCGGGCAGGTCGGCACTGTCGTCGAATCTCTTGGCCAAGAAACCGCGCTGGTCGAATTCAGCGACGACGAAGGCCGCGCCTACGCGATCGTGCCCCTGCCGCGCTCGGAACTGCTGGTGCTGCACTACGTGCCGCAGGCAGCTTGAGCGAGACGCCTGCGAAGACGCCAAGCGGCGATGTCCAAATATCCAAAGCGGCTTGACCCCATCCCTCCCGGCGAAATTCTGCTGGAGGAATTCATGCAGCCCAACGGCGTCAGCCAGAACCGGCTGGCGCGCGACATCGACGTCAATCCGGCGCGCGTGAACGACATTGTCCATGGCCGCTCCGCAATCACGGCCACGATTGCGCTGCGGCTTGGAAAATATTTCGGAACCACGCCCGAGTTTTGGATGAACCTACAGTCGGACTACGACCTGCGCCGCGCACGCGCCAACGACTGGCCAAAAGCCGAGCGGCGGGTGCGCATCCTCGCGGCCGAGTGATCGCGGGATTGCTGACGATGAAGCTGCACTACTATCCCGAGACGGACAGCCTCACCATCGAGTTCAAGAACACGCCGGGCACCGAGGTTCGGGAGATCGTGGAGGGCTTGGCGATGGACCTCGACGCCAATGGGGAGGTCGTCGGCTTCGACATCGACCACGCCTCCCGCAAGCTCGATCTTTCCAAGATCGAAACGATTGCCCTGCCGCCCGTCAGCGCTGCGGAATGAATTGTTCGTGCCGGCGACGTCCTTGGCCGTGACACAAGGCCGAGCGCATCGCGGCGCGCACGGTCTTGACCACCGCCGCCCAGATCGCCTCGCCGTCGTGCTCGACCTCGCCCGGCGCCGGATAGATCTGGGCGAGCTCCTCGCTGGCGCTCGCGACCGGCGCGAGCGCCGCATCGAACACGATCGCCCGCGTCGACGTGGTGCCCTGGTCGATGGCGATGAGGTGGGTCATGGTGGAGCGGGGACGCCTAAGAAAATTGTTATTGCGGTTTAGCAGCTATCTTCTCCTGAATTGCAGTTACTACAGCACTTCCGCCATGAAGAATTTCCGCTATCAGCTTTTCAAAAGCATCCGAAACTTCGGCATGAGCGCCGATGTATCCACTTTTGATCAGATCAATTAGCCCGCTTTCTCGAAGGTACTGGCCAACCAACGCCTCGTAACTGATCCGGGCAGACGCGGAACCGTTTTTGCTTATCAACTTGAAATGATCGATCGGCATAACAACAGCAGTCGATCCCGCTGGTGCATCATGATGGCGACGAGCTATTGGAGCCCCGACGGCAAACCGATCTCGGCCAATCAGATGATCGAGAAGTTGTTCGGAGAGTTGCCAAAACTGTTCAAGGATGAGGACGAATTGCGGAGGGTCTGGAGCAGACCGGACACCCGCAAAGCCCTGCTGCAGGAATTGGCCGACAAGGGCTTTGGCGGCGAACAGCTTGTCGAGATCAGCCGCATGATCAACGCCGAGAACAGCGATGTTTTCGATGTCCTTGCCTACATCGGTTTCGCTCTTGCGCCGATGACTCGATCAGAGCGGGTCGAGGCGCGCAAATATTTCATTTTCGGCCAGTATGACTCCAAATTGCAGACGTTTCTGGATTTCGTCCTGGCCCAATACGTCAAGCAAGGCGTTGACGAACTTGATCAGGACAAGCTCGCGAATTTGCTGCAACTGAAATATGTAACGATCGACGATGCCGTGGATCAACTCGGCGGCGTGCCGACCATCCGAGACACATTCATCGGATTTCAACAATACCTCTACAAGTAGTTTTGGAGGCCAGCCGTGACCCCGCTGCGATTGAATCCGCTCCTCGCCGCTCTCCTTCTCCTCCCCACCCCCGCCCTCTCCCAGCCCGCGCCCTGGCCCACCCGACCCGTCACCCTGGTGGTGCCGTTCGCGGCCGGCGGCGGCACCGATGTGCTCGGCCGCATCGTGGCGCGGCGGCTGTCCGAGACGCTCGGGCAGAACGTGATCGTCGAGAACGTCGGCGGCGCCGGCGGCATGGTCGGCTCGGCGCGCGTCGCCAAGGCCGCGCCCGACGGCTACCAGGTGGTGCTGGGCAGCCGCGCGCGGCGCTGGGCGTGAATATCACGCACCTGCCTCATCGCGGCGGCGGAAACGCATCAAAGCAATTCGTCCTCGACCTCGGCGAGCTTCGCCAGATGCCGCAGCAGGCCGGTCTTCAGCGGACGATTCCCGTGGATGGGAATGGACAGACGGACGACGCTGCCTGGCTTGCCGTAGATGTGATGACTGCCTGCAACCCGCAGCAGCCGCAGCCGCGCCGCTCGACGATGCGAGCGAACTCGCGGCCGGAAACCACCTTCATACAGCGATTTCCAGGATGCGCTGCTTGCCGCCGGGCTTCGGCTCCGCAACGTCGACCGAAAGGCAGCCTTCGATCGCCTCATGAAGGTTGCGCATCAGCTCCTCCATGGTGTCGCCCTGCGTGGCGCAGCCCGGAATGGCGGGGACCTCGGCCCAGAAGCCGCCTTCTTCCGCCTCATGCACCACAGCCTTGATCTTCATGGCTTGCTCCGCTGACTTCGGCATCGACCCGGTTCATTTAGTATCACATTCCGCCCACGGAAGCAGGATGGTCGGCTAGGCGCGCGTCAAGGCTGCAGGCTGCTTTCCGGTGGCGGCGGCACGCCGCTACGATTGAGGCGGCCAAAGAGGTTCACCATGACCACACCGTTGCGCTCCACGCTGTTCTGCTCGCTGGCCGTCGCACTCGCCGGTCTTGCCGCGCCCGCTTCCGCGCAACCCGCCTGGCCCACCCGCCCGGTCACCCTGGTGGTGCCGTTCGCGGCCGGCGGCGGCACCGATGTGCTCGGCCGCATCGTGGCGCGGCGGCTCTCCGAGACGCTCGGGCAGAACGTGATCGTCGAGAACGTCGGCGGCGCCGGCGGCATGGTCGGCTCGGCGCGCGTCGCCAAGGCCGCGCCCGACGGCTACCAGGTGGTGCTGGGCAGCCGCGCCGACGCCATCAACCAGACGCTCTACAGGAAGCCGCTCTACAATCTGCGCACCGACCTCACGCCGGTGGTGCTCCTCGCCGACCAGCCGACCGTGCTGGTGGCGCGCAAGGATCTGCCGGTCAGCGGGATGCCTGAGTTCATCGCACACGCCAGGGCGAACCAGGCGACGATGCAGTTCGGCTCGGCCGGCGCCGGCTCGACCGGCCATCTCGACTGCGCGCTGCTCAACGCCGCGATGGGCGTCACCATCACGCACGTGCCCTACCGCGGCGGCGGACCTGCGATGCAGGACCTGATCGCCGGGCGGATCGACTATTTCTGCACCCTGACCGGCACCGCGGTGCCGCACATCGAGGGCGGCAGCGTGAAGGCGATCGCGGTGCTCACGCGCGAGCGCGCGCCGATGCTGCCCCAGGTGGCGTCGGGCCACGAGCAGGGCTTCACCGCGCTCGAGGCCTCGACCTGGTTTGCGTTCTTCGTGCCGGCCGGCACGCCCGCTGCCGTGGTGGCGCGGCTGCGCGAGGCGACCGTCGCGGCGATGGATACGCCGGCGGTGGGCACGCAGCTGCTTGGCGCCGGCGCGATCGTGGTGCCGCCGGGCGAGCGGCGCACGCCGGAGTTCCTGGCGAAGTATGTCGAGAGCGAGATCGCGAAGAACGGCGCGCCGATCCGGGCGGCGGGACTGGCGATGGAGTGATGGGCGCGCGGTGGTTTTGGGGTCGCGGGGCTTGATACATTCTCTCCGTTCGTCCCCGCGAAAGCGGGGACCCAGGGCGACAATTTCGAACAGTGTATTTTGCCCTGGATTCCCGCTTACGCGGGAATGAGCGGGGTGAGAGCGCGGTCAAATATGGGAGGTGGATGATGCGATCGCTCATGCTCGCCGGCGCAGCCGCGCTCATGCATGTTGCTCGCCGCGGCGCCGGCGCGGGCGGACTGGTGCGGCCAGTCCATGGAGGGCACCACCAACTGCGGCTTCGCCACGCAGCAGCAATGCCGCAACGCGATGAGCGGGCTCGGCGGCACCTGCACCTTCCACGGCGGCGCGCAGCCGCAGCAGCCGGTGCAAGCGGCGCCGGCGGCGGTTCCGCAGCCGCCGCGCAAGCCGCCCGATCCGAAGAAGAAGCCGGCGCAGTAGCTGCCGCCATTTTCGCCTTTCTTTGCACTGACCCAACCGCCGCTCATCTCCCGCGCATAGCTGTCGAAGACGGCGTCGCGTTCGGCTCGCCTTATGCTGGGGATCCAGCGCCACACGACTGACCGTGCTTGCGGCCCCTGGATCCCCGCTTTCGCGGGGCGACGAACGGAGAGCGGCTCACCTCACCAGACGCAGGTCGTCACCTGTGTCAGCCCGCCATGAACTCCGCCAGCGCGGCCTTCTCGTCCGCGCTGAGCCGCAAGCCGAGCTTGGTGCGCCGCCACAGCACGTCGTCAGGCAGCCGCGCCCATTCGTGCGCCATCAGGTAGCGCACTTCGGCGGCGGAGAGCGCGCCGAACCACGGCCCGAGCGCGTCGCGCGTCTTGGCGTCGCCGAGCACGCGATCGAGCCGCGTGCCGTAGGCGTGCACCATGCGCCGCGCCTCGGCCGCTTCGAGGAACGGCCAGCGCCGCCGCGCCTGCGCGACATGCGCCGAAACGCCGTCCCACAGCATGTCGCCGCCGGGCAGCGGCGCGCGACCGGTCCACGGCGCATGGCCGTGGAAGAAGCGCGCCAGCTTCGCCAGCGCCGCCTCGGCGAGCCGCCGGTAGGTCGTGATCTTGCCGCCGTAGATGGTGAGCAGCGGGGCCAAGCGAAACCGCTCGTCGAGCACGAGATGGTAGTCGCGGCTGACGTCCTCCGGCTTGCCGGCGCCGTCGTCGTAGAGCGAGCGCACGCCAGCGAACGCCCACACCACGTCGGCCGGGCCGATCTTGTCGCGGAGGTATTCGTTAACGCAGTCGCAGAGGTAGGCGACCTCGGCGGCGCTCGGCGCCACCGCGTCGAGGTCGGCGTTGAAATGTTCGTCGGTGGTGCCGATCAAGGTGAAGCCGTCGGCGAACGGCAGCGCGAACACGACGCGGCGGTCTTTGTTCTGGAAGATGTAGCCGCGGTCGTGCTCGAACAATTGCCGCACCACGATGTGGCTGCCCTTGACGAGGCGCAGCGGCGGCCGGCCCGGCAGGCGCAGAATGGTTTCGGCGACAATGCCGGCCCACGGGCCGGCGGCGTTGATCAGCGCGCGCGCAGTCGCGACCTCGCGGCGGCCGTCGGCGTTGAGCACGAGCTGCCACTCGTTCTCGCGCTCGACCCGCACCACCTTGGTGCGGGTGCGGATCACGGCGCCGCGCTCGGCGGCATCGAGCGCGTTGAGCACGACCAGGCGCGCGTCGTCGACCCAGCAGTCGGAATATTCGAACGCCGTGCGGAAGCGCCGCTTCAGCGGCTGGCCGACCGCGTGATGGCTGAGGTCGAGCGTCCTGGTGGCGGGCAGCAGTTCGCGGCCGCCGAGTCGGTCGTAGAGGAAGAGGCCGAGGCGGAGCAGCACCGCCGAGCGCGGCCCCGGCACCGCCGGCAGCACGAACCGCATCGGCGCGACGATGTGCGGCGCAAGCCGCAGGAGCCGCTCGCGCTCGGCCAGCGCATCGCGCACCAGCGAGAACCAGCCGTGCTCGAGATAGCGCAGCCCGCCGTGGATCAGCTTGGTCGAGGCCGACGAGGTGCCGGAGGCGAGGTCGTATTGCTCGCAGAGCAGCACCTTGAGGCCGCGGCCGGCGGCGTCGCGCGCGATGCCGGCGCCGTTGACGCCGCCGCCGATGATGGCGAGATCGTAGTCGGCCATGGTGGTTGATGACCCCGAATTGTACGGAGAGGATTGCGCCGTTTAGCGCGATGGCTCAAGTAGATGGGGCCAAGCAACTTGCTCCGCTCATGCCCGCGCAAGCGGGCATCCAGCCTTTGACCCTGGGTCCCCGCTTTCGGGGTCCCCGTCGCGCATGCGCGACGGGGCGCCCCTCGCGGGGACGAACGGCATCAACATAGGGCATCTACGTGATGCGCGACATTCCGCTCGGCGCCAAGGGCACCGCCACACTGCGCGTGCGCGGCGAGCACACCGCCAACCAGTTCAAGGACGCGATGCTGCCGGAGGTGTTCGCCACGCCGATGATGGTGCGGCTGATGGAGGACGCCGCGCTCAACGCGATCCGACCCTATCTCGAGCCGGGCGAGAGCGCGGTCGGCACCGCGATCGAGGTGCAGCATCTGGCGGCGACGCCGGTCGGCCACGAGGTGACGGCGCAGGCGGTGGTGACCAAAGTCGAAGGCCGGCACATCGCGTTCGATGTGTCGGCCCATGATGATACCGAAGAGATCGGCCGCGGCACGCATGGCCGGGTGGCGATCAATCTCGATCGCTTTAACGCGCGGCTGGCGGCGAAGAGTCAGTTGCCGATATGACCGCTCCGGCGGCGGTGCGCTCCCTCGCCCCGCTTTAGCGGGGAGAGGGTTGGGGTGAGGGGCATCTATCTGCGAGGACGTCGTATGGAGAATCCCCTCACCCGACCTCGCTTCGCTCGGTCGACCTCTCCCCGCAAGCGGGGAGAGGTGAAGGAGAGAGCGCTACCGCGGAGAGGTAAACGGAGTGCGCTGCACCGATCGAATCAAACTGCAGCGCTACGCCGCCTTCTTGCGCTTGAGCGGAAACTGTTCTGCGCCGTAGAGACGGCGGATCGCCGCGCTGTCGAAGCGCGCGTCCTCGACCTGCAGATAGGCGCCGAGCAACGCCGAGTCCGGCAGTTCCTCGACCGCAAAGCGGATCGCCTCGGCTGCGGTGTTGAAGCGCCGATAAGCCATCTGCCGGTTGGTCTTGCGGCCGCGGCTCGGAAACAACTCAGCCGGCGCGCGGTAGTCAAAAGCGGTACTCATAGAACCTCCGAATCAGCAAGAAAGGCCGTCCTCGCGACGGCCTCAATCATATTCTCCCCGGGGAGCAATTTGAATGAGAGCATTCAAATTCGCACCAGCCAATATAAGCTCGAAATGCGGCAAAACCAGCCCAATCGTGGGTCAAAAGCCGGTTTGGTGAATTGAATTCGACCCTCCGGTCCGTCATTCCGGGGCGGCGAGCGAACCCGGAATCCAGCGTCAAATCGAGCGATTGTCTGGATTCCGGGTCCACGCGCTTACGGCGCCTGCCCCGGAATGACACCGGGTCAAACTTTAGAAGGTCGACTTTAGTTTGAGATGGTCGAGCCGGTGGACCGACGGGATATCGATCCGCCGGCTGTCGCCGCCCTGGACCACGTCGAGCGGCACGTTGATCCCGGCCGAGCCGAGCGACCACAGCTTTTTGTAGAAGTCGGCGAGCGTGGTGGTGACCTCGCCGCCGATGCCGACCACGATGTCGCCGCGCTTGAGGCCGGCCTTCTCGGCCGGGCTCGCCGGCGTGACGCGGCCGACCACCAGCCGGCCGCCGACCTCGTCGGCGTTGACGCCGAGCCACGGCTTGCCCGGTCCCGATGCGCGGCCGTTGACCAGGAGGTCGCCCATGATCGGCATCAGGATGTCGATCGGCACGAACATGTTGCCGGGCTTGTTGTCCTTGTTGCCGGTGGCGTCGCCGACGATCAGCGAGCCGACGCCGACGAGCTTGGCGTCGCGGCTGATCAGCGCCGCGCCGCTCCAGGCCGGATGCGGCGGCGACGTGAAGATCGCGCGCTCGATCAGGTACTCCCAGCTGCCGGTGAAGACGCGACGGCTCACGACGCGAACCGGCGCCACCATGCCGAGGCCGCCGAAGCTCGCGACCAGCACCGGGTCGCCTTCTTTCAGGTCGGCGGCCTTGCCGATCGGCAGCGCCTTCACCTTGATGGGCTCGATGGTGCGCAGCAGGCCGAAGCCGGTCTCGTGATCGTAGCCGACGATCGAAGCCGGCAGCGTGCGACCCGTGTTGGTGACGACCTCGGCGGCGTGCGCCTCCACCATCAGATAGCCGATGGTGAGCACCAGGCCGTTCTCGTCGATCAGGATGCCTGAACCCTCGCGCTCGCGGCCGAGATTTCCGACCGAGCGGCCATCCGGATTGATGAAGGTCTTGATTCGCACCACCGCGCCGACCAGGTCCTCGACCGAGGTCGGCTGCGCGCGCGCCGGCGCGACCAGCGCCGCGGCCAGCACGGCCGCGCCGAAACCAGCAAGGATGCGGCGAAGCATGCGCACCAATCTCTCCTTAACTCTGCAGGGTGAATATTGCGCCTGCGCCCGTGGGAGAGCCAGCCCTTCTGCCTTAATCTTTGCCCACAAATTCTCTATATGTGTGATTGAAGGAACTTGTCCCCGCAATGCCTGCGCCTCGCCTGCTCGTCCTGGAAGGCAATACGCCGGAAGCCCGTGACGCCCATGTCGCGCACGGCGGCACGGTGGCGAGCGAAGGCTACTCCACGCTGCTGCAGGAACTGCTGCCCAGCGCGGTGGTGGACGTCTGCTTCCCGGCCGACGCCGGCGTCAACCTGCCGGACGGCGCCGCGCTCGAAGGCTACGACGGCGTCGCCATCACCGGCTCGTCGCTGCACGTCTACGAGGGCGGTCCCGCAGTGATGCAGCAGATCGAGCTCGCCAAGGCGGTGCTCAAGGCCAACACGCCGGTGTTCGGCAGCTGCTGGGGCCTGCAGGTGCTCACCGTCGCAGCCGGCGGCGCGGTGCGCCGCAATCCGAAGGGCCGCGAGGTCGGCTTCGGCCGCAGCATCAACCTCACCGAGGCCGGCCGCAGGCACCCGATGTACAACGGCAAGCACGGCATCTTCAATGCGCCGACGGTGCATCTCGACGAGGTCGAGACGCTGGCGCCGGGCACGACGGTGCTCGCCACCAACGCGGTGTCCGACGTGCAGAGCGCCGAGATCAAGTGCAACGGCGCCACCGCCTGGGGCGTGCAGTACCATCCGGAATATCCGCTGCGCGAGGTCGCGACCATCGTGCGCCGGATCGGCAAGCGGCTGATCAGCGAGGGCTTCTTTCTCGACGAGGCCGACATCAACATCTTCGCCGGCGACCTTGACGTGCTCGATGCCGATCCGGCGAACAAGCGGCTCGCGTGGCGCTACGGCATTCATAAGAACGTGCTCGACAAGAAGCTGCGCACGGGCGAGGTCGCGAACTGGATCGAGTCCCAGGTGCTGCCGACGCGCGCCAAGCGTGGGCGCGGCTGAAGCAGAAAAGGAGCGCCGCGGCGCTCCCGTTGCAAAGCATGTCGAATCTTCGGCAGAAGCGAACGCCGCACACGCGGATTGGCCCGCCGCAATAACATTCCTTTGATCGATCGGTTCCATGTGCTTCGGCGGCAGTTTCCGCCGTGGTTTCACCGCCTCACCTCTTCGTGAGGCAACCCTTGCAACCGAAACGCTCCCACACAGTTCGTACTTGGAGTCACCGCGAACACGCGGGGCGAAATGGGGTCCTTGTTGGGAGGACCTGGACCGTATGTACGGAGACAGACCATGACGATGCTCGCGCGTGTGGTGATGTGGGGCCTGTTGGCGTGCTTTCCTGTGGCGGCAAATGCGCAGCAGCAGGAGCAGCCTCAAAAGCTCGAAGCCGGGATGGGGCTGATCTGCAATTCGGCGGAGCAGGTCGAACGCTACCTGACCTTGCACATCGCCGACCGATCGCCCGAAGCGGCGATCCAAACCGTCAATGAAGAAGCGCACGACCCCAACGCCTGCTCGCTGGCGTCGATCGCGTTCGTCCGCGGCATGCAAGGCAAGTCGTTGCCGGCGCCGGGCGGCGTGATGAAAGTCACGCAGGTCATGATTCTCGCCACCCAGACGCCGGACGGCTGGCAGCGCACGCCGCCGATCCTCCAGTTCACCGCGATCTTCGAGAAGCTCGAAGAGGCGTGATCGCTCGCCCCCAAACCAAGGAGGCGCCACATGCAGCATTCCCGCAGCGCCCTAGTGCTCGACGCCGAAGAGCTCGATGCACTCCACCAATGCCTGCTCGCCCACGACGTCGTTGCGGTCGATGAGGAGATGCGCATCCTGGTCGAAGAAAACTGGCCGGAGCTGCTGGACCGGCTCCAGCCGCCACGGGAGCGGATGCATTAGGGATCCGCTCCTCGCATGTCCCGAACCCGCGGCGGCTGGGGCGTGCTGGCGCTCGCAAGCCGCCATCCACGCACATTGACGGCAGCAATCAATTTCGCCGGCGGCCGTGGCGGGCGGATGGATGACAAGCCGAACAACAATTGCGCGCGCGACCGGCTGGTCAACGTCGCCCATGAGTTCGGACGCACCGCGCGGACGCCGACACTGTGGCTTTATTCAGAGAACGACAGCTATTTCGCGCCGACGCTGGCACAGCGCATGGTCGACGCCTTCCGCAGCGGCGGTGGCAAGGCCGAATACCACGCCCTGGCACGGATGGACACCGATTTATCGAATCCGAGGATGCGGTCGTGCGGTGGGCACCCATCGTCGAGCGGTTTCTGATTGAGCGCCGCCAGTCGGAATGCGCGACCAGCTCTCGCACCGTTCGGGAAGAACTCAGTATCGACCGCGAGACTTTGGCCCAAACCCGCCGTTGGATATTCATTCGATGACTTGATCGGCGCGCAGCAGAATCGATGTCGGCAGTTCAACACCGATTGCTTTGGCGACCCTCAGATTGACGACCGTCGTAAACTTCGTCGAGCGTTCGACCGGAAGGTCTCCCGGTTTCGCACCCTTGAGAATTCTTGTCGACGAAGGAGGCAGCCCGCCGGTCCATGTCGGGAAAATGGATCCCATAACCGATCAGACCGCCTGCCCTCGCGAACTCCGGGAATCCGCAGGTCGGCAGCCTGTGCTTAGCCGCAAGATCCGCCAGGGCCTGGGAGTTGGCGTTCAATGCCGGATCTTCGTGGAGGACGGCCGCGCCGACCTTTTGGCTGGCTATCGCGGCGAAGGCGCGCCCGAAATCGTCCGGTCCGCGGACCTCGACCGGCACCAACTCCACCTTCAACGTGGCCGCCATCGTTGCCACTTCATCAAGCGCCATCCTGCTTCCGATCGGGTTGTCGGCATTCAAGAACACCGCCACCTTGGTCAAGGACGGCAAGACATCCTTGATCAGATCGAGACGCTTGGCGAGGAGCTCAGGAGTGAAGATGCTCAGCCCCGTCACGTTGCCACCGGGCCGTGACAAGCTCGATACCACGCCCAGCACAACCAGGTCGGAGACTGCGGTGATGACGATCGGAATCGTCTTGGTCGCTCGGCTCGCCGCCAGCGTGCCCGGCACCGCGTGCGTCAGGATGATATCGACGTTGAGGCCGACCAGTTCGGCCGCGAGCGCGGGCAGCCGATCATAATCTTGTTCGGCCCAGCGGGTTTCGATGATGATGTCCTTGCCTTCGACATAGCCGAGCTCGCGCAGCCCTGCGCGCAACGCTTCAAGCCTCGGAGCATGGCTGGTCGGGGAGGTCAGTCCCAAAAACCCAATGCGAGGTGTCTTGGAAGTCCGCTGTGCGTGCGCAGCTATCGGCCAAACTGCCGCGGCACCGACGAGGGTGACAAATTCGCGCCGTTTCACGAGTGCCCCTAAACGTGGCTCTCATGTTAGCACAATCGGGAACGGCTATACCTGCGCAATTGGTGCCGCAGCGCCGTGGTGCGGACCGCCTCCGGCGTGGTCTCAGACCAGTTGTGCGCCTGCGGGTTGGAATAAAGCCCTACCGCCAATCTGCACTATTCAATCACCTTATCGGCGCGCAGGAGAAACGATTCTGGAATCACGACGCCGAGTGTGTTGGCGGCGTTGCGATTGATGAACAACTCGAACTTGGTGGGCTGCTCGACCGGCAGATCGCCTGGCTTGGCGCCTTTCAATATCCTGTCGACATACGCACCGGCACGGCGAAACAGGTCGGCGTCGCTTGGACCGTAACTCATTAGCCCCCCACCTCGGCAAATCCTTGAAAAAAGTACACGGCGGGCAGCCGGTTGCCGTTGGCGAGAGCGACGATTCGCTTTCGCTGGCTGAACAGGACCGGGTCGGTGAGAACGATGAGGGCCTGTGCCGCGGCCTTCGTCATTGCGGCAAACGCATCGTCCAACCCGTCGTCGGTTGAAATTCCAGTCGGCTGAAGCTGCAGCCCCATGGCCTGAGCCGCCGTTTGCAGTTCCTTTAGTTCGATTTGGGATTGCGGATTCTTGGCATTGAGGAGCACGGCCACCGAGGCCAGCTTGGGTACAATCTCTTTGAGCAACTCGAGACGTTTCCCACCCAGTTCCGGCGCAACGATGCTGAATCCGGTGGCGTTGCCGCCCGGGCGCGCCAGACTATCGACCAGACCGGCTGCGACCGGATCACCGATGATCGCCATGACGATTGGAATTGTCCGGGTCGCGGCCTTGAGCGCCTTGGCGGCGGGCGTCCCACCCGTGACGATGACGTCGACGTTGCTTCGCACCAACTCGGCGGCAAGGTCGGGCAAGGTCTCGACCCGGTCCTGTCCCCATTTCCACTCGATCGCAATCGTTCTTCCCTCCACATGGCCGAGGTCTTTCAGGCCATCAAGGAATGCCTTCGTGCGCAGCGAGAATGATGCCGGCGTACCGGGAAGGAGCACGCCAAGCTGCGGCATTTTTTTCGACTGTTGCGCATGAATGCGCAGCGGCCACGCCATCGTGCCGCCGGCAACAAAGACCACAAAATCGCGCCGTCTCATCGCTGCCTCCGGCGCTCACAGCCACCAACGGCCAAAAGATAGCAGACTTTCGAGCGGAAATCCGAAAGTGGGCCGCATCGAGCCTACGACGAAGGCGCCTGAACGGTATCGTGCAGCCTCTGCGGATGCCGACGACCAGCCCTATAGCACCTGGCACACTTCGTCGAAGCTGAAGCGATACAGCCGCGGCTCGAGATTGGTCGCGTCACCATAGCCGAGGCAGCACAGGAAGTTCGACTTGAACCGCCCGTCCGGGAAGAACTCGGCGTCGACCTTGTCGTTGTTGAAGCCCGACATCGGGCCGCAGTCGAGCCCGAGCGCGCGCGCCGCGATCATGAAATAGGCGCCCTGCAGCGTCGAATTGCGCAGCGCCGTGGTGCGGATCGCCTCCGGCGTGGTCTCGTACCAGCTGCGCGCCTGCGGGTTGGAATAGAGCCGCGGCAGGTGCTCGTAGAAACGGATGTCGTAGGCGAGCAGCGCCACCACCGGCGCGTTCAGGGTCTTCTTCACGTTCGACGACGACAGCGCCGGCTTGAGCCGCTCCTTCGCCGCCGCGCTGCGGATGAACAGAATGCGCTGCGGCTGCGAGTTCGCGGTGGTCGGGCCCCATTTCATCAGATCGTAGAGCGCGCGCAGCGTGTCGTCGGAGACCGGGTCCGGCTTGTAGTCGGAATAGCTGCGCGCCTCGCGCAGCAGGATGTCGAGCGCTTGATCGGCAACAACAGTTTTCGTGGAAGACATGACGCAAAGCTCACTCCGCCTCATCCTGAGGAGCGCCCGCAGGGCGCGTCTCGAAGGATGGGGCGGCCACATGCTTCGAGACGGCGGCTTCGCCGCCTCCTCAGCATGAGGCCGGGAGGGGATCGTGGGAAGGGGTCCATTGCCTATCCGCTCATGCCCGCGCAAGCGGGCATCCAGGGTCAAGCTAGCGGTGTGACTTGCAGACCTGGGTCCCCGCTTGCTCGGGGACGAACGGAGAGATTTTGCGAAACGTCACCCCGCCACCGGAACCAGCTCGACCGGCTTGCGCGCCAGCCGCTTCACCGCGTTGGCAGCGACCACGGTGCGTGCCTCGGCGTAGGCCTCGTGGTTCTTCTCGATGTGATCGAGATCGTAGAGGTAATTGACCATCACCCCGTAGGACTGGGCGATGCCCTTCTCGGTCGCGTCGGCGAGCCAGTTGATGCGCTCCAGCCGCGCACCGTTGCCGAGATGGAAGCGCGCCACCGAGTCCGCCGGCATGCCGCGGCGGTTCTTGGCGCGCAGGAAGTACCAGGCGGCGGCCCGCATCAGCGGCTCGCGGATTGGTTCGCGCGCATCCTCGAGCTGCCACCAGCCCGGACGGTCGAGGCCTTCGAGCGCGGCGCGGTCCTCCGGCGGGATCGCGATCGAACTTTCGGCCTTGCGCTCGCGGTCGAGCCAGGCGGCGAAGTCGGGCACCGGCGACAGCGTCACGAAAGTCTGCATCTTCGGATTGTCGCGGGTGATCTCCTGGACCACCTGCTTGATCAGGAAGCTGCCGAACGACACGCCGGCCAGCCCGCGCTGGCAGTTCGAGATCGAGTAGAACACCGCGGTCGTCGTCTTGTCCGCCGTGGCGGTGTCGCGCTGCACGGAGAGGATCGGCGCCACCGCGTCGGGGATCTCGCGGGTGAGCGCCACCTCGACAAAGATCAGCGGCTCGTCGATCAGCGCCGGATGGAAGAACGCGAAGCAGCGCCGGTCCGGCGGGTCGATGCGGCGGCGCAGGTCGTCCCAGCTGCGGATGCGGTGCACCGCCTCGTAGCGGATGATCTTTTCCAGGATCATCGCCGGCGTCGACCAGTCGATCCGGCGCAGCACCAGGAAGCCGCGGTTGAACCAGGACGTGAACAGGTGGACGAAGTCAGCATCGACCGCGGCGAGGTCGTCGCGATGGTCCTGCGCGTCGAGCAATTGCTCGCGCATGCGCACCAGCGCGCCGGTGGCGCCCGGCGCAAGGTTGAGGCGGCGGAACAATTCCTGGCGGCGCGGTTCGGCGGCTTTGTGAACCGCGGCGGCGGTGGCGTCCGACGGCTTGGCCTGCCAGTCGATGATGGCGGCATCGAGCTTGGCCTTGTCGGGGCCGAACCGGGTCGCCAGTGCCTCGAAGAACGCAATGCGCGGCCCGGTGGTCAGTTCGGCATACTTGCCCAGGATTTCGCCGGCGAGCGCCGCGCCGGAGGCCTCGCCGCGGCCGGTGAGGAGTTCCTCGCACAGTTCGGCGAGGTCCTCCGAGCGCTGCGCCGGCGCGTCGCGGCGATCGCGGGCAAGGTCAAGCAGCGAACGGCCACGCTCGGTGATACTCGCGAGCATTTCGCCGAAGAAAGAGGTGTTCATGGCAGTCCCGTTGCTGACGTTCAGATAGGGATTCTAGCGGAAATCTTGAAGGGATCACGACGAGGCCTGTGGACGCGGGCCACCTCGTCGCGGGGTCTGGACAAAATCGCGCCAGCACGCCAGAGGTTCCCGGCAATATCAGGTTGTTTGTGCCTAAGGAGTGATCATGGCGGGTCCGTTGGCTGGTTTGCGCGTCCTCGAACTGGCCCGCATCCTGGCCGGACCGTGGGCAGGCCAGATCCTGGCCGACTTGGGCGCCGACGTCGTCAAGGTCGAGCGCTCCAAGACCGGCGACGATACCCGCGCCTGGGGCCCGCCTTTCATTGAAGGCAGGGACGGCAGCCACCTCGGCGCCGCCTATTTCCACTCCACCAACCGCGGCAAGCGCTCGATCGAATGCGATTTCGAGACCGACGAAGGCAAGCGCATCGTCAAGAAGCTCGCGGCACGCTCCGACGTGCTGATCGAGAACTTCAAGGTCGGCGGCCTCGCCAAGTTCGGGCTCGACTACAAGAGCCTGGCGCCGGGCTGCCCGCAGCTGATCTATTGCTCGGTGACCGGCTTCGGCCAGGACGGGCCGTATGCGCACCGCGCCGGCTACGATTTGATGGCACAGGGCATGGGCGGTTTCATGAGTCTCACCGGCACCGCTGACGGCGAGCCGACGCGCGCGGGCGTGCCGGTGTCCGACATCATGACCGGCATGTACTCGGTGATCGGCATCCTGGCCGCGCTGCAGCAGCGGGCGCGCACCGGCAAGGGCTGCCTGGTCGACACCGCGCTGGTCGACACCACCGTCGGCGTGCTGGCGAACCAGGGGCTGAACTTCCTCGCCTCGGGCAAGATCCCCGGCCGGATCGGCAACGCGCATCCCAACATCGTGCCGTATCAGGTGTTCCCGGTCGCCGACGGCTACATCATCATCGCGACCGGCAACGACAGCCAGTACGTCAAGCTGTGCGGCGTGCTCGGCGCGCCGGAACTGGCCAAGCATCCGGACTACATCGACAACAAGTCGCGGCTCGCCAACCGCGCCGAAATCGTCGGCAAGCTTTCGGCGCTCACCGCGACGTTCAAGATGCAGGACCTCGCCGACGAGCTCGAAGCGGTCGGCGTGCCGGCGGGCCCGATCAATAACCTCGACAACGTGTTCGACGATCCGCACGTCAAGCACCGCGGCATGAAGCTCAACATCAAGAGCGATCACGCCAAGGCCGGCGCCATCCCGGGCATTCGCACGCCGGTCATGATCGACGGCAAGCCTGCGGATTCCGGCAACCCGGCGCCGCGGTTGGGACAGCACACCATTGAAATTCTCAAGGAAATCGGGGAAAGCTAGAGCGCCCGGGTCAACGAGGTTGCACGGCCATGCTGAGACAAATTCTGGTGGGCGCCGCAGCCAATATTTGCAACATCGCAATCCACGCGATTGTGATGACGACGGTCGTGTTTGTGGCAAGGCAAGTGTCGGAAAGGAAGATACCCCACCCGTCGCCGTTCCTGGCTGTCGTGATGATCGGAACCGTTTCGGTCTTGATGGCCGCGCACCTCGCCGAAGTTGCCGTCTGGGCGCTGTTCTATTCGATTGTCGGCGCCGCACCCCCCGACAGCAATCTCGTGTATTTCGCTTTCGTGAACTACACGACGCTCGGGTATGGTGACGTGGTTCCGGTCAAAGAATGGCAATTGCTGGGCCCGCTGACAGCCATGAACGGCGTATTGATGTTCGGCTGGTCCACCGCCGTTATGTTCGAAGTGTTGCGCAGATCAATGGCGCTGCGCGACCAGGACATTGAGCCCGGCTAATTCCATCTCGTTGCTAGTCGCACGCCCACGATCGCGCCGCCGATTCGCTCGGCCGCCGCGGCGCGATTGACAACGATGTCGTCGATGTTGGCCATCTTGCTGCGTCTTCAACGCAATATACTCCTGGTTGAGTATGCAGCTTCATGCTAGTAAAGCCAAGCAGGCAAGAGGGGCTTTGCCTGGGACAAACCATGTCAAAATCTCGCGTCTGGAGCGTCATCGTTTGCACGGGACTGTTGTGGTCGGTCGCGATGAATGCGGCATCGGCGCAAGGCAGAACCGCGTACACTTCGTTGCGAGCGCAATGTCACAAGGAAGCCGGCGCCTACTGGAACCCGGATAGGCGAACCTGGCGTTACCGCGGAGGACGGGGCTCGCCGCAGCGGCAAGCGTTCTATGCCTGCCTTGATGCCCGCCTGGCGGGGCGACGCTGATGCGATGTCGCGCCGTTGTGCTTGTCGCGGGGTTGGCAACGGCGCTCGCCGTCACTGCCGCATCGGCCGCCCCGAAACAACAAAAGCGCGATCCCAATGCTCCGTCGGACACGCCGATGACCAAATGCATGACTGAAGTCGGGGCGCGTTGGGACGCGTATGGGCGCATATGGTGGTGGGTAGGCGGTGCTGGTAACCCCCAAGAGCAGGCGTACTACAACTGCCTTGAACGCATCGCCAAGGACAAGCGGCGGTGACCATGCGAACGGCCACCCCGTCAACTACCTCGCGCCAACGGCCGCCTCCTGCACCCGCTGCGTCTGTGCTTGGTTGAGCGCGATATCGTCGATGTTTGCCATCTTGGGCCGCTCGCGAACCAGCGCGCGATAAAACTCGCCCTTCGACACCGGCGGCACGTCGGCGATCACCGTCCAGGTCTCGCCTTCGTTCAGGCTCTCGAACACCTGTCCGTCCGTATCCGCAGCATAAAGTCCGGTGCCCGCGCTGGATGTCTCGATGGTGAGTGCAGAGAATACCGCGCGCTGGCCGTCCGGCAGACCGCCGAGCAGCCGCGTCCAGGAGGCACCGCCGTCAGTGCTGCGCAGGATCTTGCCGCGTCCGCGGCCGGCCACATACCAGTTCGACGGCCAACCGGTGCCCGCCGTCATGAACACCAGGTCGGGATTGTCCGGATGCAGCACGATGGCGTCGGGATAATTCGCCTTGTCCGGCATCTTGTTGCGGCGCCAGGTCTTGCCGCGATCGTCACTCGTCATCAATCCGACGATGCCGTTGGCGACGATGATGCGGTCGGGCCGCTGCGGATGCACCAGGATGCGATGGATATCGCGCTCTCGCGGATCGGGATCGACCTCCAGTTCCGTGAAGCTCTCGCCGAAATCCGTCGACACCGACAGCGCGCCGATCTCGACCCCGACGAACAGCCGGTCGCTGTCGAGCACGATGTCTTTGACGTGGCCGATGCGCGGCGGCGGCGGGAAGAACCACTGGTCGACGCTCGCCGCTTTGCGAAACGCCTTCAGCTCGCGCCAGGACTTGCCCTTGTTCTCGCTGATGTAGACGTGCGCCGGCAGCGAGCCGACCAGCACAACGTCGCGGCCCTGCAATTTGCCGCCGCGCGCCGACCACAGGTCGAAATGCGCCACTCCCTCGTTGCACCACGCCCAGGTCATGCCGCCATCCTCGCTCCGCGCCACGCCGATGCCGTGGGTGGCGGCGAACAGCGTGCCGTCGTCGAGCGCGGTCACCGCGCTGACGAAGCAGCCGTTGAGCGCACGATGCTTGATCGCCCAGCCGTCGGCCGACTTTGCCAGCACGGCGACGCCGTCGACGGTGCCGACCACGATGGTGTCGGAGGGTGTCTTGGCGCGGTGGATGTTGCTGCCGCCGTTGGAGATCAGGATCATCGTGCAAGTCCGGTTTTGCAGTGCTGGGACGTTAGCCGAAAGAAGCATAGTGCGGCCATGGCGCTCTGTCCTGAGTGGGCTGGTAACCTCCATGAACGCACTGCACAATTTCCCCTGCGACGGTTCCGCCCACGACGGCGCGAAAGGTGGCGGACGCAGTTTTGATCCGCTATAGGGTGCGCCGGGGCGAGGGACGAAGAATAAGCCGGGTATCGGGTTGGACGCGCTTGCTGAAGTAAAGCCGCGGCCTGTCGCGGCCTCGAACCTGCTCGAGGTCGAAGACCTGCACGTGCATTTCGAGACCTCGCGCGGCATCGTGCGCGCGGTCGAGGGGCTCAGCTTCGAGGTCGCGCGCGGCGAGGTGGTCGCGATCGTCGGCGAATCCGGCTCCGGCAAATCGGTGTCAGCGCTCGCCATCATGCGGCTGTTGCCGCGGCTGACCGGCCGCACCCGCGGCCGCATCGATTTCGACGGCCAGAGCCTGCTCGACCTCGACGACGAGGCGATGCGCGAGATCCGCGGCCGCGACATCTCGATGATCTTCCAAGAGCCGATGACCTCGCTCAACCCGCTGCTCACCATCGGGCTGCAGATCACCGAGCCGCTGACCATCCACATGGGCATGAACGATGCGCAGGCCCGCGCCCGCGCGGTCGAACTGCTTCAACTGGTCGGCATTACGGACGCCGAAGGCCGGCTCGACCAGTACCCGCACCAGTTCTCCGGCGGCATGCGCCAGCGCGTGATGATCGCCATTGGCCTGGCGTGCAATCCCAAGCTGGTGATCGCCGACGAGCCGACCACCGCGCTCGACGTCACCATCCAGGCGCAAATCCTTGAGCTGATGAAGGACCTGTCGCGCAAGCTCAACATCGCGCTGATCATCATCACGCACAACCTCGGCGTAGTGGCGCGCTACGCCGACCGCGTCATCGTCATGTACGCCGCGCGCATGGCCGAACAGGGCGCCGCCGAGGCGGTGTTCCATCGCCCGCGTCATCCCTACACGATGGGACTGCTGCGCTCGGTGCCGCGGCTCGACCGGCCGCGCGGCTCGCGGCTGGAAACCATCGAAGGGCTGGTGCCGAACCTCGCCGACGCGCCACCCGGTTGCCGGTTCGCGCCGCGTTGTCCCTTCCGCATCCCCAAGTGCGACGAGGAGCCGCCGCTCTATCCGACCGACACCGGCGGCGTGTCGCGCTGCCACCGCCATGCCGAGATCGCCGACGGCAAGATCACCTGGGCGGCGAGCGGCGCCGGAACCCAGCAGACGCATGCGCAGCGCAGCGATGCGGTGCTCGAAGTGCGCAATCTGACCCGGCATTTCCCGGTGCGCGCCAAGCTCGGCAACAAAAAGACAGTGGTGCGCGCCGCCGAGGACGTCAGCTTTTCGATCCATCCCGGCGAGACGCTGGGGCTGGTCGGCGAATCCGGCTGCGGCAAGACTACGGTCGGCCGGCTGATCCTGCGGCTCGACCAGCCGACCCGCGGCGAAATTTTTTTCGAAGGCACCAACATGACGACGGCCTCGCCGTCGGTGTTGCAGGCGATGCGCCGCAAGATCCAGGTGATCTTTCAGGACCCGTATTCGTCGCTCAATCCACGCATGACGGTCGGCCAGATCATCGGCGAGCCGCTGCATGTCTATAAGCTCGCAGCCGACGCCAAGGCTGCGGCAGCGCGGGTCGCCGAGCTGCTCGGCCAGGTCGGGCTGCGCCCCGAGCTCGCCGAGCGCTATCCGCACCAGCTCTCTGGTGGCCAGCGCCAGCGCGTCGGCATCGCCCGCGCGCTCGCCATGGAGCCGTCGTTCATCGTTTGCGACGAGGCGGTGTCGGCGCTCGACGTCTCGATCCAGGGGCAGATCATCAACCTCCTGGAAGACCTGCAGCGACGGCTCGGCCTCGCCTATCTGTTCATCGCCCACGACCTTGCCGTGGTGCGCCACATCTCGATGCGAGTCGTGGTGATGTACTTCGGCCGGGTCATGGAGGTCGCAGACCGCGATACGATCTACGCCGATGCGCTGCATCCCTACACCAAGGTGCTGCTCGACGCCGCCCCGGTGCCCGACCCGACCGTCGAGAAGGCGCGCGCGCCGCGGCTGATCAAGGGCGAGCTGCCGAGCCACATGGCGCCGCCGACCGGCTGCGTATTCAATACCCGATGCCCGCTGGCCTCGCAGGAGTGCCGCGAGGTTATTCCGCCGCTCGAAGAGAAGCGGCCGGGACATTATGCCGCCTGCATCAAGGTTTGATGGCGGCCGACAATGCGAACCAAGGACGACAAGTCACAGGAGGAGACGCGATGACCACAAGACGAACCGCCCTCAAGGGCATGGGCGCGCTGGCGCTTGGCGCCACCGGGCTCAACTTCGATTTCACCAGGGCCTATGCGCAGGCCGGCGTGAAGCGCGGCGGCACACTGAACTTCGCGATCAGCGCCGAAGCCCCACACTACGATCCGCATGCCAGCGACACCTACGCCACGCTGCACTTCGCGGGGCCGTTTTATTCGACGCTGCTGCGCTTCAACCTGTCGAAATTCCCGGAACTCGAAGGCGACCTGGCGCAGTCCTGGACCGTCGCCAAGGACCTGTCGAGCTATACGTTTAAGCTGCACCCGAACGTCAAGTTCGCTGACGGCACGACGCTGACCTCGGCCGACATCAAGGCCACGTATGACCGGCTGCGCAACCCGCCAACCGGCGTGGTGTCGACCCGCAAGGCGACGTTCAGCGACATCGGCGAGATCGAGACGCCGGACCCGCTTACCGTCATTTTCAAGATGAAGGCCGTGAACGCGGCGATGCTGGAGCACTTCGCCTCGCCTTGGAACGTCATCTACGCCGCGAAGGACCTCGCCGCAGATCCTGCGGCGCCACGCACCAAGATCAATGGCACCGGGCCGTTCACCTTTGTAGAGCACGTCAAGGGCAGCCACGTCTCCGGCAAAAAGAACGATAACTACTTCAAGAAGGGCCTGCCCTATCTCGACGGCTGGAAAGGCATCTTCACGCTGCAGGCGGCGGCGATGCTGAACGCCGTGCAGGGCGGCCAGGTGCTCGGCGAGTTTCGCGGCATCTCGCCGGCCGAGCGGGACCGTCTGGTGCAGGCGATGGGGGACAAGATCCGCATCGAGGAATCGAGCTGGACGCTCAATCTCCTGGTCTGCTTCAACGTCGAGAAGAAGCCGTTCGACGACGTGCGGGTGCGCAAGGCGCTGCTGCTTGCGATCGATCGCTGGGGCGGCAGCCAGGGCCTGTCGAAGATTTCCACGCTGCGCTCGGTCGGCGGCGTGGTGCGTCCGGGCTCGCCGTTCGCGACGCCTGAGGCCGAGCTGGTCAAGCTGCCCGGCTTCGCCAAGGACATCAAGAAGTCGCGCGAGGAAGCTCGCGCCCTCCTCAAGGCGGCAGGCCAGGAGAACCTCAAGTTCGTATTGTGGAACCGCAATCTCGCGATGCCCTACACGCCGGCCGGCATCTTCCTGGTCGACCAGTGGCGGCAGATCGGCGTCACCGTCGAGCACAAGCAATCCGACACCGGCGCCTATCTCGCGACCATGAACGCCGGCAACCATGACGTGGCGATCGACTTCTCCAACCTGTTCATGGACGACACCAGCCTCGGCCTCGCCAAATATCTGTCGCTCAACCGCGCGCCGGAGAACCGCTCGCGTTCGAACGATCCCGAGCTCGACAAGCTGTTCGACGAGCACATGCGCGAGCGCGACGTGGAGAAGCGCAAGGCATTGATCCGTGCGTTCGAGAAGCGGCTGTTCGAGCAGGCCTACCAGCAGCCGCTGCTGTGGTGGCACCGCATCGTGCCGACCCACAAGACGCTGATGGGCTGGAAGATGTCGCCCAGCCACAACCTGGGCGCTCAGCTGGAAGATGTTTGGCTGAATACGTAAGGCATGCCCCTTCCCTCTCCCCGCTCTTGCGGGGAGAGGGAAGGAAAGAAAAGAAAAGAAAAAATGCTCCGCTACACCGCCAACCGTGTCCTGCTGATGATCCCGACGCTGCTTGGCGTCGCGGTGCTGGTGTTCTTCATGCTGCGCGTCGTCCCCGGCGACGTGGTCGAGATCAAGCTGCGCGGCGACGGCGGCACCGTCAGCCAAGAAACCATCGAGATGGAACGCAAGCGGATGGGACTCGACAAGCCGCTCGTCACCCAGTTTGGCGAGTGGATGATCGGCATGGCGAAGGGCGACTTCGGCGTGTCGATGTGGACCGAGCGGCCGGTGATCGAGGAAATCTCGCTGCGTCTGCAATTGTCGCTGCAGGTCGCGCTGATGGCGACGCTCATTGCGGTGCTGCTCGCCATCCCGATGGGCACATTGGCGGCGCTGTTCCGCGACACCTGGATCGACTACACGGTCCGGATTCTGACCATCGGCGGGCTGTCGATCCCCTCGTTCTGGTTCGGCATGCTGATCATGTTGACCTTGCTCGGCCTGTTCAACTGGCTGCCGCCGATCACCTTCACGCCGATCTATGTCGATCCGATCGCCAACCTGACGCAATTGATCTGGCCGGCAATGGCGGTCGGCTACCGCTACTGCGCGGTGGTCGCGCGCATGATCCGCTCCTCGCTGCTCGAAGTGCTCAATGAGGACTACATTCGCACCGCCCGCGCCAAGGGCGTGTACGAAAAGCTGGTGATCTCGCGTCACGCGCTGCGCAATGCCCTGCTTCCCGCCATCACCGTGATCGGGCTGGAATTCACCTTCCTGATCGGCGGCCTGGTCGTCACCGAGCAGGTGTTCAACCTCAACGGCATCGGCCAACTGTTCGTGCAGAGCGTGTCGCGCAACGACTTCACGCTGATTCAGGGCATGGTGATGCTGATCGCGGCGTTCTATGTGTTCGTCAACCTGCTGATCGACCTGCTTTACGCCGTGTTCGATCCGCGCATCCGGTACGGATCATGAGTGTCGTCGCCCTCCCCGAGCTCGCAGCGCGGCAGCGCAGTTCGCTGATGGAGTTCGCACGGCAGCAGCCGCTCGGCGCGGTGAGCTTCGTCATCATCTTCCTGATGATGTTCGCCGGCCTGTTCTCGCCTTGGGTCGCGCCGTACGACCCGCTGGACATCGACTTCGCCTCGATCCTGGCGGCGCCGTCCTGGGAGCACTGGTGCGGCACCGACGCCTACGGCCGCGACATCTGCTCGCGGCTGATCTACGGCTCGCGCACCGCGCTGGTGATCGGCTTCACCTCGTCGTTCGTCGGCTCGACCATCGGCGCCATTCTCGGCGTCGCGTCGGCCTATTTCGGCGGCAAGATCGACGACTGGATCCAGCGCTTCGTCGATATTCTGCTCGCATTCCCGCTGATCGTGCTGGCGCTGGTGGTGGTCGCGGCGGTCCGCAAGTTGACCGTCGGCGGCGTCGACGTCAACCTGATCATCGCCATCGCCATCCCGATCATCCCCCGCGTTGCCCGCGTCGTGCGCGCCGCGGCACTCGGCGTGCGCGTGATGCCCTATGTCGATGCGGCGCGCGCCGCCGGCTATTCGCACAGCCGGATCATCTTCCGCCACATGGCGCCCAACGTGGTGGCGCCGTATCTCATCATGCTGACGGCGTTCATCGCCCAGGCGATTTTGGCCGAAGCTTCGCTGTCGTTCCTCGGTCTCGGTGTCACCGAGCCGACCGCCGCCTGGGGTCTGATGCTGTCGGGCAATGCCGCGGATTTCTACCGGCAGGCGCCGTGGATGATCCTGTTCCCGGGCGCGATGATCAGCCTGGCGGTGTTCGCCTTCAATCTGTTCGGTGATAGTCTGCGCGACTTCCTGGATCCGCGCTTCAAGGTGTGACCCGTGAACGTTCTTGCCCGAGTCTCCACGCCGCCACGCACTGCGGCGGCCCCCCTCATCATCCGCCGTGTCGACGCCATTCCAGTCGCGCTGCCGCTCAAGGCGCGGATGAAGATGGCGGCCGAGACCATCACGGCGGCGCAGAACCTGATCGTGCGCATCGAAGCAGCCGACGGCACGGTCGGCTGGGGCGAGGCCGCCTCGGCGCCGACCATGACCGGCGATACCCAGGGCGGACTGGTCGCGGCGGTGCGGGATCATCTCGCGCCTCTGCTGGTCGGCAAGGATGCAACGGCCTGGCCGGAGCTGCGCAAGGCGCTGCACCGCGCGCTGACCGGCAACGGCGGTGCGCATTCCGCCGTGGAGATGGCGCTGCTCGACCTCACCGGCCGCGCCTCGGGGCGAAGGCTGATCGATCTGGTCGCCAAGCCGCGCCGCAACGCCGTGAAGCCGATGTGGCTCCTTGGCAATCCCACCGTCGAGGCCGACGTCGCCGAAGCACACGCCAAGCAGCAGGAAGGCTTCAGCCTGCTCAAGCTCAAGATCGGTGTGAAGCCGTTGGCCAAGGAAATCGCCATCGCGCACGCGGTGCGCGAGGCTTTGCCCAAGATGCCGCTCTGCGCCGACGCCAATTGCGGGCTCACGCTGGCCGCCGCCAAGACCTACATTGAAAAAACCCGCAAGGCCGCCCTGATGTTCGTCGAGCAGCCACTCGCCTATGACGATATCGAAGGCCTCAAGAAGCTCGCGAAATCGACCAAGGTGCCGATCGGGATCGACGAGGGCATTCATTCGCTCGCCGACATCGAGACCAATGCCCGCGCCGGCGCCGGCGGCATGTCGCTCAAGCTGATCAAGCTCGGCGGCATCAGCGCGGCGGTTGAAGCCGGCAAGCTGTGCCAGCGACTCGGCCTGTCGGTGAACATCGCGGTGAAGATCGCCGAGTCGAGCATCGGCAGCTCAGCCGCGCTGCACCTTGCCTGCGCGGTGCCGAAGGCCGACTGGGGCGTCAGCCTCACACATCTCTATCTCGCCGAAGACGTCGTGAAGCAGCCGCTGCCGCTCGCGAACGGCCTGGTCGCGCTGCCCAGTGGGCCGGGCCTTGGCGTCGAGGTTGACGAGGCCGCTATCGCGCGCTTCACCGTGCGCTGACCGCCTTACAGAAGTTGCGAATCGAACGCACGTCGATCCGCCAGGACGCGGGTTAGATGGGCGTGGTCGCTGCCGCTGCAGCGGATTCCGTCTCGCGGCGCTTCAGCGGATAGGCTGCTCGCTCGTAGAGGTATTGGATTTCGTACAGGCCATACCGCGCTTCGTCGACCTCAAGATAGGCGCCCAGCAGCGCCGGCGGCGGCACATCCTCAACGGCGAAGCGGATGGCCTCGGCGGCGGTGTCGAAGCGCTTGTACGTGATGCGGCCGCGGCCCTTCTTGCTGCGGCTGGGAAACAGCTCCGCCGGAGCACCATAGTCGAACCCCTCCACGCCCTCGACGCGGTTGCGAGCCTGGTCTCGAACTCGGTTGACCGCTTGGATTTCAGAAGACATGGGGATTCTCCTTGCGGAACGCATACGAGGCCGCCAAGGCGGCCTCACCACGATCCAAATCATATCTGGTGACGAATTCGGATAATTCAATCCAGCGTTTTCATAGAACTCAATAGTGTCGGAATAACGATATTTCAGTTAAGCCCCTCGATTTACATCATAATATTTGTTGTAATTCTCCGCTATAGCGCGCATATATTATGCGTCATTTGGAAAATACATTACTGCGTCAAGAACAGTTGCTTTCGACACTCGGCTTTGCAGGAGTTGAAGATTGCGCGCCTAAAGTTTCGAGCCAACTCTTTCAGCAGGACAAGGACATCGCGTGGCGCACAAATTCACAGTTGGACAAACCGTCGATCTCACTCGAACGATCATGCGGCCTTCGGCCCCCGGAAAGTATGAAATCCGGCGCCTGATGCCCGCCTCTGACGTCGATCCGAGCAACCCGTCCTACCGCGTCAAGAACGTTGGCGAGTTGTACGAGCGTGTCGTTCGCGAAAGCGAGATCGTTCTGACGGACGGGCCCAAACCCGCCTTCTCCTGACGTGATCACCAAGGTGCTGCGGTCGGCAGCTTGGCTTCTGGTGCTTGGCGCCGTTGTCGTCACGCTCGGCCCGCAAAAAATCCGGCCCTTCACCGGGGTCGATCACGACCTTGAGCACAGCTTGGCCTTTGCGCTGATCGGACTGGCATTCGCACTGGGATACCCAAGGTATCGGGTGGCGTTGGCCACGCTGGCCGTTGCAGCGATTGGCCTGATGGAAATTCTGCAGCATTGGGTCCCGGGACGGCACGCCAATGTCCGCGACTTCGCGGTCGGCGCTTGCGCGGGAATTGCAGCTGGGACCTTGGTGGATGTGCTGAGACGCCGGCGAGAGAATGGTTAGTGACGTCGCGCCTGCACCAGGAAGCCAAATATCGTCGTTTCACCCAGTTTCCTGCATGCTTCCAGCCGATGCAGGCCTTCGACCAGGATGAACCGTTCGCCATCGCGCCGCACCAGAATGGGCGTCCGCAGGCCGTTCTGCAAAATGCTTTCTGCGATCTCGTCGACGGTCTTTGCATTGAGCGTCGCCCGGCGTGAGATCGGCACGTAGATGCTTGCGATCGGAAACGACTCACGCTTCATCATCGTGGTAGCGTTCCACGCGCGTTTTTCTCACCATCATCTGCTCAGTACAGGATTTTGGTGGCAGCATATCCCAACACCACCACTATTACGAGATAAGGCAAATATCGGTTGATGTCGGATGACATGAGTCCGCTCCGCTTTCCCTGAACTCCGAAATTGAAGGCAGTTTCTCTTTTTTGTTTGAGCAGGATCCCGAAACCGGTTTTTCGGGATCCTGCTTTAGAATCGCGACGGCGGTCGTGCACGCTGGCCGAACCCAGGCCGCTGTCCGGCCGCCCTTTCGGCTTCAAGCTTCTTCTTGCGCGGATCGGGCAGAAGCCCCTCGCGCTGCGCCTTCTTGCGCGCGAGCTTTGCGCGCCCGGCGAATGGCTTCATCCCGTTCCCGGTTCGCCCGTTCGGAGGGCTTCTCGTAGAACCGCCGCTGCTTCATTTCCCGAAAGAGGCCTTCCCGCTGCATTTTCTTTTTCAAAAACCGAAGAGCTTGATCGATGTTGTTGTCGCGGACGAGGACCTGCAATGGATGTTCCTTCTCTGAAGTGTTTTCGTAGCGACGGTCTGGGCGCATGCAACGCGTCAAACCGCAACGACGGCGCGCTCCTTGCCGGCGGCAAGGAGCGGCTAGAGCGATCGGGCCAGGCCGTCTACTTCGCCAGGGTGGTGAGCAATTCGGCGCAGGCCTGCGCCACGCCTTGGTTGGGCTCGCCGTTTCCGGGCAGCGTCGCCCAGCCGCCGTTGCTCACGTAGGTGCCCTTTTCCCACGAGTAACTGATGGCATTGAGCTTGCCGAGGTTTTCTGTGGCGTTGTTGGCGTGCCGGAACTTGTCGGCGCAAATGGGCGCAAGCGCAGCAATGACCGCCTTGTCCGCTTGCTGACGGGCCATTTCCGCAGCCTTGCCGCCGGTGACCCAGCCGCCAAACGCGAAACCGATCAACGCGAGACCGGCGGCACCGCCGGCGGCGCCCCACAACACCGCCTCGACCTTGGGGGACAACTTCATGGAAAAATTCATGACCAATCCTTTCGACCCGATCGCATCGGGCGAGGGCAACGGACCCCCGGATGGGGGCCGGTCGGCTAGCAATTTCCAGGCTAGGGCTTGCGAACGCGAGTGTGCGCGTTTCGACTGCTTTCGACGCTACGCCCCGCCCCCCGGAAAGTCGAGGTAAATCTAATCGGGGGCTGCTCGGCGGCCGTCACAACTCGTTAAGCCGCGGGCGCGTAAGGTCGGCGGACCGTTCCCAAAAAGCTGAACGTTGGTGCTTTCGGCGGACCTTGCTTCCGCCGCAAGGCGACGGACGTAGTTGATCGGAACAATACTCAAAGGATTGGAAAGCCCATGCGCAAAGCATTGCCTGCGACGCTATTCGTTGACCCCGAGCAGTCGAGATTGTCCATGCTCCGCAGTTGGGTGCTGGATCATCAAGTGACCGAGATCGAAATGAATGAGCGGCAGTTCTGGAATTTCGCTCAGCTTCAGCCGCTTGCCGAGAAGCCGTGGGTCACGTTCATGGGCCGTTACATCTACGTGCCCAGCATGCCCGAGGGCGCGCAAAAGTGCCTCGGCATTTTCGACAACCGGATTCCAGGCGTGGCCGTCGCCTGAAGTCAGGGCGGCCTGCATGACGACCCGCGGCCACGGCATTGCTCAGGCGTGAATGCGGTTGATATAGAATGGTTCGCTAAATTTGGAGCGAACACATGCCTGGGCCGCTGAGCGGCGTTCGTGTGCTGGAACTGGCACGCATCCTCGCAGGCCCTTGGGCCGGACAGACCTTGGCCGATCTCGGCGCCGAGGTGATCAAGGTCGAGCAGCCGGGCGCCGGCGACGACACCCGCGCCTGGGGACCGCCGTTCATGGAGAACAAGGACGGCGGTATCCTTAGCTCGGCCTACAATCTCGCCTGCAACCGCGGCAAGCGTTCGATCGCGATCGACTTCGCGACCGAAAAGGGCCAGCGCATCGTCAAGAAGCTCGCCGCGCGCTCCGACGTGCTGATCGAGAACTTCAAGTTCGGCGGCCTGAAGAAATACGGCCTCGACTACAAGAGCCTCGCGCCCGACAACCCGCGGCTGATCTATTGCTCGATCACCGGCTTCGGCCAGGACGGGCCTTACGCGCACCGCGCCGGCTATGACCTGCTGGTGCAGGGCATGAGCGGGCTCATGGACATCACTGGGCCCGCCGATGGCGAGCCGATGCGGGTCGGCGTCGCCTTCGCCGACGTGTTCACTGGCGTCTATTCGGCGCTTGCCATCACGGCGGCGCTGAAGGAGCGCGAGTCAACCGGCAAGGGCAGCTACATCGACATGGCGCTGCTCGATAGCCTGACGAGCGTGCTGGCCAACCAGGCGCTGTTCTATCTGGTCTCCGGCACGCCGCCGAAACGCATGGGCAATGCGCATCCCGCCGTGGTGCCGTACCAGACCTTCCCCTGCTCCGATGGCCACGTACTGATCGCCTGCGGCAACGACAGCCAGTTCGTGAAGATGATGGCGATCCTCGGCGATTCCGAGATGCCCAAGGACGAGCGGTACGCCACCAATCCGGCACGCATCGTCAATCGCGGCACGCTGATCCCCCGGCTCAACGAATTGACCATCAAATTCACCCGCGCCGAATTGACCGCGCAGTTCGAGAAAGCCGGCGTGCCGGCCGGCCCGATCAACACCATCGCCGACGCTTTCGCCGACCCCCAGGTGATCGCGCGCGGCATGCGGATCGACCTGCCGCATCCGAACGCCAAGGGCGGCTCGATTCCAGGCGTGCGCTCGCCGATGACCATCAACGGCCGCCGCGCCGCCGCCGACCGGGCGCAGCCGATGGTCGGGGAGCATACGGACGAGGTGTTGCGCGAGATCGGGGAGGCTTAGATGGCCCGCATTTCATACATCGAAGAAAAAGATCATCCCGAGCTCTCGGCCGAGATCGCCAAGATCAAAGGCGGGCGCGGCGCGCTGATCAACATCTACAAGCTGTTGCTGCACTCGCCCAAGGTCTGCATGACCTGGTTCGAGTACATCGGTGCGATCCGCTGGGGGACGAAGCTGAGCCCGCGGCTGCGTGAGATCGCCATCGTCCGGATCGCCCAGGCGGCGAAATACGCCTACGCGCTGCAGCAGCACGTGCCGACCATCGCGGTGCCGGACGGCGTCACGTTGGAGGAATGCGAGGCGCTGAAGGACTGGCGCGGCTCCAAGTTCTTCAGCGAGGCGGAGCGGGCCGCGCTTGCCTACGTCGACGCCGTCCGCGACGGCGCCGGCGTGCCCGACGACATCTTCAACGCGGTGCGCAAGCACTACAGCGAGCGCGAAGTGGTCGAACTTACCGTGCTTACCGGCGTCTACATCATGCACAACCGGATCTTCACCGCGCTCAAAGTCGATCTCGAGCCGAAGAAGGGTTGAGCGTGGCGGAACGGCCGATCATCGTTGTCGAGGACGATCCGTTCACGCGACTCATTCCGATCGTGCTCGACCCGTCATCGCCGGACGAGCGCCGCGCCGCCTTCGCCGACTTCATGACGCATGACGAGCCGGACTTCGACGGGTGGGTGACGCGCGTGCGCGCGGGCGCAGCCGGGCTCTATCCCGCCGAAGTGCGGATGGTGAGATCGCAGGACGAGATGCGCGCGGCATTGCCGGGCGCGTATGCCCTCGTCGTGGAATTGCTTCAAGTCAGCGCTGACGATCTCGCAACGGCGGGCGACCTCAAGGCGGTGCAGAAATTCGGCACGCAGCTGCGCAACATCGACACCGCGGCGTGCGCCGCGAGGAACATCAAGGTTCTCACCATCCGTCGCCGCGCTAACATCTCCTGCGCCGAACATGCGTTCGGCCTCATGCTGGCATTGTCGCGCCAGCTTGAAACCGTCAGCGGACTGGTCACGCCCGCGCGGATCGCTGCGGCGGGACGGCAACTGCAGCCTTTCAACCGCAACCACACGCCGGGCGGCAATTATCCCCGCGTCGGCGGCACGCGCGCACTCAACGGTGCGACCATCGGCATCATTGGTCTCGGCGAGATCGGACGCGAGATTGCGCTGCGCGCCGCGGCGTTCGGCATGCGCGTGCTGTACTATCAGCGCAGCCGGGCCCCGGAGGCCGAGGAGCGCGAATTGAAGGCAACCCACGTGCCGCTTGCTACGCTGCTTTCTGACAGCGACTGGATCGTGCCGCAGGTTCCGACCGCGCCCTACACCCGCGACCTGATCGGGCGCGCCGAGCTGGCGCGGATCAAGCCCGGGGCCCGCATCATCAACGTCGCAAACGCGCCGATCATCAACCGTGACGCGTTGCTAGAGGCGCTACGCGCCGGCCGGCTCGGCGGCGTCGCGCTCGATGTGCACTATCAGGAGCCGGTCGCGGACGATGATCCGCTGCTCGGCTTTGCCAACGTGATCATGACGCCGCGCATGGCCGGCTCGCCACGTCACAACGGGCTGAACGATTTCGAAGAGCTCATCACCGGTCTCGCCCGCGAGGTGAAATGATGATCCGTGCCGCATCGATCGCGCTGATGCTGATGGCGCTCGCCAGTGCGCCCGCCGCCGCGCAGACCGCGGCGAGCGCCTGGCCGGACCGGCCGGTGCGATTGATCGTGCCGTTTCCGGCTGGCTCGGCGACCGACGTGGTGAGCCGGCTGCTGGCGCAGAAGTTCAGCGCCAAATTCGGTCAGCAGTTCGTGGTGGAGAACCGCGCCGGCGCGAGCGGCGCGATCGGCGCCGACATCATCGCCAAGGCGGCGCCCGACGGCACCACCATGGGGCTGATCACCGCCAGCACGCATGCGCTCGCCCCGGCGCTCGGCGCCAAGCTGCCGTACGACACCACCAAGGACTTCAAGCCGGTCTCGATGATCTTCGATGCGCCCTATGCGCTGGTGCTCTATCCTGGCATCCCGGTGAAATCGGTCGCGGACCTGGTGTCGCTGGCCAAGGCGAGCCCCGGCAAGTTCAACTACGGCTCGGCGGGGCTGGCGAGCCTCGCGCATCTCGCCGGCGCATTGTTCGCAACGCAAATGGGCGTCGAGCTCACCCACGTGCCGTACCGCAGCTCCGCGCAATCCTCGATCGACATGATCACCGGCCGGCTCGACATGCAGTTTGCGACCGTCGCGCCGACCTTGGCCAACATCCGCGAAGGCAAGCTGCGCGCGCTCGCGACCACCGGGACGAAGCGCATTGCCGCGCTGCCCGAGGTGCCGACCATGATCGAATCCGGTGTGCCAGGCTACGACGTCTCGCTGTGGGCGGCTTACGCCATGCCGGCCGGCACGCCGGACGAGATTGTCGCCAAGCTCAACGCCGAGATGCGCGCGATATTGAACGACGCCGAAACAGTCGAGGCGCTGCAGAAACAGGGCTTCGTGCCGCTGCCCGGCCCGCCCGATGCGGTCACGGCGCGCATCCAGAGCGAAACCGAAAAGTGGCGCGCGCTGGTGGGGAAGACCGGCATCAAGGCGGAATAGTTCGCGGCGTCCAACCACCGTCACGCCCGGCCTGGTGACCGGGCACCCATCGCCTTTCTAAGAGCCTGTTTTGAAAGTTCTTAAGTCTGCGGAATCTGTTGTGATTCTGTCTATGGCAGCCGAATCGACGATCGGAGGCTGCCCATGTGGACCAAGGAAGCGCGCATTCAGCATGTGCCGCGTAAAGAACGTTATCCGAGCGATATGACGGATATGGAATGGGCGATCATTGCGCCCCTGATCCCGCCGCAGCGACCGGGTGGCCGGCATCGCGAAACCGACATGCGGGAGGCTATGAATGCCGTGCGTTACGTGCTGCGTACGGGATGCCAGTGGCGGCAGTTGCCGAAGGATTTTCCACCGCGCTCCACCGTCTACAATTATTTTTGGGAATGGACGCGCTACGGTGTACTCGACCGTATCCACCACATACTGCTTGTGAAGGTGCGCGAGATGGATGGCCGGGAGGCAAGCCCAACCGCTGCGATCATCGATACGCAGGCTGTGAAAGCGACTGAAAAAGGGGGCCTCAGAGGGATCCGGTCGGATACGACGCGGCAAAGAAAACCAAGGGCATCAAGCGCAATGTCATCGTCGATACGATTGGGCTCCTTCTCGGCATCGCGGTGATCCCGGCCGACATCCAGGACCGCGACTGCGCTGCCAACCTGATCCGCAAGACGCGTTGTCTGTTTCCATGGATTGCAAAACTCTTTGCCGATGGCGGCTATGCTGGAGCAAAGCTCAAAGCCGCACTCGCTGGCCAACCGGTCGAATTGGAAATCGTCAAACGCACGGACAACGAAGGCGGCTTCAAGGTGGTACGTCGACGGTGGGTCGTCGAGCGAACATTATCTTGGCTGCGACGCAATCGACGCCTGATGGCTCACTACGAAGCGTTCGCCCTCATCGCCGAAGGCTATGCCAAGCTCGCAATGATATGCATCATGCTCAAGCGGCTCGCCCGGCCAAAGCTCAGCCGCGCAACGTAAAGTTCCAGAGTCAGGCTCTATGACAACGCGCGCTTTCCGAAAGGCCCACCATGCCCACCGGCACCATCGACTCCGCCATTTTCCGCGACATCTTCGGCACCGAGGCCATGCGGCAGGTGTGGTCGGACGGCAACCGCATCCAGAAGTATCTCGACTTCGAGGCTGGCCTCGCCCGCGCACAGGCCACGCTCGGCATCATCCCGAAGGAGGCCTGCACGGAAATCCTCAAGCACTGCAAGGTCGATCAGTTCGACATCGACAAGCTGAGGAAGCAGACCGAACGGATCGGCTATCCGGTGCTTCCGGTGGTCGCGCAACTGGTCGATCTCTGCGAGGGCGATCTCGGCGAGTGGTGTCACTGGGGCGCCACCACGCAGGACATCACCGACACCGCAACGATCATGCAGATCCGCGAGAGCTTCGCGATCATCGAGAAGGACATCAACGACATTTCCGATGCGCTCGCGGCGCTCGCCAAGAAATACCGCGACACACCGATGGCGGGCCGCAGCAACCTGCAGCAGGCGGTGCCGATCACGTTCGGCTACAAGTGCGCGACCTACCTCGCCGCGTTCGAGCGCCACAAGGAGCGGCTCAAGCAACTGCGTGAGCGCGTTGAGGTGTTCGAGTTCGGCGGCGCCGCCGGCACGCTGTCGTCGCTTGGCAAGGACGGCCTGCGCACGCAGGTCGAGCTCGCGAAAGAACTCGACCTCAAGCAGCCCGAGATCGCCTGGCACACCGTGCACGACCGCATCGCCGAGGTCGGCTGCTTCCTCGGCCTCGTCACCGGTACCTGCGGCAAGATCGCATTCGACGTGAAGCTGATGATGCAGACCGAAGTGGAAGAGGTGTTCGAGCCGTTCCACGAGGGCCGTGGCTCGTCGTCGACCATGCCGCAGAAGCGCAACCCGATCTCATGCGTCTACATCACCGCGCAAACCGGCGTGGTGCGCAGCCAGGTGGTCGCACTGCTCAACGCCATGGAGCAGGACCATGAGCGCGCCACCGGCCAGTGGGAGATCGAGTGGATCGTGCTACCGGAAATCTTCGTGCTCAGCGCCGGCTGCCTGGCGCAGACGAAGTTCATGGTGTCCGGCCTGCAGGTCGACGAGAAGCGCATGCGCGCCAACCTCGACATCACCAAGGGCCTGATCGTCTCGGAGGCCGTGATGATGGGGCTCGGACCCGCGCTCGGCCGGCAGTACGCGCACGATCTGGTCTACGACATCTGCCGCAAGGTGGTGGCGACCGGCCGTCCGCTCGCCGACCTGCTCGCCGAAAACGAGGAGATCGCCAAGCACATGAGCAAGGCGGAGCTCGCCAAGCTGTGCGACCCCGCGAACTACCTGGGACAGGCCGGCGAGATGGTCGACCGGGTGTTGGCGCTGCGGCAAAAAGGCTGACCGCTCGCAGCATCCCAACCATGCGCGGTAAGGCGTTCCAAAGCCTTTGACGTATTGCTTCCGATGCGCTTTGGTTCCGTTCCAAGGTGCCGGCGTAACCCATGAACGTATCAGGCGAATTCACCGTCAACGCGCCCCGCGCGGCCGTGTTCGACACGATCCGCGACCCGAAGTCCTTCATCTCGCTGGTGGATGGCATTCGCGATCTCAACGAGATCGACCCGACCCACTACGAGGCGATGTTCGAGACCAAGATCGCTTACCTGAACTTCAAGTTCAAAGTCGCGGTCGAGGTGATCAAGCTGGACATCGACGAGATCGCCGCAAAGATCGAAGGCACGCCGTTGGGCGTGGTCGGCCGACTCACTGCCGTGACCAAGACCACGCTCACCGACGCCGGCAACGAAACCAAAATCAACTACTCGGTCGATGCCACGCTGGCGGGCAAGCTCGGCAGCATGGGTCAGCCGGTGCTGCGCTCGAAGGCCAAGGATATGGAAAAGCTGTTTTCCAGCCGATTGCGCGAGCGCTTCGCGCAAACCGCAGCGGAGTGACGTATGACGCCCTTTGAGCTCGCCGAACCGAAATCGCTGTCCGACGCCGTGAAGCTGCTCGATCCGGACGATCCGACCCTGCGGCCGATCGCCGGCGGCACCGCGCTGATGCTGATGATGAAGGCCGGCGTGTTCCGCCCGGCCAAGCTGATCAGCCTGCGCAACATCGAGGCGAAGTATTCCGGCATCGCGGCAAGTGGTGACGGGCTTCGCGTCGGCGCCATGACGACGCTCTCCGCGCTGGAGCGCTCCGCCGAGGTTAAGAAACTAGCGCCGCTGATCACTCGCACGATGCTGACGCTGTCGAACGTGCGGGTGCGTAATGTCGCGACGGTCGGCGGCGCCCTCGCCCACGGCGATCCGCACATGGATCTGCCGCCAGTGCTCATCGCGTTGGGCGCCAAGCTGACGGTGATTTCGCCCAAGGGCGAGCGCAGCATCGCATTGGAAGACTTCTTCATCGGTTACTACGAAACCTCGCTGGAGAAGAACGAACTGATCGCCGAGGCGCACATCCCTGCACAGGGCGCCAAGCGCGCCGCCTACATGAAAGTCACCACCGGCTCGGCCGACGACTGGCCGGCACTCGGCGTCGCAGTCGCACTGGAAACCGACGGCAAGGCCGTGAAGTCCGCTCGCGTCGTGGTCAGCGCCGCGACCAGCAAGGCGATGCGGCTCAAGTCCGCGGAAGCCGCGCTCGCCGGCAAAACCGCTGACGACAAGACGCTGGCCGCTGCTGGCGATGCCGCGGCGGCAGAGGCCGACTTCATCGCCGACGTGCGCGGCTCGGTGCCCTACAAGCGCGAATTGCTGCGCGTCTATGTCAGACGCGCGGTGCGGCAAGCCCTCGACGGAGGCGCCCCATGAGCATGACCCACGACGCTCCGAAAGTCGGCGCTCAAGTCGGCCGCTCGGTTCCGCGCCTCGAAGGCCGCGAGAAGGTCACCGGCCGCGCCGAGTACACGCACACGATGCGGCTGCCGGGGATGCTGTACTGCAAACTGTTCCGCAGCACGGTGGCGCACGGCCGCATCAAGTCGGTCGATACCAGTGAAGCCAAGAAGCTGCCGGGCGTGTTTGCGGTCATGACCATCGACGACGTGATGAAGGTGATCCCGGACCCCTACTACGGCCCGGCGTTCCACGATCAGCCGATCCTGGCGCACGAGAAGGTGCGCTTCGTCGGCGAGCCGGTTGCCGCGGTGCTGGCCGCCGATCCGCATGTCGCGGAAGAAGCCGTGCAGCTCATCAGCGCCGAATATGAAGAGCTGCCCGCCGTCTACGACGAGGTCGACGCGCTGACCAGCAAGACCTACGTGCACGACGTGCTCAAGCCGGCAGGGACGTTCGCCGACCTCAAGCATCTCAAGGACGCCCGCAACACCAACACCGCACTCGACTACCGGCTACGCCGTGGCGACGTCGACAAGGCCTTCGCGTCCGCCGCGCATGTGTTCGAGCACGAGTTCAAGACGCAGAAGGTGCTGCACCTTCCTTTTGAGCCCCATGCGTCCATTGCCGATTACAAGGACACCGGCGTCACCGTCTACACTGCCTCGCAGGGCCCTTCGTTCGTGCGCACCGAGATCGCCCGGCTTCTGAAATGGCCGGAGAACAAGGTGCGCATCAAGGTGCCGTATCTCGGCTCGGGCTACGGCGCCAAGCTCTATATCAAGCTCGAGGCGCTGGTGGTCGCGCTGTCGATGATCGCGCGGCGGCCGGTGAAGCTGGCGCTGACCTTCGAGGAATTGTTCTACCAGATCACCAAGCACCCCTCGACGTTCCGCATCAAGAGCGGCGTCGACAAGGACGGCCGCATCATCGCGCGCAAATGCGAGGTGTTCTGGAACGGCGGCGCCTATGCCGACATCGGGCCCCGCGTCACGCAGAAGTCCGGCCTCACCGCGTCAGGCCCCTACGAGATCGACAACGTGTCGATCGATTCCTACGCGCTCTACACCAACGTGACGCCGGCCGGCGCGCTGCGCGGCTTCGGCGTGCCGCAACTGGTGTGGGCCTACGAGAGCCACACCGACATGATGGCCCGCGCGCTCAACATCGATCCGGTCGCGTTTCGCCGCAAGAACCTGCTGCGCGAGGGCCGCCCGCACGCCACCGGCACCATCATCAAGGATGCCGCGGTCGAGAGAGCGATGGATCAGGTGCTCGACCGCATGAACTGGTCGAAGCCGTTCGACCGGGGCACCGGCGTGGTGCGGCGTGGCCGCGGCTTCGGCATTTCCATCAAGGCGGTGATCACGCCGACCACCTCGGTCGCGATCGTCAACGTCAGCGCCGACGGCTCGGCGACGCTCTATTGCGGCACCATCGACATGGGCCAGGGCTCCGACACCGCGATGGCGCAGATGGTCGGCGAGGTGCTCAACCTGCCGGCCGAAACCGTCCGCGTGGTGCCGCGCGACACCGACGTGACGCCCTACGACATGGGCACGCTCGGCTCGCGTTCGCTGTTCCACATGGGTCATGCGGTGCGGCGCGCGGCCGAGCACGCTCGCGACCAGCTCAAGGCGCTGGCGCGTGACGTCGGCGAGCCGGAGGGCTCCAACATTCCGATCCGCGAGCTGTTCGTGAAGAAATACGGCATGCAGGCCGGCAACGTGATCGGTACCGGCATCTTCAAGCCGGATTACATCCCCCCTGCCCCCGGCACAGGGCTATCCGAGAACGTGACGGCGTTCTGGATGGTGTCGGGTGCCGGCGCCGAGGTCGCGGTCGACACCGAGACCGGCCATGTCAAGATCGAGAAGCTGGTCAACGTGGTCGACGTCGGCAAGCCGATCAATCCGAGGATTGTCGAGACGCAGATTTCGGGCGCTGCGCTGATGCAGCTCGGCTTCTCGATGTTCGAGAAGATGCACATCGACGGCGGCCAGGTCACCAACGCCTCGCTCGCCGACTACAAAATCCCCGGCTTCCATGATCTGCCAGTGGTGATGGACAACTCCTACGTCGATACCAACCAGTCGAACGGCCCGTTCGGCGCCAAGGGCGTCGGCGAGGTTGCGACCTTCTGCGTCTCGCCGGCGATCGCCAACGCGATCGACGACGCGGTCGGCGTGCGGTTGACCGAACTGCCGCTCAATCCGGAGGCGGTGTATCGCGCCTTGCGCGCCAAGGCCGGCAAGCCGCTGGAGGACGCGTGATGACGGCGGCACGGACCATCAGCTTCAAGCTCAACGGCCAGCCGGTGACGGCGGACGTCAAGCCGCACCACAATCTGGTCGAGATGCTGCAGGGGCAGTTCGCGCTGACCGGAGCGCGTGAGACCTGCGGCCAGGGCCTGTGCGGCTGCTGCACGGTCCTGGTCAACGGCCGCGCGGTGTCGGGCTGCCTCTATCTCGCGTCATTCGTCGACGGCACCGAGGTGACCACGGTCGAGAGCCTCGACACGCCACAGAAGCTCAATCCGGTGCAGGAGGCGTTCGTCGAGACCAGCGCGTTCCAATGCGGCTACTGCACGCCCGGCTTCGTGCTGATGACCAACCAGCTGCTCGACGAGTACCCGGACCCGGACGACAACCAGATCAAGCATTACCTATCCGGCAACCTGTGCCGCTGCGCCACCTATCCGCAGGTGATCGAGGCGGTGAAGCTCGCGGCGAAGAAGCGCGCACAGAAGGCGTGATAGGGTTCGACGTGCGAACACTCAATCCGCCTCATCCTGAGGAGCCCGCGAAGCGGGCGTCTCGAAGGATGGGGCGGCCTCGATCCTTCGAGACGGCGGCTTCGCCGCCTCCTCAGGATGAGGCCGGGATACATCAGACCGTGGCGTTGGGATCATGACCAACCCCGAACCCATGCGAGTCGAGACCGACGTGCTGGTGATCGGTTCCGGCGCGGCCGGCATGTACGCCGCGATCGAAGCGGCGCGCGCCGGCTGCAGCGTGTTCCTCATCGACCGCAGCCTGATCGGCCGCGGCGGCGCGACCGTGATGGCGCAAATGACGGTCGCGGTGGCGCTCGGCGATGAGGCGCCCGACCACTGGTCGCATCACTACCAGGACACGCTCACCGCCGGCCGCGGGCTGTGCAACGAGGCGCTGGCGCGGCTGCTCACCGAGGAAGGCCCGGCGTGCATCCGGGAAATGGATACCTGGGGCGTCGGCTGGGCGCGCAAGAACGGCAAGATCACTTCGGCGTTCGCGCCGGGTCACGACCGGCCGCGTTGCGTCTATGTGGACTTTCTCGACACCGGACCGGCGGTATCGAGCACGCTGCGCGGCGTCGTCAACAAGGCAAAGGGCATCAAGCGCGCCGGCGACCTGTGCGTGGTGGACCTGACGAGGACGGATGGCACAGTGACCGGAGCTGTCGCCTGGCATCTCGGTTCGGGGGGAGCCGTCACCATCTCGGCCAAAGCCACCGTGCTGGCGACCGGCGGGCTGACGCGGCTCTACCGGCGCAACAGCGCCTCGACGAACATGGGCGGCGATGGCTACGCGCTGGCGCTGCGCGCAGACGCGCCGCTCATCGACATGGAGTTCGTGCAATTCTTCCCGATCGGACACCTGGCCCCGCGCCTGATCGGCATGGACCCGATCATGTGGGACCCGTTCCGTTACAAGCTCGGCGGCAAGCTCCTGAACAATAGGGGCGAGGAGTTCACGCAGAACTACGGCGTGGCCGAGGACGGCAAGTACATCATCACCCGCGACGTCGGTACCTATGCGATTCTGAAAGAGGTCGACGCCGGCCGCGGCTCGCCGCATGGCGGCGTATTCCTGAGCTTCCAGCACGTGCCAGACGCCAAGCTGCGCGAGGCGTTCGGCCCGGTGATCGACCGGCTGGCGGCGAACGGCATCGATCTCACCAAACAGCCAGTCGAGGTGGCGCCGATCGCGCATTACCACATGGGCGGCGTGCAGGCGGGCGCAGCAATGCATACCGAGGTCCCGGGATTGACCGTAGCGGGCGAAGCGGTCGGCGGTGCCAACGGCGCCAACCGCTTGTCCGGCAACGCCATCACCGAGGCGCTGGTGTTCGGCCGTCAGGCCGGCCGCAGCGCGGCAGCCCGCGCCAAAGAATTGCATAGCGTCGCTGGCGGTTCCGATGCGAACGGCACGATCGATCTCATCAACAGCGACGGCGTGAAGGATGCGCCCAACACCGCCGAGATGATCTTGCGTCTACAGACGACGATGGCCGAGGACGTCGGACCGTATCGCTCCGAATCTTCTCTGCGGCGCGCCATCGCCGATATCGAAGAAATCGCAACGGCGGTTGGCGAGCAGCCGTTCGGCAGCGCCGCTCCGTTCGACATGCAGCGGCTTGATTGGTTCGATCTGCGCAATATGACGGCCGTCGCCCGCGCCGTTGCGCAGGCCGCGCTCAACCGCACCGAAAGTCGGGGCGCACACCAGCGCGAGGATTTTCCAGGCATGCTGCAAGAGTGGAACGTCAATCAGGTGATCCGGCTCAAGGACGGGAAACTCGCAATCACCAAGGCGCCCGCATCGATTGCGAAGGCGGCGGCCCAATGACCGAAACGGCCACTCTCAACATCTGGCGCGGGACGGACAAGGCGTCCGAACGCTGGGAAGCGCACCAGGTGCCGTTCGAGCGCGGCCAGTCGGTGCTCGACGGGCTGCGTTGGATCCGGGCCAACAAGGACCCGACGCTGGCGATCCGCTTCTCCTGCATCAACGCCAACGCCTGCAAGGAATGCATGTTGGAGTTGGATGGCGAAACCGTTTATGCCTGCACCGCACGGCTCGAGCCGCGCGAGATGCGGCTGGCGCCGCTCTCCAACAAGAAGCTGGTGCGCGACCTGGTGACTGAGATTGCGCCGCCGGCGGAGCGCTTCGCTGCAAAGGACAAATGATGACGGTTGAACGCAAACCGGTTGCCTACGATGGCTTGCGGGGCTGGCTTGCCGCGCTGGAGAAAGCCGGCGAGGTCAAGCCCATCGACGCCGAGGTCGACTGGAACATCGAACTCGGCACCATCGCGCGGCTATTGCAAGGTCCGGCCACCGGACCGTCGGTGCTGTTCAACAACATCAAGGACTACAACAAACCGAATAGCCGCTGCAAAAAGGTATTCACCGGCGCGCTCGCGAACTACCGCCGCATTGCCATGATGATGGGGCTGCCTCCCGATACGCACCCGCGCGAACTGGTCAAGCTTGGCCGCACCATTCTCACCGGCGCGATCCCGCCGAAGGTGGTGAAGACCGGCCCGTGCAAGGACGTCATCATCAAGGGCGACGCCGTCGATCTGTTCGAATTTCCCGCGCCATACTGGAACCGGCTCGACGGCGGCCGCTACCTCCAGACCTACGGCGCCTGCGTCACCAAGGATCCCGAAACCGGCATCATGAATGCCGGCGTCTACCGCGGCATGATCGCCGACAAGACGCACATCCCGATCCTGATGTGGCGTGCCCAGCACATCGGCCATCACGTCACCGCCTGGCAGAACGGCGGCGCCAGCGAGGTGCCGATCGCGATCGCGATGGGCGTCGAGCCGTCAGTCGAGTTCGTCGCCGGCGCGCCGGTGCCCAAGGGCATCTGCGAGTTCGACGTCGCCGGCTCGATCCGCGGCGCACCGGTCGAATTGGTCAGTTGCGAAACCGTCGATCTCCAGGTGCCGGCCAATGCCGAGATCGTCATCGAAGGGTTCCTGCAGATCGATCCCAAGGACTACATGATGGAAGGCCCGTATGCCGAGTTCACCGGCTATTTCGCCGGCGACCGCATGCCCAAGCCGACCATCCGCGTCACCGCCATCACGCATCGCAAGGACCCGATCCTGCGCGGCACCATCGAAGGCGCACTGCCGGGCTCCTACTCGGAGAACACCGTCACCTCATCGATCATGCGCGCGGCGACCGCGTGGAACGTGCTCGATCGCGCCGGCGTGCCTGGCATCACCGACGTCTGGTGCCAGCCCGTCCAGGCCGGCATCAACCTGCTCATCCAGATGCGGCAGAGCTATCGCAACCAGGCCAAGCAGGCCGCCAACGCGATCTGGGGCTCATCGGCCGCGCATGTGCGCTACAAGCACATCACCGTGGTTGACGACGACATCGACATCCACGACTACGGCGCGGTCGACTGGGCGATCGCCTATCGCGTCAACGCCGGCGAAGACGACATCGTCATCATGCCGTCCACCTTCGGATTGGGGCTCGACCCCTCGACGAGGAAGCGCGACCGCAACCCGACACTGTACGGCACCGGCAAGTGGAACCGGGTGCTGATCGACGCGACGATGAACCTCGACTACGACCCCGATCCGGATTTCGACGGGGCGCGCTTCCCGCCCAAGGCGTGGCCGGATAAGGCCGACATCGATGCGGTGAAAGCGCGGTGGAAGAAATTGGGATTGGAGGAGAAGTAGGCTTTCGTGTCCCGGGCCAGCGAAGCGAGACCCGGGACCCTGGTTCCTAGAGACAAAGCAAGCTGGGTCCCGGGTCAGCGGTGCACCGCCATAGCGTGTCGAAGACGCGCGTGAACGCGCTGATGGCGCTGCACCGCGCCCGGGACACGTGCGGCGACAGCCTAGCCTACAGGCGGCAGCGCCAACGCCGCATCGACCAGCGCGGTGGCGCGCTTGAAGTCGTAGTTGCGGTAGACGTTCTGCTTCACGATCGACGGCGAGCCGCCGTAGAACTTCTCGTACTGCTGGTGGCGGCTGCCGAACTCGGTGCCCAGGAAATCCCACAGCATGCGCACCAGCGCGGTGCGCGAACGCGCATCCATAGTGCCCGAGCGCATGTAGCGTTCGATCATCGGTGCAATCTCCGGATTGTCGAAATCGGCAACCGACGATGGCTGGGAGATCACCGACGAGCTGACCAGCTCGCGGATCGTCTCCAGCATCCGGCCGTTGAACTCCGACTGCATCGCCATTGCGGCATAGAGCGTGATCACCGACGGCCACAGCACGCCGTCCCTGATCGGCGCGTTGGTTTCATGCGCCAGCAGCATGCCTTCGTAGATCGTCGTCAGCGATGCGAGCTCGCCCATCGCGATCTGCACCGGAGGCAGCCCCGCGCTGCCGATCATCTCGAGCGTGCGCTGCGCCAATCCCATCATGAAGCGCAGCTTGGTCACGTAGCGCACCTGTGCCTGATGATTGCCGTAGGAATGCGACGGCGTCTTGAACCACTGGTCGCGGGTGAGCTCCAGGTTGCGATAGATGAAGACGTGCTCCCACGGAACGAACACGTTGTCGAACACGACGTAGCTGTCCGACTCGTCGAACCGGCTCGACAACGGATAGTCGAACGAATTGTCGGCCTGGCGCGCGAACGGGCGGCGTGGGATCAGCTTCACGCCGGGCGCGTTGACCGGAACGGCGACGCAGTTGGCGTAATTCTCGTCGCCCGGCTGCAGCGGGTGGATGCAGCTCAGGTGGATCCAGTCCGACAGCACGCCGCCGGTTGCGACCTGTTGCGCGCCTGCGATCACGATGCCGTCGTCGCGCTCCTTCACCACGCCGGCATAGAGCGTGGGATCGCTCTGCTTGTGCGCCGGTTTCGAGCGGTCGATCTGCGGCGGGACGATGGCGTAGCTGAGATAGAGGTGCTGGTCGCGCATGCGCTCATAGAACGCGACCACGTTGTCGGCGAACTTCTGACCGCCGGCCGCAAACACGCTCGGCACCGCCGCATAGCCGGAGAAGAATCCGGCCACATGATCGGGCGTGCGCCCCATCAGGCCGAAGCTGGCCTCGGCCCATTTCTCCGAGAACAGCCGCCGCGCCTTGAGGTCGGCGTGCGTGCGCGGGATTTGGTAGGCGCGCAGCACCGGCTCGCCGGTCTTGGGCGAGGTGAACGTCATCAACTCGCGGTTCTCAAGCGCCGCGGCGATGTCGTAGAGCCGCGCCACCGAGCGCGCCGCTTCGCGGAACGCGGGATGGGTGGTGACGTCCTTGACCCGCTCGCCGTCGACAAACACCGCCCGGCCGTCATTCAATGATTTGAGGTATTCCGCGCCAGTTCGCATGGCACCACCTCCCGCGCCGACATTTAGCTCTTGAATTTAGCTACATTATGTAGCTAAATTTGGATGTCGACGCCTCGAAGCTTTTGGATGGCGAGCGGAGGAGGCGGCGATGGCAAGGAGCAGAGCAGCCGTCGAACGCGCAGCCCCAGCGCGGCGCCGCCGGGAGTTCATCCCGCCCGCAACGATCACCCTGCCGGCAATGCTTGCGGCCGGCAGCGACCTTTCGTTTCGCGAAACGCTGTACCTCATGTTTTCCGCGTTCAGCCGCCTGCAAGCGTTCCGCGAGGCGTTCGGGCGTGCGATGTCGCTCACCGCGCCACAGTTCATCGTCCTGATCGGCACGGCGTACCGGCAGGGCAGCGAAGGCGTGTCGGTCCGCGCTCTGTCGGATCACACGCTGATGGCGGCGACCCACGTCACCACCGAGGTCGGCCGCCTGATCAACAAGGGCCTCCTGACCAAGTCGGCCAACCCGCGCGACGGCCGCAGCGTGCTGGTCCGGCTGTCGTCCGGCGGGCGAAGCCGCCGTCCGTGCCGTCAATCCACTGCTGCGCCAGGTCAACGACCTGCTGTTCCAGGACATACCGCGCGAGGACTTCGCAGTGGTTGCCAAATTTTTACGCACCTTCGCACTGAACACCGAATTCGCCATGGCGGTGGTGCGCCGCGCCGAGCAGGAGCGCGGCGCTGCGCGCTGATGGCGCAGGCGACCCGGAGCAAGCGCAATTGGACTGGCAATTCCAGGCGGTCTAGCATGAGGCAACAACGGGAGGGGGACAATGATCGACATCAAGCTTCACGGTTTCGCGCGTCCATTTGCGGGCGCTCTTGCGGCAGCAGCGCTGGGTCTCGCGGCCGCGCCGTCGCACGCGCAGCAGTTCACCATGAAGTTCGCGACGCTGACGCTCAACGACGTTCAGCACGAGAATCTCAAGCTCTACAAGGAAGAGCTGGAGAAGGTGACCGGCGGCCAAGATCAAGGTCGAGGTCTATCCGGCCGGCCAGCTCGGCGGCGCGCCGCGACAGACCGAGGGGTTGCGGCTCGGCACCATCGAAGCGGCAATGGGACCGCCGGAGCTGTTCTTCGGCGCTGACCGGCGCTTCCAGGTGTTGGCGATGGCCGGCCTGTTCAAGGACAACGAGCACGCCCGCAAGGTGCTCAACAACGCGGAGTTCCGGAAGCTGTTCTCCGATTTCTCGGTGACGCGCGGCATGATCCCGATGGGCTATCACATCTACGATCACCAGATGTTCGTCTTCCGGGCGCCGGTGACCAACCTCGCGGGCTTCGCCGGCAAGCGCACCCGCGTGCTGGCGTCCGAAGCCGAACAGGCGGCGGTCGCTTCGCTTGGCGCCGCGCCGGTGCCGATGTCGCTGCCGGAAGTTGTGCCGGCGCTGCAGCAAGGCACGATCGACGGCGTCAGCGCCGTGATCGGGGTGTTCGTGCCGTTCCGCTACAACGATGCGGCACCGAACATCGTCAACACCGGCCTGTGGGCGCTCACCTCCACAGCCATGGTCAGCAAGATCTGGTTCGACACGCTGCCGGCCGATCTGCAGAAGGCGGTGATGGAAACCGGCGTGAAGCTCGAAGCCCCACTGCATCAGTGGCAGATCAAGCGCATCGCGGACGACACCAAGACCTGGGCCGATCGCGGCGGCAAGATGGTCAAGCTGTCGGACGCCGAACAGGCGGATGCGACAAAGCGCGTGGCTACCTCGCTGCAGACGGTGCTCGACAAGAATCCCCCATCCAAGGAGCTGTTCACCAAGCTGAAGGCCATCGCCGACAAGGTGAACTGATCGCGCCAACGAGGAGGCCGCGACTTCGATCTCCGAGGTCGCGGCGGAGCGGGGCATGAACGCCAATCCGAACGACGACGGCGCCCGGCCGGCGCTCATCGACCGCTGCGGCGAGTGGCTGACGCAGTTCTGCCTCGCGATCGCAGCGGGCGCACTGATCTGCATCGTGGCGATCAACGGCGCCAATGTGGTCGCGCGCTATCTGTTCGGCTCGCCGTTCAGCTGGGCCGAAGAGCTGATGCTGTTCCTGATGATCCTGTCGGTGTTCGCGGGCGCAATCGCCGTGACCTGGCGCAACATACACATCAGGATCGATACATTCATCGACCTGGCTTCGCCGCGAATCCGGCAAGCGGCGCTGGCGATCGGTGCTCTCGTCTCGATCGCGGTCATACTCACCATCGTCTACGCAAGCGGCCGCATCGTCACCGTGCTGCACAAGCTCGACCAGCGCAGCGATGCGCTCGACTTGCCGTCCTGGATTCCGCAGTCCTTTCTCACCATCGGTCTGGCGGTGATCGCGCTGCTGATCGGCGTGCGCACCATTCTGACGCTGGTGCGGTCGGCACCGTCCGCCCCTCCGCACCAAGGAGACGCGCGGTGACGCTGCTGGCGCTCTTTATCGTGCCAGCGGCCCTGCTCGTCATGGGCGTGCCGATCTTCATCGTGCTGATGACCGCGACGCTCGGCGGCATCCTGCTCAGCATCAATCCGGTGCAGGCCATCCACTCCGCGATGTTCGGCAGCCTGGACATCTTCCCGCTGCTGGCGGTCCCCCTGTTCATCTACGCCGGCGACATCATGGCCCGCGGCGGCATCGCCCGCCGACTCATCGAGTTGATCCTTGCCTTGGTCGGCGGCATCCGTGGCTCGCTCGGCCTTTCGACCATCGCGGCCTGCGAGGTGTTCGGCGTCATGTCAGGCTCGAGCGTCGCCTGCGTCGCCGCGATCGGCAAGCTCACCATCCCTTCGCTGAAGAAGAACGGCTATGGCGACCGATTCTCGGTCAGCCTGGTGACCGCGACCGGCGTGATCGACGTGATCATCCCGCCATCGATCCCGATGATCATCTATGGCATCGCCGCTCAGCAGTCGGTGCCGCTGCTGTTCCTGGCCGGCTTCGTGCCCGGCATCCTGATCGGCATCGCGCTCGGCATCTATGTGTATTTCTACGCGCGCCGCAAAGGCATCCCGATCGCGGGACGACCGGATTCGACAGCCATCCGGCACATGCTGAAAGGATCGATCTGGTCGATTCTCGCACCCGCCGTGATTCTCGGCGGCATCTACGGCGGGCTGTTCACCCCCACCGAGGCAGCCGGTGTGGCCTGCATCTACGCGATCATCATCTCGATGTTCGTCTACCGTGAGATCACGTGGCTGGACCTGTGGGCGATCACCATCGAATCCGCGGCGCTCAGCGCGCAGGTTCTGATCATCGTGTCGGCGGCCGGCGCGTTCGGCTGGCTGATCACGACCAGCGGCTATCCGGCGCAGCTCATCGCGTTTGTGTCCAGCCTGAAGCTCGAGCTGTGGATGCTGCTGCTGGTCATCAACGTCATTCTGCTGTTCGTAGGCAGCGTGCTGGAGCCGCCAGCGGCGATTCTGTTGCTCACACCGCTGCTCACGCCGGTCGCCTATGCGGCCGGCGTCGATCCGATCCATTTCGGCATCATCGTCACCGTCAACCTGGCGATCGGCCTGTTCATGCCGCCGTTCGGGTTGAACCTGTTCGCCGCCAACGCGCTGTTCAAGACGCCGCTGCCGGAGCTCTATCGCGGCGTCATGCCGTTCTTCTTTATTTACCTGGCGATGCTGATGCTGATTACATACATTCCCGCCATCACGCTCGCACCGTTGAAGCTGTTCCGATGAGCCAGGATCATTCCACCGCTTCCGAGATCGAACGCTGGGAGACGCGTTTTTCCGCGCCCGGCTACCTGTTCGGCACCGCGCCGAATGCCTTCCTCAAGAGCAAGGCCGATCTGCTCAAGGCAAAGGCGCCGGGGAAAGCGCTATCGATCGCCGACGGCGAGGCACGCAACGGCGTGTTCATGGTCGAACAGGGCCTCGACGTCGTGTCGATGGACAGCTCCGCGAAAGCGCAGGAAAAAGCGCGCAAGCTCGCGCAAGAGCGTGGCGTCACGCTTCGTCTCGAGCGCGGCGACCTGAAGATGTGGCCGTGGCCGACTACGGAATACGATGTCATCGTGGGGATTTTCTTCCAGTTCCTCGTGCCGGACCTGCGCGCGACGACGTTTGCCAATATCAAGCGAGCGTTGAAGCCGGGCGGGCTGCTGCTGATCGAGGGCTATCGTCCCAAGCAGCTCGAATACAAGACCGGCGGGCCGCCTCACGCCGAGCAGCTCTACACCCGCGAGCTGTTGCAGCAATCGTTCGCCGACCTGTCATCCATCGAGATCGAGGAATACGACGCCGTCATCCAAGAAGGCACCGGCCATGCCGGCATGTCGGCACTGATCGACCTAGTCGGATACAAGTGATTAACGTCGCGCGAACACCACACTGAGATTGTTCGCCGGCATTGCCACGCGTTCGATGAAATCGAGACTGTGCTTCGCGGCCAGATCGCGAACGTCGTCAAGATCGCGCACGCCCCAGTCCGGATCGCGAGCACGCAGGCTCGCGTCGAACGCTGCATTGCTCGGCGCGGTGTGACGGCCGCCCTCCTTGAAGGGCCCGTAGAGGAACAGTACGTCGCCCGGCGCGAGCACCCTCCCTGCCCCTGTCATCAAACCTTCCGCCGACTGCCACGGCGAAACATGAATCATGTTGATACAGACGACTGCTGCGGCGCGCTCGACCGGCCACGTCCGCGACGTCACATCGAGATCAAACGGCGGCAATACATTGGGCAGATGCGTTGTCTCGCGCCACGCCGCGATGCTGCGCAGCGCGTCGGCATCGCAATCGGTCGGCTGCCACGTAGTCGCGGGAAGCGCCGCGGCGAAATGCACCGCGTGCTCGCCGGTGCCGCTGGCGATCTCCAGCACCAGTCCCCGCGCCGGCAGGACGCGGCGCAATACCGCCAGGATCGGTTCACGGTTGCGCGCGACCGCGGGTGCGGTCTGTGCACCCGTCACAACTTTTCGGCCAGAAAGCGCATCAGCCGCGGCGCCAGGAAGCCCGAATAGCTGTCGGGCTCATCGATCGGATCACCACCCCAATAGTGCGGCGCGCCCTGCAGGATGGTGGTGCGCACAAAGAAGCCGGCCTGATAGAGCGCGAGCGCGAACGCGTCGGTGTTCGCCTTGCGGTCGACCAAGTCGTCCTCGGTGCCGACCGAAAGATGAACCGCGACCTTGTTGTTGGCGCGCACGGCATAGCTGATTGGCGAAGCGTCGAAGTAGAGCTGGCGGTTGTCCAACGGCGACGCGCCGAGAAACTTCTCGATGTTGTTCTCGCCGGGGTGGCGCATGTTGTACATGCTCCACATATTCAGCACGTCGTAGCAGCCGTAGATGCCGGCAAAGAGCTTCACCTCCGTGCTCTGGGACGCAAACTGGTCCTTCGGATAGCCGTTGGCGAAGATCGGGCTCTTCCCGGCGAGCGCCGCGAGCGCGCCGATATTGCCTCCCGCCGACTGGCCGAATACCCCGATCCGATCCGGAGCGATGCGCCAATCCTTGGCGTTGCCGCGCGCGAACTGGATCGCCGCCAAGCACGTCCTGAACGGCATGCGGGAAAGTCTTCTGGCCGGTCTTGGCGAGCCGGTAGCTGACCGAGAACAGCGCCACGCCACGCGCCGCCAGGTAGGGGCCCCAATATTGCAGCGCGCCGCGCACGCCCTGCACCCAGCCGCCGCCGTGGATGCCGATCAGCGCCGGAAACGGCCCGGAACCCTTGGGCAGATAAAGGTCGCCAGCAAGCGCAACGCTGTCATGCGTGGCGTAGGTGAGCCCCATCCGCGTTTCGATTTCGCTCTGATTTCCGGCGTAATTCATGTCGATCCCATTCCCTGTTCGGCACACGGCTACGGCGATCTTGAAACACCGCCTGAGGTCGTGCAATGGGATGGAGGGGAACGAAACTCAAGGGGCTTTGCGTATGTCCGGGACCACCGACGCCAAATCGTCGCTCGTGGTCAATGACGTAAAGCTCGAGGTGGTCGAGCGCGGGCAGGGAAACCCAAGAGCCCGCCCGATCCTGTTCCTGCATCCCGGCATCGGCATCGAAGCGGACGCACCTGTGCTCGACGCGCTGGCGAAGGGCGGGCGCGTGATCGCGCCGTCACACCCGGGGTTCGGCGCCTCGCAGCTGCCGAAGGGTCTGAGCACCGTCGATGACGTCTCGTATGTCTATCTCGACCTGATGGACCGCCTCGACCTGCGCGACACGCTGGTGGTCGGCGTTGGGCTTGGCGGCTGGCTCGCCTGCGAGATCGCGGTCAAGACCACCGCACGCATCTCGCATTTGGTGTTGGGCAACCCGGTCGGCATCAAGCACGGCGACCGCGAGACCCGCGACAAGGTCGATATCTGGTCGCTGATGCCCGACGAGGTCGACGCGCTCGCCTATTTCGACCCGAGCATAGGCAAGCGCGACTACAAAAATCTGCCGGATGATGTATCGCTCCGAGCCGCACGCAGCCGCGAGGCGTACGCCCGGCTCGCCTGGTCGCCCTACATGCACAATCCTAAGCTCAAGAACCGGCTGCACCGCGTCGACGTGCCGACGCTGTTTCTGTGGGGCACGGCGGATCGCATCCTGTCCGAACCCTATGGCCGCGCGTTCTGCGCGATGATCCCCGCGGCGCGCTTTCAAACCATCGAGCGCGCCGGACACTATCCCCACGTCGAGCAGCCAGAGCAATTTGCACAAGCGGCGCTCGACTTCGCCGAACAGAAGCAGCCGGCCAAGGCACGCGCCTAGGCCCCGGAGGAAAAGACCATGCGGGTCTATCATTTCACCGAGCAGGCCTACTATCCGGCCTGGAACGATCACAACGGCTCGCTGCGCATCAACCTGCCCAACAGCAAGCTCGATCCCAAGATCGCCGGTGACCTGCTGCACCGCTACTACGACGAATGGAAGCTGTCTGACGAGCTTGGCCTCGACATCATGCTCAACGAGCACCACCAGACGGCAACCTGCATGTCCTCGACCTGCATCGTCGGCCTGTCGATCGTGGCGCGCGAAACCAAGAACGCGCGGCTCCTGGTGCTCGGCTATCCGCTCGGCCATCGGCCCGATCCGCTGCGTTGCGCGGAGGAGCTTTCAACGATTGACGTGATCTCACGCGGCCGCCTCGACATGGGTTTCGTCAAGGGCGTGCCTTACGAATTTCCAGCCTCGAACCAGAATCCGGTCGCGGTGATGGATCGGTTCTGGGAGTCGCACGATTTCATCCTGAAGGCGATGAGCCATCGCGGCGAGCCGTTTTCCTGGGAGGGCGAGTATTTCCACTACCGGCAAGTCAACATCTGGCCGCGGCCGGTGCAGCAGCCGCACCCGCCGCTGTGGAGCACGACCAACAGCAAGAACCAGGCGCATCTGCTCGGCGAGAAGGGCTACGTGATCGCGACGCTCGGCTCCGGCTATGGCACGCGGCCGCTCTACAACTCCTACCGGCAGGGCTACTACAAGACGCACCGCCAGGCGCCGGGCGCCGACCGCTTCGCCTATCTTGGGCTGGTGGCAGTCGCCAACAACGAGGCGGAGGCGCGCCGGCGCGGCGATCTGGTCGCCGGATATCTGCGCACCTCGGCAATCGTGCACATTCCCTACCGTAATCCACCCGGGTATCTGTCGATCGAGGACAACGCCCGCATCCTGCAGGGCTTCAGCCAGCCGCGCGGCAAGGCCAAGGATGGCCGCCCGGTCGACATTTATCGCTGCAGCGTGCAGGACCTGATTGATGCCGGCGTGATGTTCTGCGGCACGCCCGATCAGGTCTACGACCAGATCGTCGACTTCTGCGAATACTGCGGCGGCATGGGCAACCTCCTGATGATGGGCCAGGCCGGTTTCCTCGAACACGAGGACACGGTCGACAACCTGACGCTGTTCTCCAAGGAAGTGCTGCCGAGGCTGAAGGAATGGAAGCAGCCGGTGGTGGAGGTCGCGGCGGCCTAAGTCACCGAGCCGGCGCTGCGGCGCGATTGAGGCAAGCCTCGTATTCGCGCTGCAGGTTGGCCTCGACCTGCTCGCGCCAGTCCGCGACCTTCACGTCATACTGCGACGCGCCGCCGACATGGAACCACTCGTCGATCTTGCCGATGACGTTGGCTGCTCCGTCGGCAAACCTTAATCGGTTCCCGTCGAAATGTCGGTAGAGCCGGCGCCAATTCGCCCCACCGGTATCGAGCCTGGCGCTGCCATCGACCCAGAAGTCGAGATCGTAGCGGTCGATCAGCGAACCGTCGAACACCGCATAGCCCGGCCAGACCTGCCACGCGTCGTCGGCGCCGTTCATCCTCGCGCCATAGAACGGCTGATCGGCGACTTTCGAGGCGAAGTCGACCGGCTGCAGCGGGATGAGATCGTGATCGAGAATCGCCGCCACAGGCGGGCGAACGCGCCGAACGATGCGCTGCCACACCCAGTTCAATGCCACCGCATGCGACAGCGACGGGTCTTTCGGACGACCGAGCGAAAAACGGTTGAACGGCAGCTTGAGATACGCCATGCCGGCGTCGCGGCACAGCGCCTCGATCTTGCTTGCTTCTTCCGGATCGGAGGAGTTGTCGGCGATCAGCCGATCGATGCCCGTAAAGTTCAACTTCGCGAACTTGGCCTGCCAGGCCAGCATCCAGGCGGCATTGTAGGCAATCGTCATCACCAGCGGTCGCGCGCCGAAACTGCTGCAAATTTCTTGCAACGCGGCGGGGTCAGGCGCCGGCTTGAAGCAATAGGCGCGGCCAATCGCAAAGCGGCGTCCCACCTTGTACAGGCCGAGAACCGGCCGCAGCCGCAGCCAATCTTCAAGCGTCGAATAGCGAATGGTGTGGTAGCTCATGCAGCCAACCAGTCTCTAACTACCGCGCCGCCTCTTTCAATCCCCTGACGTTCACCAATTCGTTCCAGCGCTTGATCTCGGCCCGATAGAAGCCGTCGGTCGCCGCCGCCTCCATGCCCACGGGCTCGAAGCCCGTGGCGCGGAACTTCGCCTGGTAGGTGGGATCATGCGCGATCGCGACAAGCTCGCGCGAGAGCCGCTCCTGCAATGGCTGCGACAGGCCGGGCGGACCGAATACCGCAAGCCACGAGGTCTGCTCGACGCCGTCAACGCCGGCCTCTGCCATGGTCGGCACCTTCGGCAGCAGTGCGAGACGATGTCGACTTGCAACTGCCAGCATCTTCAGGTTCGGATTCTCGGCCTGGCCCGCGCCGACTGCCGAGCTCATCATGTGCGCATCGATCGCGCCGGCCAACAGATCCGCGGTGGCCTGCGAGCCGCCCTTGTACTGCACGTGCTGCATCTTGATGCCGGCCTGCTGCATGAACAGCTCGGCGATCAGATGCGCAAAGCTGCCATAGCCCGTGGTGCCGAAGTTGAGCGCACCGGGGCGCGCCCTCGCGTAGGCGACGAACTCGGCGAGCGTCGTCACCGGCAGGTCTTTCTTGACCACCAGGATCGCCGACCATTCCGCCACCACCGAGATCGGCACATAGTCGCGCAGCGGATCGAATGGATAATTGGCCTGCACCGCCGCGGGCGTAACGTTGGCGCCGACCGAGCCCATCAGCAGCGTGTAGCCGTCGGGCCTTGCCTTCACCACCTCGCGGATGCCGATCACGCCGTTGCCGCCGGGCTTGTTCTCGACGATCACGCTCTGCTTGAGCCGCGCAGCGAGCCCTTCGGCCAGGATGCGCGCGATCAGGTCGATCGAGCCGCCGGCCGCGTAGGGCGCGATCACCGAGATTTGGCGGGAGGGGTAGGTGTCTTGCGCTGAGGCTGAGAATGACGATGTGAGAAGAAAGCACAGCGCGAACAACGCACCTTTCCCTTGCCCTGCGAAGCGGGGAGAGGGTACCGAGCGAACGAAGTGAGCGAGGCGGGTAAGGGGCATGTCGCCGCCCCTCACCCTGCTCGGCCGTGCCGGCCTCGCCACCCTCTCCCCGCAAATGCGGGGAGAGGGTGGCGGAGTGCGCGGCGCGGCTGCGGCAACATTACGCCCTGGCGTACTTGCCACGGTTGAAAAAGCGATCCTTGTTGTCGTCGGTCGCGGTCTCGCGGCTCGACTTGATGTCGCCCTGCTTGGCGATCATCGCCTTGACCGCGGGCCGCGCCGAGATTTCGTCGAACCAGCGTTTGAGGTTCGGCTTCTCGCTCATCTTGGCGCCGTGCGCCTCGTGCTGGCGCGTCCATGGGAAGGTCGCGATGTCGGCGATCGAGTATTGATCGCCGCCGAGATACTTCGTCTGTCCGAGCCGCGTGTTGAGCAGTTCGTAGAGCCGCAGCATCTCAGACTTGTAACGGCTGAGCGAATAGTCGTTGGGCTTCGGTGCGAACAGATTGAAATGCGTGAAGTTGCCGAACGCGGGGCCAACGCCGGAGACCTGGATCATCAGCCATTGAATCTCGTCGTACTTCTTCGCCATGACCTTCGACATGAACTTGCCGGTCTTCTCGGCGAGATACATCAGGATCGCGCCGGACTCGAACACGGTGTACGGCTTGCCGCCCGGACCCTCGTGATCGACGATCACCGGGATTTTCTTGTTCGGGTTGAGCTTCTCGAACTCGGGCGAATGTTGCGCGCTGGCCCAGACGTCGATGGGCCTGAAATTGTATTGCAGCCCGCACTCCTCCAGCACGATGAAGATCTTCTGCACGTTCGGGCTGGTTAGTCCGTAAAAGTCGATCATGGTTCCTCACTACTTGTTTTGTTGTCGCCACCGGCCTCCGATGGGCTGCGCCGTCCGCGCCCTGCGTCCGCGTGTCGCAGCGGCGGGGAGCCTAGCCTTTCCGGGTGGCCGCGGCCACCTTCCCGCGCGCATGGCGGCGCTGTTGACTCCAATCATGCCGCCTGAAAACCTTGCCGCCACAGAGCGGTAGCGGGGGGACACCAAAAAGCTATCGCTGCGGGAGTGAGCGCGGGACACTGCTAATGCCGATCGGGTCATGCTTGCGGCGTTTGATCGTCGCTAGCGCGTGCGTGCTCACAGCAGCGGGCGTCGCGGCAGCACAGGACTCGGTCGAGCAATTCTACAAGGGCAAACAGGTTCAGATCGTGGTCGGCTCTTCCGCGGGCGGCGGCTACGACACCTATGCGCGGTTGTTGGCGCGCTATCTCGGCGACACGATCCCGGGCAATCCGTCGGTGGTGGTGCAGAACATGAGCGGCGCCGGCTCCAATCGCGCCGCCGGCTACATCTATTCGGTCGCGCCGAAGGACGGCACCGCGATCGGCGCCATCTTCCCCGGCGCGATCCTGCAGCCGTTGCTCGGCGGAGCACCAGTGCAGCACGAGCCGGCCAAGTTCCTCTATCTGGGCAATGCCAACAGCGACGTCTATGTCTGCTTCGTACGCGCCGACGCGCCGGTGAAGACCTTCCAGGACACGCTGTCGACCGAGCTGATCGTTGGCGCGAGCGGCGACGGCGCGACCACGCGCGACTTCCCAATCATGCTCAACAACGTGTTGGGCACCAAGTTCAAGCTCGTCATGGGCTATCCCGGCAGCCGCGAGATCACCCTGGCGATGGAGCGTGGCGAGGTGCAAGGCGTGTGTGGCATCGGCTGGACCGGGATCGAACTCCTCTACCCGGAATGGTTCGCCAAAGGGACCATCAAGCCCCTGGTGCAATTGAGCGTCAAAGGCCATCGCGACCTGCACGCCCGCAAGGTCCCGACCACGCTCGACTTCGCCCGCAACAGCGACGATCGTGGCGTAATGGAACTGATCTACAGCCAAGGCGTGTTCGGCCGGCCCTATGTGCTGCCGCCCGGTGTCCCGATGGACCGCGTCTCTGCGCTGCGCAAGGCGTTTATGGCGGCCTTCGCCGACCCGCGGCTGCTCGCCGAAGCCAAGAAAATGAACTTCGACGTCGAGCCGATGTCCGGCGAGGACATGCAGGCGCTGGTCACCCGCCTCTATGCGACGCCCGCGAATGTGGTCGAACGGGCCAAGCAGGCGTTGACCGCCAAGCCGCAACGGTGATCTTGTCCATGCAACGGGGGGAAGGCGACTAGCATGGAGGCGTTTGGGGCGGAAGCGGCATTCATGGCGACGGCGGCCAGCAAGGCGTTCTTCGCATTGATGGAGCCGCACCGGATGATGTTCCTGGCGCTGGGCTGCCTGATGGGCCTGGTGCTCGGCATCGTCCCGGGCATCGGCGGGCTGACCGGCACGGCTATGTTGCTGCCGTTCACCTTCGCGATGGACCCCTATTCCGCGTTCGCGCTGCTACTCGGTCTCGGCTCCACCACCTCGACTGGCGATCCGATCCCGGCGGTGCTGTTCGGGGTGCCCGGAGGTGCCGCCTCCGCGGCGACCGTGCTTGACGGATTCCCGATGGCGAAGCGCGGCGAAGCGGGACGCGCGCTCTCCGCCGCCTACATGTCGTCGCTGATGGGGGGAATTTTCGGCGCGGCGCTGCTTGCGGTGTCCATTCCCATTCTGCGCCCCGTGATGCTCTACCTTGGTTCCCCGGAGCTGCTCGCTTTTTCCATATTGGGAATATCCATGGTGGCGGTGCTGTCCGGCAGCGCGCCGCTGCGCGGCGTCGCCGCGGCCTGTCTCGGCATCATGATCGCGATGATCGGCTCCGACCCGCAGACCGGCACACTGCGTTGGACCATGGACAGTCTCTATCTCTGGGACGGTTTGCGGCTCACGCCGCTGCTGCTCGGCATCTTCGCGCTGCCGGAATTGTGCGACCTGCTGATCGGCCGCACCACGATCTCCAAGGTAATCGACAAGGCCTCGATCTACAAAGGCCAGTGGCAAGGTGTGAAGGACTGCTTCCAGAACTGGTGGCTGATCATGCGCTGCTCGTGGATCGGCGGCGGCATCGGCTCGATCCCTGGCATCAGCGCGTCGGTGATCGACTGGCTCGCCTACGGCCATGCGCTCAAGACCGAGAAGGGCGCGCGCGAGACGTTCGGCAAGGGCGACGTGCGCGGCGTCATCGCATCGGAGAGCTCGAACAACGCCAAGGAGGGCGGCGCGCTGGTGCCGACCATTGCGTTCGGCGTGCCGGGCAGTGCCACCATGGCGATCCTGCTCGGCGCGTTCCTGATCCACGGGCTGGTGCCGGGCCCGGACATGCTGCACAAAAACCTCGACATCACCTACACGATGGTGTGGTCGGTGGCGCTCGCCAACATTCTCGGCGCCGGGCTGTGCTACGCGTTCAGCCCGCAGTTCGCGCGGCTCGCAACGCTGCGCTACACGCTGATCCTCCCCGCGGTCATGGGCGTGGTCTACATCGGCGCGTTCGAAGCCAACCGAAGCTGGGGCGACCTGATCGCGCTGCTCGCGTTCGGCGTGGTCGGCTGGCTGATGAAGCAGAACAAGTGGCCGCGTCCGCCGCTGGTACTCGGCCTGGTGCTGGGCGATTCGATCGAGCGCTACATGTTTATCTCGGTCGAGCGCTACGGCATTTCCTGGATGTGGCGGCCGGTGGTGGCGGTGCTGCTCATCCTTGCGCTGGTCGGCCTGGTGCGGCCTTTGATCCAGGACATTCGCAGGCAAGGCGGTGTTGCGCGGATGGCGGCAGCCTTCCAGGCGCCGACGTTCCAGCTTTCGCAACTGTTCACGCTGTTCTTCATCGCGGTGATCGGCACGATGGTGATCGCGGCGCTGCCATGGCACTTCTCCGCGAAATTGGTGCCGCTGGTCGTGGGCACCGTGGCGCTCACCGCCGCGGGCCTGAGCCTGTTCAACGAAATCTTCCGCAAGCCCGAGACGGCGGGGGCCGGCATGGCCGGAGAGGCCCAGAAGGAGGTCGGCGAAGCAATCCACATGGATCTGACGTCCGACACCGACCATCTGCCGCGCAAAGTCGTCGCGATGCGCGGCCTGCGGTTCTTCACCTATCTGGTGGCCTTCATGGCATCGATGGCGGTGATCGGACTGATCCCGACGGTGGCGATCTTCGTCGTCGCATTCATGCGGCTCGAGGGGCCGGAGCCGTGGAAGCTCACACTGATCTACGCGGGTGTGCTGGTCGTTTCGATATTCTTCGTCTTCGACCGCTTCATGTCGATCCCCTGGCCGCCGACGCTGCTCGGCCAGCTTGTGCCGGCGCTGAAGTTCATCCCCTCGGTGTGACAGCGTTAACCACAAACAGGAACGAATTCGTAGCTCTCCGCGTTAATGATAAGGGCCGTCCGTGCGGGGAGATAGGGTTCATGTGCGTCAAGTTCCATCGCCATCTCGCGGCTACGCTGATCGTGCTCGCTGCGATGATTGGCGGCGCGGCGGCGCAATCCAGCGTTCCAGTGTCGCAGCGCGTCGAGGATCCGGCAACGGCGGCTGAAGCCGCGCCTAACGCACCCGCGGCTTCGCCCTCGACAGCGCCCGCGCCACTGACCGGCGCCGATCTGCTGCAAACGCCACTGGCCGCCAACCTGAGCGCGGCCGACGCGGCAGTCGCGGAGCAATTGCGTAACCTCATTGCAACCAAGATCAGCCGCGCGATCGAACGCAAGCAAGATCGCGCGGGCGTCGAGGCGTTCTATCGCGATCGCGGCTTCGCGCCGCTATGGATCACCGACGGCGTGGCCTCAGCGCGCGTCAAGGACGTCGCGACATTCCTGCGTGGCGTCGGCGCCGACGGGCTTGAACCGGCGGACTATCCGGTTCCGACCTTCACGAATACCGACGTGGCGAAACTCGCGCAGGACGAAATCGCGCTGACGAACTCGGTCCTGACCTTCGCGCGGCACGCGCGCACCGGCCGGGTCAGCTTCTCTCGGGTGAGCGGCGCGATCCACTACAATCTGGAATTTCCGGACGCCGCCGACGTGCTGGCCACTATGGCCAATTCGGGCAGCATCAGCGACGCGCTCGGCGCCTACCACCCGCAGCATTCCGGCTACAAGGCGCTCAAGGCCAAGCTCGCCGAGGCGCGCCAAAGCAAGAACGTCGCGGTGGTCGACACGTTGCTCGCCAACATGGAGCGCTGGCGCTGGCTGCCGCGCGATCTTGGCAAAGCACACGTCTCGGTGAACATCCCCGACTTCTCGTTGAAGGTCTCCGACCAGGGCAAGACCGTCTGGTCGACGCGGATCGTGGTCGGCAAAGTGGGCGAGCAGGCGACGCCGCTGATCAGCGAGACGATGAAGTTCATCACCGTCAATCCGACGTGGAACGTGCCGCCTTCGATCATCCGCAACGAATATCTGCCGGCGCTGCAGCGCGACCCCGGCGCGCTGGCGCGCATCGGCCTGAAGCTTACGCACAACAAGGACGGCTCGATCCGCATCTATCAGCCGCCCGGCGACAAGAATGCGCTGGGCCGCATCCGCTTCAACTTCCCCAATCGCTTCCTGGTCTATCAGCACGATACGCCGCAGAAGCATCTCTTTGAGCAGCAGCAGCGCGCCTACAGCCACGGCTGCATGCGGGTGCAGAATCCGGAGCAATACGCCGAGGTGCTGCTTTCGATCTCGCAGCCGCAGGAGCGTTACACCGCCGAGCGCATCCGCAAGATGTACGGCAACAGCGAACGCACCATCAATTTCACGCAGCCGATCCCGGTCCACCTGACCTATCAGACCGCATTCGTCGACGAGACTGGGCGGTTGCAGACCCGCCCGGATCTCTACGGTCACGACCGTGCGACCGCAAACCTGCTGCGCGGCGGGCGCGGTGCTGCCGATACGCCGGTCGCCCGCAAACAGAATTCAAGCCACAAACCGGTCGCGGCGCGGCTGCCGAGCCCTCCCGATGCTTACACGCACGACCGCTATTTCGGTGAACGCGGCGACCGCCTGGCTCGCCGCTTCGAATTCGGCGGCTCGTTTTTCTACGTGCCACGGCGGGGTTACGGGGCCCCGTACTGAGCGATCGGCCCTTTCGCATCGCAGCACACCGGCCTTTGACCACTTTCCCCAGTCCCAGCCACAAGCCGATTGGCCGAATGGGTCGCGAAAACGGCCAAAAACAACCTCAAATCGCGGCCATCCGTGGCCAAAAAACACACCTAGCGACATAAAGCAGCGATTGCGGCCCGCTCACGCCGGTTTCAGTAAACTCAACTGGCGAAATTTGTTAAAGCTAGCGGCCGGCCACATATTGGGGCGTGGCGTTGGGGATTTCTGGAGACAAAATCCATGCAAATGAGGCGCCTCGATCACCTGCTGGCCGGTGCCGCAGTGGCCGCAGTTCTGGCGCTAACGACTTCTGGCACCAATGTTTTCGCTCAGTCCGCGGAGGCGATTTCGGCCACCGTGGTGAAGGTCAACACGACCGAGCAGCCCACGCCGGCCGCGATCGAAGCGCCGGCGCCCGAGGCGGTGGTGACTCCCGCTGCCCCGGAGCCGACCGCTTCTTCGCCTGTGCCCGCAGTTCCGGCTGGCGAACCCACCGGGTCCGCCCGTTACCAGGCAGCCTCGGTCGACGCGACCGACGCCGCCATCGCGGACAAGCTGCGCGAGCTCAGCGCCGGCAAGTTCGACCGCATGCTCGGCGGCCGCAAGGATCGCAGCAGCGTTGAAGCGTTTTACAACGAGCGCAACTTCGCGCCGCTCTGGATCACCAACGGCGCCGTCAACGAGCGCGGCAAAGCGGCGATCGCCTATCTGCTCAGTGTCGAGGACCACGGCTTCGATCCCGGCGACTATCCGACGCCGGAATTCCGTGCCGGTGCGCAGCCCGATGTCCTCGCCGAAGCCGAGATCAAGCTGACCCAGTCGATCATCACCTTCGCGCGCCATGCGCAGGTCGGCCGCGTGCACTACACCCGGATCGCCTCCGACATCCTGTACGACCAGGAGCGACCGGAGCCGGCCGACGTGCTGAACAAGATCGCCAAGGCTGCGAACACCGCCGAGGCGCTGGAGAGCTTCCATCCGCCGCACGCCGGCTACAAGGCGCTCAAGGCCAAGCTCGTCGAAGCGCGCAAGTTGGCCGACAACGGCGGCGCGCAGCGCATCCCGGGCGGCCTCACGCTCAAGTATTCCAAGGACAAGAAGGGCAACGAAGTCCTGATGTACGACCCGCGCGTCCCGGCGCTGCGCGAGCGGCTCGGCGTCGAGGGCGATCCGGAGAACAAGACCTACGACAAGGCGTTGGCCGACGCGGTGGCGAAGTTCCAGAAGTCGAACAAGCTGCCGCCCAGCGGCCAGTTCAACGCCGCCACGCTCGAGGCCATCAATGGGCCGCGCCGCGACCGCGACGCCGACGTGATCATCGCCAACATGGAACGTTGGCGCTGGATGCCGCGCGACCTCGGCAAGACCCACGTGATGGTCAACATTCCGGACTACACGCTGAAGATCGTGCACAATAACGCGCTGTACTGGCAGACCAAGATCGTGGTCGGCAAGCCGACCCAGGCGACCCCGATCACCAGCGCGGAGATGAAGTTCATCACCGTCAATCCGACCTGGAACGTGCCGCCGTCGATCATCCAGAACGAATATCTGCCGGCGCTGGCGCAGGATCCCGGCGTGCTGGCGCGGATGGGTCTCAGGATCGAGCAGAACGCCGACGGCACGGTGCGCATCTGGCAGCCGCCGGGAGACCGCAATGCGCTCGGCCGCATCCGCTTCAACTTCCCGAACAAGTTCCTGGTCTACCAGCACGACACACCGGACAAGCACCTGTTTGCGCACGACAAGCGCGCCTATAGCCACGGCTGCATGCGGGTGAACGACCCGCTCATCTATGGTGAGAAGCTGTTATCGATCGTGTTGCCGAAAGAGGGCTATACGGCGGATCGGCTGCGCAAGATGTTCGGCGGATCAGAGGTCAACATCAACTTCCCATTCAACATCCCGGTCCATCTCACCTATCAAAGCGCCTACGTCGACGACGTCGGCAAGCTGGTGATCCGCGAGGACGTCTACGGCCGCGATGCCCGCATGATCGCAATGCTGAAGGGCTCGGAGCGCAAGGTCGCCGACATTGCAGTCGACCGGCCGAAGCCGAACTTCGCCGCGCCGGTGCGGGTTGCGCCCGGAACCTACGGCGGCCCCTCGGGCGGCCCGTCGTTCTTCGATCGCCTGTTCGGCGCGCCGGTACCGCCGGCCGCGATTCCGCGGGCTCCGCAGCGCCAGCGCGCGGCGCAGTCCAACGCACGCAACAACTGGCGCTAGCAAGCGCGCCGCCGCAAAGGCCAGTCGTCCCCGCAAGCGGGGACCCAGGGGCATTAGCGCGTATACTCATAAGTTGCGTTTGTTCGGCAATCTCTGGTTGATGTCCGCGCCGAAAGGCCCAGGCATGTGCGGGGCGCGATGTCGGCTTGGGGGTCATAAGCGGACATCAGGCGCGGCTCTGGATCCCCGCTTTCGCGGCGACGAGCGAAGAGTTATTCGAATTCCTGTGAATCCATCACGCACTCGCCCGCAGCGCCTTGACGTTGTACGCGAAGACCGGGCGGTGAAAGCCCTTGAGGACCAGTTCGCCGACCTCGTCCGCCTCGGCAACATCCTCGATCGCCGTGAACACCTTCGGCTCGATCAGGATCTGCCCCGCCTGCGCTTCGCCGCACAGCCGGGCCGCCAGATTCACCACCGAACCGATGGCTGAATAATCGTAGCGGCCCTCGAAGCCGATCTGGCCGATGGTGGCGTAGCCGTGCGCGATGCCCAGGCCGAAGCCGAGCTGATGACCGTACTTGCGCCATTTCACCGCAAGCCCGGCGACTGCGTCGCGCATGTCGATCGCCAGGCGCACCGCCCGAAGTGCCGGCTGGTCGCATTTGACGGGGTCGTTGAACACCACCATCATGCCATCGCCGGAGTACTTGTCCAACGTTCCTTCGTGCTGGTGGATCAGCGTGCCGAGACACGCGTGGTATTCGCCCAGCACGCCCATCACCTCCTCCGGCTCCGCCGTTTCGGCGAAGGCGGTGAACCCGCGCAGGTCGCAGAACACAACGCTGATGTCGCGCCGGTGACTCTTGGTGATGTCCTCGCCAGACGACAGCAGAAGCTCGGCAACCTGCGGGGCGAGAAACCGCTTGAGCCGGCCGACCCGCTCGAGCTCGCCGACCTGGTCGGCCACCCGTTGCTCCAGCGTCTTGTTCCAGTCGTTGACCGTGTCGTGCAGCTCCTTGATGCGCAGCACCGATTTGACGCGCGCCACCAGCGACATCTGGTCGACCGGCTTGGTGAGGTATTCGTCGGCGCCGGCATCGAGCCCCGCCACGATATCCTTGCTGTCGGCCTTCGCCGTCACCAGGATGATCGGCGTGAACGGCATGCTCTTGTCCGCCTTGATGCGCTTGGTCACCTCGATGCCGTCGAGCTTGGGCATCATGACGTCGAGCAGGATCAGGTCGGGCTGGTGTTGCTTGGTGGCGGCGAGCGCCTCCTCGCCGTCAGCGGCTTGCAGCAATTCGTAGCCGTGCACGCCGAGGCGGGTGATGAGAATATCGCGGTTGGTCTCGTTGTCGTCGACGACCAGGATACGCGGTGGAGTGTGCATGACGAAACTAACCCGGCCCTACTTGAGGTATTCCCTGATCTTCGCCAGCAGCTGTCGCGGACTGTACGGCTTGGTCACGTAGTCGTCGCAACCGGCGGCGCGCGCTTTCTCGGCGTCGCCGCTCAGCGCATAGGACGTCACCACGATAATCGGGATCGACTTCCAATCGGGGTTGGCCTTGATGCGGCGCGTTGCCTCATAGCCGTCCATGACCGGGAGCTGGATGTCCATCAGGATCAGGTCGGGCTTCTTCTTCGCCACGGCGTCGATCGCCTCCTGCCCGTTCTCGGCCTCGACCATCTCGTAGTCGCTGGCGCCCAGCAGATCGCGCAGGATCTGCCGGTTGTCCTCCTGATCCTCGACCACCAAAATGCTTTTGGTCATTCATTGCCTCGCTTGCTGTTCGATTTGGACCGGAAGCGTGAACGTAAACGTCGATCCCCGGCCGATTTCCGAAACCACCCACAGCTTGCCGCCGTGCATCTCCATGATACGCCGGGCGATCGCCAAGCCGAGCCCCGTGCCGCCCTTCTGCTTGGTGATCGAATTGTCGGCCTGATGGAATTCCTCGAAGATTTTTCCTTGATCCGCCGGTGAAATGCCCGGCCCGGTGTCGCGCACCGCGACCTCGAACGAACCGTTGGACGCGGACGCCGCAATCACCACCTCGCCATGGTCGGTGAACTTGATGGCGTTGCCGACCAGGTTGAGCAGCACCTGGGTCAATCGGCGCTCGTCGCCGCGGCCCGGCGGCAGCTCCTTGAGCATCTCGACCTTGAGGCCGATGTGCTTGTTCGCCGCCAGCGATTCGACCGCGCCGTAAACGTCGTGCACGACCTGCTTAAGCGAGTAGTCGCCGATCGCAAGCGTGAGCTGGCCGGCCTCGATCTTGGACAGGTCGAGCACGTCGTTGATCAGCCCCAGCAGATGTCGTCCGTTGCGCCCGACCCGTTCCAAGGTGGCACGCATCTTGTCCGGCGTGTCGCCATAGACGCCATCCATAATCAGCTCAGTGTAGCCCAGGATGGCGTTGAGCGGGGTGCGCAGCTCGTGGCTCATGTTGGCGAGGAACTGCGACTTGTGCCTGCTCGCCTCCGCGAGCTGCCGGCTCTTGTCCTGGATTTCGTCGAACAGCCGCGCGTTCTCGATCGCGATCACCGCCTGGTCGGCGAAGGTCTGCACCAGCTCGATCTGCTTGTCGGTGAAGGGCCGCACGGTCCGGCGCTGCAGGATGATGATCCCGATCGGCGTCGCTTCGCGCAGCAGCGGGACGCCCAAGATCGTTCGCCAGCCGCCCAATTTTCGTTCTTCATGGTAGCTGTATTCCGGATCGACCGACGCATCGGGGATTTGAACGGCGCTGCCCGCCAGTAGGACTCGTCCGATAACACTGCCTCGTCCAGGCGCAAACGTAATGCTCTTCACGCGATCAAAGTACTCAGGCGAGTGACCATAGCTGGCCGCGTTGTAGCAATTAGCGCCCACTCCAGTCGGACGCATGATTTGCGCGATATCCGCCTCGCACAGTCGTGCCGCCGAGTCGACCAGCGTGTTGAGCACCGTCGGCAGATCAAACGTCGAGCGGCTGATGACCTTGAGGACGTCGGCGGTGGCGGTCTGCTGCTGCAGCGACTCGGTGAGATCGTCGGTGCGCTGGTGCAGCTCGCTGAGCAGGCGGGTGTTCTCGATCGCGATGACCGCCTGGGCTGCGAAGTTCTCTAGCAGAGCGATCTGCTTATCGGTAAATGGCCGCACCTCCTGCCTGAAAATCACAAATGCTCCGAGCAATTCGTCTTCCCTGAGCATAGGCACAGCGACAAAAGTCCGCGCGCCGCCAAGATCAGCCGTGGCGCGGCGAAGCGCATCGCCTTCGATATAGGCCCGTTCGGCACGAACATCTTTGATATGCACCGTTCGCTTGGTCATCGCCACACGGCCGATGGCCGATGCCGGTGTCGGTCGCCTGGGTCCACGCTTTAGCTCGTCGGCAAGGGCGGGCGGAACGTTGAGCAATGTATCGACATGATATGCGCCATCGCGATAGCGGTAGAGCACGCCGTACTTGGCCTCGCAGATACGGGTGGCGTTCTCGAGCATCGCGCTAAAAACCGGCTCCAACTCGCCCGGCGAGCTTGAGATGACCTTGAGCACCTCGGACGTCGCAGTCTGCTGCTCCAGCGATTCGGAGAGATCGTCGGTGCGCTGGCGCAGCTCATTGAGCAGCCGCGTGTTCTCGATCGCGATCGCTGCCTGATCCGCGAACGTCTTGAGCAGCGTGATGTGCTTGTCCTCGAACGGACGCACCTCCGTGCGGCGGACCAGGATGGTGCCGAGTGCGCGGCCCTCACGGATCAGGGGCACCCCGAGGATGGTGCGATGTCCATACTTGAGCGCGAACTGCCGCCCGAGCGGGAATTCATGGCCGGCGCTTTGTAGATCGGTCACATGCACCGGCTCCAAGTCATAGGCCGTTCGCCCAAATACCGTGGTGCGATCCAGTGGCAGCGTTTCGCCTATCGGCCGGCCGATATCGCCCAAGGTGAGCGCCACGCGCATTCTGTCGCCCTCAACCACTACAATATCGACAAACTGCGCCTCGCAGATGCGGGCAGCGTGCTTGGCAACCGTCTCGAACACGGGCTGGACGTCGCTCGGCGAGTTCGAAATCACACTCAGGATTTCGCTGATCGCGGTCTGCTGCTCCAGTGACTCGGTGAGGTCGCCGGTGCGCTGGCGCAGCTCGCTGAGCAGCCGGGCGTTCTCGATGGCGATCACGGCCTGGGCGGCGAAGTTCGTCACCAGCTCGATCTGTTTGTCGGAGAAGGGCCGTACTTCCTGGCGGTAAATGACAATCATGCCGACCAGCTCGTCGTCCTTCAGCATGGGCACGCCCACGGTAGAGCGTGCGCCGCCGAACTTGGCGGGCGGGCCGGGGCTTGGCTCCGCCGCATAGTCAGCGCTGTGGACCACCTGCTTTGCCTGCCAGACGCGACGAATCAGACTGCCGTCTTCCGGCAGAAACGGTCCGCGCTGTTTCTGGAATTCGGTCAGCGCGGCTGGCGTTCCGACACTGGCGACAGGATGAAGCAGCCTGCCGTCGAACTGGAACAAGGTGCCGAACTTCGCTTCGCAGATGCGCGTCGCGTTCTCCAGCATGGTCTGGAACACCGGCTTGAGGTCTCCGGGCGAGCTGGAGATAACTTTCAGCACCTCGGAGGTCGCGGTCTGTTGCTCCAACGCTTCACCAAGATCGCCGGTGCGCTGGCGCAGCTCGCTGAGCAGCCGCGCGTTCTCGATCGCGATCACGGCTTGCGTAGCGAAACTGACCAGCAAGGCGATCTGCTTCTCGGAAAACGGGCGCACCTCCTGACGGTAGACCGTGATCGCGCCCACCAGTTTGCCGTCCTTGAGCATCGGCACGATGAGCTGCGAGCGCGCACCGGCGAGCTTCGCGGAGGCGGTCTGCACCTTTTCGGCAGCCTCGTCGATAGAGTGGACCATCGCCTTGGTCCGCAGCACGCGATCGAGCGCGTTGCCGGACGCCGGCAGGAATGGCCCGCGCTTCTCGACGAACTTGGCGTATTTCGCCGGCGCGTTGACCATGACGGTCGGCTGGAATGCGTTGCCTTCAAACCGGTACAGCACCCCAAACTTTGCTTGGCATAGCCGCACTGCGCGCTCCAGCATGGCCTGAAACACGGGCCGTAGATCGCCGCGCGAGCGCGCAATGATGCGCAGCACCTCCGCCGTCGCCTTCTCGCGCGCCAGCGCCTCGTCGCGCTCGTGGCGAAGCTGCGCCGTCCGGTCGGTCGCTGCGTCGGAGCCGCGTCGCAAGCGAGCCGCGGCCGGCGCCGCCCTGCGCCGCGGCTTCGTCTGCTTGCCCGTCGTCATTGCGCGGCCTGACGTTCGACGTTGATCGGCAGCGAGAACTGGAAGGTCGAGCCCCTGCCCGGCTCGGACTCGACCCACAGCCGGCCGCCGTGCATCTCGACGATCTGCTTGGCGATCGCCAGGCCGAGGCCGGTGCCGCCCTTCTCCTTGGTGGTCGAGGAATCCGCCTGCTGGAACTCCTCGAAAATCTTGGCCTGGTCGGCCGGTGCGATGCCGGGACCGCTGTCGGTGACCGAGACCGTGAACGAGTTGAGCGCCGCGACCGCCTTGATGGTGACGCTGCCATGGTCGGTGAACTTGAGCGCGTTGCCGACCAGATTGAGCAGCACCTGGGTGAGCCGGCGCTCGTCGCCGTGCGCGTTGGGCATCTGCGCTGGCATGTCGACGTTGAGCGCGAGGCTCTTGTTCTTGGCGAGCGACTCGACCGTGCCGAACACGTTGTAGACCATGTCCTTGATCGAATAGTCGCCGAGCGACAGCGTGAGCTGGCCGGCCTCGATTTTGGACAGGTCGAGCACGTCGTTGATCAACCCGAGCAGGTGCTTGCCGTTGGTCTGCACCCGGGCCAGCACGCCGACCATCTTCTCCGCCGGCTCGCCATAGATGCCGTCGAGGATCAGCTCGGTGTAGCCGAGGATGGCGTTCATCGGCGTGCGCAACTCGTGGCTCATGTTGGCCAGGAACTGCGACTTGTGCTTGCTGGCCTCGGCGAGCTGGCGCCCCTTCTCCTCGATCTCCAGGAACAGCCGCGCGTTCTGGATGGCGAGCACCGATTGCGAGGCGAAGGTGCGCAAGAGATCGACCGTGCTCTTGGGAAATTCGCCGGGCTCCTTGCGGCGCACCACCAGCGCACCGAAAATCTCGTCCGAGCGCAGCAGCGGCACCAGCAGGCGGGCGCGGTAGCCTTCGCGCAGGATGATCTGGTTGATCGGATGCGGTGGCTGACTCTCCAGGTCGGCGATCTGGGTTGGCTCGCCCCGCTCGGTCGCCTCGCTGACCGCCTCGGACAGATCGCTGTGATGATCGCGCATCGCCTCGATCATCTCATCGCTCATGCCATAGGTGGCGCGCAGCCGGAACTCCTGCGCCAGTTCGTCGAACACATAGATGGCGCCAGCTTCGGTGTTGGAGAGCTGGGCGGCGTTGGTCACGATGGTCGACAGCACCTGTTCGAGGTCGAGGGTCGAGTTGACGGCCTGCGACACCTCGCCGAGCGCGCGCAGCTCGGCGACCGATTGCGCCAGCTCGCTGGTGCGCTGCTCGACCTTGTTCTCCAGGTCGGCGTAGGATTCCTCGAGCCGCGCGCCCATGTCGTTGAACTGGTTGGCGAGACCTTCGAGCTCGTCGCCGGACTTGATCGAGATGCGCTGGGCGAAATCGCCGCTGCCGATCCGGGCCGCGCCCGCCCGCAACGCCTGGATCGGGACCACCATGCGCCGCGCCAGGAACATCCCGGCCAGCATGGCGAACACCAGCGCGGCAAGCAGCACATAGACCAGCCGGTGGAACGCTTCGTAGAGCGACGCGTAGGCTTCCTCGACCGGAAGCTCGACGAACATCCGCCAGCCGAGCGGCTCGATCGGCGCCGACGCGGTCAGCACCTCGCGGCCCTGGACGTTCTGCGCCACCTGCAGATGTTCGCCGGAGTCGCCCGACGCGGCAGCGCCTGCGGCGCGCACATGCGCAAGTCGCGACATGTCGGTGTTGCGCAACACCAGGCTGATGTCGGGATGCGCGATCAAGCGTGCCTGCCGGTCGATCACGTAGGCGCTGCCTTTTTCGCCGACCTTGATCTGCGACACCACGTCCCAAATCAGCTTGAGGTTGACCTCCGCGATGCTCACGCCGGCGTCGCGCCGCGTGCCGGCGAGCGCCAGCGTCATGTAAGGCTCGGACTCGCGGCGGAAGTAGACCGGGCCGTAGTAGATCTTGTTGGCCGCGGCTTCGGTGAACTTCGGCTCCTTGGAGAAGTCGATGCCGCTGCCGACCACGTCCATGGCGAGCCGCGAGACGCGCAGCCGCTCCTTGCCAGAGGAATCGACCTGCGCCAGTTCGGTGATCGCGGGCACCTGACGCAGCAACCGCAGCGCGTCGAACCGGCGCTGCTCGATCGAGCTCGCCGACCACGGCAGCTGCGTCGTCCAGCCGAGCTGGCTTTCGATTTCCTTGATGAACTGGCTGATCTTGGCCGACGCCGCTTCCGCCTGTTCGCGCTGGATGCGGATCAGCGATGCTTTGTGCTCCTGGTGGTAGAAATAGACCTCGAAAATGCCGTTGGAAATCAGCGCGACGCTGACCACCAGGACGAACAGCCCGACGTATTTGGTGAACAGCCGGCTGCGGATCCGGGGCGCCGAACCGGCCGCCGCCGGAGCTGATTTGTCCGTCGAATCAGCCTCCTCGGCGGTGCGCCGCCGTCCAAAGACCCGGCCAAGGACGTCTCGAATCCCCATGGCTCATAAAGTAGCGGGCTGGGATGCGGTTGTCGCGCCTGACGGGACGGCCGAAACTGGTGCCCAGGGAACCTCATAGACACAATCCCTCAACGAGTTAGGTTGTCCCACTCCCGGCGGACGTTCCATTGAATCCCATAGTGTTTTTTTCGATTGTCTCACCGCTCCCGCTACGGAACTCAGGGCTTTATATCTCTAATTGCGTCGCGAGCCTCCTTATTTAGCTCTTCTAGCAACTGGTTCATCTCCTGCTGGATTTTCGATAACGCGCGAAGGTCCTCCTTTGCCTTCTCCTGGTCCGATGGCGAGGTGCCGTAGGCCTGAAAGCGGCTCGAAATGCGGTCCTACTGGGTCTGCAGCTCTTGGAGGCGACGATCCCTGGTCGTGGACCCAGAGGGTATCGTGGACCCGAAGATCTCAGGTAATTGCAAAGGGGCGGATTTCACGATTGGCGCCACCCTGATGCTGCTGTCTCGAGGAGCACCGGCTGTGTCGGTGACTGGATTCACCGTGGTGGTGCTGTCTCGAGGACTAGTCGCCGGCCACATCAGGCCAATCGCTCCGATCAAGACAATGGCGATCCCAATGAAAACAAACAGCGTGGTTCGCGATCGGATATCTACAGGAGGAGCGATGTGCTGAACGCCATCGGAGGGGCGTCCGGGGTCGGAAGCAGAGCGGGGTTCTACCGCAATGAGGTTGCGGATCGATTTGTTGTTCTCATCCGGGAAGTTGGTGACCCCTGCTGCCACAGCTCGGTCCGCAACTTGGTGCAGCGGCAGCCCGTAAACATCAGCATCCGACTGCGGCGCTGTCACCTGTGCCGATCGCCGCAGCGGCAGCCCGTAAACATCAACATCCGACTGCGGCGCTGTCACCTGTGCCGATCGCAAGTTCGGCGTCGTGTCGCGAACGCCTCGAGCAGTACCACTTGGTACCGCGCCATCATTCATACCGGTCTGCTTGTCAGTGCCAGGCGTCAGCGACGGCACCGACCGCTCGTCGGCCTCGGCCAGCCGCCCTTTTAGGCCCCGTATCAGAATGTCCATATCGGCGTGGAAGGATGCATGACGCACACCGATTCCGTTGCGCAGGGCAAGCCCCTGGAGATCGAGGGGCAGTTGAATAGCTCTGGGAATTTTAGTGCCTTCCAGCAAAATGGGGATCACGGGGATGTCGCGTTGGAGGGCGGCCGCGATCTCGACCCTCACGAAATCGTCGGGATTATCGAGGCGTCGTCGTCCACCTTCGTCACGCGCATCCAGCCACTCGTGCCCGATCACCGCGAGCAACACGCTGCATTTGGCCACCTCCTTATGCAAAACGTTGACGAAATTGGCCCCGAGAGGAATCCCGTCAACGTCCATAAACAGGAGATCGCTGCCAAACTCGCGAGCCAGCCGATCGTGGACGCGTCCCGCGTGGCCCGCGCTGTCGTCGCGGCGATAGCTAATGAAAATTTTGGTCGTCGCCTTACGAACTACCGTAGTGTACGGGTTGGCTTCATCGTCCTTACCATGAATGACCCCATGCCAGATTGGGGCCTCGTCGGGCTCTCGTGTTTTCGGTTTTGCGAACTGTTCGATCAGCGCTTGTTCCCGTTGGATCAGCCATTGTTGTACACTTATGATCGCCTCGTGAACGGTCTTGTTCTGCTGGCGTTCGGCCGCCAATACTCCGCAAAGTTCGATGAGCCGGCCCTTCATAAAAAAGACATCGATGAGACTGTTTATGCGGTTGCTGAAAGTCGAATCTTGAGAAACGTCGTCGTCGTAAAGGTTGTTATCCCGCAATACTTCGTCGAGGCTGTCGTGATCAAAGCCACGCGAGATCGCTTCGCGTAGGTAAGCCCGCTGCCGACCATCCAGTTTGGAACTAGGCATGTCGACCCTCGCCGTTGGCAAATCCTAAGATTGGACGCCGCGCAGCGTAATGTCGGTTGCTACCATTTGACCGGAACAAACGATCAAAATCAATCACAGCGGATGATGGGGCGTTTGCTCCTACAATTTCTGGGTCGATGGTTCGGCAGCCCTGACTGCGGCAGCAGGCGCAGACGTTCTTCATCTGACGCGACCTGTCGAACGGGGCCGTCCTCGGCTCAGCCGCTCTTATTCTATCGGCTATTGCAGTTGGGTTGGCCTTGATGGGTTTTCTCCCGTCCCTGTGGGGAAGCGGATTGCTGGTCGCGCTAAGTGCAGCTCTGTATTGGGGCGCTCATTCAAAGTACGTCCAGATTGACCAAACACAGTGGCGCTTGGAACACCTCGAACAGTACGAGCGTCAGGTGAAGATGAAATGGGGCGAACCCGTTTAGTGTGGCCACCTAAGCTGCAGCCATTTGAAGAGTAATTCCGAGAATAAAAAGCGCCCATCCCACTATGGCAACCCAGCGATTCCACCAAATCGTATTTTTCAATTTCTCATCAACACCGGTCACGCGAATAATGTCGCCGCGACTTGTAAGGTGCCCGACTGTCATATCCAAATACCGGAGCCAGTCGTAGACGACGTTGGAAATTCTCGCTTGGCCGTAAGAATCAACGCCGCTCCAATTCCATTGAGCAACAGTCCCCACACTGCCAACTTCATGGCCGCCCCCTACAGTTGCACGAAGGTTACGCGAAGGTTGCTTGAGAATAACGTAGCTTCGCGATGAATTGTGTACTTATTAGACGGCTCCAAAACAGAGGAGCCCCTTATGCCACCCCCTCCTAGAAGCTGAGTGAAGCTAGAGCGGGCGGCGCAAATGCCGCTCGTTTTTGCATTAGTCGATTTTCCATCCAACCTTTTTGCTTATCAGCTTCCAAAGCAATTCTCCGTCTTGGTCTTTGTCAACGTGCCTCAGCTTGAAATGCCAATCGTAGTATTTTTTGTAGTGAGCGACATCGTGCTCTAGCGATCGAATACGACTCTCCAAGTCTTTCTTAAATTCCGGTTCGAGACCTTGAATTTTGATGACGTCACCACGAAGCCGCGATCCATCAACCCAACCAGAAGTGTCCCAGCCACTAATTTCTGTCTGGTGCTTCAGCTGTTGCTCAATCTGCTGAAACACATCATCGTAAGTGACGAGTGCAAAAACGCGCTGTGGCCTGCACCCGGTTTCGTTGACACCCGCCTAAGCTAATCCTGCCTGCCTCTCGAACTCCATCGGGCTCAGATAGCCGATCGTGGAGTGTCTGCGCTTGGGATTGTAGAAGCGCTCAATGTAGTCGAACACATCAGCTCTAGCCTGGTCCCTCGTTCGGTACATTTTCCGCCCTGTCCGTTCGGTCTTCAGCGATGAGAAGAAACTCTCCATCGCTGCATTGTCCCAAACGTTGCCCGAGCGGCTCATCGAGCAGACGACGCCGTGATCGGACATCAGCCGTTGGAACTGTTCGCTGGTGTATTGGCTGCCGCGATCAGAATGATGTAGCAGCGCATTAGGCTTGCCCCGTCGCCAGATCGCCATCACGAGGGCATCCGTGACGAGCTGCGCCGTCATCGCTGCTTTCATCGACCAGCCGACCACGCGCCGAGAGAACAGGTCGACGACGGCCGACACATAGAGCCAACCTTCGGCGGTCCAGACATAGGTGAAGTCCGCGATCCATTTACGGTTGGGCGCAGGCGCTTCGAAAGTGCGGTCGAGCACATTGGGGGCGATAGCGGCCGCCTGCCGCTCACCCAAATCAGGCGGCAGGCGACGCCGTCGCGGACGTGCTTTGAGAGCCTGCAGCCGCATCAATCGCTCGATCCGATGCAGCCCGCACGACACGCCCTCAGCGAGCAGATCGCGCCACACGCGCCTGGCGCCATAGGTGCGGTCGCTCGCGACGAAGCTGGCACGAACCCTGACGCCGACTTCTTCATCGCTCCGGCTGCGCTGACTGCGCGGCCGTGTCAGCCAGGCATAGAACCCACCCCGCGAGACACCGAGCGCCTCGCACAACCAATCCGCCGGCCAGATCCCCCGGTGCTTCGCAATGAAGCCGAACTTCATGTCGATTCCTTCGCGAAGTAGGCCGCGGCTTTTTTTAGGATGTCTCGTTCGGCCTTCAGCTTGGCCACTTCGCGCCGCAACTGCGCGATCTCCAACTGCTCCGGCTTCATCTGGCCTTGCCCGGGGAACGCATGCTGCGGATCGTCCGCAAAAGCCTTTACCCAGGTGCGCAGTTGCGATTGATGCACGCCTAAATCTTCGGCGGCCTGCACATATGAAACGCCGCGCCCCTTGATCAGGCGCACAGCCTCAAGCTTGAACTCTCGCGTAAACTTCCGCCTCTCCATGACCCACCTCCGGTTCCATCAAAATACCTAACTCGGTGTCTTCGGAACCGGGTGCAGGCCACTGACGCACTTCTTCAGGAAGCTCCCGAAAATATCCAACGACAAAATCCTCGTCGCTCGCGATTGTGAGCTTTATATTCTTCTCTCTCATGGTAATTTCGCTCGACTGTGACCGCGCTAGTGACGACGGCCACACTCGAACGCACTAGCTAATAGACCTTCATTGAACCACGGGGCAGGAAAAGCACCAGCGCTCGATGTGGATAGGGAATCGAACCACCGCCCAAGTGTGAGTAGGACCAAACCGACAAAAACGTCCTATTCACAATTCTACTCACAGCTACTCACACACATGGCAGCGCATAGCGCCACATAGCGTGAACAGGTCATGGACAAACAGGAACCGAACCACGGACAGATTTGTGAGTAGAAAGCTCTGGTGCCCAGGGGCGGAATCGAACCACCGACACCGTGATTTTCAGTCGTTTTCTGTGGGTTTTGACAGATACTGACACGTCCGGATAAGTGCCACAAACCATTGACCCTACGTGATTTTCGTTTATCTCTTCCCGTCACGGCACCGTCTGCATCCCTAGCATTCTGTGCCCACAGGTGCCCACGGCCAGGCTACGGGGATATCGCATGTCACGTGCTCTGACCGATGCAACGCTGCGCAAGGTTCGACCGCCAGCCCAGGGGCTGACTGAGATAAGCGATCCGGGCTGTCGTGGCTTGTGCTTCCGCGTAACTGCCGGGGGCGTCGCAACGTTTAGCTTCCGATTCCGCGACCGGGCCGCCGGCCGCATCGAGCGGTTCGGGCTGGGCCGCTATCCAAGCCTGTCGCTCCGAGACGCACGGCTGAAAGCCGACGCTCTGCGTGGTGAGATCGCGGCGGGGAAAAATCCAGCGGCGCACCTTCGACAGGCATCCGAGCGCAGTTTTGCAGGACTGGCGGAGCGGTATCTTGTCGAGCATGCGCGCCGCTTCAAGCGCTCGGCCGCAGCAGACGAACGCAACTTAAATCTTCACGTTCTGCCGCACTGGGCCCGCCGCGATTTCACCAGCATCGAACGCCGCGATGTGATCCGGCTCGTCGAAGACATGATTTCCGCGGGCAAGCCGGTCATTGCCAACCGGGTCCAGGCACTGATCAGTTCGGTTTTCTCGTTCGCTATTGATGCCGACCTAGCGAAAGCGAACCCATGCACCCGGCTGCGCAAACGGGGCCAGGAAACGGCGAAAACTCGCACGCTGTCGGACGCGGAGATCGGACGGTTCTGGCGCGAAGTGATGCTGCCGCCCGTGTCCCGCCCTGTCGGGCTCGCGCTCCGGCTGGTCCTGGCGCTCGGCTGCCGCCCCGGCGAAGTGGCCGGAATGGCGCGGGCGGAAATAGAATTTGACCGGCGTGGCGTGCCGGTCAGTTGGATGGTGCCAGCTGCGCGGTCGAAGAACGGGCGGGCTCACTTTGTGCCGCTGCCGCCGCTGGCGCGCGATCTCATCATTGAGGCGCTAGCATTGGCTGGGTCGAGCGAGTTTGTCTTCCCCTCGCCCCGAAATGGAGGTCCGATTGCGGGCCATGCGCTGGCAGTGGCAATGGCCCGGTTATTCCGGGGCGATTTTAACCCTCCGACGCCGCATGATTTGCGCCGCACTTGCGCGACCCGGATAGCAGCCGCTGGCGTTGCGGCCGAGGACGTGGCGGCGGTCCTCAACCATGCCCGCAGCGACGTGACCGGGCGAGTTTACGATCAGCATCGGCGCGCCGACGAAAAGCATCGCGCCCTGCTCCGCTGGTCGAAACTGCTAGAGGCGACAATTAGACCACACGCGCGCCCCAACGTAGTCGCATTGCGGGGCTGATGTGGTCACGAAGCGCACCGGTAATCCAGTCGGCCGTCCGCGCAAACCGCGACCACCACGTCGAGCTAAAGCGGGACGGCCCGCCCTGTGCTTCCGAAGCGATCCGGACCGTTACGCAGTTGCGTTGCTCGGCGCCATGTTGGCGCTTGAGATGGGCACGGAACGTGCCTGCGCGAAAGCCATCGCAGTCCTGCAGGTCGGCATTGAGGGAGACCCGCCACGGCTTTCGGATGGGCGGGTCGTGACCAATTCGGAACTCCACCGGACTAAGAAAGACTCTTTCGCTGCGACGGTGGACGGTCGTGCAGCGACGCTGCGGGCGAAGCAGCGTCGCGTCCGTAGCCCAGCGGAGGGCCATTGGCGAACGGCAATGGCTTCGGCATTCATGTTGACGATCGGCGCACGCGATCCGAAATCGGCGACGCCTGTGATCATCCAGCGCGCCGAGGCGGTCGGCGAGGGCGAATTCGCACGACGTATCATGCTGCCGATGCTGGCCGCCAAATTTTCGCTGCCCTAATTTCCGGGCAATTTCGTATCCATGCCGAAGGCTCCCTGACGTTCTACCCTTCTGCCCGTGTGCCGCATCGAGAGCGGTCCGTCAGATAGGAGAGCGTCAGTGCGACCCCTTGCCGATCAAGGCTTCGACCCCACCAAGCCTGTGCAAACGAAAAAGGGTACCGCGCAGGCGCTCCGCTGCGGGCATAACAAAGTTGATGAGTTGATCCGCAACGGAGTCCTGGACACGGTCGAGATCGATCGCATCCGACGCATCACAACGGCTTCGATCTTCAGGGTGGCTTCCGGCGATGTTTCTCGTCGGCGCAGGAAAGCCACGACCGACTGAGGGGAAAAGGCGCGGCCGCGAGGAAGCGCCGGGCCTTTCGCATTGCTGATCTCCGATCTGCCCGCCAAAGCGAAGGGAGAGACACCGTGACCACCATCTTCGCGGCAACGATCAGCCGATTCGACGACGGCCGGCTTGCCAAGATTTTTATAGGCAACCATCAGGTCGGAAACCACGCCGACACCGCTGCGAAGGACTCCGCCGTCGTTGCAAGCATCGCGCTGCAATTCGGCGCCGATCTCGCGACTCTGCGCAAGGCACTGCTGCGCGACCCGGGCGGCGCAGCGTCGGGGCCGTTAGGTGTTGCGCTTGACATGGCCGACGACGGGGGCGGCGCATGAAGATCAAGGCGCCCGCCCACATCGCAACCGTCAGGCCCTTCGTGCCAGACACCACGACCGTCATTAGCTCGCACGGCAAGCGGCGTCGAAAATCTCACATCTGGGCACGCGCCGCTGACGATTTTTATATTGAGCCTGAGTGGATCGACACTCGGTTGTTCGAGGAGGAGGATTTCGACCGCAATCGAATTTTGCTGGACCCATGCTGTGGCACCGGTCGCATTGCCATCGCAGCCATGGCTGCCGGGTACGAGGTTGAGGCCTGCGATATCGTTGATCGTGGCTTCCCCGCGACCAAGGTCGAAGACTTCCTCAAGCGCAAATCGCCAACACCACAGATCGTCGGCAATCCGCCGTTCCGTTTGGTGAAGCCGTTTGCGCGCCACGCACTTAGCGACCTGCATGCTGTGAAGATCGCGCTGGTTTTCCCAACCGCTCGCCTGAATGCAGCGCATCGCTGGCTCAAGGATCTACCGTTGCGGCGGATCTGGCTGCTTACACCGCGACCATCAATTCCGCCGGGACATGTCATTGCGCGCGGCGAGAAGCCCGGCGGCGGCAGGATTGATTTCGCCTGGTTAGTCTTTGAACGCGGCTACGTCGGAAACGCCGAGATTACCTGGCTTCACCGCGATGGAGCTGCGCCATGAGCCGCCGCCAGACGCGCGTGATCACCTGCAGGGCATGTACGCCGTCTGGCTGTCACTACCGGCCCGACGAGATTGCGTTCTGAATCCGTCTTGGGCGGCTTAGTCCGGGTCAGACCTGGCGATTTTGTCAAACCGAAGGAAGGACTCACGATGACTGAGAAACCGAAACTTGAGGTTGTTGACGAGCAGCTGAAAACGGAAGGCAATCCGGGCAGCGTGTTCGATGATCTTGCGAGCCTGCGTAAGGCATCGAAGCTGACAGTGCAGCGCAAAGCGGTGCTGGTGAATGTCACTGTCGATAAGCCGGCGAGCAACGTCTACTTTCGTTGCCATCGGGAACAGGTGCTCGATGACTGCACCGTGTTGCGCGACAACGAAGGCACCAGTCGGGTCTGTTACTTCGTCGTCCCCAGCATGCGGATGCATCCGAAGCTGCAGCCGCGGCTGCGTCGAGTCACGCTGGTCCTGACCAGCACATGGCCAAGCGGCAACGTGCTGATCTGGCCGGTCCCCATCCTGGGCGAGCGGGAGTTTCCGGTCTGGAGATCGGCGCGCGCTGCCTACGAGCTCGCTCGCGAGCAGTGGGTTCAAATGGTCTGGTCAGAGGAACGCAACGACTACCTGATCGAGACTGCCGAGGGCATCGACCATGAGCCGGTGTGGCCGGACAAGAGCTTCGAGGAACTGTTGAAGCTCGCCTTCGACGGCAAGGTCATCGACAGCGAGGACCACCCCTATGTCCGGCGCCTGCGCGGGCTCATCGACTGACTGGCGGCAGCGGTTCGACAGCATCTGGCACGCGGACTTCGAATACCGCGAAGACGCCAACCATCTCCGGTGCCGGTGAGCCTGTTCGCCTACGAGCAGCACACCGGCACCGAAATCTTTCTACGCCGTGAGCAACTGCTGACGCTCAAGCGTGCACCGTTCGGGGTCGGTCCGCGTGATCTGCTGGTGACGTTCGCGGCCAACGCCGAGATGTCCTGTTTCCTGGCGCTGGGCTGGCCGTTCCCCATCAATGTTCTGGACCTGTACGTCGAGACGATCGCCGCCATCAATGGCCGCACCGACATCTGGCCGCAGAAAGGCCGGCCCGGACTGCTCGCCGCACTGGAATTGCATGGGCTGCCGGCACCGTCTGCCGACACCAAGACAGACATGCGCCGCCTCATCCTGGATCACACCGACTACACGGCGGAGCAGTGGCGCGCGATCGAAGCCTACAACCGCAGCGACGTCTGGATGGGACCGTTCCGCTGCTCGACGCTATGGCGGGCAGCATTGATCTGCCGCGTGCCTTGCATCGGGGTCGCTACATGATGGCGGTCGCGATGCCAGGAGCGGCTCGGTCTGCCGATCGACGTCGAGTATCTCGCCCGACTCGCTGGAAAACTGGGAACCGCTGCAGCGGTATCTACATTACCCGCGATGATGACTTCGGTCTGTACGACGGCACTGTCGTTTCGTGAGCAGCGACTGTGGGACTTGATCGAGGCCCGGCATTGGGACTGGCCGCACACCGAGCACGGCCGGCCCGGATTGAAGCGCAAGACCCTGGCCCAGCAGGCGCGACGCTACCCTGAACTGAAGCCCCTGGTCCGGCTCCGCGACAACATCGCCGAGCTCCGCATCAGCAAGCTCGCCAACACGATCGGCGCCGATGGCTTCTCGCGTTGCCCGATGTTGCCGTTCTGGACCCGCACGTCGCGTTGCCAGCCTTCGGCACGGGACAAGGTGTTTCTGCCGTCGCTACCGTCCTGGCTGCATGGCCTGCTGCGGCCACCACCCGGCTTCGCGTTGGTTGAGTTGGACTGGAGCGGCCAGGAGTACGCCATCATGGCCGCGCTCAGCGGCGACCCCAACATGATCGCGGACTACCAGAGCGGCGACCCACACTGGGCCTTCGGGGTTCGTGCCGGACTGGTGCCCGCCGATGCCAACAAGGCGGACCACAAGGAGCTTCGTGACAAGATCTTGAAGCCGGTCACTCACGGCCAGAACTACGGCATGACCGCCTATGGCATTGCGGCCAAGACCGGACGCTCGCTGCTTTGGTCCCGCGACGTGCATGCACGACACCGCCAGACCTACCCGGTGTTTCACCGCTGGCTGGGCGACATCGTGGCGCAAGCCAAGTTCGACGGCGTCATGGTCACGCCGTTCGGCTGGCCGATGGCTGTCATCGCCGAAACCAAGACACCGCACCCTGATGAACTTCATGGCGCAAGCGTCGGGCGCCGACTGCATGCGGATTGCCAGCATCGCTGCCGCAGAGGCCGGCATTCTGGTCTGCTGCTCAGTGCATGACAGTTTCTGGATACTGGCGCCGCTCGACGCAGCTCGACGACACGATCGCCCGGATGATGGACATCATGGAGCGGGCCGGCGCGGCCGTGACCGGAGGCCTGCCGATTGGCGTCGAGGTCAAGGCCGTTGTGCGATGGCCGCAAAGTCTCGGCGATCACCGCGCGGAATAGTGATCAGCGGATGTGGGTTGAGGTCCGCGAGCTGATGGCCGGCGGGCTGTTGCGGCAGGCTGGAGCGTAGCAATGCCCAGACGCCCTAAGTTGCGCCTTGTCGGCTCGACAGACCCGACCGACGTGTTCGATGACCTGACGGCGCTGCGCCAGGAGCAGCGGACCCCAGGATCGCAGCGCCGGCCAGCGGCTGACGGAAACGTTCGCACGCATCCCGCACGCCCGCGCTGTTGAGCTTGCCCGTCATCGGGTTTCCGGCCCGGCATGGTTTATCCTGGTTGAACTTGACCGGCTGATCTTGAAGGGGCGCGGGCGTAATCCAGTTCGGATGTCCAATCGCAATCTGCGGGCCGCTGGCATCCCCCGCAACACGAAAACGCGGGCGCTCCATCAACTGGCAAAGGCGGGTGTCGTCCGGATTATTGAAAGCCGACCAGGACGGGCGCCGCTGCTCGCCCATCTCTGGTACCCGATCCAAGATTGAGATGTTCCAAAAGCGGGCGGGTAACTGTTCCAAAAACGTGCAGGTACCCGCACGTTTTTGGAACACTGTCACCGGTTTTCTTCTCTATTCTCTATCTTGTCTCTTGCTTTCTAATATTAAGAAAGGATGGGTGCGGTAGAACACGCGCGCGGCTGAGCGCGTCGCTCGGAACGCGGTGCTGTTCCTGTGCGTGCCCGGGCCGCTGCTGGTCATTGGTGCTCATCTGCCGCTGATCAGGGCGTGGGGGCTTTCGACCGACCGCAATGGGCTTCGTGCTGATCAAGCTGCGCCCGCTCGCGGATCCTGCGAATTTCAGACTTGCCGATCTTCACACCGGCACCGGCTTCACCACCAGGAAAAACGCCGAGTACGTGGTGCTCTGCAAGCGAGGCAAAAGCCTGCGGCGTGATGCCGGCGTGCACGAAGTCATTGTGACGCCGCGGCGCGAGCACAGCCGCAAGCCGGACGAACTGTATCGCCGCATCGAGCGGTATATCGGCGGCGAGGGACCGTTTCTCGAATTGTTTGCGAGGCAATCCCGACCTGGCTGGGTGACCTGGGGCCTGGAAAAGACAAAATTCGATCCGCCTGGCACGTCAGAGGTGACATGAGCGATCGCCACCAGTGTCGCGTTGCAACAGGTCGCCGCTCGACGGTAAATGCCGTTCAGGGGGAAATTGCATGGGGAGCGGACCGTGGCAGAACCTGAGAGGGCACACAAAGCCACGCCTATCGCATGCTGCGCGACAGTGCGCGGCGACTACGCGCCACTTCGCTGCTGCAACATGAAAAGAGCAATGATATTGCCCTGATTGCGTTACCTTCTCACTCGTTTCCGTATTGCTCCTTGAGCAGATCGAGCCGCCGTAGTGCGTCGCGGTCGGTGACCAGGAACAGCGTCGCGGTCTCGTTCGCCCGGTGCGTGATCCAGTTGCCGTGCGGCATGCTGAACACGTCATGGATCTCCCAGGCGATCGTGCTCTCGCCGGCGAGCGTGGTGCCGCTGCCCTCGCAGACCAGGCACACCGCGTTGCTGGTCGAGCGGAAACGCACGGTCTCGCTGCCCTTCTCGATCCGCACGAGATAGCAGTCCATGAGTGGCATGGTGGAGCCGCCGGTTATTGGGTTGATGTAGCGCACGCGCCTGGTGCCGTCCTTCCATTTCGGCGCCACCGCCACCGCGTCGCGCGCGGCCGCCCACGGATAGCGGAACACCGGTGAGAACAGGGTCGCCGGCTCGCTCAGCTCCGGCACGATGTTCGGAAATGCGAACGCCTTGTCGTCGGGCAGGTTCGGCAGATCGTGCACCGGCCCCGGCTCGAACGCGTCGGTCCCGAGATAGCGGTGCAGCGGCGCGTCGAGCGCGTCGAGCCAAATGATGGGTTTGTCGCCCCGATGGATGTGCTCGTGCCAAGTCCAGCCGGGCGTGAGGATGAGATCGCCCGGCTCCATCAGGCAGTCCTTGCCGTCGACCACGGTGGACGCGCCACCGCCCTCGATGACGAAGCGGAGCGCGTTCATGGTGTGGCGGTGCGGCCTTGCTTTTTCCCCGGGCAGGAGAATCTGCAACGCCGTCGTCAGGTTGGTGCAGGTGCTGCCGGGTCCGCCGAGCGCCTCGGGATCGGTGAAGGTCAGCACCCGCCGCTCGATGGCGGCCGGCGTCGTCACCTTCATCGCGTGGTCGACCAGTGGCCGGACCTCCTTCCACGACCAATGCTGCGGCGGCGGTCCGCCCTCACGCTCCTTGTGGGCGAGCCGGTTCTCCCACAAGGGCTGCAGCCGGGCTGCGTTCCAGGCCTTGCGGATCTCGTCATAGGAACCACCGGCGGGTGCGGTCAGCGTGTCGCTTGCGGTCATGGGGCGCTCTCCAACGGGTTTCCCGCACTATAGCAAATGCGCTCGCGGGGCCCGCGCCTCGGAGCGCCGGTCCGGCATGATCGAGCGCGGGCCGGCCGCGCCGCGCAGACGCTGCACGATCGCCGCGGCATCGGCCGGGCATTCGCTTCCGCGCCAGGCCACGTGACCGTCCGGCCGCACCAGGACCAGTCGCGTCTCGTAGAGGGCGGCAATGTCAGCCTCGGCGATCGCGGCCGCACGCAGCGGCATGCCATGCGCGCTCGCGGCATCGTGCAATGGCGCCGGGTCGGGCGGGTTGGCGCCGAGCCGCAACAGCACGAAGCCGTCCCCGAACAGGTCGAGCGTCGAGCGCCCGTCGTCGAGCCACGCATGCGGCGCGCGCACGCCGGGGCGGGTGGTTGGAACGAATTGCTTCGGATCCCCAGGGAGCGCCGGCGAGCCGTCCGGCACGCAGATCGGCGAGTCCTCGTAGCAGTAGTTGAGCTTGATGTGTTCTGGGATCGACAGCCAGGCCACACCGGCGTTCCATTGGGCTTGCCCTTCGCGCCAGCCGGGAATTGCGGCGATGGCATTGAACGACCGGGTCGCCAGCTCGACATTGCGGACCGCGATCGGGCGGCGCTCGATTTCGTAAGAGGAAAGCAGAGCCGGCCCGCCCCAGCCTTCCACCATGGCGGCAAGCTTCCAGCCGAGATTGACCGCCTCCTCGAGGCCGGTGTGCATGCCGATGCCGCCGGTCGGCGAGCATTCGTGCGCGGCATCGCCAGCGATGAAGACGCGGCCTTCGCCATAGCGCTTGGCCACATGGTCGCGCCGCTGCCAGGGCGACACGTTGAGCATCTCATAAGTGAAGGGTCCGCCGGCGAGTTTCTCGAGCAGGAAGGCGGCGTCGGCCTTGCTCAGCGGCTCGTCGAACACGGTCAGCCGCCAGAGTTCCTTGCCGTCGATCGGGATCAGCTCGGCCCAGCAGCCGGTCTCGTCGATCACCCGGTAGAAACGGGCCCAACCCTTGTCATGCACGGTCGCGAGATCGGCGGAGCGGAAGTAAAGGTTGACGCTGTGCGCGAGCGTGCCGAGCCCCTCGACGCCGAAGCCCAGCGCCTCGCGGACCACGCCGGACGGCCCGTCGCAGCCGATCAGATAGCGCGCGCGCAGGGTGCGCGCGGCACTGGTCGTCATGTCGGTGACGTGCACGCTCACGCCGGTCTCGTCCTGCGCAAATCCGTCGAGGCGAGTGTTGTAGGCGAGCGTGACGTTCGGAAAGCTGCGCGCACGCCGGACCAGGATCGGGTCGAAATAGATCTGCGGACAGGGGCATGCCGCCTCGGGGGTGAAATCGCGCCGATCCCGCTCCTTGTATGACGGCACCTTGATCCGCATCAGCTCGCGGCCGCGCATGTTCGTGAGATAGACGAAATCGCGCGGATGGCTTTCGGGCCAGACCGTCGTGCGCACCGTCTGCGCTACGCCCCAGCGGCGGCAGAACTCCATGTTGCGCGCGCTCACCATGCTTTGCCTCGGCACGTCGAGAGTGCCGTCGCGCCGTTCAATCAAGAGGCAGTCGACGCCGCGCTGGCCGAGCTCGCAGGCCAAGCCCAGCCCGACCGGCCCCGCGCCGGCGATGATCACCGAGTGGCTGCCGGTCGCCTCCGGCACGATCATTCCGCCTTGATGTTCGTATCGCGGATCATCTGTCCGATCCGCTCGTAGTTCTGGCGGAGCAGGGAGCCGAATTCGGCGCCGCAGCGCCCGGCCGGGCCGAAACCCTGCGCGGCGAGTTTCTGGCGCACCTCGTGGGCGCGCAGGCCGGCGGAAAACCAAGCGATCAGCTCGGCCGTCGCGTTGCCTGGCGCCTTCGGCGGCGCCGCGACGCCGAACCAGGTCTCCACGTCAAAGCCACTGACGCCGGACTCCGCGACCGTGGGCACGTCCGGCAGGCTCGCGATCCGACTCGCGCCGCCGGTGACAAGTGCGCGGATCGTGCCCGCCTTCAGCTGGCTGCTCATCGACGCGATGTCTGAGAAAACCGCATCCACATGCCCGCCGAGAAGTGCATTCAGCGCGGGCGGCGTCGCCGCATAGGGAACATAGGTTATGTTCACCTTAGCGGCGCGCTTGAGCATCTCGAGCGCGATGTGGAAGGTGGTCCCGGGACCCGGACTTGCGAGCGTGATCTTGCCGGGGCTCCCTTGCGCCGCGTCGAGCAGATCGCGCAGCGTCTTGTAGGGCGACGCCGTGCCGACCGCGATCAGCGACGGCGCGCTGACGAGCTGGCAGATCGGCTCGAAAGCAAGGGGATCGTAGTTCACCTTGTGCAGGTGTGGGTTGGTGAGGAAGCTCGTGGAGATGACGAGGAGCGTGTTGCCGTCGGGGGCTGCACGCGCGACCTGATCGGAGCCGATGATTGAGCCGGCGCCGGGGCGGTTCTCGACCACCACGGTTACGCCCTGTTCACGGGCGATCTGTTCCCCGAGCAGCCGGGCAACCACATCGGGAGCCCCGCCGGGAGCAAACGGCACGACGATCCGGATCTGCCTGGTCTGCGCCAAGGTTTCGCTTTGGTTCAAAGCGAGCGTGGCAAGGCTGATACTCAAGGCGACGGCTGGTCGGATCAAAGCGACGACTGGTCTGATTATCATGGCTCGCACGTCCGAATTAAGACAGCAAGGATACACGCTGCATGCTTCAACGCGATACTCAGCACGCGCCTTGCCGGGCGTATTGCCGTTCCGGCGCTTGAACGCATGCGTGAATGCGCCCACCTTTTGAAAGCCGAGCAGCCACGCAATCTTGGATACATGCAACTTGCGGTCATCAAGATAATGAACCGCCAGGCGCACTACAAAGGCGCGCCTGCGGGAGCCGGGAGTTTCAGACGGGCGCTCGCATTGCTGATGGAGGCAGCACCCAAGCGAAATTGACCTGGACGCCAAGCAAAAGTTCGGAACGGGTCGATGCTGTTGAAAAAGGGCCGTGATTATCGGCGAACAGTGTGATTCCGCCGGCTGGGGATATCAGCGGCGGAGGCTGGGCATGATGGGGCGATCAAAGCCAACTGTTCTCGGAGCTCTGCCAATGCCGCTCGCCCCGCCCGTGTCGCTTCCGACATGGTGGCAAAGAAATCGGATAGCTGCACTGGCTTGCTCTTTCCCGCTTTGTAAATCTCCCATCGCCATGGAGTGGGAGGACGGCCCCGGTTCTTGATGGCAAGGGTGAGGTCAAGAGGATCAAACGACCGAGTCCTTCTCATGGGAAACAATCAATGACCTTACTTGCAAATGGCAGCATTGGAAAAGGCGCGACACAACATCAGCTCGCACTCTTTCGCGCGTTGCCGCGCGCCTTCGGAGCCCCAGTGCATTAGAATTTCGCGCAAGTCCCGGATGGCGGCGTCTACCGCAGTCACGAGATCAATCTCGGTATCGGCGATATCTGCGCTACGATAATCGCTCAACTTGTGTATTTCGGCGGTCACGCGTTACTCCACGAATCAAACCGCAGGCAGATTGGCGACCGGCAGTTAATAAGCGGTGATCAACACCAGCTTCAAAGCTTCAGGCAAACTGTCACCGTGGACTGCCGCCGATCGCTACAACCAACCACGCTCGCCGAATGCAGAAAGATCAACGCCAGGTGGCGCGTACCATCCTGACGAGCCATAACGGGCGCCGAGCTTTTGGGCGACCTCCTTGTTGCCATAAGGAATCTGCAGTGGCGTGCCGGTCACGGGACTGGGCTCTGCGGGCGACGACGTTGCGGCGGTGGTGTCAGCTTTGCGTTTCCGAGATCTCTTGGGCGGTACCGGCGCTGTCGACTGAAGCGCAGTCGACTTTGCAGACTTGAAACCGGTCCTGCGACCGCGCCTGCCGCGCTTGGTGCCTCGGTTTGCGTCGATCCACGCCGACATCGCGGCCGAACTGGCCTTGGCCTCATCGGGGAGGATGAGACCTTTCCCCTGCGCGATCTTCTTGGCATACAGCAACTGGGCCGGACTGACCGGCTTCGGTTCATGCTTCCCGACCGTTTCACCGTCGGTTTTCTTCGGCGCATGTTCGTTGAGGAACTTGCGGCAGACCGAGATCGACGTCTTGTAGCCGGGCGGTGGCTTGATGCCCTTTTGACGGACCAGGCTGTCGGCAAAGCGCTTCATCGCAGGCGTCGGCGGATAGGCTGCGGCACCATTGCCAGCTGCAGAACCCAATGACGGTAGTCCTCCAGCGGCAGCGCCGTCCTTCAGCTTGCCGATGATGCGCTCTGCGACATTGCACACGGCGTCAATTGCGCCGACCATCTCCTGCTTGCCGACCACGACTTCGTCTAGCAGGCACTCCAGTTGCGCCGTGACGCCCGGATCGACCAGCGCCGGATCGGCCTGTTTGAGGACGCCGAACAGCGACAGACCGGTCTCGGTCGGCACGATGTGTTTGCCCTGGGCAATCAGAAAGTTCTGCTTCTTGAGCCCGCCGATGATCTCGGCTCGCGTCGCCGGCGTGCCGATGCCCTTGGCCTCCTTCAGGCGTTCCCGCAAAACCTCATCGTCAACGAACCGCCAGGCATTCTGCATCGCCTCGATCAGGGTGCCTTCGTTGTAGCGCGGCGGTGGCCGGGTCTCCTTGTCCTCGATTTTTGGATCATGCAGTTGCGCGGTCTCGCCGTTGCGCAGCGGCGGTAGCAATTGCGCCTCGTCGCCCTTCTCGTCAGCGGGTTGCCACTCCGGAAACGCAGCGCGCCAGCCGAGATCGATGGGTTGGCGGCCGCTGGCGCGGAATTCAAAGCCACGCACATCGAGCGTTGCGGTGGTCTGCCGGTAGCGGAAGTCGGGCATCAGGCCGGCCAGATAGGCCCGCGCGACGACGTCAAACAGTTTCTTCTCATCGGACGACAGGCGGGGCCAGACCTCGCGCAATTTGTCGATCGTGTTGACGTTGGGAATAACGGCGTGATGGCTCGCGCCTTCCAGTCCCTTGTCGTAGAAGCTGCCGCTCGCGCCTCTACGTACGATCGGCGGATCAGGCACCGGGATTGCACTGAACGATTTGCCTACTCGCAGCCCAGCCACGATCTTCGGCACATCCGATATCAGGCTCTGTGGTAGGTAGCGCACCTCGGCGCGCGGATAGGTGATGATCTTCTTGCCCTGGCCATCATAAAGCTCCTGCGCCACCGCGAGTGTCTTGCTGGCCGGCCAGCCGAAGCGCGAGCCGCAGAGCTTCTGCAGCGACGGCAGATCGTGCAGCTTGGGCGGCCCTTGCCGCTTGTCCTCGACGCGCACACCAAGCGGCCCCTCAAAACCTTGAGCTGCGTTGACGACGATCTCGGCATTCTCACGCTTGAGAATTCGCTCCTGCGGGGCGTGTCGCATCTGGAATTGCCCACCCGCAACTTTCGCGGTGGCGACAATCTCAAAATACGAAACGGGTACGAAGTTCCGGATTTCCAGCTCGCGCTTGCACACGATCGCCAGAGTCGGCGTCTTCACCCGACCGACGCCAATCACGCGGCGCGAACCTTGCCCTAGAATGACGGTGGCGGTGCGGGTGAGCGACAGATTGTAAATCTGGTCGGACTGGCGGCGCGCAACGGCTGCGGCGTAAAGCCGGGAATATTCGCTATTTGGTTTTGCCCGCCCGAATGCATCGCGGATGGTCTGCTGGTCCTGCGCGGTGAACAGCACCCGCATTACCTGGCCGCGGTAATTGTAATGCTCAAGAATTTCCTGACCGATCAGTTGACCTTCGCGGTCGCAATCGGTTGCAAGCCAAACCCGCTTGGCGCTACGCAGTGCCTCGCGGATGGCTCTGAGCTTGGCAGCTTTGTTGCCGCCCTCGGCCGGGCGCGTGCCGTACAGTCCATCGGGCCGCAGCAAGATTGGCGACCAGCGCTTCCACTCCGGCACCACGTCTTCCGGTTCGAGCAAATCGAGCAGATGACCTTCAGCCGCAAGAATGTCTCCGTACCGAGAACCGACGGCTGCGCGAACGTCTTTGGCTTGGCTCGATTTTTCCGTGATGACGATTTGATTGGCCACGACGGCCTCGGTTGGAAGATACAATTCGACTCCACGAGCATGGGAACATATAGTGAACAACATGGCGGTGCAAGCAAGCTGCGTTTTGACGGCTTCGCGTCAGGCGGCAACAGCCACGCAAGGGCCGGTTTGGACATTATATACGGCGCCCATTGCGAAGGCCGGGACATGACCCCGACCGAGCACCTCGACCACCTCGCCGGGGCATGCGCGTCTAGGTATTGTCGCCCGCCAGTGTGACTTTTCGAGCGTCGCGTCGGTCGGCACTGTGTTGTCGAGCGCGTCTATCAGGTCGGCGGGGTCGAGCTCCACGCCGCGCAGGAAAGAAACCCGCCGCAAAGCCTGATCGCGATCGATGAAGGCCTTGGGGTCGGGAAGGCGAACAGAACGGTTCTGATCGATGATGCAACTGTTGATGTAATACGCTGAATTTCTACGATTTCACTTTCACGATCATGCCGATGTGCCGCTAGGGCGCGAGGCAGCGCAGTTTTCGCCCTCTCAAGGCTGAAACACGGGTTCGAGTCCCGTAGGGAGCGCCAATAAAGTCAATGGCTTAAGCACTATTTTCGAAGACGAGATTCGAGCGGGGGACCCTCCGATGGACCTCGGGCGAATGAAAATTTTGCTGCACCATTCTCCCAATTCGGCCTCCACCGGAACAGCAGCGCGGTATGGTCAGGCTCGGGGAGTTTCGTATCCCTCAACATCGGACATGCGGTGCGCATTTCGGCACGCCGCTTAGGGCCACACGACCCTCTCAGTTGATCACCTCGTGGCAGGCTGCCGATGAAGGGTAAGTGCGTCGTTGCGACGGCCGGCGGCGAAGAGCGGCATCAGCAAGGCCGTGCCTGTCTCGTCAATCGCCGAAGAGCTTGCTGAGAATGCTGCCTCCGTTGGCCCAGAGCACCAGCACCACGCCCATCAGCGAGCCTCCGGCCACCACACCCGAGGCCACCGGGAAGGTGAACTCTTCGGCAAGCTTCGGTTTCCGTTTCTCGAGCAGGAACGCAACGAGGGCGCCCAGGAAGAATAGGAGCCCATAGTACCAGTGGAACACCCAGGAGAGGCCGAACGCTGCCGCTGAAGGAAGATACGCCTGGTATTTCGGGAGCAAGACAGGCGCGAGCGTGAGCACCACTCCGACGACACCGCCGGCAAAAATCAGCCACAGCTTGACGGGCTCAAGCGAGGACAGGCCCTGGCCCAGCGCGATGGCAACGGCGGACCAGGTCTGGGCGGCGGGCGCCGGGAACTGGTCGGTGCCGAGCACCTGCGCGTTGGGCACCAGGGCCGCAAACGCGAGCACCGAGACGACCGTACCGACGAAGATGCCAGAGAACTGGGCCAGAAACTGCTGACAAGGGTTGGCACCAAGCAGGTAGCCGCTCTTCAAGTCGGTGAGCAGGTCGGCCGCTGAAGTCGCCGCGCCGGCGGTGATGTTGGCGCTCATCAAGTTGACATTGACGTTGCCAGGGCTCAGTGCGCCGAAGGTGAGCTGCGTGACTTTACCCATTGCGCCGACAGGCGTCGTGTCGGTCTCGCCCGTCACGCGACAGGCGACAAGCGCCAGCAGGAACGACAGCACCACCGCGATGATACTTTCCCAGACCGGCATGCCGAAGCTCGCGTGACCGAGCCAGGCAAGCGCAACAAGCGACACGATCTGGCCAGCAGCAAACCAACTCATTGGCGCCTCGATGCGACCGGCTTCGCTCGTAGGAGCTGAGCGGAAGGAGAGCATTTGTCCAAGGTCGCGGAACGCGCTTAATGCCGTGCGCCAGCTCAGCGCAAAACTCAACAGTCCTGCGGCCACCATGCAAGATGCGCCGAACCAGAGCGTCCACTGCACGATGGCGGCGAAGCCCGCACCTTCGATGACGCCATTCGCCTGGAGGACCGGCACGACCACAGCCCAACACAACGTGCCCGAGACGAACATGGTCGCGCAGACCCGCATGCCGGTGATGGCACCGGCGGCGAGAAATATGAAATCCCAGGAAAAGACCACGGTGCGGCCCGCCCAGGCGTCGTAATGACTGCCGAGGAGCCACTTCTGCAGGCCCGTCAGCAGGGCCCCGCTCGAAAAGCGTTCGAGGCTCGCGCTGATCGTCGACAGCCCTTCCGCCCAGAACTTGTCGATCGCGGCGATCAGCCCGGCGAGACCGAGCGCCTTAGCGGCGCGCAGACCCTGCGAGCTTTTGGCATGCAGCGCGCGCAAAGTTTCAGCTGCCGCAATGCCGGAAGGGAAGCGCAGCTGCTCGATATTGATCATCTGCCGCTTCATGGGGATAGCCATGGTGACCCCGAGGACGGCGATAAAGAACACCCAGGCCAGCATGAGCGGCACAGACATCGACTGGTGATTGATGATGATGTAGGCCGCAAAGGCTGAGACCAGCGTGCCGCCCGTGGAGTAGCCAGCCGAGCTGGCCGTCGACTGCATGCAGTTGTTCTCGAGGATGGTCATGGGCGTGCGTGCGAGGCCGATTTTGAGCAAGCCCGTCCAGATCGCATAGGACAAGATGCAGGCCGTGATAGCGACGCCGAAGCCCCAGCCGGCCTTGAGACCGATGTAGAGGTTGGTGAGCGACAGCACACTGCCCAGGCACGAGCCGACCAGCACAGCGCGCCAGGTCAGTTGCGCCATACTGTCCCCGTGGCCACGAAAGACCTGCTCGTACCACTGTCGCTCGATCTCTTCGGGTGTGCCTTTGAAGCCGGCGATAAGCAGCGGCCGATCTTGGTCATCGGTCGCTCCAACGGCGAGATCCATCGGTGGCGCTGATCGTCCTGGAAGGGTTTGGGGCATGGATGGCAACCTTCGACGGGCAAGTCCGAGTTAGCCGCGGCCGATGTAGAACGCGTCCTGCCTGCTGGCGCGGATGTCCGCATTCAGGGGACATGCAGCGGATTGCCCGCGGTCTACTCCCAACGCCTCTTCGTCGCCGGCGGTGGTCTGATCTCCTATGGGCCCGATTTTATCGACCAATACCGCGGCGCGGCGGGCTACGTTGACCGCATCCTCAAAGGCGAGAAGCCTGCCAACCTGCCGGTGCAGGCGCCGACCAAATACAATTTGGCGATCAACCTCAAGGCCGCCAAGGTGCTTGGTCTGACTGTGCCGCTCTCACTGCTCGCCCGCGGCGAGGAGGTGATCGAGTAAGAGAGCCGATGTCGGACATTGTCCGCTTTTAGGTGCCGGCTCAACCGGTCGATGCAACACAGGCGTTAAATCTCTCTGCGGGGGTTTCGAATTGCAAGGTCTTACGTGGCCGTTCGTTTAGCTGACGCGCTACCTTGTTCAGATGAGTTTGCGAGTACACCGACAAGTCGGTTCCCTTTGGAAAATACTGTCTCAGCAGGCCATTGGTGTTCTCATTGGAACCGCGCTGCCACGGGCTTTGCGGATCGCAGAAGTAAACTTCGATGTCGGTCGCTAACGTAAATCGCCGATGATCCGCAAGCTCCTTGCCCCGGTCCCAGGTCAGGGACTTGTACAGCTCATCCGGTAGCCGCTTCGCCTGCTTGATGAGCGCAGAAACGACCGTCTGCGTATCCTTGTTAGTCACCTTCGCCAACGTCACGTAACGCGTATGGCGTTCGACCAAAGTCGCGATGTAGCTGTTCTTCGATCCGGACAGGAGGTCGCCTTCCCAGTGACCAGGTACCGCCCGATCTTCAATCGCTGCCGGCCGCTCCCTGATTGAGACGATATCCTTGATTTGCCCCCGTCTATCGCCATTCAGGCCAGCCCGCTTTGATCGACGAATTGTCCGCTTCGATCGAAGATGGCCAAGCAGCTCTTTCTTAAGCACGCCGCGGGCTTGAACAAATAAGCTGCGATAGATCGTCTCGTGTGACACGCGATCAAACTCATCTGCAGGATACGCGCGCTTCAGCCAACCGGCGATCTGCTCCGGCGACCAATTCGATCTGAGCTTCCTCGCCACTGCTTGTCGTAGCCGCGGATTGTGCGCCAACTTACAACGTTTCGGACGACGAGCCCGGACCCAAGCTTTCTCATCAGCCCGCGCCGCTCGGTATCGATCATAGCCGCCATTCCGGCTGATTTCTCGGCTCACCGTCGAGGGCGAGTGACCCAGCAACCGGGCCATCGATCGCGCCGATCGATGCGCCGCAATGCCCCTGGATATCTCTTCGCGCTCTGAGAGCGTCAATGCCAACCGCGAGCGACGCCGTGGCGCAGGGCGAATCCCACCGTGCGGCGCCACTTGGAAATAGATGGACGATGATGGCTTACCAAATGCTCGCCCAATCGCTTTCAGCGACTCTCCCCGTTGCCAGCGATCCCATAACTCCGTTTTCTCTGCCGCACTGAAACCTCGACGATAGCTTTGACTGATCACCACACACTCCATCTTTTCCGTTTAAGATAAAGTGTTGCGTCGATCGGTTGAGACCACCGGGGTAAAGCGGAAAACATCTGCTCGCAGTGAGTATTTCCGCTTTTGTGCAGGTTTTCGGACGCCGGCATGGGATGCCATCCACGCGCTCCGGCGACCGGCGTCCGAAAAGCGCCAAGGCAGGAAATCGCGGGAAGTGGGGCACTGGCGGTGCCGCGGATGCTATGGGGATTTAGCCGCGGGTTTTGGGTTGATGAGGTTGGACAGGATCGGTTGCCGCGATCGGTTTTCTGCAAAGCCAGTGTGAGCACGTTGGGGTGAACGAGCGATCTGCGGGTAGAACGACCAGGTTGGTATTGCGACCGGGGCAATCGAGCGGATCAACGCGAACTTGGGCGCTGCTGGCTGAGAGCCAGCGGGAATTGCAGGTATCGTAGCTGTCGTTGATCGGCGGTGACGGCATCATGAGGTGTCGACCCTGATCGCCGCCGAAGGTGGTGTGGGCCGGTGCTTCGGCTCGCAGCCGCGCTCGAAGGTCTCGATGATGATCATGCGGCCGCCGCAGCACGGGCATGGCTGCGACAGTACGCGAGGTTGGTCGATCGTTGCTTCGGGCGTGTCGGGTTGTTTTGGGCGAGACGGCACGGCGAGCAGCTCGCGAGCGTGCGCAATGTTCGCGGCTCGGTTGGTACTGGCGAGCAGCCCATAGTGTCGGATGCGATGGAAGCCTTTCGGCAGGACATGGATCAGGAAGCGCCGGATGAACTCGTCGGTCGCCAGCGTCATCGTCTTGTCCCGGGCGGCCCCCTCGATCCGATAGTCCTTGGACTTGAAGGTGACGCTGTTCTGGTCGGCGGACAGCAGCCGGCGATTGGAGATCGCGACGCGGTGGGTGTAGCGCGACAGATATCGCAACACTTGCTTGGGCCCGGCGAATGGCTCTTTGGCGTAGACCACCCAATCGATCTGGCGCAAAGGCGCTAGATAGGCATCGAACGCCGCCTTGTCGGCGAGCCGCACATGGTCGCCGAAGAACTGCAGACGGCCGGCGTCGTGCGCCGCGATCAGCATCTCAGAAACAGCCGGCGGAACAGCGCCGAGAGAACCTCCACGGTCAGAAAATAGCGCGGTCGGCACGCGATCCACCTCGACCCATCCGGCGACAGGCCGCCACCCGGCACGACCATATGGACATGCGGGTGGTGCGTTAGCGCGGAGCCCCAGGTGTGCAGCACCGACATGAAGCCGATGCGAGCACCGAGATGCTTGCGATCAGCTGCGATCGTGAGCGTGGTCTCGGCCGAGGCCTTGAACAGCAGGTCGTAGATCACCGCCTTGTTCTGATAGGCAATGTCGCGGATCGCGGCCGGCAATGTGTAGACCACATGAAAGTACGGCACCGGCAGCAGCTCGGCCTCGCGTTCGGCCAGCCACTCGCGTGCAGCAGCGCCCTGACACTTGGGGCAATGCCGGTTGCGGCAGCTATTGTAGGCGATGATGGTGTGAGTGCACTTCTCGTTCTCGCAGCGCGCGACATGGCCGCCGAGTGCCGCCGTGCGGCAGCGCTCGATGGCTGACATCACCTTCAAGTGGTCGAGGCTGACGTGACCGGCATTGGCTCTGCGCCACGCCGCCCCGTGGTCGCGGAAGATATCCGCGACCTCCAGCGCTGGACGGGACATGGCCGCGGGCTGTTACGCCGACGGCTGATCTTTCTGCTCTTCCTGGGCTTCTTGCGTGGCTCGCGACAACAGGTCGAGCGGGCTCTCGATGCTGGCGATCATGCCGGTGGCGACGCGGGTGTAGCGCGCCGTGGTGTCCAGTTTGTCGTGGCCCAGCAGCGCCTGGATGATTCTGATATCGGTGCCGCGTTCGAGCAGGTGGGTCGCAAAGCTGTGGCGCAGCGCGTGCAGCGTCACGCCTTTCCTGATACCGGCCGCGTCGGCCGCCTCATGAAACAGGCGGTTAAGTTGGCGGGTCGTCATCGGCCTGCCGGACCTAAGGCCGGGAAACAGCCAGCGCTCCTCCAAGGGCGTTCCGGCATCATGGCGCGATGGGCGGACTTGCCACCATTGGCGCAACAGATCGAGCGTCTCGGCCGACAGCATGACATTGCGATCCTTGCGGCCCTTGGACTGCTCGACGCGAATGATCTTCTGCGCGCTGTCGATATGCTTGACCTTAAGCCGGACTACCTCGCCCGCGCGCAATCCGCAGCCATAGCCGAGACTGAGCAGAATGCGGGCCTTGAGACTGCTGGCGACAGCCAACAGGCGCTTGGTCTCGTCCGGGCTCATCACCAGTGGAATCTTCTGCGGCTCGCGGAGGTGATAGATCTCGGCGGCCAAATCCAGTCGCCGCAGCGTCACGCGGAACAAGAACCGCAGCCCGGTCATGATGCGGTTGCGGGTGCAGATGCTCACGCCGGTCTCGGCCAAGTGCAGTTGGAAACGGCGGATATCCTCAAGGGTGGCCGTGTCAGGAGACCGCTTGAGAAACGCGGCGAACCGCTTGCAACTGCGGATATGACCTGTCTGCGTGCCCGCACAGAGCTTGCGCGCGTTCATGTCCTCGATCATGCGCTGGCGCAGCGGGCTGACAGTATCGGTACTCATAGGCAACTCCTGTCTGGGATGAGGTTGACGACACCTCGATCCTCAAGACAGGACGCCCAACCCGCTATTGGCCATCTCCACCCAGATTGCCGTGCAGATCGTCACGGGCCCCGCCTCAGCGGGCTATCGCGCAGCGATTTAGTGC
>CAWBFG010000007.1:0-46834 GCA_963787955.1 uncultured Alphaproteobacteria bacterium | reverse complement strand
CGGCCTGCGGCTGACCGTAGCCGAGATTGACCAGCGCCGACACGGCGTCGAGCACCGGCTGCGGCGCGCGCTTCTCCTCGACCGCGCCGGACAGCCGAATCACCGACGGATCGAGCGCCGCGTAGGCCGGCGCCTTGTCCTTCAATTCGATCACGATGCGCTCGGCAACCTTCGGCCCGACGCCGGGCGTGCGCTTGATCGTGGCCTTGTCGCCCATCGCGATGGCAGAAGCGAGGTCGGCCGGCTTGAAGGTGCCGAGCACCGAGAGCGCGACCTTGGCGCCGACCCCCTGCACGGTCTGCAGCAGGCGGAACCATTCACGCTCGATGTCGCTGAGGAAGCCGAACAGCCGAATCTGGTCCTCGCGCACATGGGTCTCGATCGAGAGCGTCGCCGGCTCGCCGGCGGCCGGCAGCGCCTGCAGGGTGCGCGCCGAGCAATGCACCTGATAGCCGACGCCTTGCACGTCGAGGACGATGAAGTCCTCGCCGTAGCTGTCGATCACGCCCTTGAGCTTGCCGATCATGGCCGTTTGTTACCACGAGTCGGGAGCGGCCTTGAGGCCAGTCGGGATCGAATTCCCAGCCAAAGCGTTACCTCCGGTCGATTTGAAAGATTTGAAAAAAGGCATTGCCGTGGTCACGAAAGCCAAGGACCTGCGCACCGGACGTTCGATCTGGGAGCAGCATCGCGCGGCGCCGGTTCCCCATCAGCCGCTTCGGCTCGACGTCGAAACCGATGTGCTGGTGATCGGCGCCGGCATCACCGGGGCGATGGTGGCAGATGCTCTGCGCGACAGCGGACTGCGCGTCGTGGTGGTGGACCGGCGCGGACCGGCGAAGGGTTCGACCACGGCGAGCACCGCTCTCGTTCAATATGAGATCGACACGCCGCTGACAAAGCTGACCCGAAAGATCGGCAAGCCGGACGCGGAGCGCGCCTGGCGACGTTCCAAGCTCGCGGTTGATGCGCTGACGGCCCGCTTCCAGGAGCTCGGCGTTGCCGATGTCGCAAGGCGGGACTCGCTCTATCTGTCGGGCAACGTGCTGAATGCCGATGGCTTGGCGCGCGAGCACGACGCGAGACGCGCTGCCGGGCTGCCAAGCCGCTGGCTGGGCCGGAAAGAGTTGCGGGCGCGGTTCGGCATCGCGCGGTCGGCGGCGCTGCTCGGCTACGGCAACCTGGCGATCGATCCGCGCAAGGTCACGCTGGGGCTTCTTAGGGAGGCCGTGACGCATGGCGCAAAGCTTCTCTGCCCGGTCGACATCGTCGGCATCGAAGCCAAGCGGACGAGAGTCACGGCCACGGCGGCAAACGGCAAACACATTCGTTGCCGCCATCTGGTGTTCGCCAGCGGCTACGAGCTGCCGAAACGCGTGCCGAGCAAAGGACATCGGATCGTATCGACCTGGGCGATCGCGACTGTGCGGCAGAAGCGGCGGCTATGGCCGGAGCAGTGCATGATCTGGGAGGCGTCGGATCCCTATCTCTACGTCCGCACCACGGCTGACGGGCGCATCATCTGCGGTGGGGAAGACGAGGACTTTTCCGACGAAGCCACGCGAGATGCGCTGCTGCCGCGCAAGACCGAAACGTTGCGACGCAAGCTTGCGCAGGCTGATTCGCAGCGCAGACTACACGGTGGAGTTCGCCTGGACCGGATCATTTGGCACGAGTGCAACCGGTTTGCCCACGATCGGGCAGATTCCACGGCTGCCGAACTGCTGGGCCGCGCTCGGCTATGGTGGCAACGGCACCACCTACTCGCGCATCGCGGCGGACGTGATCTCCGCGGCGCTCGCCGGACGGCGCGACAGCGACGCGGATCTCTACGATTTTAGGAACTAACCGCCGGCCACGCGCCGGAGCAACGCCGACGTGCCGCGGTGATGCGCGTGGCATACCGCGATGGCGAGCGCGTCCGCTGCGTCGTCGGATTGCGGATCGGCCTTGGGCAACAGCACGCCGATCATCATGCGGATCTGCGTCTTGTCGCTGTGGCCGGCGCCGACGATGGTTTTCTTCACCAGGTTGGGCGCGTATTCGGCAACCTCGAGACCCGCGCGAGCCGGAATCGAGCAGGGCGATGCCGCGTGCCTGGCCGAGCTTAAGGGTCGCGGTTGCGTCTTTATTGACGAACGTCGCCTCGACCGCGGCCTCCGCCGGGCCGAACTGATCGATGATAAGCGACAGCCCGTCGTGGATCGCGACCAGCCGCGCGGCCAGCGCCGCCTTGTCGTCGGTCGAGACCGAGCCGCAGGCGACGAACGACAGCCGGTTGCCGGCAACATCGATCACGCCCCAGCCGGTGCGGCGGAGCCCCGGATCGATCCCCAGGATGCGAATCGGCGGTCGCATGAGCGCCCCGTTCATAGCGCCGCCCGCCCCGACCGCATAGGCGCTAGGCAGCTTCGCCAATCGCGCCGCCCGCTATCCACTGCTAGACAAGGCCGCCGGACCAATCTCGTGATCGACCTTCCCGACAGCGCGACCTTTGCGGCCGCCCTTGCCGAGCGCCGCCTCGTCATGGCGATGGCCGTCGCGGCGCTGGCCGGACTGGTGCGCGGCTTCTCGGGGTTCGGCGGCGCGATGATCTACATGCCGCTCGCTGCCGCAATCTATGACCCGCGCATCGCCGCGGTCACCATCCTGCTGGTTGATTTCGCTTCCACCTCGCCGTTCGCAATTCGCGAGATGCGCCGGTGCAACTGGCGCGAGGTCCTGCCGGTCTCCATCGCCATGGCGGTCGGCGTGCCGTTCGGCACCTGGGCGCTGATCGCGCTCGATCCGATCGTGCTGCGCTGGTGCATTTCGATCATGGTGCTCAGCCTGCTGCCGCCCCTCGCGCTTGGCTGGCGCTTTCACGGCGAGCCGCGCCTGCTCGTCACGCTCGGGGTCGGCCTGTTTTCCGGCGTCAGCGCGGGCGCTGTGCAGATCGCGGGCCCGCCGGTGATTCTCTACTGGCTCAGCCGCGTCGGCAGCTCGGTGACGGTGCGCGCCAATATCATGGTGTTCTTCATGATCTGCGGCGTGGTGCTGATCGCCGCGTATGCCTTCGAAGCACTGTTCACGGCGCAGACGCTGGCCCTGTCGCTGCTGCTCGGCATCTTCTACCTGGGCGGCGTGGGCCTCGGCTCGTTCATCTTCCGCGGCGCCTCGGATGAGCTCTATCGCCGGGTCGCCTATCTGATCATCACGCTGGCGGCGCTGCTCAGCCTGCCGGTGCTCGATCCGATCCTGCGCTGAGGCGGAAAGCCGCCCCTTGGTCGCTTGCTGCCAACAAAGCCTCAACCTAGTCTCGCTGAGTGTCATTTGGTCCGGGGATTGTCATGGCACTTTTGCTAAGGCGCAGGCTCTTGCTGCTCGGGTTCGCTGCGCTTGCCGCCGCCACGCCGGCGCGCTCCGACACCTATCCGAGCAAGTCCATCACCATCATGCCGCTGCTTGCGCCAGGCACCGGCCTCGACGTCACGGTGCGGCTCTACGCCGAGCAATTGTCGCAGAGCTTCGGCAAGCCGGTGATAGTCGAGAACAAGCCGGGCAGCGCAGGCCTTGTCGGCATCGCCGCGCTCAAGGCTGCCGCTGCCGACGGCTACACGCTGGCGGTCGCGACCAGCGCGGTGATGGCGATCCGTCCGACGCTGCTCAAGAGCGTGCCCTACGACGCGCAGAAGGATTTCATCCCGATTGCGCTGTACGTGAAGTCGCCATTCATCCTGGTGATCGATCCGAAGCTGCCGATCCACTCGGTCCCCGAGCTGATCGCGTACGTCAAGGAGCGGCCCGGCAAGCTCAGCTATTCGTCATCGGGCGTCGGCGGTGCGCCGCATCTGACCACCGAATACATGAAGCAGCGTTTTGGGATCGATCTCGCCCACGTCCCCTATCGCAACAGCCCGCAATCGATTGCCGACGTGGCGGCAGGACACATCGCGCTGGCGTTCGCGGAGGCTGGCGCGTCGCTGCCGCTGATTCGCGCCGGCAAGCTCCGAGCCTTGGCCGTATCATCCTCGACGCGGCTTCCGACCGTACGGGAGCTGCCGCCATTCGGCGAGACGGTGGGTGCGCCGGACTACGAAGCGGTGTCCTGGCATGTGCTGCTCGCGCCTGCTGGCACACCGGCCGACGTCGCCGCCAAGCTTCACACCGAGATGAAGCGGATCATGGAGGCTCCCGACATGGTCAAGAAGGTCGCCGACATCGGTCTCCTGCCGCAGCCGATCGCATCGATCGAGCAGCAGCGCCACTACATCGCCGCCGAAAACAAGAAATGGGGCGCGCTGGTGAAGTCGCTGGGCCTTGAGGGCTCGCAATAGCAGCCCACGCCCCCAGTCACCATGCCGGGACCATCAACCAGTGGCCGCAAGCGCCGCGCCGTCATCATCGGCGGCTCGATGTCGGGCCTGTTTGCCGCGGCGTTCCTGCGCCAGATCGGCTGGCAGGCCGACGTCTACGAGCGCTCCAGCATCGAACTGGTCGGCCGCGGCGCCGGCATCACCACGCATCCGGAACTGCTCGATGCGCTGGAGGCATGCGGCGCGGGCACCCATGAACTCGGCATCGAGGTGCCCAAACGTATGGCACTCGACCGCGCCGGCCGTATCACCGGCGAGCGGCCGCTGCGACAAATTCTCACGTCGTGGGACAAGCTGCAGCGCCTGCTGCGCGCGACAATCGATCCGGCACGCTATCATCTCGGCTGGAACTTCGAGCGCGTCGATCAGGACGGAAGCGGTGTGCGTGTGTATTTTTCCGGCGGCCGTGTCGAGCACGCCGACATTTTGATTGGCGGCGACGGCATCCGCTCCGGCGTGCGCGGCCACGTCGCGCCCGACCTGCAGCCGATCTACGCCGGCTACTACATCTGGCGCGGCGCGCCGAACGAGGCCGACCTCGCGGCGCAGACGCTGCGCGAGATCTTCCCGTACTTCGTGTTCTATTGGCCGCACCGCCAGCAGGTCATCACCTACCCCATCTCGGGCTTCAGCGACGATCTGCGGCCGGGGCATCGCCGCTACAACTTCATCTGGTACCGCGTCGCCGACGCCGCCACGATGAAGGAAATGTGCGTCGACGAGCGCGGCGTGCAGCACGAGTATTCGGTGCCGCCGCCGCTGATCCGCAAAGACTTGATCGCGCAGATGCACCAGGATGCGCGCGATATCATGCCCCCGGTGCTGCTCGACTGCGTAATGAAAATCCCGCAGCCGTTCATCACACCGATCTACGACTTCACCGCGCCGTCGATCGTGTTCGGCCGCGTCGCCATGGTCGGCGATGCGGCGACCTCGGCGCGACCGCACATGGGGTTTGGCGTCGCCAAGGCGGGCGGCGACGCGAAGGCGCTGGCGCGAGCGTTGCGTGACCACGACGACATCGACACCGCGCTCAAGGCCTACGACACCGAGCGCACGCCCTATGGCAACAACGTGGTGAAGCACGGTCGCCTGCTCGGCACGCACCTCGGCGTCGACCTCAAGACCGAGGAGGACCGCCGCATGCATGATCTACTGCAGAGCGATGACGGGGCGATGGACTGGATCGCGGTGCCGAACTTCCTGGACGCCTACAAATGAGCGATCTGCCCAAGCCGGACGTCTCACTCATCCAGTCAACCGACGTGTTCGTTGACGCTGCCGGCCTGGTCTATCCCACCGACTACGACGGCGGGCTCCATATTCTGGAGTACGGCGGGTGATGGCGCGACGTCAGCCCGCGCTGGCCTTGGCCACCACCGCATCCGACACTTCGAAGTTGGCGTAGACGTTCTGGACGTCGTCGTTGTCCTCGAGCGCCGACATCAATTCCAGCATCTGCTCGCCGTTGGCGTCGTCGAGCGCGATCGCATTCTGCGGCTTCCAGGTGAGCGCGGCCTTGCGCGGCTCGCCGAACTTCGCCTCCAGCGCCTTGGCGACACTGCCGAACGAATCCTGCGCGGCGTAGATTTCGTGGCCATGGTCGTTCGACACCACATCGTCGGCGCCGGCTTCGATCGCAGCTTCCAACATCGCGTCAGCGCTCGCCACGCCGGAGTCATACTCGATAATGCCGACCCGATCGAACATGAACGACACCGCGCCGGTCTCGGCGAGATTGCCGCCGTTCTTGCTGAACGCAGCGCGAACCTCGCCGCCGGTGCGGTTGCGGTTGTCGGTCAGCGCCTCGACGATCACCGCCACGCCGCCAGGACCATAGCCCTCGTAGCGGATGTCGTCGTAGCTCTCGCTGTCGCCGCCCTGCGATTTCTTGATGGCGCGTTCGATGCCGTCCTTCGGCATGTTCTCGGCTCGGGCCGCGATGATCGCCGCGCGTAGACGTGCATTCATTGAAGGATCGGGCAGCCCGAGCTTGGCGGCGGTCGTGATTTCACGCGCGAGCTTGGAGAACAGCTTGGAGCGCGCCTTATCCTGGCGCCCCTTGCGATGCATGATGTTCTTGAACTGGGAATGTCCGGCCATGACGTTCGCTCGATAATCGGCGGGCCGGTTGGAGCCGGCCGCGCTCAAGCAATATTCCTGTGATGGCCGCTATATAAATCGGCCGTTTTGGGTGGTCAAACCCGCGGGCCGCCGCCTAACCCGCGACCGCAACATTGCGCAGCATCGCGCCGATCTGCGCGCCGACTTTGGCGACGTTGTCGTGGACGCGTGTCTTGTAGCCGGCGACCGCATCGCGATCGACCAGGAAGAAGTTTCGCTCCGGGAAGGTACGGCCGAAAATGTCGATCAGCATGCTGCGGAATTTGCCCGACACGACGCCCGGCATGTCCTTCTCGGGCTGCTCGGCGTAAGCCACGAGCTCCGCCGCAGTGAGCGCGCATAACAGCGGATGCAGCCGCGTGGAGAACACGTTCTTGTGGCGCTGGATGGTCTGAATGGTGCGATCGAGCGGCAGCTCTTGCAGCACCTCGTCGTCGATGCTCAACAGCGATTCCTCTGAGGCACTCGACATCGGGAACTGGTCGATCAGCCAATCGCCGAGATGCGTGACGTTGCTGCGGCCGCGGCCGTACATCAGCACGTCCTCTTCGTAGCGCGCGAACCAGGTGTCGAGACGATCGACCAACGCATCCATCGCAGGTCGCGGAATGAGCTCGCGATATTGCGTGCCGAAAATGCCGATCGCCGCCTTGCCGCGGTTGAGCACGTCAAAAATCTCGTCGGTGAGCAGCGGCTGGAAGATGCTGTTGCCGATGCCGAGGATGACGAGATCGTAGGTCTCGCGCGCCGCCTGGAGGTTGCGGAACGTCAGGTGATGCACGTTCGCCGTCGCCGGCAGCAGCGAGTTGATGATGTGATAACCGAGCCGATCGCCGAAATTGCCGACGTCGTTGTAGGAGATCACGGCAACGTCGCAGGCCGGCGGCACGATGGCGTGATCGGCCGGCGTGAGCCGCATCAGGAATTGCAGTTCGTCGATCCGATCGGATCGCTCGACACGGAAGTCGAACCGGTCGAACAGCATGGCGAGATCCATCAAACTGAGATGATTGATCCAGCCGAGCGAGGCGCGGTCGATGTCGGCGGTCAGATCGGTGACGCAATAGCTGACGACGAGATCACACTTGGCGTGACGCAGATGCGTGAACAGCCCGTCAATGTCGACGATGTATTCGAGCAGGCCGAGCATGACGATGACGTCGGCCTCCGCGGCCGCGGCGCTCGGGAACTGCCCGCGGTTGAGGTCGCAGACGATCGTCTTGCTGTCGCGGGCAACAAGGTCGCACGGCTGGTAGTCGCAGCCGTTCGGCAGGAAGCGCGACAGCGCCATCCGGCCGCAGCCGATATCGAGCACGCGCGAGCCCGCCGGCACGAAGCCGGCGGCGACCTCGGCGCGCTGATCCCAGGCTGCTTCGAGTGAGTCGATGTTCGACCAACGGTCGAAGTCGGTCTTCTTGGCGAGAGCGAGATTGCGATTGATGGCCATGGCGCGGCGAAATCCCCCAGGTGGCCGTACCCGGAACTTGCCGGCCTGCGAATCGCTCGCGGACAAGCTAGGCCAAGTCGCTCTTCGACGTAAAGATTCCGCGCTGGAGCGAGTGAAAGAATCTCAAACTGCGTGACGCGCGCGTCATGAGCGTCACGCTGCGCTCTAATCGAGTGCGGGCGCTATGGCTCGCAGCTCATGATCGTCAGAACCGGTAGTTCAGACCCGCCCTGACAAGATTCTCGTGAATCCGAGTCCGATCGCTGATGATCGGCAGTCCGGCAACCGTCAATGTCGCATCGCGATCGCCCAGATCGACATAGAGGTATTCCATCTTGGCGGTCCAATGGCGCGAGAACGCGACTTCGACGCCGCCGCCCACCGTCCAGCCCGATCGCTGTTCGCTGCGGCTGATGCTTGCCGACACGCCGCCGGCCGTGGCGACGGCATCGGTCGTCAAGCGCGCGTAGGCATAGCCGCCGGTGGCATAGATCAGCCACATCTCATGGGCATATCCGAGGCGGCCCCGTGCTGTTCCCAACCAAGTCATCTTCTGGCTGTAGCTGGCGTTCAACGCCACGCCGCAGACTGCTGCCGGACAGGACGCGTCCAGGTCTCCCCTCAAGCCACTGTATTGGAAGTCCGTTTCAACACCGAACACAGCAGGACCGGTTTGCCAATTGAAGCCGACCTGACCGCCCGCCACCAAACCGGCCAACCTGTTGGTGGCCGAGGCGAATGGCGGACTGCCCGCAACGCTGAAATCGGATCGGATGTCGGCCCAGCCCCCGCCGACGTTTGAGCCGAAATACCACCCGGACCAATCGTATATCGCGGGTAATGCCGGCGGCGGTGGCGGGACATAGACCGGTGGTGGTGGAACGGCGCGGACCTTCTTGCGCGGCTTAAGGGGGTAGTCCGCCGCCACCGCGACGCTGACGCTCAACACGACCGAGACAACGGCCAAAACGGCTGGGATCAATCGGCGCATAGCGTATCCCCCAAGGTTGATTTGCTTATGCCGCAGTTATGGTTAATGAATCTTAAGACGTGCCGAATCCCCAGGCGTCCGGCCGCGAGGCAGCGGGGGTGGCGATCGGACGGGCCAGCGGTTCTAGTAGTTCAAACGCACCGGCATATTGAGATTGCCGTCCCGGTAGTCGAATGACGCTATATCCAAAAAGCCGGCAGCGCTTCTTCAAGCTTACCGCCAAGCCGCACCGCGGCGATCCGCGTTGCGAGGCCCGAAGCGTCATCGGTTTCGACCGCCACGGCGCAGAACGTGCCTGGCCCGTTCGCCGGCTCGAACCGGGCGGATGAAATCTTGCGCACGAAGCGCGTCATGGGTTCCTCGCGGTCCATGCCGATGATCGACTCAAAGTCCCCAGTCATGCCGACGTCGGAAATAAAGGCGGTGCCGTGCGGCAGGATGCGGTGGTCGGAGGTTGGAACGTGCGTGTGGGTGCCGACCACGAGGCTCGCGCGGCCATCGGCAAAATAGCCCATCGCCTGTTTCTCGCTTGTCGCCTCGCAGTGCACGTCGATGATGATGGCGTCGGCGCTGGACTTGAGCGCGCAGGCGGCAAGCTCCTTTTCAACCACGCTGAACGGATCGTCCAGCGGATCCATGAAGACTCGGCCCATCACGTTGACGACCAGCACGCGTGCGCCGTTCTTGGCCTCGATCATTGCGGCGCCGCGGCCGGGCGTGCCGGCCGGATAGTTGAGCGGCCGGACCAGGCGAGGCGCCCGCTCGATGAAGACCAGCGCCTCGCGCTGATCCCAGGCGTGATTGCCTAGCGTGACGGCATCGACGCCGGCGTCGATCATCTCCTGATAGATCGTCTCGGTGATGCCGAACCCGCCGGCCGCATTCTCGCCGTTGACCACGACGAGATCGAGCATCCAATCGGCGATCAGCCGCGGCAGCCGCTCGTGCAATACGGTCCGGCCGCTGCGGCCGACCACATCGCCGACGAACAGAATCCGCATGCTATTTCCTGCCGCAATCGATCACTTCACGCTCCGTTAGCACGAGGTCGAGCCGGGCGTCGCGCGGTGTGGAGGGGACCACGGCCACCTGCTGGGCGTGATAGGCAAGCCCGATCGCAACCACGGGCTTGAGCACGCGCAGGCGATTGATGGTGAGATCATAGTAGCCGGCGCCGTAGCCGATCCGATTGCCCTTGCGGTCGAAACAGGCCAGCGGCACCAGCAGAATGTCGGGCCAGGCTTCAGGCGCACCGGGCATCGGCTCGCGAATGCCCCAGACCCCCGTCGCCAACGGCTGGCCGAACGCCCACTCGCGCATGATCAGCGGCCTGCCGCGTCCCACTACGACCGGCAGCGCGAGTGTCGCGCCGGCATCGGCGAGCTTGCGCATCAGCGGCACCGGGTTGAGCTCGCTCTGCATGGGTGCATAGGCCGACACGACCATGCCGGGCTTGACCTGGTAAGGAAACGCACGCGCAGCGATGGCTTCGGCTGCCGCGGCGCGAACGTCGGGCGGTATCGCGTCACGCTTGGGGAGCGACAGCTGGCGAAGCTCGGCCTTGAACTCTTCCGGAGTAACCTTCGCCATCGACCGGTCCATCAGCCGGCCAGGGTAGAGTGCGGAGCCGCACTGGCCGTCGGAGCGCTGATCCCGGGAACCTACAGAAGTAGGTGGGCGCCGTATGACCGAGCCCACGAGCCCAGCCAGGCACAGCTCCCTTCAGGATCGTAAGGCCCCGGGGAATTGACTCCAAACGCACCCGGCAGCCCCGCCAGCATAATGTAGTCCGCGCCGCTTCCCAACGCCACCGCGTCCGGAACCCCGCGGGCCCTACCCTTGCGCCAGCCCTGGTCCACCCACGGTCTGATTGAGCTTTTTTGCGATCCCTTCGAGGCGTTCCGCTGCCGCATTGAACGCCGCGACCACAGCGGCCTGCGTCGTCTGCGCCCGATCGGAGGAGGCAACGCGCGCGTCCTTGAGCGCGGCGATCTCCTCTTCGAGACGCCGGACCTTTTTGTTCAGCTCCGACAAGTCGTCCGCCACCGTGAGCGCCGCCATAATGGTGAGGCGCGCGTCGCCGACCTCGCCGATCCTGCCTCGCAGATCGTTGATGAGGGCGTCGAAATCCGCAGCAAGCTTTTCAAGATGCTGCTCCTGCCCATCCTCGCAGGCGATGCGAAACTGGCGATCGTTGATGGTGACGTTCACCGAGCCCAAGGTGGCCTCATCGGATTGTCCTCAGCGGTCCTGGGCCTGGAGCACGGACCGAATGTTGTCGATCGCGGTGTCGAGTTCGACGCGCGATGTCGCGGTTCGCGGATTCGAGCTGTCGCGAGCGCGCCGTCTGCGTATCGAGCTCTGACGCGAGCCGCGCGCGATCCGCACCGAGCGTGTGGATTTGGTCAGCGAGTCGCGCCTCGCCACGATCGGCCTCGAGGCGGCGCTCCACTGCTGCGTCGAGTGCATCCATCGCCTGTGTCAGGCGGCGGGTTGCAGCTTCGATCGCGGCTTGATCGGTCATTGCTCGGCCTTTGCACCGGGGCTGTGGAACACCGCCCAAACCATCAGAAAAAGATGTGCGTTAGCAAGCAATTACAATAAGAACCTTACGTGTAACGCCACTTTGCCGTCAACGCCGCACGACGCTGTTATCCCAGTGTTTTCGCGGGCCCTGTGCATGGCGGCCAAACAAGCCGTGGCTCACATTGACTCAAGGTTGGCGCGTGCTATCCCACCCCCGTCCAACAGGTTCCCGTATGAGCGCAGAACCCTTGCCGGCCGTCGCTCAATCGCCACGCCACAACCTCGCCCAGCACGACCGCATGGCCAACGCCATCCGCGCGCTCGCCATGGACGCGGTTGAGCTCGCGAAGTCCGGCCATCCCGGTCTGCCGATGGGCGCGGCGGACATCGCGACCGTGCTGTTCACGCAGTTCCTGAAATTCGATCCGGCCGATCCGGCGTGGCCGGACCGCGACCGCTTCGTACTTTCGGCCGGCCACGGCTCGATGCTGATCTACGCCGCGCTGCATCTGCTCGGCTATGAGGCGATGACGCTAGAGGAGATCAAGCGCTTCCGCCAGATCGGTTCGCTCGCCCCGGGCCATCCGGAGAACTTCATTACGCCGGGCATCGAGACCACCACCGGTCCGCTGGGCCAGGGTCTAGCCAACGCGGTCGGTATGGCGATTGCGGAACGCCATCTCGCTGCCGAGTTCGGCAAGGACATCGTCGACCATTTCACCTTCGTGCTCGCCTCCGACGGCGACCTGATGGAAGGCATCAGTCAGGAAGCGATCGCGCTCGCCGGACACCTCAAGCTCGCCAGGCTGATCGTGCTGTTCGACGACAACGGCATCTCGATCGACGGCCCGCTGTCGCTTGCCGATTCGGTCGATCAGGTGAAGCGCTTTGAAGCTGCCGGCTGGACCACGCATCGCATCGACGGCCATGATCCTGACGCGATCGCCGCCGCGATCGAGGCGGCCAAGTCCTCCGACCGGCCCGTGCTGATCGCCTGCCGCACCCAGATCGGCTACGGCGCGCCGACCAAGGCCGGCAAGTCAAGCTCGCACGGCTCACCGCTCGGTGCTGATGAGATCAAAGGCGCGCGCGAAAAGCTCGGCTGGAGCGAAGCGCCGTTTCAGATTCCGACCGACGTGCTGACCCAATGGCGTGCCGCGGGCCAGCGCTCGAAAAACGCACGAAGAGAATGGGACAAGCGGCTGGCCGCCGCCGTGCCAGAGAAGCGCGCCGAGTTCGAGCGGCGCATGCGCGCCGACCTGCCGGCGGCACAGCTTGCCGATGCGGTGCGCGCCCTGAAGACCGCGCTCGCAAAGGAACCGAAGGAGATCGCGACGCGCGTCGCGTCGGAGTTCGCGCTCGACAGTCTCGTCGCGGCAGTGCCGGAGTTGCTTGGCGGCTCAGCCGACCTGACCGGCTCGAACAACACCAAGACCAAGTCGATGAAGGCGATGAGCGCCGCCGACTACTCGGGACGCTTCATCCACTATGGCGTGCGCGAGCACGCCATGGCGGCGGCGATGAACGGCATGGCGCTGCATCGCGGCATCATTCCGTTCTCCGGCACGTTTCTGGTGTTCTCCGATTATTGCCGGCCGGCGATCCGGCTGGCGGCGCTAATGGGCGAGCGGGTCATCCATGTGATGACACATGATTCCATTGGGCTGGGCGAGGATGGGCCGACGCATCAGCCGATCGAGCACCTGGCGGCGCTGCGTGCTATCCCGAACCTCAACGTGTTCCGCCCCTGCGACGCGGTCGAGACGGTGGAGTGCTGGCAGCTCGCGCTCGAGGTGAGCGAGACGCCGAGCGTGCTGGCGCTGACCCGGCAGAACCTCCCCCAGCTTCGCCGACAGCTCGATGAGGCCAATCGATGCGCGGCAGGCGCGTACGAGATTTCACCGGCAACGGGCAAGGCTCAGGTCTCGATCTTTGCCACCGGCTCGGAGGTTTCGATCGCCGTCGAGGCGCAGAAGCTGCTCGCGGCGAAGGGCGTGGCGGTCCGCGTGGTTTCGGTGCCGTGCTCCGAACTCCTGTTCGCAGCGTCCGAGGCGGCCCGCCGTGCCGTGATCGGCGATGCCCCGGTCAAGGTCGCGGTCGAGGCGGCGATCCGCCAGGGCTGGGACGCGATCATCGGCAGCGACGGTATTTTCATCGGCATGTCATCTTTCGGCGCCAGCGCGCCCCATAAGGACCTTTATAAGCACTTTGGAATTACACCTGAGAAAGTGGCCGAAGCCGCACTGAAAAGGCTTGGCTAGACTGTGGTTGCCGAACTTGACCCGGCAAACCATCTTACGGTTCAAACGAAGACGATTGAGGCTCGGGTGAACGCCCGGGCATGACAATTTCAAGGAGCCGGGCGAATGACCATTCGGGTAGGGATCAACGGATTCGGCCGTATCGGCCGCAACGTGCTGCGCGCCATCGTCGAGTTGGGCCGCAAGGACATCGAGGTCGTTGGCATCAACGATCTCGGCCCGGTCGAGACCAATGCCCACCTGCTCCGCTACGACAGCGTACATGGCCGTTTCCCGGGCGAGGTGACGGTGAAGGGCGACACCATCAGCGTCGGCAACGGCGCGATAAAGGTCACCGCCATCAAGGATCCGGCAACGCTGCCGTGGAAAGACCTCGGCGTCGACATCGCGCTGGAATGCACCGGCATCTTCACCGCGAAGGACAAAGCCTCCGCGCACCTCACCGCCGGCGCGAAGCGCGTGCTGGTGTCGGCCCCGGCGGACGGCGCCGACCTCACCGTCGTCTATGGCGTCAACCACGACAAGCTCAGCAAGGATCACAAGATCGTCTCCAACGCCTCGTGCACAACGAACTGCCTTGCCCCGGTCGCCAAGGTGCTCAACGACGCGGTGGGCATCGACAAGGGCTTCATGACGACCATCCATTCCTATACCGGCGACCAGCCGACGCTCGACACGATGCACAAGGACCTCTACCGCGCCCGCGCCGCGGCGCTGAACATGATCCCGACCTCGACCGGCGCAGCCAAGGCGGTCGGCTTGGTGCTGCCGGAGCTCAACGGCAAGCTCGATGGTGTCTCGATCCGGGTGCCGACGCCGAACGTGTCGGTGATTGACTTCAAGTTCGTAGCGAAGAAATCGACCAGCAAGGACGAGATCAACGGCGCGATCAAGCGCGCCGCCGAGCAGCAGCTCAAGGGCATCCTCGGCTTCACCAACGAGCCGAACGTCTCGGGCGATTTCAACCATGATCCGCATTCGTCCGTATTTCATATGGACCAGACCAAGGTCATGGACGGCACCTTCGTGCGGGTGATGTCCTGGTACGACAACGAGTGGGGGTTCTCGAACCGAATGGCGGACACCGCCGTCGCGATGGGCAAGCTGATCTGACCGCCGGCAGGAGGTTCAAGCCATGGAGCCGCAAATCCCGACCTGGCTGGGTCTCACCAGCCTGCTGTTGCTGGCGGGTATGGCGGCTTTTGTGATCTTCGCTTTCCGCCAGGGCTCGAAGGTCAGGCGGCCACCTCAGGGCACGCCGCCGGATCGAACCTCCGAGTTCCTCTAGGCAGCAATCCGCGAGACCGCCGCGAAGCGACGCGTCACAGGTTCAACGAGTTCAGTCGCCCATGCCGGCTTTCCGTACCCTCGACGACGCCGACGTCAAGGACAAGCGCGTCCTACTGCGCGTTGATCTCAACGTGCCGATGGAAAACGGCGCGGTGACGGACGCGACCCGCATCGAGCGCGTCAAGCCGACCATCACCGAAATCGCCGACAAAGGCGGCAAGGTCATCCTGCTCGCGCATTTCGGCCGCCCAAAGGGACCGGACCCCAAGGAGTCGCTGCGACCGGTCGCGGCAGCGACCGCGCAGATCGTCGGCCGTCCAGTCGCCTTCGCCGAGGATTGCATCGGCGGCAAGGCGGAGGCCGCGGTCGGCGCGATGAAGCCCGGCGATATTCTTTGTCTGGAGAATACGCGCTTCCATAAGGGCGAAGAGAAGAACGATCCTGCCTTCGTCGCGGCGCTCGCCAAGCTCGGCGACATCTGGGTCAACGACGCGTTCTCGGCCGCGCACCGCGCGCACGCCTCGACCGAAGGGCTCGGCCACAAGCTGCCTGCCTATGCCGGACGCACTATGCAGGCCGAACTCAACGCGCTGTCGAAAGCGCTCGAAGTTCCGCAGCAGCCGGTCGTCGCCATTGTCGGCGGCGCCAAGGTCTCGACCAAGCTGGAACTGCTGGAAAACCTGATCGGCAAGGTCCAGGGCCTGGTGATCGGTGGTGCGATGGCGAACACCTTCCTGCACGCACAGGGCCTGCAGGTCGGCAAGTCCCTGGTCGAGAAGGACATGGCCGATATCGCCCGGCGCATTTTGGACAAGGCGGAAAAGAAGGGCTGCGCGATCATCCTGCCAGTCGATGCCATCGTGGCGTTCCACTTCGCGGCCAACGCGCCCTCCCACGCCTATGGCGTCGATGCCATTCCGGCCGACGGCATGATGCTCGACGTCGGCTCGCAATCGATGGAGCGTGTCAAAGGCGCAATCGACGATGCTCGCACGTTGGTCTGGAACGGACCGTTCGGCGCGTTTGAGCTGCCACCGTTTGAACGCGCTACCGTCGAAATCGCGCGCTATGTCGCAGACCGAACCAAGGCCGGGAAATTAGTCTCAGTGGCCGGCGGCGGCGACACCGTCGCGGCGCTGAACATGGCCGGTGTGACGGATCGATTATCCTATGTGTCCACAGCGGGCGGTGCGTTTCTGGAATGGATGGAGGGCAAGGTCTTGCCGGGAGTTGAAGTGTTGAGGCAAAAATGATCCCGAAAAGGTCGTCCCGGCCGTAAGCGCGCTTACGCGCGTCTTTGACGCGCTACAGCGCGCCGCAGATCCGGGATGTCCTGCCGATATCTGAAGGAGAACGCGATGAACCTCGCAGAACTGAACAAGATCGCGGAAGCCATGGTGGCGCCCGGCAAGGGCATTCTGGCGGCCGACGAGTTCAGCGGCACGATCAAGAAGCGGTTCGATGCGATCGGCGTGGAATTGACCGAGGACAATCGCCGCGACTATCGCGAGATGCTGTTCCGCGCCAGCGAAGGCATGAGGCACATTTCCGGCGTGATCCTGTATGACGAGACGATCTGGCAGAAGGCCAAGGACGGCACGCCGCTGGTCGACATCATCAAGAAGGCTGGCTCGCTTCCGGGCATCAAGGTCGACGAGGGCACCAAGCCGCTGCCGAACTGCCCGAACGAACTCATCACCATCGGCCTCGACAAACTCGCCGACCGCCTGCCGAAATACTACGAGCAGGGTGCGCGGTTTGCGAAGTGGCGCGCTGTGATCGACATCGGCGCCGGCATCCCGACCGCGACCGCGATCCGCACCAACACCCACGCGCTGGCGCGCTATGCTGCGCTCTGCCAGACGGCGCAGATCGTGCCGATCGTCGAGCCCGAGGTGTTGATGGACGCCGATCACGACATCGACCGCTGCTATGAGGTGACCACGGCGGTGCTCAAGGCGCAGTTCGAGGAGCTCTACGCGCAGCGCGTCGCGCTCGAGGGAATCGTGCTAAAGCCCAACATGGCGATCGCCGGCAAGAAGAACGCCAAGCGCGCCGGCGTCGACGAAGTTGCGGAGAAGACCGTCAGGATGCTGAGGAACTGTGTGCCCGGCGCGGTGCCGGGCATTGCCTTCCTGTCGGGCGGCCAGTCCGACGAAGAGGCGACCGCGCACCTCGACACCATGAACAAGATCGGCAACCTGCCCTGGCAGCTCACCTTCTCCTATGGCCGCGCGCTGCAGCACGCGCCGCAGAAGGCCTGGTCGGGCAAGAGCGAAAATGTCGCAGCGGCGCAGCGCGTCTTCACCCACCGCGCTCGCATGAACGGGCTCGCCGCGCTCGGGCAATGGAAGGCCGACCTGGAGAAGAAGGCGGCTTAGAGCACTGACACATGTCCTTTTCGGCCAACTGGTAGCCACTTCGCCGGGAAATCCGCTGGCTCTTGCGGACGCAGGATCGGTCTCTCACATCTCGCTTGAACCGAAGCGGGATGCGGAGCGACCACTGCCAATGGGCTATCTAAAAGCAGAGCTCGACGAGCATCTGGAACAGTTTGAGCGCCGCCTGCCGGAGAACATGCGCGGCCTGGTGCGCTGGCTGCGCAAGCCCGGCAGCGGCTTGGTTCGGATTCCGTTGGGGATCGTTCTGATCCTGTTCGGCTTGGTCGGCTTTCTGCCCATTCTCGGCTTCTGGATGATTCCGCTCGGCCTGCTGGTGCTGGCGATCGACGTGCCGCTGGTGCGGCCGCCGCTGATCAGCGTGCTCGACTGGGTCGAACGCAAATGGCCGGCGCCGAAGCCGCCGGTTGCGTGAGCGCATTGCCAAGCTTGAGCGAATCGCCCCCAATTCGCCGGATTGCGGTCGCATCCGAGCGCCATGGCCTTATCAAATCAGACCAAATCGCGCGCCCCGGTGCCGCGAATTTACCTGATGACTCCGCAGGTTAGCGATGCGGCGCCGTTTGCGGGCGAGCTTGCCGCCGCGCTCGAACGAGCGGACGTCGCGGCGGTGCTCATGCGGCTCGCTGAAACCTGGCGAGCGAACAAAGATCAACAATGTCAAGGCGTTGGCACCGCTGGTGCAGGACAGGGGCATCGCACTGATTCTGCACGGCGATCTGGAGATCGTCGCGCGCGGCGGCGCGGACGGCGCGCATCTCACTGGAATTGAAACGTTTTTGCCGGCGCTGCAAACGCTCAAGCCGGACCGGATCGCCGGCTGCGGCGGCCTCGCGACGCGCCACGACGCCATGGCCGCGGCCGAACAGGGCGCCGACTACGTGATGTTCGGCGATAGTCGGGCCCTGCTCGGCGATGCTCGGACCGGTGCACGGCCCTTGGTCGACGCTGTTCTGGAGCGTGTCGGCTGGTGGGCGGAGGTGTTCCAGATTCCCTGCGTCGCCGTGGCGGCAAGCCTCGACGAGGTCGCGGCGCTGGCCGCGGCCGGCGCCGACTTCATCGCGGTCGGCGACTTCATCTGGAGCGATCCGCGCGGCGCGGCCGCGGCGCTCGCTGACGCGCAGGCGCGGATCGCTGCGCCGGAGGTTGTGGCGTGAGCGCGCCGTGCGCAGCGAGACCTTTCTTCGCGGCGACGATCGCCGCCGCGCTGATGGCGACCACCGCGACCGCACAGACCAGCAAGACGCCCGCAGCTCAGCAATCGAAGCCCGCGACCGCTCCCGCCACCACAGCCTCCACCACGCCGGCAACCGACCCCGACCTCGCCTATGGCGCCTACCAGCGCGGCATGTACGTCACCGCCTTCGCCGAGGCGATGCGCCGCGTCGAGCAGAACGCCGACGTCAAGGCGATGACGCTGATCGCGGAACTCTACGCCGACGGCCTCGGCCAGAAGCAGGACGACCGCAAGGCCGCCGAATGGTACCGCCTCGCCAGCGACCGCGGCGACCGGGCGGCCATGTTCGCGCTCGCCATGTTCAAGATGAACGGCCGCGGCGGCCCGCGCGACCGTGACGGCGCGGCGAAGCTGCTCGCCTCGGCGGCGAAGCTCGGCCACGCCGCCGCCGCCTACAATCTCGGGCTGCTCTATCTCGAAGGCCAGTTGTTCCCGCAGGACTTCAAGCGCGCTGCCGAGATGCTGCGCGCCGCGGCGCAAGCCGGCAACCCGGAGGCGCAATACGCGCTGGCGACCTTCTACAAGGAGGGCCGCGGCGTGCAAAAGGATCCCCGCGAGGCGGCGCGGCTTCTTGGCGCGGCGGCTTTGGCCGACAACGTCGACGCCCAGATCGAGTACGGCATCGCGCTGTTCAACGGCACCGGCGTCGCCAAGAACGAAGCCGCCGCCGCCAACTACCTGACCAAGGCGGCGCGGCGCGGCAGCGCGATCGCGCAGAACCGGCTCGCCTTCATGTATGCGACCGGCCAGGGCGTCACCCGCGATCCGGTGCAGGCGGCGCGCTGGCACCTGATCGCCCGCTCCAGCGGCGGCAACGATCTCTTCCTCGAGGATTTCCTGCGCAAGATGTCGCCGCAGGACCGCGCCGCCGGCGAGGCCGCCGCCAAGCCCTGGATCGCCATGGTCGAGGCGCAGCGCACCTACGAGGCGCGCGCCGCGCAGGCCGGCGGCAATCCGCCTTGACGGGCGTTGCGCCGCCGGTTCATGTCACGCCGGACTAGAGCATTGTCGTCTTGAGTTGAAACAGCGGCGCAGTTCGTAGTTCGTAGGGCGGAATAGCGGCGCGAAGCGACGCGTATTCCGCCATCGTGCTGATCGGCGCAATACGCTCGCTGCGCTCGCTATTGCGCCCTACGTGCTCATAGTTTGGCTCCATAGGCCCCCTCCCTTTTTTGACTAGCGGTTGCTATGTGGGATTACTGAAATGGTTCGGGACCCTGCGTCATATCGGACAGTAACTATCCAGCCATTTCTTGTTTCGAAGTCGCACTGGACCCGTTCACCGCCTCCGACGTATGAGTGACGCTCGCTCCTGGAGCCGCGAGAAAGAGGGCATGCCAATCGGCACCAGAATGCATAACAGCTGTTGGGCATAGTTTGCCCTCACAGAAGGTTGCATCTTCGACGCGAATGATGCGCCACGTTCCGGAAGCAACAGAAAATTGCGTGGCCGTGAAACGAGCGTCAGGGTAGTTCATCAACAGCTGAGGCAGCAGTCGCTGAACCTCTTGCTTCTCCAACTCAAGATAGTCCTCGACGCGCCAGCTCGAGGCGGACGCTGTGGTCGCCCAGCAAAGGAGCACAAATCCGAAGCGCATTTGGCGTTCTAAAGCCATTATGAAAACTCCTCGTCGAAACTCACCGCTCTTGATGCTGGCGGGATACCGGAGTGGGTCATTGAGGCCGCGGCCGACGGCGGCGGTCCAGGGGTCTCACCCCACTCGCTGTTACGTGAGCGCCGTTCGGAAGCTCGATTGTAGTCACGATATGGTTTGCCTTCGTGCTACCGGTCGCAGGAACAGAGCGTGGCGTCTGGTTTCTCGTTTAGAGAGAGTAGAGCCAACATAAATTGTCTAATAACTCCCGACAGTTGACGCGAGATCGCGGCTCCCATTCCGCGATCGGTGAAGAATTTTCGATTGTTGATAACTAGGGTCGTATGCGCAGCGCAGTTGCGCTGACATCAACCTGATCGACCCCAAACGGTGGAGCCAGATATCAATGCTGGAACCGTCACTTTATGGGTCGCTTCTAGCCCTGCTTCTTTGGTGGTGGGTGCGCGGCATGAGAGGTGGCGTTTTCGGATTCCCCTATTTTGCCGTCGACCGTCAGCATCGACCCGTGGAGTTTTGGCTTTGGGCTGCTGCCGGTCTTGCAGATTGCTGGACCTTTGCGGCGCTAGGTTCGTTCGCTCTGTATCGCTTTTCGTTTTGTGTTCTTGCTTGAGCGCAAGCGTGCATCGGCCTTGACGGGCATTGCGCCGCCGGTTCATGTCACGCCGGACTAGAGCATAGTCGTCTTGAGCTGAAACGGATCGGCATCGGCGGTGAACTCCCTCTCCCCTGTGGGGAGAGGGTTGGGGTGAGGGGGAGTCTCCACCAGGACGACGTGTGGAGAGTCCCCCTCACCCGCCGCGCTTCGCGCGTCGACCTCTCCCCGCAAGCGGGGAGAGGTGAAGACCGAGCGTGCCGCGCCGGTTCAGTTCATGGCGACATTGCTTCAAGTGATATTGCTCCAAGAGAAGCAGCAGGCAACATGGCGAAGATCAGCGGCAGCGACATCCGGCCCGGCATGGTGATCGAGCACGACGGCTCGCTGTGGGCCGCGGTCAAGACCAGCGCGGTGAAGCCGGGCAAGGGCCCGGCCTACAACCAGGTCGAGCTGAAGAACCTGATCGACGGCCGCAAGCTCAACCAGCGCTTCGGCGGCACCGACCGCGTCGAGGAGACCGAGGTGGAGCGCCGGCAGTTTCAGTTCCTGTACCGGCAGGACGAGCAACTGGTGTTCATGGACACCGCGAGCTACGACCAGATCGAGCTCGCCAGCGAATTCGTCGGCGACCGCGCCGCGTTCCTGCAGGACGGCATGATGGTGCAACTGCAATTGCACCAGGAAAAGCCGATCGGCATCAAGCTGCCGGAGACCGTTGTGCTGGAAGTGACCGAGGCCGACGCCTCGATCAAGGGCCAGACCGCGGCGTCGTCCTACAAGCCGGCCAGGCTGGAGAACGGCTTGCGCATCCTGGTGCCGCCGTTCGTCTCGGCCGGCGAGAAGGTGATCGTCTCGACCGACGAGGTCGCCTATGTGAAGCGGGCTGAGTGATGCCCCACTTTTCCGCGCTGCTCAACGTCATGATCGCCGCCGCCCGCAAGGCGGCGCGCTCGCTCAAGCGCGACTTCGGCGAGGTCGAGAAGCTGCAGGTCTCGGTGAAGGGGCCGGCGAACTTCGTCTCGTCGGCCGACCGGCGCGCCGAGGACATCCTGCGCACCGAGCTCGGCCGGGCGCGGCCCGGCTACGGCTTTCTCGGCGAGGAAGGCGGCCGCCACGAGGGCAGCGACAAAACCCACACCTGGATCGTCGATCCGCTCGACGGCACCACCAACTTCCTGCACGGCATCCCGCAGTTCGCGATCTCGATCGGGCTGGAGCGATCCGGCACCGTCGTCGCCGGCGTGATCTACAATCCGATCAGCGACGAACTGTTCACCGCCGAGCGCGGCAAGGGCGCGTTCGTCAACGACCAGCGGCTGCGCGTCGCGGCGCGCAAGCGGATGAACGAAGCGGTGGTGGCCTGCCCGCTGCCGCACATCGGCCGCGGTGATCACGCGCTCGCTCTCAAGGAACTCGCCGCGGTGCAGGAGAAGGTCGCGGGTCTGCGCCGGTTCGGCGCCGCGTCGCTCGACCTCGCCTGCGTCGCCGCCGGCCGCTACGACATCTACTGGGAGCGCAACCTGTCGCCGTGGGACATGGCGGCCGGCCTGTTGCTGGTGCGCGAGGCCGGCGGCTACGTCACCGACCTCGACGGCACCGACGCGATGTTTACGAAACGGCACATCGCGGCGGGGAACGAGACGCTGCATCGGGAGTTGCTGGCGGTGTTGAAGGCGGCAGGGAAAATGTAGGGCGGATGAGCGAAGCGTAATCCGCCATTCCCTCCACGTACGTGCATGGCGGGTTACGCTTCGCTAACCCGCCCTACGAAAGCTGAAAGCTGTCAGAAGGCTCTGATATCGCCGTTTGATTTCGCTTTGTCTGTGCCATATTGAGGCCAGGCTGCGTCCGCATGAAGGCCCCTCATGGCGCAAGACCACGATCCCTTCAAAGTCTCCTCGCCCCGCATCTATCTGCTGCGGATGGTGATTTTCCTGATCCTCTGCGCGCTGATCGTCGTCGTCATCCACCAGCCGGTCTGGACCGCCTTCAAGGCCAACCCGCCGCTCAATGCGCTGATCATCGGCGTGCTCTTGATCGGCATCCTGCTGTCGTTCCGCCAGGTGATTCGCCTCTTCCCCGAAGTCGCGTGGGTCAACGAATTCCGCCTTGCCGATCCCGGCATCACGGTGGCGCGACCGCCGGTGCTCTTGGCACCCATGGCCGCCATTCTGCGCGACCGCACCGGCCGCATGACGATCTCGTCACTGACCATGCGCAGCATTCTGGATTCGATCGCGATCCGGCTCGACGAGGCGCGCGAGATTTCGCGCTACATGACGGGCCTGCTCATCTTCCTCGGCCTGCTCGGCACGTTCTGGGGCCTGATCGAGACGGTCGGCTCGGTCGGCAAGGTGCTGGAGGGCCTGCAGGTCGGCGGCGACGCCAGCTCGGTGTTCGACACGCTCAAGGAAGGCCTCGCCGCGCCCTTGAGCGGCATGGGCATCTCGTTCTCGTCCTCGCTGTTCGGCCTCGCCGGCTCGCTGGTGCTGGGCTTCCTCGATCTGCAGATGAGCCAGGCGCAGAACCGCTTCCACACCGATCTCGAAGACTGGCTCGCCACCACGGTGCGCGACCTCGGCGGCGACCCCGGCGTGCCGGCGATCGCCGCGGCGGCCGGCCCCAACGTGTCGAGCGAGATCCGGGTCGCGATCGAGCGGCTGCGCGAGGCGATGGTCGACGCCGGCTCCGGCAAGGCCGCGACCACCGCGATGGCGAACCTCGCCGAGGCGATCCAGGGCCTGGTGCATCACATGCGCACCGAGCAGCAGATGATCCGCGACTGGGTCGACTCCCAGGCCGAGCAGAACCGCGACATCCGCCGCCTGTTGGAGCGGCTGGTGCGCGAAGGCGTGGAAAAATAGGTGAGGTGGGTTGAATTGCTTGCGCTTGCTCCGACGCCCGCTCATTCCCGCGTAAGCGGGAATCCAGGGCCGAATGCACCGTCTGCACTTGCGGCCCTGGGTCCCCGCTTTCGCGGGGACGAACGGGAACGTCGTCGCGTTATCATCTGACTGGAGCACAACCATGGCTCATGCCCGCAGCCGCCGCGAACGCGTCGATTACTGGCCCGGATTTGTCGACGCGCTGTCGACCCTGATCCTCGGCATCGTGTTCCTGCTCAGCGTGTTCGTGATCGTGCAGTTCGTGCTGTCGCAGGAGGTGACCGGCAAGGACACCGCGCTGCAGAGGCTGTCCGTCCGCATCGCGCAGCTCACCGACCTGCTCTCGCTCGAGCAGACCGGCAAGCTCACGCTCGAAGAGCAGATCGCGCAGCTGCGCGCCGGCCTGGCGGCGAGCGAAGGCGAGCGCGACCGCTACATGGGACTGTACGAAGGACTGGGCAGCGGCGCCGCGACCGCGCAGGGCAAGGTGACCGAGCTGTCGACCCAGCTCGACTCCGAGAAGCGCATCACCCTGCGCGCGCTGGCGCAGGTCGAGGTGCTCAACCAGCAGATCGCCGCGCTGCGCCGCCAGCTCGGCGCGCTGGAGCAGGCGCTGGAAGTCACCGAAAAGCGCGACCGGGACTCGCAGACGCGCATCAGCGAGCTCGGCCAGCGGCTCAACGTGGCGCTGGCGCAGCGGGTGCAGGAGCTGTCGCGCTACCGCTCCGACTTCTTCGGCCGGCTGCGCGCCATTCTCGGAAACCGCTCCGACATCCGCATCGTCGGCGACCGCTTCGTGTTCCAGTCGGAGGTGTTCTTCGACACCGGTCAGGCCGTGCTCAAGCCGGAGGGCCGCGCCGAGATCGACAAGATTGCGGCGGCAATCCTCGAACTCGACAGGCAGATCCCGCAGGAGATCGCCTGGGTGCTGCGGGTCGACGGCCACACCGACGTGCGGCCGACCGGCGGTGGCCGCACCAACTGGGACCTCTCGGCGTCGCGCGCCATCGCGGTGGTGCAGTACATGATCGGCAGAGGCATCCCGCCGCAGCGCCTGGTCGCCGCGGGCTTCGGCGAGTTCCAGCCGATCGATCCGGAGAAGACCGACGAGGCCTACGCCCGCAACCGCCGCATCGAGCTGAAGCTGACGGAGCGGTGAGCGCGCCGGCCTTCACCCTGCGTCTTTACGCTGCCGCCGACGAGGACGCGGCGATCGAGCTGTGGCGGCGAACCTGGCAACAGGCCTATCCCCACCTCGACTTCGCCGCGCGCACCGACTGGTGGCGCCAGCGCTGGCGGGACGAATTGGTGCCGCAGACGACGATCGTGGTTGCGGAAGCGGATGACGCCATGGTGGGTTTTGTCACCGTCGATCCGAACAGCGGCTATCTCGACCAGATCGTGGTCGCGCCGGAATTATGGGGCGGCCCGCTCGCGGCGGCGCTGCTCGGCGAGGCCAAGCGCATTTCGCCGTCGCGGCTCGATCTTCTGGTCAACAAGGACAACGCGCGCGCCATCCGCTTCTATGAGAAGCACGGCTTTGTTTATGCCGGTGACGACGTCAATCCGGTGTCGGGCAAGCCGGTCAACCGGATGAGCTGGCGGGGGTGACCTGGTGCGGTTGCCTTTTGACGCGTCTGCGCGCCGACGAGGTGGTCGAATAACTGGCTGTTTTGCTGTGGTGCGAATGTCGCATGGTGGCACTTAGGACATCGTTTTTGATGATGACCAGCACGCAGCCGGTCAACGACGGCACTGTGACGTGAGCCCCCAGGTGGTATTGCCGAGCCCGCTGCCCGGGCCTTTTCGTAACGACAACCACCGGCGCACGCGTTGACCATGGGCGAAGCGTCACCGTCCAGCCCGATGGTCGTATCCTAGAGCATTTTCACGTTTTGCGGAATCGGATGGATACCCAACGGGGCTGATTTGTGATTCTGGGTAGCGGTGCCAATGGCTGCGAGAATCGCCGATGGGCAAGCCCTATTCCCAGGATCTGCGTGAACGCGTGATTGCGACGGTCGATGCAGGAACGCGTGTCTGTGCGACGGCGCGGGTGCTTCTGGTCAGCGTATCCTACGTGTCCAAGGTCGTTGGCCGTCGGCGAACGACCGGTGAGACGACGGCGCGTTTGGGCCGAGCGGGACGCAAGCCGAAGCTCGCACCTCACGACGAAGCCATTCGCGCCCGCGTGGCGGCTCATCCGGATGCGACGCTCGAGGAGCTGCAGGTCTGGCTTGCGGACGAATGCAAGGTCAAGGTCAGCATCGGCTGCCTGTGGAACAGGCTGAAGTTTCTCAAATTGCCGCTCAAAAAAAGTCACTGCGCGCTTCCGAACAGGATCGGCCGGATGTCGCCGAGGCCCGCGATCGGTGGCGTGCGAACCAGCCCGAACTGAAGTCGGAACGCCTCGTCTTTATCGACGAAACCGGTGCGGCGACCGACATGGCGCGCCGCTACGGCCGCTGTCCGCGCGGCGAGCGCCTCGTTTGCAGCGTGCCGTGGGGACATTGGAAAACGACGACCTTCGTTGCCGCACTGCGGCTCGGCGAGGTCGCCGCGCCCTGTGTGCTGGACGGACCGATGGATGGGGAAAGCTTTCGCGCTTATGTCGAACAGTTCGTCGTCCCGATCCTTAAGCCTGGCGATATCGTGGTGATGGATAACCTTGCAAGCCACAAGGTCGCCGGCGTCCGCGAAGCGATCGAAGCCGCAGGCGCCGAGTTGCGCTACTTGCCGCCCTACAGTCCCGACTTCAATCCGATCGAGCAGTTCTTCGCCAAGCTCAAAGCCCTGCTGCGAAAGGCCGCCGCCAGAACCGTCGAAGCTCTGATCGCAGCGATTGCTGAAGTCCTCACCGAGGTCAGACCGCAAGAATGCGCAAACTACCTCGCCAACCAAGGCTATCGCCACGAATCATGAAAGTGCTCTAGTCGCAGTGGGTTCGGTCAATTCACCTCACAACTTCGCGCTGGTGCGATACACCGCGTCCGGCGATCTCGACACCAGCTTTGGCGGTGGCGATGGCATCGTGACGACCATGATTGGGCCTGGCAGCGTGGGTTGGGGCGCTGCTAACGGCGAGGCGTTGAGTGTCGCGCTGCAGCCCGATGGGCGCATCCTAGTTGCGGGATACAGCCCCGAACCAAACGATAGCTTCCCAGTCAGAGGTGACCTCGCACTGGTGCGCTATACGGCGTCCGGCGACCTCGACACCACCTTCGGCGGCGGCGATGGGATCGTAACGACCCATTTGCTGCCGAGCAGTTTTTCGTATGATAGGGGTTCCAGCGTCACCATACAGCCAGACGGCCGAATAGTCGTTGCGGGCTTCTCGTTTAACTGGAGTAAAGATACCGATTACGATTTCGCAGTGGTGCGCTACAACGCCGATGGCTCGCTCGACCAGAGCTTCGGGGCGCCAACCTTTGTCGAGGGCGGGCCACCTGTCTTGCTCGATCCTGATGCGTTGGTCTACGACAGCGAACTCCAAAACAACAATGGTGGAGCGATACTTACGCTGGCTCGTCAGGGCGGCGCCAACGCGCACGATGTGTTCGGCGGCACGGGGACGCTCAGCTTTGCTAACGGGATTATTTTCGTGGACGGGGTCCCCGTTGGCAACTTCACCCAGAGCAGTGGAACACTCACGATCACCTTCGCCAACCAGTTTGCTACTGAACAACGCACCAATGCGGTGCTGCGCCAGATTATCTACGCGAATACGAGCGACACTCTCCCAGTCGGGGTGACCATCGCCTACACGTTCAACGACGGCAATACGGGCGCCCAGGGCGCGGGCGGCGCACTCAGCGGAACAGGCAGCGTCTTTGTCTACACTGGGGGCGTCAATTATACGCCGATCGTAGCGGTTGGCGACCAGAGCCGGCATGCGAACGAGTGGGTTCCGCTCCAAAGCATCCTCAGCACCAGCGATGCCAACGATGACAACATCGTCCAGTACCAGTTCTACGACTCCGGCTCGGCAACCGACACTGGGTACTTCTGGACCGCCGATGTGGGGCGGCGCGCGGCGGACACATACATTACCATTGCCGCTGCTGACCTCGGCACCACCTGGGTGCGCGGCGGTCAGGCTGTCGGCAGCGAGATCATGTGGGTACGCGCCTTTGACGGCTTCGGCTGGGGCGAATGGGATGCGTTCACACTGACCAGCCAGAACATCGCGCCGGTGGTCAGCGTCGGCGATCAGACCGCACACACCAACGAATGGATCTCGCTGCAAATCGCGTCACAACCAGCGACGCCGACAGCGATGCCATCACCCAGTATCAGTTCTACGATGCGGGATCGGCGCCCGGCAGCGGCTACATCTGGACCGCCGACATCGGTCAACAGGCCGCGAACACTTACATCACCGTCGCCGCCACTGACCTCGGCACCACCTGGCTGCGCAGTGCGCAGACGCCGGGCAGCGAGTTGATGTGGGTGCGCGTCTTCGACGGCACGGAGTGGAGCGCATGGGACGCATTCACGCTGACCAGCCAGAACGTCGCGCTGGTGGTCGCCATCAACGATCAGAGCTTGCAAACCAACCAATGGACCATGCTGCAGGGCCGTCTCACGGCCAGCGACGCCGACGGCGACGCTATCACCCAGTATCAGTTCTACGATGCCGGCTCGGCGGCGGGCAGCGGCTACTTCTGGACCGCCGACGTCGGCCAGCGCGCGGCGGACACTTACATCACAATCAGCGCTGCCGACCTTGGCACCACCTGGGTGCGCGGCGGGCAGGTGACGGGCAACGAGACGATGTGGGTGCGCGCCTTCGACGGCTCCGACTGGAGCGCGTGGGACCCGTTCACACTTTCAACGTTGATTTAGATGGCGCGTGGACGCGTCCACCCTCGTCGCGCCCACTCAATCGGCGGCTTCGATCCTGACAGCGCGTTGAAACGACTGCCGATGTCCGAGATGGGTCGATGTCGTTGAAAAAGTCGGAGATGAGAGTGGCGGGGCTCTCGATTGGAGCCTCTGTTGGCCGGTTTTAGCCTCGATCGCCGGCGGTAACAGCACGCGGGCCGGCGACTTGAAGGTTCGATGACTGCCGAGTCCTATGCCTGCGCTGGAGAATGAACCAAGTGGTTAGGCGGGGGCCGCCAGAGATAGCTCGCAATCGTCTTTAGGTTCTGGACCGTAGCCGCGAGTTGGAACTCATCACGGGCGCCAGTGAGCCCTCGCAATCGCATCCGCTCAAAGTGATGATGGACCTTGAGGTGTGCGAACCGCATCTCGACCTTCTTGCGATCATCGCGTGATTTTTCAAATTCCGGAGTCCCCACGAGCGCTCGCGCATGATCGCGGGCATCCTCGTTGACGTCGCGGGGGACTATGCGTTGTGGCGTGTTCGGGCAGCACTTCGGCTTGAGCGGGCAAGGGCCGCAGTCGTAGGTGCTCGCCGTATAGCGCAGCACACAGCCCGAGAGAATGCGGCCCGTCGTCTTCAGGAGCTTGCCCGCCGGACAAACGTATCTGTTGCGATCTTTGTCGAACGTAAAGTCGCTGCGGGAGAACGTACCGTCATCGCGTTGGCTGAAGTCCCGAACCGGAATGTGCGGCGTAATGCTCTTTTCCAAAAGCAAGGCCAGCAGCCTGCCGACCCCATAGGCCGTGTCACCGGCAAGCCAGTTGGGCTTTAAACCAAATGTCGTCTCGGTCCGCTCAAGCATCGGCTGGGTTGCCGCGACTTCGTCGTAGGTGCGAGCGGGGGTCGCCTCAACGTCAACGATGATCGCAGCCGGGCCGGTATCAATCAGGTAGTTGAGGCCATAGCCGAACTGCACGCGCTTATTGGCTTTCGCCGTCCAGGCCGAGCATGGGTCTACCGGCGAGATCACCTTCGGTAGTTTGCGATCGGCGTTTGGATCGTCGTCATCAATTGCGCCGAGGAACTCGACGACGGCACGTGTTTGGCGTTCTGGTGCCGACCAATCGATCTCGTCAGGCGTCTTGCCATGATAGCGGCTGGCATTGGCCTCGATCACACTGGCATCAATGGCGAAGCCTTCACCTTGGACCAGGCCAGCATCCATGCAGGCCCTCACCACAGCCTCGAATAGTTGCCGGAAGATGTTGCTGCTCCGGAAGCGACCATGGCGATTGACCGAGAACGTCGAGTGGTCAGGCACCCCGTCATCAAGATCGAGCCGGCAGAACCACCGATATGCGAGGTGCATCTCGACCTCCTCGCATAGCCGCCGCTCGGAGCGGATGCCGTAGCAATAGCCAACAATCAGCATCCGGATCATCAACTCGGGATCGATCGAAGGGCGCCCCAACTCGCTATAGAAAGGCTCCAGCTTCTCGTGCAGGCCAGCCAGAACATGCGTCACGACTGGATTGATCCGACGAAGCAGATGGCTCGCCGGAATGCGTTCTTCGAGGTTGAACAGGTAGAAAAGTTGGCTCTGATCGCCCGTCTGCCGGCCCATCATGACCCGCCCCCGTCGCCGCAAGAATCAGACAAACGGAATCACAGTGCGCCGATGAACGCGACACCTTTTTCAACAGTATCGGTCATTAGGCGATATGGCGAGGCGTTTTGGCCATGTCCGCTTTACCCTGGTGGTCTCAACCGATCGACGCAACACTTTATCTTAAACGGAAAAGATGGAGTGTGTGGTGATCAGTCAAAGCTATCGTCGAGGTTTCAGTGCGGCAGAGAAAACGGAGTTATGGGATCGCTGGCAACGGGGAGAGTTGCTGAAAGCGATTGGGCGAGCATTTGGTAAGCCATCATCGTCCATCTATTTCCAAGTGGCGCCGCACGGTGGGATTCGCCCTGCGCCACGGCGTCGCTCGCGGTTGGCATTGACGCTCTCAGAGCGCGAAGAGATATCCAGGGGCATTGCGGCGCATCGATCGGCGCGATCGATGGCCCGGTTGCTGGGTCACTCGCCCTCGACGGTGAGCCGAGAAATCAGCCGGAATGGCGGCTATGATCGATACCGAGCGGCGCGGGCTGATGAGAAAGCTTGGGTCCGGGCTCGTCGTCCGAAACGTTGTAAGTTGGCGCACAATCCGCGGCTACGACAAGCAGTGGCGAGGAAGCTCAGATCGAATTGGTCGCCGGAGCAGATCGCCGGTTGGCTGAAGCGCGCGTATCCTGCAGATGAGTTTGATCGCGTGTCACACGAGACGATCTATCGCAGCTTATTTGTTCAAGCCCGCGGCGTGCTTAAGAAAGAGCTGCTTGGCCATCTTCGATCGAAGCGGACAATTCGTCGATCAAAGCGGGCTGGCCTGAATGGCGATAGACGGGGGCAAATCAAGGATATCGTCTCAATCAGGGAGCGGCCGGCAGCGATTGAAGATCGGGCGGTACCTGGTCACTGGGAAGGCGACCTCCTGTCCGGATCGAAGAACAGCTACATCGCGACTTTGGTCGAACGCCATACGCGTTACGTGACGTTGGCGAAGGTGACTAACAAGGATACGCAGACGGTCGTTTCTGCGCTCATCAAGCAGGCGAAGCGGCTACCGGATGAGCTGTACAAGTCCCTGACCTGGGACCGGGGCAAGGAGCTTGCGGATCATCGGCGATTTACGTTAGCGACCGACATCGAAGTTTACTTCTGCGATCCGCAAAGCCCGTGGCAGCGCGGTTCCAATGAGAACACCAATGGCCTGCTGAGACAGTATTTTCCAAAGGGAACCGACTTGTCGGTGTACTCGCAAACTCATCTGAACAAGGTAGCGCGTCAGCTAAACGAACGGCCACGTAAGACCTTGCAATTCGAAACCCCCGCAGAGAGATTTAACGCCTGTGTTGCATCGACCGGTTGAGCCGGCACCTCGAAAGCGGACATTGCCTGAGCGTTCGTGACGCCCTAGGCGTTTTTATGCAGGACTCACGCCTGCACAAAAACCGGTTAGATTTCAGGGTTGTTGTGCAAAGCCCCCCGTTGGGGAGAGGGGGCCTAGCTCTCTCGATAAATCGAAACCCCTCACCCGCCGCGCCATAGCGCGCGAAGACGCGCGTGAACGCGCTTGTGGCGCGGCGACCTCTCCCTATGGGAGAGGTAAGCGGAATGCGCGGCGCCGATTCAGCCTACGGCGATATTGCGTCAGCCGCCCTTATCCTCGGGCTTGCCGCCGAGCTGCTTGAGCTTGGCAAACACCGCGTTGACGTTGAGGTCGTCCTTCTGCTTGGCGGAGGCGGGCGTTTCCTCTTCGACCGGCGGCGGTGCGGTGGTCACGGCGGCGGGCAACAGTGTCACGCCGCCTTCCTGCGGTGCCGGCTTCTCCTTGGAGGCGCGCTGCACCTCGAAGTCGAGGTCGATCTGCGAGCACAGGCCGAGCGTCACCGGGTCGAGCGGACTCAGCGCGGCCGCGTTCCAGTGGGTGCGCTCGCGAATACCCTGGATGGTCGACTTGGTCGTGCCGACCAGCCGCATGATCTGGCTGTCCTTGAGCTCCGGGTGGTTGCGGATCAGCCAGAGGATGGCATTGGGCCGGTCCTGGCGGCGCGACACCGGAGTGTAGCGCGGACCTTTCTTGCGCTTGGGGTCGGGGACGCGGACGTTCGAGCTCTGCAGCTGCAATTTGTGCTCGGGATCCTTGACGCCCCGGTCGATCTCCTCGCGGGTCAATTGCCCGGTCTGGATCGGATCGAGGCCCTTGATCCCCTGGGCGGCGTCGCCGTCGGCGATCGCCTTCACCTCCAGCGGGTGCAGCTTGCAGAATTCGGCGACCTGCTCGAACGACAGGGCCGTGTTGTCCAGCAGCCAGACGGCCGTCGCTTTCGGCATCAGCGGCGCTTCCTGCATGGCAAAAATCTCCTTCTGCGCCCCGCCCGCCCTTCCGGGCGAGGCCTTTGTCATCGAGGATGACTGGAAAGTGGGGCGAATATAGGCATTTGTCCCCGCCAAGCGCAATGGTGGACCGCGCGCTTGACAGGGCGGCGCCTGGAACCCCATGTCATGCGCATGAATGCGGGAAACTCAGGACTTTCCGGCAAGCCGGCGCTGACGGTTTTGCTTTGCTCGCCGCGCGGCTTCTGCGCCGGCGTGGTGCGCGCAATCGATTCGGTCGAGCAGGCGCTCAAGCGCTACGGCGCCCCGGTCTACGTGCGCCACGAGATCGTGCACAACCGCTACGTGGTGGAGAGCCTGAAGGCGAAAGGCGCGGTCTTCGTCGAGGAGCTCGACGAAATTCCCGACGACACCGCCGCGCCGGTGATCTTCTCCGCCCACGGGGTGCCGAAGTCGATCCCCGAGGAGGCCAAGCGCCGCAACTTCTTCGCGTTCGACGCCACCTGCCCGCTGGTCACCAAGGTGCACCGCGAGGCCGAGATTCATTTCCGCCGCGGCCGCGAGATCGTGCTGATCGGCCACGCCGGCCATCCCGAGGTGGTGGGCACGCTGGGCCAGCTGCCCGACGGCGCGATCCGGCTGGTGCAGACCGTCGAGGAAGCCGAAAGGTTCGAGCCGAACGACGCCGGCAAACTGTCCTACGTGACGCAGACCACGCTGTCGCTCGACGACACCGCGGGCATTGTCGCGGTCCTGAAGCGGCGCTTCCCGGCGATCGTCGGGCCGCACAAGGAAGACATCTGCTACGCCACCACCAACCGCCAGGAGGCGGTCAAGCGCGTGGCGCCGCGGGTCGATGCGCTGGTCGTGGTCGGCGCGCCGAACTCGTCGAACTCGCGACGCCTGCAGGAGGTCGCCGAGCGCGAGGGCTGCCCCTATTCCGTGCTGGTGCAGCGCGCCGCCGAGATCGACTGGTCGCGCTTTGATGGCGTCAGGACGCTGGGCGTCACCGCCGGCGCGTCGGCGCCCGAAGTGCTGGTCGAGGAAATCCTCGACGCGTTCGCGGCACGCTACTCGCTCAACGTCGAGACGGTGTCCGGCGCGGACGAATCCGGAATGTTCTTCCCGTTGCCGCGTCAGCTGCGCGAGCGCGCCACCGCCTGATCCCACAACCGGCTTGCACCTCCGCACGGTCTCCCCCTTGACGGAAGGGGCCAACGCAGTGCCGTAGTAGCCCATGGCCGTCTACACCGACGTCGCAGCGGAAGACCTCACCAAATTCCTCGCCGGCTACGAGCTCGGCGAGCTGTTGTCCTACAAGGGCATCGCGGAAGGCGTCGAGAACTCGAACTTCCTGGTCCACACGCGGCAAGGCCACTTCATCCTCACGCTCTATGAGAAGCGGGTCGCCGCCGGAGACATCCCGTTCTTCCTCGCCTTGATGGAGCACCTCGCGGCGCGCGACATCACCTGTCCGCAGCCGGTGAAGAACCGCGCCGGCGAGACGCTCGGCCAGTTGTGCGGGCGGCCGGCCGCGATCGTCACCTTCCTTGACGGCATGTGGATCCGGCGGCCGGACCCGCGGCACTGCTACGCGCTCGGCGGCGCGCTGGCGAAGCTGCATCTCGCCGGCGCCGACTTCGCGCAGCGGCGGCGCAACACGCTTTCGGTCGAGGGCTGGCGTCCGCTCTACGAGCAGGTGGCGTCGCGCGCCGACAGCGTGCAGCCCGGCCTCGCCGAGACGATCGAGCGCGAGCTTGCGCATCTGGAGCAGCACTGGCCGCGCGATCTGCCGCACGGTGTCATTCACGCCGACCTGTTTCCCGACAACGTGTTCTTCCTCGGCAATGCGCTGTCGGGACTGATCGACTTCTACTTCGCCTGCACCGACACGCTGGCCTACGACGTCGCGATCTGCCTCAACGCCTGGTGCTTCGAGCCCGACCATTCATACAACGTCACCAAGGGGCGCGAGCTGCTGCAGGGTTACATGCGCGCCCGCCCGCTGTCGCCGGCGGAGCTCGAGGCGATGCCGCTGCTCGCCCGCGGTGCGGCGACGCGCTTCCTGCTCACCCGGCTGACCGACTGGCTCAACGTGCCGGAGGGCGCGCTGGTGCGGCCGAAGAACCCGATGGAGTATTTCCGCAAGCTGCGCTTCCACCAGGCGATCAACAACGTGCGCGACTACGGGGTGCTCGCCGAAAGGGCGCAGGCGTGACCGACAAGCCGCACGTCATCGCCCACACCGACGGCGCCTGCTCCGGCAATCCCGGTCCCGGCGGCTGGGCCGCAATCCTGACGTTCGGCGACAAGGAGAAGGAGCTCAAGGGCAGCGAAGCGCACACCACCAACAACCGCATGGAGCTGATGGCGGCGATCGCTGCGCTGGAAGCCCTGAAAAAGCCCTGCAAGATCGAACTGCACACCGACAGCCAGTACGTTCACAAGGGCATTTCGGAATGGATCCGCGGCTGGAAGCGCAACGGCTGGCGCACCGCGGACAAGAAGCCCGTGAAGAACATGGACCTGTGGCAGCGGCTCGATGCCGCCGTCGCGCGTCACGAGGTGCGCTGGCACTGGGTCAAGGGCCACGCCGGCTACGAAATGAACGAACGCGCCGACCGTTTGGCGGTCGAAGCGATTGCGGAATTGCGTGCCACGCAGCGCGGCGCGGCAAGTGGGTGAGTTCGCCGCGCGCGCTCAAACAAATCGGCACGCCCTCTCCCGCTCGTCCCCGCGTAAGCGGGGACCCAGAGCTACGATTCAGGACGTTTGGTTTAGCCCTGGATTCCCGCTTGCGCGGGATGAGCGGAGCTAATTGCGACGATGCAGCCCAAGGGGCATCAGCCTAGAGACTCTTCAGCAGATTGTCGGCGCCGGAAATGTCAGCCTTGCCGGGCGCGTCCTCGACGTTGAGGATCTTCACCACGCCGTCATCGACCACCATGGCGTAGCGCTGCGAGCGCACGCCGAGCCCGCGCTCGGTCAGGTCCGCGACGAGGCCCAGCGCCTTGGCGAAATTGCCGCTGCCGTCGGCCAGGAACTCGATGGCGTCGCCGCCGGACGCCTTCTTCCAGGCGTCCATCACGAACACGTCGTTGACGCCGGTGACGGCGATGGTGTTGATGCCCTTGGCCTTGATGGCGTCGGCATTCTTCACAAAGCCGGGCATGTGGTTCTTGTGGCAGGTCGGCGTGAATGCGCCGGGCACCGCGAACAGCACCACCTTCTTGCCCTTGAAGATCTCGTCGGTGGTTTTCGGTTTGGGGCCTTCAGCGGTCATCACCGTGAAGGTCGCGTTGGGCAGACGATCGCCGACGTTGATAGCCATGACATCAATCCTCTCGCGTGATTATGGTTGGGCGTTTGATTCTAGCTGGTTTGCGCGTGATCATTATCCGAAAAAACCGGTTCCCACGTTTCGGGATCACGCGCCGTTTATGGCGCACAAGTTAGCGCCCCCGGCGAATTAGTCGAGACGAAATACGGCCTCGATCGCCTCCTGGTTGGTGCCCTGGCCGGCGACCGCGGTGAGCTTGAGCGACGCGCCCTGCGCGGTCGCGCCGGTGGGCAGACCATCGAGCTCGAAGGCGAAGCGCTTGACGCCCGCGGCCGCACCCGCGACCGGCTCGGGCAGCGGCAGCGCCCAGTCCGGCGTCGGCCCTTCGGCGAACAGATCAACCTCCGCGCCGGCGGGAGCCGCGACCTCGACAATGACGCGCGGCTTGCCGGAGGTCGTGTCGCGCCACGCCTTGCGCAGCGACAGCGGCGAAGCATCGCCCCAGCTGCCAGGCTTGGGCACGCGCGCTTCGGCCACCTTCAGCGCGGCCTCCTGCGAGCCTGTCGCGTCGGCGAGCGCAAGCTCGGCCTTGCCCTTAGCCGGCACGCACAATGTCTCGCACACCGCGTAGTCGAGGCTCATGCGCAGCGTCACCGGCTTGCCGGCGTCGCGCGGCACGACCCGCAGCGGAAAGATCACCGCGCCCTTGTAGCCGATCGAGTGACCACTGCCGTCGGCGAAGCGCACCGGCGCCGGCCACAGCACGGTCACGGTCTTGACGTTGTCGGACGCGGCGAAATCGAACACCGGCGGCACACCGGCGTCGCCGGGATAGCGCCAGTAGGTTTTCCAGCCGGGCTGCAACTTGAGCTCGACACCGGCGCGCAGGACGGAATTTCCCGCTTCACGAATTGCGCTCGCGCCGATCAACCGCACGGCCGAGCGGATGTCGTTGTCCCAAGCGGACACGTCGGCCGCAATGGCCGGCGTCGAAGCTGCGGACAACAGGAAAACCAGCGCCAAATCCGGCAGAAATCGGGCGCGGAAACCTTCTTGCATGCCGCTGGTTTAATCGACAGTGGACACGCTTGCTATTGAATTCGTTGTGAACCCTTGTTGCAAAGCAGCAGGATCGGCGTAACCTTCTCGCATGCGATTGACACGCAAAGCATTGGCGAAAAGCGCAGCGGAAAAGAGCGCCGGCGGCAGCTATCTCGACGGTCAGATGCTGATCGCGACACCTGCCATGCAGGACGAGCGTTTCGCGCGCAGCGTCATCTATATCTGCGCCCATTCATCGGAAGGCGCGATGGGCATCGTGGTGAACCAGCCCGCGCCGCACATCAGCTTTACCGACCTGCTGGTGAAGCTCGACGTGATTCCGGCGGCCGACCTGATCAAGCTGCCGTCGCGCGCCGGCGGCGTGAAGGTACTCAAAGGCGGGCCGGTCGAAACCGAGCGCGGCTTCGTGCTGCACTCCGCCGACTTCTTCATCGAGAATTCCACGCTGCCGATCGACAAGGGCATTTGCCTCACCGCGACGCTGGACATCCTCAAGGCGATCGCGCGCGGCAAGGGGCCGGCAAGCGCGATCCTCGCGCTGGGCTATGCCGGCTGGGCGCCGGGCCAGCTCGAAACCGAGATCCAGGACAACGGCTGGCTGCACTGCTCGGCAGATCCGGAGCTGCTGTTCGGCACCGACATCGACGCCAAGTACGACAAGGCGCTGGGCAAGATCGGCATCCAGCCCGGCATGCTGTCGAGCGACGTCGGTCACGCCTGAGGCTCATCATGATGCGTATCGCGGCGGCGATGGTGGCGGCGGCAGCGCTGCTGCCCACAATGTCGGCGAGTGCGGCGGAGCTTACGGTGATCTCCGCCGGCGCGGTGCGCGGCGTGATCGGCGGCATGATCGACGACTATTCGAGGCAGACCGGCATCAAGTTCAAATTCACCACCGGCCCGACCGGGCTGTTGCGCGACACCATCGCGTCTGGCGCGCCGGCCGACCTGATCATTGCGTCGGGGCCGCTGATGGCCGAGCTGGAAAAGACCGGCAAGATGATGCCGGGCAGCCGGGTCGATCTCGGCCGCATCGGACTGGGCGTCGTGATCCGCGACGGCATGCCCGCGCCCGACGTTTCGACGCCGGAGGCGCTTAAAGAGACGCTGCTCAGGGCGCAATCGATCGCCCACACCGATCCCAAGCTCGGCGGCACCTCGGTCATCCATCTGATGAAGATCGCCGACGGCTTCGGGATCGCCGACGACGTCCGCAAGAAGGGCGTCAACGCGACCGGCGGCAACGATGCGGTCGCCAAAGTCGCCAAGGGCGAAGCCGAGCTCGCGATCGTGCTGGTCAGCGAGATTCACGACAAGGGTGCCAAGCTCGTGGCTTTGCTGCCGGAGACGCTGCAGCTTTGGACCGTCTATTCCGCCGCGATCCCGATGAACAGCACTGACCCGAAGAATGCGCGTGCGTTCGTCGATGCGCTGACCGGCCCCGCGCTGCGGCATCGCTGGACGCAAGCCGGCTGGCAGCCGGTGAAGTAGCTCTCAGATTGATGATTATTGCGCTGCCTCGAGCTGGTCGCTGACCAAAAGCTCGCGCGCCGCCTCGACCGACATCGGCTCGCCGAACACGAAGCCCTGCGCGAACTCGCAGCCGAGCTGGTAGAGCTCGATCGCGTCGGATTCGGTTTCGGCGCCCTCCGCCACCACGTCCATGCCGAGGTCGTGGGCGAGCGCGATGATGGAGCGCAGGATCACCGGACGGGTGCCCTTGTTGTTCATGCGAACGAACGACTTGTCGATCTTGATGGTGTCGAACGGGAAGCGCTGCAGGTAGGCGAGCGACGAATGGCCGGTGCCGAAGTCGTCGAGCGCGAGGCCGGCGCCGAGCTCGCGCATGCGGGTGAGCAATTGCGCGGCGTGCTCGGGGTTCTCCATCACCAGCGACTCGGTCAGCTCCAGCTTGAGCGTGCCGCGCGCCAGCGCCGAGCGCGACAGCACGGTGCGCAGGTCGTGGATGAGATCCTGACGCAGCAGCTGCTTCGACGAGACATTGACGCTGGCAAACAGCGGCTCGCGCCGCTTGATGCTGCGTTGCCAGGCACTCAATTGCCGCGCGGTGCGCTCCAGCATGAACAGGCCGAGATCGACGATCAGTCCGATTTCCTCGGCCACATTGATGAACTCGGACGGCGACATCCGGCCCATCTTGGGATGGTCCCAGCGCGCCAGCGCTTCGAAGCCGGCGACCGAGCGATCCTCCAGCCGCACCACCGGCTGGTAGAGGATGGTGATCTCCTCGCGCTCCAGCGCGCGGCGCAGCTCCGATTCCAAGGTCAGCCGGTCGGTCTTGCGCGCCCGCATCGCCGGCTTGTACACCTCGATGCGATCGCCGCCGATCCGCTTGGCGTGATACATCGCGAGCTCGGCATCCTTGACCAATTCCTCGGTGCGGTGCGTCTGGCTGTCCGACAACGCGAGCCCGATTGAGGCGGTGAGGAAGATCTCGCGGTCGTTGAAGGTGATCGGCGCACGCAGCGTCTTGCGCACCGTCTCGGCGAACGCGACCAGCCGCGTCGGGTCGCGCTCCGACAGGATGATCATCGCGAACTGGTCGCCGGAGAGCCGCGCCAGGGTGTCCTGCGGCTTGAGCAGACGCGACAGCCGGCGCGCCAAGGTGAGCAGGATCGAGTCGCCGATCGCCATGCCGACCGAGTCGTTGACCTGCTTGAAGCGGTCGAGGTCGATCACGATCACGGTGCATTTGATCGCCGGGTCGCCTTTGGCCATGCCGATCACCGCTTCGAGGCGGTCGATGAAGAGCTGACGATTGGGCAGCCCGGTCAGGTTGTCGTGCACCGCGTCATGCAGGAGCCGCTCCTCGGCGGTCTTGAACTCGGTGACGTCGGTCAGCGTGCCGACCAGACGCACCACCTCGCCGTCGGAGCCGACCACCGGCCGCGTCTTGAGCGCGAACCAAAGGTAGTTGCCGTCCGGCGTGCGCAGGCGGAAATCCTGCACCAGCCGGCCGCGGCGCTGCTCCAGCACGCTGTCGAGCGAGGCGCGGAAGCGGTCGCGGTCAAGCGGATGCAGCACCTCGAGCCAACGTGACGCCGGACCTTCCAGCGCGCCGCGCTTGAGGCCGAGCAGAAGTTCGGTCTCCGGGCTGGTGTAGACGCGATCCGACGACACGTCCCAGTCCCAGATCATGTCGCCGGCGCCGGTGAGCGCGAGCGCGCGACGTTCGACGTCGGAGACGATGTTCTGGGTGATGCCGCCGGCGAACGCATGCTGCATCACGGTGAAGCCGATCAGCATGACGATCAGCACCAGGCCGCCGAGCAGCGCCGGGCCGACGATGTCGTTGGTCACCCAGCCGGTCACGGTCAGCACCGCGGCGATGGTCCAGATCACCAGCAGGAACCAGGTCGGGATCAGCAGCACCGCACGATCGAAACCGTGGGTCGACAGATAGACCACCATGGCGAAGCCGAAAAATGCGACGCCGGCGAGCGAAATCCGCGCGATGCCGGAAGCGACCGCCGGATCGAACAGCGCCAGAGCAACCAGCGCGGCGAGACCCGCGAGCCACGCAAGCGTGATGTGCATGTAGCGTACGTGCCAGCGGCCCAGATTGAGATAGGCGAACAGGAACACGAGCAGCGTCGCCGTGAGGATCGCTTCGCCGGAGGCACGCCAGATCCGTTCGGCGCCCGCCCCCATGTCGAACACCTTGCCCCAGAAGCCGAAGTCGACGCCGATGTAGACCAGCACCGCCCAGCCGAGCGCGGCGGCGGCGGGAAACATCACGCTGCCCTTCACCACGAACAGGATGGTGAGAAACAGCGCGAGCAGGCCGGCGATGCCGATGACGATGCCGTGGTACAGCGTGAAGCTGTTGACCTTGTCCTTGTAGGAGTCAGGCTCCCACAGATAGAGCTGCGGAATGCGGTCGGTGCGCAACTCCGCGATGTAGGTGATGACGGTGCCGGGATCGAGCGTGATGCGGAAAATGTCAGCGGTCGCGCTGTCCTGCCGCTCCGGCCGCTCGCCCGACGACGGCGTGATGATGACGATGCGCGAGAGGCCGAGGTCGGGCCAAAAAATCCCGGAACCGACCATGCGGTAATGCGGCACCACGATCAGCCGGTCGATCTGTTCGTCGCCGGTGTTGGCGAGCGCGAACACCGCCCAGTTGGTCGAGCCTTCGCGCGCCTGCACCTGCATGCGGCGCACGATACCGTCGGCGCCGGGCGCCGCCGAAACGAGGATGCGGTCGGTGTCGGTCTTGATGCGCTCGGGGACGGTGGTGAGGTCGATCGCCACCACGTCGGAGCGCACGTTCACAGCCTCGACGGTATGACCGGCCGAGCCCATCAATAGGACGATGAGAAGCGCCGCGACAAATGCGGCGCACAGACCACGCAAACGATACCCTCCGGCTCGGCGTTCGATATCCATCGCGGCCCTGAGGAACGAGTTAAGTCGTTAGGATTATGCCGTTTTCACGGCCGATCCGCATCCCTATCCCCAGGCCATGAGTAGCCGCGGCGGACCACAAGAGCAAGCTTCCTGGGGCTCTGCCCCGTGAAAACAGGCCTTAACCGTAACGGATCACCGTTCTGAGGCGGCTTGCGCGAGGCGCCGGTCGCTTCGGTCCAGCATATCCTTGCGGAGCAGGCCCGCTTGGTCCGCCCGTAACAACGCATGCATCGCCGGGTAGAACAGGTCGGGGTCGTAGCTGATCAGGATCAGATCGACGCCGGCATTGAGCGCCGAGACGCTCGCCTCCGCGAGCCCGCTGGCACTCCCATAGACGCCCGCCATGCTGAAATCGTCGGTCACCAGCACGCCGTCGTGCTTCCAAGCATCGCGCAACAGGCCGGACACCACCGGCGCCGAAAACGAAGCCGGCCGCTCCCGGTCGATTTCGCTGAGCCGCACGTGCCCCAGCATGGTGAAAGCGCCGGCGCGATGCATCAGTGTCTGGAACGGCACCCAATCGGTGTTCGCAAGCGTCGCGACGGGCGCGTCCAGGCTGGCCTGGTCGAGATGGGTGTCTTCGAACACACGGCCGAGGCCGGGAAAGTGTTTGAGCGTGCAGCGCACGCCGCTGTCGCGAAGTGCCGAACAATACTCGCCGGCGACCTCAGTGATCACACCGTCAGCACGATCTTGCCGATGTGCTGGCTCGATTCCATTCGCGCATGGGCGGCGGAGGCCTGATCGAGCGGGTATGTCGAGTCGATCACTGGCTTGATGCGGCCGGCCGTCACCAGCGGCCAGACATTTTCCTCGACGCCTTTGGCAATTGCCGCCTTCTCAGCCAATGTGCGCGGCCGCAAGGTCGAGCCGGTGTGGGTGAGGCGCTTGGCCATCAGCCGCGCGAAGTTCACGGTCGCCTTCGGCCCGGAGGTGAACGACACCTGCGCGATCACGCCCTGCTCGGCCGCGGCATCGTAGTTCCTGTCGACGTACTCGCCGCCGACGATGTCGATGATCAGGTTTGCGCCCGCGCCGCCGGTTGCCTGCTTGGTCGCTTCGACAAAGTCCTCGGTCTTGTAATTCACGGCGACCTCGGCGCCGAGCTTTTTCGCCGCCGCGCACTTCTCCGCCGAACCCGCGGTGGTAATGACCTTGGCGTCGAATGCCTTCGCCAGCATGATCGCGGTGGTGCCGATACCGGACGTGCCGCCGTGCACCAGCACCCAATCGCCTGGGCGCACCTGCGCGCGCATGAACATGTTCTGCCAGCAGGTGAAGAACGTCTCCGGCATGGCGGCGGCTTCCACCATGGAGAGCGCGGGCGGCACCGGCAGCGCGTGGCTTTCGTGCGCCGGGCAGTATTCCGCATAGCCACCCCCGACGACCAACGCGCAGACCTTGTCGCCGAGCTTGTAGCGCTGCGCGCCCTGCCCCAACGCCACCACCTCGCCGGCGCTTTCGAGCCCGGGAATGTCAGTCGCACCCTTCGGCGGCGGATAGGTGCCCTGGCGCTGCCGCACGTCAGGACGGTTGACGCCCGCGGCCGCGACCTTGACCAGGATCTCGCCAGGCCCCGGCATCGTGAGAGGGCGCTGTTCAGGAACAAGCATCTCCGGCGCACCAGGGGCGCGGATCGCAATCACTTTCATGCTGGAAGGCAGCGCGGACATTTCGGCCTCAATGTTGGGTGAGGCGCTTGTTTAGTCGGCTGTCGCCAGTGTGACAACACGGCTATCTGTGCGGGCAATGGACGAAACGGATGCGAGCGCTGGCAAGAAATCGACGCGCCGGGAACAGGTTAGATGCCACGCGTACCGATGCGTTGGTGCCGCAGTTAGAAACCGGCAAAATCAACTGCGTCCATCGTCCCCGTTGTGGCCGGTTGCCACCCGGCGCCTGGGTCAACGTCCGACCCGCGGCAGCGTTCAAGGGAACTATTCTCCGTCTCGAGCATTTGTTCGGCAGTATCAGTGCGGAGGGCGGCGATGCACACCAGCGAGATTTACCGGCAGCGTGCCGCGGAATGCGAGCGGATGGCGCTGAAGAAACCCGAAGAGAGCGAACAGCTTAGGACGGTGGCCAAGACCTGGCTGCTGCTGGCGAAAGCCGTGGAAGACCTGTCCGAGGCCTCCGACAGGCTGCACTAAACCAGCCGGACAATTCCTCGCCTGCCACGACGGTGACGGCGGCAACGCCGCCGCCTTCTGACGTGGCCCCCCTTCATTTTTCCAAGACTTTTTGTGCACCGGCAGGCGTTCGTCAGTCGCGGCAGCAACGAAATTTTGAATGGCGATGTCGCCGCAAATATCAGCGACACCGGTCGACCCCCTTTGCGCAGCGCCACGCAAGTGACAAGCTATGCGGCGGCACGTGTCGGGTGCGCTGACCGGGATACCTTCGCAGTGCCATCCGCGCAGGCGGGTGACGACGCTGCGAAGCGACCGGACCGGCCACAATATTCACAATCGACACGTCGAGGGAGGACTTCATGGCTCGGTTCAATCTCAATGTGAACGGCGAAGCGCGGGTCGTCGATGTCGACTCCGATACGCCGCTGCTTTACGTGCTGCGCGACGACCTCGCGCTGAAAGGACCCAAGTTCGGCTGCGGTCTTGCCCAATGCGGCTCCTGCACCGTCCACGTCAACGGCGCGGCGGTGCGCTCCTGCGTGCTGCCCATCGAGCAGATCAAGGACGCGCGCATCACCACGCTCGAAGGCCTCGGCAACAGCGCGAAGCCGTCCAAGCTGCAGCAGGCATTCATCGACGAGCAGGCCGCGCAGTGCGGCTACTGCATCAACGGCATGATCATGACCTCCGCCGCCTTGCTGGCGAAGAACAAGAGCCCGAGCGAAGTGGAGATCCGCTCGGCGCTCGCCGACAATCTCTGCCGCTGCGGCACCCACAAACGCATTGTCGCCGCTGTGAAGCGCGCGGCAGCGGCATGAGGGAGGCGACCATGACGATTCATCACAGGTCATTCGATCGCCGAACCTTCCTCAAGGCGAGCGGCATTCTCGCCGTCGGCTTCTCGATGGCGGGGCTTCCTGCCGGAGCCCAGACCTTGATGGCGCCACGCGGCGTGGCCAAAGACGCGGTCGACTCGTGGCTAACCATCACGCCGGACAACCGCGTGACCGTCTACGTCGGCAAGGTCGATCTCGGCACCGGCGCGCGCACCGCGCTGATGCAGATGGCCGCCGAAGAGCTCGACGTGTCGTTCGCGCGCATCGAGATGGTGATGGGCGATACCGCGACGACGCCCGATCAATGGCTGACCGCGGCGAACCTCACGATCTTCCAGGGCGGCTCGGAGTTGCGGCGGGCGGCGGCGAGCGCGCGCCGTGCGCTGGTGGAGCGCGCGGCGCAACGGCTCGGCGTGCCGGCCGGCGATCTCGTCGTCGACGACGGCGTGGTCGCGTGAACGCTGCGCCAGAGCGGGCGCTGCGCTATGGCGATCTGATCGGCGACGGCATCAAGCTCAATGTCGACAGCAAGATCGAGCTCAGGAAGCACCCCACCTACAAGGTGATGGGCAAATCGATCCCGCGGGTGGACATCCCCGGCAAGGTGACCGGCGAGTTCACTTACATCCACGACGTCCGCGTGCCGGGCATGCTGCATGCCCGCATGATCCGGCCCGACGATCACGGCGCCCGCATCGCGTCAGTCGACGACGCCGCGGCGCGCCAGGTCAACGGCTTCGTGCAGACCGTGCGCAAGGGCGACTTCCTGGCGGTGGTCGCCCGCAACGAATGGGCCGCGATCAAGGCCGCCAATGCGATGCGCGTGACCTGGACGGCCGGCACCGGCCTGCCCGATCAGGCGAGCGTGTTCGCGGATTGGCGCAAACGTCCGATCGCCAAGGAGGACGTGACCCAGAACGTCGGCGACGCCAAGACCGCGCTCGACGGCAGCGCCAGACGCATCAAGGCGACCTACGACTTCTCGGTACAGACGCACGCCACGATCGGGCCGTCATGCGCGGTGGCCGACTTCAGGGACGGCAAGCTGACGGTGTGGACCTCCTCGCAGGCGACCCACTCGATGCAGCACGAACTCTCGGTGGTCACCGGGCTGTCGCGTGAGGCGATCCGCCTGGTGTTCATCGAAGGCGCCGGCTGCTACGGCCGCAACGGCACCGAAGATGCCGCGGCGGACGCCTCGCTGATCTCGATGGCGGTCGGACAGCCGGTGCGCGTGCAATGGTCGCGCGCCGACGAAACCGCGCGCTCGCCCAAGAGCCCGCCGCGCACCATGGACATGGAGGCGGGGCTCGATGCGCAGGGCAACGTGGTGGCGTGGACTGGCGACTTCTACATTGCGCTCAACCACATCGCCGCGTTCAAGCCGCTCGACTTCCCGCTCTTGGCGGCGATGGAGACCGGCATCCCACGGCCGGGCAACTGGGTCGGCTTCCTGTTCCAGAATTCGGGCAGCCGTACCAGTTTCCGAACATCCGGGTGAACACGCGGCACGTCGCCGAAGCCTACTTCCGCTCGTCCCATCTGCGCAGCCCGGGGCGGATCGAGAACAGCTTCGCCAACGAGGCGTTCATGGACGAGCTCGCGGCAGCCGCGAACGCCGATGCGGCGGAATACCGGCTGCGCTATCTCAAGGACCCGCGTGCGATCGACGTGGTGCAGGCGGTGATGAAGCTCGCCAATGGCAGGCCCGTCCCGGGCCGAACCCAAACGCCGGCAGCGGACCGGTCGTGACCGGACGCGGCATCTCGTATCCGCGCTACAACAACGCGATCACCTATGTGGCCGCGGTGGCGGAGGTCGAGGTGAACAAGCAGACCGGCGAGTTCCGCGTCACCCGGGTCTGCGCCAGCCACGACTGCGGCGAGATGGTGAACCAGACGGCGTGGCGAACCAAGTGGAAGGCGGCGTGCTGCAGACGGTGAGCCGCACGCTGATGGAGGCGGTGACCTGGGACCGCAACAAGGTGACCAGCGTCGATTGGGCGAGCTATCCAATCATGCGGCACACCCAGGCGCCCAAGGTCGAGATCGCGCTGATCGACCGTCCGGGCCAGATCGCATGGGGTGCGGGCGAGCCGATGGCCTGCGCCATCCCGGCGGCGATCGCGAACGCCGTGTTCGATGCGACGGGCGCGCGATTGCGCACGGTCCCGTTCACGCCGGATCGGGTCAAGACGGCGATCGCCGACGTCCAGCCGCGCCGCGGCTGATACGCCGCAAGAGCAAGCAACGCCGCGCCGCAGGTGTGACAACCTGCGGCGCGACGCTGATGATTTCGGATCGAGCGCGGGAGACCATGATGCCAGCCATGGACGAAGACGACGGGCCAAAGAAAAAAATCGTTCACGAAATTGGGCAGGACCTCACGCTGCTCTCGGTCGGCGAGCTGACAGAGCGCATCGGTCTCTTGAAGGAGGAGATCGCGCGGCTCGAAGCCAACATGGCCGGCAAGCAGGCGTCGAAGTCCGCGGCGGATCTGTTCTTCAAGAAGTGAAACAGTCGACGCGGCCACACTCGCAAACGCGGCGTCGATAGAATTCGCGCCAATGCGCGCGATCCGTTAACTATACGTT
>CAWBFG010000006.1:0-52595 GCA_963787955.1 uncultured Alphaproteobacteria bacterium | reverse complement strand
CCCTGGTAGGGCACGTGAATGAGCTTGATGCCGGTGCGCAGCGCGAACAGCTCGGTGGCGAGGTGCGGCACCGTCCCCTGGCCGACCGACGCGTAGGTCAACTCGCCCGGCTTGGACTTCGCCAGCGCGATGAGTTCCTTGACGCTCGACACGCCGAGCGTCGGATGCACCGCGAGGATCAACGGCAGGCCGGTAAGCGGCGTGATCGGGGCAAAATCTTTCACGAAGTCGAAGCGGAGATTGGAGCCGATCGCCGCGTTGGTGACGTTTGACGACGTGCCGATGAACAACGTGTAGCCGTCGGCCGGAGAACGGGCGACCTGCTCTGCCGCGAGACTGCTGCCGGCCCCGGGCCGGGCTTCGACCACGATCTGCTGGCCGAGCGTCTTGCTCATCGAATCGCCGACCAGCCGCGCGGTGATGTCGGCCGCCGAGCCCGGCGGGAAACCGATCATCAGACGCAGCGGGCGCGATGGAAATTCGTCCGCGCACGCCTGCGGCGCAGCGGCGAGTGCGGTGAGCGCAAGGCTCAACGCCAACGTGGCGATGCGGTGCATGAAAATCCTCCCCTCGGTTGCGGCTTGTTGTTTTTCTTGACCGGCGGCCGCCGCTAAGCCCGCCGCGTTGCGTTCATGGGGATTGACAATGTGATTCTAGCCAAATCGCGGGCCTGAAGGCGATGTGGCTTATCGGCGCGACCGCGGCGCGGCTATTCAGGCAGCCCGGCCAGACGCAGGCCTTCCGCGTATCGCTGCCAGACGCTTTCCGTCATGAAAACATTTCGCGCCTGCAGCGTCGAGAGCGTCAGCTGCGGCTCGATCCGAAGCATGTCCTGCATCACGGCCGAGGCCTTGTCGATTTGGCCGAGCAGCGCCAGGCTCGCCGCCTGATAGCGCAGCGCCGGCACGAAGCGCGGATTGTGCAGCAGCGCTCTCCGGCTGCAGGCGATGGTCTCCTCGAACTGCTGCAGCACGAAATGCGCCACGCCCATACCGCCGGCGATGATCCAGCCGCGCGGGTCGCGCGGGCTCAGCCGGTCGGCACGCTGAAACAGTTCCAGACCCTTGGCGCCGTTGTCGGAGATGGCCTCGAGCCAGGCCGCCATGGCCAGTGCGACCGCCGAGTTCGGATTGATCTGCAGCGATTGATACGCCAACTCCTTGGCGCGTTGCGTATTGGTGTCGAGATGCCATGTTGCGAACGCCACCATCCACAGGACGTTGCCGTCGTCCTTGCCAAGCTCCAGCGCGCGGGCGGCCAGCCGCCGGCCTTCCTCGACCTCCGCTGCGGAATCCTTGCCCCAGCCCTGATAGCGCCGCTCGGCATAGCAGTAGGCCGCGAGCGCCATGGCAGGGGCATATGAAGGATCGATCTTCAGCGCCCGGTTCAGGCATTCGATCGCCGCCGCGAGGCTTTGCTCGGTGAATTCGTATTCGAGCTGCTGCGCCCGCAGCAGCAGATCGTAGGCATCGAGGTTGGGCGTGTGCTTGTGCTTGAGCCGCGCGATCTCGGCGAGCTGCAGGTTGGGCTCGATCGAGCCGATCACCTTTTCGGTGATGTGATCCTGCAGCGCGAAGATGTCGCTGAGCTCGCCATCGATGCGGTCCGCCCAGATGTGCGTGCCCGAGGTTGCTTCGATCAGCTGCGCCGTGAACCGGACCCGGTTGCCGCCGCGCCGCACGCTCCCCTCCAGCACGTAGCGCACGCCGAGGTCGCGGCCCACCTGACGGATATCGACGGCGCGCCCCTTGTAGGTGAACGACGAGTTGCGCGCGATGACGAACAGCCAGGCGCAGCGCGACAGCGCGGTGATGATGTCCTCCGCCATGCCGTCGGCGAAGTATTCCTGGTCCGGATCGTCGCTCATGTTGTCGAACGGCAGCACCGCGATCGACGGCTTGTCCGGCAAGGCGAGCGCAGGGCGGCTGCGCGTCGGCATCGAGCCGCAGCCGATAGATGCGGATCGGCTTGGCGATGTTCTTGAGCTGTTGCTGACCGGCGTATTCGAACGCGGCGTCGATCTTGCCTTCGATCTGCCGGTAGGCGTCCTCGGACATCGACACGCCGCCCGGCTCGGCGATCGCTTCGATCCGCGCCGCGATGTTGACGCCGTCGCCGAACAGGTCGCCTTCGTCGGTGATCACGTCGCCGACGTTGATGCCGATCCGGAATGCGATGCGCCGGTCGGTGGACACGCTGGCGCCGCGTTGCGCCATGCCGCGCTGAATGTCGACCGCGCAGCGCACGGCATCGACTGCGCTGGCGAATTCGACCAGCGCACCGTCGCCGGTGGTTTTCACGATGCGGCCGCGGTGCTCCGCGATCTTGGGATCGAACAGCTCGCGCTGGTGCGATTTCAGTGCGGCGAGCGTGCCCTCCTCGTCGGCTCCCATCAGCCGGCTGTAGCCGACGACATCGGCCGCCAGAATGGCAGCCAGCCGCCGCTCGACACGCGCGTTCGCCATCAGGATCGTCCCGGCTGCCGCATTGCGAGTGGAATTTATGGTCGCGACCCTGGGTGTCAACCAAGCCGCAGGTCAGCGAATGCGTTCCCGCCCTTGTCAGCGACCCCTGCGGCAGAACACAATTGTTGGTCGCGGTCGGCAGCGTTCGAGGGCTCGATGCCGGGAATTTCCATCCACGTGGTCGATGTCTCGCGCGGCGTTGTGGCTGCCGGCATGCGCGTCGAGCTCTACGTCGTGTCCGGCGATGCATCGCGGCTGATCGCTTCCGGCACCATCTCGAATACTGGCGTGCTGGCGGATTCCGCGCTCAATCAACGATTCGAACCGGGGTTCTACGAGGCGCGCTTCCACATCGCAGACTACTACCGCAACGCGATCGGCGCAGCCGCGGCCGTGCCGTTCCTCGACGTGGTCAACTACCGCTTCGGCTTGGCCGAGCCGGAAGCGCACTACCATCTGCCGATGAAATGCACCCCCTGGGGCTATTCCTGCTTCCGGGGCGGCGCGTGAACAATAGGTAGTCCAGGCCCGCATCTTGCATAGGCAAGCCCGGGACCGAACGGTTGCCAAGGAGGCAATAATGAAAACGAAATCGCTATCAGAAGGCGCAATGCTCGCTCTCGCAGCGGCGCTATGGGCGGCGCCGGCGCTGGCGCAGGATTACCCGACCAAGCCGGTCAGGATCGTCGTGACGTTCCCGCCGGGCGGTTCGAGCGACGTCACGGCACGCGCGTTGTCCGTGCCGCTGCAGAAGAACCTCGGGCAGGCCGTGGTGGTCGACAACAAGCCCGGCGCCGGCGGTACCATCGCGGCGAGCGAAATCTTTCGCGCCGCGCCCGACGGCTACAATCTGCTGATGTCGAACACGACGCCGATCTCGCTAGCGCCGTTCATGCTGTCGCCGCAGCCCTACGATTCCATCAAGGGCTTTACCCACGTCGCGCTGGTCGCAACGGTGCCTGACGTGGTGATGGCCCATCCTTCCGTGCCGGCCAAGACCATGGCCGAGCTGATCGAATGGGTGAAGGGGCAGGGCAAGAAGGTGTTCTATGGCTCGGGCGGCGTCGGTTCGATCGGCCACATCCTTGGCGAGACCTTCAAGAAGGAAACCGGTCTCAACATCGAGCACGTCGGCTACAAGGGCAGCGCGCCGATGATCACCGACCTGATCGCCGGCCGGTTGAGCTTTTCGTTCGACACGCTGCCGCAGAACGTGCCGCACATCAAAGCCGAGAAGCTGCGTCCGCTCGCCGTCACCTCGCGAACGCGCTCGCACGTGGCGCCGGACATCCCGACCGTGATCGAGGCGAAGATGCCGTACCTCCTGGCAGAGAACTTCATCGGCGTGTCCGCGCCGGCGCAGCTTCCGCCTGCCGTGCTGAGCAAGCTGCACGCCGCGATCCAGAGCTCGCTCGACGATCCCGCGCTGGTCAGCCGCCTCAACGACCTCGGCCTGACAGTGCGGAAAATGTCCCAGGCTGAATTTGCCGCGTTCGTGCAGCAGCAGGTGCAGGGCTGGGCGGAGCCGGTGAAGGCTTCGGGCGCGAAGTTGAACTGATGGCGAAAGACAAGGAGGGCGCAAAAGCGCCCTCCTGAACGTCGATGCACATCCGCAATCCGCGCGACTTCTGGGCCGGCGCCATCTACCTGGCGCTGGCGATCGCGGTAATCTGGATCGCGCGCGATTACCAGACCGGCAGCAGCGCGCGGATGGGGCCGGGCTACTTCCCGACTGCGCTCGGCTCGATCCTCGCCATGTTCGGCGTGGTGTCGATGGGCCGCTCATTCTTGCGGCCTGGTGAAGCGATCTCGGCCATCGCGTGGCGGCCGCTGATCCTGGTGCTCGGCGCGATCGTACTGTTCGCCCTGTTGCTGCCGAGAGCGGGCGTGCTGATCGCGCTGCCGTGCCTGATCGTCGTTGGTGCGTTAGCCAGCAAAAACTCGCGGCTCGACCTCAAGTCAATTGCTGCGCTCGTCGAACTCGTCGCCTTTTGCGTCCTGGTGTTCGTCAAGGGACTCGGCGTGCCGATGCCTTTGTTCGGCACATGGTTCGGCGGGTAACCCATGGATGTTCTCGCCAACCTCGCGCTCGGCTTCCAGACGGCGATGAGCCTGTCGAACCTGCTCTATTGCCTGATCGGGGTGTTCCTCGGCACCGCGGTCGGCGTTCTGCCCGGCATCGGGCCGATTGCCACCATCGCGATGCTGCTGCCAATCACCTTCGGGCTGCCGCCGGTGTCGGCGCTGATCATGCTGTCCGGCATCTATTACGGCGCGCAGTACGGCGGCTCGACCACCGCGATCCTGATTAACCTGCCGGGCGAATCGTCGTCGGTGGTGACGGCACTCGACGGCTACCGCATGGCGCGCCAGGGCCGCGCGGGCCTCGCGCTGGCGACTGCGGCGATCGGGTCGTTCATCGCCGGATCGGTCGCGACCGTGCTGGTCGCGCTGTTCGCGCCGCCGCTCGCGGAGGTGGCGCTACGCTTTGGTCCGGCCGAATATTTCTCCTTGATGGTGCTGGGCCTCGTCGCCTCCGTGGTGTTGGCGAGCGGCTCGCTGCTCCACGCGCTCGCCATGGTCGTGGTCGGCCTGGTGCTGGGGCTGGTCGGCACCGACGTGAACACCGGCGTCGCCCGCTACAGCATGGGAATGCCGCAGCTTGCGGACGGGATCGGCTTCGTCGTGATCGCCATGGGCATGTTCGGGCTGGCCGAGATCGTTGCCAATCTCGAACACGAGGGCACGCGTTCCACGATCGTCACCCGGGTGAAGGGATTGCTGCCGTCCCGCGAGGAGTGGCGCAAGATCATCGGCCCGATCGCGCGCGGCACCGCGCTCGGCTCGGCGTTGGGCATTCTGCCGGGCGGCGGCGCGCTGCTGGCATCGTTCGCTTCGTACTCGCTCGAAAAGAAGCTCTCCAAGACGCCGGAGCAGTTCGGTCAGGGTGCGGTCGAAGGCGTCGCCGGGCCGGAATCGGCCAACAACGCCGGCGCGCAGACCTCATTCATTCCGATGCTGACGTTGGGCATCCCGGCCAATCCGGTGATGGCGCTGATGATTGGCGCGCTGATGATCCAGGGCATCCAGCCCGGCCCCGCCATCATCACCGAACAGGCCACGCTGTTCTGGGGCGTGGTGGTGTCGATGTGGATCGGCAACGTGTTCCTGCTGATCCTCAACCTGCCGCTGATCGGACTGTGGGTGCGCATGATCTCGGTGCCGTATCATCTGCTTTATCCGGCCATCATGGTGTTCTGCGCGATCGGCGTGTTCTCGCTCGGCAACACGACGTTCGACGTGTACCTGATGGCGCTGTTCGGCCTGCTTGGTTACATCTTCCAGAAACTCGGTTGCGAGCCGACACCGCTCTTGCTTGGCTTCATCCTCGGGCCGCCGATGGAGGAGTTCCTGCGCCGCGCGCTGATCCTGTCCGAGGGCCGCGCTGATGTGCTGATCACCGAGCCGTTGAGCGCCGGCCTGCTGGCGGTCGCGGCGCTCCTGCTGGCGACGATCCTGCTTCCGTCGATCCGCAAGAAGCGCGAGGAGACATTCGTCTCCGAAGCATGACGCCGACCGCGATAGCGCCTGGCTAGTAAACCCGGTGCTGCCTTTGCTGCTCGCGGCCCCATTGCGAGGGCGGCGGGCCGCCGCGGTTGCCATGCGGGCCGCCGAATTGCGTCGGCGGCGCGGCGTTCGGCGCGATATAGCCCGGCCGGGTCGGATAGCCCGGCGGCATCTGCCGGTAGCGCGGGTCGCCGCCTGCGCCCGGGTAATACGGCTGGGGCTCCGGGTCCTGCCGGAAGATGCCGAACAGGCTTTCGAACGGCGAGCGGCTGTTCCAATTGCGCTCGTTCGAGTAGCGCTCGTTCCAGTAGCTGTCGCCGCCGACTGAATATGAGCTGTGCCGCGAGATGATCCGGTTCGACTGATCGACGAAGCGTCCGCTCGGATCGAGCCGGAAATATTCCATGAAGCGCGCGCTAGGCGCGCTCGTCTGGCGGTCACTGTAGATGTAGGAGGTCTGCTCGCCATAGCGGTTGCCGTCGCTCTGCTGGCCGCTGTGCAGATCGATCGGCATCGCGACCAGCTGGCGCGACGCCTCGGGCGAGGGCCCGCGCAATGCGGTCTGCGGCGCGTGCACCTTCCAGACCGCTTCCATGATCGGCGCGAAGATCGGCACCGCGACCTTGCCGCCGGTCTGGCCGCCGCCGAGCGTGCGCTTGCCGCGCTTGTTGTCGTAGCCGACCCAGACCGCGATGGTGACGTCGTTGGAAAAGCCGACGAACCAGGCGTCGTTCTCGTCGTCGCTGGTGCCGGTTTTGCCGCCGACAAACTGCGACAGGTGCCCGATCGAGCGCGCGGTGCCGCGCGCCAGCACGCCCTGCAGGATGCTGCGCAGCTGGAACGCGGCGGGACGGTCGGTGCCGCCGAGCGCGGTCAGCTTGGGCTGGGCGGTATAGACGGCGGCGCCGTCCTTCTCGATCGAATTCGATGACGTACGGCGTCGGACGGAAGCCTTCGTTGACGATCGAGGCGTAGAACACCGCCATGTCGAGCGGCCGCACCGGCTGGGAGCCGAGCACGAACGGATAGTAGCGCTCGCAGATCTGGTAGAGCTGCGCCTCCTTGGCCAGCGCGCAGACCTTATCGAGGCTCTCCGGCGCCGACATCGAGATGCCGCCGTCGAGCAGGTTCGCGGTGGCGAGGTTCTTGGAGTTCTCCAGCGCGCGGCGCAGCGTCATGGTGCCGCCGTAGCCGCCGTCGTAGTTCTTCGGCGACCACCAGTCCTTATAGTCGGTGGACTCTCGATAGATGCCGCGATAGCCGATCGGCGGCAGCGTGATCGGCCCATCGTTGATCAGCGTGTTGGGCTGCAGGCCGTTCGACAGCGCGGTGAGATAGACGATCGGCTTGAACGAGGACCCGGGCTGGCGGCGCGATTGCGTCACGCGGTTGAGCTGGACTCAGCGGATAGGAGAAGCCGCCGGCTTCGGCCAGGATGCGGCCGGTGCGGTTTTCGATCACCACCGCGGCGCCCTGCACGGTGGGGCGGATGCGCATTTCGACCCGGGTGCCGTCCTGGATCTGGCCTTGCTTGGTCTCGCGGATCTTGCCGTCGACCACCTTGACGTAGACGACGTCGTTGACGGTGATCTGGCGGCGTGCGTTGCTGGAATAGGTGCTCAGCGGATAGACGCGGCCATCGCGCAGCCCGACCCGGATCAACTCGTAGCCGGCCTTCATGTTGAGCTTTTCGACCACCACGGCCGGCGTCCAGTGCACGTCGTAGAGCGGCGGCTGGAAATTGATCAGCGCCTGCTGCCAGACCGGTTTGGTGCGGTCCGCCTTCGGATCGGCCTGCAGCTTGCGGATCGCCTCGCCGAGGTTCGCCTCGGCGCCGCGGAACTGGGTGCGGCCGGTGTTCTGCTCGTAGCGCGCCAGTCCCTCCTGCAGCGCGGTCTCGGCGGCCTGCTGGATTTGCGGGTGGATGGTGGTGCGCACCGTGTAGGAGGTGTTGGTCAGGCTCTCGAGGCCGGCGACCTGCTTCGCCTCGCGGCCGATCTGATCGACGATGTGATAGCCGTTGTCGCGCCGCTGCCGCGACAGCGTGGCGATGTTGAGCTTCTGCGCCATCGCGTCCTTGAGCTGCGCGTCGGTGATGACGGCATCCTCGTTCATGCGGCCGAGCACATAGGCGAGCCGCTCCTGCGCGCGTTGACGCTGCCGGTCCGGGTTGTAGTAGCTTGGGCCCTTGGCGAGGCCGGCGAGGAACGCGCCTTCGGCCAGGGTGAGATCCTTGGGGCGCTTGCCGAAATAGCTGCGCGCCGCCAGCTCGATGCCCCACGACGAGCGGCCGAGGAAGATGGCGTTGAGGTAGATCTCCAGGATCTCGTCCTTGCTCAGCGATTTCTCGACCCGCGCGGCGACGATCATCTCGCGGATTTTCCGCTCGTAGCTGATCTCGTTGCCGACCAAGCAGGTTCTTCGCCACCTGCTGCGTGATGGTGGAGCCGCCCTGGCGGCTGTTCGAGTCGGCAATGTTGCCGATGAAGGCGCGGATCACGCTGCGCTCGTCGACGCCTTGGTGCTTGTGGAAGCGCTTGTCCTCGGCGGCGATGAAGGCCTGCTGCACGTGCTGCGGAATGTCGGCGAGCGGCACCCAGAGCCGGCGGTGGTTGGGCTCGTAGAGCTCGGCATAGCCCGCGCCCTTGAGGTCGAGCACGGTCGTCATGCCCGGCATCTTCAGCGCCTTGAGCTTGTTGTGGTCGGGCAGGCCCGCAACCGCGACGTTGTAGAACTCGATCACCTGGCCGACGTTGACCACCTCGCGGTTGATCTTCTCCTTCTTGCAGAACTGCCGGTAGGCCAGGAACAGGTCCTCGAACTTGATGCCGCGGAACGCCTTGATCTCCTCGGCGCCGCCGCGGGTGTCGGTCATCGCGGTCTCGATCAGGCCATCGAGGTCGATGCTTTCGACGTCGAACGCCTTGCGGAAATGGCCGCAGCCGTCGGTCAAAAGCTGGACGACCTCGGCGCGGTCCTGCACCGGGTCGAAACTGGTTTTAATGGTGTCCGGCCGGGTGGTGACCTGACTGAGCGCCAGGGCCGTGGCGAAAACCTTGACGAGAATGGCTTCCATCAATGACAACGGCGGCTAGAGGGCGGCCTCCCTCATGGGGAGATTATACAACAATATGGTGCGGCGAAGGCGACCTTAATTCATTCTGGTGACAGGGCGTCCGCGCCGCGCGGTTTCACCGATTTGTCTTTGATCGTCAATACGTTATGCTCGAACAGCAGGAATACGGGAGGAAAATCACGATGAGCGCCAATGGGTTGAGTGAACGGCTGCAGACGCCGATCTCCACCGCCGAGCTTCAGCGCCGCTGGGGCCTCATTCGCAAGGCGATGGAGCGCGACAAGATCGATGTGCTGCTGATGCAGAACAACAACGATCACATGGGCGGCGCGGTGAAGTGGTTCACCGACATGCCGGCCTGCAACGGCTATCCCATGACCGTGGTGTTTCCCCGCGACGACGAGATGACGGTGGTGATGCAAGGCCCGTTCGGCGGCGACAGTCGCCCGCCCGCTGACATGTGGCGCGGCGTCAAGCGCATGCTGACCACGCCGAGCTACGAATCGGCGCACTACACCAACAGCTACGATCCTGAGCTCGCCGCCAAGGCGCTGGAGCCCTACGCCAACGCCACCATCGGCTTCGTGCACATCTACCAGCTCTCGTTCGTGCTCGGCGACACCATCATGAAGAAGTTTCCGCGCGCGCGTTACGTTGACGCCAGCGAGCTGGTCGACCGCATCAAGGTGATCAAGAGCGCGGAGGAGCTCGAGCTGGTGAAGCGCTGCGCGCTGATGCAGGACGGCGCCATGAAGGCGGCGTTCGCCGCCATCAAGCCCGGCATGCGCGACCGCGACGTGGCGGCGATCGCGCAATGCTACAGCGGCCAGAACGGCTCGGAGAACGGCATCTATCTCTGCGCCTCCATGCCGCTCGGCAAGCCAGGCAAGTTCAGCCAGCGCCACTTCCAGAACCGCGTCATCCAGAAGGGCGACCAGGTCGCGCTGCTGGTCGAGGATAGCGGTCCCGGCGGCATGTTCACCGAGCTGGGCCGTTCCTGCGTGGTCGGCGTCAAGGTCCCGCAGGAGATGAAGGACGAGCTCGAGTTCGTGAAGGAGTCGCGCAAGCTGACGCTCGACCTGCTCAAGCCCGGCACGCCGTGCAAGGACATCTGGGAGCAGTTCAACGCTTTCATGCGCAAGAACGGCCGGCCCGAGGAGTCGCGCCTCTACTGCCACGGCCAGGGCTACGACCTGGTCGAGCGGCCGCTGATCCGCTCCGACGAGCCCTGGACCATCGAGAAGGACATGAACATCGTCGTGCACCCGACCTATCAATACGGCGGCTATCTGAACTGGCTGTGCGACAACTACATCATCGGCGGCAACGGCCCCGGCGACCGGCTGCACCAGTATCCAGAACAAGTCGACGAGGTGGGGTAGGCGCTGCCACTTCGAAATGCCAAGCAACCGAACTCAAAGGCCGCGCGTTTGCGTTCGTAGCGGATGCTCAACAAGGGAGGAAGTCATGAAAGCTTTGCTTGCAATTGCTGTCGCTGTCTTCGCCTTGGGGTTAGCCAATGGGTCGGCTGCTGCCCAGACAGTGAAGAAGCCTCAAAAGACCTGCGCGCAGGCTTGCCACGAGCGCCACGGAGACGGGAGCCGGAATGCATATTCGATGTGCATGAGCACCTGCCAGGCGAACTACGCGAGGCGCCGAGCTCGCTCGTCGTAGTTTATCGTTCTTGCGTGGGACGCCGCTCTCTCCACTTCACCTCTCCCGGCATAAGGGCGTTCACGCCCGTCTTCGACGGGCTATGCGGGAGACGTGGTCACCACCGCTGCGGCGCCACCGAGTTCGATAACCTCCCATGAACCTCCTCATTTTCCTGACCCATCCCGAACCCACCCGCTCGGGCTACGAGAAGTATCTCGCGCCGCGCCATCCCGAGCTCGCCATCAAGACGTTCGGCACCCGCGACGAGGCGCTCGCGCACGCGTCCTGGGCCGACATCATGATGTGCTTCGGCCCGCAGGTGAAAACCGACTTCTTCAAGGCCACGGCGAAGCTCAAGTGGGTGCACTCGCTCGGCACCGGCACCGACGGCATCACCGACTCGCCGTATCTGGGCAAGGACGTCATCGTCACCGCGACGCGCGGCATCCACGGCGTGCCGATGTCGGAGATGGCGTTCCTGATGATGCTCGCCTTCAACCGCGACATTCGCCGCATCGAGCGCCAGCGCGGAGAGCAGAAGTGGGAGCGCTGGCCCGGCATGACGCTCGACGGCAAGACCGTCGGTATCCTGGGCTTGGGCGCGATCGCCGAAGCGATGGCGCCGCGCTTCAAGGCGTTCGGCATGAAAGTGGTCGGCATCTCCCGGACCAAGCGCGCCATTCCCGGCTTCGACGCGGTGTACTCAGCCGCGCCGGGATGGTCGAGGCGGTGAGCGACCTCGATTATTTCGTGCTGCTGCTGCCGCTCGAGGACGACAGCCGCAACATCGTCGGCGACAAGGTGCTCGCCGCGATGAAGCCGACTGCGTTCCTGATCAACCTGGCGCGCGGCGGCGTGCTCGACGAGGACGCGCTGCTGCGCGCGCTGGAGAAGGGCCAGATCGCCGGCGCCGCGCTCGATGCGCTCGCCACCGAGCCGCTGCCCAAGGGCAACCCGCTGTGGTCGCGGCCCGACGTGTTCATCACGCCGCACATCGGCGGGTTTTGCGACACGTATGTGCGGGACGCGGCGATGCAGTTTGAGGCGAGGCTTGAAGGCGTTTGCGGCGGGGACGCCGGAGAAGATGATCAATCGGGATAAATGAGCTCGCAGCTGTCGGGTGGGTTGAGCGTAGCGAAGCCCACCATGCATCCCGGCGCAGCGTGGGCACGGCGCTTCGCGCCTTTGCCCAGCCCTTCGTCCGATACGACACCGCCTACCACTCCTCTCTCCGCACAATCAAAATACGCCGGCGCCACCCGTTTCCCATCCCGACTCGTACTGCAGGTGCCGCTCCTGCAGCGGCACGCCAGACCGTGTCCGGCCAGAACGCCGCGGCGCATTCACCGCCGGCATCGCGCACGCTTGGATAGACAAAGCAATCGCCGCCTTCGCGACGGCGCTCGCGCGAGCAGGAGAAAGCGCGTTTGCTCAAATCGCACCGTCGCAACACACTCGGTGTCGTCCCCGCGCCTTCGGGCGGAAGTGCGCCTCAATACAGCGGCTGGTGCTTGCGCGTCGATGCGTCCGCCACCGAAGTTGCCGGCTTCCTGGCGCGCGCCGAGGCCGGGCGGAACTGCGCGCGGCAGTCCGCCGAGATCTGTTTCATGTTCTTGCGCAAGCATGCCCCCACCTTGTCAGGATCCGGGATTTCCGGACCGCAGAACTGGAACGCGTCGCCAGTGCATGCGGCGCGCTGCTCGGGCGTGCCCTGCGCTGCAACGGCTGTCGGAATGAGAATCATGGCTGCAGCAACGGCCGCATATCGAAACAATGTCATGGTACCTCCCATCGATTGATGAATGAACAAGCTATTCCGCCGCGACTCGCGTGCTCTCCTTCAGCGCCGGCATCACATGCCGCGTGAACAAATCCAGCGAGCGCAGCGATTCGGCAAGCGTCAAATCGCCGAACGCGAAGCGGCTTACCAGATAGTTCGCGCCGGATTCCTCAAGCTGCGACCTGAGCGCCTTCACCACCGTGTCCGGCGAGCCGGCGACAGCGGTGCCGCTCGCGAGCTGGCCGTCGATCTCGGGCGGATAGTTCACGTTGGGCGGCTTCTGATTGTACTTCCACCACAGGTGCATGAAGCTTGCGTACCAGACCCGATAGGCGCGACGCGCGATGTCCAGCGCCTCCGCGTCGGTGTCGGCGATCACCATGTAGCGGTTCATGCCGAACTTCGGCGCCGCGCAGCCGGACGGCCGCTCGGTCGCGATGTAGCGCGCGACCTTGGCGCGCACCGCGGCGGCCGGCGCATTGCTGATGAAGCTCATCCCGGCCTTGGCGGCGCGCATCGCACTGTCCGGATTGACCACGCCGTACCACAGCGGCGGGTGCGGCTTCTGCACCGGCGTGAGCTCCATCGGCACGTCCTTGAAGCGGAAGTGCTCGCCCTCGAAGTTGAGGTGGGTCTGCGTCAGCGCCTGCAGCACGACGGCGAGCGCCTCGGCGAAAATCTTCTCCGTCTTGCTGGTGTCGCCGCCATAGAAGCCGATCTCGATTGGCGACACGCCCTTGCCGACGCCGACCAGGTATCGGCCGCGGCTCATCTGGTCGAGCATGCAGATTTCTTCCGCGACGCGCAGCGGATGGTAGAGCGCAAGCGTGTAGACCAGCGGGCCGAAGCGGAGCCTTTTGGTGCGCTGCGCCACCGACGACAGGAACACGCTGGGCGAGGGCGCCATTCCGAGCGGCGTCGCATGGTGCTCGGCGCAGTGATAGCCATAGAAGCCGCCGCGGTCGTAGGCCTCGATCAGCTTGAGCCGGTCTTCGTAGAACGCGGCGAGCGGTCGCGCGTTGCGGTCAACGTGGTCGAAGACGCCGAATTCCAGGGGCATGTGCCTTTCCTTTTCGCGCTCAATGCATCGTATCCACGTCGAGCGAAGCGAGACCCGGGACCCCGGTTTTGCACCGAGAAGGCTGGGTTTACCCGGTCAGCGTTGCAGCACTCCATGCAAGTTACGCGACCCGGGACACGAGCCCGAGGCCGCTGCATCATCTCATGTCACAGTCGGGCTTGTCCCACCTGTTCACGCCTTTAGGCTTATGCCGTGGACACCGCATGCAAACCAGCCGGCAACCGGCTGATCGGCAGCCCGGTCGAACGCGTCGAGGATTTCCGTTTCCTGCGCGGCCGCGGCCAGTTCGTCGACGACGTGCCGGCCGAAATGAGCTTGCATGCCGCGATCCTGCGCAGCTCGGTGGCGCACGGCCGTATCCGCAGCATCGAGGCGTCGGCCGCATTGCAGCGTCCCGGCGTGCACGCCGTGCTCACGGCGGCTGACATCAGCCAGGTTTTGGGCGCGATCCCCATCATCACCATGCGGCAGGAACTGCTGCCGGAATACGCGCACTTCCAGCAGCCGGTGATCGCCTCCGAGAAAGTCCGTTACGTCGGTGAACCCATCGCCGTGGTGGTGGCCGACAGCGCGGCGCTCGCCGAAGACGCGCTGGATGCAATCGCGCTCGACATCGAGCCGCTGCCCGCGGTCGCAAGCCGCGCTGCGGCACGCGCCGACGCGAGCCTGCTGTATGAAACACTGCGGCAGCAATCTCGTCGGCACGCTCACGGCATTACGCGGCGATGCGGATGCGGCATTCGAAAACGCCGCCTATGTTCGCCGCGAACGTTTCGAGGTGCAGCGCTTCACCGCGGTGCCGATGGAGCCGCGCGGCCTGCTCGCCGAATGGGATGCGGGGCACGGCCATCTCATCGTGCACGGCGCCGCCAAGGTGGCGTTCCACAACCGCGCCATCCTGGCGAAACAGATGGGCCTCGCCGAGGACGCCATCACCATGATCGAGTCCGACGTCGGCGGCGGCTTCGGCGTGCGCGGCGAGTTCTATCCGGAGGATTTCCTGATCCCGTTCGCGGCGCGCAAGCTCGGCCGTCCGGTGAAATGGATCGAGGACCGCCGCGAACACCTGCTCGCCAGCAATCACGCGCGCGACGCCGAATGCGAGCTGGAGATCGCCTGCGACTCGGACGGCACGATTCGCGGCTTGCGCGGTCGTGGCGCGGTCGACCTCGGCGCCTATATCCGTACCAACGGCATCACCGCGGCGCGCAACATTGCGCAGGTGCTGCCGGGTCCGTATCGTATTCCGCATGTGCATTTCGATATCGATCTTCTGCTCACCAACAAGACGCCGTCCGGCACCTATCGCGGGCCGGGCCGGTTCGAGGCGGATTTCTTCCGCGAGCGGCTGTTCGATATCGCGGCTGGCGAGCTCGGCATCGACCGTGTGGAGTTTCGCCGCCGCAATTTGGTCGGTGAGGCGGAAATGCCGTGGCAGCTCCCCACGGTCATGCCGCTCAACATCGGAACCGAAACCGACAACGGCGACTACCAGGCGACGCTCGACAAGTGCCTCGCCGAATTCGGCTGGAACGAAAAGGCCAAGCTGCAAGGCCAGCGGATCGACGGCCGCTATCACGGCATCGCGGTCGGCTGCTATCTCGAAGGCGGCGGCTCGGGCCCGCGCGAGAACGTGCGGCTGGTGCTGGAGTCCGACGGCGCGGTGTCGGTCTATGTCGGCTCGTCGGCGATCGGGCAGGGCATCGAGACCGTGTTCGCGCAGATTGCCGCAGATGCGTTGGATCTTCCAATGGACCGCATCCGTGGCGTCATGCACGGCTCGACCACGCATGTGAAGCGCGGCTACGGCTCCTATAGCTCGCGCTCAACCGTGATGGGCGGCTCGGCGCTGCTGCAAGCCGCCGAAACGTTGAAAGACGCCATGCGGGCCGCAGCCGCTGAAAAATTCGGCTGCGCACTTTCGGAGGTATCCATCAACAGCGACGCGATCACCGGCCCAGCCGGCAAGACGATGGCCTGGAGCGCGCTTGCCGGTGTGTCGGCCGAAGGCACATATGCTTCGAACAAGCGCACCTACAGCTACGGCGCGCACGCCGCGCATGTCGCGGTCGATCCGGGCACCGGCCACGTCGCGCTGATCGACTATGTCGCCGTGGAAGATGTCGGCCGCATCGTCAATCCGCTGACGCTGCACGGCCAATGCATGGGCGCGATCGTGCAGGGGCTGGGCGGCGCGCTGCTGGAGCAACTGATCCACGACGAGAACGGCCAACTGCTCACCGGCTCGTTCGCCGATTATCTGCTGCCGGGCGCCGGCGACTTTCCGTCGATCCGCGCTTTTGCGCTGGAGCTCAAGCCGGCGCCGCACAATCCGCTTGGCGCCAAGGGCGCCGGCGAGGGCGGCATCATCCCGGTCGGTGGCGTAGTCGGCAACGCAGTCGCGAACGCGCTCTCGTCACTTGATGTCGAACCGAATGTGCTGCCGCTGTCGCCGTCGCGAGTGTGGGAGTTGATCCAGGAGGCGCGCAAGTGAGGTCCCACGTTGGGCATCCCAGGGACGCATCGCGAGACCGGTGACGGCCGCGGCAAGCCTACTCCAGTGACTGCGTCGAGGTCGGCGAGCCGGGCACGTAATTGCCGCGGTTGTTGTTGGTGCCCTTGGAGATCAGCTGGCCGCCGCTGAGCGGTGCGAGGCCGACGCCGTTGTTGGTGATGGTCGAATACGAATAGAAGATGCGCGCACCGGAATTCTGGGCGCGCAGTCCGTTCTGCGCGTTGCTGTTGATCATGGTGTTATGAAGGAAGATATCGGCGCCGCTCGACCCGCCGACCGCCCAGACGCCGTGCTGGACATTGCCGGTGGCGTTGCTGCCATCGATCGTCATATTGATGAAGCCCGAGGTGGCGCTGGCGTCGGCCTTGAAGCCGACCGCGTTGTTCTTCGAGATGACACGCGTGAGCGAGATATTAGCGCCGGCCGCGCTGGTCGGGCTGATCGAAATGCCGCCGCCGGTCGATGCCGTGCCGTTGTATGAAATCACGGTATCCGACACGAACAGCTGCGCGGTTCCGGAGGACGGCTTGAAGACAATGCCCCACGATTCAGTGCCGACATAGTTTCGAATGGTGCAGTTCTCGACGTGTAGCGCGGCGCCGTTGGCGAACACGATACCTGAGGAGAGGGCCGAGACGGCGCCATCCGTGTAGAGCTCGAGCCCCCGAAACGTGACCGTGATGCCAGACCCGCTAATGACGAATCCACTGGCCGCATTGTTTGTAACGGACGCCGTGCCGATACCATCGCTCTGAATTGTGATCGACTTGTCGATCACCGGCGGCGCGCCATAGTCCCCGCTGTCGACCACGCTGATAATGCCCGACGCGTTGGTCTTTGCGAGCGCGCCGCCGAAGGTCGCGCAGGGCGCGGCCCGGGTGCAGGCGTTAGCATCACTGCCGTTGCTGGCTACCCAGCTGCGAACGTTCTGGGCCTGCGCGCTGAACGATGATGCGATCAGCGCGGCGGCGGCAATAGATGCGGCGAAGACAAGTTTGACCATGGCACACTCCTTGATAATGTCGCCCCATGCGACATGATGGCGGGAAAACCCGCTGTCCCCGAAGGGGCGCCTCACTGTTGGAGACGACCAACCGGCGATCGTTGATGGGCTGCTGCGCCTGGGCGGGGCACGACGAAAACAGAACAGGCGACGCCAGTGCGGTGCGTCCAGCCGTTGGACCGGCACAACAGGAAAGTCGCGTCGCAACCATCGAAGGCAAACCGCGGATGCCGACAAACGATTGATGGATCGCCATTATTGGCTGACCGCGCCAGGCTGTCTTGGCATGGCGCGCAACGCCGTGGCATGGCGCGCAACATCAGCGCTTTTTTGGTGTACGATAGGCTTCGTCCAATCGGGGTTTTCCCGATCCGAAAGGCTGCGAAAGCCTTATGGCGAAGTTCGTTTTTTCATCCGACCATTTGCCGGCTCATCTGCGCGGCCATCAGCGCGCCGGCGTGTGGGCCGAGTCGCTGCAGGAGATCGGCGCATCGTTCGAGTTCGAGATTGCGCGCTGCGATCACTTCCGCGGTCAGACCGAGATTCTGCCGCTGGGGGTGATGCATCTCGGGTTGGCGATGACCAACTCGCCGGCATCGGTGCGCGTCTATCGTCCCAAACCGTTGATCGCCAAGGATGACGACGACCGCGTGCAGGTCTTTGTCAACGCCGGCCGCAATCCGATGTGCGCGCGCCAGTTTGGCCGTGAGGTTGTGCTCGGCCATGGGGGCATGACCGTTGTTACGATGGGAGAGCCAAGCGAGATCTATTCGCCGGCAAGCGGCCGGACGGTGGCGGTTGTTCTTCCGCGCAGCCTGGTTCTCGGCAGTGGAGTGTCCCTTGAAGATATGGCGGCGCGTGAGCTCGGCACCGGCACGGAGGCGCGTCGGCTGCTGGTCGGACACGCCATGAATTTGCTGGAGAGCACCGCGCCGCTTGATCCGCGTGTCGCCGCGCTCGCCGGCGGCTATCTCGCCGGCCTGATCCGCTTGCTGATCGGCGGCACGCGCGAGGTGCGCGCCGAAGCCGGCATGCGCGCGGTGCCGGCGGCGCGGCTCGCCGCCATTCGTGCCGTCATGCGCCGGCGGTTCCGCGAGCCCGGCTTCGACGCGGCTGGCGCCGGCGCCGTGCTCGGGCTGTCGGGCCGCTATGTGCAGCATCTGTTCCAGCAGGACGGTTCGACGTTCAGCGGCGAGCTGAGCGCGCTGCGAACTCGATGCAGCGCACGCCGAGCTGGTCGCGGCGCAATTGGGCACCTCGACCATCGCCGACATCGCGTTCGGCTGCGGATTTTCCGATCTCTCGACCTTCTACCGAGCGTTTCGTGCGCGCTTCGGGCAAACACCCAACGCGTTGCGTGGCAGTCGCGCAGGAGATCGAGGCTAAGACGGGTACCGGGTACCGAAGGATAGCGATCAGACCTTCGACAGCTCATAAATCGATTTCGCGAACATCTCCTCCAGTGGAATCTTCCGCGGCGCCAATCCCTGCTCGAACGAATAGCGCATCAACGTCTCCAGCGCATGCTTGTTCTCGTGCGCGCCGTAGCTCCAGTAGTCCGCGCCCATCACCTTCTGCAGCCGTTCGTATTCGTGAACGGCCCAGGGTTGGGTGACGTGCAGATGTCCGATCTCGCCCATCTCATGCATGCAGATCGCCTTGGCCTTGAGGAAGGCCTTGTAGACGCTGACGGCGACCCACGGATGCTTCTCGACGATCGATTTGCGGATGCCGATGGCGTGCATGATCGGAAACAACTTGGTCTTCTTGTAATAGGCCTCCTCGACCTCCGGATAGTTCGGAAACAACCGCGCCACGTTCGGATTGCCGTCGCGGAAGCACGACGGCGCTCGCGCGCTGAACAGCGCATCGATCTCGCCCTTGGCCAGCATGTCGTTGAGCGTGCGGTCCTTCGGGATCGGCGTGAGGTTGATCTCGGGCGGCAGCGTGATCTTGGTGCGCTCGGCGCGGCCGGCTTCCTCCAGACCGCCGTTGCGCCATTTGATGTCGGCGGGCTTCACGCCGTATTCCTCCTGCAGCATGCCGCGGACCCAGACGTTGGCGGTCATCTGGTATTCGGGCAGGCCGATGGTCTTGCCCTTGAGGTCTTCGGGACGATTGATGCCGCGATCGGCGCGGATGTAGATGCCGCTGTGCCGGAACAGCCGCGACACGAATGCCGGGATCGCGACGTAATGCGCGTCGCCACGCGCCGTGGTCAGCAGGTAGCTGCTCATCGACACCTCGGTGACGTCGAACTCCTGGTACTTGAAGGCGCGGTGGAAGGATTCCTCCGGCACCAGCGCGACCGCTGCGACATCGCAGCCCTCGATCGGCGCGCGGCCGTCGAACAGCGCGGCGGTGCGGTCGTAATTGCAGACCGACATGCTCAGTTGCAGGGCCATTTCTCATTCTCCGGGAGACATTCGGCCCCGGCATGGGGCGTGTGTCGGACGCCGCGTTGACGGTTCCGGCAGGGGCGAGGATAGTAGCTCAGCTTGTAATCATTCCAGCATCATTCGAAGGCGCATAGCCCTCATGAAATTGCCTCCCTTCGAATATGCCTGTCCGGCCACGCTGAAAGAGGCCGTCGCGCTGCTGGCCTCGCACGACGGCGAAGCGAAGCCGATCGCCGGCGGGCAGAGCCTGATGCCGATGATGGCGTTCCGCGTCGCGCAGCCGTCGCTGCTGGTCGATCTGCGCAAGCTGCCGGACCTCAACAGGATTACGATCGGCCAGGATGGCGTGCGGCTCGGGGCTCTGGTGCGCTGGCGCGACATCCAGGACGACAAGCGCCTCGCGACGGCGCACCCGCTGTTGCAAGCCGCGATCGCGCATGTTGCGCATTACCAGATCCGCAATCGGGGCACGGTCGGCGGCAGCTGCGCGCACGCCGATCCGGCTGCGGAGATGCCGGGCATTGCCGTCACCTGCGATGCGGAAATGACCGTGGTGGGCAAGGGCGGCCAGCGCGTCATCAGGGCCGCGGACTTCTTCCTCGGCGCGCTGACCACCGCGCTGAAACCGGATGAGATTCTGACCGAGGTGAGGCTGCCGGCGTGGCCTGCGTCGCGGCGGTTCGGCTTCCAGGAGTTTGCGCGCCGGCGCGGCGACTTTGCCATGTCGGGGGTGGCGGTGTTTTACGATCCGGACGCGAGCGGGAACTCTAGCAACGCCCGCGTCGGGGTGATCGGCGTGGGCGATCGGCCGCGGCGGCTTGGCAAGGCGGAGGCTGCGATCAACGGCCGCGCCGTCGACGATGCAACCATCGCCAAAGCGGCGGAGGCCGCGTCGGCAGAAGTCGAAGCGCAGGACGACATCCACGCCAGCGCCGCCTATCGCCGCGCGCTGACCGGCACGTTGCTCGAGCGCGCGCTCAAGAGCGCGGCCGCGTGACTGCCATGCCGACACGATTTGAAGTGAACGGCAACGCGGTCGAAGTGAATGTCGAGCCGCGGCTGACGCTCGCCGACTGCTTGCGCCACACGCTGCGGCTCACCGGCACTCATGTCGGCTGCGAGCACGGCGTGTGCGGTGCCTGCACCGTGCTGGTCAACGGCGACGCAGTGCGGTCCTGCCTGATGCTGGCAGTGCAGGCCGAGGGCACGAAAGTCACGACGGTCGAGGGACTTTCAAACGACGCCGATCTCACGCCATTGCAGAAATCGTTCCGTAAGCACCACGCCTTGCAATGCGGCTTCTGCACGCCGGGCTTCATCACCACGGCGCATGCGCTGCTCACCGAAGAGCCGGACTGCGACGCCGACCGCGTGCGCGAGGTTCTGTCCGGCAATATCTGCCGCTGCACCGGCTACATCTCGATCGTCGAGGCGGTGCTCGACGCGCGCGCCGCCTACAAAAAGGACGGAGGCTCGCGATGAAAAACACTTTCATCGGCGCTCCGCTCGAGCGGCGCGAAGATCTGCGCTTCCTGCGTGGCCGTGGCACCTATGTCGACGACCTTGCGCCAGCCAATCTGCTTTACGCGGTGATCCTGCGCAGCTCGGTAGCGCACGGCCGCATCCGCTCGATCGACGCAACGGCCGCGCTGAAGATCGAAGGCGTACATAGTGTCATCACCGCCAAGGACATGCCGGGCGGTCCGCCCATCATCCCGATGCGGCTGCAGCCGCTGCCGGAGTTCAAGCCGTTCGAGCAGCCGGTCATCGCTCACGACAAGGTGCGTTACGTCGGCGAGCCGCTGGCGGTGGTGCTCGCGTCGAGCGTGGCGATCGGCGAAGATGCGCTGGAGCATATTGCGGTCGAAATCGAGGACCTTCCGGCCTTCGCGGACTGGCATGTGGCGGCGGAGAACAACAGCCTGCTGTTCGAAGCGGCGGGTACCAACCGCTCTCTCCTCTTCCATGCGCGCAAGGGTGATGCCGACGCGGCATTCGCGAAGGCTCCTTATAAACGAAAGGAAAAGCTCAACACGGGGCGACATTACGGGCTGACCATGGAGCCGCGCGGCGTGATGGCCGAATGGGATGCGGCCAAAGGCCTGCTAACCATTTCCGGTGCCGCCAAGGTGCCGTTCTTCAACCGGCGCATTCTGGCGAAGCAGATCGGCCTGCCGGAATCCGCAGATCGCAATGATCGAGAACGACGTCGGTGGCGGCTACGGCGCGCGCGGCGAGTTCTACCCGGAGGATTTCCTCATTCCGTTTGCTGGCGCGCCACGTCGATCGTCCGGTGAAATGGATCGAGGACCGCCGCGAGAACCTGATGGCGATGAACCACGCCCGCGAGACCGAGGCGGAGCTGGAGATCGCATGCGAGCGCGATGGCGCCATCATCGGCCTGCGCGGCGACGTGCACACCGACATGGGCGCTTATATGCGCACCAACGGCGCGGTCGGTGCACGCAACGTGGTGCAGTTCATGGGCGGACCGTACCGCGTGCCGCACGTCAAGCTCGACTCGCATCTGTGGATGTCGAACAAGACGCCGGTCGGCACCTATCGCGGGCCCGGCCGCTTCGAATCGAGCTTCTACATCGAGCGGCTGCTCGACATGGCCGCGGGCGATCTTGGCATCGATCGGGTCGAGCTGCGCCGCCGCAACCTCGTCACCGCTGCAGAGCAGCCTTATCCGATCGCCTCGGTGCAGCCGACCGATGCCAACGATCAGTACGACAGTGGCGACTATCGCGAGACGTTCGACCGCGCGCTGAAGGAGTTCAACTGGGCCGAGAAATCGAAGCTGCAGGGCAAGCTGATCGACGGCAAGTACCACGGCCTTGCGATCTGCAATTTCGTCGAAGGCGGCGCGGCCGGACCAAAGGAGAGCGCGCGGCTGGAAATCAACGACGACGGCACCATCACGGTGTTCATGGGCTCGTCGGCGGTTGGGCAGGGCGTCGAAACCGTATTCGCGCAGATCGCGGCCGACGCACTGGAAATCCCGATCGACCGCATCCGCCACGTCTATCATGGCTCGACCTCGACGGTGAGCGACGGCTATGGCGCGTACCACTCGCGCTCGATCGTGATGGGCGGCTCGGCGCTGCTCGATGCCACCGAGAAGTTCCAGGCCGCGATCCGCGAGGTGGGCGCGAAGAGGCTTGGCTGTCAGCCGAGCGAGATCAAGATCGGCGAAGACAAGGTGAGCGGTCCCGGCGGCAAATCGTTTCCGCTCTCGGAACTGGCCGGGCTCACGGCCGAAGGCGCGTTCCTCAACAAGAAGCACACCTACAGCTTCGGGGCGCACGCCGCACACGTGACGGTCGACGCCAAGCTCGGCCAGGTCCAGATCGTCGATTACGTCGTGGTGCAGGACGTTGGCCGTGCCATCAATCCGCTGACACTGCATGGCCAAATCATCGGCTCGCTGGTGCAGGGGCTCGGCGGCGCCATGCTGGAGCATCTGCAGTACGACGAGCAGGGCCAATTCCTCACCGGCTCGCTGGCCGACTATCTGCTGCCGACCGCGACCGACTTCCCCAATTTGCGCTCGTTCGTCACCGACAATTATCCGTCGCCGATCAATCCGCTCGGCGCCAAGGGTGCCGGCGAGGGCGGGATCGTCGCCGCCGGCGGCGTGATGGCCAACGCGGTGGCGAATGCGCTGTCGTCGTTCGGTGTGCAGCCGCGGCGTTTGCCGCTCACGCCGACTTACATCTGGGAGTTGGTGCAGGCCGGCTCGCGGCGGGCGGCGGAATAAGCTATTTTACGGTAAGCATCCGAACGATAGGAGTGAGCCATGGCCGCACGGCATCCGCGTCCGAAGGAACTCGAAGGCGTTCCGGTCGAGGAGATTTTGAAGAAATACGTCGGCCGCTTCCGCGACAAGAAAGGCGATTGGGCCGCGTTCGAGGACGCCAAGATCGAGGGCTACAAGCGCGCGCAGCATCGCTTCATCGGCGCGGGCGGCTCGGGCAAGCACGGCGATTCCACGGTGATCCCGCCGGGCAACTTCACGCTGTCGATCATGTATGTGCCGGTCGGCCAGGGCAACGCCGCGCACACTCACGAAGTCGAGGAATGCTTCTTCGTGCTGCAGGGCTACATGACGGTGTTCGTCGAGGACGAGAGCGGCCACCGTGTCTCGACCCGGCTCGGTCCGTGGGACACGATCTGCTGCCCGGCCGGCGTGATCCACGGCTACCAGAATGACGGCGTCGAGCCGGTCTACATGCAGGTCATGCTCGGGCGCGGCAAGCCGGAGACCATGGGCTACGCCGACGACGAACTCTACAAGCGTCGCGCCGATCACCTCAAGGCGGTCTAGTTCAGCGCATGGCCAATCTGAAATTGAATCTGGCATGCGGTCCCTACGACCGCACGCAAGCGCTGCGTGACGGCACGATCCGCCCCGAAGGCATCGATCTCAACTACATCGCGCTGCAGCCCGCCGAGATTTTCTGGCGGATGCTGCAGTTCAAGGAGTTCGATGTCTCGGAAATGTCGATGTCGAACTACACCACGCTGGTGAGCGAGGGGAATTCGCCGTTCATCGCCATTCCGGTCTATCCGTCGCGGGTGTTCCGCCACGGCTACTTCTTCATCAACACCGACAAGGGCATCAAGAGCGGCGCCGACCTCAAGGGCAAGCGCGGCGGAGTGCCGGAATATTCGATGACCGCGGCGGTCTATATGCGCGGCCTGATGCAACACGAGTTCGGCGTCAAGCCGAGCGACGTCGAATGGGTGCAGGGCCGCGCCGACCGGCTTGGTCGCAAGCTGCCGTCCGACGTGAAGCTGACGCAGGCGCCTGCCGGCACCGAGCTTGGCGACATGCTGGAGCGCGGCGAGCTCGATTTCATCATCACCGCGAACAATCCGCTATCGTTTCGCCGCGGGGCCAAGAACGTGCGACGGCTGATGCCGAACTACGCCGAGGTGGAGAAGGACTACTACAAGCGCACCAAGATCTATCCGATCATGCACACCGTGGTGATCCGCCGCGACGTGTACGACCGCGATCCGTGGATCGCGCTCAATCTCTACAAGGCGTTCTGCCGCTCCAAGGACCACTGCTACCACCACATCACCGAGACCGGCTCGCCGAAGGCGTCGTTCGCCTGGCTGCAGCCGATGATCGAGGAGGAGCAGGCGATCATCGGCAAGGACTGGTACCCTTACGGCATCGAACAGAACCGGCCGTCGATCGAGGCGCTCTTGCAATATACGTTTGAGCAAGGCCTGACCGGTCGGCGCATCAAGCTCGACGAGCTGTTCGCGCCTTCGACCATGCGGGATATTCCGCTGAGCGAGGGGCAGCAGGTGTAAGCGCGGGCCGCGACAGCGCGCCGCCGAATCAAATAAAAGCGGCGCATGCCCCGAGCGCCGTTACCGAAACAAGCGGGTGTGCAGCAAGCCCTGCAGCAGGCCGTGGCGCTGCATCAGCAAGGCCGGCTCGATGACGCAGAGCGGCTCTATGGCGGCATTCTGGTCGGCGCTCCCGGCAATTTCGATGCATTGCATCTGCTGGGCGTGCTGATGCATCAGCGCGGCCGCGCCGCCGAGGCGCTCAAGCTGATCGATAAGGCGCTGGCGACGGGCGCCAAGTCAGCGGATGCGCTGTCTAACCGCGGCAACGTCCTGTTCAAGATGGGGCGATTTGACGAGGCGCTGATTTGCTACGACCGGGCGCTGGCCTTGCGGCCGGATGACGCGCAGTTCCTGAGCAATCGCGCCAATACGCTGGGCGAGCTCAACCGGCCAGCCGATGCGATGCCGGCTTTTGACCGCGCGTTGGCGCTGCGGCCGAATGATCCCGACATTTTGGGCAACCGCGCCAATACGCTGCTCGCCCTCGACCGGGCCGCGGAGGCGCTCGCGAGCTGCGATGCGGCGCTCAGGGCGCGGCCCGACGATGTGAAGGCGCTGGTCAACCGTGGCAACGCGCTGAGCGACCTGCGAAGGCCGGAGGAAGCGCTGCAAAGCTACCAGCGCGTCATCACCAAGCATCCCGATCACGCCGAGGCGCATTGGAACAAGAGCCTGATCCTGCTGGCGCGGGGCGATTTCGACAACGGCTGGCGCGAGTACGAGTGGCGCCTGCGGCGCAGCAGCGACAAAAGGGATTTTCGTCAGCCGCAATGGTACGGCGGAGATATCGCGGGCAAGACGATCCTTCTCCACGCTGAGCAGGGCTACGGCGACACCATTCAGTTTGTCCGCTACGCGCCGATGGTCGCCGCGCGCGGCGCGAAAGTCCTGGTCGAAGTGCAGCCAGCCCTGCAGTCGCTCTTATCCGGCATGCCTGACATTGCGGTCGTCGGCCGCGGTGAGCCGCTGCCGTCGTTCGATCTGCATTGCCCGTTGATGAGCCTGCCGCTCGCCTTCAGGACTACGCCGGATACTGTACCGGCCGCCGCGCCGTATCTTCATGCGCCGCAGGATCGCGTGGCGAAATGGCGCGCGCGCCTTCCTTCCGGAAAATCTCTCCGTGTCGGGCTTGCCTGGGCGGGCAGCCCGACGCATCGCAACGATCACAATCGGTCGATCGCGCTCAGTCGCCTGGCGCCGCTGTGTAGCGAGGGGCGCGTGCAGTTCGTCAGTCTGCAGCGCGAGGTGCGCGACCGCGATGCAGAGGTGCTGCGCGCGATGCCACAAGTGTTCGCGGCTGATGCCGAACTGCAGGATTTCGCCGATACCGCGGCGGTCATTTCCTTGCTCGATCTGGTGATCGCCGTCGACACCGGCGTGGCGCACCTCGCCGGTGCGCTGGGCAAGCCGGTATGGCTCCTGCTGCCGTTCAACAGCGAGTGGCGCTGGCTCGAGGACCGCAGCGACAGCCCATGGTATCCAACCGCGCGGCTGTTCCGGCAACGGGCCGTTGACGACTGGGAGAGCGTCGTTGCGAGCGTTCGTGCGGCGCTTGCCGGATTTCAAAAGTCGTAGAGCCGCGCCGGATTATCGACCAGGATCTTCTGCCGTGCCGCTTCGTCCGATGCCCAATGCAGCAGCGTGTCGAGCAGCATGGCATCGTCGGGCTTGCCGCCATGCGCCGATGGGTGCGGCCAATTGCTGGCCCACAGCATGCGCTCCGGCGCGATCGCGATGAGCGCCTTCGCCAGTACGCCGGCGTCGGCATAGTCCGGTGGACCGGATTTGGAGAACTCGTAGGGTGCGGAGAGTTTTACATAGGTCCGGCCGTTTTCGACCAGGCGGGCCAGCACGCGAAAACTCTCGTGATCGGGCGTCACGATCTCCAAGAACTTGCCGATGTGATCGACCACCAGCGTGCCGGTCATGCGTTTAAGCAGCGCCTCGCGTTCGGGCAATTCGCGGCCATCGAGCTGCAATTGCACGTGCCAGCCAAAGGCGGCGACACGTACCGCCATCGCTTCCAAGATGTCCCACGGCAACGCGCCGCCCGGCAGCATGTGGAAGCGCGCGCCGCGCATGCCCGCCTTGCTGAGACGCTCCAGCTCGGCGTCCGTGACACTTTGGTCCACCGTCGCGACGCCGCGCGCGGTCGCGCCCAACGCGGCGATCGCTTCAAGCGTGCAGCGGTTGTCGGTGCCGTAGGTGGTCGGCTGCACCACCACGTTGCGTGAGAGCCCGAGCCGCGCTTGCAGCTTGCGATAGTCCACGACCGTGGCGTCGGGTGGCGTCATCAGTGCGGTCGGCGCGGTCGGATACCGCGCGTCGTAGAAATGCATGTGCGTGTCGCAGGCGCCCGGCGGCGCCCGCAGCCGCGGCCGCGCCTCGCTCATGTCGGCGACTTCTCGATGCCGTTGTCGAACTCATCGCTGCAATAGGGTCCGCCCTGATACCAATCACCGACCCGGTCGCCCGGCAGCTTGGCGTCGGCGGCGAGCGCCTCGGCGGCGTGGTCCTCGGCGCGTCCCTGCGGCCGATAGCCGTAGCGGAACGCCGCCTCATTGTCCCAGAAGCTGCGCGCATTGTCGGAGGCGCCAAAGAAAATCTCGTAGCGGATGTCGGGATGCTCGAGGCCAATCCGGATCAGTTGCACCAGGTCCGCCGGTGACAGCCAGATCGATAGCCGCCGCTTGTCGGCCGGCGTGTCGGTGACATTGCCTATCCGTAAGCACGTGACCCGAAGCCCGTGCTTGAACGCATAGAGCGCGCCGAGCGCCTCGCCGAATGCCTTGCTCGCGCCGTAACGCGAGTCCGGCCGCACCGGCGCGGTCACGCTGATCTTGCGCTGGCGTGGATAAAAGCCAACCGCATGATTGGATGACGCAAACACGACGCGTTCGACCCCGTGCCGACGCGCAGCTTCGAACAGATTGTAGCAGCCGATGATGTTGGCGTTGAGGATCGTCTCCCACGGCCCTTCGACCGAAAAGCCGCCGAGGTGGATGATGCCTTCCACTCCGGCGACGGCCTTATCGACCTCGCTCATCACCGCGAGATCGGCCGGCACGAAGTTTTCGTCGGCCGCGAGGTCCGCGGGGGCTTTCAGATCGCTCCAACGCAGGTTGGGATAGACGCCCTTGAGCAGCTTGCGCAGCCGCGTGCCGATGCCACCGGATGCGCCGGTAACGAGGACCTTGTTCATGGGTATGTCCTGACTGGTCAGCCTTTGATGTATTGCCTAACATGCATTGCAGAGCGCGAAAATGCGCCCACCAGTGCCCCTGCGCGGGCGGACAGGGAGGATGTCATGAACAGGCGCGAACTCATCAAACTCGGCAGTTTCACCGCGGTTGCGGCGGTTGGCGGCATCGGCGGCCCAGCGGTCGCTCAGCAAAAGCTCGTTTTGAAGGCGACCGACGTGCACCCGCTCGGCTATCCCACCGTCGAGGCGGTGGTGCGCATGGGCAAGAAGATCGAAACCGCGACCGGCGGGCGCGCTCAGCGTGCAGATGTATCCGTCGATGCAGCTCGGCGGCGAGAAGGAGATGATCGAGCAGGCGCAGGTCGGCGCGCTGGCGATGGCGCGCATCAGCGTCGGCCCGATGGGGCCGCTGGTCCCGGAGCTCAATGTCTTCAATCTGCCGTTCATGTTCCGCGACGATGCGCACATGGAGAAGGTGATCGACGGCGCGATCGGCGACGAGATGCTCAAAAAGCTCACCGACCATCCGACCGCCAACCTGATTGGCCTGTGCTGGATGAATGCGGGCACGCGCAACGTCTACAATAGCAAGAAGCCGATTAAGACGATCGAGGACCTCAAGGGCCTGAAGATCCGCATGATGGGCAATCCGGTGTTCGTTGACACCATGAATGCGCTCGGCGGCAATGGCGTCGCGATGGGCTTCGACCAGCTCATCAACGCTATGCAGACCGGCGTGGTGGACGGCGCCGAGAACAACTATCCGACCTACGCGACCGGGCAGCACTTCCGCTACGCCAAGTTCTACTCGACCACCGGGCATCTGATGATCCCGGAGATCCTGGTGTTCTCCAAGCGGACCTGGCAGTCGCTGTCGAAGGACGATCAGGCGCTGATCGCCAAGCTCGCCAAGGAGGCGCAGCAGGAGCAGCGCAAGCTCTGGTACGAGATGGAGGCGAAGTCCATCAAGCAGATCACGGACGCGGGCATCGAGATCATCAAGATCGACGACAAGGCGCCGTTCCAGGCCGCGGTGAAGCCGGTCTGGGACAAGTACGGCGCGCAGCACGCCGCGCTGATCAAGCGCATCCAGGACGTGAAGTGACGCGAAGGTCTCGTGCCCCGGGCGCGACGCAGCGCGCTAGCGATGCACCGCTGATCCGGGGCCCAGCTTGCTTGAACCGAGGTCTCGGGTCTGCGTTGCGGCTCTTCGCGCCGCAACGCGCTCGGGACACGAGTTTGGTGTGAATTCATGAAAGCCCAATACTTCCGGGCGATGGACGCCCTCAACAACGCCTGTCTGTTCGTCGCCGGCTGCTGTCTTGTCATCATCACCCTGATCGTCCCCTACGGCGTGTTCACGCGCTACGTGCTCAACAGCGCGGCATCCTGGCCGGAACCTATGGCGATCCTGTTGATGATCGTTCTGTCGTTTCTGTCGGCCGTGGTCTGCTACCGGGAATATCTGCACATCGGCGTCGGCGTCCTGCCGATGATGCTAGGCGAGTCGGCGAAGTCGGTGCTCGGCTGGTTCCTCGAAGCCTGCATGCTGATAACCAACCTGTTCATGCTGGTCTGGGGCATCAAGCTGGTCGAGGCGACCTGGTACCAGAGCATCGCAGAATTTCCGATCGTTACCGCAGGTATGGCCTATCTGCCGATCCCGATCGGTGGCGCGCTGACTGCCCTGTTCGTGATCGAACGCTTGCTCACCCAGAAGTTCTTCTCGGAGCCAGAGCCCGAGACCGTCAGCCAGATTTCAACCGAATAGCGCGCTCGCCCTATGGATGTCCTGATCCTGGTCGGCAGCTTCGCCATCGTATGCCTGATGGGCATGCCGGTGGCCTATGCACTGGGCTTGGCAGCGATCCTCGGCGCACTGTGGACCGGCATCCCGCTTGAAGCGGTGATGCTCAAGGTTTCGGGCGGCATGAGCGGCTTCTCGCTGCTCGCCATCCCGTTCTTCATCCTGTGCGGCGCTATCATGGCGGTCGGCGGCATGGCGGAGCGGCTGGTCAACCTGGCCAAGGTGTTCGTCGGCTTCATCCGCGGCGGCATGGCGCTGGTCAACATCGTGGCGTCGACCATGTTCGGCTGCATCTCGGGCTCTTCGGTCGCCGACACCGCGGCGGTCGGCTCAGTGATGATCCCGCAGATGATCAAGAACGGCTATCCACGGCTGTTCGCAGTGAACGTCACGATCTCCGGCTCGCTGCAGCCGCTGCTGCTGCCGCCATCGCATAACATGATCATCTACTCGCTGGCCGCCGGCGGCACGATCTCGGTGGCGCATCTGTTCATGGCGGGTGTCGTGCCGGCGCTGCTGCTTGGGCTCTCGTTGATCGTCCTGGTTCTGATCATCGCGTATCGCGACAAACTACCGAAAGGCGAGGTCGTGCCGCTGCGGCAGGCAGTCAAGATCGCGCTCGACGCGGTCTGGGGGCTGATCACCATCGTCATCATCCTGGGCGGCATCCTCACCGGCGTGTTCACACCCACCGAATCTGCGGCGGTCGCCTGCGTCTACGCCTTCTTGGTCACGATGTTCGTCTATCGCGATTGCAAGTGGCGCGACCTGCCGAAGCTGGTCGCGCGCGTGGTGCGTACGGTCGGCATGGTGATGATCATGGTCGGCTTTTCGATCGCATTCGGCTACATGATGGCGATCCTGCAGATACCCGCCAAGGCCACCGCCTTCTTCGTCGCCATCTCCAGCGACAAGTACACCTTCCTGCTCTACATCAATGTGCTGTTGCTGCTGCTCGGCACCTTTATGGACCTGGCGCCGATGCTGCTGATCTGCACGCCGATCTTCCTGCCGGTGATCGCGGTGTTCGGCATCGATCCGGTGCACTTCGGCATCGTCATGATCCTCAATCTCGGCATCGGTCTGCTCACCCCGCCGGTCGGGCCGACCATGGTGGTCGGCTGCGCCATCGGCCGCGTCAGCATGGAGGCGGTGTCGCGCTCGATCCTGGTGTTCTACATCCCGATGCTGATCGTATTGGCGCTGGTGACGTATTTCCCCATGCTCTCGCTCTGGCTTCCGAGTGTGCTGCTGAAGTAGAAAAGTGCCTTCAGGCCCGACCTCCGGCAATTCCCAAGGAACGAGCAATGGCGCAACAACGTCTCGGCATTATCATGAACGGCGTCACCGGGCGCATGGGCATGAACCAGCACTTGATCCGGTCGATCGTGGCGATCCGGGCGCAGGGTGGCGTGACGCTTTCAAACGGCGACCAGGTGATGCCCGATCCGATCCTGGTCGGCCGCAACGCCGATAGGGTCGCTGCGCTCGCCAAGGCACATGGCATCTCGCGCTGGACCACGGACCTCGACAAGGCGCTGACTGACAAGAATGACACACTGTTCTTCGATGCCGCCACCACGCAGCTTCGCGCCGAGCTGCTCAAGAAGGCGATGAAGGCCGGCAAGCACATTTATTGCGAGAAGCCGGTGTCGGAGACGCTCAATGATGCGCTCGATCTGGTGCAGGTGGCGAAGGAGGCCGGCATTAAGCACGGCGTTGTGCAGGACAAGTTGTTCCTGCCGGGCCTGCTCAAGCTCAAGGTGCTGATCGACTCCGGATTCTTCGGCCGGCTGCTCGCGGTGCGCGGCGAGTTCGGCTACTGGGTGTTCGAGGGCGATTGGCAGCCGGCGCAGCGGCCGTCATGGAACTACAAGAAGGCGGAGGGGGGCGGCATCATCCTCGACATGGTGTGCCACTGGCGCTACGTGCTCGACAACCTGTTCGGCGACGTCGAGAGCGTCACGTGCCTTGGCGCGACGCATATCCCCAAGCGCTGGGACGAGAACGGCAAGTCCTACACGAACGACGTGGACGATGCCGCCTACGCCACGTTCCAGCTCAAGGGCGGCGTGGTCGCGCATATCAACATGTCTTGGTGCACTCGGGTGCGCCGTGACGATCTCGCCGTATTCCATGTCGATGGCACGCACGGCTCGGCGGTGGCCGGCCTGCAGAAATGCTGGAGCCAGCCGCGGGTCAACACGCCCCGGCCGGTGTGGAACCCGGATGTGCCACAGCCGATCGATTTCTTCGATACCTGGTCGGAGGTGCCGGGGCTGGGCAATTACGACAACGGCTTCAAGACGCAGTGGGAAATGTTCATTCGGCACCTTTACGACAAAGTGCCGTTCAAGTGGACTCTGCTTGAGGGCGCCAAGGGCCTGCAACTCGTCGAGGCCGCCCACAAGAGCTGGAAGGATCGGCGCTGGGTCGACATCCCCGCGCTGAACGTGTGAGGTAGGCGGGTGACAACACTCAATCTCCCCATCTCCGGCGGCAAGCTCGCGCCCTACACCATGCAGCCGCCGAGGAATTTTCCGGCTGCCGACGCGCCGTTCAACCGCATCGCCTATGCGGCGGCGCATGTGGTCGCCGATCCATTGGCCGACCGCGATCCCTGGCTCGAAGCGGCGATCGACTGGGACACCACGATGGATTTCCGCCGCCATGTCTGGTCGCTGGGGCTGGGCATCGCCGAGGCGATGGACACCGCCCAGCGCGGCATGGGGATGGACTGGCCGACCTCGCTCGAACTGATCCGCAGGACGCTCGACGCGGCGAAGGATTTTCCTGGCGCGCTGGTCGGTTCCGGCGCCGGCACCGACCATCTCGCGCCCAGTGACAGCGTTACGATCGAGGACGTGATCCGCGCCTATGAGGAGCAGTGCTGGGCGGTCGAGAAGCTCGGCGGCCGCATCGTGCTGATGGCGAGCCGCGCACTGGTGAAAGCGGCGCGGTCGCCTGACGACTACGCCAAGGTCTACGACCGTATCCTCAGCCAGGTGAAGGAGCCGGTCATCATCCATTGGCTGGGCGAGATGTTCGATCCTGCCCTCGAAGGCTACTGGGGTCACAAGGACCACATGGAGGCGATGCAGGTCGCGGTCGACGTGATCGCGGCCAATCCGTCCAAGGTCGACGGCATCAAGATTTCGTTGCTCGACAAGGACAAGGAGATTGCGATGCGCCGCCGCCTGCCGCAGGGCGTGCGCATGTACACCGGCGACGACTTCAACTACGCCGAGTTGATCGAGGGCGATGCCCAGGGTTATTCCGACGCCCTGCTCGGCATCTTCGATGCGATCGCGCCGGCGGCCTCCGCGGCGCTCGGCGCGCTCGCCCGCGGCGAAGCCGACGTCTATCACCGCATCCTGGCGCCGACCGTGCCGCTATCGCGCTTCATCTTCAAGGCGCCGACCCGCTTCTACAAGACCGGCGTCGTGTTCATGGCCTATCTCAACGGGCTCCAGAAGCATTTCATCATGGTCGGCGGCCAGGAGAGCGCGCGCTCCGCGCTGCATCTCGCCGAGTTATTCCGCCTCGCCGACGCGGCGGGGCTGCTGGTCGATCCAGACCGCGCCGCCGCGCGCATGCGCATCGTGATGGCGATGCGCGGCGTGGTCGCCTGATGCGGGATTTGTCTCGCGACACGCGTTTGTTCGCCGTCAATTCGGCAACTGTCAAAGCCTGGTCGCTGGAGCAACTGGTCGAAGGCTGCCAGCGCGCCGGCGTCACCGCCATCGCGCCGTGGCGCGACATCGTCCAGGCCGTCGGCGTCGAGAAAGCCGGCAAGCTGATCCGCGACGCCGGCCTCACCGTGACCTGTCTCTGTCGGGGAGGCATGTTTCCCGCGGCTGACGAGGCAGGGCGCCGCGCCGCGCTCGACGACAACCGCCGCGCCGTCGACGAAGCTGCTGGCATCGGCGCGCAGAGCCTGGTGCTGATCGCCGGCGGGCTGCCGAAAGGATCAAAGGACCTCGCGGGCGCACACGAGCAGGTGCATGACGGCATCGCCGCGTTGCTGCCGCATGCGCGCGACGCCGGCGTGCCGCTCGCCATCGAGCCGTTGCATCCGATGACGGCTGCGGATCGCGCCTGCGTCAACACGCTCGGTCACGCCAACGATCTGTGCGATCAGCTCGGTGAAGGGCTCGGCATCGCGCTCGACGTCTATCACGTCTGGTGGGATCCCGATTTGCCGCGCCAGATCGCGCGGGCCGGCAAACGCATCATCACCTATCACGTCTGCGATTGGCTGGTGCCGACCCGCGATCTGGTGTTCGACCGCGGCATGCCGGGCGACGGCGTGATCGATCTGCGCGCCATCCGCGGCATGGTTGAAGCGACTGGCTACGATGGGCACTGCGACGTCGAAATCTTCTCGGCGCAAGACTGGTGGAAGCGCGATCCTGCCGAAGTGCTGCGCATCTGCCTGGAACGGCATCAGACCGTCGTTTGAGAAGGCTTGCCAGCGGCGCCTTCGTGCCTGAAAATTCACGGACTGCGATGGGCGGGAGGCCGACATGAAACGACTTCTGATTGCCGCCGCATTCGTCGCGGCGTTCTCCGTAAGCGCCGCAGCGCAATCTTACCCATCGCGGCCAGTCACGTTGATCGCGCCATTCCCGGCCGGTGGGCCGCTCGACACCATCGCGCGCATCATTTCCGAGCCAATGCGCATCGCGCTCGGCCAGCCGGTGATAATCGAGAACGTGACAGGCGCCGGCGGCAACATCGGTACCGCGCGCGTCGCCCGCTCGGCGCCTGACGGCTACACCATCGGCATGGGGCAGTGGAGCACCCATGTTGTCAATGCGGTCACCTACTCGCTGCAGTACAACGTGCTGACCGACTTCGAGCCGGTCGCCCTGCTGACGATTACGCCGCAGCTCATCATCGCTCGGAAAGACTTTCCGGCGAAGGACATCAAGGAGCTGGTGGCGTGGCTCAAGGCCAATCCAGGCAAGGCGACCTCTGGCACGGTCGGTGCCGCCGGCGGCGCGCAGGTCGCGACGATCTATTTCCAGCAGGCTGTCGGGACGAGCTTCCAGTTTGTGCCCTACAAGGGCGGCGGACCCGCGGTGCAGGACATGATATCCGGCCGGCTCGATGTCATGCTCGACCAGGCGGCCAACGCGCTCGGCCATGTGCAGGCCGGCAGTGTGCGGGCCTATGCCGTGATGGCGAAGGATCGCTGGTCGGCTTTGCCGGAGGTGCCGTCGATCGATGAATCCGGCCTATCCGGTCTGCACGTGAGCTATTGGCATGCGCTCTGGGTGCCCAAGGGCACGCCGAAGGACGCGATCGCCAAGCTTAACGCCGCAGCCATGGCGGCGCTGGCCGATCCGGCCGTAAAGCAGCGGCTCGCTGCGGTTGGCCACGACGTCTGGCCGCGCGAGCAACAGACGCCCGAAGCGCTCGCGGCGTATCATAAGGCCGAAACCGAAAAGTGGTGGCCGATCGTGCGCGCCTCCAAGCTGAAGGCGGAATAGATGGCATTACGCAGCGGGGCCGAGTTCGTCGAGGGCCTGCGCCGCGAGCCGCGTGAGGTCTGGGTGCAGGGTCGCATGGTGACCGACGTCACGGCCGATCCGGTGTTTCGGCGGCCCGTGCAGGCGATCGCCAAGCTCTACGACCTTCAGGTCTCAGCGGAGCAACGCGAGACGATGTCTTACGTCTGCGAGGACTCCAACGAGCTCGCCGGAGCATCGTTCATCATGCCTGAGAGCCAGGCCGATCTGGTGAAGCGGCGGCAGGCGATGAAGGTCTGGGCCGACGCTACGTTCGGTCTGGTCGGCCGCTCGCCGGACTATCTGAACACGGTGCTGATGACGTTTGCCGAGAACGCCGATTGGTTCGGCCAGCGCGGCGCCATGTACGCCGACAACGTGCGTAGCTACTACAAGCACTGCCGTGACCGCGACCTGTTCATGACGCACGCCATCGTCAACCCGATGTCGGATCGCTCCAAGGGCTCGCATCATCAGGAAGGACAATTCATCCATCTTGGCGTGGCAGATGAGAACAAGGATGGCCTGGTCGTGCGCGGCGCCAAGATGCTGGCGACGCATGGGCCGACCGCGGACGAGCTGTTCGTCTATCCGCAGCCAGGCATCCGCGAGGGCGAGGAGAAGCACGTGCTCGCCTTCAGCATCCCGTGCTCGACGCCCGGCCTGAAGTTCATCTGCCGCGAGCCGTTCGACGACGGCACGCAGTCGGAGTGGGACCACCCGCTCGGGGCGCGGTTCGAGGAACCCGATGCGATCTGCGTGTTCAACGACGTGCTCATCCCATGGGACCGCGTGTTCCTGTACGGCGACGTGAAGATGGGCAACGCCGTGTTTGGCCAGGCCAGCGTACGCAACAACACCGGCCATCAGTCCGCGGTTCGCGGCCTCGCCAAATGTCAATTGCTGACGGGCATCGCGGTGGCGCTGACCCGCACCGTGAAGAGCGATACCTTCCTGCACGTGCAGGAGCAGCTTGGCGAGTGTCTCGGCTATCTGCAGTTGATCGAAGGCGCGATCCTGCTCGCCGAGGCGAAATGCGAGCCGACCGGACGCGGCCATGTGCGGCCGGCCTACGAACCGCTGCAGTCGCTGCGCATCCATCTGCCGAAGTTCTACGAACGGATGGTGCAAGTGACGCAGGTGCTGGCGGCCGGCGGGCTGCTCACCAGCCCAACCGAGGCCGACCTGCGCTCGGCCGTCGGCTCCGACATCGACCTTTATTACCGCGGTGCTGGCGTCGGCGCCGAGGAGCGCATTCGTATCTTCAAGCTGGCCTGGGACGCGACCGGCACGCAGTTCGGCCAGCGCATGCTGCAATACGAGCGCTACTACGCCGGCGATCCGGTGCGAGTCGCCGCGAACTACTATCTCGATCAAAGTGTCGAGCCGCTGCTGGCGATGGTCAGGCGGGCGTTGGGCGATTGATTCATATCCGGTCTGCAACTGCCTTGCGAAGACATGATGAGTGGAACTCGCCTTGCGGCAGCAAGGCCCCGGTGTATCGTGACTAGAACGCCCTTCGGTCACAGCAACCGGATGGCTTTGGGAGGGGCGATGCGCATAACCCTGATGTGGCGGGTGTTGGCGTTTCTGGCATTGATGTGGCCGGCCGCGGCTTGGCCGCAGCAAGCAACTCCTTGGCCCGGCAAGCCGGTGCGCTTCATCGTGCCGGCTGCGGCCGGCGGTCCAACGGACATCGTCGGACGTCTGGTCGCGGCAGAATTGTCCAATACGCTTGGCCAGCAGGTCTGGGTCGATAACCGCGCCGGTGCTGGTCATCTGCTTGGCATGGCCGCGGGTGCTGCGGCCGAGCCGGACGGCTACACCTTCACGGTTGTCACGACGCCCTATGTGGTGATGCCTTGGCTGCAGAAGAAAATGCCCTACGAGACGAAAGACCTTCAGCCAGTGGTCTGGATGACGTCATCGCCGTTTGTGCTGGTGGTGCCGAACACGCTCCCGGCGAAAAGTGTGCAGGAACTCGTGGCGATCGCCAAGGCCAAGCCCGGCGAACTGAACATGGCATCGGCGGGCCCGACAACCGGCCCTCATCTCACGGGCGAGTTGTTTCGCTTGGCCGCCGACATCAAGGTCCAGCATGTCGCCTATCGCGGCGGGCCGCAGGCCGAGACCGCGATCATGCGCGGCGAGGCGGCCTTCCTGTTCGACACACCGTCAGGCGCGTTGACCCATATCGAAGCCGGCGGCATGCGCGGCCTGGCCGTGACCTCGCTCAAGCGGATGGAGAAAGCGCCGAACATACCCACGGTGGCGGAGTCCGGCTTTCCCGGTTTCGAGGCCGATAGTTGGAACGGTCTCGTTGCGCCAGCCGGTGTTCCCAGGGCCATTGTTGCCCGCATGGAAGCAGCGGTCACTGAGGCGCTGGCGAAGCCTGAGGTCAGGGACAAGCTCAGCGCCGCCGGTTTTACGCCAGTCGCTGCACCGGCCGCGATCTTCGCCGAACTGATCGCGCGCGATCTGGCGAAGTGGAATCGCGTGGTCAAGCAGGCGGGCCTGGCCGCCGAGTGAGCCGATGCGCGTGGAAAATGCGGTCAACATCGCCGACCTTGGAACACTGGCCAGGCGCCGGTTGCCGAAGGTCATTTTCGATTTCCTGGACGGTGGTGCGGAGGATGAAGTCACGTTGCGCGGCAACCGCGAGGGCTTCGATCGCTACCGGTTTCGTCCGCGGCTGCTGACCGGCAATGCCAAGCGTGACCTTTCGATCAATCTGTTCGGCGACAAATTCTCAGCGCCATTCCTGATCGGTCCGACCGGGCTCAACGGCATCCACTGGCACGGGGGCGATCTCGCGCTCGCCAATGCTGCAGCCGCCGCGGGTTGCGGGTTTGTGCTGTCGACCGCGTCGACCAACACGATCGAGGAAGTTGGACAAAGCTCGCCGTCGCCGAAATGGTTTCAGCTCTACCCGTGGGGCGACCGCACCTTCGGCACGCGCTTGATGCAGCGCGCGAGGGACGCTGGGTTCAAGGCGCTGGTGGTAACGGTTGACTCACTGACGGGCGGTCGCCGTGAGCGCGATGCCCGCAACAACTTCGCCCACGAGGTCAGGCTGTCGCCCTCGATCGTGCTGGATGGCCTGATGCATCCGCGCTGGCTCACCTCGGTGTGGCTCGCGGGCGGCGGCATGCCGCGGGTGAGCAATGTGGCCGAGTTTTGTCCCCCCGGCGCCACGGCCCATGACCTGGCCGAATTCACGCGCACGATGCGCAATCCCGCGCTCACCTGGGATGACCTGAGCTGGATGAAGCGCGAATGGGGTGGGCCGTTCCTGATTAAGGGCGTGCTCACCGCGGAGGACGTGCGTCACGCTGCTGCGATCGGCGCGGACGGTGTGGTCGTGTCCAATCATGGCGGCCGGCAGCTCGACAATTGCATCGCGACCATTGACGCGCTGCCCGAGATCGTCGAAGCGGCTGGGACTTCGCAGGTCGTGCTGATCGACGGCGGGTTCCGCCGGGGCTCCGACATCGTTAAGGCTCTGGCGCTCGGCGCCAGAGGTGTTCTACTCGGACGCGCGACCCTCTATGGGCTGGCCGCAGGCGGCGAGTCTGGGGTGGCCAAGGCACTTGCCATTTTGCGCGAGGAGGTTGACCGCGTGCTCGCGCTGCTTGGTGTTCGCAGCGTCAACCCCAACGAGCTCACCAGGAGTCACGTCACCGCGATTCGGTAACCCGAGCTGGGTGCTTGGGGCGACGCTGCCGAGCTAGAACGTCTTCGCGCCCGCAAACGCACCCAGCGCCGCATTCGCGACCTGGCGGTCCTCTTCACCGGTGCCGGAGCCGACGCCGATGCCGCCGACCACATGACCATCGACGATGATCGGCAGCCCGCCAGGCAGGTTGACGCGCTTGCCCTGCGTCGCGATGGCGAGCTTGATGTCGATGCCGGCCGGGATATCACCGGTCGGGATACCGTAGGACGCCGCCGTCATCGCTTTGACCAGTGCGGTGTCAAACGACAGAGCGAACGCGCCATCCATACGCGCGAACGCGAGCAGATGACCGCCCGGATCGACGATAGCGATGCACTCCGGCACCTTCATGTCCCGCGCCTTCGCCATCGCCGCGTTGAGCAGTTTCATCGCGCCGTCGATCGTCAGTTTGAGCGATGCAGCCGTATCCGCCATTTGCCTTACCCCTGTGGTCTTGAAACCTGCTGTACGTCGCTACCGCAGGGAACATCGCATACTCTCCTCCAGGCCGCCTAGATATGAGCGCGCGATCGGACACAAACGGATGTTCAATTTTGCTGATGGTGCGCTAGTCACAAGCCAGACAACCGGACTATGGTGCGGCCTTCGCGGCTAGTCAGGGAATGCTCAAGTGATGCAGCAAAGAAAACTCGGCTCGCAGGGACTTGTCGTATCCGCCATCGGGCTCGGCTGCTCAGGCATGAGCGGCGACTACGGCGTGCCGGACGACGTGGAATCGATTAAGACCATGCATCGCGCTATCGAGCTCGGCCTCAACTTGTTCGATACCTCGGACGCCTACAGCGCCGGCAAGAACGAGCTGCTGGTGGGCGAGGGCATTAAGGGCAAGCGCGACAAGGTCATCATCGCGTCGAAGTTTGGCAACGTGCGCGGCCCCAACGGCGAGCGCGGCGGCGTCAATGGCAAGCCCGAGTATGTGCCGATCGCCTGCGAGGCAAGCCTCAAACGGCTCGGCGTCGACACGATCGATCTCTATTACATCCATCGCATCGACAGGAGTGTGCCGATCGAAGAGACGGTCGGCGCCATGTCGCGGCTGGTCGAGCAAGGCAAGGTTCGCTATATCGGCCTGTGCGAGGCCGGCGCGGAAACCATCAAGCGCGCGCACAAGACCCATCCGCTGACCGCGCTGGAGAGTGAGTATTCGCTCTGGACCCGCGATCTCGAGAACGAAATCTTGCCGACCATCCGCAAGCTCGGCATTGGCTTGGTGGCCTATAGCCCGCTCGGCCGCGGTTTCCTTTCCGGCGCTTTCAAGAAACGCGACGATCTCATTCCCGGCGACCGGCGTCACGACCACCCGCGCTTCATGGAAGGCAACTTCGAGTCCAACCTGAAATTGCTCCCTGCGGTCGAAAAAGTGGCGCGTGCCACTGGCTTCACCATGGCGCAGGTCGCAATTGCCTGGTTGCTGGCGCGCGGCGACGACACCGTGCCGATTCCCGGAACCAAGCGCCGCACTTATCTGGAGCAGAATGTCGCAGCCACCGAGAAGCCGCTCGACGATGACTGGGTGGAGACGCTCGAAGGGGCATTTCCGGTGGGGAAGTCAGCCCGCGGGCTGCGCTATCCGGAGTTTCAGCTTAAGGGCATGGGAATCTAACACTTTGCACGTGGTGGCTCGCTGAATAGGATCGGCGCCAGCAAATCACCAAGATCGTTTACGGAGGAAAGCCATGAGCTTCAGGTCGCCGATGCTGACACGGCGCGCGTTCAACCGTGGTCTCGCCGCAACGGCAGGCTTGCTCGCCGCGCCGTCGTTCCTGCGCAGCGCCTCCGCGCAACAGGGCGGTTATCCCTCGCGCAGCATCCGCGTCATCATTCCGACTGGGCAGGGCGGCGGCGCCGAACTGCTGGCGCGTTCGTTCGACGCGGCGTGGTCGAAGCTGCTCGGTCAGCCGTTCGAGTACGAGTTCCATCCGGGCGCGGCCGGCCAGGTCGGCTACACGCTGTTCGTGCAGAAGCGGGAGAAGAACGGCCACAATCTGCTGTTCGGCAACATGGGTCCGGAAATGATCATGTATGCGACCCAGAAGCCGGCCTACAAATTTCCCGAGGATTTCACCTACTTCTGCCGCACCGACATCGACGACAGTTGCGTGTTCGTACGCCGGGACTCGCCCTACAAGGACATCAAGGCGCTGGTCGAGGCGGCGAAGAAGCGGCCGATCAACGTCGCGCTCAGTCGCCTGCCGCATCCAGCGACGCTCGGCATGATCGCGCTCGGCGAGGCAACTGGCGCCAAGTGGAACTACATCCCCTACGGCGGCGGCAATCCAACCTTTACCGCGATGCTGAGCGGCGAGACCGAGGTCGGCGCGCTGCCCATCAACAACACACTCGCGCTCAGCGACAAGTTCAAGGTGCTGGGCGTGTTCAACAGCACCAACATCTTCGCGGCGCAGACCGAGAATGCGCCGACCGTGAACGCCGCCTTCGGCATCAACATTCCTGAGCTGTCGTCGTCCCGCTCCTGGGCGGTGCATACCTCGTGGGCGGAGGCCAATCCCAGGCAGTTCGAGTTCCTGGAGCGTACCGCCAAGGAGGCGCACGCCTCGGCGGCGTTCCGCGACCAATGGAAAAAGTCCGGCAATCCGCTCGAAGCGCTGGTCTGGGGCGACCGCAAAACCTGCCATGAATACGCGGAGAGCATGGTCAAGCTCGCTCAACGCTACGAGAAACAGCTTACCGCTCGCGGCAAGTCGTAACGCCGGCGGCCGGACGGCGACAGCAGCGCCATGAGCAGTCCCGACCCGGCGCGGTCCGAACCGCAGGCGCGCGCCGCGCTCGGGGCCGATTTCATCATTCCGGCGCTCGCCTGCGGGCTCACCCTCTACTACCTCGTCTCCACAACCGAACTGGTCTGGGAAGCGCGTGCCACCGGCACGGTGATTGGTCTGGTGCTGCTCACGCTCTGCGTGGCTCATATCGCGCGACTGGGCAAGCGCATCGCCTCCGGCGAGGCGAGCTTCAGCTTCGGCGATTTGTTCCGTAACGACGAATTCAACCGGCAGCGCCTCGGCCTCATCGCCATGGTGGCGATCTACGTCGCCACTATCACCTGGGTCGGCGCGACCATCGGTCTGTTCTTTCTCTTGATTGGCTGCATGTGGCTGCTCGGTGTGAGGAACACCCGTCAGCTGGTCGGCGTTGCGCTGACCTCGGCGGTGCTGGTCCACCTCGCGTTGATCACGCTGCTGGGCAGCAAGCTGCCGCGCGGGCTGATCCTCAATCAGCTTTGGCCAACGGAGGTCGTCGAAGAGCCGGCCGCCAAAGCGGGCAAGAAGCGATGAAAGACGGCGTGCTGCTCGAACTGTTCGTGCGCTCGCTGGCGCTGTGGTGGGTGATCCTGCCCGGCATGCTGCTCGGCGTCATCGTCGGCATCCTGCCGGGTTTTTCCGCGCAGAACACGCTGATCATCCTGCTGCCGCTGACGCTCTACATGGACATCAACAGCGGCATGGCCTTCATGATCGCGCTCTATTGCACGACGCAGCTCGGCGGCGGCATTCCGGCGATCCTATTTAACATGCCGGGTGAGGGCGGCGCGGTCGCGACCACGCTCGACGGCTATCCGATGACCAAGAAGGGCCAGGCGCAACAGGCGCTGGTGCTCTGCTTCTCCGCTTCGGCGTTCGGTGGACTGATCACCACCGCCATGACGATGGCAACGCTGCCGCTGCTGGCCAAGATCGGGCTCTATTTCCGCAGTGTCGAGATGGTCGTGGTGATCGTGTTTGGTCTCACCCTCATCGCCGCCATCGCGGCACAAGACCTGCTCAAGGGTCTGATCGCTGGCTTCTTCGGCCTGATGATCGGCGCGATCGGTGTTGATCCGGTGTTCGGCACGCCGCGCGCCACCTTCGGCCTGCTCGAGCTTTATGACGGCGTGCCGCTGATCCCCGCGCTGATCGGGCTGTTCGCGATCTCCGAGGCGTTCGTGATGCTCGAGAGCGAGACCATCGTGCGTAGCGAAGACCTCGGCCGCGCCAAGCAGGCGCAGTGGAGCGATACGCTCGACGGCATCTGGATGACGGCGCGCTATTGGTGGCAGACGGTGTGGACCTCGCTGATCGGCCTTGTCATCGGCATCCTGCCGGGCGCCGGCGCTACGGTTGCCGCCTTTCTCGCCTACCACTATTCGAAATTGCTCTCCAAGACGCCGGAGCTCTATGGCACGGGTCATCCTCCCGGCGTGATCGCGCCGGAATCCGCCAACAACGGCGTGACCTCGGGAACGCTGGTGCCGGTGTTCGCGCTCGGCATTCCCGGCGGCACCACCGGCGCCATCATGACGATCGTGCTGACCTACCACGGCATCGTGCTGGGGCCTCGGCTGTTCATCGACAACGCGCAATTCGTGTACGGCGTCTATATGCAGATGCTGGTCTGCTACATCTTCATGGCACTGATGATCCTGCCACTGGCGCGCTATATGAGCCGCGTGGTCTGGGTCCCGACCCGTTTTCTCGTCCCGCTGATCCTTTCGCTGGTCACCATCGCGGCATTCTCCGAGCGCGAATACGTGTTCGACATGGGTTTGGCGCTCGGCTTCGGCGTGATCGGCTATATCGCGCGCAAGACCGGCTATGAGGTCACCGCGATCCTGATCGGCGTGCTGATGGGACCGCTGTTCGAGCAGTATTTCCTGCGCGCGCTGCGCGTCGGACAGGGCGACCCGCTGATCCTGTTCTCCTCGCCGCTCGGCAACGTGTTGTGGGTGATGGTGGTGGCGGCGCTGGTGCTGCCGTACATCCGCGCCCGCCGCCAGCAGGGCGTGCTGGCGCAGACGCAGCGCGCCGGACATGAGTAGCGCGGCGGTTTGTCCTGCCGAACGCAGGCGAACGCGGTTGACGCCGCGGCTGGTTGCTTATCGAATATCTCATTCACCGGAGGAGACGTCCATGCCAACGCGCCGCACCATCCTCGCTGCTGCCATCCTGCTGGCAGCGTTGCCCCTCTCCGCACAGGCGCAGACCAAGGTCACGATCGGCAAGATCATCAGCGGCAACGGGCTGCACATCCCGACCTACATTGCGATGGACCGCGGCTTCTACAAGGAGGAAGGGCTCAACGCATCGTTCATCTCGCTGACCGGCAGCGCGCTGATCAAGGGCGCGCTTACCGGCGCGATCGATTTCATTCCGATCCCCTCGGGTGGCGCGCAGGCCGCGTTGTCCGGTGCCGATATCCGCTACGTGGTCGGTCAGTCGCTGGCCTCGCAGTGGCTGATCGTTACGCGTCCGGACATCAACAAGCCGGAAGATCTCAAGGGCAAGATCATCGGCTACGGCCGCGTCGGCGCCGCCGACTATGACGAGGGCGCCGACGTGATGCGAAGCGCCTTCAAGATGGATGTCGGCAAGGACTACAAGGTGATCTCGTTCCAGGGTGAACCGGAGCGCATCGCCGCGCTGGTCAATGGCGACATCCAGGGCGCTCTGATCTCAGTCGCGCATGCGCCGAAAGCGGTCAACGCCGGCATGAAAATACTGATCCGTACCGCGGACCATGTTCAGCGGGCCGGTGGCGCCATCTGGGGTCGCAAGGTCTTCATCGACCAGAACCCCGATGTGGTCGCGAAATTGATCCGTGCCCAGGCCAAGGCAACCATGTTCTATCGGACCGACAAGGCCGGCTCGATCCCGATTCTGCGCGAGCATCTCGGCATCGACAATGACAAGGATGCCGGCATCGTGTGGGACCAGACCCACCACACGTTCGGCGCTGAGCTGCCCAAGGAGCTGTTCCGCGAGATTTTTGAGCAGCGCCGGCAGATCATGATCGCTGCCAAGCAATGGCAGGCCGACAAGCCATTGCCAGACCCGGAACAATTCCTGATGCGCAAGGAACTCGATGCGACGCTGAAGGCAATGAACTACATGCCAACCAAGCTCGACCGGCCAACAAACTAGAGCTTACAATACCTCCCTGGCCCGGTCGGCCGGCAAAGGTCAGGGAGGTTGCCATGCGCCTGTTTCGGTCCGCCGCGCTCATTGTCGCGGCGTGCATCATCGCGTCACCTGTACTCGCGCAGACTCAGATTACGATCGGCAAGATCGTTGGCGGCATTGGACTGCACCTGCCGTCCTACATCGCGATGGACCAGGGCTTCTACAAACAGGAGGGTCTCGACGCGCGATTTGTCGAGCTTGCCAGCCCGCCGATGATCCGCGCCGGCATGTCGGGCAACCTGAACTTCGTACCGGTTCCGTCCGGCGGTGCGCAGGCCGTGCTCAGGGGCGGCGCCAAGCTCAAGTACGTGGTCAACCAGTCGCTCTCCTCGCAATACGTTTTCGTGGCGCGGCCAGAGATCACCAAGCCGGAGGATCTCAGAGGGAAGACGATCGGCTTCGCCCGGCCCGGCGCCGCCGACTACGACGAGGGCGCCACCGTGCTGTCGCGCTATTTCAAGATGCAGCTCGGCAAGGACTACAAGGTGCTTTCGCTGCCCGGAGACCCGGAGCGCGTCGCCGCGCTTCTCAACAAGGATATCGACGCCGCCATGGTTTCGACGGCGCAGGCGATCCGCGCCGTGCAGGGCGGCATGAACATCGTGCTGCGCACCGGCGATCACCTGCAGCGCGTCGGCGGCTGCTTCTGGGTCGCCGAGGACTGGTTCGACAAGAACCAGGACACGGTACAAAAATTCATCCGCGCCATTGCCAGAGGTGTGATGTACGTTCGCGCCAACAAGGCGGGCTCGATCCCGACCATTAAGAGCTATCTCGGCATCCAGACCGACGATCAGGCGGGTCTGGTGTGGGATCAGGTGCATACGGCCTACGCGGCAGAAATGCCGGCGGACCTGTTCCGCGAGATATTCGAGTCGCGCCGGCTTGATCTGATTGCAGCGAAGGACTGGCCGGCCGACAAGCCGCTGCCCGACGTCGAACAATTCGTGCCGCGGGCGCTGCTGGAGAAGACCCTGAAGGACATGGGCTACAAACCGGCCAAGTTGTAGGTGCGCGCGAATTGACAGGGCGCGCCCCGCGCTCGACAAGGGACGGATGCATAGGCGCGGTTTCATCCTGGGCTCGGCTGCGGCACTCGTCCCTGTGCCGCTCGGCGCCGCGGAACGCGAGCTGGGCGGTCACAGGTCAACGGGCATCCGCCGCCGGGTCTGGGTCGAGAACCCGAGGCTCATTCAGCAGGAATGCCCGCTGTGGTGCTGGGCGGCGTCGATCTGCATGATCTTCGCCAACCTCGGCCATGTGATCGACCAGAAGCAGATCGTTGAACGCGTGTTCGGCGACTTGGTATGCGAGCCGGCCGAGACCGGGCGTACCATGGCCTATGCGTTGAGCGACACGTGGACCGATGTCCTGGGGCTTTCCTTTCAGTCCAGGGTCGTAGCCGCCTACGACCAGATGGCCGACGTCAACCGAATCACCAACTCGTTCATCGTCGACGAACTCAAGAGCAACCGCGCGCTGCTCTACGCCAACCGCGACCACGCCATGGTGGTGACGGCGGTGGAATACGTCGAGACGCAGAAGGGGCCCAATGTCTATCGGGTCGGCGTGCTCGACCCGTACCCGACCAACAAGTCGTTCCGCTCGCTGACGCCGCTGGAGATGGTGCCGGCCTATTTCGGCGGCCACATGACATTTCTCGCCGCGGTGCATCTGGTCGATCCGGAAGTCGAACAGGCCAAAGCTGCGGCGAAGGGCTGATTGCTACTCGCCGCCGGCGCGCTGGGGCCGCCAACGGCCGAGCCGGTTCTCAAGCATCTGCACGGCCGCGGTCATGGCGAGTGATAAAGCAGCAAAAATAATCAGGCCGGAGAACACGATGTCGATCTGGTAGCGGCCGGCGGCCTGCACCATCATCACGCCGAGCCCGGACTCGGAGCCGAAAAACTCCGCGACCACGACGCCGAGCACGGCACGGCCGATCGCCAGCCGCAGGCCCGCGATGATGTAGGGCATCGCGTTCGGGATCACCACCAGCCGCGCGACGTCCCATTCCTTGGCGCCGAACGAGCGCACCACGTTGATCAGCAGCTTGTCGGAGTTGCGCACGCCCTCGTAAGTGTTGATCAGAATCGGGAACAGTGCACCGATGAAGACGATCACCACCTTCGACCATAGCCCGAGCCCGAACCACAGCATCACCAGCGGCAGGAAGACGAGCCGCGGCGTAGCATTGAACGCGGTAATGAACGGATCAAACATCGCATTGAGGGTGCGCGAGCGTCCGATCAGCACGCCGAGCGGCAGGCCGACCACAATCGCCAGCGCCAGCCCGACGGCGAAGCCCGAGGCGCTGACCCCGAGCGGCTGCCAGACCGTGCCGGTCGCGAACATCCTCCACAGCGTGCCGGCGACCTGGCTCGGCGTGGTGAAGAACAGCTTGGTGCCGGCCGAGAGGGTGACCAGCCGTGGCAACAGTTCCCAGACCACCAGCAGGAGCACGATGCTCGCGGTGCCGAGCAGCGCTGGTTCGAAGCGCTGCCAAAAGCTTCGCGACGCGGCTGCGTCGTCTGCGGCAAGCTGAGTTTCGAGCGCCGATTCGCTCATCGCTATTGCTCCACACGCCAGGGAAACGCGGCGCGCTCCGCCCACCTGATGCCTTCCGTCATGACGACGGCGATAATCATGATCGCGAGGATGCAGGCGAACATCTTGTCGAGCGCGAACAGGTCACCGTAACGGGCGATGGCGTAGCCGATGCCCTCTGACGCGGCGAAGAACTCCGCCACCAGCACGCCGATCAGCCCACGACCGATGGCGATGCGCGCGCCGGCCACGATGTAAGGCAGCACGCTCGGCACGATCACCTTGAGGTAAAGATCCTTCTCCGAGCCGCCGAGCGAGCGCACCACGTTGATCAGCAACCGGTCGACCGCGCGCACGCCGGCCTGGGCGTTGAAGATGAACGGGAACACCGAGAGCAGGAAGATGATGATCGCCTTGCCGGATACGCCGACGCCAAAAAATACGATGACCAGCGGGGCGAGTGCGACCAGCGGGCTCGCATAAAACACCGTCATCAGCGGATCGAGCGCATAGCCGACCCGGGCGCGCCATCCCATCACGATGCCGACCGCGACACCGACCACGACGGCGGCGCTGAATCCGTAGAGGAACGGCACCGCGCTCACCGCGAGGTCGTGGAACAAGTCGCCGTTCATCACCATGTCGTAGAAGCTCACCGCGATCAGGCTTGGCTTGCTGATGAACAGCGGATTGAACGGCACGAACAGGAATACCGCCTGCCATGCCGCCAGGAACAGCGCGACCGACAAGAGGCCAAACAGCAGATTGCGATTGCGCTCGGCGAAGGGGATCGGTGGGGCTGCAGTGTCGGCCATCGGTCACACCGTGATCTCGTCCTTGAGCTCATTCCAGATTTGCAACTTGAGCTCGTTGAACTCGGGCGTGACCCGCATTTCGTAGTCGCGCGGCCGCGGCAACGCGATCGGGAAGATTTTCTTGGCTCGGCCGGGCCGCTTCGTCATCACCATCACGCGGTCCGAGAGATAGATTGCTTCCTCGATCTGGTGGGTGACGAACAGCACGGTCTTGCGCGCCTCGTGCCATATGCGCAGCAGTTCCGCCTGCATGATGTCGCGGGTCTGCGCATCAAGCGCGGCAAACGGCTCGTCCATCAGCAGCACGTCGGGATCGGTGGCGAGCGCGCGTGCCAGTCCGACGCGCTGCTTCATGCCGCCGGACAGCTCGTGCGGGTAGTGGCTCTCGAAGCCGGTGAGGCCCACCATGTCGACGAGCTTGCCACAGACGTGGCGGCGCGTGTCGGCCGGCACGCCCTTGAGCTCGAGGCCGAGCTCGACGTTGTGCAGCACGGTGCGCCACGGCAGCAGGCCGAATTCCTGGAACACCATGGCGCGGTCGGTGCCTGGCCCGGAAATGGTCTTGCCGGAGAGCAGGAGGTCGCCGGAATCGATGCGGAGCAGCCCGAGCAGCGCGTTGAGAAACGTGCTCTTGCCGCAGCCGGACGGACCAACGATCGAGAGGAACTCGCCCTCTTCCACGTCGATGTCGAAATTATTCAATGCCCGCACCGGGCTGCGGTTCGGCGGCCGGAAGGTCAGGTTGACGTTCCGCCCCTGGATGTATGCCGCCATCGCTCCCGCCCTGAGTCGTGCCGCGGCTGGCCGCGGTCCGTTATTGTCCCTATTATTGAAGCATATCCTGGCTCTCGAAAGGCAACCAAACGTCGCGGCTAGAGCTCGACGCCCGAGGTTTTGGCCCGGTTGATGCCGAGCGCGACGATCCGGTTCAGCAGTTCGGCATAGGGCAAGCCGTCGTGCCGGGCTGCCTGGGCGAACTCCTCGATCTGGGCGATCTCGGGATTAGGGTTGGCCTCGATGCAATAGGGCGTGCCGTCGGCGGCAAGGCGGAAGTCGATGCGGGAATAGCCGTCGAGGTCGAGGGTGCGGCAAACGCGCTTGACCAGTTTGGTGATGCGGTCCTGCAGTTCCGGACTCAGGTCTTTGGCGGGTCCATGTTCGATCCCGACCTGCTTCTGGTAGGCGGGGTCGTGCTTGACCTTTTCGGTCGCGATCCGGTGCGTGCCTTCGGGAATGGAACCGAACTCCAGCTCCCAGATCGGCAGCACGCGCAGCCGGTCGTTGCCGAGCACGCCGACGTAGATCTCACGGCCATCGATGAATTGCTCGGCGATTGCCGCTGTGCCGATCCGCTCGTGGATGAAGGTGACGCGCTCCTTGAGCTTTTCGTCGCTGTCGACCACGGAGGCGCGCGCGATGCCCCACGACGCATCCTCGCTCACGCTCTTGACGATCAGCGGCAGGCTGAGCCGTGCCGGCCGTTTGATCTTGCGGTTGATCGGGAACACCGCGAAGTCTGGCACCGGGATGCGGTGATAGGACATCAGTTGCTTCGACAGATCCTTGCCGCGCGCCAACATCAGGCCGCGCGGATTGCAGCCGGTATAGGGAATGCGGAGCAGCTCGAGATAGCTCGCGACGTTCTGATCGTAGGTCGGCTCGCCGTGAAACTGCTCAAGCAGATTGAAAACGACGTGCGGCTTCCAGTTGTCGATCTCGTCCTTGACCGGCTTGAGCTCGTACTGCACGCCGAGCGCCTTCACCTCGTGGCCGTTGGCCCGCAACGTGGTGACGACATCGTACTCGGTCTTCCAGACGTTGATCTGGGCCTCGGTGTGACCTTTCAGCGAATCCGGCGGTATCAGGTCCGGATGCATCAGCACCAGAACGCGAAGCTGTTTCATAGCGCGAACCACTGCCGTCGTTTCGGGCCATACAGCGAATGCACGGTCTTTGCCGTCAGCAGGACGATGAAGTTGATCCGTAGCTGTCGCTGGTCCCCGACCGCACGCAACTTGAGCTCGCGGCAACGCTCGATCACATCGTCAAGCATGGAGTCCACCGTAAACTGGTGCTCTCCGGTCCACTTCGCAACCATCTGTCTAATCTTCGTTCGGTTCTTCCGAATGAATGTGGATGCTACGGGCCAGCGTCGAAATCTTGGGTCTGCTGAAAATAGACGATGCAATTCCCGATCATAAGTCTTTGGCGTGTCGACGGCGTAGAGAGCCTGCTTCTTCTCGTAATATTCGGCAAGCGTGATCTTGTACTTGTTCAACGGATCAGTGCGCAACCGTCGCGTCATCCGCGGTCTTTGATCCGCGATTTCCGCCATCAACTCGTCGACGTACTTGAGCTTACGCAGGGCCGGCCAGCCGGCGTAGCGGTTGCGCCAGTTCGAACGCGGCGTCAGCCAGACCGCGAAGGTCTCGGCGAAATCTTCCTCCGGGTGGCTTTGCGCGTACCACAGCCGCAGATGCTGAACGTAGTTCTTGCTGGCTGGATCGGGACGGTAGTAACGCGGATAGCGCTGCGACGCCCGGCCGAACAGCTTCTGCCAACGACGGCGACGATTGAGCTGATATGCGAGTTGCACCACATGCCCGGCCTCATGACGCAGGATGCGCATGCAGTCCGTTTCGGTGCCGCCTTCGATGTCGATGATCTTCTTACGCTCAAGCCGCATAAGCCGCGGATGGGCAAGATAGAACGGAATCGCGATGCCTGGCGTGTCGGAGGGGCTGAACCACTCGTCGGAGATCCAGGCGTGAGGCTTGAACCGGATGCCCCGCTCCTCGAGCTCCTTGTTGAGGTTGCGCACGCAACGCTCGAGCCAGGTGCCCTCGACCTTGACCTTGAGGTCCTTGAGCCGCACCTGCATGAGCTTGTCGTCAGACAGGCGGGACCAGGAAATCCGGCGCGGGGATCGGCGACGCGGCATGAAGCGGTAGGACCTGGCTCAAGACCTGGGGCTAAATATCGCGTTCGATGGTGTCATGTTGGGCTCGGAGCGACAACCGGCGGCATCCCGGCCGGGTTTCCTCAAGTCTTGGCGCGGATGGCTTTGGCCAGGCGAGGCAGCAGGGCTAGCGCGTTATCGTGCTCGACGCCGCGCCGGGTCTTGTCGTCCCAGCCGCCGAAGGCGTCGAAACCCGCGATCGTGGCCTTGATGTCCTGCACTGGGCTGCGGTGCCGGGAGAACGGAAAGTCGCTGCCGAACAGGATGCGCGAGGGATCGGCGACCTCCATCAAGCATCTCAGCGGCGCCGAATCGTTGATCTCGGCGACGTCATACCAGAGCGAACGCAGCGCGGTCTTGACACTGCCGCCCGGCAGACGTTCCCGCACCTGCGGCTTGTGATCCATGGCGCTGATCCGGTAGGCCAGGAACGGAATCGTGCCGCCGCCATGGGGCATGATCCAGCGGATGTTCGGATATTTACCGAACGTTCCATTCCAGAGCAGATTGTGGATCGCGCGCGTGGTGTCCAGCACCAGTTCGGTCATGCCCGCCGGATATGAATAGGCCGGCATGTTGCTCGCCTGGTTGCGCAGCGGATGTACGAACACCACCGCGGCGCGGCGGTTGAGCTCAGCGTAAAGCTCATCATCGTCGGGATGGCCCAGGTGGCGGCTGCCGGCGTGGGTCAGCAGGCAGATGCCGTCGAGCTTGAGCGTGTCAAGTGCGTACTCCGCTTCATTGATGGACGCTCCGACCAGCGGCATCGGCAGTAGCGCAAAGGCGCCGAGGCGGTGGGGATGGTCGGACACCATCTTCGCTGCATCTTCATTGCAATCGCGGGCGATGCGGATTGCCTGCGCATCATCGCCGAACCAGGCGCCGGGCGAGGCCACCGAGTTGACCACTGCGGCGATGCCGAGCTCGTCCATCAGATTGAGCTGACCCCGCAGGGTCCACTCCGGCCATGGGTTCTCGCCGCTGCCGTGGATACCGACGCTGGCCAACGCCTTCTTATAGACGTCAGGCACCGGATGCTGGTGCGTGTCGATCAGGGGACCGAGCGGCATGGGCGTACTGACAAGGGAAGCAAGGGGCTGGGCGGGAGAAACCGTATTCTAGCGCCTTCGCAGGATTTCTGGCGGAG
>CAWBFG010000005.1:0-184677 GCA_963787955.1 uncultured Alphaproteobacteria bacterium | reverse complement strand
GTCGTTGACGAAGCGGTACGGCAACGCCTCAGGTTACGATGCGGTGCGCGACGCCAGCCTCGAGCTGCGGCGCGGCGAGTTCGTCTCGATCGTCGGCCGCTCCGGCTCGGGCAAATCGACGCTGATGGCCATGCTCGGCGCGCTCACCCCGCCGACCGCAGGCAAGGTGCTGCTCGACGGCACCGATATCTGGGGCGCTTCCCGAGGCGGAGCGAGCCGCCCTCCGCTCCCGCCATATTGGCTTCGTCTTCCAATTTCCGAGCCTGCTGTCGAACCTCACCGCGGTCGACAATGTCGCCGTTCCGGCGCTGCTCGGCCGCACCATGGACCCACGGGCGGCGCGCTCGCGGGCCTACGATCTGCTCGCGCGCGTCGGCCTGGAGAACCGCGCCGACGCCTATCCGGCAGCATGTCCGGCGGCGAGCAGCGACGTGTCGTTGTCGCGCGCGCGTTGATCAATTCGCCGCCGCTGTTGCTCGCCGACGAACCAACCAGCGATCTCGACGAAGATAGCGAGGCCGACATCATCGACCTGCTCGCGGATCTGCAGCGCGGCGAGGCATTCACTGGCCCTGGTCACCCATGACCTGCGGCTCGCGCAGCGAGCCCAGCGCCGCTACGAGATGCGGCAGGGGACGCTTGCGGCAACCGACTGGTCCGAGGTCGCGGTCGAGCCCGAACGTCGGCAGCGACATTTCGGACCGGCCACAATTCATAGCGCACCACAGACCACAGCGTCCGCCGCGACGCGCACGCCCATCCGCCTGGGCGGCGACCTCATGTCCGGCGTGCAGACATTTCTGCTGACCGGAATCGCGATTCTCGGTGCCGCTTTGTTCGCCAACTTCGGCATCGTCAAATATCAGGAACAGCGAGTGCAAGAGCGCACAGCACGGCTCGCGATGCTGCAGCACGTGGCGCTCAACAGCCTGCGCGGCGACGTGCAGTCAGTGCGCGATCTCGGCGGCGGACGTTACGAATTGACGACCTATCTGCAGAACGTCGACGGCGAGCGACCGGTCTATGTCACCGCGCGGACCTGCGCGCCTATGTCCAGGTCGGAACGGTGTGGCAGGAGATATCGATGCGCGCGATGGAAGCGGGTACGAACGGCGTCACCAAGATCGACGGAAAGCAGACCTATGGTTATGTATTCGATGCTCAACTCAAGATTTCACGCAGTTGCTTCCCAACTACATGCACGTTCGCTTCTCGGGTGTGATGCTGGTCAGCCCGAGCAGCACGCCGAAGGACGACGTCTTTGAGCGTAAGGACAACTACTACATCTATCTCAAGCCGTCGGACGTCACCGACGAGGCCGTGTTGCAGCGAATGCGCTTCGCCGGCAGGCCACCAGTGTGGATTCCGATGCCGCCGCATTGAGAGGCCGGATCGCTGTCGCCGACACTCGCACAACGAGGAGAGGAGCATGTTGACGGGCCCGAGACGAGTGCGAACGAGGCCGGCCGCCTGCCGAGTTCGGAATCGGAGGTTCCGGAAAAAAAAGATCTGCCGGGCCAGCCGCTTGATCCGGTGCGGAATTTTCTGCGGCGTCGGGCCGAAGTGACTTGGCAGGACCATGCGGAATTTTCCAATTATCTACAGCACAAGAGCGCGCGCCACCGACAACAGATGCGCCGCTGGCCGACGCACTGCGTCCGGCGACGATCAATCGGCGCAGCATGCTGAAATGGGCGGCCGGCACCGCGGCGGCCGGCGAGGCCGCTGTACTGGGCTACACGATGGTCACCGGCCAGGACATTTCCTTCCACGGCCTCATGCCCAGCGGTGTCGCCTCGGCCGAACCCCAGCGTCAGTCTATTCGACGCGAACTGGTCATCCGCAGGCCGATATCCGCGGCAGAACTTTCGGCAACTGGGTTCTGCTGATGCCGACCAAGCTCGGCGGCGGCACCTACGCGGTCAACCTCCAAACCGGCCGGACGCTGGCCTGGATCTCGTACTGGAACTACGCAGGGCGGCAAGAATTCGCTGATCTACGGAATTCCCACCAACATCGAGAAGCCGGCAGAAGGCTTCAATATCTACCGGGTGCGCTACGACGGCGCACAGATGGAGTTGATCGAGAACGTCTCCGAGACGACCGGGCTCGGTCTCGGCGTCCATGTCACCATCGACCCCAAGAATGCCGACCGCTATTTCGTCACCGACGGGCAGAAGGATATCGCTGCCTGCTTCGACCGCCGGACATCGCGAGTGATCGCGGCGCTCAAATACGACTGGGTGCCAAACGTCCGCAATCTCGCCGAAGGTTGGCAAAAGGGCGGCGTGCTGAAGATCTCCAAAATCCATCCCGATCCGGCGATCGGCAAGTACGACTATCGCGGCACCAAGGGTCAGAAGATCGAGTGGGAAATGGTCCCGATGGGCGAATTGTTCGTCGAGGAAGGAACGATTCCCGGTGACGATGTTCATGGCCTTTGCGGCGCCGACGGCACGATCTGGCACCCGAGCGGCCGCTGGGCATCTACCGTGATCAGATTGTGCGGCGGCCAACTGATCCTCGATGCCGAGAAGAATTTCGAGCCGGTCGTATTCCTCCAATTCAACAAGGATGCGCCGAACCAGTACCCGGTCAGCAGAATCGACAACGATCACTGGGAGGTGAAGTTCGACAGGATCTTCTCGCCCGGCCACGAGGTCGGTTTCTCTCCAGACGGCCGATTCCTGTGCATGATGAACAATCTGCGCGAGAACAATTGCTCGATCTTCGATTTAAGCGATTCCGATCCGCGCAATTGGAAAAAGATCGCGCACGTGGAGGATCCATTGTGGCGCGGCAAGTATCCGAACCCATTTCACATGGTGTTCTCCCTGGACAGTTCGAAGCTCTACCTCTCGATCCTGCATCCGTCGCCGGCAGCGAGCGGCGTCATGGTGGTCGATACCAAGACCTGGACGATCAAGAAGGAAATCCAGGGTATCGGGCCGGACATGCAAACCCTGGCGATTACCTATGACGGCAAATACGTGATCGGCGTGTTCAGCGGGTTCCAGAGGCAGTCGAGCGGTATTGCCTTCATCGACGCGCAGACCGACGAACTGGTCGGAATCTGGCCGAGCAACGGCGGCCATCATGACTGCGTCATTGTTCCCACCAGGCTCGAGCACATGAAGCATACCCGTTCGTGCACTCTTTAGGAGTAGCGAAGCCTCGTCAGGCAACCATAATCATCTCTTCTTGAAACCGGGAGAAACCAACCATGTCGAAACTTGCTTGGATCCTCATGTTAGCGACACTTGCAATTGGTCCTTCTGCTGCGGCGCAGACGGCAATACCCGACTTGCGCGGCACCTGGAAAGGCGACAGTGAATCAATCGTGCGGGGCGGCGGGAACCCCCATCACGCCGAGCGTCGGTCGGCCGCGCTACGCTTGAATAGTGTCGCCTTCACGTTGACGGTCGACAAACAGGATGGCCGCCGCTTTTCCGGCACGTTTTCCTCGGTGCGAGGCAACGACCCGCTCATCGGTGTGATATCGCGCAGCGGCGCGATCTATGTCGTCGATGACGACGGCTATACTGTGGGCACCGTGCTTGCACCCAACCGGATCGAGCTTTGCTACATGATGCTGTCCCGGGCCACGCGCATCGCGTCCTGCGTGGAATTGACCAAGCAGCCATAGGTTGCGAGCCTCGACGCGCGCCCGGGACGTTGTGGTCCCGGCGCGCCAGGAAGGCCGTGCCTCGGCACGAATCAATCCTGCCAATGCAGGACATCGCGCACGATGCTCCAGCGCGGTGCCCTGGTTTCGCGCGGTCGCCCCAATATCCAGTAGTTGGTTTCGCGCGCCCGCATGCCGTCGGCCCGCCGCAGCTCGAGCCAGTAGTTGACGAAATGCACCATCGCTTCCGCGCCGGGCGGCATCATGTAGCTGAGCAGAAATGGATTGCCGACGCCTTGCGGCACCACCGCGGTGGTGCCGGGATGGGAGCGGGCGAACGCGGCGGCCTGCTCGAGCGTCCAGACTGCCGCATCGACCTTGGAGAAATCCGGCGGCGTCCGATAGTCGGGCACCATCACGATCTCGGCGTTCGGGAACAGGCGCGTCCACAACGGGTGCAGCACCGGATCGACGCTCATGGCGAGACGCAGGCCGCGCATGGCGTAATCTCGTCGCGGGTGCGGAATTGCTGGGCCCGCGCGGTGGACACCAGCAGGGCGACAGGACTCTGATAGTACGGCATTGACGCGGAGAGCGCGGTCAGCCGTTGCGTGCTGGCGTAGATGCCCGCCATCGCGATGTCGAAGCGCCCGGTCTTGAGATCGCGATCGAGATCGGCAAACTCGAACGGGATGAAGGCTACGCGAACATTCAGCTAGCGGCGAGGTCGTAAGCGAACGCGACATCGTAGCCGACCAGTTCGCCGGCGTCGTTGAAGTAGGAGAACGGCACCGCATCGGCGTTGTAGCCCACCCGCAGCATGCCGCGCTGCTGGATGCGTTCGATGGTTGCGCCAGCCTCGGCCGGCGCAGCAGCCCGCTCTACTGCGGCGCCGCGCAGCACCGTGGCCTGCACGCCGCGCGTGCCGGCGGGATCGAGCGTGAGCGCCCCGTAGCTCACGCCGGCCTGGGCCGGGAAGTATCCCTGGACGGCGTGTCCGGCCCACGCGATGGCGACGAAGGCAAGCGCGGGAAAGACCAGCGCCCCAGACCAGCCGCGGCAACCGAACCTCGAGCTTGCCGTAATAGGCCAGCGTCACAAGCACACTCAGGAACGCGAACGCCATCACCGAAACAATCACCTGGCCGTAGCGCGTGAGCGTCTGCAGCTCGACGTAAAGCTCGCGGGTCCCTGCCGGGAGCGCGAGCCACGCCGAAAGGAATTCGACGGCGTTGACGGCGGAGGTCGGCGAACCGAAGCCGGACAGCAGCGTCATCAACGGCAGCAGCGCCTCGTCCCTGTCCTCCAACGGGACCTTGTAGTAATAGGCCGCGAATACCAGGAACAGATAGACGAAGAAGTTGCCGAGCTGGCCCAGCGGATAGGCGACCGAAAGGTTGGTTCGGATGATGTCGTCGCGCTCGGGGTCCACGATCCCGCAACGATCGGCGAGCTTGCGCGTCGCCTCCATGACGAACGGCACTGCAGCCACTGACAGCGTCGTCACCGCCGCGATGGCGAGTGCCGACCGCAGTTCGACGATCACCTCGCGGTAAGCGACCGGCGCGAGCGCCGACATCAGCGCCGGCAAAATCCAGAACGCGAGCACAAGCGTGCCGAGGAGAACGAGAAGAAGATAGAAGCTCATATTGACAAGGTCGGCGGGCGCCGTGGTTCCGGCGGTGACGGCAAACAGCGCGAACACCCCGATCGGCGCCAGGCGCACGATCCAGTTCCAGAACCGCAAGCTCGCCAGCCGGATGGTCTCCAGGATGCTCAGGAGCGGCCCCTTGTCCTTGATGCTCTGAAGGGCAACGCCGTAGAAGATGCAGAAGATGACGACCGCGGGAACGTAGTTCTGGCTGAGCGCGGTAAACAAATCCGCCGGGATCAAAAGTCCGAGCAGCTTCGAGATGCTCTGCGCTTCTCGCGCCGTGTCGCCGATGACGGCCGGCTGCACCGGGGGAATCGCCTGCGTCAGGGCCGCGAGGCACACGAAGGTGATCGCCCACGCCGCGACGTAGAAGACCCAGCCGCTCCTGAACAACCGCCAGGCCTTGCCGGGGTCGAGCGAGCCCAAACCGTGCAGCAGCGAGCAGATCAGATAGGGATAGACCGCGGCCTGAAGCAGCCCGACATAGGCGAAACCGATGGGACTGAGGATCGCGCAGCGCTCGCCGAACGTGATACCGACGAGGACCCCGGCCACGCCTCCAACGAGCACCCTCGACGCTAGGTTCATGCTGGTCCGTTTTCCGCCCAGGAACGCCATTTCGCGCCGCGCGGCGGCGCTGCTCTCTCCTTCTATCGTAGACGAAAAATCCGTCTCTGCAGCGCGCAGTGTGGGGCGTTGCCCAACTCCGCCCCTTGCGCTATTCAATGCCTGACGCGCCCGTAGCTCAGCTGGATAGAGCGTTGCCCTCCGAAGGCAAAGGTCGGACGTTCGAATCGTCTCGGGCGCGCCAGTAAAATCGGACCTTTCCGCATTCTCCCGCTGAAGCCATGTGGCTCGGGTAAGCACTGGGTAAGCGGCTGAGCAGATTCCGCGGCCGGTGGACATACAGCGCTTCGACTTCTCGCCGAGCGCGCAGTAGCGCGGCGTCCATGCGGCGCTGTGTTTCTTTCGGTGAAAACTTTTCGTCGTTTGTTTTGACGCCACCCGTAATGTCATTGTTGCCGGTGCCGGCGTTGATGAAATCGTTGCCGGCGCCGCCGTTGATGATGTCGTCGCCACTGCCCGAAACGATATTGTCGTTCCCGGCAAGCCCGTTGAACGTATCGCCCTGGGCATCGGTCAACTGCGCGAGAGTGCCGCCGGTGAATCCGGTGAGCGTGCCGCCGCCGGTCGCGTTCGCAACGTCGTTACCGGCTGTGCCTGTGAATGTCGCCATGATTTCCTCCTCTGCCTCGCTGCTGACTTGCGCGATTGCCGACAGGTTTGGACCAAGAGCAGCGGCGTGTGACCTCGAAAGACCACTGGGCGCGGCAGGAAAAATTACGAGGCTGGCGATCGGACGACGTAGCGGTGTGCTGCGAGCTCCGCGTCGACGGCGGAAAGCAAATCCGTAGCGATGGCATGTTGGAGGATCCGATGCGTTGTGTTCTTCGCTCGGATGAGAATCGACGGAGCTTGAACAGCGCTCCGCGCTTCGGCTGTTCAAGCTGCTGGCCGACATTGCGAGAAAAGCAACGTGACCCTCAGCGGGGGGTGCCAGAAGGCCAGCCAAGGCGCGCGATGCGATTTGAAATAGACGCCTTCCGGCGCGAAAGTTGACGGGTCGGCGCGCAAGGGCGGGCTTTCAATCTCCGCCGGGTCGAAGTTGGCCGTTCAGCCTAGGCCCGCCCGTACTTCTCTCGCCACCGCGGACCAGGGCCACGCATGTAGTGAAGTTCTGGCCGATAGCGATCGAAGCAATAGCGCCACAAGCTGAACCAGAGCCCGCTCGCGAGATTGAAGTAGCTGTTCGACATGGCGGGCACTCATCGCTCATTGCGCGATTGCCCGACCAGGTTGGACCAAGAGCAGCGGGGTGTGACCTCGAAAAACTACCGGGGATCGGCGGGAGAAATTACCGGCCTAGCAAACGGGCGAGACGTAGCGCTGTCCTGCGAGCACCGCGTCAACGGCGGGAAGCAGATCGGTGGCGATTGCGCGTTGCAGGACGAAGCCATCTGCCCCCGCCGCCAGTGCCGAACGGCTGACACTCGGCTCGTCGTGGACGCTGACAACGATCAGCTTCATGATCGGGCAACGGGCACGGAGCCGACGCACCAGCCCGATTCCTTCGCCCCGCGTCAGCGAAAAATCCACCACGGCGAGATCGACGGGCAGTCGTGTCGCGCTTTCGAGCAATGAGACCTCATCGGCGACCATCAGCACCACGTCGAACGTCGTTTCGAGCAGGCCGCGGACACCCTCGGTCAGGCCGTGGTGGCGGTTCGCCAGCAGCGCATAGTGGATACGGTTGTTGCTCATCGCCTCGGTCATGTCTGCTGGACCGATGCGGCACGCCCTCCGCTCGGTTGAGATCGATAGAGTTTAGCAAGGCGAGGCAGGGTATGACCCGGTAAAATTACTGGCGTGGCAGACAAGGAATTACGGGGCCTGGCGATGGGCCGCTGCACTAGAGCGACCTCAACCGCAACTCCCCTTCAGGCTAGATCGTCACAATCCCGTGCTTGATGGCGAAATGGATGAGTTCGGCGCTGTTGTGAAAGCCATGCGTCTCCATCATCTGGTACTTGTGGAACTCGACCGTGCGGGGCGAGATGGCGAGCGTCTCGGCGATTTCCTTGGCCGAACGGCCCTCCGCCAGCAGTTGCAGAATTTCCCGCTGGCGCGGCGTCAGCGATGCGGACGGGTCGTTCGCTGCTTTTGATCCGTGCTGGACGCTCTCCAACACGTCTGCCGTCAGCGCAGGCGTAATGAACGTCTTGCCCTTCAGCGCAGCGCGGATCGCGATGACCAGTTCCTCGGGGGCCGAGTGCTTCACCACGAACCCTGCAGCACCGGCCTCCAATGCCCGCCGCGCATAGGCCGCGTTCTGGTGCATGGTCAAGAACACAACCTTGATGTCGGGATTGTCCTTCTTCAGCCGGGGCAGCGCATCGATGCCATTGAGGTGCGGCATGGAAATGTCCGCCACGACGACGTCCGGCCGCAGCTTGCTGGCGGCGGCCACCATCGCGCGTCCATCGTCCACCACGCCCACCACCTCAAACTCGTCGGCGAGGAGGCCCTTCAGCCCTTCGGTGACCATACGGTGATCGTCAGCCAGCAGCACGCGCGGACGGTTCACTTTGCTCCTCCTTCAACGGCACCCAAGCCAGGACCGTGGTGCCGTGACCGGGGGCGCTCTCGACCTCGAGTTCGCCCTTCAGTTGATAAATCCGCTGCCGCATACTCGCATGGCCGAGACTCGGCCGATCGCGGTGTTGCGCCGGATCAAAGCCGGCCCCGTTGTCGCGGACGGCGAGCTGCACGCCGCCGTCCAGACGCCGCAGCGAAACCTGCACCGCGCTGGCCCCGGCGTGACGGCGGACATTGCGCAACGCCTCCTGCGTGATGCGATAGAGGCAGAGCGCCACGGCGTGCGGCAGCGGTTCGGGTATCTCCTGTGCCTTCACCTCCACTGCAATGGATGCCATCCGGCCGAAACGTTCGCACTCGGTTTTCAAGGCATCGACCAGGCCGAGTTCTTCGATGATCGAGGGATGCAGCCGATAGGCAAGGGCGTGCACATCCTCGCTCAACCGTATCAACCCGCTTCCCCGGATGACGGACTGATTTCCCCAACGCTCGCATCGATTCAGATATAGGCGTCAGCACCTTATCCTGGATCGTGCGAGGCGGTGATGGCGCACCCGACGGGTGAATCAAAAGATGGGGCTCTCAAGCTCGATTTCGACCGCCGCTTGATGGTGCAATTTCGCGGCTGCGTGGTCACGTCCGATGCGGGATTGTTGGCGTACCGCGAACTCGACGACGCGCTTGGGCTGAGCGCGGTGGCAGGCGAGACACTCGCCGACGCGCGCACGGGCAAGAACGGCCACCATGCATTGGTCGGTTTGCTGCGTCAGTCGGTGTTTGGTCGCCTCGCTGGATATGAGGACGTGAACGACGCCGAGCGCCTGCGTCACGATCCAGCCATGCGATGGATCGTCGGCGGCAGGGCGGCTCAGGGCCGTGCAGCTTCACCAAGCCAGATGGGGCGCTTCGAGACGCAATGGCTCGCGGCACCTGCAAACCTCTCTGCTCTTTCCGACTTGTCCGGCCAGTGGATCGATATCGTCCATGGTCGTCGTCCACCGAAGGGCATCGTGCTTGATATGGATTCGAGCGTGAGCCCAACGCACGGCGAGCAGGAGGATAGCGTGTGGAACGGCCATTACGCCTGCACCTGCTATCATCCACTGTTCGTGTTCAACCAATTCGGCGATTTGGAACGCTGCACGCTACGCCCCGGCAATGTGCATAGCGCCGACGGCTGGGTGAGTGTGCTCAAGCCGGTTATCGTGCGGTATCAGGGCAAAGTCCTGCGCATCTACTTCCGAGCCGATGCAGCCTTCGCCATGCCGGGGGTGTACGAGTGCCTGGAAGCTGAACGGATCAAATACGCGATCCGCCTGCCCGCCAATCAGGTCCTGCAGAACAGGATCGGCTATCTGCTCAAGCGCCCGGTCGGTCGGCCGCCGAACGAGGTCCGGCGGTACTACGCCAATTTCACCTACCAGGCGGCAAGCTGGACCAAGCCGCGCCGGGTGATTGCCAAGGTAGAGTGGCACCCGGGCGAGCTTTATCCGCGCGTCGGCTTCATCGTGACGAACATGAGCCGACCGGCCGAGCGGGTGGTCGCCTTCTACAACAAGCGCGGCACGTGCGAGCAATGGATCAAGGAAGGCAAAGGTGCGATCAAGTGGACGCGGCTGTCATGCCGGACGTTCGCCGCCAACGCGGTCCGGCTCCAGCTTCATGCGCTCGCCTACAATCTCGGCAACTTCCTGCGCACGCTGGCGACACCCGAGCCGATCAAGGACTGGTCGCTGACGAGCCTGAAGGATAAGCTGATCAAGATCGGCGCGAAGGTCGTCAACCACGGCCGCTACGTCGCATTCCAGATGGCCGAGGTCGCTATCCCCCGGCAAATGTTCGAGGAGATTTTGCGGCTCATCACAGAACTACGGCCGCAGCCGCCACCAACGCCAGCGTGAGACGTTCGATAATCATGTGTTCAAGGGCTACCGACAGGAGGAGTGCGCCCAAATGCCAGGGAAAACGGCCTGATCAGCCCATCGATCACCGCTCCGGCTGGCCCGAAGGTTGGCAGCCGCCCGAGCCTCGCATCGGCCTTGCGAGGAGCCCCATGCCGGTGCGAATACTCACGTCAGGCCGGGGTCATCCGGGAAATCCGGCTCAATACACGACCAGTATGGCGAGCGCGGCTTCCGAACGTTTCTCGATCGAGGTGCCTGGTACGGCAACAATCACTACAGCCACGCCACCACCTACACCAGCGTCGTCACGCGACGCTGCTCTCCGCCCATCCTTACAAGCATGGCGTGGTCGGCAACGACTGGGTCGACAAGAAGACTGGCAACGCATCTATTCGATCGAGGACGCCCGCCACAAGTACATCAGCGAGGATACGCTCAAACCTTCGCGCATTGCGCGCATCGCCTTGCCGCCGGCAGCACTGGGCAAAATGCGCTCTTCACGGCCTGCATCAATCGCCAGCACAGCCAGGCGTTGCGTCACGTCATCATGAAGCTCGCGTGCGAGCCGCGAGCGCTCCTCTTCCTGTGCATCGATCAGCCGTCCGCTCAACTCGCGCGCCGCTTGGCGCTCCTCAGCCCACTTGCGCTCGGTAATGTCACGGGTCAGGCCCTTGATGCGGACGAAGCGCCCTTCAGCATCGAATTCGGCTCTCGCTGTTTCCTCGAGCCAGATCTCCCGGCCGTCGGGGCGTATGAAGCGGAAGGTGACCGCATACGAAGGGCTGTCGGGGCGGACACCGCGCACCAAGGCTTTGAAGCGCACGCGGTCGTCCGGATGGACCCGCTTAAGGAAGGACGAGGCGGTAACAGTTTGCTGCGGATCGAACCCCAGGACCTGCGCGACATTTTCGCTGTGCCGCGACAAATCGGTGCGGACATCCCATTCGAACGCCGTCACCGCCCCGGCCGCCAACGCTTCCTGCAACCGCGCTTCGCTCTCCATGAGCACGGCCTCGTGCTGACGCCGCTCGGCGAAAAGCGCAGCAAGAACGAACGCGCAGATCGACACTCCCAAGATGCTGGATTGGGCGCCCAGGATGCGGTCCTCCACCACGAGACCGGGGTTGCCGAAATGCCCGATGCCGAAGGTGATCGCCCCAACGATCGTGAGCGACACGATGAACGCAGCCGCCGAGGCGAAGACCGGCCGGCAACGAGCCGCAAGCCACAGCAGCAGCGGGAACAGCAGCGCGACCGGGACCAAGGTCCCCCACGGCTCCGACGGCAGCGAAACGATAATTCCGGTCATCGCGGCCACCGCCGCGAGTTCCATAGTGCCTTCGATGAGCTCGCTGCGAGGCGGCGGTTTGCGCAAGGCCGAAGCGAGCCCGATCACCAGCGGTGCAACCGTAATGATGCCGATCGCATCGGATGCAAACCAGTGAAGCCAGGTGATGTAAGCCGGCGCCGCCGGGCTGTGCAGCAGATTGTACGCCATGGTCGCGCCGACCCCCGAAGCAAAGGTCGCGACGATCGCCGCCGCCACCAGCCCCAACACATGGCGCATCCGGTCGAGGCTGAAATTCAAACCGAAGTAACGCTCGATCAGCCATGCCGTGAGCAGGGGTTCCCCCGCGTTACACAGAGCGAAGGCGAAGGCGCTCCAGACGCTCCGATCGCCCATGAGATTGGCCACGATGGTCGCGACAATGGTCCCGGCGGCCACCGGCCATCGTGCATCGCGCCCAAGAGCGATCAGGACGCCCGATGAAACTCCCGCGGCAGGCCAGAACACGGCCACGCCGGCAGGTTGGGTCAGTAGATAAAGGCTCAGACGCGCCGCGAGGAAATAGGCAATGCCGACCGCGACAGCGAGCCCGATCGAGGCAACCCACCAGCGCGCCGGACTGGGGACGGCGGAGGGCTGGCGTTGAACCTGCGCTCGTAGATTTTGCAGCATGTCGCACGCCTTCTGCAATTGCCTCATTTAGGTACGGGACCTGCGACGTGCGGCAGCGGCTCAGCCAGCAGCACGCGCGGACGGTTCACGTTGCTCCTCCTGCAACGGCACCCAGGCCAGGACTGTGGTGCCGTGACCGGGGGCGCTCTCGACCTCGAGTTCGCCGTTCAGTTGATAAATCCGCTGCCGCATGCTCGCATGGCCGAGACTCGGCCGATCGCGCTGCTGCGCGGGATCAAAACCGGCGCCGTTGTCGCGGACGGCAAGCTGCACGCCGCCGTCCAGACGCCGCAGCGACACCTGCACCGCGCTGGCCCCGGCGTGGCGGCCGACATTGCGCAAAGCCTCCTGTGCGATGCGATAGAGGCAGAGCCCCACAGCGTGCGGCAGCGGCTCGGGCACTTCCTGTGTCTTCAGGTCCACTGCAATGGATGCCATCCGGCCGAAACGTTCGCACTCGGTTTTCAAGGCCTCGATCAGGCCGAGGTCTTCGAGGATCGAGGGATGCAGGCGATAGGAAAGGGCGTGCACATCCTCGCTCAACCGTATCAAACCTTCGCGCAATGCGCGCATCGCCTTGCCGCCGGCAGCGGGCAAAATGGGCTCGCCGCGGCCTGCGTCGATCGCCAGCAGCGCCAGGCGTTGCGTCACGTCATCATGCAGCTCGCGTGCGAGCCGCGAGCGCTCCTCTTCGTGCGCGTTGATCAGGCGCCCGCTCAGCTCGCGCGCCGCTTCTTCCGCTTGCCGGCGCCTGGTGATGTCGATGGACACGCCGTGCAAGCGGAGGGGTTTGCCGTCGCTGTCGAACTCGCACCGCCAGCGCACGGTGAGCCAGCGCGTACCCAAGCCCGGCACCACCCAGCGAATGTCGTCTTCAAAGTCACCACCCGCAAACGATCGTTGCACCGCTCGTCGATGTGCCTCGCGGTCATCGGGGTGCACCCACTGCATGCGCTGCTCGAAGGTGACCGGCCGCGAGGGCCACGAATCCGGCGTGTTCTGGCCCAGCTGGGTGGCCCACACTTGATCGGATGGAATTTCCCACACCCAGAAACGCATGTTTGCGGCATCGGCGGCGAGGCTCATGCGCTGTTGGCTTGCGCGCAGCGCTTCCTCCGCTTGCCGGCGCTTGGTGATGTCGATGGACACGCCGCGCATGCGGAGAGGTTTGCCGTCGTGGTCGAATTCGCACCGCCCACGCACAGCGACCCAGCGCGTCTCCAAGCCCGGCACCGCCAGGCGATAGTCGGCTTCAAAGTCACCATGACCCTCAAACGACCGTTGCACCGCTCGTCGCACCGACTCGCGGTCATCGGGGTGCACTCTCTCCATGGCTTGCTCAAAGTTGCTTGGCTGCGGAGCCTGCCAATCCAGCACGTTCCTGCCGCTTTGCGTCGTCCACACTTGATCGGATGGAATCTCCCACTCCCAGAAACGCAGTTCCGCGGCATCGGCGGCGAGGCTCATGCGCTGTTGGCTTGCGCAGCGCTTCTTCCGTTTGCCGGCGCTTGGTGCTGTCGATGGACACGCCGCGCAGGCGGAGGGGTTTGCCGTCTCGGTCGAACTCGCAGCGTCCGCGGTGCACGATCCAGCGCGGACGAAAGCCCGGCCACGCCAGGCGCCACTCGGCTCTATAGTCACCACGACTCTCATCGTCACCACGACCCTCAAGCGACCGTTGCAGCGCTCGCCGCACTGACTCGCGGTCATCGGGGTGCATCCTCTCAAAGACATTCTCGAAGCTGTGTCCCTGCGCAGGCGGCCAATCCGACATGCTCCGGCTGACGTGCGTCGCCCACAGTTGATCGGATGGAATCTCCCACACCCAGAAACGCAGGTCTGCGGCATCGGCGGCGAGGCGCATGCGCTGTTCGCTCACGAGCAACTCGGCGTGCGCGCGCCGCAAGCGCCGCCGATTCGCCAGCAGCGCGACAATGAAGGCGGCTTGGATAACGCACAGCGCGACGCCGGCGATGATGTACCACTTGTATCGCTCCCACAAACCCCGTTGGCCGAAACGGATCTCGCTCCCGGGGGGCAGTCTGTCCGCGCTGACGTTCCAGCGCTGGAGCGCGCGCCAGTCGAAGACCGGCCCGACAAAATTACCGGCAACGACCGGGATGTTCGACGCGGTTTCACCGCCGAGAATGCGCAGCGCAAGCCGCGCAGCGTCGCGGCCGATCGGGGCGGGATCGGCGACCAGGCCACCCACGCTTCCGTGGCCGACATTGCTGTCGAGGTCGACGACGATCGGCCGATTGGCGACCTCGGCAACGGAAACGAGCGCATCGCGCGAAACATAGGCCGGCCGGTCGCCGTCGAAAGTCAGGGTGGTGAAATAGATGACGGTGTCCTCGGGCAGCGTGGCAACGCGTTTGCGAAGCTCGGCCATCGGCAGCCCGGTGAGGTCGATGATTTCCACCTCGGCGGCGAGACGCGGGATTTCCTCCTGGAAGTGCCGGCGGAAATTTTGCCGCTCGAGCCGATCGCCCACCAGCGCAATCCGCTTCAGGTTGGGCATCAGCGCGCGCGCAACGTCTACCGAATCACGCAGGGTCTGCCGCCGCACCAATCCGGTCGCCCCGGCGGGAATTGGCGCGCGCGCGGCCGTCTCCGGATCGACCGACGCGAAGATGGCGGGGACATCCGGCCACAGCTCGGGACGCGCGCGCAGCATGAACGTCAGCGCGGCCGGTCCGATGGTGACAATGACGCCGACCGGCCGGTCACGATATTTCTCGCGCAAATAGGTCTTCAGAATTTCCTCGTAGCGCGGGCCGCTGGAACGGACGAGATCCAGATTCTCCGCATAAACGGCGATCCGCTCGGCGCTGCCGGCGGTCACGGTCGAACGGAACGCAGCGGAGATTTCGCGCGCGAAGGCAAGACCCGGGTCATTCTCGTCCAGATACAGCACCGAGCGCGGCAACGGCTCAGCCAACGAGGCCGAAGGCGCGAGACCCACGATCAGCAAAACGACGAGCCGCCAGACGAAAGGCATGGCGCAACTTGCCGTGGCCATGGCTCAGCCTCCGTAGGAAGGCATCATCAAGTCCACACTACGCCCCTTGCGAATTTCTCCCTACTTGCGGGATTGCCCGGCTATCGATTCAATTACGGCACGAACCGGGCGGGGGACCAATCAATTATCCTCGACCAAATACATGGCGCGAACCCACCCCCTGATACCGTTGAACATGCAGCACCCGCGCTGGCCGGCTGCCGCGCGGCGAGCCGCCGTGCCTGTCCGGTGCCTTTGCGAAAATGTGACCTCGCTTGCATCCGAGATTGAGGAGTTCAGCGGCACGAAGCCCACAATGCGAGCAGCCTTGAGTCGGGGCCTCCACGTCAGCGTGCGCAGGCAGCGATGCGACCCTTGACCGGCGCAAGAAACCACCGCTGCGGCAATGACCCGCCTCATCGGCGGCCGAGCGAACGCGGCGCGCGGTGCTGAGCGCCCGCGCTCTGGAGACCAGCGGCGCTGGACAGCCGCTGGAGGGCGCACGAAATGCCATCCATACGGTGCGGGTCGCCGTCCTCTAGCAAGGCGCCGCGCACGATGTACGTTGCAGCCATCAATCCTTCACACGCCGCGCGTGGAACTCCGCCTGCAGCTGCCAGGTTCGGCCGTCATCGCGCGAGCGCTCGCCGCGCCACGTGAAGGAATCCGGCGTGATGTCGGTGAAGCTCCAGCGCACGCCTTCGCCCGCGTCGTTCTTGCCCTCCTGCACGATGTCCTTGCCGGACGCGCGGCCGATCTGGCGCGTGTAGTACTGCTTGACCGGATCGCTCCAGAGGATGTGCCAGGCGTCGATGCCGGGGTCGTAGACCCGCAGCGTGGTGCCGTGGAAGAAGCCGGGCAGGATCCAGATGTCCTGGATGGCGCGGCCTTCCAGCACCCAGCCGAAATGGATTTCGCCAACCTGCTTGTGCTGCATGCCGTCGTCGGCATGAACGACCGCGTCCATTATCCAACGCCCGATCAGCCAGCCGTAGAGCTTCATCTTGTCGGCGCGATCGGACGCCGGTCCGTCGGCGCGCAGCATCTCGAAGAAGGATGGCGTAGTCATGAAATAAGCCTCACGCTTGGGTCATTGCACGGAAGGTATGACTGCCTGCGGTTAATCCAAGACCGGCCGCGCGATCTGCCGCAACGCAGGATCGTCGCGATTGGGCGAAGACGCGCTTCCATACCCATGACTCGCTTGTGCAATTGACTTCGCCGGTTCGCGGCCGATACCATTGTTGCGGTCGAGCAGGCGACCAACGGTCCGCGTGAAGGGTTGAACCCACCTCCGGCTTGATGTGCTCCACATCTTCTTTCTGGCCCGACAGCGCGGACGCCGGGCCCTGAGAAAGAAGGTGTCCCATGACCAAGGCGCTGCCGCCTCGCCCCGATATCGAGTGGCTGAAGAAGGCTGCCAAGGAACAGCTTGCCGAACTGCGCGCCAGCGATCCCGACGCCAAGCTGCATCAGGCCCAGCTCGCGATCGCGCAGGACTACGGGTTCAAGAGCTGGCGCGCGCTCAAGACGCACGTCGATGCGCTGAGCCTCGACGGGCAGGTCATCGCGGCGGCCAGCAAAGGCAATGCAGACGAGCTTGCCCGCTTGCTGGCTGAACATCCCGCCAAGCTCGGCATCACCGGGGGCCGCTGGAACGTGCCGCTGCTGCACGTCGCGGCCGATGCCGGGCAGCTCGACTGCGTCGCGCTGCTGCTGCAGCGCGGCTTCGACGTCAACAAGCGTGACCGGCTCGATCGCGCCAGCGCGCTGCACTGGGCCGCGCAAGGCGGCCATCTCGATGTGGTGAAGCACCTGATCGACGCCGGGGCGGATATCGACGGCAAGGGCGACGAGCACGAGATGAACGTGATCGGCTGGGCCACCTGCTTCCAGCAGGTGCGCCAAGAGGTCGCCGAGTTCCTGCTGTCACGCGGCGCCGAGCCGACCATCTTTGTGGCGATCGCGCTCGGCCGCGCCGACCTGGTGCGGCGTCTGGTCGAAGGCAACTCGCAACTGGTGTCCCGGCAGATGAGCCGGTTCGAGCATCGCAGAATGCCGCTGCACTTTGCCGTGCTGAAGAATCGCCCGGACATGGTTGAACTTCTTCTGGAGCTCGGCGCCGACCCCGCCGCCAAGGGCGACCGCGGCAACACGCCGCTAAACTACGCGACATCGAAGACCGACAAGGCAATCGCCGCGCGGCTGATCGCAGCCGGCGCCAATCCACGGGAGCAAGGCTTGAACCGCTTCGAATCCTGCGTGCCGATCCTGAACGTGAAGAACGTTTCCAACTCCATCGCCTACTACGTCGACAAGCTCGGCTTTGAAAAGGAATGGGATTGGGGCACGCCGCCGACCTTCGGTTGCGTGTTCCGGGACACGGTCCGGATATTCCTCTCCCAAAACGCGCAGGGCGCGCCCGGCACGTGGATTTCCATCTTCGTCCACGACGTCGACGCGCTGTACGACGACTACGTGCGGCGCGGCGCCATCGTCCGCCAGCCGCCGACGAACTTTCCCTGGGGTGTGCGCGAGATGAACGTCGAGGATCCGGACGGCCATCAGCTGCGCATGGGCAGCGAAGCGACGGGTCCTTCCGATGCGTCGACCTGAACCGAGGCGCCGTAGCGGGACCGCGGCATCGCTGCACACCGCTACCCGCGCAACGCCGCACACGATAGACTGGTGGAGATGGGCGAGCCTGGGGCAACACCGGGCCGCCCGTTTCAAATGGGAGGCACGTGTGGAAGGCACATTTTCGTTGGGTCGAACAATTCTCACCGGCTTGCTCCTGGCAACGGCAGCGACGGTCTCCATCGGATCGGCCTGGGCTCAATCCGCCGACAAATATCCGGAGCGACCCATCAAGATCATCGTGCCGTTCGCGCCGGGCGGCTCGACCGACATTCTCGCCCGCGTGATCGGCCAGAAGATGCTGGAGAACTGGGGCCAGCAGGTGATCGTCGAAACGCGGCCCGGCGCCGCCACCGTGATCGGCACATCCGCCGCCGCACAGGCCGCAGCCGACGGCTACACCGTGCTCATCACGGTGAGCAACCTCGCCACCAATCCGGCGCTGCAGCCCTCGCTGCCGTACGACGCGATCAAGGACTTCGAGCCGGTCAGCCTGCTCGGCCACGCGCCGCTGGTGCCCTACGTCCATCCCAAGTTTCCGCCCAAGACCATCAAGGAGCTGGTGGCCTACGGCAAGACCAACCCGGTGCCGTTCGGCTCGGCCGGCATCGCCAGCATGACGCATCTGGTCGCCGAGACGCTCAAGGACCAGCACGGCGTCACCTTGATGCAGCACGTGGTCTACAAGGGCGGCGCGCCGGCGCTCAACGACGCGCTGGCCGGCACCATCCCGATGACGATGGCGACCGTCACGCAGGCGCTGCCGCAATACCAGGCCGGCCTGCTCGGTGCGCTGGGCGTCAGCGGCACCGAGCGGCATCGCGCGCTGCCGAACGTGCCGACCTTCCGCGAGCAGGGCTTCGATATCGTGGTGACCGAGTGGTACGGCATGTTCGCGCCGAAGGGCACGCCGAAGCCGATCATCGCCAAGCTCAACGCCGAACTGCGGCGCATCCTGGCGCTCGACCTTGGCGAGCGCGTCGCCGCGATCGATCTTGCGCCTTCGACGCCGGAGGACCTCGGCGCGCATTTGCGCAAGGAGATCGACCGCTGGGGCCCGGTGATCAAGAAGCTCGGGTTGAAAGCGCAGTAGGCAACCGATGAGCAGGAGCCGTATCATCGCTCTCGTTGCTGCGCTGGCCCTGTGCGGGTCTGCGGCGCAGGCGCAGGACGCCGCATCGTTCTATCGGGGCAAGACCATCCAGGCCGTGGTCGGCTATCCGCCGGGCTCGACCTTCGAGCTCTATCTCCGGCTGTTCGTGCAGCACTTGGCACGCCATGTGCCGGGACAGCCCAATATCATCGTGCAGCACATGCCGGGCGCCGGCTCGCTGAAGGCGACCGGTTATCTCGCCGCCGTCGCGGCGCGCGATGGCCTCACCATCGGCATGCCGAACCCGGTCAACACCATCGAGCCGCTGATCGATCCGGAGCGCAGCAGGTTCGATCCACGGCAGTTCAACTGGCTGGGCAGCCTCAACTCGGAAATCTCGACCTGCGGCATCTGGAACAAGGCGATCAAGACGGTCGACGATCTCAAGAGCAGGCAGGTCGCGGTCGGGGCCACCGGGCCGTCGTCGGGTTCGGCGGTGGACGCCAAGGTGCTGGCGGCGCTGATCGGCGTGAACTTCAAGATCGTGACCGGCTATCCCGGCCTCACCGAAGTGCGGCTTGCCGCCAACCGCGGCGAGGTCGACGGCTATTGCGGGCTGCTGGTGTCGTCGATCAAGACCGACACGGCGGACGACCATAAGTCCGGCCGCATGACGGTGGCGATCCAGATGGGATTGAAGAAGCACGACGAGTTTCCAAACGTGCCGAACGCGTTCGACCTCGTCACCAAGGAAGAGGATCGTGCGCTGTTCCGCCTGATCTTCGGGCCGTGGACCTACGGCCGGCCGCTGATGGCGCCGCCCGGCGTGCCGAAGGATCGCGTCGAAGCGCTGCGCAACGCGGTGACGGCGGCGCTCGACGATCCGCAGTTCCGCGCCGAGACGAAAAAGATCAATCTGGAGATCCAGCCGGTCGCGGCGGCCGCGATCGAGAAAGTGGTGACGGATATTTTCGCCACGCCGCAGCCGGTGCTGGAACGCGCCCGCGATCTGCTCGGCGTCAAGAACAGGTAATACGGCCGGATCGCGCCGCTACGCCACGCGGATCACGATCTTGCCGAAGTGCGCGCCAGAGGCCATGTGCTGGTACGCCGCGCGCGCCTCGTCGAAGCCGAACACCCTGTCGATCACCGGCTTGATGCCGTTCGCCACGATGGCGCGGTTCAGCGCCTCGAACATCTGCGTCGAACCGACAGAAATGCCCTGGATGTTGGCGCGCCGCGCCATGATCAGCCGCGGGTCAAGCTCGGTTGCCGCGCCGCTCAAGCCGCCGATCATGCTGATCCTGCCGCCGACACGAATGGCGCCGAACGAGCGCGCAAGCGTGCCGGCGCCGCCGACCTCGACGACATGATCGACGCCGCGGCCGCCGGTGAACTCCGTCGCGGCCTTCTCCCAGTCGGGCGTGGTCTTGTAGTTGATCGTATGGGCGGCGCCGAGCTTCTTGGCCTTCGCCAGCTTGTCATCACTCGATGAGGTGATGACACTCACAATGCCCATCGCGCGCGCGAGCTGCAGCCCGAAAACCGAGACCCCGCCCGTGCCTTGCAGCAGCACAGTCTGGCCGCCGACGAGCTTGGCGTGCTCCATCATCGCGTTCCACACAGTGACACCGGCGCACGGCAGCGTCGCGCCTTCCTCCAGCGACAAGTGCGCCGGGACTTTGACGACGCCTTCCTCTTCCAGCACCACATATTCGGCCAGCATGCCGTCGGTGCCGCCGCCGAGCGCACCGGCTTGCACGTCGGGCGGCGGCTCGCCGCCAGGCCAGCGCTGGAAGAAGCAGCCGGCCACCTTGTCGCCGACCTTCACACGCGTCACGCCGGCGCCGGTTTCGACCACCTCGCCGGCGCCGTCGGAGAGCGGCACGATGTTTTCGCGCACCGGCATGCGATAGGTGCCGCGCACGATGCCGAGGTCGCGGAAGTTGAGCGAGCAAGCTGCGACCTTGATGAGCACCTGCCGGTAGGCCGGCTTGGGCTGTGGTCGCTCGACCTTTGTGAGTGCGTCGATGCCGGCACCGCCCTTGGGCAATTGATAAGCACGCATGTCGTCCCCTCCCGGCCCTATGGACCCAATCACACCAATTCCAGCCGCGAATTTGCTCTACTATGGCGCGGCCCACCCAGACGTAACAAGCGATCCCATCATCATGGACTTTTTCTGATGCAACATTCCGTGCCCACTTTGCGCGCCCACGGCGCGGACATCCCCGCGCTCGGCTTCGGCACCTCGCCGCAAACCGGCGCGCTCGCCGCTGAAGAGGTCGTCGCTGCGCTCAAAGCCGGCTATCGCCACATCGACACCGCGCGCAAGTACGGCACCGAGCGCGAGGTCGGCGAGGCGATGCGCGCCTCGGGCGTGCCGCGCGGCGACATCTTCCTCACCACCAAGGTGTCGCACGAGAATTTGCGCGAAGCGGACTTCGCGCGCTCGGTTGACGAAAGCCTGAAGGCGCTCAACGTCGACTATTTCGATCTGTTGATGATCCATTGGCCGAACCCGGAGATTCCTGTGTCCGAGGCGGTGAAGGGCCTGGCCAAAGCAAAGCGCCAGGGGATTGCGCGGCATATTGGCGTTGCCAACTTCAATACCACGCTGCTCGGCGAAGCGCTGGCGCATTGCGGCGAGCCGATCGTCGCGCTGCAGGCCGAGTACCACCCCTACCTCGACCAGACCAAAGTGCTTGCCGCATGCAGGGCGCACGGCCTTGCCTTCGTCGCCTACTGTCCGCTCGGCCGCGGCCGGCTGTTCAACGACAAGGTGCTGGGCGAGATCGCCGAGCAGCGCGGCCGCACGCTCGCCCAGATCGCGCTGCGCTGGCTGATGCAGCAAGGCGTCGCCGCCATTCCGCGCTCGTCGAATCCGGAGCGCATTGCGGCCAATCTCAACGTGTTCGATTTCGAATTGACCGCGGACGAGATGCGGCGCATCGCCGCCTTGAAGCGGCCCGATGGACGAATTGCCGATCCCAGGAGCCGGGTGCCGCCTTGGGACTAGAACGTGAACTCATAAATTGACCACGTCCGCTTCTGGCAGACGCAGAATTGGGCCATGGATCATCGGCTTAGCAACTGAAAGCTTTGCGAAAGCCCTCTGCTTTCGCTTCATCCTCGGAGCAGAACCAACGGTCCGGCGTTTTCGTGCGTCCATAACTGCGGCAACCTTCCATGTGATAAATCCCACGGTGGCCAGTAACGTGTGCACGCACAGCAGATTTTGCTTTTATCGGACAACCGAGCGGCATCGCGGGGTGGTCGGGGAACAGAATATCGCGAATTTCTGTGCTTGGCGGGCAACTTGCCCCTAGCACAGAGGCCTTACCCTTGTTTCCTCTTCGCGCCTCTTGTGGCCGTGAAAAACATCCATTCCAAAGTCCACGGCCTCTGCTGCGCGCATCATCCTCGTCTGGCTTGAAGCGACCCTTCGCATAAGGCTCAAAGTTTAGTGCCCACCCTTCCCTCACAAGCCATTGGTTCAGGCTGGTGGTTTCACCCTCAACCCAGCAAACGCCGATGCGCCGATTGCGGTAAACTGTGTCGTACCCTTTTCTGTCGCAACGAACGTCGCGCTTTCCGACAAACTTTCTCAGTTGATCACGCGCTTCAAGTCCACACGCCCAGACATTGCGTTTCTCGTTGAGGCACACCTGATCTGTCTGGGGGGCTTCAATGCCATCGAGCCGATATGGGATTCCATTCAGGATAAGGGTGTCGCCATCCGTAATTATCGCCTGTTCGGCCCAACTCGGCCCAATCACGATGCAAAAGAGGAGAAAAGCTATCAATACGTGCATGCATCGTCTCCCATTGAAAAAGGGGCGCGGCTGATACCTGGAGTAAGAGTCGGCCGCGCGCGAACCTGGTCGCGGTTGGGGAAGTGAACCAAGCTCGCGGAGCTCCGCCTAGCTGAGGAGCGCCTCATTGCAATGCGAAGCACTTTTACGGGAGGGCTGGATTGAGGTAAATCAAAATGAGTGCGGGACGACCCGGCTATCGTGGCCGGCGCTGCGGAGGACGACACGGCGCTTTGCAGCGGGTATTCACGACTGCCAGCGCCGAGTGATTCAGAAGGATATATCCCAATGCTTCATCGCCTCATCAAGCCTGCATTACTTCTCGGCCTCCTGTTGATCGGGAATCCCGCTCATGCACAAGGGAGTACAAGCCGACAGGGCATGCTGACATGCAGAACCTCAGCTAGCTTGGGGCTCATTGTCGGCTCGACTCAAAGGCTCGCGTGCCAATTCAGAGAGAACTCTGGCTGGACCCAGGATTACGTTGGCAGAATAAACCGCATTGGCCTGGATATCGGCTTCACTGCCGGGGGTGTCATGGCATGGGCTGTTCTTGGCAGTTCAAGCGCGATCCAGCCTGGGGCGCTCACGGGCCGCTTTGTCGGCGCCAGCGGTGACATCTCCGTGGGTATCGGCGCCGGTGCAAATCTGCTCGTCGGAGGCACGGCGCAGGCGATATCGTTACAGCCACTATCACTGGAAGGACAAGTCGGTCTTAACCTTGCGCTTGGGGTTGCGGGAATGACGCTGACCCCGGTTCGCTGACCCTTGAATTTAGCCTGTTCTTGCCGCTTCAGAGTTGATCGTGAGAGGACAACAGATGAAACATACACTCCGCCTGCTGGCCAAGATTGTGCTCCTCCCCTTGGGCCTCAGCATTTCGAGCGCCGCATACGCGCAAACGGACGTGATGAATTTGCTGCTCCAAAAGCTAGCGGCAGGTTTCAAAAAACTAGAGGCTTCCTGCGGCGAAGATTTCAAGAAATATTGCAGCACCGTCACGCCTGGCGAGGGCCGCATCCTGCTTTGTATGCAAGCACATGAGGACAAGATAAGCGTCGGATGTGCATCCGTTCTGGACGAAGTGGTATTTCAAGCTGAAACGACCGCCGACAACTTGAGGGAAGCTATGATTTCCTGTCGGGGTGATATCGGTAAATTCTGCGCGACGACTCTGCCGGGCCAAGGTCGCCTTGCAGCATGTTTGGCGGCAAACAGAACTTCAGTTTCTCAGAGCTGTGCGGAGGCCGTTCAAAAGCTCCAAGACCGGTGATGGCACCCAACAGTGCTGATCGAGCACGGCAGTTCGCAAGCCATGCAACGCGCTACGATAGGCTTGCAGCCAACTGCCTTGCCTTCATCCAGTTTGCACCAATCCGGCTATGGCTGCGCGTTAATGAGCCCACGCCCTAGCGCTCCGACAGTCGGCCGATAAACCCGGCGCCCCTCGGGCTAACCGGGCCTCTGCTCAAACAAGAAATTGGGCTGGCAGCCACAATCGCCCGGCGCCAGCGGGTGAGGCACCCTGGCCACACGCTGTTTGTCAAATAAGGCAGCGGCGATAATCGGATTTACAGGCTGGGTGAAACCCCGATAATGCCCTGAGCGATCCCGCTGTTTGGCACGCCGTCAGGCCCGGTTCCGAGTATCCCCGATGCGAAGATTGAGTGTTCTGGCGACCGTGGTGATGCTCGGAAGTCCGTTGGCCGCATGGTCGCAGGAAGCCCACGACCCCGATGACGAAGCGGCCTGCTCGCCGGACGTGATGCGGCTGTGCCAGCACTTCATTCCCAATCGCGACGAGATCATCACCTGTCTCACCGTGAAGAAGAAGGACTTGAGCCCGGCTTGCTTCAAGGTGTTTTCGCGGCCGTCACCGCAGCGCGCGGCCGAAGAAGGCAAGCGCAAGCGCAAGCCGGCACAGCCGAACTAGCAACGGGTCAGAGCTAACGTCCGGTCGACGCGCGCGCCATTGCACGGCGCGCTTCGTGACGCCGATCCGCACCCCACTGCGTGCCGCGCACCGATTGTACGGCGCGTGCAGTGGCCGGCGAGCCGGATTGCGCCGCAGTCATCGCGTAGGTGCGGCCTTCGTTGATCTGGCGCATGCTGTTGACGAAATCCTGCGGCAGCAGCCAGGTCGGGGGCGAAACCAGTCCAACGAAATGCGCGATCGTGCCGACGAAGGCGTTGCAGTTGTAGGTGGCGGCGTTCCACATCGGTGAATTGGCCTGCAGGTCGCGAATGTGTGCGACCACGGTCCGGTATTGCGCCGCGGTGAGCATGACGCGATAGTTTGCGGTGGTGTACTGCTTCTCCAGATCACCATCGCTGATGCCCGTCTCGGCGGGCACCATCAGCACGTGGCCGAGCATGTAGACGAGCGAACTGTCGCCCCTGGGATGCAATCCGGCGACGTTCTTCCCCGTCAGCTTCTCGCCGACGCGGCCGAACACGACGTAGGTGTGGCCGTAGCTCAGCGCCGAGCGCGACCGGAAATCGATGAAATAGCGCGGCGCCGGTTTGCGCTGGGCGTTCTGCTCCAACGCCGGAGTCTGATCGGCGGCGTCTTGCGAAAGCGCAGCGGTCGGCAAACCTGCCGAAAGCGCAAGCGCGCACGCCGCCGCGGCGATGCCGAAGCTTCTCATGTGTGTCAACCCTCGCACCTGATGACGAAAAGGGACCAAAGGGCCGGCACGGGCCGGCCCTTCGCCCGGTGCCTGGCGTCAGCCGCGAGTGCTGATAGGAGCCTTCCCCTTGCCGACACCTTTGCCAGCGCAGCCGGCTGAAACCAGCAGGGAAAAGCACGCGAGTACCGCAAGTACGATCTTCAACATCTCGATCTCCTGAAAGGCGGGTACTCGTGCCAACTGCACCTCAGGAATCACTTCACTGCTCCCTGTTAAGCCCCGACTACACTGTGAGAATGCGCATTCACTAGAGCATTTTCACGTTTTGCGGAATCGGATGGATACCCAACGGGGCTGATTTGTGATTCTGGGTAGCGGTGCCAATGGCTGCGAGAATCGCCGATGGGCAAGCCCTATTCCCAGGATCTGCGTGAACGCGTGATTGCGACGGTCGATGCAGGAACGCGTGTCTGTGCGACGGCGCGGGTGCTTCTGGTCAGCGTATCCTACGTGTCCAAGGTCGTTGGCCGTCGGCGAACGACCGGTGAGACGACGGCGCGTTTGGGCCGAGCGGGACGCAAGCCGAAGCTCGCACCTCACGACGAAGCCATTCGCGCCCGCGTGGCGGCTCATCCGGATGCGACGCTCGAGGAGCTGCAGGTCTGGCTTGCGGACGAATGCAAGGTCAAGGTCAGCATCGGCTGCCTGTGGAACAGGCTGAAGTTTCTCAAATTGCCGCTCAAAAAAAGTCACTGCGCGCTTCCGAACAGGATCGGCCGGATGTCGCCGAGGCCCGCGATCGGTGGCGTGCGAACCAGCCCGAACTGAAGTCGGAACGCCTCGTCTTTATCGACGAAACCGGTGCGGCGACCGACATGGCGCGCCGCTACGGCCGCTGTCCGCGCGGCGAGCGCCTCGTTTGCAGCGTGCCGTGGGGACATTGGAAAACGACGACCTTCGTTGCCGCACTGCGGCTCGGCGAGGTCGCCGCGCCCTGTGTGCTGGACGGACCGATGGATGGGGAAAGCTTTCGCGCTTATGTCGAACAGTTCGTCGTCCCGATCCTTAAGCCTGGCGATATCGTGGTGATGGATAACCTTGCAAGCCACAAGGTCGCCGGCGTCCGCGAAGCGATCGAAGCCGCAGGCGCCGAGTTGCGCTACTTGCCGCCCTACAGTCCCGACTTCAATCCGATCGAGCAGTTCTTCGCCAAGCTCAAAGCCCTGCTGCGAAAGGCCGCCGCCAGAACCGTCGAAGCTCTGATCGCAGCGATTGCTGAAGTCCTCACCGAGGTCAGACCGCAAGAATGCGCAAACTACCTCGCCAACCAAGGCTATCGCCACAAATCATGAAAGTGCTCTAGTGCAGAAAAGCCACACCCATACCGCAACACCATCCACAGCTTATCCACACGCTCGGCCAGTGGCCGAGCGGGCAAACGTGCACAACAAGCGGCGATCGCAGATGGGACGTGGCTTCGCCCGGAACGCTCACGCTCCGCCGAGAAAATCCTTCGACCAGCGGCCGTAGTCGTCCTGGCGCAGCAGCCGGCGCTGCAGCTCAGCCGAGGCTACGTTCTTGAGCTCGCTGGGCTTGGCGCCATCGCGCAACGCCTTAAGCGTATCGTGGATGCCCTGCACCGCAGCCCAGAACGAGTGATGCCCCTGCAGACAGATGCGCACGTTGCGTGCGGCGAGGTATTCGCGATCGAGCAGGTCCTCCGGTACGCCACCGAGAAACAACGGCAGCTTGACCGCGCCTGCCACCGCGTCGAGCTGCGCGCGCGTCTTGAGACCCGACATGAACAGCATGTCGACACCGGCCGCTTCGTAGGCTTTGAGCCGCGCGATCGTGTCCTCGACGCCGGTGATGCCGATCGCGGCGGTGCGGCCGACAATGACCAGCCGCGGGTCCTGACGGCCGGCGATCGCAGCCTTCATCTTGCCGACACCTTCCGCGATCGAAATGAGATTCTCCTTGCCGGCCGCGCCGAACGGCAGCGGCAGCAGCGTATCCTCGATGGTCAGCGCCGCAATGCCTGCCGTCTCCAGTTCCTCGACGGTGCGTTTCACGCTCATGGCATTGCCGTAGCCGTGGTCGGCATCGACCAGGAGCGGCAGCTTGCCGGCGCGGTTGATGCGCAGTGCCTGCTGCGCGAACTCGGTCAGCGTGAGGACGCAAATATCCGGCGCGGCGAGCACCGAAAACGAACCGACCGAGCCGGCCAGCATCGTCGCCTCGAAGCCGAGGTCCTCGGCGATCCGCGCGGCGATCCCGTCGTACACCGAGGCGGGATAGATGCAGTGGTTGCTCTTGATGTGCGCGCGAAGCCGCTCGCGGCGGTCAGTCCAGTCCATCGTCGCCTGCTCCTGTTTGGTTAATCAAATCTGTCTAACACGCCGCGCACAGCATGTGTCCTGCCGCGGGACAGCGGCAAGACGGCGGCGCGCCGGGATTGCGCGCCGCTGTGGCTCGGCAAGGTTTTGCTAACCTTGCAGCCGCAATAAGTCTTGCGCCTGCGGCACCTTCACCGCTTCCTTCGCTTCCGGCCGTAAATCTTGCAACGGTCCGGACCCGCCGCATGAATCCCACCGATCTCGACGTCAACACGCTCTTCATCGTGACCATGCATGTCGAGATCATGCTCGGCCTGCTGCTGTTCTTCGCTTGGGCGCAGAATTTCGGCAAGACGGCCCTGGCGTGGTGGGGCTCGGCGCACATGCTGCGCGCGGTCTCGATCATGATGCTCGGCATGCACGGCTCGGTTCCCACCTGGGTCTCGATCGACGCCGCCAACGCCGTGCTGTTCGCCTCGTTCGCGCTGACCTGGAGCGGTGCGCGGGTGTTCGACCGCCGCAGCGCCGAGCCGGTCTGGTGCATGGTCGGCGTGATCATCTGGATGCTGGCCTGCCGCCTGCCGCAATTCGCCGCCTCGCTCGAGTTGCGTGCGCTGATCGGCTCGATGATCGTGACCACCTACACCTGGCTCGCGGCCTACGAATTCTGGCGCGGCCGCGACGAGGCGTTGGTCTCGCGCTGGCCGGCCATCTTCATGTTGTTCGCGCACGGCGCGCTGTTCCTGCTGCGCACGCCGCTCGGCGCGATGCTGCACCTGTCGCCGGCCAACGTGTTCTCACAGAGCGCATGGCTCGAGTTCTTGAGCCTTGAGGCGCTGCTGTTCACGATCTCGATCGCCTTCATCCTGCTCGCCATGGCCAAGGAGCGCACCGAGTACCGGCATCGCGAAGCCGCGCTGACAGATGTGCTGACCGGCATCCTCAACCGCCGCGGCTTCCTCGAGCAGAGTGCGTCGTCGAACCGCTGGGCGATGGACCGCAAGCCAACCGCGGTGATGCTGATCGATCTTGATAACTTCAAGTCGATCAACGACCGGTTCGGCCACGCTGTCGGCGACCAGGTCCTGCGGATCTTCGCGCAATCCGCCGCGAAAAACCTGCCCTCCGCCGGGCTGATCGGGCGCTGGGGCGGCGACGAGTTTGCGGCGGTGCTCTACGACATCGGCCGCGACGACGCCAAGGCGGCGGCGCAGCGCTTGCAGCTTGGGTTCCAGAACACGGCGGCGGACATCAACGGGCATTCCGTCAAGGCAACGCTATCGATCGGCATCGTATTCAGCGCCGAAGGCCCGCTCGACCTGCCGTCGCTGCTGGTCCAGGCCGACCAGGCGCTCTATCTCGCCAAGGAGCTCGGACGCAACCGGATCGAAATCGCGTCGCCGGAAACGGTCTGGAAGTCGGTGCCGCCGCGGCAGAACGAGGCGTCGGAGCCAGCGCTGATCCCGTTCCGCAAGCCGAGGTCCGCCGCATAGATCGGCATTACCTCAAAACGAGAGCTCGGCCGAACGGCCGAGCTCGTTTCAATTGTCGAGTGTAACACGACACGGATCAGGCGGCGGCCACCGCTTCATCCGGATCGTCGGACGGCAGCATGGCCTCGGATACTTCGCCGGTATTCATCGCCTCGCTCATCTGGGCGGCGGCGGCCATCACCTCTTTCATGTCGGCGCGGCGGCGCGGCAGCGGGATGTAGTAACGGCCGGCCCGCACCATCGGGCGCGGTGCCAGCAGAATGCCGAGCAGGCGCTGATGCAACGTCTTGGGCGAAACCGGCTTGACCAGGAATTCGTGCACGCCGAGCTTGATCGCCGCGGTGACGCGCGAGCGCAGGCCCGTGTCCGTCAGCATGATGATCGGCAGGTTCGGCTTCGGGAAAATGCCCGGTGAGCGTACGATGCGCATCACCTCCGGCCCATCCAGCACCGGCATGTCCCAGTTCATGATCATAACGTCGGGGCTGACGGTGCGGATCGCGTCAAGCGCAGCGACGCCGTCGGCCGCTTCGTAGATCGCCCTTGCGCCGAGATTGACCAGCATCATCCGCGTCAGCTTGCGGGTGTATGCGTTGTTGTCGGCAATCAGGATGACCCGGCCTTCAATCGCCCGTTCGATGTTCTTGGACGCCATTGGTAAACGCAACCTGAATTTCCCGTCGGTGCGACTGTAGCAAGGGGACGCTGTATTTCCGCTAAACGGATATCTTCAATTGTCTTCAATTGCTGCGCGCGGTGGCGCCGCCACACACGCGGTTCGATCACTCCGGCGCCGGAGGCAAGCAAAAATCAAAGTGTCGCGAGGCCAAACGGCTGAGCTGTTTCGAGCTTGATAACCAACTCAAGCTTTGCCGGCGAAATCTTATTGTCTCACTCGATCACTTCGTCGGCGCGGGCGGACAGCATCGACGATAGCTCGAGATCGAGCGCCTTCGCAGTTATGAGTTTGATAACCATTCGAACTTGGTGGGCTGCTCGACAAGCTTGTTGTGGTTGGCCGTCTGGATTCGCAGGGGCGACATTCAGCGGTTACGCCGGCGCGGGTACGCGCCGGCGGGGCTGCCACAGCAGCCAAACCACGATCGCGACGTTGAGGAAATTCCACGCGAGCCCGTTGGCGAACGCAGTCACATAGGAGCCAGTGAGGTCGAATATCGCGCCCGACATCCAGCCGCCGAGCGCCATGCCGAACAGCGTCGCCATCAACACGATGCCGAGCCGGGTGCCGGCTTCTCTGGGTGGAAAATACTCGCGCACGATGATGGCATACATCGGCACGATGCCGCCCTGGAACAGACCGAACAACGCCGAGATCACGTAGAGCGACACCAGGCCGTCGAACAGCAGATAGAGGAACAGCGCGACGCCTTGCAGCACCGAGCTGAGCAGCAGCGTCGCCACACCGCCGATCCGATCAGCGATGAAACCGCAGGCGACGCGGCTGATCAGGCCGAAGCCCAACATCGCCGAAAGCATCTCGGCGCCGCGCGCCGGCCCGTAACCGAGATCGCCGCAATAGGCGACGATGTGAACCTGCGGCATCGACATCGCGACGCAGCAGGCGACGCCGGCGACGATCAGCAGCGCCATCAGCGTGTTGGAGGAAACGCCGAGCGAGGCCGGCGTGCCCAGCGCCGCGCCGTTGCCGGACGCCGCGTGCACGGGGGCCGGGCGCCGCAGCGCCATGATGAGCGGCACCATGGTGACGGCGCAAATCAGGGCGATACCGACGTGAGTTCGGCCGCCAGCCTTGCGTCGAGATGAAGTACTGAATGAGCGGCGGCCAGATCGCGCCGGAGAGATAGTTGCCGCAGGAGGCGATCGCGACTGCGATGCCGCGCCGCTTCTCGAACCAGTGCGAGATGTCGGTCATGAGCGGGCCGAACGAACCGGAGGCGCCCAACCCGATCAGCGCTTGGGCCAACGCGAACTGCCAGATGTTGGTCGCGAACACCGACAACAGGTAGCCGCAGACCAGCGCGACCAGACCGATCAGCAGCGGGCGCACCACGCCGAACCGGTCGGCCAGCCGACCCATCACGATGCCGCCGGCGCCAAAGCCGATCATGGTCAACGTAAAGGGCAACGAAGCGTCGCCGCGCGCCACGCCGAAATCGGCCTGCACCGCGGGCAGCGCGACCACGAACGACCACATGCCAACGCTGCCGATGGTGCCGATCGCCAGCGCGATGCAAAGCCGCATCCAGGCGTAGCGCGAGTTGATATCGTGCGCGGGATTTCCCCCGGCGCTGGCGTGGGTGGTCACGATGGATAATCCCGGCAAATGGCGATCACCGGAATACACTGCGAACCGCGGCGGTGATAGGGCGGGTGCGCAATCCTGCGATGCAGGAGCGATGACTTTTCGCGATAGCAGCGATCAATAGTTTCGATTGGGGACGTGAGAGCGCTACCTCATCGAGCGTCAATGCAATCGCGGCGTCCTGAGGTGCCGGTTGCGGTCGCTCGACTTGACCCTGGTCTCGAACGTCTTGCCGTCACGATAAATTGACAGCGGGATCTCGACGCCGGCCGCGCCCAAGCTCCAGATGCGGCGGTAGAGGCCAGCCAGGGTCTGCACCTCCTGGCCGCCGACCGAGAGCAGCACGTCGCCGGTGCGCAGATCGGCGCGCTGCGCCGGCCCGTCCTTGGCGAGGCCGACGACGATCAGCTTGTTCTCGATCTCGGTGGCATAGAGGCCAAGCCACGGCCGCGGCGGCTTGTTGGGCCGGCCCAGTGTGAGCAGGTCGTCGAAGATTGGCTTGAGCAGATCAATCGGCACGATCATGTTGATGTCGCCGGGCGGGCCCTGCTCGCGGCCCTCCTGCAATTGCAGCGAGCCGATGCCGATCAGCTCGCCATGCGCGTTGATCAGCGCCGTGCCGCCCCAGTTGGGATGCGACGGCGCGGTGAAGATCGCCTCGTCGACCACGTATTCCCAGTAGCCGGCGAACTCCTGCTTGGCGACGACGCGCGCGGCGACCGAGCGCTGCCGCCCGCCGGCGCCGGCCACCACCACGCGTTCGCCGACCGTCACGGCGCCCGATTCACCGATCGGCAGCGCCGGAGCGTCGAGACGGGCCAGCGCCTGGATCAGCCCGAAACCTGTCGTCTGGTCATAGGCCAGTACGGTACCCGGCACGTGGCGGCCGTCGAGCAGCGAGAGCCAGATGGTCTCCGCCTCGGTGACGAGATAGCCGATGGTGAGGACGAGGCCGTCGGAGCGGATCAGCACACCGTTGCCGCCGCGCTCGGTGCCGAGCGTGTCGGCCGTGAAGGCGTCCGGCGGAATGATGGCGCGCACGCCGACCACGGCGGCGAGCGCCGATTCCAGATCGTAGGAATAGTCCCCCGGCTTGGGTTGAGCCGAAGCCGGCACCTTCCAGTCGCTCACCGAAGCCATTGCCGAAACTCCTGCCGCGATCCGAACACCGCCGCGCGCCGGACTATTCCCGGCCCGCACCCCTCTACCAATATACAAGGGCCGCAAGCCGGGTAAACGACCCGGCAAGCCGGCACCAACAGTTTGTCGATTGTCTGGCGACGGCCGCGCAAGAATTGACCGCGCCGGCGGCAGCTGACGTGTAGCCGCAGTCGGGCAGCGTGTGAAATGGGGGCGCACGGGCGCTGGACGTTGACTGGACCTTTGACCGGCCTACACTTGTTGCGGCTCGACGCGCGCCCAAACTGGCGTGAGCTTGGTCAAAATGCTCCGCCTACGGCTGACAACGATCTGGGCAGACCGTGGTCCCACAATTCTTTGCGCACCCTACGTCATTTTGAGAGGGCTGGGCTACGCAGCCGCGACACTGTCCATCGCTTATCTCGCTGTAAGCCTCTACGCATTGATCATTGGCTCAGCGCTGCCAACCGCGGCGGCCATTCGTTGGTGGCCGTTTGCAAACTGGCTCGCTCGCAATGAACCGTACTTGGGCTGCGTCCTGCTCGCCTGCGCCGGTCTGGGAGCCATATCACTTTGGCTCGCCCCATTGCACCCCGCCGCGGCTACGCGTCTTGAACATGCCGAGCAGGCGGCGCTGCGCTTCTTTCGCCGGTGGGGCTTTGTCATCGCAACATGCTGGCTGGTCTTTTCCATAAGCGCCTTGTGGGCTGTCGTCGCCCGACCAGGCGACCTTCAAAGTTCGAGTATTGGCGGATTGATCGGCTATGCCGATGCAGGTGCCTATGTCGCGAGCGCCCACGATCAGGCGAAGGAAGGGGTTTGGAATCCGATCAGCCAGCGACGACCACTCGCGGCAGCGTTCCGCTCTGTTCTGATGTTTTTCGGCGCGTACTCCATCGCTCTCATGCTGCTATTGCAGGCTTGTTTGTTGTCGGCCGTGACCTGCTTTGCCGCATGGGCCGTAACGAAATGGCGAGGGATATGGCCCGGCGTTACTTTTTTCGCCCTCGTCTATACCTATGTCCGAACGTTCGCGCCCACCGCACTCACGGAGCCGCAGGGACTCTTCTGGGCGTTGTTCTCAGTTCCATTCTTCATCGAAGCTCTTCGGACCAGAGCGTTGTCGCACGGGCTGGTCGCGTTCGCAGCCACCAGTGTTGCTCTCATGACGCGAATGGGGAGCCTGTTTACTGTGCCTGCCTTGATTTTGTGGATGATTTTGTTTTTCGGTCGAACGGCAAAGCAAAAGGCAGCAATCGCCGCAATCTGCGTCGCAATATTGGCCGGTGTCTGGTCAATGAACTTCCTGCTGGAGCGTGCATACGGCACAGGTCGCGCCTCAACAGGCAGCAACTTCTCTTACACGATCTGCGGACTGAGTATGGGTACAGCCTGGGACGGCTGCCGCGCGAAATTGGTACGAGAGAGCGTTGAGTTGCCAGCGACTGAACCGGCCTTTGCAAAATTGATGTACGCCATGGCCTGGGACAATTTCAAAAAGAACCCCGATGTTATGGCAAGACGATTGCAATCTGGCTTCAACGGATTTGCAAGGAACATGCCGAGCTTGCTCTGGCGAGGCTACTTTTCCATCCCAGAACCACGATGGTTTCCACGCCGCTTGCTCTTCACCATGTGTCTGATCGCGTCACTCTATGCACTCATACGATCACGGGATCAAAATCAAATAGCATTTTGGCTCCTGCTGTGGACTAGCCTCTTCACGTCGGCAGCATTTGTCTATTTTGATGACGGCATGCGCGTGCTGGCGGCAAGCATACCGTTGATGAGCTTGTTCTTTGCAATGGGCCTGAGCCGACCGGCGGTCGCATCGAACATTGATATCAAACCTGATGCGAAGCTACTGAGATGCGGCGCGGTGGTTTTCGGCACCGCCGCGGTCTTATACTTGTCGGCACCATGGCTGGCACACCAAGTGTTCCCCACCGACCATCCCGGCGCGGGAGCAACTGTACGAGCCAACGAAGCCCTGATCTTCGGAGGTCGTCGGTTGGCTGGATTTCTCGTGGTAGAGGATGGCAAGCCGCTGCGCGATGATCTACCGATGGTCCATCTTTCGGATTTTTCGCGGATCATCGAAGAGTTTGGCGCCCAGAACGATCAGGGACTGGTTCGACCTCAAGTCCCTCCCTTACCGTTTGGATTTATCTTCGCTCCGCGGCTCGAAAAAAACGGTGAGAGCGATCGTCTCTTTATCGTGCCGGCCGCGATCATCGAGCGTCGGGAGGTTGCCGCCTGGCGCCTTCGATACGAGCAATGGCAGCGCAAGCCAAGCGTCAGCCCTACCTGGTTCTATGTCACTCATGCCGATCCGCTGTAGCTGACGATGAATGGTGGGACCGTCTTAGGGGCCGGGATAGCCGGCGAGTTGTCCGGCGCAGCCGAACGTCTTTCACCCAACCGCCCGCAGACCCGGCGCGGAGCGCTCGGCGGCGGCTTCCAGTTTGCCTACACGTTCGGCCAACGCGGCGAGCTTATTTTCCATTTCGCGGGTGACGTCACGTAGCACGACGCCCGTAGTAAAGTGCAAGCGTGATCGGCAGCAGAAGCAGCACGAACGCTTGCGATTGAAACAGCATGCCGGCAATCTAGTTCGGCGTGGTACAGCGCTGCAAGGCGAAGGCTTCGGTTGAAGCTGCATTGCGCCACGACCCGTTGCCGCCTCCTGACAATCGAGCTCCTTGAATAAGGACGTAACGCCGGTTAGGTAGACCGCAACGTGTCCACGCCCCTCTCCGTCCTCGATCTATCGCCCGTCACCACCGGCATCACCGGCGCGCAGGCGTTGCGCAACAGTCTCGACCTCGCCCGCTTTGCCGATGGCCTGGGCTTCGTGCGCTATTGGGTGGCCGAGCATCACAACATGCCCTCGATCGCGAGCTCGGCGCCGGACATCATGGTCGGCCAGATCGCCGCGACGACCACGCGCATCCGGGTCGGCTCGGGCGGCGTGATGCTGCCGAACCACGCGCCGCTGGTGGTCGCGGAGCGCTACAAGGTGCTGGAGGGCCTGTTCCCCGGCCGCATCGATCTCGGCCTCGGCCGCGCGCCCGGCACCGACCCGGTCACCTCCTATGCGCTGCGCCGCCGCCAGGACGATCCGGCGGCTGACGATTTCCTCGACCGATTTCAGGAGCTGTTGCTGTTCGAGCAGGGCGGCTTCCCCGACAATCATCCGTTCCGCAACGTGCGCGCCATGCCGGCCGACGTCGCGCTGCCGCCGATCTATCTGCTCGGCTCGAGCGACTACAGCGCGCAGCTCGCCGCCCATGTCGGCGCGGGTTTCTCGTTCGCGCATCACTTTTCCGACTTCGATCCGGTGATGCCGATGACGATGTACCGCGAGCACTTCAAGCCGTCGCCCACGCGCGCGACGCCGCATGCGATCCTCGGCTGCCATGTGGTCTGCGCCGACACCGACGAGGCGGCCGAACGGCTTGCCTCCACGGTCGATCTCAACTTCGCGCGCCGCCGCCAGGGCCACTACCTGCCGCTGCCGTCACCCGAGGAGGCTGCTGCGCACGAGTATTCGCCGACCGACAAGCTGCTGATCGCGCGCAACCGTGCGCGGCTGGTGGTCGGCGGCGTTGACAAGGTGATGGCGCATCTCAAGCCGCTGATCGCAAGCACCAAGGCGGACGAACTGATGGTCACCACCATGATCTACGACCACGAGGCGCGAAAGCACTCCTACGAGCTGCTGGCCAAAGCGTTCGGGGTATCGCCGCCACCGAAATGACGGAATAGCCGGCGGGCTCGCGGGTTTTATTCATCATCCTCACGCTGGAAGCACCATGCGTACCGTGTTCATTGCCGCGATCCTGATGCTGGCATTCGCCGCGCCGGCTGCAGCGCAGTCGCGCGACGCATCCGGCTTCAGCTTCGACATCTGCTACAACCGATGCCTGTCGCTGGGCGGCAGCCCGGGGTCATGCCAGCCCGGTTGCTCCGATCGCGCCAACACACTGGCGCGCATTCCGCCCGGCGCCAAGCGCGGCCCCAACGATGATCCGCGCTCGCCGCGGTTTTATGACCCGGAGCCGCGCAAGCCGACTTGGTGAGCGCGAAGCCGCAACATAAAGAGAGCCCCGGCGCGAGGCCGGGGCTCGTGACGCTTCAACTCACTTTGCAACAAACGCAACTGCTGCCTGCAACAAACGCAACTACTGCTGCGTGGCGGGCGGCGCGACCATGCCGGTCTGCTGCGGAGCCGGCGGCGGGTTGATCGCCGCTTCGTTGGTGCAGATATCCTTGAACAGCACCGCGCCTTCCGGGGTGTACTCCTTGGTCAGGCAGGTGCAGCGGTTCACCACCGGCTTGGCCGCATAGACCGCGGCAACCGGCGCGGCGTAGATCACCGGGCGCGGCACGTAATAGCGGTGACGCCAGTGCACGTGACGGTGACGGTGGAAATGGTGGCCGTGGCCGAAGTGCCCATGGCCCTTGTGGAAGCCGCCGTGGTGGCCGCCCTTGTGGAAGCCTTTGGCATCGGCGGATGACGTGGACGCGGTGAGCATTGTGGTGCCGAGCGCGGCGACTGCCGCGAGGGCGAGGATCGACTTGAGCATGTTGCTCCCTCCTGGGGGATTAGCGTGATTGCCTTCGGAGGTTGGTCGCCGGCCCCGGGGAAAGGTTCAGCGTGCCGCCGCCACGAGCGCGACAGGTTTAGATTTTCTTTTGCAATCGCAGGGACTTGCTGCGAGGCGCAGCGCCGCGCGGCGCGCGACCGCCTACTTCCTGATCAGCCGAGGCGCGGCGCTGGGTGACGGCGGCGCCGGCGAGAGCACGAACGTCAGCCACACGTTCCAACCCTCGGGCCGGTTCTCGGCGGCAAACTCCCCGTAGCCCTTGAGGCTCAGGTAGCCCTGCACGCCGCCGACCGGAAAGATGAAGCCGATCTGCGGACCGATGCCGGCGATGCGCGACCTGAAGTCGCCGAGCGTCGCGCCAGCCGCTGTCGCCGGTCACTTGCTGGAACAGGTAGCCGACCACGCCGACATGAATTTGCGGCGTCAGGAATCTCGACACCCCCCAGTCCAGGTGCCCGTCGATGCCGTTCTTGTAGTCGGTGTCGGGGTTCTTGAAATTGTAGGTGAAGCCGAGCACCGCCGAGGCTTCCCAGCCGGTGTGCGGATTGAAATAGGTGTAGCCGAAGCCGGAGTTGATCGCGCCGTGGCCGATGCCGAGGTTGGCGAGCCGGTTCGGGTTGTAGGCGCCGACCGGAATGTCGCCCGTCGCGTACCACATGAAATTGTGCACGCCGTGATTCCATTTCAGGTTCACCATTGGATACAGGTCGCCGAACATCGCCCGCTCGTCGCTTTGGGTGCCTGAAATGGCGTTGCCGCGCGGCCCGGTCAGCGTCGCGTCGATCGAGGCGTCCATGTGTCCGGCAATGCCAAGGATACTCACCGACGCCTGCGCGCCGAACACCGGCGTCGCGAAAACGTAGGTCGGCCCGAACCCGACGGCATTTCCGCGCCCTTCGATACCGGCCTCGAACCGGCCCCCGCGCACGAACACCTTGTCGCCGCCCGCGCCCACCGAGGTGTGATAGTAGAGCGTCGTCCAGGCAAACCCCGGCTGGCCGGGAAGCGCCGCAAGGCTGCCGAACAATCCGGGGAGCCAGAAGCTGACGCCGCCCTCGCCGGCACGAGCTTGCTGGGTTGAAAGCACCGCAACGCCAACTGCCAACAGCGTGGCAGGCATCCTGACGCACATCCTCATCAGACGCCTCCCCGTCACACGCCTTCCCCGACTCGATGTGGCGCGGCGCGGGCGCTGCCAGGCAACGTCCGCACCCGCCGTCGACCAGCTCACGCCTTCTGCGCGCCGCCCATCATGTTCTTCAACAAGCCGACCACGATGGTCAGGATTGCGCCGCTGGCGCCGCCGCCGACGATCTGGCCGATGATGGCGCCGAGATCGAGTCCGCCGCCGGCCGCGCCGGCCAGCATCGGGATCAACATTTGCAACAGCTGGCCGCCGCCGGCGCCGCCGATCGCGCCGGCAATCGTGTTGCCGAGCGCACCGAGATCGGCGTTCGGCATGGCCTTGCCGGCCGCAGTGCCGCCGACAATGCCGGAAACGATCTGGATGATCAGACTGACGAGATCCATGGTAGTCCTCCTTCCGTGCTCTGCCTTGCTGCGTTTCCCCCGAATCCTTCCTTCTCAATTCACCGGCTGTGCCTCCGGGAATTTCCATTTGCCGTTCAGAATTTCGGTACGCGGGCGATAGAGCCGCACCATGTAGTTCCAGCCGCCCATGGACGGCAGGCAGTTCGGAATCTTGCCGTCGCAGCCGCCGAACTGGATGCCGACCGAGCCGTCGGCGTTCTTCGTCGCCGTGAGGTTGTTGAGCGTAAAGGCGTTGAAACTGTTTGGCTCGAAATAACCCTCGGCGTTGTAGAGGCTGATCGACCAGAAGCCATCGACGGGCACATCCTTCACGTTGAGCTTGTAGATTGCCTTGCCATCGTTCTTGCTTGGAACGACGTTGAGATAAATGGCGTCTCTCTCGGGATTGAGGCCCCAGCCCGTCGCAGTGACGATCAGGTGCCTGACCGGATCGACCTCGCCCTTGCGGCCGGCTGCGCGGCGCCAGTCAGGGAGGGTCGCGCCGAGTACCACCAGCGCATCGCGCACCTTCTTATGGCTGGCCGCGTCCCAGTTCGGCACCTCGAATTTGCCCGGGCCGCCCGGCTGCTCGACTGTGACTGCATCCTGCAAGGCGTTGACCTGCACCACATCTTTCGGATCATTTGGATTGACCAGGATGCGAATTGCCGCCACGGCGTAGCGCGTGCCGATGTTCGCCTTGGTGAGGGTGTGACGGCCGGCCCCATAAACGACCGTGAACACGTAATGCTCCTCGTCGATCACAATCATCGTTAAAAAGCGTTTGCCCGCGTCCGGTAGCGTGATCGTCACCGGCCCGGCATCGAGGTCGAACACGCCCGTTGAATAAAGCGTGTCGCGGTTGGGGCGCTGGACGATGCGGCTGTCGGCCGACGTCAGTTCGCGGTTGTGGTGGAACTTGCCAAAGCCACCCTGCGCCACGAGGCCGGCAAAGACGGCGTCCGACTCAGCGCGTATGAAGTTGTCGGCGGTGACCGGGATGGCGCTACCGGCGGGCGTCTGCTGCCCCTGTGCGCGTTCGATGATGCCGGTGCTAGCCGCCAGCACAAGGCCGGCGCAGATGAGAGGACTACGACGCTTCATCGCTTCTCCTCCTGTCATCACTGGGCCGCGATCCGCTCGATGTCCGGCAGCTTCCACGTCTTGTCGAACAGCGGCTTTTCGGGGCCATAGAAGCGGAACAGCACTTCGAATTGTCCGCTCGGGTTCGTCGGCACCCAGTTCGAGTCCTTGCCTGCCGGAGTCTTCGGTCCAAAATAGATATCCACCGAGCCGTCGGCGTTCTTTTGCAGCCCCGGGCTCTGCGAGCCGCGCCCGGACCGCGACATGCCGCGGATGAGGCCGTGGGTGGCGCGATCATAGACCGTCGCCGACCAGTACTGGTTCACCGGCGCGTTCGCGGGCACGGTGAGGCGATAACTCCTGCTGCCATCGAAATTCTGCCCGTCCTTGTCCTTGATGGTCAGCAGATAGAACTGGCCTTCGCCGAGATGCTTGGGCGTGAAGAAGGCGAAGGTGAAGACAAGACCGCGATTGTCGAAGGGATATGCGTCCGGATTGGAGAAGCCGTCCTGCGACGCTTTGAGATATTCGGGCAGCGCCGGGAGCGACCACCGGCTGATGTCGAAATAGGGGATGAATAGGTCCTCGTACCGGCTTTCCAGCAGGGCTTTGGCCTCGCGTGCGGCCGAATTCAAGATCTCCTGTGTTTTCGCATCGGGTTTGAACGGCTTGCCCTTCTCGATGCCGATCGATTTCAGCATGTCGATCATCAGCCGGTCGCGCGGCAGCCACGGCTCGATCTGCACCACGCGGTCGAGCGATTGGAAAAAACGCAGCTCGTAGGGAATCGTGGAGTTGTAGACGACGTCGATCGCATCGACGAATGTCGTCGCCGGCGGATTCGCCGCCTGCGAGAGCGGATAGAGCTTGATGCGCCTGCCGTAGGCGACGGCCTTGGCGACGTCGGCGTCGCTGCCGCTCCTGAGGATCGAGCGTAGCAGCGCGTAGCCTTGATAGTTCATCGAGGGCAGCGCGATATAGCCGCTCGGCGGGGTGCCCTTATAGTCGGGCGGCAGGATCAGATATTTGCCGCCTTTGCCCTTGTCGACGCCGGCCGGCCCGACATCTTCCAGCGGCACCTGCCAGGCATCCATGATCGTGCCATTGATCACGCCATCGTCGGCCGGCGGGATCTCCAGCACCATCGGCCCAGCGTCCTTGGTGTTGAAGAACGGCATCAGATAGATCACGTCGGGATTCGGCGTGAGCGTCTGGTTCTTCCAGTCGGGGAGGCGCGACCAGTAGACGATCTGATTGGGCTTGCCCTTGGCGCTGCCGATCATCGCCTGCAGCATCAGGTCGAGATTGACCGCCGGCATGCCCCAGATCACGGCTTCAACGGCGCGGCGATGGACGGAGCGGCGCGCTAGATCATCAGCGGAAGGATTTTGCGCGGGCGACACCGCTGGCGCACAGAAGGCCGCCAGTGCCGCAACCAGGATCAGCTTCTTCATGGCATCGCTCCTCACTACTTCTGGAACGGATAGATCGTCCTCCAATCCCGTTTCATGTCGACGATGGTCCAGCCTCTGGCCAAGCCCTCGTCCAGCGCGTGTCGAGCTTGCCGATGTGCGACTTGCGGTCGTAGGCCCATTCGCGCGCGGCGTCGGTGTGGTGCACGATCCCATGAAACGCCCGCCGCCGCCGGCCGCGGTCCATTGCAGCATCTGCAGATCGTCGCCGGAGACATCGAGGACGCAGCCGCCGATCGCGACCGCCTCTGCCCAGGGATGGCCCCGCTTGCGCGCGATATGACCCGGCATCATCCCAAGCGCGACGAAGATAGCGACCAACGTTGCGATGAGGACGATCGGGACGATCCAGGCGAAGATGTCGATCATGGCGTTGCCAACCTAGGCCTTGGGCGCTTCACGTTGACGGGTACGGATTTCCGACAGATCGCGCTCCAGGAAGTAGTTGAGGAACGTGCGGATGATCGCGATCGCCGCGATCCGCCCGACCGCGTCCCAGCTCGTAGTGATCGCGGTCTCGATGATGTCGGCGCCGAGTTGCAGCGTCAGCCCTGCGACCAGCCAGCGTGCGTAACGGATCCAAACCTCGCGCTGTTCGTGACCCGATACTGATGCAAGCGCCGTGCGTGCTCCGTTGATGAGAACCTCGATCGTACCGAGCACGATCACGATCATCGCCACGAAATCGATCAGCACGATCGCATGCTCGCTGAGGACGATCAGCCATTGCTTCATCTGAACACCGCCCCCCAATCCCGCTTCATGCTGACGACCGTGATGCCGTACTCGCCTGCTTTGTCGAGCGCTTCGGCGAGCGAACTGAAGAACACCTGCACCTGAAATGGCTGCTCGCACCACAGCGTGCCGTCGTTGTCGAAGGTGGCGATGCGCTCGGCCGGACGCACGTAGTCCGGCCCGCCCTCCTTGGTCACACGTGCGACGAAGCCAAGGATAGCGGACTTCGCCGCGCCGTCATTCCAGCAGGGCAGCATGCCACTCATCTTATGCCCCGAGACAATTCGGGCGGCGAGTTGCCCCGCCGCCCGTTTTGCGGTCACTGGTTTGCGCCGCCTACCGTGCCTTCCATTGCCTTCAATGCGTCGTCAATCGTGAAGGTGTTGGGTGGCTGGATTGCAGGAAACTCCTTGAAGGTTTCCGCGAATTTTGCAGCCGCCGCTTGGGCGAAATAGATCAGCGGAACATGGTGCATCTGCCAATCCCAGTAGGTATTCGATGTAACCGTTGCGAACTCGTAGGGATCCGTTCGCAGATTGTAGATCTTAGGCCCGCGAAGCCGGACGAATGGCTCCAGCCAGACGCCCAGGGTTCCTTGCATACGTTGCTCAACGAACAGAATTTTCCAGTTGTCGTAACGGAGCGCGAGCACATCGCCGTCGTCGCTGAAATAGAAGAAGAAGTTGCGAGGGCTTTGCTTTGCTTCGCCGGTCAGGTAAGGCACCAAGTTGAAGCCATCGATGTGGTTCTTATAGGTGCGGCCGATGGCTCGGTAGCCCTTCTTCAGTTTTTCAACGACATCCGGGTCCCCCGCCATTGCAAGAAAAGTCGGCAGCCAGTCGTGGTGCTGCACAATTCCGTTGGCGACCGATCCCGGTTTGATCTTGCCCGGCCAGCGCACGAGCAACGGAACGCGGAAGGCACCTTCCCAGTTCGTATTCTTTTCGCTTCGGAATGGAGTGGTGCCGGCGTCCGGCCAGCTATTCCGGTGCGGACCGTTGTCGGTCGAATATTGCACGAAAGTGTTGTCGGCGATGCCCAGCTCATCGAGTGTGTCGAGCATTTGCCCGACATTCCTGTCGTGGTCGATCATCGTGTCGTGATAGTTGGATTGCCAGCGCCCTGCCTGGCCGCGGCTTTTCTTCTTGGTGTGCGTGAACAGATGCATATGCGTCGTGTTCAGCCACACGAACCAAGGCTTTCCCGCCTTTTCCTGCCGCTTGATGAAATCGATCGCGGATGCGACGAAATCGTCGTCGCAGGTTTCCATGCGCTTCCTGGTGAGCGGGCCGGTATCTTTGATCCTCTGCTTGCCGACCTTGCCCCAGCGCGGCTGTACGGTGGGATCGTCCTTGTCAGTCGCCCAAGACTTCATGACGCCGCGTGGCGCGAACCTCTCCTTGAAACCGGGAATGTCTTTGTCCGTCGGATAATCGTCCATCTCCGGCTCTTCCTCGGCATTGAGATGGTAGAGATTGCCGTAGAACTCATCGAAGCCGTGATTGGTCGGCAGCATGCGGTTGAGATCGCCGAGATGGTTCTTGCCGAACTGCCCGGTGGCATATCCCTGGTTCTTCAGTGCAGCGACGATGGTGATGATCTTCTCATTCATGCCGATCGGCGCCGCCGGGATACCGACCTTGGACAGACCGGTGCGATAGACGCTCTGCCCGGTGATGAACGACGATCGGCCGGCGGTGCAGGACTGCTCGCCGTAGCTATCGGTGAACAGCATGCCTTCCTTGGCGATGCGGTCGATGTTGGGCGTGCGATAGCCCATCAGCCCGTGCGTGTAGCAACTCAGGTTCGACTGGCCGATGTCGTCGCCCCAGATGACCAGGATGTTGGGTTGCTTCGGTCTGTCTGACCTGGCCCTGGTGGTGCTGCCGCGCACCCTCGGTGCGGGCTTCTTCGATCGCTTAGCCATCGAGCGTCCTCCTTCTTCCTAACCAAAAGGTCCGACCTGAAACACCATACTGACGATCGCGACGACGCCGATCAGCAGCAGGATCACTGCGGTGATCAGCGTCAGCGACGGCGGGAACTTACTCTCGCCGTGTACCAGGCCAGCATGCATCATGGCGATCCGCTTCTGGCGCAGATGCACCATGAACTGGATGTGATAGGCGATACCGCCGATCAGCATGATGATCCCGAGACCGACCAGCGTGACGCCGAAGTTGCGCGCAGCGCCTGCGTGCGTAATCACATTGTGATCGCGCATCTTCTCGAACACCTGGAAGATCGTGAAGCCGAACGAGATCAGCGACAGCGAGGTGCGGATCACCGACATCAATGTACGGTCGGCACTCATACGGGTGCGCTGGAACGACATGCCGGTGCGGCGCGACGACAGCTCGACGGAGATTTCGTCAGCCTTGGATTGGCGGGTGATTGGCGTGTCCGTCATTCGAGCCTCAAGAAACGGAGCCTGCGGATTTGCGCGCCATCCACCAGCGCGCGACCAGTTCGATGAGCCATCGGAAAACGAAATACGGAATGACCGCGAGCAGGATCGCCATCATGAGCGCCTCGGCCGGATAGAAATGGTCGAGCACCTTGAACTGGTAGATGATGTCCATGCTCAGCCCGAGCAGGATGACGCGCGCTGTTGAGGTCAGGCCCTCCCGCAAACGGCCGTGCTGCGTGGTTGAGTCGCCCGGTGAGCTCCAGAAAAACGACTTGTGGCCGCGCCGCGCATCCTGGACACCGTCGTGCAGCGCGGCGAGGAACGCCATGGTCGGTTGCAAGACGAAGCGAACCGTCATCGGCCCTTCAAGGCGGCCGAAGATGTTGTGCCAGAAGCGCTGATGCACCTCGATCGAGAACCCGTACCAGGCAACGCCGAGCACAAGCAGCAGTAGCGATAACGCCAGAGCCAGCCACGTCAGCGCGAGGGCGAACTTCGAGGGCTGGCTCGTGGCTGTCATGCGATCCGCTCCCGCCTCATGCAACGCAGGTCCTTCGGATCAGGTGGGATGGCCCGTGGTGGGGCGGCCGGGGCTCCTTCGCCGCTCCAGCGCCCCGACTTGGCCGCCTCATGGCCTACTCCGCTTTCCAGTTCGGCGATCGATCCAATCAATGTGCCGGCCGGCACCGCTGCCGGCCGGCGTACTTTGCCTCTCAGCCGCCGTGCGCCCGCGACATCGTCGCCATGACCTCGTCGACGCTGAAGCTCGAAGGCTTCTGCCGCGGCGGGAAGTCCCGGAACGTCTCGATGAACTGCGCCACCATCGCCTGGGCCGGGACGATCAGGAACGCCCGCTGGAGCGTCCAGTCGTAGTAGGTGTTCGACGTGACGTCGGCCCGCTCGTAAGGATCGAGCCGCAGGTTGAACATCTTGGGCAAGCGCCGGCACACAAATGGTGCGGCCCAGATTTCCAAGGTGCCCTGAACCTTCTGCTCGCAGAACACCAACTTCCAGTGCTCGTAGCGCATCGCCACCAGCTGGGCGTCGTCGTTGATGTAGAAGAACTCCTTGCGCGCGGACTTCTCCTGCTGGCCGGTCAGCATCGGCAACTGGTTGTAGCCGTCGAGGTGGACCTTGAAGGTCTTGCCCATCGAGTTATAGCCAGTGAGCAGCTTGTTCTTGATGTCAGGCTCGCCGGCCGCCGCGAGCAGCGTCGGCAACCAGTCGAGCGCCGCGAAGATTTCGTTACTGACCTGGCCCGGCCTGATGCGGCCCGGCCAGCGGATCATCGCCGGAACGCGATAGGCCCCTTCCCAGTTGGTGTTCTTCTCGCTGCGGAACGGCGTCATGCCGCCGTCCGGCCACGAGTTCATGTGCACGCCGTTGTCGGTGCCGTAGATGACGATGGTGTTGTTGGCGATGCCGAGATCGTCGAGCGTCTTGAGCAGGTCGCCGACGTGGCCGTCATGCTCGAGCATTCCGTCCACGTATTCGCTGAGCCCGCTGCGGCCTTTGTATTCCGGACGCACGTGCGTGTAGAGGTGCATGCGCGTGCCGTTCCACCAGCAGAAGAACGGCTTGTTGGCTCTGGTCTGCCGCTGGATAAAGTCGATCGCCGCCTTGGAGGTCTCGTCGTCGACCGTCTCCATCCGCTTCTTGGTGAGAGGGCCCGTGTCCTGGATCGTCTGCTTGCCGACCCTGCCAAAGCGCGGATCGACGGTCGCGTCATCACGGTCGGTGGCGGCGCTCTTGAGCACGCCGCGCGGTCCAAACTTCGCCTTGAACGCCGGGTCTTTCGGATAATCGGCATGCTCGGGCTCTTCTTCGGCGTTGAGGTGATAGAGGTTGCCGAAGAACTCATCGAATCCATGCACCGTCGGCAGGAATTCGTTGCGATCGCCGAGATGGTTCTTGCCGAACTGGCCGGTGGCGTAGCCGAGCGGTTTCAGAGCCTCGGCGATGGTGATGTCCTGCGGCTGCAGACCGAGCGTGGCGCCCGGCAGGCCGACCTTGGTGTTGCCGGTGCGCAGACCCGACTGGCCGGTGATGAACGACGATCGGCCCGCCGTGCAGCTCTGCTCGGCGTAATAGTCGGTGAACATCAATCCTTCGCGGGCGATGCGGTCGATGTTCGGCGTCTTGATGCCCATGACGCCGAACGTATAGGCACTGATGTTGGCGAGGCCGACGTCGTCGCCCCAGATCACCAGGATGTTCGGCCGCTGGCCGGCCGGCGCGGCGGGTTGGGCTTGTGCCTGAGTCACCCGGATCGGCGCGGCGTTGCCGAGCGCCGATGCCGCCGCGAGTGTCGTGCCGCCGAGCAGCATGTTGCGGCGATTGAAAAAGCTTGGCCGTACGTCAGTGGGCTTGGTCTTGGAAATTGTATCGTCAGAACTCATGACCGGCATCCCTTGTCGATTGCTTCAGTTCATGAACTTGCCTTCTCTCTCACCACGCAGCGAAACCCGACGTGGCTGGTCGACGTGTCGACCGGCTGCGCGTGGCGCGCGGCCGGGCGGTAGCGGCGGCAATAGTTCGGCGCGCACAGGTGCGAGCCGCCCTTGATGACCCTGCGCGGAATCTTGATCTCCGGCTGGCGCGGGTCGTAGCTGCCGTCAACGCTCGCGCCGCGCGGGTTCTCCGGGATGCAGCACGCCTTCGGCGCGTCGGCTTCGTGCCGCTGCGAGTACCAGTCGGTGGTCCATTCCCAGACGTTGCCGATCATGTCGTGCACACCGTAACCGTTGGGCGGAAACGCGGTCACCGGCGAGGTGCGCGCGAAGCCGTCCTCGTTCTTGTTCTGATGCGGAAAGTCGCCCTGCCATGTGTTGGCCATGTGACGGCCGCCCGGCGTGAACTCATCGCCCCACGCGAACTCCTTCTCCTCAACCCCGCCGCGCGCGGCGAATTCCCATTCCGCCTCGGTCGGCAGCGCCTTGCCGGCCCAAGTGGCGTAGGCCAGCGCGTCTGCAAAGCTGACATGCACCACCGGATGATTGTCGAGCGCGTTGATGTTGCTCTTCGGGCCGTACGGGTGGCGCCAGTCGGCGCCCTTGGTGAGCGCCCACCATTGCGACCAGTCGCGCAGGTCAACCGCGTGATCCGGCGGCGTGAACACCAGCGAGCCGGTAAACAGCATGTGCGGCAATGCGCCAGGATAATCTTTCGGGTCGGGGGGAATTTCCGCGAAGGTCACGTGACCGGTGGCGCGGACGAATTCCTTGAACTGCCGATTGGTCACCGGCGTGCGGTCGATCCAGAACGCGCCGACCGTGACGCGATGCACCGGCGCTTCTTCCGGATAGTGTTTGTCGGAGCCCATGCGGAACGTACCGCCGGGCACCAGGATCATGCCGTCGGGCGATTCGCGCGTCGGACGCGCCGCGCCTTGCACCACATCCGCCATGACACCGTCACTTGCCGGCTTCGACCTTCTTCCAGGTCTGATCGGGATTGAATGACGTCATGCGCTCGGCGATTTGCGCGGTGCGTGCGCCGAGGTCCTTCTGGAACACGGTGCCATTGTGGTTGACGACGAATGTCATCACGCCGGAGTTGCCGTATTGCGCCGGATAAGCGACCAGCCCGTAGCCACCGATCATGTTGCCGCGCACGACGTAGTCCAACGCCCCGCCGGGTGCGGTCGGACCCTGGCGGGTCAGGATCTTGTAGTAGTAGCCGTGGTACGGCGCGCGGCCGCTCCCGATGCGATAGCCCTGACTGGTGGCCGCCGCGACGCCATCGCCCAGCGGGCTTTCCGCTTCACCCTGCGCCGACGGCCAGTACAGGCCGTCCTTCTTGCCGGGGCTGCTGACAATGCGCTGCGCAAAGCTTGCCGTGCCGGAGGCCTTGCGGCTGATCTCAGCATATTCGTCCTGCGCATCGACGTAAGCCAGAGCGGCCTGGATCGCGGCGAGCTCGTTGCGGCCGATCCGCCGGTACAGGATTTCCTGGCGGCCGGCCACGGTGTCGAATTGCCAACGCCCGTCCTTCCGGACGATTGGAACCGGGAATGGCCAATCCTGCTGGCCGATAACCAGCATGGCGCGGTTGTCCCCTTCCGTGGCGACCTTATGCTTGGCGTCATAGGCCATCAGGAACGCACGCTGCGATTGGCCGTCCGACACCGCGTCGCCGGAGGATACGATGTCGACCCCGCCGGGACCGAGCACGGTCACGATCGCCTTCCGGTCATCGGCGCGCACGGCAGCGACCAATGCATTGGCGGCTTCTTCGGCCGTTGCATAGCGTTGCTGCGCCGTGGCGCCGGCGGTCATCGCGGCACTGCAGGCGGCTGCGAACACGAGCGTCAGAAATCTGTTCATGCTCGCCTCCCTTACCAGGTGCCGCCAGCCGGAACGGCCGGGATGTGCGCGCCCGAGGACATCCAGCGGTCGTAGGTTTCAAACCTCACCCCGACCTTGTCGTAACGCACCCGCAGGTAGCCATCCCGGCCGCGCACGACTGCATCGGGGATGACCGCTTGGACTTCCTGCGCCATGACACCGACGTAGGCTGTTTCGCTGCCGCGGTACGCAAAGCGATAGAGGCCAAGGCCGTTGTCGAGCCGGCCGATCAGCGCGATGTCGTGTTTCAGCCTGACATCCGAACGCCGCCCGCCGCCGCCGCGTCCACCGCCGCCCATGCCGCCGCCGCCGCGTCCGCCGCCCGAGAAGCCACCGCGTCCGCCGCCACCGGGACCTCCTCCCATGCTCGGTCGCGGTCCACCGCCGCCGCCCATGCTGGCGCGGCCGCGGTCAGCGTGGGCCATGGCGTCGCGGCCGCCTCCGATATTCCCCATCGCGTGATCGCGGCCGCCGCCGCCCGGTCCTCGGTCGCCGGCGCTTGGGCGACTTCCACCGCCGGGCTTGCTGGCTGCGGCTTTGCCACCGCCGGCCTTGCGATCGCCGGCGCCGGCTTTATCGCCGGCTCCAGCTTTGCGGTCGCCGGCGCCGGGTCGGTCGCCGGCACCGGGGCGGTCGCCGCCGGGACGGTCGCCGGCGCCAGGACGGTCGCCGCCGGGCCGATCGCCGGCACCAGGACGGTCGCCACCGGGACGGTCGCCGCCGGGCTTGAGCACCTGCTGACCGTCGCGGCCGCGGAAATCCATGCGCTGCTGTGCGCCGCCGCGCTCGCCGCCCTTGCCGAATTTCTGCTGTACCGACGCGTTGTTGTATTTCACGCCGTGGCGATGCGCGGAATTGTGCGACCAGTTGTTTCGATCGACGTTGACCGAGCGATTGATGTTGATGTTGTTGTTGCCCCAACCGCAGCCGCTGCCCCAATAGCGGCCGGCCCAGGCACCGAGCGCAACCCCGGCGCCGAACCCAATCAACCCGCCTGCCAGGTAGCCGCCCACGGGCGGGTAGGAATAGGGCGGATAGCTCGGATAGGGCCAGGCGCCATAGACCACCGCCGGGTCGTAGTACGGCACGTAAACGGTGTTGGGCTCGCTCGGCTCGATCACGATCACCTGCTTGTTGTTCTCGGTCCGCGTTGAGACCTTCTGTTGCTTGGTCGTTTCCAACTTCTTGTTCGCCTGCGCCTTGCCGCGCAGCCGTTGCACCGCGTCCATCACGTCGGGTTGCTGCGCCAGCACGGCGTCGCCGAGCTTCTGCGTCCAGTCCAGCTTGCTGCTCATCATTTCCAGCACCGGGGCGGTCGCGGTCAGCGACTTGATGCTGTCATCCCAGCTCTGCTTGTCGAGAGCGGCCTTGAGCTGATCGCCCTTGAGCGACTTGTTTTCGCGCACCCAGCGGTCCGCCTGGACGACTTCGAGCGGATAGGTCGAGGCCATCAGCACTTCGGCGAGCAAGTTGTCGGGATAAAGCGCGATCGGTGCCACGAGCTGGTCGAGTTCCTCCGCCTTGAGCAGCGCCTGCTCCGGCGCGGCGGCGGCCGCGGGCGGCGCGGCCGCTTGTCCGCTCGCATCCTGGGCGACCGCCGGCATCAGCAGTACAGCCAGCAGGCTTGCAGTGAGGGGAAATGGCAGCGGGTATTTGCGGCTAGACCGTAACATCCGACTCTTCCTCCTTGCGGCAAATCCCTCCGTTGCCGTAACGGCCTTCGCGAAGCGACGTCCGTCACTTCGACCAGCATCTTTGTTGTTGTAGGACTGAAACGCGACGCCAATCAGGCCGTCGGCCTGAAACGGCCGACATGGACGTCGGCGCGACGAACATCGCCGCAGTGGCAACACGCCTGCACATGGGAAATACCCCGAAAAAGCAATGAGAACAGCGAAGACACCGCGTGCAAATACTACGCCCGCGATCAGACCACGGCTATCCCATTCAACCCCGTAGCAACGCTGCCATTCCCGCCGGCGCGGCAGCCCGATACCGCCGGTTCAAATCGGCCCCGGCGATGCTATACAGGGCGCGCTGCAGTGCGTTTCAACGTTGGGAGGACCATCTTGGGTAAGCATTTCACGCTCACCGCCGCCGACAGCCACAGTCTCGGCGCCTATCGCGCCGATCCGGGCGGCGCACCGAAGGGCGGTATCGTCGTCATTCAGGAGATTTTTGGCGTCAACAATCACATCCGCAATGTGTGTGACCGTTTCGCCAGCGAGGGTTATGTGGCAGTAGCGCCGGCGCTGTTCGACCGCCAGGTGAAGGATTATCAGTCCGGCTATACGCCGCCCGAGATCGAGAAGTCCCGCACCTTCATCGCCAAGCCCGACTGGGACGCGATGCTGCGCGACACCGACGCGGCCATCAAGGAGATCAAGTCGGTCGGCCCAATTGCCATCGTCGGCTTCTGCATGGGCGGCTCGATCGCCTATCTGGCAGCGACACGGCTCTCCGGCCTCTCAGCCGCGGTAGCCTATTACGGTGGCGTGATCGTCAAGTTCGCCGACGAGAAGCCGAAATGCGCGGTGCAGATGCACTTCGGCGAGAAGGACCACGGCATTCCGATGTCCGACATCGAGATCATCAAGCAGAAGCGCGGCGGCGACTGCGAGATCTACACCTATCCGGAGGCCGGCCACGGCTTCCATTGTGACGAACGCGGCAGCTTCGATAAGGCCAGCGCCGACCTGGCATACGGCCGCACCAGCGCGTTCCTTGCGAAACACATGAAGTAAGGGGGTGCGTGATCCCGAAAAGCCTGCCTCGGAAAGATCACGCACAAACAAGGTCATCCCGCGATGGGACAACAGGCTCCGTCGCGGTTCCCTGCCCGCACACGCGGTTGGGAAAATTTGAACGGCCTTCGTAAGCCTTCGTTTAATCGGGCCGTGGATATTGGCCGCACGAGGGACGGCTGTTCTGAGAGGTTACGAGCCTCAGGCACACGTGGCGCGTATCCTGCAATGGGCCGCATGGCATTCGCCGTGCGGCCCATTGTGTTGGCAGCGTTCTATTCGACCGTGATGTTCGCGGCGCGCACCACCTTGGCCCATTTCTCGGTCTCGTCGGCGGTGAGCTTGCCAAACTCGGCCGGCGTCATCGGCGTCGGCACGGCGCCGAGCTGCGCGATGCGCGCCTTGATCTTCGGATCAGCGAGCGCAGCGTTGAATGCCTTGTTGAGCGTCTCGACGATGTGCGGCGGGATGCCCTTGGGCCCGGCGACACCGTAGAACACGCTGGCCTCATAGCCCGGCACCGTGTCGGCGACCGTCGGAACGTCGGGCAGCACCTCCGAGCGCTTCGTCGTCGTTACCGCCAGCGCGCGCAGCTTGCCGGTCTTCACGAACTCGACCGAGCCCGGCAGGTTGTCGAACAGTACGTCGACCTTGCCGGTCATCAGATCGGGATAGATGCCGGCCGAGCCCTTGTAAGGCACGTGCACCATGTCGAGATTGGTCATCATCTTGAACAGCTCAGCCGACATGTGAACCGAGGTGCCGTTGCCGGACGAAGCGTAGGTGAGCTTGCCCGGGTTGGCCTTGGCGTGGGCGATGAACTCGGCGACCGTCTTCACCGGCAGCGAGGGCGGCACCACCATGATGTTGGTGAGCTGCATGGTGCCGGCGATTGGCGTGGTATCGCGCACGTGCACGAACGACAGGTTCTTGTAGAGCGAAGCCCCGATCGCGTTGTTGGGTGCGACGAACATGATGGTGTAGCCGTCGGGCGGTGACTCGATCACCGACTTGGCGGCGAGCATGCCGCCCTGGCCAGAGCGATTTTCGACGATGCACGGCGCGCCGAGATGTGGGGTCAGAAACTCGCAGAAGATACGGGCGACGATGTCGTTCGGCCCGCCGGCCAGGAAGCCGACCACGAACTTGATCGGACGGCTCGGGAATTTCTCCTGAGCGAACGCCGGCGCGGCAACACTGCAGATCAGTCCAAGCAGCAAAGCGAAACGGCACATGCGCATTCTCTGTCCCTCGGTTGAAGGACAGCATGCTACGCCAGCGCGGGAAGTTCTAGAACCAGCGTTCGCCGATGGTCAGGATGTCGCCGGGCCGCAGCTTGTACTGCAGCGGCATTACGAACTTTTGCGGCACGCCCTGGATCTTGCGGGTGATGGTGACCTTCGACTTGCTGGCGCGCGGCGTGAAGCCGCCGGCGATCGCAACAGCATTCTCGATCGTTATGTGCGGGACGTAGGGGTACTGGCCCGGATAGGTGACCTCGCCGAGCACGAAGAACGGCCGGTAGATTTCGACCTCGACTGCGACGCTCGGCTCGCGGATGAAGCCTTGCGCGAGCCGGCTCTTGATCGAGGCGGACAGCGCCGCGGTGGTCAGGTCGCGCGCCTGCACCACGCCGATCAGCGGCGTGCTGATCTGGCCAGCTGCGTCGACGGTGTAGGTGTTGCTCAGCGTGTCCTGGCCGAACACGACGATGCGAAGCTTGTCACCGGTGTCGAGCGTGTAGGGACCGTTGTCCTCCGGCAATTCGAACACCGGGACATATTTTGTCGCGGTGCGCACCGTGTATGAGGGCGGCGGTGGCGGGCCGTAGGCCGGCCGAGAGAAAAACGTAGCGGACTGCAAGGCCTGAAACAGGCCGGTTGGGGCCGGTGGAGGACCGTACGAAGGTGGAGGACCGTACGAAGGTGGTGGGCCATGCGATGGCGGTGGGCCATGCGATGGCGGTGGGCCATGCGATGGCGGTGGGCCATACGACGGCGGCGGCGCCGGGGGCGGACCGTATGAAACGGATGGCGGCGGGCCATACGACGGCGGCGGCGCATAAGACTGCGGCGGCCGCGGTGAAAGCGGTTGATAGGCCGCGGTCTGCTGCATGCGCGGACCAGGCCCGCCATACATCAACGTGTCGATGTCGGCGCGCTGCGCCTGGGCATATGCGTTGGCGTATGGCGAATTGGCATAGTCCCGGGCAGGCGAGCGCGCGCATGCCGCCAACGTGGCGACGGCCAATAGCACAGCCAGAAATCGGCACGCGCGCATGCGGGGCAAATCCGAGCCAAACGCCGGCAAAAGTTAAGTCGGATTAACGCCCCAGTATGGTTAACAAAGCCCTTAAAACGCGCGTTTTTCCGGGCCAAAATGAAAAGAGAGCCGCAAATGCGGCCCTCTCCGTGGCAATTTTGCCGCTGCTCAGTGGGCGGCCGCGACCGCCCCGGTTCCGACCGGGCAGGACACGCCGGTGCTGCCCAGCCCGCAGTAGCCCATCGGATTCTTGGCGAGATACTGCTGGTGATAGTCCTCGGCGAAATAGAACGGCGGCGCGTCGAGAATCTCGGTGGTGATCGCGCCATAGCCCTTGCTCTTCAGGGCGGGCGTATACATCGCCTTGGATGCCTCGGCCGCTTGGCGTTGCGCCGGCGTGGTGACGTAAATGCCGGAGCGGTATTGCGTGCCGACGTCGTTGCCCTGACGCATGCCCTGGGTCGGGTCGTGGTTCTCCCAGAACGTCTTCAAGAGCTTGTCGAAGGACACCTTGTTGGGGTCATAGACCACCAGCACGACCTCGTTGTGGCCGGTGCGGCCGGAACAGACTTCCTCATAGGTGGGATTGGGCGTGTGGCCCGCCGCATAGCCGACCGCGGTGACATGGATGCCGTCGCCAAGCTCCCAGAACTTGCGCTCGGCACCCCAGAAGCAGCCCATGCCAAACACCGCGGTCTCCAGTCCCGCCGGATAGGGACCCTTGAGCGCGTTGCCATTGATGAAATGCTGTTGGGCAGTCGGGATCGGCGTCGACCGGCCCGGCAGCGCCTCATCCCGGCCCGGAATGGAAAGCAGTTTCTTGAAACTGAACATGAGCGATCTCCTCGTTGCCGCAAATATAGGGCGTTTGGCGGCCGGTGGCACGGCCCAGTCAGGCTTCCAAGCATGGCCCCACGATCAAATTCCAGGCAGCGGCATTGGCAGCGCCCTCACGGCAGCGCGACGGCCTGTTTCCCTCAAGGCCCGGGCAACCTATGCTGCAAGCAATTCGTCGTCGGGAGGCTCCCTTGACCACGCTGAAGACCATCGCAGGCGCCTGCATCATTGCACTCGCCGCGTTTGCGGCCCACGCGCAGACCATGCCGCCGGACTACGGCCCGCCGATCGGGCTCGAGACCGCTCGCAAGGCGATGACCGCGGCGGAGGCCGAGGCCGCCAAGAACAACTGGCCGGTGGTGATCGCCATCATCGACAGCGGCGGCCATGTGGTGATGCTGCACCGGCGCGACAACGCGCAGCTCGCGTCGCTGGAAATCGCCCAAGGCAAGGCGAAGACCGCGCTCAAGTTCAAGCGTCCAACCAAGGTGCTTGACGACGCGATCTCCGGCGGCGGCGCCGGGGTGCGCTTCCTGGCGTTGAAGGACATCACGCCGCTCGAAGGCGGCTTCCCGATCGTGATCGACGGCAAGATCGTCGGGGCGATCGGCATCTCCGGCGTGTTGTCGGCCCAGGACTCGCAGATCGCGCGCGCGGCTATCGACGCACTGAAGTGATAGCGGTGGATACTCGTCCGCACATCGTCGTGGTGGAGGACGAAGCCGCGCAGCGTCAGCTGCTGCTCGACTATCTCGGCAAGCAGAACTTCCGCGTCAGCGGCGCCGACGGCGGCACGGCGCTGCGCAAGCTGGTCGAGCGCGAGATGCCGGCGCTGGTGCTGCTCGATGTCGGGCTCTCCGGCGAGGATGGCTTCGCGCTGGCGCGCTGGCTGCGCGAGAAAAGCGGACGGCTGGGCATCATCATGGTGACGGCGGCGACCGACACCGTAGACCGCGTGGTTGGCCTGGAAACCGGCGCCGACGACTACATCGGCAAGCCATACGAGCCGCGTGAACTGCTCGCTCGCGTCAAGAGCGTACTGCGCCGTACAACCGCCGCCCCACCCGCCGGGCCGCGTGTGCGGATGGGAAGGCGCGTGCTCGACATGGAGAAGCGCGTGTTGGTCGATCCGAACGACGGCAGCGAGGAAACGCTGGCGGCAAGCGAGTTCGATCTGCTCAAGCTGTTCGCTGAGAATCCGAACCGGCCGCTGCAACGCGACTGGCTGCTGGAGTCCGCGGCGCACCGCGAGATGGAGGCGTTCGACCGCGCCATCGACCTGCGCATCACCCGCCTGCGCAAGAAGGTCGAGGTCGACCCGGGGCATCCGGACGCCATCCGCACCGTGCGCGGCGTGGGCTATATGTTCGTGCCGCCGAAGGATTGACGCGTGACGCGGTTGGATCGGACCATATCGTTCCCGTTCGTCCCCGCGAAAGCGGGGACCCAGGGCCGCGATTGACAGCGGTGAACTTGGCCCTGGATTCCCGCTTGCGCGGGAATGAGCGGAGGTCGGAGCAGGTCGCAGCGACTCAATCTCACCGCATCACACGCTCTAGCGGCGCCTTCAGCGCGGCGCATTGATCTCCGCAAGCGCCCGGCGAAGCTCCGCAGCGAGCGGCCCCAAGCCGTCCCTGCACCGGTCTCGATCGCCGGCTTTGCCCATCTGTTCCAGCGCAGCTGCCGAGACGCCGACGGCTTTCGCGCCCACCGACTGGGCTGCACCCTTGAGCTTGTGCGCGGCGGCGGCCAGAGCGGCGAGATCGCCGACGCGCGCGGCCGCCGCGATGTCGCGCTCCGCCTCGATTGCGGTGTCTCGAAACTTCGCAAGCAACGAATTGATCGCCATAGCATCGTCGCTGAGCCAGCTTTGCAGCACGCTGCGGTCGATCGCGGCGACGTCGGTTTCGTCGTCGGGGCGCGACTGGCCATCGGGCGTCCGGCCGACCGACAGCCAGCGCTCGAGCGTCGAGCGCAACCGGTCGAGCTTCACGGGCTTGACCAGGCAAGCATCCATGCCGGCCGCGATGCAGCGCTCCTCCTCATCGGCCATCGCGTTGGCGGTCACCGCGATGATCGGGGTACGGTCGCTGGCGTGCGCGGCCTCCGCGGCGCGGATGCGCCGGGTGAGCTCGTAGCCGTCCATCCGCGGCATGTGGATGTCGGCCAGCACCGCGCTGTAGCGGCCGGCGGCCCAGGCTTCGAGCGCCTCGACGCCGTCGTTGACGCTGTCGCAGGCAATGCCGATCAGATCGAGCTGCCGCACCAGCACCTCGCGGTTGACCGGGTGGTCGTCGACCACCAGCACCCGCAGCCTGCCGCGCCGCGCCGCCTTCGGTGTCGGCTTCACGGTGGGGCGCAGCAGACCTTGCAGCGGCGAATCCGCCGGCGCGGCCTTGAGGTGCAGCGTCACCGTGAAGATCGAGCCGGCGCCGGCGCGGCTGTCGACCTCGACGTCGCCGTCCATCAATTCGGCAAGCCGCGCACGATTGACAGGCCGAGACCGGTGCCGCCGAACCGCCGCGTGGTCGACGAATTGGCCTGGGCGAACGGCTGGAACAGGCGCGCGCGTTGTTGCTCGGTCAGCCCGATGCCGGTGTCGCTGACCGCGAGCGTGACGCAGGTCGCACCCTGGCCGAGCGGGGCGGTGCGGGCATGCACTTGGACGCCGCCTTTTTCGGTGAACTTGAGCGCGTTGGCGAGCAGATTGAACAGAATCTGCCGCACCCGGGTCGGATCCCCGATCAGCGCATCGTTCGACCCCACGGCGATCGCGGCATCGAGCTCGAGCCCCTTGGCAAGCGCCTGCGGACGGAAGGTGTCGATCGCGCCGTTGATCAGGCCGGACAGCGAGAACGCGGTCTCCTCCATCTCGATCTTGCCGGCTTCGATTTTGGAGAAGTCGAGCAGGTCGTCGATGATGCGGAGCAGCGCTTGCGCCGACTCGCGCATGGTCGTGACGCTGCGACGCTGCGCGTCGTTGAGCCCCTGGTGCTCCAGCACCTCCAGCATGCCGAGCACGCCGTTCATCGGGGTGCGGATCTCGTGACTCATGGTGGCAAGGAAGGTGGACTTGGCCTGGTTGGCCGCCTCGGCACTTTCCTTGGCGGCCGCCAGCACTTCTTCGCGGTCTTTCGATGCGGTCGCGTCGATCGCAATCCCCAGCAAGCCGCCGTCGGCGAGTGGCATAAAGCGATACGTGAGGTATCGGCCGGCCAAGGTGCGGCGTTCGAAGCTGTTGCCGCCCGGCCGCAGGATCAACGCCAGGCGCTCGCGCACCTTGGCTTCCATGTCATCGACCGGCCCGTACTCGCCACGCTCTCCCAGGAAACGCACCGCGTCAGCAAGCGTCGTGCCCAGCTTTGCAATTTCCGGCGTGTAGCCCTGCTGCTCGACATGCTGACGGTTGATAAGCCGCAGGCGCAGCTCCCGGTCGAATACGTTGACGCCTTCGGCGATATTGTCGATCACGGTCTGCAACAGCTCGCGAGCGCGTTCGACGTCGGCGCGCGCGGCTTCGGCGGCTTCCTTCGCTTCGGCGAGCGATTCCTCGCGCTCCTTCAGCTCCGTGATGTTGCGGTGGATGCTGAGAATCGTTCCGTTCTCGAGCGGCTTGTAGCTGACCTCGATGTAATGACCGCTCGCCGAGGGCCGCTCGAAGCGAACGCCGCTCGGCGTGCGCAGATGGTCGACCAGCTCCTTGACCTTTGCCTCGACGTCGTCGACCTGGCCGAAGTCGCCGCGCTCGATCTGGAATCGACGCACCTTGGTCATCATGCAGCCGGGGAACACGACGTCGGCCGGATAGCGCTGGAATTCCATCATGCGCTGGTTGACGAAATCGGCCCGCACGTCGTCGCCCACCGGAGTCATGAGCGCGATACCGTCATTCATATTGTCGATCATGGTGGCGAGGATTTCGCGCGTGCGCTCGGTGTCGGCGCGCGCCGACTCCGCCGCCTCCTTGGCGACCGCCAGCTCCTTTTCGCGCTCCTTGAGCTCGGTGATGTCGCGGTGGACGCCGAGCAGGCCGCCGTCGGCGAGCGGCTTGTAGTTGAACTCGACGTGGCGGCCGCTGACCGTCAGGCGGTCGTAGCGCACGCCGCCCGGGGTGAGCATCATTTCGCGCCGTTCGCGCACCAGGGCCTCGACGTCCTCGACCGGACCGAAATCGCCGCGCTGGGCCTGGAAACGGATGACGTCCTCGCAGGGATTTCCTGCCGCGGCGACCTCGGGTGGGACCCGCAGCGCCTGCATGAATTCGTTGTTGCCGAACCGGAAGCGGAACTCCTTGTCGAGCAGGACAACGCCGTCATTCATGTTGTCGAGCACGGTCTGCAGGACCTCGCGGGTGTGCTCGACATCCGCCTTGGCGGTGGCCAGCGCCTCCTCGCGCTGCTTGAGGTCGGTGATGTCGCGGTAGAGCCCGAGCCGGCTGCCGTCGCTCAGCGGCTTGAACGTGAACTCGACGTGTCGGCCGGCGGAGGTGCGCCGCTCGTAGCGGCTTCCGCCCGACTGCATCGCGCGCGCCGTCAGCTCCTCGACCTTGCCTGCGACGTCGGCGATCGGGCCGTAATCGCCGCGTTCGACCAGAATCCGGATCAGATCACGAATTGAGACGCCCGGCTGCAACGCCTCGGGCGGATATTGCAGCAGATCGACGTGCTTGCGGTTGCTGATCCGCCAGCCGCCGTCCGCGCCGTAAAGCGTGACACCGTCGTTCATATTGTCGAGCACAGTCCGCATCAGCTCGCGCGCGCGCTCGGCATCCTCCTTGGCGGCGGCCAGCGCCTCTTCGCGCCGCTTGTGATCGGTGATGTCGCGGTAGAGCCCGAGCCGGCTGCCGTCGCTCAGCGGTTTTAATGTGAACTCGATGTATCGGCCGTCGGAGGCGCGCCGCTCGTGGCGCGTGCCGCCCGACGCCATCACGCGCGCGGTCAGCTCGTCGACCTTGCGCTCGACGTCATCGACCGGACCATGATCGCCACGCTCAACCTGCAAGCGGATGAGGTCGCGCACCGAAGTTCCCGGCTGCAACATTTCGGGTGGGTATTGCAGCAGCTCGACATGACGGCTGTTGCTGAACCGCCAGCTGCCATCCTCGCCGTAAAGCGAGACGCCGTCATTCATGTTGTCGAGCACGGTCTGCATCAGCGCGCGGGTGCGCTCGACATCCTCCTTGGCGGCGGCCAGCGCCTGCTCGCGATCCCTGAATTCGGTGATGTCGCGGCCGGCCGCGAGCAGGCTGCCGTCGGCCAGCGGGTAGAAGTTGAACTCGACGGTGCGGCCGGCCGCGGTGCGCCGCTCATAGCGATTGCCGCCGGGCTTGCGCATCAGCGCGGCGCGCTCGCGCACGGTCTGCTCGACGTCGACACCTGGGCCGTAATCGCCGCGCGCGACGCCGAAGCGCAGCAAGTCGTAGCCGGAGAGACCGGGGTAAACCTCGGCCGGCCGGTAGTTCTGCAACCTCATCATCGCGCGATTGATGAATTGCACGCGGAACTCCGGATCGAACAGCGCGATGCCCTCGCTCATGTTGTCGAGGATGACCCGCATCACCTCCGGCGTGTGATCGACCTCGCGCGGCGCGGCGCGCTTGCCGCGGCGGCGCGGCGGGGAGGCCCGCTTGGTCCGTCGGGATCGAGATGCGGTCGAACGTGCCATGGGTACCAGCCAGCGATTGTCGCGGCCGATTGTATCGTCGGTGTTTCGCGGCAGGGCGGATTTGTATCGTCTGTATCGCCCGCTGTTTTCTTGCCCCAGAAGTCCCCGCCGCCACCGTTGGCGCGTCGCTCCGGGCCGGGTCCCCAGGGCGCGGGCGGTTTCACCCGCGATACCAACGATACCAAATCGATTTGCCGCGACATCGCGGCGATACCCGTCGCGCTCATGATGGTTTTTATCGGCAATGACGCCGTGTCCGCATTTTTTTCGGCAAAGTTCGAATTGAACCGAAATTATCCATGCGGGCACAAACCTTCCAGCAACCACTTTCGGCCCAGCCCCGGCAACCTGGGCAGCCGAAGCAACACACAGGAGACTGAAATGGCACTCAAGACCGGTAACAGCGGCAACAATGTCCTCGTTGGCTCCTCAGTCCACGACGAGATCTGGGGCTTCCAGGGCGACGACCTCCTCAAGGGCGGCGGCGGGGATGACTACCTCAACGGCGGCACCGGCATTGACACCATGTACGGCGGCACCGGTGACGACTCCTATAACGTCGATAACGTCAACGACCAGGTGGTCGAATATGAAGACCAGGGCAACGACACCATCAGTGCGCAGGTCACGTACAGTCTCAACTATGCACTGCAAGTCGAAAACCTGACCCTGACCGGGTCGGCCGACATCGACGGCTACGGCAACGCGCTCGACAACGTGATCAAAGGCAACTCAGGCGACAACGCGCTGTGGGGCCTCGACGGCCATGATCATCTCTACGGCGGCGCCGGAGACGATTATCTCAATGGCGGAGCCAGCTACGATGTCATGTATGGCGGGACCGGCGACGACTATTACGTCGTGGACAATATCAGCGATTTTGTCACCGAGCATGCCGGCGAAGGCATCGACACGGTCGCATCGTCCACCCACTTCACGATGTTTGGCGAAATCGAGAACCTGATCCTGACAGGCTCATCCAATATCTTCGGACACGGCAACGAGCTCGACAACCAGATCACCGGGAACTCCGGGGGCAACCACATCGACGGCGGCCTTGGAGCCGACCTCATGAAGGGCGGCGACGGCAACGACACCTATGAGGTCGACAACGCCGGCGACGTGGTCATGGAATTCGACGATAAGGGATATGACAAGGTCAAGGTGTCGTTCGACTATCAGCTCAGTGCCAACGTCGAACGTCTGTCCTTGCTTGGCTCCGCCAATCTCACGGGAAAAGGCAACGACCTGGCCAACGATCTCTACGGCAATTCGGGCCACAACACGCTCTATGGCTACGGCGGCAACGACGACCTCGACGGCGGTACCGGCGGCGACACGATGTTCGGCGGCGATGGCAACGACGTCTACTATATCGACAACGCCGCTGACCTGGTGGTTGAAAGCGCCAATGAGGGTACCGAGGATTTCGTTTGGGCCCCCTTCTCATACACGCTGACTGAAAATGTCGAGCGGCTGTATCTGCTTGACGGTGCCCTCAACGGCACCGGCAATGCCGGGGAGAACGTCATCTTCGGCAATGATGCCGAAAACATTCTGGATGGCGGCGCCGGTGTTGATTACCTCGAAGGCAGGGGCGGCAACGACACCTATCTGATCGACAACGCGGCCGACATCATCTGGGAGGGATCTGGACCCAATTCCAGCAAAAATGACGTCGCCTACGCCTATGTGGACTACGTGCTCGCCGCCAACGTCGAAACCCTGTCGCTCAATGTCGGCAACGCGATCTCCGGCATCGGCAATGCCGACGACAACGTGCTGTACGGCAACGCGCAGGACAACTATCTCAACGGCGGCGAAGGCGCCGACCAGTTGTCGGGCCTCGGCGGCAACGACACCTTCGTCTTCCAGGCCGGCCAGGCCCAGGGCGACACGGTGTTCGAGTTCGAGGGCAACGGCGATGCCGCCGGCGACGTTCTGTACTTCACCGGCTACGGCACTGCGGCGGACGGCGCCACCTTCATGCAGCAGACCGCGACCGACTGGGTGGTCACCTCGGCGGACGGCCTCATCAGTGAGACCATCACGCTCTCCGGCGCGCCGACCATCCACGCCAGCGACTACCTCTTCGTCTGAGCCTGGCTCTTCCGGGCTTCGCTCGAAATAGCCGCGTCCGCCGCAAGGCGGCGCGGTTGCCTGTTTGGGGAGCGGAGCCATCCGCAATACGCACGATACCAATTCGGGTTGGCCGCAACATCGCGACGATACTCGGCGCTCCTAGGGTCGTCTCCATCGGCGAACGGCAATCACGCCGTCGTCAGATCAAACCAAAGGAGACTGAAAATGGCTAAGATCAAGGGAAACGACAACGCCAACACGCTGTTCGGCACCACGACCGACGATCAGATTTACGGTTACGGCGGTAAAGACATTCTGATTGGCGGCGGCGGCCACGATACCCTGGACGGCGGCACAGATGCCGACGACATGTACGGCGGCATCGGCAATGACACTTACATTGTCGACAACGTCGACGACGACGTCTTTGAATTGGCCAACGACGGCCACGACTCGATTGTAGCCTCCGTCAGCTACAGTCTGAACTGGGCGCCTCATGTTGAGGACTTGGTTTTGACCGGATCGGGGGCCGACATCGACGGCTACGGCAATTCGCTCGAAAACGACATCATCGGCACCTCCGGCGACAACGACCTTTGGGGCTTCGGCGGCAACGACGTCCTCAAGGGCGGCGGCGGCGACGACTATCTCAACGGCGGCGACGGCACCGACACCATGAGCGGCGGCACCGGCGATGACTACTACGTCGTCAACGCCGGCGACACTGTCATCGAGTATAACGGCGAGGGCTACGACACCGTCGAGGCGTTCGGCGATTACAAGCTCGCCAATAACGTCGAGAAGCTGATCATGACCGGCACCGGCGATTCGTCGGGACACGGCAACAGCCTCAAGAACGTGATCCTCGGCAACTCCCACAACAACTACATCAATGGCGGCCTCGGCGCTGATGACATGAGAGGCTGGGACGGTAACGACCGATACGTGGTCGACAATGAGGACGACGTCATCTGGGAGTTCGCCGACCACGGCAGGGACACGGTCTACTCGACCATCGACTACACCCTTGGCGACAATCTCGAATGGCTATCCTTAATGGGCTCCGACAATATCGACGGCTCCGGCAACGAGCTCGGCAATCTGATCTCCGGAAATGAGGGCAACAACGTGCTCCGCGGCTATGAGGGTAAGGACACGCTGGACGGCTGGACTGGCGCGGACACGATGTACGGCGGGACCGGTGACGACGTGTACAACATCTGGGACGATGGCGACGTGGTCGTTGAGCTTGCCGATGAGGGCAACGACACGGTCCGTATGGTCGGAGACCTGGACGGCACGCTCGTTGACAAGGCCCACATCGAGGACCTGCACCTGGATTTCCTGGGCCACGGCCTCTACGCCACCGGCAACGCACTGCAAAACAAGATCTGGGGCAGCATCTACAACAACACGATCGACGGCGGCCTCGGTGCGGACACCATGGACGGTGAGAACGGCGACGACAGCTACATCGTCGACATCGAAGGCGACGTCGTGGTCGAAGGGTCGACGATCGGAAGTGGCCACGACATCGTCTACTCCTACGTCGATGAAGTGCTCGACGCCAACGTCGAGGAGCTGTCGCTCGCCATCGGCAATGCCATCTCCGGCATCGGCAACGGCGACAACAACGTTCTGTACGGCAACACGCAGAACAACTTCCTCAACGGCGGCGACGGCGCCGACCAGCTGTCGGGCCTCGGCGGCAACGACACCTTCGTCTTCCAGGCCGGCCAGGCCCAGGGCGACACGGTGTTCGAGTTCGAGGGCAACGGCGATGCCGCCGGCGACGTTCTGTACTTCACCGGCTACGGCACTGCGGCGGACGGCGCCACCTTCATGCAGCAGACCGCGACCGACTGGGTGATCACCTCGGCGGACGGCCTCATCAGCGAGACCATCACGCTCGCCGGCGCGCCGGCGGTCGGCACCCTCGACTACCTCTTCGTCTGAGGTCGTCAGCGACGCTCACCTGAAATGAGCCGCGTCCGCCGCAAGGCGGGCGCGGCTGTTTGTTTGGAGGCGGAGCCATCCGCAATACGCACGATACCAATTCGGGTTGGCCGCAACATCGCGGCGATACCCGCCGCTCCTAGGGTCGCGGCATCGGCGAACGGCAATCACGCCGTCGTCAGACCAAACCAAAGGAGACTGAAAATGGCTAAGATCAAGGGAAACGACAACGCCAACACGCTGTACGGCACCGGCAACGACGACGAGATGTACGGTTACGGCGGTAAGGACGTTATGTATGGCTGGGGCGGCAAGGACCTGCTGGATGGCGGCGCAGGTGCCGACCGCATGTACGGCGGCAACGGCGACGACACTTACATTGTCGATACCCAGAGCGACAAAGTCTATGAATACGCCAACGAAGGCATCGACACGATCGCATCCTCCGTCACCTGCGACCTCTTTTACACGCCTCAGGTCGAAAACCTGATTTTGACCGGATCGGGGGCCGACATCAGCGGCTTCGGTAATACGCTCGACAATGTCATCCTCGGCAACTCCGGCGACAACTCGCTTTTCGGCGCCGGCGGGCACGATGTCCTGAAGGGCGGCGGCGGAGACGACCGTCTCTACGGAAACAACCAGGACGGCAGCGCCACCATGGCCGGCGGTGACGACGATGACACTTACGTGGTCACCGGAGGAGACACTGTCGTGGAATACGACGGCGAGGGCTACGACACTGTCGAAACCGGGCTCGATTACACGCTCACAGACAACGTCGAGAAGCTGGTCATGGCCGCTGGCCAAGATGGTCAATCGGGCACCGGCAACGCCCTCAAGAACGTGATCGTCGGCAACGCGCTCAGTAACACCATCAATGGCGGCCTCGACGCCGATATCATGATCGGCGGCGTTGATAACGACAGCTACATCGTCGACAACGAAGGCGACATCGTGCTCGAAGAGTTCGATGTCTTGGGATGGCCATGACATCGTCTACTCCTACGTCGACGAAGTGCTCGATGCCAACGTCGAGGAGCTGTCGCTCGCGATCGGCAATGCCATCTCCGGCATCGGCAACGGCGGGGACAACGTGCTGTACGGCAACACGCAGGACAACTTCCTCAACGGCGGCGACGGCGCCGACCAGCTCTCGGGGCTCGGCGGCAACGACACCTTCGTCTTCCAGGCCGGCCAGGCCCAGGGCGACACGGTGTTCGAGTTCGAGGGCAACGGCGATGCCGCCGGTGACGTTCTGTACTTCACCGGCTACGGCACTGCGGCGGACGGCGCCACCTTCATGCAGCAGAATGCGACCGACTGGGTGATCACCTCGGCGGACGGCCTCATCAGCGAGACCATCACGCTCTCCGGCGCGCCGGCGGTCGGCACCCTCGACTACCTCTTCGTCTGAGGTCAGCGACGCTCGCTTGAAATGAGCCGCGCCCGCCGCAAGGCGGGCGCGGCTGCTTGTTTGGAGGCGGAGCCATCCGCAATACCGACGATACCAATTCGGGTTGGCCGCTACATCGCGGCGATACCCGGCGTGCTCAGGGACGGCCTGACCCGAAGTATTTTCGGATATTATTGATTTGAACCGAAATTACCACAGCCGACACCAATATCCAGCGAAACCTGTTCGGCGCGTTCAACGACCTGGCTTTTTCCCGGCACCGACGACGGCCGAAGCACGATTAGGAGACCAAAATGCCAAAGATCATTACAGGCAACGGCAACGACAACGTCCTCGTCGGGACCTCTGGCGACGACGAAATCTGGGGCATGCAGGGCAACGACGTCCTGAAGGGCGGCGGTGGCCATGACACGCTGAACGGCGGCCCCGGCGACGACACCATGTACGGCGGCATCGGCAATGACACCTACATCGTCGATAGCGTCGACGACGATGTTTACGAATACGAAAACGGGGGCACCGACACGATCCGTACGTCGGTCACCTACAGCCTGAACTGGACGCCTCACGTCGAGGACATGGTCCTCACCGGGTCAGCGGACATCGACGGCTACGGCAACGCGCTCGACAACGACATCTATGGCAACTCCGGCAACAACACGCTGAAGGGTGCCGGCGGCGCGGATTACCTTAGTGGCGGCTCCGGTCATGACATCCTCGTCGGAGGCGTCGGCGCCGACACGATGCTCGGCGGCTACGGCGACGACTTCTTCTCCGTCGACGATGCCGGGGATGTCGTCACCGAATACAAGAACCAGGGAATCGACACGGTATCGTCGTCGCTTAAGAACTACACGCTGGGTGCCAACGTCGAGCATCTGGTCATGACCTATGCCGGCAATAACTCGTCTGGCATCGGCAACGAGCTTGGCAACACCATCACCGGCACGTCGTTCAACAACCATATCGATGGCGGCCTCGGCGCCGACATCATGAAGGGCGGCGACGGCCACGACCAGTATGTCGTCGACAACGCCGGCGACGTGATCTTCGAGTTCGACAACGAGGGCAACGATCTGGTCATGTCGAGCATCCACTACACCCTTGGCTCGAACCTCGAGCGCCTCACGCTAATGGGTTCAGCCAACCTCGAGGGCCGCGGCAACGACAAGGACAACGCCATCACTGGAAACTCCGGCGACAACGAGCTCTATGGCTATGACGGCAACGACGGGTTTTTCTCCTTCTCTTCCGCCGACGCCGACACGATGGTTGGCGGCATCGGCGACGACTACTACCACTTCGATCACGCCAACCACACGTTGATCGAGCTGGCCGGCGAAGGGACCGACTGGGTGTTCGCGTATGGCGACATGAGCTACGCGCTTCCCGACCATATCGAGAACCTGTTCCTGGATGTCCAAGGGAGACGGGCTCTACGCCACGGGCAACGCGCTGGACAACCACATCGGCGGCGGCATGCATGCCAACGTGCTCGACGGCGGCATCGGCGCCGACACCATGGATGGCTATGGAGGCGACGATAGCTACATCGTCGACAACGCGCTGGACCTCGTGCTTGAAGGATCGCAGCCCTGGGATGGCCACGACACTGTCTACTCCTACGTGGACCACGTCCTCGCCGCCAACGTGGAGGAGCTGTCGCTCGCCGTCGGCAATGCCATCTCCGGCATCGGCAACGGCGGGGACAACGTGCTGTACGGCAACACGCAGGACAACTTCCTCAACGGCGGCGACGGCGCCGACCAGCTGTCGGGCCTCGGCGGCAACGACACCTTCGTCTTCCAGGCCGGCCAGGCCCAGGGCGACACGGTGTTCGAGTTCGAGGGCAACGGCGATGCCGCCGGTGACGTTCTGTACTTCACCGGCTACGGCACTGCGGCGGACGGCGCCACCTTCATGCAGCAGACCGCGACCGACTGGGTGATCACCTCGGCGGACGGCCTCATCAGCGAGACCATCACGCTCTCCGGCGCGCCGGCGGTCGGCACCCTCGACTACCTCTTCGTCTGAGGTCGTCAGCGACGCTCGCCTGAAATGAGCCGCGTCCGCCGCAAGGCGGGCGCGGTTGCCTGTTTGGGGGGGCCTGCGCCGGGATCGACGTCTCAGTCCCGCGCGTAGCCGATCAGCGGCTTCTTCTTGCGGCCGAGCACGATCAGGATCGCACCGAGCACCGCGAACACCGCGGCGGCCGGCTGCGCGATGATCGGCGCAATGGCCAGCTCCCATAGCGTGCCGGACACGCTCTCGACCGACTTCTGCGCCGCCTGCAGGCTTGAAGCGTGCACCTCGATCCAGAACTGGCTCAATGCGGTCGCATAAAACGTGCGATCCGCGATCGATTTCATTCCATCGTAGACGACGAAGATGAAGGCCAGCGCCAACAGCAGCAGGCCGATAAACCGCAACACAAACCTGATCATCAGAAGTCCTGAAGCGAACCCCTTCCCGCCCTCCGCTTAGCGCGCCAGCGACAGTCATTCAATCGCTGCGGTGCCGCATCGCCGGCCTGCCCTTGTTCTATCGCCCGCGCTTCCGGTAACGTCCTGGAACCGGCCTGCCGGCCGTCAGTAGAGTGTTGAAATGGCAAAGAAATCCAGCGGCAACCGGCCGACCTTCACCGATCAGGAAGCCTTGGACTTTCACAGCCGGGGGCGCCCCGGCAAGCTCGAGGTCATTGCGACCAAGCCGATGGCGACGCAGCGCGACCTGTCGCTCGCCTATTCACCCGGGGTCGCGGTGCCGGTGCTGGCGATCGCCGAGGATGAGAACAAGGCCTACGACTACACGACCAAGGGAAATTTCGTCGCCGTCATCACCAACGGCACCGCCATTCTGGGGCTGGGCAACCGTGGCGCGCTGGCGGCGAAGCCGGTGATGGAAGGCAAGGCGGTGCTGTTCAAGCGCTTCGCCGATATCGACTCGATCGATCTCGAAGTCTCCTCGGAGGACCCCGACGAGATCATCAATTGCGTCAAGCTGCTCGGCAAAGGCTGGGGCGGCATCAACCTCGAAGACATCAAGGCGCCCGAGTGCTTCATCATCGAGCAACGGCTGCGCGAATTGCTCGACATCCCGGTGTTCCATGACGACCAGCATGGCACCGCCATTATCTCGGCGGCCGGACTGATCAACGCGCTGGAGCTCACCGGCCGCGACATCAAGACGACAAAGCTGGTCTGCAACGGCGCGGGCGCCGCCGGCATCGCCTGCCTGGAGCTGCTCAAGGCGATCGGCTTCCAACACGACAATCTCATCCTCTGCGACACCAAGGGCGTGATCTACCAGGGCCGCACCGCCGGCATGAACCAGTGGAAGTCGGGGTTCGCGGTCAAGACCTCGGCACGCACGCTGGAAGAGGCGCTGGTTGGTGCCGACGTGTTCTTCGGACTTTCGGCCAAGGGCGCGGTCACCAAGGCGATGGTGAAGTCGATGGCGGCCAAGCCGATCATCTTCGCCATGGCCAACCCCGATCCGGAAATCACCTGGGAGGAAGTCGAGGAGGTGCGCGACGACGCCATCATGGCGACCGGACGCTCCGACTATCCGAACCAGGTCAACAACGTGCTCGGCTTCCCGTACATCTTCCGCGGCGCGCTCGACGTCCGGGCCACCACGATCAACATGGAGATGAAGATCGCGGCGGCCCGTGCGCTCGCCGAGCTTGCCCGCGAGGACGTGCCCGACGAGGTCGCCGTCGCCTACGGCACACGCTTCAAGTATGGACCCGACTACATCATCCCGGTGCCGTTCGATCCGCGGCTGATGTCCCACGTGCCGCCCGCGGTGGCCAAGGCGGCGATGGACACCGGCGTCGCACGCAAGCCGATCGTCGACATGGACGCCTACGCGCAGGCGCTGCGCCGACGGCGCGATCCGATCGCCGGCGTGCTGCAGCGCGTGTTCGAGCGGGTGCGCCGCTCGCCCAAGCGCGTGGTGTTCGCGGAGGGCGAAGAGGAGCAGGTGATCCGCGCGGCTGCGGCCTTCGTTGACGAGCGGCTCGGCACCGCGCTGCTGGTCGGCCGCGAGGAGCCGATCCGCGAGACCGCGCGTAACCTCGGCGTCGAGCTGGGCAGCGGCATCCAGATCATCAACGCCGCGCTGTCGCGCCGCACCACGCAATATGCCGCCTACCTGTACGAGCGTCTGCAGCGCCAGGGCTACCTGTTCCGCGACTGCCAACGCATGGTCAATCAGGACCGCAACACCTTTGCCGCCTGCATGGTGGCGCTCGACGACGCCGACGCCGTGGTCACCGGCGTCACCCGCAATTACTCGGTGGCGCTGGAAGACGTGCGCCGCGTCATCGATCCCAAACCCGGCCATCGGGTCATGGGGCTCTCGATCGTGCTGTCGCGCGGCCGCACCGTGCTGGTCGCCGACACCGCGGTGACGGAGATGCCCCGCGCGGAAGATCTCGCGGACATCGCGGTCGAGGCCGCCGGGGTGGCGCGCCGGCTCGGCTACGAGCCGCGGCTCGCACTGCTGGCGTTCTCCACCTTCGGCCACCCGCCGGGCGAGCGGTCCGCGCATGTCATCGAGGCGGTGAGGATCCTCGACCAGCGCCGCCTCGATTTCGAATACGATGGCGAGATGGCGGCCGACGTCGCGCTCAATCCCGATGCAGCTACGCCCTATCCGTTCAACCGGCTGACTGGACCGGCCAATGTGCTGATCATGCCGGCGTTCCATTCGGCATCGATCTCGACCAAGATGCTGCAGGAGCTGGGCGGCGCGACCGTGATCGGGCCGCTGCTGGTCGGGCTTGACCGCTCGGTGCAGATCGTGCCGATGACGGCGAAGGACACGCAACTCGTCAACATGGCCGCGCTCGCGGCGTTCGGCGTCAGCGGCTAGCGATATTCGGGGGAGTCCCGGGAGGAAGTCGGTTGCCGCAGCAATTAAGTCGGGCATAGCCAGGAAAGAGGATTTCGTCATGACCGAGAGGAAGCTGCGCGGCGTGATCGCCGCCGTCGCCACGCCCGTCGCCGAGGACGGCTCGCCGGACACCGTGCGCGCCACCAAGCTCGCCCGCGACCTGCTCGACAACGGCTGCGACGGGCTCAACGTGCTCGGCACCACCGGCGAGGCCACCTCGTTCTCGCTCGATGAGCGCAAGCGCGTGATGACCGCCTATCGCGACGCCAAACTCCCGCTGGAGAGATTGATGGTCGGCACCGGCGCCGCGGCGACCGCCGACGCGGTGGCGCTGACGCGTCACGCCGCAGAGCTTGGATTTGCCGGCGCGCTGCTGCTGCCGCCATTCTACTACAAGGGCGTGCCCGATGACGGGCTGGTCGCCTATGTCGAGACCATCGTGCAGGCCAGCGCGGCGAAGCCGATCCCGATCTATCTCTATCATTTCCCTCAGCAGTCCGGCCTGCACTGGCACGTCGCACTGGTGAAGCGCCTGCTCGACAAGTTCGGCTCGCGCATCGTCGGCCTGAAGGATTCCTCGGGCGACATGGCTTACGCGCGCGAGGCGGCGGCGATCTCCAAGAGTTTCGATGTGTTCCCCTCGACCGAAGCGGTGCTGATCGAGGCGAAGAACGGGGCGTTCGCCGGCTGCATCTCGGCGACCGCAAACTGCAATCCCGACCTGTGCCAGCGCGCCTGGAGCAAGGGCGAGCAATCTTCACTCGATGCCGCAGTGACGATCCGCAAGCTGTTCGACGGCAAGGCGCTGGTTTCCGGCGTGAAGGCGCTGCTGGCGCACATTCACGGCGATCCGGCACTGGCGCGGGTCAAGCCGCCGCTCGCACCATTCGCGGCCGGCGACCGCGCCGCGGTCATTGCCGGCTACGACCAGGTGCGCGGCAAGCGCGTGGCCTGAGCGCGACCGAATTGCCATGGCGCTTTCCGTTGCAATGATCGGCGGCGGCATCGGCGGCCTTGCCGCCGCGCTCAATCTGCTCAAGGCGGGCTTTGACGTCCAGGTCTACGAACAGAGCCCGCAACTCCTCGAGGTCGGCGCCGGACTGGTGATCAGCCCCAACGCCTCGAAGCTCCTGATCCGCCTCGGCCTCGGCGACGAGATGAAGCGGATCGGCGTCAATCCCGCCGCGTTTCATCAGCGGCGCTGGCAGGACGGCCGCACGCTGGCGCGCTCGCGGCTGCGCGAGACCACCGAAGCCGCGTTCGGCGCGCCAGCTTACGTATTTCATCGCGGCGAGATGAACGCCGTGCTGACCCACGCCATGCCAGCGGAGCGCGTCCATGTGGCGCACCGGTGCGTCGGCTTCACGGAGCGCGGCGACCAGATCGAAGCGTCTTTCGAGAACGGCAAGACGATCACGGCCGACGTGCTGATCGGCGCCGACGGCATTCATTCCGTCATCCGCCATCAACTGCTCGGCGCGGAGCGGCCGCGCTTCACCGGCTGCATCGCCTATCGCGGCCTGATCCCGATCGAGCGCGTCGCGCACCTTGATATCGAGGTCGCCTCAACCAACTGGATGGGCCCCGGCCGGCATTTCGTGCACTACCCGGTCGCCTCCGGCCGCTTGCTCAACTTCGTCGGCCTGATCGAGCAGGACGCCTGGGAGGTCGAGTCCTGGACCGAGCCTGGGGATCTCAAGGTGTTGGCCGCGGCCTACCAAGGCTGGCATCCGCAGGTGCGCGCCATCATCGCCGCCGCGGATCACACCTTCAAATGGGCGCTGCTCGACCGCATGCCGCTGCCGCGCTGGTCGTTCGGCCGCGTCACTTTGCTGGGCGACGCCTGTCACCCGATGCTGCCGTTCCTCGGCCAGGGCGCCGGGCAGGCGATCGAGGATGGCGCGGCGCTCACCAGCTGCCTCACAAAGCACGGCGACGACGTCGTGGCGGCGCTCAAGCGCTACGAAGCGGTGCGGCTGCCGCGCACCGCGCGCGTGCAGCAGATCTCGCGCGACAACAAGGACCGTTTCCACCTGCCTGACGGACCGGCCCAGCAGGAGCGCGACGCCAGGATGGCGACCGGAACCACCGACTGGTCCCCGCAAGCGATCACCTGGCTGTACGGCCACGACGCCGCGGTGCTGCCGGAGGAGCCCGTAGCGGCGCATTGACGCCCTCGGGGTCGCTGACTATAAGCACCCGCGCGCTGGCGGCGAGAGCCCTCGCCGCCGCGCATTTTTCCGGCAGTCAACCCGAGTCTTCGAGCACCCAGGCGTCCATGGCCAACACCACCTCCGCACGCAAAGCCGCCCGCAAAATCGCCCGCCGCACCGCGGTCAATCAGGCGCGGCGCACCCGGGCGCGCACTGCGGTCCGTCAGGTGGAAGATGCGATCGCGGCCGGCGACCGCAACAAGGCGCTGGAGGCGATGAAACAGGCCGAGCCGCAGTTGATGAAGGCGGCGCAGACCGGCCAGGTTCATCATAACGCCGCCAGCCGCAAGGTTTCGCGGCTGACCAAGCAGATCGCCAAGCTCGGAAAATAGCGGCTTGCCGGCGGCCGTTATCCGCAATCAGCTGGAAGTTCCAAGTTCCCGCAATCCGCGCATCCGCGCACTTGCAGCAGACGCGCATCCGCGCGACGACGCGCTTGACCGCGCCAGGCGGCACTCGGTTGTGTAAAACTGCTGTTGTATGAATGTCACATAGCGCATAAGAAGCGCGCATATACGTAGTTCTACTGATATGCCGCTTCCTCGATTTCCCAAGCTTTTGCGCCATTCGGCGATGGGGGCTACCCACGATTTCTGGTCACAAAATCGTCATACCGCTAAAGGGTTTACCATAAAAGCGACGCCGAGGACTTGGAGTTGGTGGATTTTGGATCGGGTGTCAGATAATCGCCGTTTCGCCGTTACAAGACCGTCATAATCTCTCGCCTGCCCTGTGAATATTTGCGTCGATTCAATGCGTTGCTAATCGATTATTCCCGTTCCTCACAGCGTCAAATACGTAAAAAACCAAGGCACCATCTGCGTTACCGCCATTCTCCCATTGCGGCCCGTTCTGCTCGTGCTATTTTTTTCCGGCTTTCAGGTCGCCCCGTGAACACAGAAATGGGAGGTATTCAAGCTCATCGAGGATGAGGACGAAGGTACTGACACCGATTGTCCCCGCTTCGGTCAAATTGTCGCCAAGAGCTTGAGCAAGCTGATCCGTCTCTGTACTTCGCGAACACTGTCTCCGCAGCGTGCGGCGGGTTGGAGCAGAGGTCGAGTACTTTCGAAAACTTAGTCGGCAAGCTCCATTGCGGGCCATCCCCCGCCATGGTGAGGGGGGCACTATGACCATCGGGTGGAAAAACTCACTGATTGCGGGCCTTTTCGCGCCATCTCAGTTCTTGCGCGTAGGCCGAAGATCGGGTCGCAATCGCAGCGCGGAGGGCCCCACCCCCCCGAACCTGGGATGCGCCCCGGCGCAGAGCGGCTGATCGCGCTGCCCCGGGATGCGTTGCAACCGCCTCCGTTGAGTCGAAGGCGAACGTCCGTCCTACGGTCCAAACCCAGTTTTCAGTGACGTGACCGCGCGTAACGGCCAGGCGGCATCAAGCCGCCGTCCGTTTCACCGAGTTCCCACTTCAACCTTTGAATTCCCGAGAACAACGAATGTCGACCCCGGATCACGAGCGTTGGGACCGCGTCAAGAACCGCCTTCGTAGCGAAGTCGGCGAGGAGATTTTCCAGAGTTGGTTCGCTCGCATGGAACTTGAACGAGTCCACGAAGGCATGGCGCATCTGTCGGTACCCACGCGCTTCCTCAAGAGTTGGATCCAATCTCACTACATCGACCGCCTGCTGAACTGCTGGCAGAGCGAGCATTCCGAAATTCAGAAACTCGACGTCAGCGTGCGCAGCGCGGTGATCCGCACGGCGCTGCCCAAAGCGAAGCAGGCCGAGACCATCGAGTTCGGTCGCGACGCGCGCTCCGCAAGGCTCGAGATCGGCGAAGGGCGCACCGCGTTCGGCCCGGTGTCGAGCGGACACGATGCGCTCGGCGGCTCACCGCTCGATCTGCGGTTGACCTTCGACACGTTCGTGGTCGGACGCTCGAACACGCTGGCGCATGCCGCCGCCAAGCAGGTCGCCGCAGCACGGCGCGACGATCCGGTAATGTTCAACCCGCTCTACATCCACGCCGGCGTCGGCCTCGGCAAGACGCACCTGCTGCAGGCTACGACCTGGGCCGGCAACAACGGCGCCGAGCGCAAGGTACTCTATCTCACCGCCGAGAAGTTCATGTATGGTTTTGTCTCGGCGCTACGCACCCAGACCGCGCTTGCCTTCAAGGAATCGCTGCGCGGCATCGATGTGCTGGTGATCGACGACTTGCAATTCCTGCAGGGCAAGTCGACCCAGGCCGAGTTCTGCCACACCCTCAACGCGCTGATCGATGCCGGCCGGCAGGTGGTGATCGCCGCCGACCGACCGCCGACGGACCTCGAAACGCTCGACGATCGCGTGCGCTCGCGCCTCGCCGGCGGACTCGTGGTCGAGATGGGCCCGCTCGGCGAAGAGCTGCGGCTTGAGATCCTGAAATTCCGCGTCGCCGCGGCACGCCAATATCACCCAACGTTCGACGTGCCCGCCCCGGTGCTGAGCTACATCGCGAAAGCCGTCACGCACAACGGCCGCGATCTCGAAGGCGCGATCAATCGCCTGCTCGCGCACAACAAACTCACCGGCCAGCCGGTGACGATGGAGATGGCTGAGCGCGAGGTGCGCGACCTGATCCGTCCGCAAGAGCCCAAGCGGGTCAAGATCGAAGACATCCAGCGCATCGTGGCGCGGCAGTACAATGTGAGCCGCTCCGATCTGTTGTCCTCGCGCCGCACCGCGAACGTGGTCCGCCCCCGCCAGGTGGCGATGTATCTGGCGAAGACCCTGACCCTGAGATCATTGCCGGAGATCGGCCGCAGGTTCGGCGGACGCGACCACACCACCGTGCTGCACGCGGTTCGCAAGATCGAAGGCTTGGTCGGCAACGACGCAATGCTGGCCGACGAGATCGAGGTCTTGAAACGTCAGTTGCAGGAATAAAACCGTAGCGCATGGCGGCCGGAGCACGTGCTCCGGCCGCTTCGTCCCGGCAGCACGCGTTTCAGCGGCGCGCGGCGTTCCGTGAATCGCCGGGATAACCGGCCCCCCAAGGCATGCGCCCCTTGCGAAAGCCGCGTATTCACGGCACTTTCGATGCCCTTTCGAGAGCGGGCGAGCCATGAAGGTCACCGTCGAGCGCGCAGAGTTGCTGAAATCGCTGGGCCACGTGCACCGCGTGGTGGAACGCCGCAACACCATTCCGATCCTCGCCAACGTGCTGATGCGGGCCGAGAAGTCGTCACTCAACCTCAAGGCCACCGATCTCGACCTTGAGGTGATCGAATCGATCGCGGCCGAAGTTGCGCCCGGCGGCTCGACCACGGTGCCCGCGCACATGTTCTACGAAATCGTGCGCAAGCTGCCGGAAGGCTCGCAGGTGGTGCTGGAGGCGTCCGGCGATCGTGCCGTGATGGCGATCCGTGCCGGGCGTTCCCGCTTCACGCTGCAGACGCTGCCGGAAAGCGACTTCCCCGATCTCGCCGCCGGCGACATGACCCACAAGTTCAACCTCGCGGCCACCGACCTCAAGCGCCTAGTCGACAAGACACAGTTCGCGATCTCGACCGAGGAGACGCGCTATTATCTCAACGGCATCTATCTGCACATCGCCGGTTCGGGAAAGAACGCGACGCTGCGCGCGGTGGCGACCGACGGCCACCGGCTCGCGCAGGCGGAGCTCGCGGTGCCGTCCGGCGCCAGCGGCATGCCGGGCGTGATCGTGCCGCGCAAGACGGTCAGCGAGGTGCAGCGCCTGGTCGAAGGCAGCGATGCCGAGGTTGCAATCGAGGTGTCCTCGGCCAAGATCCGCTTCACGCTGGGAGAGGTCGTGCTGACCTCGAAACTGATCGACGGCACATTTCCGGACTATGCTCGTGTCATTCCGACCGGGAACGACAAGGAGTTGACGGTCGACAAGAAGGATTTCGAGGCGGCGGTCGATCGCGTCTCCACGGTGTCGAGCGAACGCGGCCGTGCGGTCAAGCTGTCGCTCTCGGGCGGCCGGCTGGTGCTCTCAGTCACCAACCCTGATTCCGGCAGCGCGACCGAGGAGCTTGAGGTCGAGTACGACGGCGATCCGATCGATATCGGTTTCAACTCGCGCTACCTGCTCGACATCGCGGCGCAGCTCGACGGCGAAGTGGCGATCCTCAAACTGGCCGACCCCGGCTCGCCCACGCTGATCGAGGACAAGGACGCCAAGGGCGCGCTCTACGTGCTGATGCCGATGCGGGTGTAACAGGCCTCAGGGATCAGTGGCCGGTAATCAGAGCTTTTTCTGAGCACTGATTTCTGATTACTGATTCCTAATGATCCGCCGCCTCACGCTGAGCAATTTCCGCAGCTACCACGCGGCGAGCCTCGATGTTGCCGGCAGTCTCGTCGTGCTCACCGGGCCGAACGGCGCCGGCAAGACCAACCTGATCGAAGCGGTGTCGTTCCTGATGCCGGGCCGCGGGCTACGCCGCGCCACGCTGGAAGAGGTCGCCTTTACCGAGGGCGGTGGTGCCTGGGCCGTGGCGGCCGAGGTCGAGGGCATGCTCGGCCTCGCCACATTGGGCACCGGCATCGAGGCGCCCGTGTCCGAGGACGCGACGCCTGCGCGGCAATGCCGGATCGACCGCGAGCCGGTCGGCTCCGCTGCAGCATTCGCCGACCATCTGCGCGTGGTCTGGCTGACGCCGGGGATGGATCAATTGTTCATGGGGCCTGGCTCGGAGCGCCGGCGCTTCCTGGATCGGCTGGTCCTCGCGGTCGATGCCGAGCACACCGGCCGCGTCAACGCGCTGGAACGCTCGTTGCGCTCGCGCAACCGGCTGCTCGAAGAGCAACGGCCCGACACGCATTGGCTTGATGCCGTCGAGCACGAAACCGCCGAGCTTGCCGTCGCGGTCGCGGCGATGCGCGCCGAAACCGTGCGGCGGCTGCAAGGCGCGCTCGCCATGCGCCAGGACGACGCCTTTCCATCTGCCGAGATCTCGCTCGATGGCTGGATCGAAAGACTGGTGTTGGATCACCCGGCAGTCGAGATCGAGGACCGCTACCGCGCCGTGCTCCGCGACAACCGCAGCCGCGACGCTGCGGCGGGCCGCACCCTCGACGGACCGCATCTCACCGATCTCAGCGTCGTCTTTCCGATGAAAAATATTCCTGCCGCCGACGCTTCGACCGGCGAGCAAAAGGCGCTGCTGATCGGGCTGGTGCTGGCGCACGCCGCGCTGCTCGCCGAGATGACCGGCTTTGCGCCCGTGCTGCTGCTTGACGAGGTGGTCGCCCATCTTGATCCGGCGCGCCGCACCGCGCTCTATGACGCGCTGCGCCGGCTCGAAAGCCAGGTCTGGATGACCGGCGCCGATCCCACCGCCTTTGCCGAAATCGCGGACGCGGATCTGTTCGCGGTGAGCCCGGGGGCCGTCACCCGCCGGCCAGCCGAATAGGGTTTGGCTCCTAGATGTACAAAAGTTCCAGACCTGAACCGGCCGAGCTTATGTCTGGAACAGGAACTACGCCCGGGGCCAAGGGCTTAACCAGAGGAGGGGGAGCGCCACCAGGGAAGCGGAGGCTGCACGCAGGATTCCCTCTCGGGGTGGACCAGGAGCCAGCGAATGTCTGCCATCGAGCCGGCGGGGGAGAAGATCGTCAGGAACTTGCAGCAGGCCATCGAACGTCTGCAGGACGATATCGCTCGCGTCGAGCTTTGGGCCGACGCGCTTGGCTGTTTCAACAAGCCGATTCCGGACTACGGCCACGGGCAGACCCAATACGATTTGCCCGCAGAACACACTGCATCGGCCGACACGGAACCTGAAATGACTGCACATCGCCGGGCGACATCACGGCTGGGATCACCCCGTCGCAAATCGACCCCAGGGCCGGCCGACACGCATTGATCGAGAGCTGCAGCAGCGGTGCGTGGCGTCAATTCGAGGCAGTTTTGGAGGCCCGTTTCCGGACCCATTTTTTGACCCCTGAGACCCTGAAAAACCGCCACCGAATCAACATATTAAGGGGGTCCACTTTGCGCTGTACGGCACGCGGTTTTTCGTGCCAAATCAACCGCTGATTCTCGCGCAAATTTCGCTTTCGATACGGGGCACATTGCATGGCCGAACCCGCACGCAAAAACAACGAAACGGATTACGACGCGGAGTCGATCAAGGTTCTCAAAGGCCTCGACGCGGTGCGCAAGCGGCCGGGTATGTACATCGGCGATACCGATGACGGCTCGGGCCTGCACCACATGGTCTACGAGGTCGTCGACAACGCAATCGATGAGGCGCTGGCCGGCCACGCCACGCGGGTCGATGTGACCCTCAATCCGGACGGCTCCTGCACGGTGCGCGACGACGGCCGTGGCATCCCGACCGACATTCACAAGGGCGAAGGGATTTCGGCCGCCGAGGTCATCATGACCCAGCTCCACGCCGGCGGAAAATTCGACCAGAACTCCTACAAGGTGTCCGGCGGATTGCACGGCGTCGGCGTTTCGGTGGTCAACGCGCTGTCGACCTGGCTCAAGCTCTCGATCTGGCGCGACGGCAAAGAGCACTCCATGGAGTTCCGCGACGGTGACGCCGTCGCGCCGCTCGCCATATCCGGCGACGCTGGCGGCAAGCGCGGCACCGAGGTGACGTTCCTGCCTTCAAAGCAGACCTTCACCATGACCGAATTCGACTTCGCGACGCTGGAGCACCGGCTGCGCGAGCTCGCCTTCCTCAACTCGGGCGTCACCGTGGTGCTGTCCGACATGCGACACGCGGTCGAGAAGCGCGAGGAGATGCGCTACGAGGGCGGCGTCGAGGAGTTCGTGAAATACCTCGACCGCAACAAGAATGCACTGATCCCGGCGCCGATCACGCTCAAGTCGGAGCGCGACGGCGTTTCGGTCGAGTGCGCGCTGACCTGGAACGACAGCTACCACGAGACTGTGCTCTGCTTCACCAACAACATCCCGCAGCGCGACGGCGGCACCCATCTCGCCGGCTTCCGTGGTGCGCTCACGCGCCAGGTCACCGGCTATGCCGAAACCGGCGCGATGGCGGGCCGCAAGGAAAAGGAGAAGGTGGCGCTGACCGGCGACGATTGCCGCGAAGGCCTCACCGCTGTGCTCTCCATCAAAGTAGCGGATCCGAAGTTCTCGTCACAGACCAAGGACAAGCTCGTTTCCTCCGAGGTGCGGCCGGCGATCGAAGGCATCGTCAACGATCGGCTCGCGGCCTGGTTCGAGCAGCACCCGGGCGAAGCCAAAGCGATCGTCAGCAAGGTGATCGAGGCCGCCGCGGCGCGCGACGCGGCACGTAAGGCCCGCGAGCTGACGCGGCGCAAGGGCGCGCTCGACGTCAATTCGCTGCCCGGCAAGCTCGCCGACTGCCAGGAGCGCGATCCGGCGAAGTCCGAGCTTTTCATCGTCGAGGGCGACAGCGCCGGCGGCTCGGCCAAGCAGGGCCGCAACCGTGAAAATCAGGCTGTGCTGCCGCTGCGCGGCAAGATCCTCAACGTGGAGCGCGCCCGCTTCGACAAGATGCTGGGGAGCCAGGAGATTGGCACGCTGATCACCGCGCTCGGCACCGGCATCGGCCGCGAGGAGTTCAGCGCCGACAAGCTGCGCTACCACAAGATCATCATCATGACCGACGCCGACGTCGACGGCGCCCACATCCGCACCCTGCTGCTGACGTTCTTCTACCGGCAGATGCCTGAGCTGATCGACCGCGGCCACCTCTTCATCGCCCAGCCGCCGCTCTACAAGGTCTCGCGCGGCAAATCCGAGCAGTATCTCAAGGATGAGCGCGCGCTGGAGGACTATCTGATCAGCACGGGCCTGCAAGAAGCGGTGCTCAAGCTCGCGTCTGGTGAAGAGCGCGCGGGCGTCGATCTGCACGATTTGGTCGAACAGGCACGCGTGATCCGCAACGTGCTTGCTGGCATCCACAGCCGTTACAACAGAAAGGTCGTGGAGCAGGCTGCCATTCTCGGTGTGCTCAATGCGGATATTTTCGGGGATCCGGCGAAGGCGTCGGCAGCGGCGCCCTACATCGCCAAGCGGCTCGATGCGTTCGAGGACGAGACCGAGCGGGGCTGGCAAGGTCAGTTCGTCGAGGGCGAAGGCTTCTTGTTCGAGCGTGTCGTGCGCGGCGTCAAGGACGTGGCGATCATCGATCACGCGCTGCTCAATTCGGCGGATGCGCGCAAGCTGGATGAATATGCGGCATCGCTGCAGACAGCTTACGCAAAGCCCGGTGCATTGCGTCGCAAGGGTGACGAGGCACCGATCACCATCCATGGGCCCGTGAGTCTGTTTGAGGCTGTCACCAGCGCGGCGCGCAAGGGGCTCACGCTACAGCGCTACAAAGGATTGGGCGAGATGAACCCGGACCAACTCTGGGAGACCACGCTCGACGTCGAGGCGCGCTCGCTGCTCCAGGTGAAGGTCAAGGAGATCGACGAGGCGAGCGATATCTTCGCCAAGCTGATGGGCGACGAGGTCGAGCCGCGCCGCATCTTCATCCAGGACAACGCGCTCACCGCCAGCGTCGACGCGTAAGTTCGCAACCCACCAGCAAAAGAAGACGCGGCCCGCGAGAAACGGGCCGCGTTTTATTTCAGCCTCGAACGTCAGGCCTCCATGCGCCGTGGGTCACACGGCGCGCGTGACGTCAGTAGCAGTTGCTGGCGCGATACCAGGTCCAGCCGTACGGAATGTAAGCGCTGCTGCAGCCATAGCCGTTGCCGTAGCCGTTGCCGTAGCCACCGTTGCAGTAGCCGTCATAGCAGCCGTCACCGCCGTAGTAGGCCGTCTGGTAGTACGGACGATAGTACGGACGGTAGTAGCCGCCGCCGTAATATCGCGGGCCGTAATACGCGGACCGATAGCCGTATCCATAGCCATAACCACCGCGATACCCGTAGTACCCCCCGCGGTAGCCGTAGCCGCCATAACCGCCATAACCGCCGCGGTAGCCGTAGCCATAACCGCCGCGATAGCCATAACCGTAGCCGCCGCGGTACCGTAGCCACCGCGATAGCCATAACCGTAGCCGCCGCGGTACCCGTAGCCACCGCGATAGCCATAACCATAGCCACCGCGATAGCCATAGTAGCCAGCCTCAGCCGAGGTTGACCCGAACACACCGATTGACAGAAACAGAGCAGCACACAGCGCACACGCCGCTGACGCTATACGCACCATGGAAGCCTCCAACACGCTCACCGCATCTGGCTTTCAATCTAGCGCAAAACTTTCCCGCCGTTAACCATATATGTGTATGAATTTACGAGTTTTTTTGCCTTATTTCGACATTCTAAATGACCCAAAAAGGGACAATTTTCGAGACCTCGGAAGGGCTCCTTCCAGGCGCCCAAAATCCTCTCGTTCTGACAACGGCATAGCCGCGCAGCAGCCACCTGTAGTGAAAGCATCCGTCGCCGCTCGACTCAAGACCTGCGGTCGGCCCAGCGCGGCCCTACCAGAAAGTCGAACAGCACGATCAGCAGGAAGCTGATCAGGAGAACCGCGAACACCATCTTGGCGATGCGCGTCGGTGCTGGTTCCGAAAATCTCTCAGGCGAGATCGAAATATTCGCGCTGCTCCCAATTTGTCACGTCCATCGCATTGCTCGAAACGCCGCCGTCTTCCGCCGCGCGCGCGATCTCGAAGCGGCGGATCGCAATGTAGTAGTCGACAAAGGCATCGCCGAACGCGGTGCGCAAGCAGGTGTTGGCGTTGAGTGCGTCAAGCGCTTCGTCGAGTACGCGCGGCAGCGGCTCGGCTTTGAGCTCATAAGGCGCATCGGCCGATGGCCCGGGCGTTAGCTTACGCGTCATGCCGTCAAGCCCGGCGTGGATCTGTGACGCCATGTAGAGGTAGGGGTTTGCTAGCGGCTCGCCGACGCGGCTCTCCAGATGTGTCGCCGAATCGCCGGGATGACCCATCACGCGCACCATCACGCCGCGGTTATCGCGCGCCCAGCTCGGCTGAATTGGCGCCATGGTGTTGACGCCGTGGTAGCGCTTGTAGCCGTTGAGCGTCGGCGTACCGAACGCCGCCGACGCACGCGCATTGGCGATCAGCCCGGCCAAGAATGCGCGGCCGGTCGGCGAAAGCAGTTCGACCTGATCGCGCGAGACGAACATGTTGGCCCCGGTCTTCCGGTCGAGCAGCGACTGATGGAGATGCCAACCACTGGAGAACGCGTTGGGGAATTTCGGCCGGCACATGAAGCTCACCAGATGGCCGTGCCGCCGCGCCGCCTGCTTCATCGCCGAGCGGAACAGCACCATGGTGTCGGCCGGCGCCATGCCGTCTTCCGGCGCGAAGGTGAACTCGTATTGGCTCGGGCCGAGTTCCACCTCCAGCGAGCGCAGCGGCATGCCAAGGCCGAGGACTGTCTCGCGCAGCGCGTCCATGATCGGCCCGACCTGATCGAACCGGTTCTCGGTCAGATACTGGAAGCCCTGGGTGGTGAGGCTGACCTCCGGCGGCTCAGGTGGCCACGCCGCGACATTATCGGGCGCGAGCCGCAGGTCCTCGATCTTGAACAGATGGAATTCGACCTCCAAGCCGGCGCGGTAGTCGAAGCCGGCCCTCCCCAGTTTCGCCAGCGCGTCGCGGTAGAGCTGCCGGGTCGAGAACGGCACTGGCTTGCCGTTGGTGAAGACGATGTCGCATAGCAGCCAGCCGGTATTCGGCGCCCACGGCAACACCCGGAACGTCGCCGGGTCGGCGACCATGAGAAAATCGCCGGCGCCCTGCATTTCCGGCACGTTGAGACCGCCGCCAGCGGCAAACACCGGAAACACCGTGCGGTGCGCGGTGTCTTTGGCGAGCAGCGTCGTGGTCATGGTCACGCCACTGCGCATGGCGCGCGCCGCCTCCGACGCCACCAGCGTCTTGCCGCGCAGCGTGCCGTGCTGATCGACGAACGAGAAGCGGACGAGGTCGAGCTTTTGCTTCTTGATGGCGCGCTCGACTGCGGCTGCGGCGCGGTGTTGTGCCGGCGTCCAGAGATCGTGGCGCTCGACGAAACTCGCTTGACGCGATGATCGCCTAGAGCCCATTCGCCCAGCTCGCGGCCTGGCGTTTCACCGCGTCCGTCTTCTTCCAGTAGCCCTGCCAGTCGTCGGTCGGGCCAATGCCGTCGATCGCCGCGGGCCCCGTCAGGCTTGGCGCACTCTCCGCATCGAACACGATCGGCGGCGTATTGCCGCCCTTGGCCGCCTCGATCGCCGTCCGCAGCAGCCGCCTGTAGGCGTTGATCGCCTTGTCGGACTGGCCGAGGTGCTCTCGGGTACGGTCCTGGATCTCGCCCATCGATTCGCAGGCCCACTGATCGTGCACGTTGATGTCGGCGCCCATGCCCGTGTAGGTCTCGTGTTCTTGCTCGTGCGGATCGAAGCCGTAGTCGTTGTGCTTGTTCTTGCGCGGCGTGTAGTCGGGCAGCTCGTAGAGTTCCAGCCGCTGGCGGCGCATCTCGTCCTTGTTCACCGGGCCGCTGAAGCTGGTGAAGATCGCGTACCAGTAGTGCTTCGTGTCATCGACCGGCACGTGCCACTGCGTGATGGTCATCTCCCGGCTCATCGGAATGATGAAGGCGTTCGGGAACATCAGGTTGGTGACACGGATGTGGGTGTTCTTGTCGCTGATCTGGCGCAGCGTGACGATGCGGAAGCCATAGTCGGTCGGCTCGACTTCGATGCGCGGCACCGGGAACTCGCGCATGATCTTGGTCATCGGCATGTCCGAATCGATCGAGGTATCGCGGAACAGCTTGCCGTACTGATCCTTCGGGTCCTCGTCGTGGAAGAAACGGTGCAGGAACGAGGTGTGCGCCGGATCAATGCCGACCTCGAGCGACTGCAGCCAGTTGCACTCGATCAGCCCCTTGAACGCGAAGGTGTGCGTCGAAGGCGCAATGAAACTGTCGAAATGCGGAAAGGCCGGCGGCTCGCCTGGCCCCATGTAGGCGAACAGAATCCCGCTCTTCTCCACCACCGGATAGGCCTTCTGCCGGATGTTGGCGCACAGGTTGGAGCCAGCGGGCTCGGCCGGCGTCTGCAGGCACTTGCCGGCGACGTCGAACAGCCAGCCGTGGAACGCGCAACGCAGCCCGCCGTCCTCGAGCCGGCCATAGGCGAGGTCGGTGCCGCGATGCGGGCAGGTGCGGTCGATCAGGCCGTAGCGGCCCGCCTCGTCGCGGAACAGCACCAGGTTCTCGCCCATCAGCTTGACGGGCTTCACTGGCCGGTTGCCGGCTAGTTCATCGACGAGTGCGGCCGGCTGCCAGTAGCGGCGCAGCAGCGCGCCGGCCGGCGCGCCGGGCCCGACCCGAGTGATGAAATCGTTCTGTTCCGCGCTCAGCATGGACAACCTCCTGACAATCCTAGCAAAGACTGCGAACCGTGCTATGTTCGCTGACCGAACATATGTTCGAATTAGAACAGAGAAAGCCAGGACCGGCAAGACGGCCCGTCTGTTGGTTCGAATGCGAGATGCTCATGCCGCGCGTGAAGCGAGCCGAATCCGAGCAGCGCGATGCCGAGACGATGGGGCCGGACTATCTGGAGTCACTGGCCCGCGGCCTGCGCGTCATCCAAGCGTTCGATCGCGATCGCCGCGAACTGACGCTGAGCGATGCGGCGCGGCTGGTCGATCTGCCGCGCGCTTCGGTCCGCCGCACGCTGCATACGCTCGTCCAGCTCGGCTACGTCGAGGCCGACGAACGCCTGTTCCGGCTGACGCCGCGCATCCTGACGCTGGCGAGCGCTTACCTGTTGTCGAACCCGATCGTCGACGTGCTGCAGCCCGCGGTCGAGCAAATCAGCCAACAGGTGAAAGAAGCGTGCTCCGCCGCGGTGCTCGACGGGGACGACGTCGTCATGATCGCGCATGCTTCGCCGCACCGCATGATCAACGTCAGCGCGCAAATCGGCCTTCGCCTTCCCGCGGCGGCGAGCTCGCTGGGACGCGTCCTGCTCGCGGCGCGGGACGACAAAGAACTGGAGAAACTCCTCAACCGCATCCAGCTCCGCAAGCTCACCGACGTGACCCTGGTGAACAAGGCCGAGCTGCGCAAAACCATTCAGAAGGTGCGCAGCGACGGATTTTCATTGGTCGACCAAGAGGTCGAGGTCGGGTTCCGCTCGATTTCGGTTCCGCTGAAGCGTCTCGACGGCAGGGCCATCGCGGCCTTAAACATCGGCGTGCACAGCGAGCGCGTTCCGCTCGACACGATGCATAATGTGTTTCTGCCGAAACTGCGCGAGACCGCGGACGCGCTGCAACGCCAGATGATTTGACCCGCGCAACGACAGTACGCGAGGAAGCATGGTAGTCATTCGCACGATCGGCGCAGCCCTGCTCTTTCTATCGGCTGTTCACCCCGCTGTAGCCCAAACCGAGGACGCCGCGTCCTACCCCTCCCGCACCGTGCGACTGATTGTGCCGGCGGCGCCGGGCGGGCCGATCGACGCGGTGGCGCGCATCCTGGGTGATGCGCTCAAGGCAGCCTGGCCCGTCCCGGTCGTGGTCGAGAACAAGCCGGGCGCCGGCACGTCGACCGGCGGCGTGTTCGTCGCGCAGTCGACGCCCGACGGCTACACGCTGCTGGTCAATCCGGATTCGATTGCGGTCAACCCGAGCCTCTATCCCAATCTCGGCTACGATCCGCTGAAGAGCTTTGAGGCGGTGTCGCTCCTTTGCACCGCGACGCAAGTGCTGGTGGTGCGGCCCGACCTCGGCGTCACCGATCTCAAAAGCTTCATCGAACTCGCCAAGAGCAAGGAGGCCGGGCTCAACATCGCCTCGGCGGGACCCGGCACGATCAGCCATCTGACCGGCGTGCTGCTGGAGCAGCGTTCCGGCTTCAAGACCACGCACGTGCCGTTCCGCGGCGCGGCGCCGGCGCTCTCGGCCATGCTGGGCGGCCACGTCGACGGCATGTGGGTGATGCTGGCGCCAGCGCTGCCCCACCTGCGCTCGGGCAAGCTCAGGGCTATCGCGGTGACGGCTGACAAGCGCGATCCCGAACTGCCGGCAGTGCCGACCGCCGCGGAGGCCGGTGTCAGCGATTTTCAGGTCGAGAACTGGCAAGGGCTGTTCGCGCCGGCGGGCACGCCGAAGCCGATCGTGGACAAGATTGCGCGCACCGTTGCCGAAGTGCTCAAGAAGCCGGAGGTGGCCGGCCGCATGCGCGCACTGGGCTTCGAGCCGCGCGGCGAAGGCGGCGCTCTGGTGACCGATCTGATCCGCGACAGCGTGCCGAAATGGGCCGACGTGGTGAAGCGCGCGAACATCCAGGCGGCGCAGTAGTTAATCGAATCTCAATCGCCCCGCGCTTTCCTGGCGTATCACCGCGAGGATCGCGTCATGTTGGTCTGGCGACGATTGATCGACTTCTTCGAGCTGCGGCCATTCTTCACGCTGTGGTCGTTGCGCGTGGTCTGGTGGCTCTACATTTTTTTCGAGCTGGAGAAGCTGTTTCGCTACAATTGGTTCAGGATCATCACCGGTCCTTCGGCCCCGTCTTGGTTTCTCGCGTCGGGCTGGAGCAATGCTTTCTTCACGCTGCTGCGCGTCCTGGTCCTACTGGCGATCGTCCGCCTGCTGCTGGACGTGCTGCTGAAGTTCTTGATGTCGTCACGCGGTCCTGAGGCTCGCGCGCCGCGATCGTGGGGACAGGATGCGGTGGCATTCCTCGATCTGCGACCGTTCTACACGCCGTGGTGGCTTCAGGTGTTCTGGTGGCTGTTCGTACTGTCGGTGCTGCGCTCGGTTTACATACAGGTGATCAGCCACGTTCCCGCGCTGATCAATGTTCCCGTGCTTCCCATGCAGTCTGTGCCGCAGTCGCTCGATCGCTGGTTTCGATTCATTGTGGGGCTGCTCGGCCCGCTGACTTGGCTGGTCGGCGGACGGCTCTTGGTCGAAGCCGCGCTGATGTCACAAGCGACGCCACCAGACCGCGACGCCGCTAACCGCCCTAACTGAGCCCGCGGCGGCGCCCGGCGTCAGCCTTGCGAGCCGACGATCTTGTTGCCGCGCGTGACGACGAAGGTCTTGGCGTTGGTGTCGTCGTCGAGGGCGCCCTTCTTCTTGGCGCGGACCAGTTCGGCATGATCGGCGCGGGAACCCGCGTCAGGGTTGCCAAACCGCTTGGCCGTTCTCGCCGCCGGCTGGTCGCTCAAGTACTTGTCGACCACAACCTGCTGCTCGCGCGCCACGCGGTCGGGTTTCGACAAGGGCCGGTCAGCCGAATCAATCTTGCTTCGCGGCTTGGACGTTACCGCTGTCCAATCGGACATGTCCCCGGTGAAAGGGGATTTCTTCTTTGCCATGGCGGTTCTCCAACCTGTTGCGTTCAATATATAAGTCCTTCACCAGCCCAAACCAAGGCACGTGAACTGGCGCAGAATCTTGTTCTCGATCGCGATTTCTTCGACCGTCGTCCGGTTATGCGGCATGGTTGCGATGTAGTCGACCTTGGCGTCGAACAACGCCTGCGCTGGCTGCTTTCCGGCAGCGATGTGCTTCCAGAAGCTATCGTGCATGGGCGCACCGAAGTAATCGAGATTGCCGTCGATCGGCGAATAATGCGCACCAGTGCAGCCGATGAAGGCGCGGGCGCCACGGCCGAGGAAGCTCAGCGCCAACGATTGCTCCGGTGTGACCGGCTGGATTGGGTCGCCGTCGCGATAAATCAGCGCGCGCTCCCGCACCGTGAGCGCGCCCCAGCAGCATCCTGCAAACACAACGCCGCCGCACGGATCGGGAATGTTGCCGACGCGCATCGCTTCGAGCATGCCGCCCGCAGCTTCGCCCCAGAACCGCGACGTGTCGGAGTCCGAGCCGTGCAGCATGATGTAGATATGCGAAGCATCGACCGCCGCCGGGGTGACCGCCTGCGAACGGGTTGGCCGCGACTTCAGCATGGCCTCCTGCCCGGTTACGTAGTTGTAGACCTTGTCGGCGAAAGGCCTTGCTGAATTGCGCAGGCCGAACCGCCCGCCGCGCGACGACGCCGAACAGCCACACAGCGCGTTGCGCACCAGCGTCGCCGAGCGCCCGTCGGGAATTCGCGAAACCGGGATGTCAGCCAGCCCATCATCGTCGATATCGCCGTAGATCTGATCGCTCCAGACAATGAAGTCGTCCGGATCGTTGTCCGAACTCGCGCCGAGATTGCTTCGCACGCTTGGCGGCAGCGCGTCGTACCGCTCGGCCGCCACCAAGTCATAGCCGCCGAGCACAACGACACCTTTCACAGGCGCGTGCTCCGCAGCCGCCTCCCGAACGTAATCGTGGGGCGCCGCCGCGCCGTCGAGGTCCACCAGCGACTGACCGGCCGCCGCGATGGCGGCAAAGGCCTGCTCCGCCTCGGCTCTGCCAATGTTGTCGGCGAGCCGCGCCTTGTTCGTGACAAACAGGAGCTTGGGCAACGCGCGACCACCGGCAAGCGTATACGCAGGCGCGAGCGGCCGGCCGGCGGGCTTGGGGTCCCGCTTGCTTGGTCCGCCGGTGCCGGACGCGGCCAGTGCCGGCTCGACTTCAACGGTAATGGTGACCTTGGTTGAGACATGAGGAATGCGCGCCACGACCTCGATTTGTCCCGCCGCTCCGCCGACATTGACCCGGGTCGCGGCCAGCTGCCCCGGTCTCCTGAACGACACTCACCCCCGATGCCAGTGGCGCGTCGCCAGTATTTGCGGACGCATCGTTGAGAGCGCCGCGGTCCTTCTTCAGCCTGACGTTACCGTTCGCAAACGAAACCTCGATGCCGCCGTTGCGGTCGGTGCGCGCCCATTTGTAGTTGCTGGTGACGCTTCGCAGCAGCTCCAGCACCGAGCGTTCCGGATGCTTCGGGTCGCCGCGGCCGGTCGAGATGGCAAATGCCTTGGTCGCGCTGAAGGCGTCGAGCACATCCTGATCGAATGCATTGTGCGAGGCATGATGCGGAATCTTGACGAACTGGTAGGGCCCAGCGGCCTTGATGGTCTGCAGCAGCGTCGACATGTGATTGTCGAGCCCCGAGACTTCGGGGTCGGCGAGCTGCATGTCGCCGGTCAGAAGCGAGGTACTCTGTCCACTGCCGAACTTGAGAATGATGCTTTGATCGTTGCGGGCAGCGCTGGCATTCCCGGCATCGAGCGCCATGGCGCGAAGCTCGTCGGAAACGAAAGTGTCAGTCTCCGCGTCGTCCGAGATCACGGCGCGATAGATTTCGGCCGCACTCCGCGACGAGTTCGACCTGGCGTAGCCCGTCGATGGCGGCGAGCGCGTCGCTTCCCGAGCCCCTGATGACGTCGCGGCACTTCTTGAGATGCGCAGCGGTCGGACCCAGCACCTTGAGCTTGAAGTCGGAGAACAGGCCCTCGAGCGCCGTCACCTTGGCGCTTGGCCCAGTGTACCGGACGATGCGAGTGCCGCGGCTTTTGAGCGTCTCCAACATGCCGTCGTATTTCTCGGCAAGCGTGGCCGCGTCCGTCAGAAATTCGTCGAGCGCCGCGCCGCGCAGGTCAGGCTGCGGCTCTTCCTGCAGACCGGCGATCAGTTTCGCCGTCTCGGCATCGAGCGCTGCGTCCTGGCCGCTGTTGGGAAATCCCAGCGCTTCGTCGGCGACCAAAGCGTGCTCGAACTCCACGGTGCCATCCGCCACCATCTTCGGCAGGCATCCGATATGATCCAAATGGCAATGCGTCACGACCAGCAGATCGAATTTGAAAGGCGCCGCCGCACCGAAAATCTTGCGCAGCTGGTCGGGGATGGATGGCGTCGAACCCGACGAGTTCTGGTCGCCGGGATGAGCGCCGTCGATCAGGATTTTCCGCTTGCCTTGATCACGACGATGCAGTCGCCGTAGATCTTCGAGCCCATGTCGAGCAGATGCAATTTCATGGAGGGCCCCTTGCGCTGCGCGCGCCATCAGTGTGGCGGGCGGCTCTGACAACCCAGTGACGCCATGTTCAGTCAACGGTGCCGCTTCTGCAAGTGGCGGTTGCACGACGCGCGGCGCGGCTCCAGGCTGGGGGCGTTTTCCTCCACAGATTCAGGGACGTACCGACCTCGGGTCGCGCACTGGCCAGCGCCCCGCCTCGACGCGGGCAATGAAGTCCGCGACCGCCTCATTGAACCATGCCGGCTCCTCCTGGTTCACCACATGGCCGGTCTTGGGAAACACCACCAGGCCGGAGGTCGGAATCCAGTGCTTCATCAGGAAACTCGGTTCGAGGCACGGCTCGTCCTCGTCGCCGACCACGATCAGCGTCGGCACGTTGATCTTCTTCATCTCGGCTTCGAAGTCGTAGAGCGACGGCCGCTCGCCCTGGAAGCCGCGCATGGTGTTGGCCGAGCCCTTGGCGTCGTGCTCAGCGAACATCGCGGTGAATTCCTCGAAGCCGCGCGGATCTTTGATGAGGAAGGGGATGCGTGCCTGACCGAAACCATAAGTGCGCGCCACCTCGGCTCGAGCCCTTGCTTTCGAACACGTCCGCCACCTCGATCGCGTTCTTACGGAAGCTCTCGGTCTCCTCACGCTCCGAACCGGAACCCGCACCCGCCGCAGTGAGGGACAATGCGCGCTGCGGATAGGTGAGCCCAATCACCACGGTGGTGAAGCCGCCCATCGAGAGCCCGACGATATGCGCCTTGTCGATCTTGAGATGGTCGAGAACCGCGATCGCGTCGCTGGCCCAATGTTTGTAGCTGTAGCTCTTCGGGTTGGCCGGCACGTCGGACGGCTTGTAGCCGCGCGCCGAATACGTGATGCAGCGATGCCGCCGCGAGAAGAACCGCATCTGCAGTTCCCAATTGCGGTAGTCGCCGGCGAATTCGTGGATGAACAGGATCGGCGTGCCGCTGCCGGCCTCTTCGTAGTAGAGCCGGACGTTGTCGCTGGTGGTGGCGTAGGGCATTTCGATTGTCCTCAGCGTTTGCTTTTGCGCGCCGGTGCGTGGTCGAAATACCGGCTTTGATAGGTGTGAACGTCGACGTTCTGCTTGAGCGCCCAGTCGGCGAGCTGCTCGTGGGTGGCGAACCAGGCCTCGCGCGTTTTCGCCATGTATTTGATGAGCTCGGTAAGAACTGCCGTGATCAGCGGCCGGCCGCCGAACTGGCAGTGGATCACCAGCGTCTGCAAGCCGATCGATTCGTTCTGCCGCAGGTAGTCGAACGTGCCGCGATGCACATCGAACAGATCGCGCGACGAGGCACGCAGCACGCGATTATCAGAGAAGTCAGTGGTCGGCACGCCTGCAATCGGACCGTACGGCGTCTCGATCCTGATCGGCAGGTCTTCGTAGGTGACGTCGCAGGTCCATTTCAGCCCGGCCTGCTTGAGGAAGCCCGCGGTCTCCGGCGTGAACGCGACCACCGGGCTGCCCCAGCCGGTCACCTTCTTGCCGCCGCAGCCTTCGAGTAGATCGATGCTCTGCCGGATCACCGCCTGTTGCTCGTCGAGCGTCTTGTAGGACAGCAGATCGTCCTGCGTGAAGGAATGCGCAGCGATGTCAAAGCCCGACTTCACGATCTGCTTGACCGCATCGGGATATTGCTCAGTGCAGCGCCCGTTGACGAAGAACGTCGCGGGCACGCCGAGCCGCTCCAACGTCCGTATCAACCGCCAGACTCCAACGCGGCCGCCGTAGGTCGACCACGCCTTCGCGGCATGATCGACGGTTCCCTTCTTGAGGTGCGTGGTCTGCACCGAGTAGTTCGGTGCACTGTCATCCGGCCACGTCTCGAACATCACCGTCACCGAGACGGCAACCTTTTTGCCGTTCGGCCATTTCAACGCTCCATTGCCTGCCTTCTTCGCCATGCCCTGCCCTTCCAACGCAATTCTAGTCCACGATCGGAATGCCCATGGCCGGGATCAGCGCCTGCCACTTCTTGACGTCTTCGGCCATGAACGACGCGAATTCCGCAGCGGGGCGATAGTCCACCGCGAGGCCAAGCTTGGCCAATCGCTCCTGGAACGCCGGCTGTTTCACCACGACGCCGAGCTCGCGGTTGAGTCGCGCCACGACGTCAGCCGGCATGCCGGGCGGGCCGACCAAGCCGAACCAGGTTTCCATCCGCACATCGGGCAATCCGGCTTCTGCCGTTGTCGGCACCTCGGGCAACATCGAATGTCGGCGCGGGCCGGTCTGCGCCAGGATGCGCAGCTGCCCATTGTCGGCGACCCGTGTCGAAGCCAGCCCCATCGACACCATGTCGATCTGTCCGGAAATCGCGTCGGTCGCTGCCTGCGCGCCGCCGCGGTATGGCACGTGGGTGAACTCGCCGCCCGACTTGAGCTTGAGCATCTCGACTGCGATGTGCAGCACGCCTCCGATGCCGCCAGAGCCGTAGCGCACGCCGCCCGGCTTGGTTTTCGAATAGGCAATCAGTTCCTGCAGGGTATTCGCCGGCACCTTGGGATTGACGGCGAACACCGTCCACGACGTTACCACCAGCGCTACCGGCGCAAAATCCTTGACTGGATCGTAGCGATAGCTCCGCTTCAGGACCGGTTGCATGGTGGCTTCCGGCGAGTTGATCATCAGCGTGTAGCCGTCGGCCAGCGAGCGGATCAGCGTGTCGACCGCAATCTGTGTGGCGGCCCCGGTCCGATTGTCGGCAACGACGCTTTGGCCGAGCCGCTCGCCGAGGTCTTGCGCGATCAGCCGGCCCAGCACGTCGACAAGGCTGCCGGCGGGTGTGTGAATGATCAGGCGAATGGGGCGCGACGGGTAGTCTTGCGCGGGCGCAGGAGAAAGCGTTGACAGCAGCACGCCAGCGGCGAACGCAAGCCCAACAACGCGGCGCATCGAACTCCCCACAAGCGTTTGGGTGGGCAGGATGGGCACCGCCCCGGCCGCCGTCAATCGTCCTCGAACGGCAGGCCGACGTAGTTCTCGGCCACTGTGGTCTGCGCAGCGCGCGAGTTGAAGATGTAATCGAGCTCGGCCAGCTGAACCTGGCGATCGAACGGGTTTCCGGGAAACCGGTGCAGCAGCGTCGTCATGTAGGTGGAGTAGCGCACCACCTTCCAGATTCTCTTGAGGCAGATGTCGGAATAGCGCTCCAGTCGCTCCGCCGCCCCAGTCTTGAAGAACTCGCCCAGCGCGCGGGCGAGCACGCGCACGTCCGCCACCGCGAGGTTGAGCCCCTTGGCGCCGGTCGGCGGCACGATGTGGCAAGCGTCGCCGGCCAGGAACATGCGGCCGTAGCGCATCGGCGCCGAAACGAATGAGCGGCAGGGCGTAATGCCCTTCTGGAAGATGCGGCCTTCGTGAAGCTCGGTGTGAGCCGCGTCGCCGAGCCGGATGTGCAGCTCGTCCCAGATGCGCGCGTCCGGCCAGTTGGCGATGTCGTCGTCGAGGTCGCATTGCACGTACAGCCGAGAGACGTGCGGCGAACGCCGGCTCGCCAGCGCGAAGCCGCGGTCGTGGTTGACGTAGGTCATCTCCCGGATCGGCGGCGATTCCGACATGATGCCGAGCCAGCCGAATGGAAACTCGCGATCGTAAATCGTGAGCACACCGTCGGGGATCGCGGCGCGGCACACGCCATGGAAGCCGTCGCAGCCGGCGACGATGTCGCAGATCAGCGTCTCGTCCTTGCCGTTATGCTTGAAACGGATCGTGGGCTTGTCGCCGGTGAGGTCATCGAGGCCCGTAGCCTCGGCGTCAAACAGCAGCGCCCCACCGGCGGCGAGCCGCGCGGCGATCAGGTCCTTCACCACCTCCTGCTGGCCGTAGATGTGCACCAGCTTGCCGCTGGTTAGTCCCGGCAGGTCGAGATGGATCAGTCCTCCGGCAAAACGGATGTCGAGCGCCTCGTCGATCATGCACTCGCGGCGCAGCCGGCCATCGACGCCCAGCTCCGCCATCAGGTCGACGGTGCCCTGCTCCAGCACGCCGGCGCGCACCCGGCTCTCGACATAGTCGCGGCTGCGCGCTTCTAGGATGACGCAATCAATGTCGGCGCGCTGCAACAGCAGCGACAGGAACAATCCCGCAGGTCCCGCGCCGACGATACCGACTTGGGTGCGCATGGCGCGGCGGAGCGGCGAGCGGCGGCTATTCCTTCTTCTTCAGGAGCGCCGACAGCGCGCTGGTCTCTTCCTGCTTGCCTTCGAAGTCCTTGGCGAGCCGCGTGTAGAACTCGGCGATCGCCTCATACATTTTCTGCGCCGCCGGATCCTCGCTGACAAAGTCCGCGATCTCCTCCATCTCGCCGACGAAGCGATAGGCCTTGGAGTACATTGCCGGGATCGAGCGTTGGAACCACGGCAGCAGCGCCGGCTGGCTGCGATCGAATTCGCCGCGCAGGCCTTGCGCCGCCCCGGCCCGCGTGGCGGCCAGCATCATCATGGCGCCGAGCGCGGTGACGCCTTTTGTGATGCCGGCGTAGGACATCTTCAGCGCCGACGCCGCACCGATCGGCCCCTCGATCACGTTAACATTGATGCCGAAATCGCCAAGCGGCGCAAAACGCGCCGCATCCGGCCCGGACGCGTGCAGATAGGGGCTCGAGCCGTCCTTCTGCGGCGGCAGGCCGATGATGCCCACGTCGATGAACGGCGCCCCGGCCTTGAGGATGACCTCGCCGATCTTGACCTTGGTCGGCGGGCTCACCGCATTGCAGTCGACATAGACCGGCTTCTTGTTGCTGGGCGCGATCAGCTTCGCCATCTTCTCGGCGAGCGACAGCGCGTCGCTCGGCGGACAGATCGACAGGAAGAAGTCGGCCTGCGCGCACTCCTGATCAGAGGCGGCCGTCATGCCGGCCGCCTTGGCACGCTGGACGCTGGCTTCGCTGCGCCCGGCAAGCGAAGTAATGACGTGGAGCCCGCGCTCCGCCAGACGCCCGCCGACACCGGCGCCCATGGCGCCCTGTGCAACCACCGCAACAGTTGGATTCATCGTGACATTCCTTATTGGCCCGGGCCGCTATTATAACGATTGCAGCGTCACGCGGGGAATGAAGTGAGCGGACAGCAGGATTGCGCCGTCATCATCGTCGGAGGCGGCCCGTGCGGATTGGCGCTGGCAATCGAATTGGGCCGCCGCGACGTGTCGACCATTCTGCTTGAGGAGAAGACCTCGCCGGCGCGCTTTCCGGCCGCCAACGCCACCCAGGCGCGCACTATGGAGCACTATCGGCGGCTTGGCTTCGCCGAACAGGTGCGCGCGCAGGGTCTGCCGCCCGACTACCCGACCGATATCGCCTATTTCACCCGCTACACCAAGCACGAGTTGGCGCGGTTCAGCTTGCCGTCGGCGCAGGCGGCCCGTGAGATCGTGCGAACATTGACAGGCTCCTGGAGCGCGGCGGAACTGCCGCATCGGGTTTCGCAGATGTACGTGGAGGACGTGTTGCGCGCCCAGGCGGCCGCCTGTCCCTCGATTTCGATCCGGACCGGCTGGCGCATGACTGGACTGCGCGAGACCGGAAATGGCGTCGAGGTCGATGCCGAACACAACGGTGGCGGGCAAACGATACGAGGCGCGTATGCGTTCGGCGCGGATGGAGGGACGAGCCCCACGCGAAAGACGCTCGGCTTCAGCTTCGTTGGTGAGGGCGGCGTGGTGCGCGACTTCATGGGCGGGCGTATGTTCGCGATCTATTTCCGCAGTCCGGAACTCTACAGCCTGCTGCCGCATCCGCGCGCCTGGATGTACTGGGCGGTCAACCGCGAGCGCCGCGGCTTCATGGCGAGCGTGAACGGCCACGACCTGTTCACCTTCCACACCCAGCTGCGTCAGGACCAGCACGCCGACCAGATCACCGACCAAGAAGCCAAGGCGATGTTCCACACCGCGCTGGCGGCGAAGCTCGGCGTCGAGATCATCGCGCGATCCACCTGGAACGCCGGCTATACGCTGGTGGCGGAGAAATTTCGACGTGGCCGTGTATTCCTTGGCGGCGACGCCGCGCATCTGTTCACGCCGACCGGCGGGCTTGGCTACAACACCGCGGTCGAGGACGCGGTCAATCTCGGCTGGAAGCTCGCTGCGACGGTCAAGGGCTGGGGCAAACCGAAGTTGCTCGACAGTTACGAGACCGAGCGCCAGGCGCTGGCGAAGCGCAACACTGCCTACGCGCGCGGCTTTGCCGACTCGGTCGGGCTGTTCGTTCCGGCCGCGGAGATCGAGGACGACAGTCTGGCGGGCGAAGCAGCGCGCAAAATTGCCGGCGGCCATCTCAATGCGCACGCGCGAGCCGAGTTCAACATTCCGGGCATCACGTTCGGCGGACGCTACGATGGGTCGGCGATCATCGTGCCGGACGGCACCACGCCGCCGCCCGATGCAGCCAACACCTACGCCGCGACCGCCTGCCCCGGCGGACGCGCGCCGCACCTGTGGCTCGCCGACGGGCGCTCGCTCTACGACACGTTCGGCTTCGAGTTCACGCTGCTGCGGTTTGGCGCCAAGGCGCCGGACGTCACTTCGTTCATTGCAGCAGCCAAGGCGCAGAGCGTACCGCTCGCTGTCGTCGAGGTCGCCTCAGACGAAGCCCGCGATCTCTATGCCGCTGATCTCGCATTGATCAGGCCAGACCAGATCGTCGCGTGGCGCGGCAATTCGTCAGATGACGCGGCAGCCGTGCTGCGGCGGGCGACGGGACATCTTTGAGCGCGATTACCGCGAGGCGAAGCGGCGCAGCAGCGCCTGGCGCTGCCCCATCAACTGATCGGCGGCGAGTCTCGCCTCGGCGGCCGAGCCCGTGGCGCAGGTGCGGTATTCCAGTTCCCCACTCTGGTAGCGCGGCCGCGCGATGCGGCGGAAGAACGGCCAGCCGCGCTTGCTGGGCGGCGGCAACAGGTTGGACAACGCCTGCGCCACGTTGGCGGCGTAGCCGAACGCAACCTGCTCGCCGCTCTCATGATGGCCGACCTCGTAGACCCCGGAACCGATCGGGGCCTCGATGTGCTCGCCATGAAATGCGTTCGGAAATTGCTTCCAGTTCGACCAGCGGCCGATCATCTCAGTTCTTTCGGCGCTCAAAAATTGAAGGCCGGCGCCCCGAATCGGCGCCGGCTATGCTGGCGCTTGGATATGACAATCGAACCGGGAAACACGAGGAAAGCGCGACCGGCTCCCCTCTCATCCACAGGTTTAGCCGCGCCGGCGCGCAGTCGGGCCGCGGCTGCACTCAGAACATGCGGCCCGGCATCACCCGCACGGTCGGCTTGGCCGGCAGTGTGGTCTTGGTAACCACGGTCGAGCCGCCATCGTGGAATTCAACCTCGAAGGACTTCTCCCGCATCCGATCGAGAAAGCCGCGCAGCGAGTAGGTGCTGAAGAAGTGCATCGGGATCACCAGCGGCGCCTTGAGTGCCTGAAGCACTTCGACCATGCCCTCGTGATCGAGCGTCACGCCGCCATCCACCGGAAACAGCACGACGTCGACGCGGCCAATCTCGTTGAGTTGCTGCTGGTTGAGCGTGTGGTGCAGGTGGCCGAGGTGCGCGATGCACATGCTGGCCATCTCGAAGATGAAGATCGAGTTGCCGTGCCGCTCGGTGCCGCCGCTGACGTAGCTGCGGATGTTGGTCGGAACGTTGCGCACCCGCACGTCGCCGGCATTGAGGTCGTGTCGCGCCGGCTTGTCCGGGCTCGATCCCCAGCCGCGCAGCACGTGCTTGATGCCGGGCTCCGGGTGATCGGTGAAATGGGTCGAGTGCGCGTAGTTCATGGTGACGATGTCGGGCAGCACGCGCGGCTTGACGTAGTCGTTGTAGTCGGTCGCGACCCGCATGCCCCTCGGGCTCTCGATCAGGAACGTCGAGTGCCCAACGTAGTTGATGCGGACCTCGTCGTGTTTGAGGGATGCTGGGATGGCGCGTGGGGGGATGCCCGCGACCAGGCCCGGGCAGTTCTCCATCATCTCCGGCTTCGGCGCATTGGGCTGCGCCGGCGTCGGCTGCGCCTGGAGCGCGGCCGGCAGGGCGAGCGCCGCCGCAACCGCCACCAAGGCGGCGAATGTCGTGCGACCGTGGACCATTCCGCCCTCCATCGAACCAGAGCCGGCGCGAGGAATCTGACACGGAATTGTGGCATGAGCCACCGCCTTGCGGGACGAAGCAGGAGCAACATCGGCGGTGCGCACCCTCTCCCCGCTTGCGGGGAGAGGGTCGGGGTGAGGGGGAGTCTGCAAAAGCGCGCTATATCGAGAGTCCCCCTCACCCGGCGCGCATAGCGCGTCGAAGACGCGCGTGAACGCGCTTATGGCGCGCCGACCTCTCCCCGCAAGCGGGGAGAGGTGAACGGAGTGCGCGGCGCCAATTTCCGAAAAGGTTTAGTAGCCGGGTGGCAGATGGTACGGCAGCCGCCGCGGCGACTCGAGCGACGAGGTGATCGTGCCCTTCGGGGTGGTGACAACCACCTTGCCGTCAACCCGCTTGATGGTCTCGATCTTGCCCACGCCCGGCAACGTGGCGCCCGGCATGACGTCGAACAGCGTGCCGTCGCGGCTCTCCAGTACGGCGCGGCCGGCGTAGTAGTCACGCAGCTTCCAGCCGTCGAGCGACGGCGGCTTGCTCTGCTGCTTCTCGATGCTGGTGACGGAGCCGGTCACGTCCGGCGCGGGCGCAGAGGCCGTGCGGCGCTCCAGCCGGTCGACGCTCTCCGAAAGCTTGGCAAGCTTGGCCGCGGGTTCCGTCTGCGCCTTCTCGGCGCGGTCGAGCCGCTCACCGATCCTGGTGAGTTGTTGCGTCGACGCGCGGCTGGCGGTTTCAAGGCCGGACTTCAGCGCGGCGAGTTGGCTGGAGAGCCGTTCCACCTGCTCGCGCAGCGCGTTTGTTTCATCGCTCAGCGGTGCCGCGGGGTTGGCCGCTGCAGGCGCTTCACGCGACAATCCATAAGTTGCTGCGGCGCCGCCAATCGCGCCAAACAGCAGCGCCGCCACGATCGACGCTGCGAGCGGCGAATACCTGTTCGCGCCGGGACTGGTTGCGTCAGCGGCCGGACCTGCGGCAGGACCCATCGTCTCGCTCTGCGCCGGCTCGATCCTGGTTTCGAGCGCGGTGAGGTCGATGGTCAGCGGCTCGGCCGACGAACCCAATCTTGGCTTGTCGAGCGCGCCGAATATCGTGATCGCGTTCTTGGGGCTGCTTTCGTCGGCCATGGCCACGATTCCCGACTGGTGGATTTACCAACCGGTAACCGTGTTTGGCTTACCAACGGGTTAATGGTCCGCTCGCGCGACCGCCGGATTGCCCGTTACACCGGCAGGCCGTGCTGCTCGGCAAGCGACTTGAGCGACACTTCGGGCCGCGCGCCGATGTGCTGGATCACCTCCGCCGCCGCGAGGCCGCCGAGCCGAGCTGCGGTCTTATGGTCATAGCCCCTTAGCCAAGCCGAACAGAAAACCCGCGGCGAACAGATCGCCCGCGCCGGTCGCGTCGACCAGCTTGTTGATTGGCGCCGCCGGCACCGCCTCGGCCTCTGACTTGCTGACGACGACACAGCCCTTCTCGCTGCGCGTCACCACCGCGAGCTTGGCGTCGCTGCGCAGCGCGGTCACCGCGCTGTCGAAGCTCGCTGTCTCGTAGAGGCTGAGCAACTCGCTTTCGTTGGCGAACACCAGATCGACCGTGCCGCTGCGGAGAAGATCGACAAACTCGGCACGATAGCGGCCGACGCAGAACGCATCCGACAAGGTGAGCGCGACCTGGCGCTTTGCTTCGTGCGCAATCTTCGCCGCTTTGCGGAACGCCTCCTTGGCGTGCGGCGGATCCCACAGGTAACCCTCAAGATAGATCAGCTCCGAAGCAGCGACAGTGTCCGGATCGACGTCGTTGGGGTGCAGGTCCTGCGCGGCGCCGAGATACGTATTCATGGTGCGCTCGCCGTCCGGCGTCACCATGATGTAGCAGCGCGCGGTCGAGGGGCCATCGGCGGCAGGCGGCGTATCGAATGCGACACCGGCGGCACGGATGTCGTGCGCGAAGGTGCGGCCAAGCTCGTCGTCCTTGACCTTGCCGACGAAGCCGGCGCGGCCGCCGAAGCCGGCGATCCCGACGATGGTGTTCGCCGCCGAGCCGCCGGAAATTTCCACTGCCGGCCCCATCGCGTCGTAGACCGCCTGCGCGCGCGCCTCGTCGATCAGCGACATGCCGCCCTTGCGCATCTGCTGCCTGACCAGGAAATCGTCATCGGCGCGGGCAATCACGTCGACGATGGCGTTGCCGAAGCCGAGCACGTCGTAGCGGACACTGGACATTGGAAACTCGCGGTTGGCGGAGAATGCCGCGCACTATAGCGGCCATCCCCTGTGCGGCAACCCTTCGGCGCGATGGGCCGATGCCCCGCCGCCCTTGCGCGTCGCCGTGGCGCCATGGCAAGAGGCGCACCGAAGGAGCCCGCCATGGCCGCGTTCAAGCAACTGGTGTTTTCCGGAGTGCAGCCGACCGGCAACCTGCATCTCGGCAACTACCTCGGCGCGATCGTCAATTTCGTGAAGCTGCAGTCAAGCTATGACTGCATCTACTGCGTCGTCGACATGCACGCCATCACGGTCTGGCAGGATCCGGCCGAGCTGACCAAGGCGACGCGCGAAGTGACCGCCGCTTTCATTGCGGCCGGCATCGATCCCATGAAGCACATTGTCTTCAACCAAAGCCAGGTCGCCGAGCACGCCGAGCTTGCCTGGGTGTTCAACTGCGTGGCGCGGCTGGGCTGGCTCAATCGCATGACCCAGTTCAAAGAGAAGGCCGGCAAGGATCGCGAGAATGCGTCGGTCGGACTTTACGCCTATCCGAACCTGATGGCGGCCGACATTCTGGTCTATCGTGCGACCCACGTGCCGGTCGGCGAGGACCAGAAGCAGCACCTGGAGCTGTCGCGCGACATCGCGCAGAAATTCAACAACGACTTCGCCGAGACCATCAAGAGCCACGGCTTCGGCGATGCGTTCTTTCCGCAGCCCGAGCCGCTGATCCAGGGGCCGGCGACGCGCGTCATGTCGCTGCGCGACGGCACCAAGAAGATGTCGAAGTCGGAGCCGTCCGACCAGTCACGCATCAACCTGACCGACGATCCCGACACGATTGCGCTGAAGATCCGCCGCGCTAAGACTGATCCTGATCCGCTGCCGCACGACGAGAAGGCGCTGGAATCACGCCCCGAGGCCGAGAACCTGGTGGGCATCTACGCGGCGCTCGCCGGTGTCAGCAAAGCCGAGGTGCTCAAGCAATTCGGCGGCGCGCAGTTCTCCGCCTTCAAGCCGGCGTTGTCCGACCTGCTGGTGGCAAAGCTCAGCCCGATCACCGCCGAGATGCGGCGGCTCAAGGACGACGCTGCCTATATCGACGGTGTGCTTGCCGACGGCTCGGCGCGCGCGCAGGCGATCGCCGCCGAAACCATGAAGTCGGTCAAGGACATCGTCGGTTTCGTGCGACGCTAGTCTGTACAAATTCATGCCGTAAAATCGAGCAAGACCGCGGCTTGTGCGGTGGCCGAATCCCGTGCCACCATTCCGGTGCATGTGCGACGCCAGTGAGGACAACCATGTCTCGCAGACGCCGTAGTTACGAGGCCGGGCATACGCCCAAATGGCTCGTTGTCGTCGATGACACTCCGGAATGCGATCGCGCGGTCTATTTTGCCGCGCGGCGCGCGGCGCGCGTTGGCGCCGGCGTAGTGATGTTGCGCGTGATCGAGACGCAGGAGCGCAACCAGCAATGGCTCGGTGTCGCCGACATCATGAAAGCCGAGGCGCACGAGGAGGCCAACGCGTCGTTGGAAAAGATGGCGGGCCGCGCCAACGGCATCGCGGGTATCACCGCCGAACGCGTGGTGCGCGAGGGCAAGACCGCGGACCAGATCCTGGACCTGATCGAGGACGACGAGGACATCGCGATTCTGGTGCTGGCGGCCGCGCAGAGCAAGGAAGGGCCTGGTCCGCTGGTTTCCGGGCTGAGCGCCAGCCTTGGCGACTATCCGATCCCGGTAGCGATTGTTCCGGGGCATCTGACCGACGAAGAGATCGACGCGCTCGCCGGCTGAAGGCGGCGGCCGCCCCCAAGAGGCCCAAAGGTAGCATATCTGCGACACGGCCCATGGGCCGCCGGTGGTTGACCCAGCCCCGCGCAATCGCCACTTATCTGCTATAATGATTTGTGCCGCGCGGGCCTTGAACACGCTACCGGCCCAGGAGCCACAACAATGTTCATCCAGACCGAAGCCACGCCCAATCCGGCGACCCTGAAGTTCCTGCCCGGCAAGCCGGTGCTCGAAACCGGCACGCTCGACATGCGCAGCCGGGACGCCGCCGCCAAATCGCCACTGGCCGAGCGGCTGTTCGGGATCGATAACGTTGAAGGCGTGTTCTTTGGCTCCGACTTCATCACCGTCACCAAGTCGGCGGGCGAGTGGCCGCAGCTCAAGCCGGCCATTCTCGGCGCCATCATGGAACACTTCATGTCCGGCGCGCCGCTGTTGCGCGACGGCGAGACCGCGAGCGCGTCCACGATGACGAATTCTTTGCGCCGGAAGACGCCGACACCGTCGCCACCATCAAGGACTTGATCGAGACGCGGGTGCGACCCGCGGTCGCGAACGACGGCGGCGACATCACGTTCCGCGGCTTCAAGGACGGTATCGTGTTCCTGCACATGAAAGGCGCCTGCTCGGGCTGCCCGTCCTCGACCGCCACGCTGCGGCACGGCATCCAGAACCTGCTGAAGCACTACGTGCCCGACGTAGTCGAAGTCCGGCCGATGTAAGCCGCAGACTAGTCCTTACTTTTCATGCCCGGCCTCAAGTCGGGCATGACGGTTTGGCCTCTAAATCGTTTTGTGCGTGGTCTTTTCCGAAAACCTGTTCCCACTTTTCGGGATCACGCACTAGAAAGACGTGGATGGCCTGCGCAAGGCCGCCCGTGGCGGTGATAGAATCACCTCATGCGTGTGCTTGCCATCGACACCGCGCTGGAGGCCTGCTCCGCCGCCGTGCTCGACACCGAAAACGGCATGTTGGTCCGCGAGTCGCGGCTGATGGCACGCGGCCACGCCGAAGCACTGGTGCCGCTGATCGCCCAGGTGATGGGCGAGGCGGAAACGCCGTTCGCGGCGCTCGACCGCGTCGCGGTGACGACCGGCCCGGGCAGCTTCACCGGGCTTCGGGTCGGCATCGCGGCCGCACGCGGCATTGCGCTCGCGACCGAGAAGCCGGCGTTTGGTCTGTCGACGCTCGCGGCGTTCGCCGCGCCGTTCATCGCTGACGACGATACCATCGCGTTGGCCGTGGCGATCGACGCCCGACACCAGCATGTCTATTTGCAGGTGTTCGGGCCGGGCGGCCGCACGCTCGTAGCACCGCGCATCGCCTCGATTCGCGACGCGGTGCGTATCGCCGCCACTGGAAAGACGCGACTGGTCGGCACTGCCGCCCGCGCAGTCGCGGCGGCATGGCCGGGCAATGAGCCACCGCCGCTGTTGGTCGAAGAACTCAAAATACCGGACATCGCCTGGGTGGCGCGGCTCGGTGCGGTGGCGAACGGCGATCCCGGCGTGGTCAAGCCGCTCTACCTGCGTGCACCCGATGCACAGCCGCAAGCCGCCGCGAGATTGCCGCGCCGATGATGCGTTGGATCAGTCGCCTGTTCGCACGCGGCGAGCCCGCGTTGTCGGAAGCGAGCGCGCGCGACGCCCCGGCGATCGCCAGATTGCACGCTGTCTCGTTCCGCCGCGGCTGGAGCGACGGCGAGTTCGAGCAGCTGCTGATCGACCGCAACGTGATCGCGCATCGCGCCATGCGCGGTGGCGCGATGGACGGCTTCATCTTGTCGCGGATTGCGGCGGGCGAAGCGGAGATTCTGTCAGTTGCTGTGGCGCCGGCGCGGCGTGGCCAAGGCCTCGCGCGGGCGCTGCTCAATCTCCATCTGCGCCGGCTGGCCGGGCTCGGCGCAGACGCGGTGTTCCTCGAAGTAGACGAAGACAACGCGCCGGCGCGAAGGCTCTACGCGCGCGCCGGATTCCGCGAGGTCGGGCGCAGAGCGGGCTACTATCAGCACACCGGCAGCCATGCCGCGACGGCGCTGGTGCTGCGCCGCGATTTGGTGTGAAACCGGGGCGATTGCCGCGATGGACGCATTGGCGCGCGGCTCATATGATCAGGACAAGCCGGAGGAACGTGTGGTCGCGCCGAAAACCAGCATCGAAGCGCTTTGCGTCGCCAAAGGCATGCGCATGACCGAGCAGCGCCGGGTGATCGCACGGGTGCTGGCGGATTCGGCCGATCATCCCGACGTCGAAGAGCTCTACCGGCGCTGTCACGAGGTGGACAAGAACATCTCGATCTCGACCGTGTATCGCACCGTTAAGTTGTTCGAGGACGCCGGCATCATCGAGCGTCACGACTTCCGCGAGGGTCGGGCGCGCTATGAGCAGATTCCGGAATCGCATCACGATCATCTGATCAATCTTCGCACCGGCCAAGTGATCGAGTTCACCTCCGAGGAGATCGAGAAGCTGCAGACCGAGGTGGCGCGCAAGCTCGGCTACAAGCTGGTCGACCACCGGCTCGAGCTCTATGCGGTGCCGCTGGACGACAAGCCGCGTCGCTAGTGGCATGATCCCGCAAAAGTGGGTGCCGGTTTTCCGTAAGGACCATCCCCAAACGTATCGTGGGCCGGCGGCGTGACATGAACGAACGGATCAAAATCCCGGAAGGCACAGCCTTCAACGCCATCGGCCAACCGCTGCGACGCAAGGAAGACCAGCGGCTCCTGACCGGCCGGGGCCGCTTCACCGACGACTTCAGCCTCGACGGTCAGACCTATGCGGCGATGGTGCGTTCGCCGCATGCGCATGCGCGCATTGCTCGGATCGACACTGCCAAGGCCAAGGCAATGCCAGGCGTGCTCGGTGTGTTCACCGGGGCGGACGTCCGCGCCGATGGGCTCAAGCCGCTGCCACACTCGGCGATTCCCTCGACCAACTTCGACATGAAGCTGGGGCCCCCTGCAGGCCGCAACCTTTTCATCGGCCCCAACGTGCTGTTGCCTACCGACAAGGCACGGCACGTCGGCGAGGCGCTGGCCATGGTGGTCGCCGAGACCCGCACCCAGGCGCTCGACGCCGCCGAGGCGGTGGCGATCGAATACGAAGAACTGCCGTTCGTTCTTCATTCCGCCGACGCGATTAGGCCTGGCGCGGCGGTCGTGTGGGACGAGGCGGCTGACAACGTCCTGATCGATACGCTGTTTGGCGACGAGACCGCGACCGACGCCGCGTTCGCCGCGGCCAATCACGTGGTGAAGAAGGAGTTCTTCATCGGGCGCGTCACTGCGGTGACCATGGAGCTGCGCTCCGCGCTCGGCCACTACGACACCTCGACACAGCGCTACACCCTCTACGCCGGCGGCGGCGGCGCGGTGAAGCACAAGCAAGAGCTGGCCAGCGTCCTTGGTGTGCCGCACGACAGGGTACGTGTTCTCTCGTTCGATGTCGGCGGAAACTTCGGCGCACGCAATCGACCGTATGTCGAGTTCGGACTGGTGATGTGGGCTTCGAAGAAGGTCGGCCGGCCGGTGAAGTTCACCGCGACCCGCTCGGAAGCCTTCCTCACCGACTATCAAGGCCGCGATCTCATCACCAAGGTCGAGCTTGCGCTGCGCAAGGACGGAAAATTCATGGCGATGCGCGCCGACAACATCAGCAACGTCGGAGCGCTGTGCGTTTCGCTGTCGCCGCTGAGCAAGGGCGCCGGACTGATCACCGGCTCCTACGACATTCCCGCCGCGACGCTGCGGGCGCGCGCCGTGTTCACCAACACGATGCCGACCAACGCCTACCGCAGCTCGGGCAGGCCGGAGGTGACATTCGCGATCGAGCGGCTGATCGATATGGCCGCGGAGGAACTCGGCATCGATCGCATCAAGCTGCGCCGCAAGAACCTGGTATCGCCGAAGAAGTTCCCGTACCGCAATGCGGTCGGAATGCAATACGACAGCGGCACCTACGAATTCAACATGAACTTGGCGATGCGCATCGCCGATCTTGACGGCTTCAAGCAGCGTCGCCGCGAGGCAAAAAAGCGCGGCATGCTGCTGGGTCTCGGGCTGACCAACTACGTCGAGTCCTCGATCGGCGCCCCCCGCGAGCGCGCCGAGATCACCGTGAAGCCGGAGGGCCGCGTCGGCCTTGTGATCGGCACGCAACCGAGCGGACAGGGCCACGAGACCAGCTTTGCACAAGTCACCGCCGATCTGCTCCATCTGCCGGTCGAAACCGTCGACATCATTATTGGCGACACCGATATCGTGAGCGTCGGCGGCGGATCGCATTCCGGCCGCTCGATGCGCCATGCCGGAACCGTCATTTCCAAGGCGGCGACCGACCTGATCGCCAAGGCCAAGAAGATCGCCGCGCTCGCATTCCATGCGCCGGCAGGCAGCGTGCAATTCGCCGATGGCCGCTTCTGGTCTCCGGCCAGCAACCGCAGTTTCGACTTTTTTGAACTCGCGAAAGAAGCTGCGCAGCTCAAGCTGCCCGAGGAACTGAAGGACGGGGTTGCCACCGCGGCCAACAACGAGATGCATGAGCCGGTATTCCCGAACGGCTGTGCGATCTGCGAGGTCGAAGTCGATCCCGAAACCGGCCACGTCGCAATCACCCGCTATTCCGCGGTCGACGACGTCGGCCGCTGCATCAACCCGCTCATTGTTCATGGCCAGACGCATGGCGGCATCGCGCAGGGCGTGGGCCAGGCGATGTGGGAGCAGTGCTACGTTGAGCCGTCGTCCGGCCAACCGATGTGCGGCTCGTTCATGGATTACGGGATGCCACGCTCCAACACGCTGCCGTCGTTCAAGGCCGAGATCGTCGAGGTGCTGTCGCCGACCAATCCACTCGGCATCAAGGCGGGCGGCGAAGGCGGCACCACCCCGGCGCCGGCGGTGGTGGTCAGCGCCATCGTCGATGCGCTGCGCGACTTCGGCATCCGCAATATCGCCATGCCCGCGACGCCGTTCACGGTCTGGCAGGCGATTCAGGATGCCAAGGCGCAGCGTCCCGCATAGCAAGCATGGATGCCGCCACGCCGCCGCGTGATGTCCGTGCGCTCACGCACCGCGAGACCATGCTCATCGTGCTCGGCGTGCTGTTGCCGGTGTTCATGGGCTCGCTCGACGGCACCATCCTGGCGAGCGCGCTGCCCGTCATCGGCCGCGAGTTCGGCAATGTTCACGACCTGCCCTGGCTGATCACCGCGTATCTCATCGCTAACACGACCGTGACGACGCTGTACGGCAAGATCAGCGACATCCATGGCCGCCGCACCACATTGGTGATTTCGATCTCGCTGTACGTGCTGGGCTCGCTGGTTTGCGCGCTTGCGCCCAACATGTTCGTGCTCATTCTCGGTCGTGTGTTGCATGGCCTGGGCGGCGGCGGCCTGACCTCAACCGGCATGGTGGTGCTCGGCGACATCGCCGCGCCGAGGGATCGCGGCAAATACTACGGCTATTTCTCCGCGACCTACACCACGGCCGGCGCCTGCGGACCGGCGTTCGGTGGGTTTCTGGCGGAGTATTTCCATTGGTCGGTGATCTTCTGGATCAATGTCCCGATGGGAATCGTCGCGCTCATCTTGGTGCTGACGCTGCTCAGGCGGCTTGCCGCGGCACGAACAGCCGCACAAGCTGGATTTCCTCGGCGCGTCGCTGATCATGACCGCGAGCGTCGCGTTCATGATGGCGCTCAGCATGGGCGGCGTGCGTTACCCGTGGTCGTCGCCGCCGATCCTCGCATTGTTCGCAACCGCGCTGATCATCGGCGGAGGTTTTGTGTGGCGGTTGCTGACCGCGCCGGAGCCCCTGATTCCGCTCGCATTCTTTTCCAGCCCGGTCACACGCTTGGCGATCGCCGCCAATGCCTTTGGCTGGGGCGCGATCGTCGGACTGCACATCTTCCTGCCGATCTACCTCCAGAGCGTCGTCGGCATGTCGCCGTTCGTTGCGGGGCTAAGCGTGCTGGGGCTCGCCATGGCGCTCAACATCAGCGCCGGCGTGACTGGCACCATCCTGCCGCAGCTGACGAATTACAAAGTCATTCCGATGATCGGCTTGTTGATCGCGATCGCCGCACTGATGGTGCTGGGGTGGCGAGCACACGATGTCTCGCTGATCGAGTTCGAGCTGCTTCTGGTGGTAATCGGCATTGGTTTCGGCGGCCTGCCGCCGCTGTCCGCCACCGTGCTGCAGAACAGCGTGTCGATCTCGACCTTCGGCACCGCGGTTGCCACCATGCAATTCTCGCGCAATCTCTACTGCACGATGATGGTCGCAGCATTTGGCGCGATCGTCATCGCCGGACCGCTGGAAGCCGGTGCCGCCGCGTACTCTACCGAGGGATTCGCGCGGATTTTCTATGCGGCGGCTGCGAGCTTCGCGTTGGCACTTTTCGCCGTCATTCTTGTCGAAGAGGAACCGCTGCAGGCGACCCACGCTTGAGGGTCGGCAAGCCGCTGTGTTTCCGATATCGTCGGACCGTCAACGGCGCCGTACTCAAGAGCGCCGGACAGCAGGCAGGGAGGCGAAGCATGAAGCGTATCCACGCGGCGATCGGTCTGCGCATTCTCATCGGCGTGCTGCTCGGCTGCCTCGCAGTCGCACAGAGCCACGCGCAGGCGAAATATCCCGACCGGCCGATTAAGATCCTGGTCGGCTTCGCCGCCGGCGGCGGCACCGACGTCGCGGCGCGCATCGTCGGGCAAAAGCTCGGAGAAGCATTGGGCCAGACCTTCGTGATCGAGAACCGGCCGGGTGCCAGCGGCCTGATTGCCTCCGAACAGGTCGCGAAGTCGCCGCCCGACGGCTACACCTTGATGGTCGGCAGTCAGACCACGCTCGCGGTTGCGCCGGCGCTTTATCGCAGCATCCAGATCGACGGCTCCAAAGCCTTCACCGGCATGGCGATGGTCGGCATTTCGCCGCTGGTGGCGGTGGTGCCGGCCTCCTCGCCGATCAAGTCGATGGCAGAGTTGATCGCGTTCGCAAAATCGCAGACCAACGGGATGAGTTTCGGATCGGGCGGGGTCGGCACAACCCCGCACATGTCAGGCGAACTGCTTGCGCTGAGCGCCGGCATCAAGATGGTGCATGTCGCCTACAAGGGCGAAGCGCCGGGCGTGAACGATCTGCTCGGCGGACAGATCCCTTTCATGTTCTCCAATCTCTCGGTCGTGAAGGGCAACATCGAGGGCGGCAAGCTGCGGGCACTGGCCGTCACCAGCTCGACGCGTGTTCCCTCGCTGCCGAACGTGCCAACGGTCGCAGAAACGTTATCCAGGGTTCGATGCGGCAACCTGGTTCAACCTGGTCGCTCCGGCCGGAACGCCACCCGATGTGGTGGCAAGAGTTCACGCCGAAATGAAGAAGATCGTCGCCACCAAGGATTACCAGCAGCGCTTCGAGACGATCGGCATGATCACCGACAAGGACCGCACGCCTGACGAGATCAATGCCTACATCAAGTCCGAGATCGCCAAATGGGGAAAGGTGATCAAGGATGCCGGCATCAAACCGGCGGATTGACATGATCACGCGCCGGCGATTCATCGAATGGTCCGCGGCGTCCGCGCTCGTGGCCACAAGTCATCGCGCCTACGCGCAAACCTGGCCCAATCGCGTCATTCGCCTGATCGCGCCGTTTCCGCCTGGCGGTGGCACCGATGTCGTCTCCCGTATCGTCGCCAGCCGGCTGTCCGAACTGCTGGGCCAGCAAGTGATCGTCGAAAACCGGCCCGGCGCCGGCAGTAACATCGGCGTCGAGGCCGCCGCCAGGGCGGCACCCGACGGCTATACCATCGTGCTCGGCGCCCCGACCTTGGCGACCAACCGTTTTCTCTACGCCTCGCTCAACTACGATGCGCTCACCGATCTCGCGCCGGTGTCGCTGCTCTGTCGCTTCCCCAACATGGTGGTGGTGCCGGTCACCTCACCGGTGAAGACGGTCCGTGACTTCATCGACCACGCCAGGTCAAACCCCGGCAAGGTGACGTTTGCGTCGCCCGGCATCGGCACCACACCGCATTTGTCCGGCGAATTGTTCAAGCGCCTGGCCGGCGTCGAACTCACCCATGTCCCGTATCGCGGGGTGGCGGCCGGGGCGCTGACCGACCTGGTCGCAGGCCGCGTCGATTCGCTGTTCAGCACCGGCGGCTCGCTGCTGCAGCCGGTGCGGACCGGCCAGGTGCGCGGGCTCGGGGTTACGACGCTACAGCGGTTCCCGACCGCACCGGAAATGCCGACCATCGCCGAATCCGGCGTGCCGGGGTTCGACGTGTCGTCGTGGTATTCGCTGTGGGTGCCGGCGAAAACGCCGGCCGACATCATCGCCAGGCTCAACGCCGCCACCGTCCAGGCGCTGTCGGAGCCGGAGGTGCGGGCCAAGTTCGAACCGCTCGGCGTCATTGTGGAAAGCTCGACGCCCGAAGCGCTCTTCACCCTGCTTCGCTTCGAGATCGACCGATGGGGCCCGATCATCAAGGCGGCCGGCATCAGCGCCGGCAATTGAGCGCGGAACGCCTCACTCCGCCTTGATGTTGGCGTCCTTCACGACTTTGGCCCATTTCGGCAGTTCGCGCTTGATCTGCGCGGCGAACTCCTCGGGCGAATTGCCGACCGCCTCGAAGCCGAGCGCGGCGAGCCTCGCCTTCACGTCGGGCAGCGCGACGATCTTGACGACCTCGCGATGCAGCAGCGCGATGATGTCCTTCGGCGTGCCGACCGGCACCACGAAGCCGAACCAGTTCTCGCCTTCGATGTCCGGATAGCCGGCATCGGCCATGGTCGGCACGCTCGGCAGTGCCTGCGACCGGCTTTTGCGCGTCACCGCGAGTGCCCGCAGCTTGCCGTCCTGCACCTGCGGCACGGTCGGCGCCGGCGACACGATGACGATCTGGGTGTGGTTGCCGATGGTCGACTGCACCGACAGTCCCGCGCTCTGGAACGGCACGTGGATCAGGTCGAGATTGAGCTGCATGCGGAACTGCTCGCCGACCAGATGGCCCGGCGAGCCGACGCCGCCTGAGGCGTAGCTGTACTTGCCCGGGTTCGCCTTGATCAGCGTGATCAGCTCCTGGATGGTCTGCGCCGGCACCGACGGATGCACCGAGATGATCATCGGCGACGTCACCGCGACCGTGATCGGATCGAAATCCTTCGCGGCGTCGTACGGCGTGCTGGGGAGCAGCGCCGGGTTGACCACGAAGTTGGTCGGGATCAGCAGCAGCGTGTAGCCGTCTGGCAGCGACTTCGCCGCGCGCAGGCTGCCGATGTTGCCGCTGGCGCCGACGATGTTCTCGACGACGAACTGCCTGCCGAGGATGTCGGACAATTTTTGCGCCGCGAGACGCCCGAACACGTCGGTCGGACCGCCGGCGCCGAACGGAATGATCAGCCGCACCGGCCGCGCCGGGTAGCTCTGCGCCGACGCGATGCGCGCGCCGGCAACCGCCGCGAAGGCGGTTCCGGCAAGCTGCAAGACCTGGCGGCGCGGCGGTGTCATGACACTAGGCTAGGCCAATCCGCCGAAGCAATGAAGCTCTGGAACATTGAGCTTGCGTGGATCGCGCCCATTTGATTTCCGGCCGAAAGCCGCTATGACTGGCGCACCGTGCCGTCACTGGCCGGCCACACCGGGATCGTCTGAAACCATTGATTTCACAATAGAAGCCGGATCGACCGCGAACGGCATGAGCAGACCCCGCACGCTCTTCGTCAAATCCTACGGCTGCCAGATGAACGCCTACGACTCGCAGCGTATGGCGGACACACTTGCCCCTGAAGGTTTCGTCGAGACTGCCGCGCCGGATGGCGCCGACCTCATCATCCTCAACACCTGTCACATCCGGGAGAAGGCGGTCGACAAGGTCTATTCCGAGCTCGGACGCATGCGCGCGCTCCAGCGCAACGCCGCCGACGAAGGCCGCCGCGTAATGCTGGCGGTCGCCGGCTGCGTCGCGCAGGCAGAGGGCGAGGAAATCATCCGCCGGGTGCCGGGCGTCGACTTGGTATTTGGACCGCAGACCTATCACCGGCTGCCCGACATGCTGGCGCGCGCGGAGCGTGGTCCGGTGATCGACACCGAATTTCCCGCTGAGGACAAGTTCGATCTTCTCGCCGCACCGAGCCGTGCAGCGATGCGCAGGCGTGGCGTGGCGGCCTTTGTCACTGTGCAAGAAGGCTGCGACAAGTTCTGCACCTTCTGCGTCGTTCCCTATACGCGCGGCGTCGAGGTGTCACGACCGGTCGCCAAGATCATTGGCGACGTCGAGCGGCTCGCCGATGCCGGCGTGCGCGAAATCACGCTGATCGGCCAGAACGTCAACGCCTATCACGGTGCCGGCGCGGACGGACGCACCTCGACGCTTAGCCGTTTGCTGCATCGCCTTGCCGAGGTGCCGGGCATCGCGCGGCTGCGCTACACCACCAGCCATCCGCTCGACATGGACGATGCCCTGATCGAAGCGCACCGCGATCTGCCGGCACTGATGCCGCACCTGCACCTGCCGGTACAATCAGGCTCCGACCACATGCTCGAGGCGATGAATCGCCGTCACACCCGCGCCGAATACCTCGCCGTGATTGAACGGCTGCGCGATGCGCGGCCGAACATGGCGTTCTCGTCGGACTTTATCGTCGGCTTCCCGGGCGAGACCGAGGACGATTTCCGGCAAACCTTCGATCTGGTGTCCGAAGTCGGCTACGCCAGCGCCTACTCGTTCAAGTATTCGCCGCGGCCCGGTACACCGGCCGCCGAGATGGAACAATTGCCGGAAGCGGTGAAAGACGACCGGCTGCAACGATTGCAGCACGAGATTGACCGCCAGCTCGATGCATTCAACGGCCGGTGCCTTGGCGCCACCATGGACGTGCTGTTCGAGAAGCCCGGCCAGCGCCCTGGCCAGATGGTTGGCAAGTCCCCACATCTACAATCGGTGCATGTCATAGGGCCGACAACGCTGACCGGCAAAATCCATCCGGTAACCGTTACCAAGATCGGCAGCTTCACGCTGTCCGGCGAGTTGGCGGGCGCGTCCCCGCACGCCGAGACGCAGTTGATGCTCGCCGCCACAGGAGCTTGACCGATTGCGTAACCTCGGACCTAGCATCCCTTCCGCCACGGACATTGCGCCGACCCAGGTCGTGCTCGCCTTCGACGACAACCGCCTTGCCTCCATGCTGTTCGGCCAGTACGGCCAGAACCTCGCCCTGATCGAGCGCCGGCTTAACGTCGTCGCGGAGCAGCGTGGCAATCATGTCACGCTCGAAGGCTCGCGCGATGCCTGCGAGCAGGCGCGCCGTGTGATGGAGGGCCTCTACGAACAGCTCAAGCGAGGTCGCGACCTTGCTGCCGGTGATGTCGAAGGCGCGATCCGCCAGGTGATTGCGCAGGGTTCGCTGTTCGATTTTGATCCGGCAGCGCCGCGTCCCGCTTTCGAGGAGATCAACCTCCGCAAGCGGCCAGTGCGCGCCCGCACCGCCGCACAGGATGCCTACATTCGCGCGTTGCGACGTGATGCGCTGGTGTTTGGAACCGGGCCTGCGGGTACCGGCAAGACTTGGCTCGCGGTGGCCCACGCGGTCTCGCTGTTCGAACGCAAGGAAGTGGATCGGATTGTGCTGTCGCGGCCAGCGGTGGAGGCCGGCGAGCGGCTCGGCTTTTTGCCCGGCGACCTGCGCGAGAAGGTCGATCCTTATCTACGGCCGGTGTACGACGCGCTTTACGACCTGATGGACGCTCGCATCGTCGAGCGTGCGCTGCAAACGAACGAAATCGAGATCGCGCCGCTCGCCTTCATGCGCGGCCGCACGCTATCGAACGCCGCGATCATCTTGGATGAAGCCCAGAACACCACAACGATGCAGATGAAGATGTTTCTCACGCGGCTTGGCGAGAACAGCCGCATGATCGTCACCGGCGATCCCAGCCAGGTCGATCTGCCGGCTGGCCAGACCTCGGGACTGCACGAGGCGATGCGGCTTCTTTCGGGGGTCGAGGGCATCGGTCACGCCACGTTCAGCGCCGATGACGTGGTTCGTCACGAGCTGGTTTCGCGCATCGTGGCGGCCTACGACAAGGCGGCCACGCGCAAGCGCGAGGCCGGCGAATGACGGGTGCGCCGGGCCGCCGCCGGCGGGGGCCGGACGGGCTTCGGATCGAGGTTCTGATCCACTCGCGCAAATGGAAGGCCGAGCCGCAAGCCAGTGCAATCGCACGAAAAGCCATACAGGCTGCCGCGTCTGTGGCCTCAACGCCGCCCGCGGAGCTTGCTATCGTGTTGACCGATGATTCGGCGATCCATGCGCTCAACCGCGAGTGGCGCGGCCACAACAAGCCGACCAATGTGCTGTCGTTCCCGGCCCCGCGTCTGCCTCCCGCCCTTGCAGGGGAGAGGCGGGCTGGGGGCCACAAGCGCCCGCGCCCTGCGGCGCTCGGCGATATCGTCATCGCCTTCGAGACCACGGCACGAGAGGCAGCCGCCGAGGGCAAGCCGCTCCGGCACCATCTCTCGCATCTCGCCATACACGGCTTTCTTCATCTCGTCGGCCACGACCACGAGAACGAACGCGACGCGAAAAGGATGGAGTTGCTCGAGGTCAAGATCCTCGCCGGACTCGGAGTGCCCGACCCCTACGCCCGGATGTGAGGCGCGCCATGCCTGACAGCGTCTCCGGCGAAAACCGAAATCTGCCCGCCGTCGTGCCACATGCAGCCGAAACGCCGGCTGAGCGCGAGAACATTTTCGCGCGGATCGCGCGCGCCCTGTTTGGCTGGCGCTCCGGCACCACGCGCGCCGACCTTGAGGTCGTGCTGGAGGCGGCGGTCCCCGGCGAAACCGGCGTGTCGCCAGCCGAACGCACGATGTTGATGAACATCTTGGCGCTGCGCGAACGCCGGATCGAAGACGTGATGGTGCCGCGCGCCGATATCGTGGCGGTGCATCAGGACATCTCACTCGGCGAGCTCATCAAGGTCTTTCAGATTGCCGCGCACTCTCGGCTGGTGGTGTTCAACGACACACTCGACGATCCGATCGGCATGGTGCACATCCGCGATCTGATCGCCTTCATGGCCACGCGCGCTTCGGTCGATGCCGACAAGAACGCCAAGCGCAAGAAACCGCTGCCAGCCGGGCTCGATCTCAGGACAGTCAATCTGGCGGTGCCGCTCGCGGAAACCAGGATCGTGCGGGCGATGCTGTTCGTGCCGCCATCGATGCCCGCGCTCGATCTGCTCGCCAAGATGCAGGCCACCCACATCCAATTGGCGCTGGTGGTCGACGAATACGGCGGCACCGATGGCCTCGTCTCGATGGAGGACATCGTCGAGGAGATCGTCGGCGAGATTTCCGATGAACACGACGAGGATGCCCAGCCGGCGGTGGTGCGCCAGCCCGACGGCTCGTTCGTTGCCGACGCGCGCGCCAACCTCGACGACGTGGCCGCCGCGATCGGCCCGGAGTTCGACCTTGGCGACGCCGCCAAGGACGTCGACACGCTGGCCGGTTACATGATGGCGCTGGGCGGCCGGCTGCCGTTGCGCGGCGAGTTGATCAGCGGACCCGAGGGATTTGAGATCGAGGTGCTGGATGCCGATCCGCGGCGAATCAAGCGGGTGCGCATCCACCGCCGCACCGACCGCAAGATCGAGCACGATCGCGAAGGCCGGCGCCGCTACAGCGGACCCGAAACCACGAGCCCAACGCTGGCTGCCACAGCACCGGCCGACACCGCCGGTGAACTCGCCAGTCAAGACCATTCTGAAGCGCAGTCCAAAGCGTCAACGGAAACTCCCCCCGCGAAGACGCCGCCACGCCCGTGACGCTCGCCGCCAACACCTCACACGCCGCGTCGATCGTGCGCCTCGCGCATCAGGTGGTGCTGGCCTGGGGTTGGCGCCGCGCGCTCATTGCATTTCCAACCGGCGCAGCATCGGTTCTGGCGTTGCCACCAACCGAGCTGTGGCCGCTGCTGTTTCTGACGTTTCCCATTCTGGTCTGGATGGTCGACGGCGCCGCCGGCCGGTTGGGCGGTCTGCCCAGTGCCTTCGTCGCCGGATGGTGGTTCGGCTTTGGCTATTTCTTCGCGGGACTCTACTGGATGGGCTACGCCTTCCTGGTCGACGCGAAGACGTTCGGCTGGATGCTGCCGTTCGCCGTGATTGCGGTGCCGGCCGGCCTCGCGCTGTTCACCGGCTTTGGATTGGCGCTTGCGCGCGCGCTGTGGACGCGTGGTCCGCTGCGCATTCTCGCGCTCGCCGTCGCGCTGACGATTGCCGAATGGCTGCGCGGACATGTGCTGACGGGATTTCCTTGGAACACCTACGGCTACGCGCTCGCCGGCCCGTTGGTGCTGGCGCAGGCCGCCGCACTGGTCGGCATCTGGGGCCTGACCTTTCTGGCCGTCGCAGTGTTCTCAACCCCGGCGCTTTTCGCCGACGAACGCACCGACACGCGGCGGCCTTGGCTGCACCTGCTGGTCGGCGTCGCGCTGCTCGGCGCGCTCGCCAGCTACGGTGCAATCCGGTTGACGCGTTCGCCGACGCAGTTCGTCACGGACGTGCGACTGCGCATCATGCAGCCCAACCTTCAGCAGGACGAAAAGTTCAACTACGCCGCCAGGCATCAGGTCATGAAGCGCTACATCGCGCTGTCCGATCGCTCCACCGGCCCGCAGTCGACCGGCGTGCGCGACGTGACGCACCTGATCTGGCCGGAATTGGCGTTCCCATTTTTTCTGATGCGTGAGGCCGAGGCGCTGGCGCAGATCGCGGAGTTGCTGCCGCAAGGTACGGTGCTGATCACTGGCGCGGTGCGCGCACCGGAACCGGAGCCGGGCGCGCCGATATCGCAAGCCTACAATTCGATCTACGTGATCGACCATGACGGCTCGGTGCTCTCGGTCTACGACAAGGTGCACTTGGTGCCATTCGGCGAATATCTGCCGTTCCAGAATTTTCTCGAACGGCTGGGCGTCATGCAGATCACCAAGGTGCAGGGCGGCTTCATTCCCGGCAGCCGGCGCCGCGCGCTCGAGGTGCCGCGTGCGCCGCGCTTCCTGCCGCTGATCTGCTACGAGATCATTTTTCCGGGCGAGGCGGTGCCGCGCGGCGAGCGGCCCGGCTGGTTGATCAATCTCACCAACGACGGCTGGTTCGGCATCAGCAGCGGACCCTATCAGCATCTGCAGCAGGCGCGCGTGCGCGCCATCGAAGAAGGCTTGCCACTGGTGCGCGCCGCCAACACTGGGATCTCGGCAGTGATCGATCCGCTTGGACGCATCATCAAGTCGTTGCCGCTTGGAACAGAAGGCGTGCTGGATGCGCCGCTGCCACGCCGCATTGGTCCGACGATTTATGTTCGCACTGGCGACGGCGTGGCTGGGTTGCTGGCCGGCGCAGCGCTGGTCATGGTGCTGCGTCGCCGCGTGCGGCAAGCGTAGTCGATTTCAAAAAATCAGCCTCGGCTTCGGAAAACTGGTCTGCGACCGCATCGGTTGTATGGGATACGGAATCCACGCGCGAGTCGCAGCCTCGCCATGCCGGGCGATGCTGGCACGCGCCACAATTGTCCCCCGCAACATCAGGCGCTTCGCTGGTATGTATCCACCGCAACATCAAGCGCTTCGCTGGTATGCCAAATAATTGTCCGCAATTTGAACCAAATCAGATGCGAGTTTTGATTTTGCTTTATCGATAAAAGATGAAGGTTGCAAATCACGGATTGCACACGGGATTGAATTGTGAGCATTACCCCGGGACGCCAAATTGAGGACCAACATGATTGCGAAGAAGGCGCCCAATCCGACGGATAAACATGTCGGAGCACGGGTGAGAATGCGCCGCATGATGCTCAGCATGAGCCAGGAAAAACTCGGCGACGCTCTCGGACTGACGTTCCAGCAAGTTCAGAAATACGAAAAGGGCGCCAACCGCATCGGCGCAAGCCGGCTGCAGCAGATCGCACACATTCTCCAGGTGTCGGTGTCGTTCTTCTTCGAAGGCGCGCCATCTGCGCCGGGCCAGCATAGCGACGGAATGTCCGTAGCACCGTCGCCGGCTTACGTATCCGACTTCCTTGCCACCTCCGACGGGCTCGCGTTGACCAAGGCCTTCATGCGGATCAAGGATCCCAAGCTGCGCCGGCGCATCGTCGATTTGGTGGAACAGATCGTGGCAGAGCACGATTAATAGCGGCTCGCCGGACGGCCGCTACGACTGGTGCGTTTGCCCACGTCGGCCCACACCTTGACCGCGCTTCCACGACACTGCAAAAACACCCCCTGATCATCCCGGCGCGGCCACAGCCCGCCCTTTCAGGAGAGTGTAACGGTGTCTCGCGCCAATTTTCTGTTCACCAGTGAATCCGTGTCCGAGGGCCACCCTGACAAGGTGAGCGATCAGATTTCCGATGCCATTCTCGATGCGTTCATTGAGAAGGACATCAAACTCGGCATCGCAGACGACAGTCTGATCAACACTCGGCTGGGCTGCGAAACGCTCTGCACCACCAACAAGATCGTGGTCGCCGGCGAGGGACGCGGCCAGTTGTTCCGCACCATCGACGGAACGTCAGTGGTGGACCGCGAAGAAATCACCCAGATTGCTCGCGGCGTCGTGAAAGACATCGGCTACGACCAGAACGGCTTCTCCTATCATGGAGCCGACGTCGAGGTTCTGCTGCACGGCCAGTCGCCTGACATCGCAATGGGCGTCAACGCCAAGAAGAAGAAGGGCAAGGAAGAGGAAGGCGCCGGCGATCAGGGCATGATGTTCGGTTATGCCTGTACCGAGAGCGAGGTCTACGAGAAGGGCTCGTTCATGCCGGCGCCCATCTACTTCGCGCACAAGATCCTAAAAGTGCTGTCGGACAAGCGCCGCTCCGGCGCGATCTTCGATCTGCAGCCTGACGCCAAGAGCCAGGTGACGGTGCAATACGTCAACAACAAGCCGGTCGGCTGCACCAAGGTGGTGGTGTCGACACAGCACAACGAGAAGACCCGCAACGGCAAGAAGTACACGCCGGCGATGGTCAAGGACCTGATCGAAGTCGCGATCGAGTCGGCGCTGCCGAAAGGCTGGATGCCGAAGAAATCGTCCGATTTTCTGGTCAACCCAACCGGCAACTTCGTGGTCGGCGGGCCCGACGGCGACTGCGGCCTGACCGGCCGCAAGATCATCGTCGACACCTACGGCGGCTATGCGCCGCACGGCGGCGGCGCGTTCTCCGGCAAGGATCCAACCAAGGTCGATCGCTCGGCGGCGTATGCGGCACGTTATCTCGCCAAGAACGTGGTGGCGGCAGGCCTTGCTACGCAGTGCACCATTCAAATTGCCTATGCGATCGGTGTCGCCGATCCGATGTCGGTCTATGTGGACACGCACGGCACCAGCGAAATCGACGAGCGCAAGCTCGCCAAGGTGCTGCCGGAGATTTTCCGGCTTACTCCGACCAACATCCGCCGCTCGCTCAAGCTCAATCGTCCGATCTACCGCCGCACCGCCGCGTACGGGCATTTCGGCCGCGCACCGGACAAGGACGGCGGCTTCTCCTGGGAGAAGACCGACCTGACGGGCCAGCTCAAGAGCGCGTTCAAGTAGGGCCGTCGTTGTTCCAATCGCTTGAAGCCCGGCCTTGTGCCGGGCTTCTTCGTTTTTGATATTCGCTGCATGAGCGAAGCCTCACCGAGACGAACCGGCGTCTTTTTCGGCCGGCGCAAGGGGCATGCCTTGCGCCCGCGCCAGGCCGCGCTGTTCGGGACATTGCTGCCGAAACTTGCACTCGATCTATCAAAGCCTGCGCCGGCGGACTTGGGCACGTTATTTGGCGGCGCCGACGACGTGCGGCTGGAGAGTGGCTTCGGCGGCGGCGAGCATCTCGTGGCCGAGGCCGAGCGCAACCCGGGCACGGGCTTTATCGGCATCGAGCCGTTCGTCAATGGCATGGCCAAGGCGCTCGCTGCGATCGACGAGCGCAATCTCACCAACATCCGGCTGCATCACGGCGACGCAACCGACGTACTGGCCTGGCTGCCTGGTGCATCGCTTGCCCGCTTCGATTTGATCTATCCCGATCCTTGGCCGAAACGGCGGCACTGGAAGCGGCGTTTCGTGCAGGATCAAAGCGTCGCGACGATCGCGCGGATCTTGCGGCCGCACGGCGAGTTCCGCTTTGCCAGCGACATCCCGGACTACGTGGCGTGGACGCTGGCCCGGGCGACGCGTTCACCGCACTTCGCCTGGGCCGCCGAGCAGGCGGACGACTGGCGCAGGCCATGGCCACACTTCACCAGGACGCGTTACGAGGCCAAGGCAATGCGGCAAGGCCGCGTGCCCTGCTATCTGACCTTCCGGCGCCTGTGATCGAAGTCAGGCCGCGCTGCTTGGCTCGCGTACCTGCCAGAAGCGAACCACGCGTTGCGCGGTCGCAGGCGCGAGCTTCTCGAAATTGGAATAGGCCGCATCGAGCGACTGGCTCGACACACTTTTCCCGGAAGACCGCGATGCGATGATCGCCCGAGCAGTGGTCCAGGTGAAACCGAACGCCTTGCAAAGGATGAGAACCGGGTCAGGGCGGTCGCCGCTCACCAGCCGATCGGCGGCCTCGAGCGGGACGTTGCACAGCACCGACAACGACGCCACGGTCTCCTCGAATTTCTTGTTATTGGCGAACTCGGCGAGCTGTTCTTCGCCAAGCTTGCCGGCTTGATGCAGCTCCAGCACAGCGCGGTGCGCCGCGGTGTAGTCGCGCGACGGGGCGTTGAACTCGCGCGAAACCTTGTCGAGCACCCGCTGCACCTCGGCCTGGGTCTCCGGCTTCACCGTTGCGAGCAACCGCTGCTGCACCACCGCGGTGGCGCGCACCAGCAGATCGCGGAACAAGCGCGGTGGAATATCCGGCCGCAGACCGACCTTCTCCGCCAAGACCCCGTCGTCGGCCGCGCGCTTGACCAACGCGGTAAAGCCTCCGTTTGAAAGCTTGGCCGACCTGTTGTCGGCGACGTTGCGCACCACCTCGGGATCGCCGCGGCGTACCAGGACGTCGGTGACGGCTTCGCCGATGCCGTTGCGACCGGAAATGACGAACAGGTGCGCCTGGCCCTTGGTCTCGGCGATGTTGACAAGATCGAGTTCGGCCAAGCGCTGCGACTGCGCGAGAACCGGGCCCGCCACCTCGATGTCGTCGTCGTGCGCCAGGTGACGCATCAGCTCGCCCGGCGCGTTGCCAATCGGCGCCAGGCGGCGGGCCATTTCGGCGCGCGCCATGGTTTCGATCTCGGTGACGAGCCGGCACAGCACGTCATCGAACAGACCGATGTGGTCTTCGCTGAAGGATGGTGAGCCGTCGATGAAAAGGCTGGCGATCCGCCGGACTGTTTCGGCGCGGCGGGCGTACGAGCCGTGCTGGATGACGTCTTCGAGCTCGGGAATCAGCGACGCGGACGCAGACATTCGGAATCCCATCGGCCGCGGCACACCGACGGCGACGAAAAGCAAGTTAGGCGGGCTTGGTGAATGAACCGTTAGCCAAGCACGCCAGCGCCGGCGCGGTCTTGCAAGACCTTCGCAAATCGCTATATTCCGCGCATCCAAACAGACCGTCTGGTTGGATCCTCATAAGTCCAAATCGGCTTTTGAGAGTGGGCCCCCCGGGACCCGCTCTTTTTTGTTACCTCAGCAGCGCTGAGAAAAAAGCGAAGCAAAAACAGAAGGTTGTGCGAACCGAAGCGATGAGCGACGCGACCGAAATGGTGCCGGACGCCGAGCCGCGCATGATTGTCGAACCGGGACTGAGCGCCCGCGTTGCGGCGATCGTCGAACCCGTGCTCCAGAGCTTGGGCTATCGGCTGGTGCGTGTGCGCGTCACCGGCAGCGACGGTTGCACGGTGCAGGTCATGGCGGAACGTCCCGACGGCACGATGCTGATCGAGGATTGCGAAGCGGCCTCGCGTGCATTGTCGCCGGTGCTTGACACGGCCGATCCGGTCGATCGCGCCTATCGACTTGAATTGTCGTCGCCGGGCATCGATCGTCCGCTGGTGCGCCGCTCGGACTTTGAGCGCTATGCGAACAACGTCGCGAAGATCGAGATGAACGTGCCTGCCCATGGCCGCAAGCGCTTCCGCGGCATGCTGCTCGGCGTCGAGGGCGATTGCGCGCGCATCCGGCGCGACGACGCCAAGCCGGATGAGCCAGCCGAGGTGTTGCTTCCGATCGAGGACATGGCGGAAGCGAAGCTCGTCCTCACCGATGCGCTGATCGCCGAAGCGTTGCGCCGCAGCAAGCATGCCGAACGTCAACAGCGGGAAGCGCCTGTTGATCTGGATGCGCATGCGGCGGCGCAAAACGACAACCAGCCGCTCCAAGCGGACCAACATCCGGCGGGCAGTTCCCGCCATCGAAACGAATTTCAGCGTGGCTCCGGCACAGGCCGGTCCCGCGCCCAGCAGGAGGGAGAGTGAGCTATGGCTGTCAGCGCCAACAGGCTCGAGCTGCTACAGATCGCCGACGCGGTAGCCCGCGAAAAATCGATCGACCGAGGCATCGTCATCAGCGCGATGGAGGATGCGATCGCCAAAGCGGCGCGCTCGCGCTACGGCGCGGAGACCGACGTTCACGCCGAGATCAACATCAAGACCGGCGAACTGCGCCTCGCGCGTCATCTCCTGGTGGTGGACGCGGTTGAGAATCCGTCCAACCAGATCAGCGTCGACGAAGCCAAGAAACGCAACCCGGCGGCACAGGTGGGCGACACCATCGCCGACGCACTGCCGCCGCTCGAATACGGCCGCATTGCCGCGCAGTCGGCCAAGCAGGTGATCGTGCAGAAGGTGCGCGAGGCCGAGCGCGACCGCCAATATCAGGAATACAAGGACCGCATCGGCGACATCGTCAACGGCATCGTCAAGCGCGTCGAGTACGGCAACGTCGTCGCCGACCTGGGGCGCGGCGAGGCGATCGTGCGCCGCGACGAGATGCTGCCGCGCGAGACCATGCGCACCGGCGACCGCATTCGCGCTTTCATCTACGATGTGCGCCGCGAACCGCGGGGCCCGCAAATCTTCCTGTCCCGCACCCATCCGCAGTTCATGGCCAAGCTGTTCGCCCAGGAGGTGCCGGAAATCTATGACGGCATCGTCGAGGTGAAGGCGGTCGCGCGCGACCCCGGCTCGCGCGCCAAGATCGCGGTAATTTCGCGGGATTCCTCGGTCGATCCGGTCGGCGCCTGCGTCGGCATGCGCGGCTCGCGCGTGCAGGCGGTGGTCAACGAGCTGCAGGGCGAGAAGATCGACATCATCCCGTGGTCGCAGGACATCGCGACCTTCGTGGTCAACGCGCTGGCGCCCGCCGAGGTCGCCAAGGTGGTGCTCGACGAGGAGCGCGAGCGCATCGAGGTCGTCGTGCCCGACGCGCAGCTCTCGCTCGCCATCGGCCGCCGCGGCCAGAACGTGCGGCTCGCTTCGCAGCTCACTGGATGGGACATCGACATCCTCACCGAGCAGGAAGAATCCGAGCGCCGGCAGGCCGAGTTCCAGAAGCGCACCCAGACGTTCATCGACGCGCTCGACGTCGACGAGGTGATCGGCCAGTTGCTCGCCTCCGAAGGTTTCACCTCGGTCGAAGAGCTGGCGATGACGGACGAGAAGGAGCTGGCCGGCATCGAGGGGTTCGACGAGGACACCGCGCGCGAGTTGCAGACGCGCGCCCGCGATTATCTCGGCAAACTCGAAGCCGAGCTCGACGCCAAGCGCAAGGAGCTGGGCGTCGAGGACGAGCTCAAGGAGGTGCCAGGCGTCACCACGCAGATGCTGGTCAAGCTTGGCGAGAATGGCGTCAAGACGGTCGAAGATCTGGCCGGCTGCGCCACCGACGACCTCGCCGGCTACACCGAACGCAAGGACGGTGAGAGCAAGCACGAGCCGGGCTTCCTGGACGGCATGGAGCTTTCCCGCGAGGAATGCGAGGGGATCATCATGCAGGCCCGCCTCAAGGCGGGCTGGATCACCGAAGCCGATCTGGCACCGCCACCCGAGCAGGCAACCGCGGAAGCGGCGCCGGCGCAGGCCTGACGACATCGGACCGACATGCTGGCGCACGCCCAAGAACAACGCCCAAGACACCGCACTCGATGCCGGACCGCGTAGCAGCGGTCGCGGCACCGAGCGGTTTTGTGCGGCAACCCGGACGGTGAAGCCGATCGACGAGATGATCCGCTTTGTGCTCGGCCCAGACGGCGTGGTGCCCGATCTCAAGCGCAGGCTGCCCGGCCGCGGCATCTGGATCACCGCCACCAAGGCGGCACTGACCGAGGCGGTGACACGGAAGGTCTTTGCGAAAAGCTTCAAGGGCGATGTCAAGGTTGCGACGGATCTGCCGCACGTGACCGAACGGCTGCTCGTGCGGGGGGCGCTCGACGCTCTCGCCATCGCCGGCAAGGCAGGGCTCGCGTTGGCGGGGTTCGCCAAGACCGAAGCGGCACTGACCCACGATAAGGTCGTCGCCTTGATCCATGCCTCGGACGCCAGGCCGGACGGGGTGGGTAAGCTGGCCGGGACGCTGCGCCAGCGGCCGGATGCGGATCGCGTAGTCACCGTGACGACGTTTCCCTCGCCGGAATTGGATTTGGCATTGGGGCGGTCAAATGTGGTACATGCAGCCCTGCTGGCCGGACCTGCGAGCAACACGTTTCTGGCGCGTTTTCACCGCCTTGAGCGCTTTCGGACCGGCAGACCGGACGGAAGCGGCCAAGGTCGCGGATAACCTTGACACGAACTGGAACTTGAATGGCTGACACCAAGACCCCTGACGGCAAGACGCTGAGCGTCGGCTCGAAAACGCTGTCGCTCAAGCCGCGGACCGAGACGGGAGTCGTGCGCCAGAGCTTCAGTCACGGCCGCAGCAAGCAGGTCGTCGTCGAGGTCAAGAAGCGCCGCAGCCCGGGCGCCGAGGGCAAGCCCATCGAGGCGCCCGCGCCTGCCCCCGCTGCTCGGGCCACTCCGGCCAAACCTGCTCCTACCGCCAGGGCCGCTGCGCCCTCCACGGCGCCTGCTCCGGCCGCGCCCGCGACGAAACCCTCCGGCGTCGTGCTGCGTACGTTGACCGATGAGGAACGCAATCGGCGCGCTCACGCGCTGGGCGACGCACTGCTGCGCGATGCCGAAGAGCGCAAGATCGCCGAGGAAGAAGCGCGCAACCGTGCCACTCGCGAGGCGTTCGAGAAGGCCGAGCGCGACGCCGCCGAGGGCCGCAAGCGCGAGGAAGAGGATCGTCGCAAGCACGACGAACAGACCAAGAAGAAGGCCGACGAGGTCGCGAAGAAACGGTTCGGCGTTGAATCCACCGAGGTCGCGGCGCGACCCGGTGCGCGTCCCAAGCTCGAAGCGGAAGAAGAAGAGGGGCCGCGCACGTTCCGCCGTGGACCCGGCGGCGCCGCCCGCCCCGCGCCGCCTCCCAAGCGTCCGACGCGCGCCGCACAGACCACCGAAAAAGCGCGCGGCCGCTTGACCCTGGTAAACGCATTGAGCGCGGACGAGGTGCGCGAACGTTCGGACGCCTCATTCCGCCGCCGCAATCGCCGTCAGGTCCGCGAGCTCAGCAACGAGCCGAAGGAAAAGATCATTCGCGAGGTGACGATCCCGGAGTTCATCACTATCGCCGATCTCGCCAACCGCATGGCGGAACGCGGCGTGGAAATCATCCGACTGCTGATGAAGCAGGGCCAGATGGCGCAGATCAACGACGTGATCGACGCCGACACTGCGCAATTAATCGCTGAGGAGCTGGGCCATACCGTCAAGCGCGTCGCCGAAGCGGACGTCGAGGAAGGCGTGTTCGACGTTGCCGACGATCCGGCCACGCTTGCACCGCGCGCGCCGGTGGTGACCGTGATGGGCCACGTTGACCACGGCAAGACTTCGCTGCTCGACTCCATTCGCTCGACCAACGTGGTGTCCGGCGAAGCCGGCGGCATCACCCAGCATATCGGCGCCTATCAGGTGGATTCGCCCAATCACGGCAAGGTCACCTTCATCGACACGCCGGGCCACGCCGCGTTCACCGCAATGCGCGCCCGCGGCGCCAAGGTCACCGACATCGTCGTGCTGGTGGTTGCGGCCGATGACGGCGTGATGCCGCAGACCATCGAGGCGATCAATCACGCCAAGGCGGCGAAGGTTCCGATGATCGTCGCCATCAACAAGATCGACAAGGCAGATGCCAATCCGACCCGCGTGCGCACCGATCTCCTCCAGCACGAGGTCCAGGTGGAAACGCTCGGCGGCGAGGTGGTCGACGTCGAACTTTCGGCAACGAAGAAAACCAATCTCGACAAGCTGCTCGAAATGATCGGCCTGCAGGCCGAAATCCTCGACCTCAAGGCCAATCCAGTCCGCGCCGCCGAAGGCACCGTGATCGAAGCCAAGCTCGACCGCGGCCGCGGCCCAGTGGCGACCGTGCTGGTGCAGCGCGGCACGCTTCACGTCGGCGATATCATCGTGGCTGGCGCGGAATGGGGCCGTGTCCGCGCATTGGTCAGCGACTCCGGCGATCCTGTCGAAACCGCCGGACCGTCGGTTCCCGTCGAGGTGCTGGGCTTCACCGGCACCCCGGACGCCGGCGACCGCCTTGCAGTGGTAGAGACAGAAGCGCGCGCCCGCGAGCTCACAGATTATCGCGTGCACCAGAAGCGCGAGAAGTCGGCCGCCCGCCAGACCGGCATGCGCGGTTCGCTCGAACAGATGATGGCTCAGGTCAAGACGTCGGGCCGCAAGGAGTTCCCGCTCATCATCAAGGGCGATGTTCAGGGCTCGGTCGAAGCGATCATCGGCTCGCTGGAGAAGCTCGGCACCGACGAGGTCGCCGCGCGGGTGATCCATTCCGGCGTCGGCGGCATCACCGAATCCGACATCTCGCTCGCGGAATCCGCGGGCGCCGCGATCATCGCGTTCAACGTGCGCGCCCACAAGGAAGCGCGCGAGCAGGCCGAGCGCGACGGCATCGAGATCCGCCAATACAACATCATCTACGACCTGGTTGACGACGTGAAGAAGGCGATGTCCGGCCTGCTGACGCCGGAGCGGCGCGAGACCATGCTCGGCAACGCGCAGATCCTGGAGATCTTCAACATCTCCAAGGTCGGCAAAATCGCCGGCTGCCGCGTCACCGACGGCAAGGTCGAACGTGGCGCCAACGTGCGGCTCATCCGCGACAACGTGGTGATCCACGAAGGCAAGCTGTCGCAGCTCAAGCGATTCAAGGACGACGCCAGGGAAGTGCTTGCCGGACAGGAGTGCGGCATGGCCTTCGAAGGCTACCAGGACATGCGCCAGGGCGACGTCATCGAATGCTACCGGGTGGAGACGGTGCAACGCTCGCTCTGAGTCCAAGTCTCAAGCGCGCGTCCCACATCCACCGACTGTCATGCCCGCGAAAGCGGGCATCCAGTAACCCCCAGACCATGATGGTCGAGGAACCGCGTGTACTGGATCATCCGCTTTCGCGGATGATGACATTGGAGAAAATGTCATGGCCCGTAGCCATCATCGCAATCGCGAAACACCTGCCGGCCCGTCGCAGCGCGCATTGCGCGTCGGCGAATTGGTCCGTCACGCGGTCGCCGAGATGCTGACGCGCGGCGACGTGCATGATCCGGTGCTCGAGGGCCATCTCATCACCATCCCGGAGGTGCGCATGACCGCCGACCTGCGGCTTGCGACGATCTACGTCATGCCGCTCGGCGGCCGCGACGTCGAGGCGGTGCTGGAGGCGCTGGAGCGCAACAAGCGCTTCCTGCGCGGTGAGATCGCGCACCGCGTTAACCTGAAATTTGCTCCTGAGATTCGGTTTCACGCCGACGAGCGATTCGACGAAGCGGAACGGATCGAGAAGCTTTTGCGAACGCCGGCAGTACAGCGCGATCTCAAGACGAAAAGCGACGACGAGTGAACGAAGAAGACCCCCGCAACCTCTCCCCATCCTTCGAGACGGGCGCTGCACGCCCTCCTCAGGATGAGGGCGGAAGAAAGCAGCAATTCCGTCGCGTGAAGCGCGACGTGCACGGCTGGGTGGTGCTCGACAAGCCGGTCGGCATGACCTCGACGCACGCGGTCGCTGCGGTGAAGCGGTTGTTCCAGGCGCGGCGCGCCGGCCACGCCGGCACGCTCGACCCGCTCGCCTCCGGCTGCCTGCCGATTGCACTCGGCGAGGCGACCAAGACCGTTCCGTTCGTGATGGACGGCCGCAAGATCTACAGCTTCGTCGTTCGATGGGGCGAGGAGCGCGACACCGATGACGCCGATGGACAGGTGACCGCGACGAGCGCGCAACGGCCGTCGCGCGAAGCGATCGAGGCGCTGCTGCCGCGCTACACCGGCACCATCTCGCAGGTGCCGCCGCGCTTTTCCGCCGTGAAGATCGAGGGCGAACGCGCCTACGATCTCGCGCGCGACGGCCAGGTGGTCGAGCTTGAAGCGCGCCCGGTCGAGATCCACGCGCTGGCGCTGGTTAACGTCCCCGACCACGATCACGCCGAATTCGTGGCCGAATGCGGCAAAGGGACGTATGTTCGTTCGCTCGCCCGCGACATTGGCCGCGCGCTCGGCTGCCTCGGGCATATCCGCGCCCTGCGCCGCCAGGGGGTCGGAGCATTCGACCAAGACACCATGATTTCGCTGGAACAGCTGAGTTCCATGTGCCATAGAGCAGCCGCCGGCGAGGTCAGCCTCGCCGACGCTCTCCTGCCCTGTCGAGACCGCGCTGGACGACATCCCGGCGTTGGCCGTCAGCCGGGCAGACGCGGCAAGGCTCCAACGGGGCCAAGCCGTATTGTTGCGCGGACGGGACGCCCCAATCTTCCGCGGCACGGTTTACGTGACGGTATCGGGTCAACTTGTGGCCCTGGCAGAAGCCGACCGCGGCGAGATCGTCCCTAAGCGTGTGTTCAACCTGACCGGGCTATCGGGAAGCCGAGGTCTAACAAAAGGTCACTAACCGATGTCGCTTAACACCGGCCGAAAGGCCGAAGTCATCAAGTCATACGCGACGAAGTCCGGCGACACCGGTTCGCCGGAGGTCCAAGTGGCGATCCTCACCGAACGGATCACCAGCCTGACCGAGCATTTCAAGTCTCACGTCAACGACAATCACTCACGGCGCGGCCTCCTCAAGATGGTGTCGCAGCGCCGGCAGTTGCTCGACTATCTGCGGCGCAAGGATGAAGCGCGCTACAAGACGCTGATCGAGAAGCTCGGCATTCGCCGCTGAACAGTTCCGCGCGGGTATTCCCGCGCGTTTGTGCGGACGCTTTCAGTCAGTCCGCTGTACCGCCGGCAGCGATACGCGCTGCCGAACCTTGAACCGGCCGCATAGGGCGCCGGTTCGCCTCACCGGAGGCACGAAGGCCATGGCAGGATCGCCGGATACTTTTCCAGTTCGCGGCACGACCGCGCGGATCAGTATCTCGCCGTCTTGCTCATGGCATTCGCCCCTTCGCGAAAACCATGAAAGACGATCTCTATGTTCGATATCCATCGTGTTGAACTCGACTGGGGTGGCCGCAAGCTAACTCTGGAAACTGGCAAGGTCGCCCGTCAGGCTGACGGCGCGGTTATCGCCACCTACGGCGAGACCACTGTCATTGCGACCGTCGTCGCCGCCAAAGCGCCGAAGCCCGGCGTCGACTTCCTGCCGCTCACCGTCAACTACACCGAAAAATACTATTCCGCAGGCCGCATTCCCGGCGGTTATTTCAAGCGCGAGCGCGGTCCGACCGAAAAGGACACGCTGACCTCCCGCCTGATCGACCGCCCGATCCGTCCGCTGTTTGCCGAAGGCTGGCGCTGCGACACTCAGGTGATCATTACCGTGCTGTCGCACGATCAGGAGAACGACCCCGACATCGTCGCGATGATCGGTGCGTCGGCCGCGCTCACACTATCCGGTGCGCCCTTCATGGGCCCGATCGGCGGCGCGCGCGTCGGCTTCACCAACAACGAGTACGTGCTCAACCCGACCATCGACGAGATGAAGGAGAGCAAGCTTGACCTGGTCGTCGCTGGCACCCAGGACGCCGTGCTGATGGTTGAGTCGGAGGCTCACGAGCTGTCCGAGGAGATCATGCTCGGCGCCGTGATGTTCGGCCACCGACACTTCCAGCCGGTGATCCAGGCCATCATCCAGCTCGCCGAGAAGGCCGCCAAGGAGCCGCGCGATTTCGCGCTGCCCGACACTTCGGCCATCGAGAAGGAATTGCTCGGCCTGGTCGAGCAGGACTTGCGCAAGGCCTACGCGATTCCGCGCAAGGCGGAGCGCCAGGATGCCGTCGCCGCCGTGAAGAAGAAGGCGATGGAGCACTTCTTCCCGGACGGCAAGGACAACCCCGAGCGCCCGATGCAGACTGTCGCGGGCGTGTTCAAGGAGCTTGAGGCCAAGATCGTTCGCTGGAACATCCTCGACACTAAGCAGCGCATCGACGGCCGCGACCTCACCACGGTGCGCCCGATCGTGGTCGAGGCAGGTTTCCTGCCGCGCACGCACGGCTCGGCGCTGTTCACCCGCGGCGAGACGCAGGCGATCGTCGTCACCACGCTCGGCACCGGCGAAGACGAGCAGTGGATCGACGCCCTGCACGGGACCTACAAAGAAGCGTTCATGCTGCACTACAATTTCCCGCCGTTCTCGGTCGGTGAGACCGGCCGCATCGGCGCGCCCGGCCGCCGTGAGGTCGGTCACGGCAAGCTCGCCTGGCGCGCCATCCGTCCGATGCTGCCGTCGAAGGAGGATTTCCCCTACACCATCCGCGTGGTGTCGGAGATCACCGAGTTCGAACGGCTCTTCGTCGATGGCCTCTGTCTGCGGCGCTTCGCTGGCGCTGATGGATGCCGGCGTGCCGCTGAAGCGGCCGACCGCCGGTATAGCGATGGGACTCATCCTTGAAGATCAGCGCTTCGCCGTGCTCTCCGATATTCTCGGCGACGAGGATCATCTCGGCGACATGGACTTCAAGGTGGCCGGCACCGAAGAGGGCATCACCGCCCTCCAGATGGACATCAAGATCGCCGGCATCACCGAAGAGATCATGCGGGTCGCGCTCGGTCAGGCCAAGCAGGGCCGCATGCACATCCTTGGCGAGATGGGCAAGGCGCTGAACACCGCCCGCGCCGAACTCGGCGAGTACGCGCCGCGGATCGAGACCTTCAAGATCGCCACTGACAAGATCCGAGAGGTTATCGGCACCGGCGGCAAGGTGATCCGCGAGATCGTCGAGAAGACCGGCGCCAAGATCAACGTCGAGGACGACGGCACTGTGAAGGTCGCTTCGGCCGATGGCGAGTCGATCCGCGCTGCGGTGAACTGGATCAAGTCGATTGCCTCAGACCCGGAGGTCGGCCAGATCTACGAGGGCACTGTGGTCAAGACCATGGACTTCGGCGCGTTCGTGAACTTCTTCGGTGCGAAGGACGGCCTCGTCCACATCAGCCAACTCGCGGCGAACCGCGTGCAGAAGACCACCGACGTCGTCAAGGAAGGCGACAAGGTGAAGGTCAAGCTGCTCGGCTTCGATGAGCGCGGCAAGGTTCGGCTGTCGATGAAGGTGGTTGACCAGCAGACCGGCGAGGATCTGGAGGCCAAGCACAAGGCCGAACGCGATCAGCAGCACCAGGAAGCCGCTGGGCAGTAGCCGACTACTTGACGGGACGGCAGAGGGCGCCTTCGGGCGCCCTTTTTTTGGTTATCATCCAGTGAAATCAGATGGTTAAGAAAATACGCAGTTCTGTGATGGCAGTCACATCGTTCTGGTGAGGTGATCCCTAAAGTCCCAACATGGAAAGAGCGATGAGCTCTTGTCGAATTGAAGGGGCACCGCGATGACGACGATCACACTGGACCGCACGAACCAAGCCCACTCCGACCGCCGGACAGTTGTTTCCAGCCTTGGCCGCGCCTTCATCACCAGCTTCAAGGAGTTTTGCGCCGGAGTGCGCGACGGTCAGGAAATCCACGACCGCTATCGCGCATATTCGCGCATGCCTCAGGTCGAACTCGCCCGGGTTGGAATGACCCGCGCGGACGGCTACCGCGCCGCCCTGCTGGGCCGCCCAGGTTGAGACGGGTCTGAACCGACCTTTCCGTTACTTCCTCCCGCTCAGTTTGGCCCGTCCCAGCCGTCCCGGCCCCGGACGGGCCTTTGCTTTTCTGCACTTATTCTGCCCGATTTGGGCTATCGTCCCCACCCGGTTGTCACCCGACCGCACCATGGCCAAAACCCCCTCCCCACCGGCCACTCTGTTATCGGTTTTCCCGGAACATCTGTCCGCACAGCTGTTCGGTCACGCCAAGCGCATCAAACTTGCCGCAGATGAGGTGCTGTTCCTTGCTGGCGATCCCGGCGACGGCTGCTATCACGTCGAGCAAGGATTGCTGAAGGTCAGCATCATCGGGCCGTCAGGCGCCGAGCGCATTCTCGCCATTCTGGGTGCCGGCGCGATCGTCGGCGAGCTTTCGACTATCGATGGCAAGCCACGTTCGGCCTCGGTGGCAGCGGTTCGCGATTCCGAACTCGACTTCATCAGCCGCACCGCATTCGAAGCGTTCGCACAGCAGCATCCCGAGGTCTACAAGCACATGGTGTCGCTGCTGGCGGCACGGCTGCGCGACACCGACGAGGTGCTCGCCGCCGGAAGCTTCCTGCCGCTCAAGGGTCGCGTGGCGCGGGCTCTGCTTGACCTCGCCGAAGCGTTCGGTCAGCCAGTCGGTCAGGGCCGCATCCTGATCCGGCAGAAGATCAGCCAGAGCGATGTCGCCGCGATGGCGGGCATCGCCCGCGAAAACGTCAGCCGCATCCTCAACGAATGGATCAGGCTCAAGATCATCACGCGGCTGTCCGGCTATTACTGCCTGGAGAACCGCGCCAAGCTCGAGAGCGACATCAAGCTTTAGCTGGCTAACGCTGCAAGCCCAGCGTTTCCGTCATCAGTTGGCCCAGGGCCACGAAATCGGCTTTGCGCGGCGAGGTGCGGCGCCAGGCCAGACCGACGGTGCGGCCCGGCGCGGGTTCGGCAAAGCGCAGCAGCTTCACCCGTTCGTCGCGCACCTCCACGTCCACGGCGACGCGCGGCAGCAAGGTGACACCGTAGCCGTTCGCCACCATCTGCATCACGGTTGCGAACTCGTTGCGCCGAGGCTCACGTCGCGCCGAGCGCTGGAGCAAACCGCCAACGCCTGGTCGCGCAGGCAGTGGCCCTCCTCCAGAAGGATGAGCCGCTGCGAGTCGATGTCTTGCTCGCTGACGCGGGCGCTCTCCGGGCGGTTGTCGGTCGACGGCACCGCGAGCAGGAACGGGTCGTCGAACAGGCGGAGGCTCTCGATCTCGGCGTGGTCGACCGGCAGCGCCAGCATGATGACGTCGAGCGCGCCGCGGTGCAGTTCCTCGATCAGCACGTGTGTCTGCGTTTCGCGCAGCACGACTTGCAGATCGGGATAGCGCCGCTGCAGCACCGGCAGGATCTTCGGCAGCACGTAGGGCGCGATCGACGGGATGACGCCGAGCTGCATCCGCCCGGTGAGTAGTCGCCCGCGGTGGCGCGCGAAGTCAGCGAGATCGCGCGTGGCCGCCAACATCTGCTCGGCACGACGCGCCACCTCGTGACCGATGTCAGTGAACGCCACCTCGCCACGCCGGCGCTCGACCAGCGGCACGCCGAGCTCCGCCTCCAGCTCCTGGATCTGCATGGACAGCGCCGGCTGCGTCACCGCGCAGGCTTCGGCAGCTCTGCCGAAATGCCCGTGATGTGACAACGCCGACAAATAACGCAACTGTTTCAAAGTGATCACCGCGATAAGATAATCTTATCGTGTCGCGCAGGCAATCGGATTGGACTTATCTAAATTAAGGACCTTAGCTCAACGCAGGGATGGACCTGCGCGACCCAAAGAGCATCACAAGAACAGCGGCGGAGAGAAAACATGGACGCAAAGACTGACGACAAGAGCGCGGGCAAGTGCCCGTTCACGAGCGCGCGCGGGCACAGGAACCGCGACTGGTGGCCGGACGCGCTCGACCTCGAGATGCTGCATCGGAACTCCAACCTGTCCGATCCGATGGGCAAGGATTTCGACTACGCCAAGGAGTTCAAGACTCTCGACCTCAACGCCGTGATCAAGGACCTCACCGCCTTGATGACGGATTTGCAGGAGTGGTGGCCGGCCGACTTCGGCCACTACGGCGGACTGATGATCCGCCTGGCGTGGCACGCCGCTGGGACCTACCGCATCACCGACGGCCGTGGCGGCGCCGGCACCGGCCAGCAGCGCTTTGCGCCGCTGAACTCGTGGCCGGACAACGCCAACCTCGACAAGGCGCGCCGGCTCCTGTGGCCGATCAAGCAGAAGTACGGAAAGAAACTCTCGTGGGCCGATCTGCTGGTTCTCTCGGGCAACGTCGCGCTGGAGTTGATGGGCTTCAAGACGTTCGGTTTCGCCGGTGGCCGCGCCGACGTGTGGGAGCCGGAAGAGCTGTTCTGGGGGCCTGAGGGCACTTGGCTTGGCGACGAACGCTACAGCGGCGAACGCCAGCTCGCGGAGCCGCTCGGCGCGGTGCAGATGGGCTTGATCTACGTCAATCCGGCGGGGCCGGGCGGCAATCCGGACCCGGTCGCGGCGGCCAAGGACATCCGCGAAACGTTCTTCCGCATGGCGATGAACGACGAAGAAACCGTCGCGCTCATTGCCGGCGGCCACACCTTCGGCAAGGCCCACGGCGCCGGCGATCCGTCACTCGTCGGACCGGATCCGGAAAGCGGCGCGCTGGAGGATCAGGGCCTCGGCTGGAAGAGCAAGCACGGCTGCGGCCACAGCGCCGACGCCATCACCGGCGGCCCGGAGGTCACCTGGTCGCAGACGCCGACGAAGTGGAGCAACCACTTCTTCAAGAACCTGTTCGAAAACGAATGGGAGCTGACGAAGAGCCCGGCCGGTGTGCCGCAATGGAAGGCGAAAGGCGCGCAAGCCACCATCCCGGACGCCTTCGACAAGTCGAAGAAGCATGTGCCGACCATGCTGACCACCGACCTCTCGCTGCGGATGGACCCCGCTTACGAGAGGATCTCGCGGCGCTTCTACGAGAATCCGAACCAGTTCGCGGATGCGTTTGCCCGCGCATGGTTCAAGCTCACGCATCGCGACATGGGGCCGATCCATCGCTACCTCGGCCCGCTCGTGCCGAAGGAGACGCTGATCTGGCAGGACCCGATCCCGGCGGTGAATCATCCACTGATCGACGAAAAGGATGTCGCTGCGCTGAAGGCGAAAATCCTCGCGTCCGGTCTGTCGGTGTCACAACTTATCTCAACCGCATGGTCGTCGGCATCGACGTTCCGCGGCTCTGACAAGCGCGGTGGCGCGAACGGCGCGCGCATTCGGCTTGCGCCCCAGAAGGACTGGGAGGTCAACCAACCGGCCCAGCTCAAGACGGTCCTGCAGAAGCTCGAAGTGGTCCAGAAGGAGTTCGGCAAGAAGGTTTCGCTCGCCGACCTGATCGTGCTCGGCGGCTCCGCTGCAGTCGAGAAGGCCGCGAAGGATGCCGGCGTCGACGTGAAGGTCCCCTTCACGCCGGGACGCATGGACGCGTCGCAGGAGCAGACCGACGTCGACTCCTTTGCGCCGCTCGAACCACGTGCCGATGGCTTCCGCAACTACACCAACAGCAAGAAGCTTCAGTTCATGGCGCCGGTGGAGGCGCTGGTGGACCGGGCCGCCTTGCTGCAGCTGACGGGACCGGAAACGACAGTTCTCGTCGGCGGCCTGCGCGTGCTCGGCGCCAATGCCGGCGACTCCAAGCACGGCGTCTTAACGAAGCAGCCCGGGAAGCTGACCAACGACTTCTTCGTCAACCTGCTCGACATGAGCACGGAATGGAGCCCGGCCGGCGACAACGTGTACGAAGGTCGCGACCGCAAGACGAAGGCGGTCAAGTGGACCGGCACCAGCGTTGATCTGACCTTCGGTTCGCACTCGCAGCTCCGCGCCTTTGCGGAAGTCTATGCGTGCTCGGACTCCAAGGAGAAGTTCGTGAAGGACTTCGCGGCGGCCTGGATCAAGGTGATGAACCTGGACCGGTTCGACCTGACCGGCTCGGCGCCGCAGCACTCGAAGGCCGCGTAACCGGCGAAGGGGCACAACATGAAGAACTCACAAGTCTTGAAGGAAGTCATCGTCAACGCCGACGAGGACTTGCTGAACAGCGCGATCGCGGAGAAGCAGATCGCGCCGGAAAACATCGTCTCGGTGATCTTCCAGCCCGGCAGCCATCTGGCGATCGGCGACCACGAGGCGAAGTATCGCGCGATCTATCGCGTCTGAACCCGCGACGGATCGCAGCGAGAGGCCGGGATTACCCCTAGTCCCGGCCTTTTGCTTTTCCCCTCCGCCCTCATCCTGGCGGGCGCAGCCCGCATCTCGAAGGATCGGGAGGCCTCGTCCTTCGAGACGCGCCGCCCGCAGCCAAGTGTCCGCAGACGCGCCGCTTCGCGGCGCTCCTCAAGGTGCGGCCGGTTGAGTGTGAAGCGCTGCCGCTCACGCCACCTTCCCCAGTGCCTCGCCAGCATCCCACGGCTTCCACCACAGCTTGAGGCCGAGATCGCGCGCGATGATGCCGGCCGAGATATAGCCGCCGCCGCCGGAGATCGCGCCGCCGGGATGCGTTGCCGATCCCGCCATGTAGAGCCGGCCGACCGGCGTGCGATAGCCGAAATGGTTATACATCACCTGCTCGGTGTTGAACGCGCCCATGAAAATGTCGCCGCCCCGCATCTGCGGGAACTGCGCGACGTATTCGCGGCCGGTGTAGACGTATTGCCCGACAATGTTCTTGCGTGTCAGGTTCGACGCATAGCGCGACCATTTCTCGACGATCTTCTCGGCAAAGTCGCGCTTAAAGTCCTCGTAGTCCTGGTTGCCGATGTCGGGATTGAGCGGCATCACGTGCCACGCGTAGTTGGTGGCCTTGCCGGGCGGCGCCTGGGTCGGATCGATGGTGGAAAGCGGCCCCGCGCCGAACTGAACGATCTGGGGGACGCGGTTCGCCACCACGTCGGCGTGCGCCGCCATCAGGTCGTCCATGGTCTCGGCGCCGAGGCTCCATTTCAACGTTCGCGCGATGTTGGGGTCGAATTGTTCGGAATTGAGCTTGATCGGTTCGTTGAGCGCGAGGTGAAGGCCGAAGATCGTCCATTTGGTGTACTGGAAGTTATCAATCTTCTTGGCGAACGCAGCCGGCAACTGGGCGCGGCCGATCAGGTTCTCGAAGGTTTGGTGCACGTCGAGCGTCGAGGCGACGAATTGCTTTGCCCGCACGGTGCGGCCGTCGCGCAATGCGATGCCGGTCGCCTTGCCACCCTCGATGACGATGCGCTCGACATCGACCTGCGGCTGGAACCGTCCGCCCGCGGCGATGAACGTCTCCATCAAGCCGCGCGCCAGATTGAACGAGCCGCCTTGGCAGAGCTGGTAGCCGCTCTGCAGGTCGAAGGCGCGGATCACCGAGCCCATCGGGCTGGTCTTCGACAGCGTGTCGACCAGCCACGTGCCGAACAACGACACCTTGAACAGGAACAGCAGCTGCACGTGCTCGTTCTCGAACAGCTCTTTCACCACGTCGAACGGCTGACGGCCGCAGACCGCGAGGAAGTCGCGCCCGATCTGGCTCTTGGACAGCAGCGCCTCGCGCTCGGCCTGCGGCAGCGGCTCCGAGTAGCGCTCGGGCAGGAAGATGCGGTCGGTGATCTCCTCGGCCTTCCGATTCCATTCGCGAAACGTCTGCGCGTCCTTCCTGGAGAAGCGCGCTACATTGGCGAGCGTTTCCTCCAGATCGCGGCCGAACACCAGAACGCTGCCGTCGAGGTGTGGCTGACCGAGCTCGTAACGCGGCGTGATGTAGCCGACGCGGTCGGCAAGCCCGAGATCCTTGAACCACGGCGTTTCTGTGATGTGGAAATGGTTGATGGAATGCAGGTTGTGATAGAAGCCCGGCGCCGTCGCTTCTTCCGTGGAGAGCCCGCCGCCGTATTTCAAACGGCGATCCACCAGCAGAATGTCGAGGCCGCTTTTCGCGAGATACGAGCCGAGAACCAGTCCGTGGTGCCCCGCACCGAGGATGATGCCGTCGTAGCTTTTCCCCAGCGCCGCGGTCATGACGACCTCTTGCGCGTGATCTTACCCGAAAACCGGTTCCCACTTTTCGGGATCATGCGCTACTGCGCGGCGTCCTTGGTCTCGGTGGCTTCGGCGCGCAGCGCGTCCGGCTGCGGCATGGCGATCACGTTGTAGCCGGAATCGACGAAATGGACTTCGCCGGTGACGCCGCTGGAGAGATCGGAAAGCAGATAAAGGCCGGCGCCGCCGAGGTCGTCGAGCGACACGCCGCGGCCGAGCGGCGAGTGCTTCTGCTGGAACGCAAACATGTAGCGCGCGTCGTTGATGCCGGCGCCGGCCAGCGTGCGGATCGGACCAGCCGAGATCGCGTTGACACGGATTTTCTGCAAACCGAAATCGACCGCGAGATAGCGCACACTCGACTCCAGTGCCGCCTTGGCCAGACCCATGACGTTATAGTTCGGCATGGCGCGATCGCCGCCGTTGTAGGTCAAGGTGATCATGCTGCCGCCATTTGGCATCAGATCGGCGGCGCGACGGGCGGCCTCGGTGAACGAGAAACAAGAGATCACCATGGTGCGCTGGAAATTGGCGCGCGTGGTGTCGGCGTAACGACCCTTCAGCTCGTTCTTGTCCGAGAAACCGATGGCATGGACCAGGAAGTCCATGGTGCCCCATTGTTTCTGCAACTCAGCGAATACGCCATCGACCGAGGCGAGGTCCTCGACGTCGCAGGGCAAGACGATCTTGCCGCCGATCGACTCCGCCAACGGCTTGACGCGACGGCCGAGTGCCTCGCCCTGATAGGTGAAGGCGAGTTCCGCGCCGTGCGCAGCGACCGTTTTGGCAATACCCCAGGCGATCGAGTGGTCGTTGGCGACCCCCATGACTAGGCCGCGCTTGCCTTGCATCAATTGTGTCATGGTGCGCTACACGTCCAACCGTTTGAAGACGACCGAGGCGTTGGTGCCGCCGAAGCCGAACGAGTTGGACAATACGCAGCCGAGCTTGGCGTTGTCGATGCGCTGGCGCACGATCGGCATGCCCTCCATCGCAGGGTCGAGATTCTCGATGTTGGCGCTTTCTGCGATGAAGCCGTTCTGCATCATCAACAGTGAATAGATCGCCTCCTGCGCGCCGGCGGCCCCGAGCGAATGTCCGGTAAGTGACTTAGTGGCGGAGATCGGCGGGCACTTGTTGCCGAACACTTCGCGGATCGCTTCGATTTCCTTGATATCGCCGATCGGCGTGGAGGTGGCGTGCGGATTGATGTAGTCGACCGGCGCGCCCACGTCCGCCAGCGCCATTTTGATGCAGCGCACGGCGCCTTCACCGGACGGCGCGACCATGTCGTGGCCGTCGGAGGTCGCGCCATAACCGGCGACCTCGGCGTAGATCTTGGCGCCGCGTGCCTTGGCGTGCTCCAGCTCCTCGAGGACCAGCACGCCGGCGCCGCCGGCGATGACGAATCCATCGCGATCGCGGTCATAGGCGCGCGAAGCCTTGTCCGGCGTCTGGTTGAAACCGGACGACATCGCGCCCATGGCGTCGAACAGCACCGATAGCGTCCAGTCGAGCTCCTCGCAGCCGCCAGCGAAGATCATGTCCTGCTTGCCCCACTGGATCGTCTCCATCGCGTTGCCGATGCAGTGGTTGGACGTGGCACAGGCCGACGAGATTGAATAGTTGACGCCTTTGATCTTGAACCACGTGGCGAGCGTGGCCGAAGCAGTGGACGACATCGCCTTGGGAACGGCAAACGGACCGACGCGCTTGGGCCCCTTGCTGCGCGCGGTGTCGGCGGCCTCGACGATCGCGCGGGTCGACGGCCCGCCCGATCCCATGATGATGCCGGTGCGCTCATTGGAGACGTCGCCCGGCTCGACCCCGGCGTCGCGGATGGCCTGCTCCATGGCGACGTGGTTCCACGCCGCGCCACCGCCAACGAAGCGCATGGCGCGGCGGTCAACCGCCTCTTCCGGATTGAGTGTCGGTGCGCCGTGAACCTGACAGCGGAAACTGAGCTCCGCGTATTTGTCGGCGCGCGAAATGCCGGACTTGGCCTCGCGCAGGCTCGCCAGCACCTCCTGGGTGTTGTTGCCGATCGATGAGACGATGCCCATCCCGGTGACGACGACCCGCCTCATGGCTGCCTCATACGAAATTCTAGAGCCCGCCTGCCCCGGCCGCGCTTTGCAATTGGGCCACATTTGGCCCGAATGACGCAATCCCGCAAGAGCGTCCGCTTAAAGCGTTCTGAGCATAATCTTACCCGAAAACCGGCTTCCACTTTTCGGGATCATGCTCTACGCGGAGGCCGGTTGCATCGCCGTGCCGTCGCGGAACAGTCCAACCTTGAGATCCAAAGCCCGGTAGATCATGGAGCCGTCGGCTTCAAGCCAGCCATCGCCGATGCCGAGCACGAGCTTTGAGCGCATCACCCGCTTGAGGTCGATGCCGTACACGATCTTCTTCATGGTCGGCAGCACCTGACCGGAGAATTTGACCTCGCCCATGCCGAGCGCGCGGCCTTTGCCGGACGAGCCCAACCAGCCGAGGAAGAAACCAAGCATCTGCCACAGCGCGTCAAGGCCAAGGCACCCGGGCATGACCGGATCGCCCTTGAAATGGCAAGGGAAGAACCACAGGTCTGGTTTGAGTACGAGTTCCGCGCGCATGTAACCCTTACCGTTCGGGCCGCCGGTTTCCGAAATTTCGGAGATGCGGTCGAACATCAGCATCGGCGGCAGTGGCAACTGTGGACCTTCAGGGAACAACTCGCCGCGGCCGCAACGCAGCAAGTCCTCGTATTCATAGCTGTTGGGTCGGTTGTCCATTGCGATCGCGCTTCGCCATTGGTCTTAATTTCCTAACATAGAGGCCGTCGAAATGGAAAAACAGACCCCGAATCTGCGCTCAGAATGAGACCACCATGACAGTCTTGTTGCGATAGAGTTGCATCAGGGTGCCAAGCGAGATATGATTACAATTGCAACAGTTTAGAAGCATTCCTAGCTAAGTAGAAAGCCGAGAGTACCGATGCCCACACCAAGGACCATGGTCTTTTCCAGCGCCGTCGAGCCGGCCCACGAAGTGCCGCTGAACGCGCACCGTGGCGAATTGACTGGCTGTCCCTGGCATGACGTCAAGACCATGCTCCGCGACGTCGGTTTGCGCCCGACCCGCCAGCGCATGGCGCTCGGCTGGATTCTGTTCGCCAAGGGCGACCGGCATCTGACCGCCGAAATGCTCTACGAAGAAGCGACCAAGGCCAAGGTGCCGGTGTCGCTTGCCACCGTGTACAACACCCTGCACCAGTTCACTGACGTCGGCCTGCTGCGTCAGGTCGCGGTTGATGGCTCGAAGACCTACTTCGACACCAACACCACCTCGCATCACCACTTCTTTGTCGAGGGCGAGAACGCCCTGGTCGACATTCCCGGTGCCGAGCAGATCGTGAGCAAGATGCCGGACGCGCCGGCCGGCTACGAGATCGCCCGCGTCGACGTGGTGGTCAGGCTGCGCCGCAAGGGCAAGTAGTCTCTCAACACTGAATTCTGATGGCCGGGCCCTGCTCGGCCATTTGCTTTTTGCGGCGTGGCACCCCCACTTCGGGTCCTTGCACCCGGCACACGCCTGTCATCAACTAGCGACAACAATCCGTAGAACCCATCCGCCGGGAGATTTGCCATGGCTTCCCTCACCCGCCGCTTGATGCTGGCCGCCGCCCTCACGGCAATTGCTGGCGCCGCATCCGCTCAAGGCATCGGCGACAGGCTGACCATCGTCACCTCGTTCTCCAAGGACCTCACGGTTCCATTCGCGGCCGCATTCGAGAAGAAGTATCCGGGTACCAAGGTCGAGGTACAGAACCGCAACAGCGCCGCGGCGATCGCCTTCATCCGCGAAACGCGGTCGAGCCCGCCGGACATCTTCTGGGCATCGGCGCCCGACGCTTTCGAAGTGCTGAAGAAAAACACGCTGCTGCAGAAGTACCAGCCGAAGGCACAGGGCGTGGCCGACAAGGTCGGCAGCTACCCGGTCAACGATCCGGACGGCTACTACGTCGGCTTTGCGGCATCCGGCTACGGCATCATGTTCAACACGCGCTACACCCGCGCCAACAATCTGCCGGCGCCGAAGGAATGGGATGACCTCAAGAAGCCGGTGTACTTTGGTCACGTCGGCATCTCGGCGCCGTCGCGGTCCGGCACCACGCATCTCACGGTCGAGACCATTCTGCAGGGCGAAGGCTGGGACAAGGGCTGGGCAACGTTGCTGGAGATCGGCGGCAATCTTGCGCAAGTGTCCGATCGGTCGTTCGGCGTGCCCGACGCGGTGAACAGCGGCCAGTACGGCATCGGCATCGTGATCGATTTCTTTGGTTTGTCCGCCAAGGCATCCGGCTTCCCGGTCGAGTTCGTCTATCCGAGCGTAACCACCATCGTGCCCGCGAACGTCGGCATCATCGCCAATGCGCGCAACCAGCAGGCCGCCGAGGCCTTCGTCGAATTCCTGTTGTCCGAGGAAGGCCAGCAGATTCTGCTCGATCCGAAGATCCAGCGGCTGCCGGTGCGGCCTGCGTCTTATGCCAAGGCGCCGGCCGGCTATCCCAACCCATTCACCGACAAGAACCTTGGCGCCAAGGTGAAGTTCGACGCGGACTTGTCGGAAGGCCGTTACGAGCTGCTCAACTCGCTCTATGACCGCATCGTCACCTTCCGCCTCAAGGAGCTCAACGCCGCCTGGAAGGCGATCCATGACGCCGAGAAGAAAATCGGCGCCACCGGTAGCGCCGAAGCCAAGCGCTTGATTGCTGAGGCGCGCAAGCTCGCGACCGCAGTGCCGATCACCGAGAAGGAAGCGAGCGACAAGGCGATCGCCGGCTCGTTCCGCGAGGTGAAGCCGGGCCAGAAGACCGCCGGCCGACAGGCCGAATTCGAGGAGAAGTGGGACACATTCGCCTCCAAGAACTACGCCGAGGCCAAAGCGTTGGCGGAAAAGGCGGCAGCGACAAAGTAGCTGGCGACCACACCCGCGCTGCACCCACTGAAGCCGAGTCGGGGCGATGGCCGATATCACTGTGATAGGACGTAGCGCGCGCACGCCCTTCCTCGCCCGCTACAACGCCAGCCCCGCGCAGGCCATCGCGCTCGGCGTTGTCGCACTGTTCCTGACCGCGTTCCTGGTGGTGCCGCTCGCTCGCGTTATCGTGGTCGCCTTTACCGGCCCCGACGGCGGCTTCAGCCTGGTCCATTTCGGCGATTTCTTCCGCACCTCGCTGCTGCGCGAAGCATTCTGGAATTCGATTTACGTCGCCGCCATGACGGTCGTGCTGGCGAGCCTGATCGCCGTCCCGCTCGCAACCATCCTGGCGCGGTTCCACTTCCGCGGCGCCGCGCTCATCCACACGCTCGGCGTGGTGCCCCTGGTGATGCCGCCGTTCGTCGGCGCGGTGGCGATGCAACTGATCTTCGGCCGCAACGGCTCGATCAATCTCCTGCTCAATGACGCTTTCGGCTTCCGCATCCCGTTCATGGAAGGCCTCAACGGGGTGATCTTCGTCGAGGCGCTGCACTATTTCCCGTTCATCCTGCTCAACCTCTCGGCCTCGCTGGGCAATATCGATTCCGCGATGGAGGAGTCGGCGCAGAATCTCGGCGCGCGCGGCTTCACGCTGTTCTCGCGCATCGTGTTCCCGCTCGCGCTGCCCGGCTATGTGGCGGGAGCGGCGCTTGTGTTCGTCAAGGTGTTCGACGACCTCGCGACGCCTCTCCTTCTCAACGTCACATCCATGCTGGCGCCGCAGGCGTATTTGAAAATCACCTCGGTCGGCATCGCCGACCCGATGGGCTATGTGATCTCGGTCATCATGATCATGTGCTCGCTCGGCGCCATGCTGCTGTCGGCGCTACTACTGCGCGGGCGCGATTTTGCGACCTCGCAACGCGGCGGTGGCGGGCTGTCGCGGCGGCGGCTTGGCCCCGTCGGCAACGCGCTCGCGGTCGGATTCGTCTTCGTCACGCTGCTGATCGTGCTGTCGCCGCACATCGGCATTTTCCTGCTCTCGATCGCGACCGTGTGGTCGTTCGCGGTGCTGCCGGACGCCTTCACGTTCCAGCACTACGTCACGGTCTATCGCGAAGCCGCCCCGATGATCGGCAACACGATGCTCTACTGTGGGCTTGCCGGGCTGATCGATATCGTGGTCGGCGCAACGCTCGCCTACGTCGTGCTGCGCACGCGATTGCCCGGCCGCCGGCTGGTCGAGCAGGTGGCGATGTCCGCTGTTGCCATCCCCGGCTTGGTTCTCGGCATTGGGCTCCTTCGCACTTACTACGAGGTCAAGCTGCCATTCTCCGGCGAGTCGCTGGCCACGTTCTGGTTCATGCTGGTGATCGCCTATGCGGTGCGCCGCCTGCCCTATGCGCTGACCGCTGCGACCGCGGCGCTGCAACAGCTTCACGTCAGCCTGGAGGAGGCAGCCGAGAACCTCGGTGCTGGCAAGGTGCGCGTGCTCTCGCGCATCGTGGTGCCGCTGATGACCGGCGGATTGCTGGCCGGCTTCGTCACCAGTTTCGCCACCGCCGCGGTCGAATTGTCCGCGACTCTTCTGCTGGTGGCGCGCGCGCCGGACGCGCCACTGTCCTACGGCATCTACGTCTACATGCAATCGGCCGCTGGACGCGGCCCAGGAGCGGCGCTGGGCGTGATCGCGGTCGTGGTGGTCGCGATCGCGACTTACATCGCCTACCGGATTGCTGAACGCGAACGCGGGCTCAAATCGCGCGAGCTGTTCTAGCGTGATCCCGCAAAGTGGGAACCGGTTTTCAGAAAAAGATCACGCACAAACAATAAGCCGCCGCCATCATTGCCAAACCGGACCGTCGCTCAGCCCGTCGATCGGCGCGATGCCCAGTTGCCCCAACTCTTGCTTGATCCTGCCGAGATCCTGATAGCCCGCGCCGAGATTTGTGTCTTTGCCGGGGATCGGAAGCGTGCGCACACCGGCGAGCCGGTAGTAGCGGTCGTGCACCAGGCAGTGGTTGCGGATCAACGGCCACAGCTTGGCGCCGAGCATCGCCTGATCGTATCCGTATTTGTCGAACAAATAGTCGCGCATCAGCGCCATCATGTCGATGCCGCAGTCGGCGCGTCCGCCCCACAGGCAGCCGATCATCAATTCGGTGTGCAGGATGTGGTCGCGCATCGCGTGGAACGGCAGCCCGCTCTCAAGCCAGGCATCGACCAGTTCCGCCTCGAGTTTGCTGAGCCGCGCGTCGCAATCGCGCACCAGGACATAGGCCGCGTTTGGATCAGACAGTGCCAGAAAGCGCGCGAAGAGACCGGGAATACCCTGGAACGGCACCACCTCGCTGTCGCCGCCGGTTAGCCGCTCGATCGTGGCTTGCGGAACATCGGGGCCGACGTAGAACCGGCACGTCCAGCCCGGATAGATCGTCCGCGCCAACGCAAGATTGATGATCGCGCCGTAGTTATACGCCGCGTTGCGGCCCCACAGCGAAAACGAAATCACGTTCTTGCCCGCGCGACCCTCCGGCGGTGCGAGCCGGGCACTGTCTGCATTTTGCCAGGCGATGGCGTCGCGCAGTTCCAGCACGCGCTGACCGCAGCGCACGGCGTCTTTGTTTTGCCGAGGTAGAAATATGCGATCTTAAGCGTATTGAGAATCTCGACATCTTCGCCGTGCTTGGCGAGGTGCTGCCTCGCGTCCGCAGCGACCTCGTCGTAACGCTTCATGTTCGACAGTGTTGCGATGACAAACCGGCGATACCGAAGCGAGTCCGGTTTCATTTTTCGCAGCACTTCGGCCTCGGCCAGCGCCTCGGCCCAGCTGCGCCGCTGGAACTGCGCATCAAACATCAGTTCGCGCGCGGCCAGGTCGTCGGGTTTCGACGCAACGATGGGCGCCAGAAGCGCAACGGCCTCATCGTTGCGGCCCGAGCGCAGCAATTGTTGAATCGGCTGGTGCGGCTCGTGCGGCACGGCGCTATCCCGTAAGCGGCAAATCGGCGGCCTTCTCAATACCAACAATTGAAGTGAAGGCCACCCATTTCGCGATACCTCATGCCGGGCACCTCGCCATTCCCACGCGACAGAGATTTGTGCAGGATGGTTGCCAAACGCGGGATGAGGGGGCTGCATCGCGATGATGCGCGGTGTTTTCATTGAGCATGTGTCGTTCGGCTACGGCGCGACTGCCGTGCTCGACGACGTCAGCCTCGAAGTGAACCGCGGCGAGTTCTTCGCCTTCCTGGGACCTTCGGGTTCCGGCAAGACCACGCTGTTGCGCCTCGTTGCTGGCTTTGGCACCCCCGCCGCAGGCCGCATCCTGATCGGCGATCGCGACGTCACCGCGCTGCCGCCCTGGAGCCGCAACGTCGGCATGGTGTTCCAGAGCTACGCGCTGTGGCCGCACATGACGGTGGCGAAGAACGTGGCGTTCGGCCTGGAGCGGCGAAAGCTCAGCCGCACCGAGGTCGCCCGCAAGGTCCAGGCGGCGCTCGATCTCGTCGGCCTTACTGCCTTCGCCGACCGCCGTCCCGCCCAGCTTTCCGGCGGCCAGCAGCAGCGCGTCGCGCTCGCCCGCACCGTGGTGATCGAGCCGGAGGTGCTGCTGCTCGACGAACCGCTCTCCAACCTCGACGCCAAGCTGCGCGTCGAGATGCGCTCTGAGCTCAAAGCCCTGCAGCGCAAGCTCGGCATCACGGCGATCTACGTCACCCACGATCAGGAGGAGGCGAACGCCGTCGCCGACCGCATTGCGGTGCTCGAGGCGGGCCGCATCCAGCAGATCGGCGCGCCAACCCAACTCTACGATCATCCAGCCAACCGCTTCGTCGCGACCTTCCTCGGCACCGCCAATCTGATCGAGGGCCGCATCGACAACGGTAATTTCCACGGCGGCGGTCTGGTGCTGGGCGGTGTCGGCGGGCCGGATGGACCGTCCTGCATCTCGATCCGGCCACAAGATGTCGCGCTCGGCGCGCCCGGCGCCGGTAGTCCCGCGACGGTCGAAGCCTACGAATTCCTGGGCGGCGTGGTGCGTTATCGGCTGCGGATGGGCGAGCAGCGCATCGTGGTCGATACGCCGCATCGCCGCGATGGGACGACCCACGCGGTGGGCTCGGCGGTCGGCATCTCGGTCGATCCACGCCAGATTGCGGTGCTACGATGACGAAGGCTGTCGCGTGAGGAGCGTGGGAATGGATCAAGCCGCGGTCGACGAAGTCGCACAATTGTTCGTGCAGGCGCGCAACACGGGCGCCCGCCTCGATCCGCTGCCGGCGCGGCTCAAGCCCGCCAATTTCGCGGATTCCTGCGCCGTCATGGAGGCGGTCGACCGCATCGTCGGCGAGAAAATCATCGGCACCAAGATCGCGGCCAAGCCAGGCGCCGAGGTGGTCTACACCACGCTCCACGCCGGCCGCGCCTTCACCAGCCCGGCGCGCATCCCGCTCGCACTGGTGCCGAGCCAATACATGGAATGCGAAATCTCGTTCCGGCTCACGCGCGATCTGCCGCCGCGCGCGGCCGCCTACCAGGAGCAAGAGGTATTCGACGCGCTCGAAGCCTGCGCCGCGTTCGAGGCGGTCGATTGCCGCTTCAAGGATCTGGCCGCAACGATGGCCCAGGCACCGTATGACTTCTATGCCGACCACATCGCGGCCGGCGCGATGGTATTTGGCGCGTTCCGCAACGACTGGCAGAAATTCGACTTCACCAAAACGAAAGTGTCGCTGAAGCAGGGCGCGCGGACCATCATCGAGAAAATTGGCGGCCACCCGACCGGCAATCCGGCGATCCCGGCCGTGGTGCTGGCCAATCTCCGGCGGACGACCACCGGATTAAAGGCCGGTATGATGATCGTCACCGGCTCCTTCACCGGATTTCATTCCGTCGCATTGAATGAGCCGGTGCATGGCGAGTTCGAAGGCTTCGGCACAATGGAAGCGGCGATCGTGGGATAAGACCGACAGCTAAATTCCGCGAATGGTGTGCCGCAAGCGGGCGACGCGCTTGCGTAAGCTGGGAAGCAGACCGGCGAGCGGGAACGTCTTGGAATTCCGCATATCGTCGAGCAGGTTGCGCGCAACGCTCAACCCGCTTTGTATCTGCTTGAGTTTGTCCTGCGCCTTGGCGATCTGCGTGGTGATACGCGCGTCATCGCTAAATTTTGCGATCTGCTCAATTTCCTTAAGCATATCGGCAAGCTGCCAGGTCATTTGATTGTTTTCATCAACGTTCAATGTTGCCGCAATCTGCGCCAAGCCACGATCGGCCTTCAACTTGTCGAACGGCTTTTTCAGTCCGACGAAATACAAATCACAGCAAATGCGGTTGACGTAGAACTGAAAACTTTCGAACACGCTCTCGAACGGAAAGCTGTCGAGGTCTTCGCGTTCAATGTTCTTGTAGTAGTTCCAGCCGCGAGCCATGGTACCGGGTGAAGCGGCAGGGTCAGACCGCTCGGTGCCGTGCTCGGCCCGTCCGGTGGTCGCACAGGTAAACAGCACCATGCCGCCTGGCCGGACATGGCGCACCATGTTCTCAAACGTTTCCATGTATTTCGGATTGTGCTCAAGGCATTCCGTCGAGATCGCGATGTCGAATTCACGATCGAGCCGAACGTCACCGCCCTGAGCGACGACGTCGACGCTCGGTCCCGCCACCAGATCCACGCCGACGTAGTCCGTCGACTGAAAGTACTCTCGTACTGATCCGTTGACGTCGAGCGAGCCGATTTCGAACACCGACGCGCCGGAAAAGAATTCCGGGAACGCCTCGCGTACGGTGGTCAGACAAAGATGGGTTTCGTCGTGCATTCACGCCGTGGATGATCGAGTGGGCCTGAAATGCTAGATGAATGGCGGAAATGACGCCAGCTTTCGACCGATCCTGACGACCGACGAGCTCGTCTCGCTCAGTCCACCTTCTCGTTGGGATAGACGCCCCACAGCCGCTCCTGCGGGATCCAGCCGTCAAAGCCCTGGCCCACAACCCGGCACCAGGCCGTGGTGCAGCGTTTCACCGTGCCAAGCACCCCGACCTGTAACTGAGCCATCGTGGCGCTCTTGGCGTCAGGCCTTTCATAGACCGGGATCAGCTCGTCCTTCGATTTGGCGGTCACAACGCCGGTGCGACGGCCCGACAGCAGCGAGTGATAGACCCAGCCTTCGGTTCCGTCGGAGTCGCGGATACGCCGCCAGTTCTCGAACTCGGCGGTGATCTCGACCGGCAGGCCGGCGCGCTGATAGACCCACTTGGTCTCGTAGTGCTTGGCCGGGCCGATGTGCATGTTGACCTTGTCGGCCTTGAGGCTGACGTAGCGCGGCAGCGGCAGCCCGCTCACCGCGCCGGTGGCGTCGGCGCGCGCGGCCGCCATCCCGGCGAAAGCCGCCATCAGCACCACAGATAGGCCAGCGACGACACGTCTCATGCACCACGCATTCGGAAAATCCGGCCGAAACGGCCGTGGCAGGGGCGCTTTGTCTTCAAACGCCCTTCTGATAGAGAAAGCCGACCCCCACCCACGGAATGGGCGATCAGGAGTGTCGCCCAGCCCGGTTAACGAGTTTTGAACGGCCGCCCAACGGTCCGAGGGGCAGGAGGATGCCGAAAGCCAAAAAGCCGCTGGTGATCGTCACGCGCAAGCTGCCGGAGCGCGTCGAAACGCGCATGCGGGAACTGTTCGACGCCCGGCTCAACGATGACGATCGGCCGATGAGCCAGGCCCAGCTCGCCGAGGCGATGCGCGCCGCCGATGTTTTGGTCCCAACCGTGACAGACCGGATCGACGGCGCGGTGCTCAAGGAGGCCGGCACCCGGCTCAAGCTGATCGCCAATTTCGGCAATGGCGTCGACAACATCGACGTCGCCGCTGCGGTGGCGCGCGGCATCACTGTGACCAACACGCCGGGCGTCCTCACCGAGGACACCGCCGACATGACGATGGCGCTGATCCTCGCGGTGCCGCGGCGGCTGGCCGAAGGCGCCAGGACGCTGACTGGCGACACCGACTGGACCGGCTGGTCGCCGACCTGGATGCTCGGCCACCGCATCTGGGGCAAGCGGCTCGGCATCGTCGGGATGGGGCGGATCGGCCAGGCGGTGGCGCGGCGCGCCAAGGCCTTCGGCCTGCAGATCCATTACCACAATCGTCGTCGTGTCGCTGCCGCGATCGAAGAAGAGCTGGACGCGACCTATTGGGAGAGCGTCGACCAGATGCTCTCGCGCATGGACATCGTCTCGATCAACTGCCCGCACACGCCGGCGACCTATCACCTGCTGTCGGCACGCCGCCTCAAGATGCTGCGGCCGCAGGCCTATGTGGTCAACACTGCGCGTGGCGAGGTGATCGACGAGAACGCGCTGATCCGCATGATCTCCGCTGGCGAGCTCGCGGGCGCGGGCCTCGACGTGTTCGAGCACGAGCCGGCGGTCAACCCGCGGCTGGCGCGGCTCGCGCGTGAAGGCAAGGTGGTGCTGCTGCCGCACATGGGCTCGGCGACGATCGAAGGCCGCATCGACATGGGCGAGAAGGTGATCGTCAACATCCGCACCTTCATGGACGGCCACAAGCCGCCCGATCGCGTGCTGCCGTCGATGTTGTAAGCGCTCAGCCCCCGAGGCTGTCCGGCTCCAGCATGGCGCGCGCCTCGATCGAAGCGCGGGTGCGCGCGTGGCGGTCGTGCAGGAATACCGCGAGCTCCGGCCTGATCGCCGAGCCGCGAAGCGAGGCAACCTCCTCGAACAGGTCGTGCTGGATATCCTGGGGCAGGCGGCTCCAAAGCTTGATCACCGCCTCGCCCAAGGCGCGCGACAGCTGTTCCGGATTCTGATGGATGATCACGCCCATTGCCGCCTCCTCAGCAAAAGCCATGAAATTCAACGCCCGCGACCTGCCGCGGTTCCGCCGTAACTATAGCACTATTCAGGTGTGGACCGAGAGGTCACGAATGCTGGGCTTTTCGCCGCTGAGCGGGTTGGTCTCGTCCCAGGCGTAAGCCACGGTTTCGAACCGCATGGCACGGGCATCCACCATGAGAAGCCGCCCGACCAGCCCTTCGCCAAACCCGACGATCTCGCGGATCACCTCCAGCGCCATCATCGAGCCGAGGATGCCGGGTAACGCGCCAAGGATGCCGGCTTCGGCACAGGCCGGGACGGTGCCGGGCGGCGGCGGCTCCGGAAAGAGACAGCGATAGGTCGGGTTCGGCGTGCCGTCGGCGGCGCGTTGGTGGGCGCGGATGGTCGTCAGCGTGCCGTCGAAAGTGCCGACCGCTCCGGTCACCAGCGGCGTCTTCGCGAAATAGCAGGCGTCGGACACGAGATACCGCGTGGTGAAGTTGTCCGAGCCGTCGGCGACGATGTCGTAGTCGGAAATGATCGACAGCGCGTTGTTCGCGGTGAGCCGCTCGGCGTGCATCACGGTAGCGACATGCGGATTGAGCCGCTCGATCGCATTCGCCGCGCTCTCGACCTTGGGCGTATCGATGTCCGGGGTGCTGTGGATCACCTGGCGCTGCAGGTTGGACAGGGATACGACGTCGTCGTCGATAATGCCAAGCGTGCCAACGCCGGCCGCCGCGAGATAGAGCAGTACCGGTGCACCAAGCCCGCCGGCGCCGACCACCAGCACACGGGCCCGCTTGAGCTTCGCCTGACCGGGCCCGCCGACCTCGTGCAGCACGATGTGGCGGGCGTAGCGTTCGATCTCGGCAGAGTCGAGTTCCATGGCCGCATCATTGGCGCATCCGCCCCGTTTCGGCTAGGGTATCGCAAGGGCGCGGGTGGCGGTGTTCGGATGGTTTTACGCGTATTCGCCGCAATTTTGGCGACGCTGATCGGGACCGGCTGGGCCCTCGGCCAGGCCACCGACACGCCCGCGGCAAAGCCACCTGCAAAACCTGCCGAAGCAGCAAAGCCAGCCCAAGCCGCCAAGCCAAAACCCAAGCCCAAGCCTGCCGCCAGGACTGCAGCCAAGCCCGTGGTCCCGCGCGCCGATGCGCCGGCCACCACCGGCGCCGCCACCGATGACAAGCCCGACGAGTCGACGGCGAAGCCGAGCGTGAAGGATTCCTACGCCGCGGTCCCGGAGGCGGAGCGGCTCTCGATCCAATCCGATCTGGTCTGGACCGGCGACTACAACGGTCTGATCAACGGCGAGTTCAGCGACCGGCTGGTCGCCGCGGTCAAGGCGTTCCAGAAGCGCAACAAGTCGAAGGACACCGGCGTGCTCAATCCGCAGGAGCGCGCCATTCTGGCCGCATCGGCGAAGCCGTTGCAGGAGGAGGTCGGCTGGCGTCTGGTGGAAGACGCGGTCAGCGGCGCACGCGTCGGTCTGCCGGGCAAGCTCGCGACCGACACGAGCCGCGGCCAGTCCGGCACCCGCTGGGCCTCCGCGCAAGGCCAATTGCAGATCGAGACGTTCCGCATCGCGAATGCACGGCTCGACGCCGTGTTCGAACGCCAGAAACGCGAACCGTTCGACCGCCGGTCCGGCTACAACCTGTTGCGCCCGGAGTTCTTCGTCATCTCCGGCACGCAAGGCCTCAAGAAATTCTACGTGCGCGCATTCGGCAAGGGTAACGAGGTGCGCGGCATCACCATCCTCTACGACCAGGCGATGGAAGGCACCATGGACCCAATCGTGGTGGCGATGTCGAGCGCCTTCGTGCCGTTCGGTGCTTCCGGCGTGACCACCGACGCGGCGCGGCCGAGGCGCAAGGTCGAATATGGCACCGGCATCATCGTGCGCAACGTCGGTCACATCGTGACCGACAAGCAGGTTATCGACGGCTGCCACGTGATCACCGTCCCGGGCCTCGGCCATGCCGAGCGCCTCGCCGAAGACCAGTCGAGTGAGCTCGCGCTGATCCGCGTTTATGGCGCGCGCGACCTGGTGCCAGCCGGATTGCTCGGTCAGGCGCCGCGCGGCGACGCGGTGACGATTGTCGGTATCGCCGATCCGCAGACGCAAGCGGGCGGCAGCGCGGTCACGACCGTGCCGGCGCGCGTCAACACTGCTGGAAGCTGCCAGGACGCTCGATGCCGCTCCTGCACCGGGCTTTTCCGGCGCCGCCGCAATCGACCGCGACGGCCGACTGTCCGGCATGACGGCGGTGAAGACCACGGTCGTCGCCGGCCCCGCGCAGCCGCCACGGGCTGTCGTGGTGCCGGTCGAGCGAATGATCAATTTCCTGGAAGCCAACTACGTTTCGCCCACCGCAGGCCGCGACGGCGCCGATCCCAAGGCTTCGGTGGTGCGAGTGATCTGCGTGAGGAAGTAATTGCGCCTATTTGTTCTCGAACTTGGCCGGGCGCTTCCCGACAAATGCGGCCATGCCTTCTTTCTGATCCTTGGTGGCGAACAGCGCGTGGAACACGCGCCGCTCGAACAGCACGCCCTCGGCCAATGACGTCTCGAACGCGCGGTTGACCGCCTCCTTGGCTGACAGCACCGACGGTAGCGACATCGACGCGATCGTCTCGGCGACCTTCATCGCCTCGTCCATCAGGTTCGCCAGAGGCACCACGCGCGCCACCAGGCCGGCGCGCTCGGCCTCCGCAGCGTCCATCATGCGTCCGGTCAGGATCAAATCCATCGCCTTCGCCTTGCCGACTGCGTGGGTGAGCCGCTGCGTGCCACCATAGCCCGGGATGACGCCGAGCTTGATCTCCGGCTGCCCGAACTTGGCGTTGTCGGCGGCGACGATCAGGTCGGCCTGCATGGCAAACTCGCAGCCGCCGCCGAGCGCGAAGCCCGCGACCGCCGCAACCACCGGCTTGCGGGTGCGCGCGATGCCGTCCTCGTTGGCGCCGAAATTGTTGAGGAAGGCATCGATATACTCCTTGTCCACCATCTCCGTGATGTCGGCACCGGCGGCGAACGCCTTCTCCGACCCGGTGACCAGGATGCAGCCGATGCTGCTGTCGGCATCGAACGCCGCGACCGCAGCGTTGAGCTCGGCGACCAGCGCCTTGTTGAGCGCGTTGAGCACCTGCGGCCGGTTGAGACGGACGATGCCGACGCGGCCTTTGGTTTCGACGATGATGTGGCTCGGCATGACTGATCTCCGGCCGATGAAGACGGTCTATTTCTGACACACTCGACAATAAAACGTCGAGCGCCCGTTCTGTGTGAAGCGTCTTATGGTGCCCTTGCAGCGCGGCGTCGGGCACGGCTGGCCCTCGCGGTCATAGACCCGGAAATTATGCTGGAACATGCCGAGCTCGCCTGAGGTCTGGCGATGATCGCGCAGCGACGAGCCGCCCGCCTTGATCGCATCGTTGAGCACCGCCTTGATCGAATCGACCAATAGCACGGTGCGTTCATGCGGAGCGCCGGTCCGCGTCGCCAGCGTCGAGGCGATGCGGCGCGGCGACAGCAGCGCGCGGTTGAGCGCCTCGCAGACGTAGATGTTACCGAGCCCGGCCACGACAGTTTGATCGAGCAAGGCCGCCTTGAGGCTGGTTTTCTTGCCCTGGCACGCTTGCGCCAGCATGGCGGCATCGAATTCGTTGCCGAGCGGCTCGGGACCGAGCCAGCGCAGCAGCGGCTCGTCACCGAGATCGCGCCGCGCCACCAGCTTCATCGAGCCGAATCGGCGCGGATCGTTGAAGCTGACCACCGCGCCCGACGACATGTGGAACACGACGTGGTCGTGCGCGGTCTGCTTGTTGCGCTCGTGATAGTAGCGCCCCGGCGTTTCGGCACCGCCGTTCTTCGCGACGCGGAACGAGCCGGACATGCCGAGATGCATCACCAGCACGTCGCCGGACGACAGATCGGCGAGCAGATACTTGGCGCGGCGGCCCATTCCGGTGACGGTGGTGCCCTCGATCCGCTTGACGAAGTCCTTCGGCAGTGGCCAGCGCAGGTCGCCGCGATGCGCCTCGACCTTGTCGAAGCGCGCACCCTCCATCACGGGCGCAAGGCCGCGCCGCACGGTTTCGACTTCGGGGAGCTCTGGCATGTCAGCAGGACAGGATCATGCGGCGGGCTTTTCGATCGGCTCGCCGAAGGTGATGCGGTTGTTGAACGGATCGACCACTTGCAGTTCCAGCATGCCCCAGTCCTGCTTCTGCAACCCGGGACGGTTATGCGGGTACTGCTTGTCGATCAGCTCGCGGTGCAGCGCCTCGACGCCGCTCATATAAACATAGAAGGTCGAGCCCGGCGTGCCGTCGCCGTGGTGTTCGCTCAAGTGGATCGCAAGACCGTCACGCGAGACCTGCATATAGATCGGCGCGTCCGGTCCGAAGCGATGCTCCCAATCGACCTTGAAACCGAGGAAGCCGAGATAGAACTCGCGCGCCTTCTCCAGCGAGAAGATCCGGAAGGTCGGCACCACGCGGCGGAACTCGATGGTCATTTTCACGATCCTCCCTCGGCTGCAGCCCGCCGCCAAATCCAAGCGCAACGCCGATTCTCGGCTGGTTTGTAGCGCTGCGCGGCTGCCCGCGCTATCGTCCCGGCGACAGGCTCCTCCGTGACCGAACGCATTGGAAAACAGGCCGATTTCGGCTTCCGCCGGGTGCCGCTTGCGGACAAGCAGGCGATGGTCGACGGCGTGTTCGACAGCGTGGCCAAGCGCTACGACCTGATGAACGACCTGATGTCAGGCGGCCTGCACCGCGCCTGGAAGGACGCGCTGGTGACCGCGGTGAACCCGCCGCCCAAGGGCCGTCCCGGCCGTTTTGAAAAAAAGGCGGAGCGCGCCTTCGCGCTGCTCGACCTCGCGGGCGGTACCGGCGACGTAGCATTCCGCGTCGCAGCAGTTGGCGGCTCTGGCGTGCGCATCACGGTCGCCGACATCAACGCCGAGATGCTGGCGGTCGGCCGCCGGCGCGCTGCAGAACAAGGACTGGACGATGCAGTGACCTTCATCGAAGGCAACGCTGAACAGCTGCCGTTGCCGGATCGCGCATTCGACGCCGTCACCATCGCGTTCGGCATCCGCAATGTGCCGCGGATTGACGCGACGCTGGCCGAAGCCTACCGCGTGCTGCGGATCGGCGGCCGCTTCCTGTGCCTGGAATTCTCCAACGTCGACGTGCCGGGCCTCGACGCGGCGTATGACCTCTATTCGTTCAATGTTATTCCAGCGGTCGGCAAGATCGTCACCGGCGACGCCGATGCTTATCGCTATCTGGTCGAATCGATCCGCAAGTTTCCCAAGCCCACGGTGTTTGCCGAGATGATGCGGGCGGCCTCCTTCCGCCGCGTGTCGTTCCAGCCGCTGACCGGCGGCATCGTCGCCATCCACTCCGGCTGGCGGCTCTAGCAGCGCCGTGATCTCCGCCCTCGCCCACCTCACCCGTTTAGCCCGCGCTGGCTTCGTGCTGGCGCGGGAGGGTGTGTTCGCGCTGGTCGATCCGGCGCCACTGCCGGTACCGGCGCGCACTGCACTGCGGCTGGCGCGGCTGATCGAGCGGCCAACCAGCCAGAATACCAAGCATCGGCTCGCCACCGCGCTCACCAGGCTCGGCCCGACCTACGTCAAGCTCGGCCAATTTCTGGCGACCCGGCCCGACGTGGTCGGGGTCGCGATCGCGCGCGATCTCGAGAGCCTGCAGGACAAGATGGCGCCGTTCCCACGCAACCAGGCCGAGGCAGTGGTGGTGACGGCGTTGGGCCGCCCGCTCGGCGAAGCCTTTGCATCATTCGGGCCTTCGGTCGCTGCCGCGTCGATCGCACAGGTGCACCGCGCCGAGGTCGAAATGGCGGACGGCCGCAAACCGGTTGCGGTGAAGGTGCTCCGTCCCGGCATCGAGCATCGTTTTCGCGTCGATCTCAACGCCTTCACCTTCGTGGCACGTCGCGCCGAGGCGATGTCCGCGGAGGCGCGCCGGCTGCGCCTGGTGGAGACCGTCGCAACGCTGCGCCGTTCGGTTGCGATCGAGATGGATCTGCGGCTCGAAGCAGCGGCGTTGTCCGAGATGGCCGACAACACCAAGCGCGACCCGGACTTCCGGGTCCCGGCGGTGGACTGGGACCGCACCGCCAAGGACGTGCTGACCCTGGACTGGATCGACGGCACGCCACTCAACGAGCACGCCAAGCTCGAGGCGAAAGGCTTCGACCTCAAGCATCTCGCTCACGCAATAATCCAGACCTTCCTGCGCCACGCGCTGCGCGACGGCTTCTTCCACGCCGACATGCACCCCGGCAATCTGTTTGTCGACGACGCCGGCCAACTGATCTTTGTCGACTTCGGCATCATGGGGCGGCTCGGGCCGAAAGAGCGCCGTTTCCTCGCCGAGATCCTCTACGGCTTCATCACCCGCAACTACCAGCGCACCGCCGAGGTGCATTTCGAGGCCGGCTATGTGCCGCCGCACCATTCGGTCGAGGCGTTCGCGCAGGCGATCCGCGCGATCGGCGAGCCGATCCACAGTCGCGCCGCCGACGAAATCTCGATGGCGAAATTGCTGATGCTGCTGTTCGAGGTGACCGGCCTGTTCGACATGCGCACCCGTCCCGAGCTGTTGCTGCTGCAGAAAACCATGGTGGTGGTCGAAGGCGTGGCGCGCTCGCTCGATCCCAAGCTCGACATGTGGACCGTCGCCGAGCCGGTGGTTCGCGAATGGATCGAGCGTCATCTCGGCCCGGCGGGCCGGATCGAGAATGCCGCCGAGGGCGCGGTCGAGGTCGGCCGCGTGCTGTCCGGCGTGCCGGGCCTGATGTCGCGCGGCGCCGCGATGATGGAGCACCTCGACGCCATCACCCGCGACGGGCTGGTGCTGGCGCCGGAGACGGTCGCCGCGATCGGTGCCGCCGAACAGAAACGCAGCCGCTGGACTGCGGCTGCGCTGTGGGCGATCGCAATCTTGCTCGCTTGGCTGGTTTGGCGGGTGCTGTAATCCCGCCGTGTCAGGCGTCGAGCGTCGGGAGAGCATCCCGCAGCTTGTCGAAGCTCTGGCTCCAGCCTTGTTCCATGCCCTTGATCCACTCGAGGCCCTGGCCGACCGCCTGGGCGACGTGGACATGCAACCGCATCGCGGTCTTACCGTCCTGCTCGATGAAGGTGACGGTATTGAACTCCTCGATCAGCACATTGCCGGCCTGGTCGAGCGCCGTGGTGGTGAAGACCAGCAGCTCGGGCTCGACGATCTCGTGGAACCTGCCGCCGCAGCGGTAGATCGTGCCGTCCGGTCCGCGCATGTGGATGTTGATCTTGCCGCCGGGCCGCACGTCGAGCTCGCAGACCGGGTTATCGAAGCCCTTGGGGCCGAACCAGCGCGCCACTTGCGAGGGCGTGACCCACGCCCTGAACACCCTTGCGCGCGGCGCATCGAAGGTGCGATCGATCGTCACATCCGGGATGATGTCGGACTTCGTTTGCGTCGCGGCTCGACTGTTCATCGCACAACTCCTGCCTGCTTTTCGGCCGCCGCCTTCATCGCAGCCAGACCGGTTTCGAAGTCACCGCCAACCATCTTGTCCATGTTGCAGAACACCTGCATGACCTTGGCGAAGAACGGCGACGACCCTTCCATGCGCCAGGTGACGTCGGTCGTCAGGCCGTTGGATTCCAGTGCAAACACGACCTTGTTATGGCCCTCGAACGGCCGTTCGAAATCAAGATTGAGCGCAACCCGTGACGGCGTTGCCTCGGTGATCAGCATGCTGCCCTTGCCGACGTTGCCGTCGCCGTCCCACGCATAGGTGGCGCCCGCGCCGCGCGGCGGCTCGCTGTAGACCCGCTTCATGTTGGGGTCCTTGTTCTCGTACGGTGACCAGGCGCGCCAGTTGCGGTAGTCCTCGATTAGCGCCCGCACCATCTCCGGTGACGCGTTGATGGTGATCGAGCGCTGCACACTGAACGTATCCGGTTTGGTGGCCGCATAGGCGAGGACGCCGGCAACGGCAACACCAAGCACCGCAAGCACGCCGAGCAGGATGGTCTTGAACATGGGTTCTCTCCAACAGGTTGTTGTTTGCAGGATCGGCTAGGTTACGGTCCGAAGATGCGTGGCGAGGCGATCCAACGTTTCGGCCGCTCCCGTCTCGACACCCATGCTGAGGTGCCGGTCGCGATCGTCCTTGGAATGGTAGAGCGACGTGCTGGTCAGCGTGGTTCGTCCGTGACGCTCGATGAAAGTCACCGTGACAACCGAGTCTTTGCTCTCGAACTGTGGCCCGACATAACGTTCGGTGTAGACCAGCCGCTCGGGACACACGATCTCGCGATAGCTGCCGTGCATGATGTGACGCTCGCCGTCGGGGCTGCGCAGCACGTAGCGATAGCCGCCGCCGACGCGAAGCTCGATCTCGCACGACACCAGCGTCGAGTGCTCGCAGCCGTACCACTGCATCACCTGCTCGGGTCGGTCCACGCCGCGAACACGAGCCGGTTCGGCGCATCGAACTCGCGCCTGATCATGATCTCCCGGTCCGACGGGAGCGTCAGCGTCATGCGGGACGTAACCGCAGTGTCCATGACCAGCTCCCGTCAGGCTTTCTTGAGATGGGCTTCGAGATTGTCGAGCGTTCCGGTCCAACCCTGACGCATGCTGTTGTGGTTGGTGTCGAACGTCTTTTGCTCTTCAGGGGTCGCATTGAGCGCCGACCAGCGAGTGGTGAACCTGGTCTTGCCGCCGCCGATATCCTCGAACGTGAAGACCGTGAGCATCTCCAGCGGCCAGGACATGTGGCCCGGATGGCGCGCAGTGCCGCCGGCCTCGTCCGAGAACGAGTTGACGAACACCATGCGCTCCGGGGCAACGATCTCGCGGAACACGAACTTGCCCCACATCGTCGAGCCGTCCGGCGCCGTCATGCCATAGTGGAAGATGCCGCCGACGCGCAGATCCATTTTCGCGGCGATCACGGTGAAGCCCTTCGGGCCCCACCATTGCTTCATGTGCTCCGCTTGGGTGAACACCTTCCACACCAGCTCGCGCGGTGCGTCGAACACGCGCGAGATGACAAAGTCGGCACTCTTGGTTTGCACCTGGACGTTCATCGCTGGGCTCCACTCATCCAACCAGTCAGGCGACCTTGGCCTGTTGTTGCTGCTCGACCAGCACCATCCAGTTGACGCCGAACTTGTCGGCGACCACGCCGAACTTCGGCGAGAAGAACGTCTTGATCAGCGGCTGATACACCTGGCCGCCATCGGCCAGTGCGTTGAACAACCGCTCGCATTCGGCTTCGGTCGTGGGATTGAGCGTCAGGGAAATGCCTTTGAACTCAAGCTTGCCCTGGTCCTTCATCATGCCGTCGGTCGCCATGATGACCGTATCGCCGATCTTGAGCGCGGAGTGCATGACCTTGTTCTCGGTGCCGGGCGCGCACTGGCCCTCCGGCGCATCCTTGAAGCGCATCAGCATCTCGACCTTGGCGCCGAGCGCCTTCTTGTAGAACTCGATCGCCTCTTCGCAGCGGCCGTTGAACATCAGATAGGACTGGACTTGCATGGTTCTCTCCTTTGCTCTTGGGTTGAAACTTAGTTGGCAGCAGCGGCGTGCATCGACGGCAGCAGTTCGTCGAGCCGGTCGTGGCACTGCGACCAGCCTTCGACCATGCCGGTCTTCAGCACGCCATCGCGGGCGGCCTGCGAGGAATAGCGGACGGTAGCGGCGACCGTGGTGCGGCCGCGGTGCTCCTCGAACGTCGTGGTCAGCAGCGTTTCGCCACCGGTCCAGTCCTGATCGAACAGCTCGGTGTGGACGAGCCGCTCCGGCGCTCTGATCTCCTGGAACACGCCGCTCATGGCGCACTCACCTTTGTCCTTGTGACGCCAGACGTAGCGCAACTTGCCGCCGACCCGCAGGTCAATCTCGCAATGAACCAGCGGCCAGTCGGCCGGGCCGGACAGCCAGCGTTTCACCATCTCCGGCTTGGTGAAGGCATCGAACACAAGCTGCCGCGGCGCATCGAATGTGCGCGTCAGCGTGAGCTCGCGGTCGCTGGGATGGGTGAGCAGGTACCTTGTCATCACGCAATCTCCATCGCTTCTTCAACTGACGGCCAGCCTGGCGAGGTAGTCGGCGAGCCGCGACAGCGTTTGCACCGCGCCCTTGTCGGCGCCGTAGTCTCTGATCACCCGCTCGCGCGCAGCCGCTGATGGGAACACTGCGTGCAACGTGAGCCGCGTCCGGTTGCTACCTAAATCCTCGAATGTGACAGTGGTGCGGAATTGCACTGGGTCGGCGTCGTCGCCGTGCCGGTAACGCAGTAGCGACGGCTTCACGATTTCGTCAAAGGTGATGCGGTTCCGGTAGTCGCGGCCATCCGGCCCGTGCATGACAAAGCGCCACACACCGCCAACCCGCATGTCGAAGCTGCTGGTCGTGGTGGCAAAGCCGGTCGGGCCCCACCATTGCGACAAATGTTTGGGATCGCTCCAGACCTGCCACACCAGCTCGCGCGGCGCGTCGAGTTCGCGCGTGGCAATGATCGCCTGCGGATCGCGATCAAGGTCGATGCTATTTCTTGCGAGCACGTTTGGTCTCCGTCTTTTCCTTGGCCTGCAGCTCGCGCAGGTAGTCCTCCAGGCGATCCAGGCGCTCCTCCCAGAGCCGGCGATAGCGCTCCAGCCATTCGTCGACACCTCTGAGTGCCGTCGGCTCGAGCTTGCAGGGCCGCCACTGCGCCTCGCGGCCGCGCGTGATGAGGCCGGCGCTTTCCAACACCTTGAGATGCTTGGAGATCGCCGGCGCGCTGATGTCGAACGGCTTGGCCAACTCCGACACCGAGGTTTCGCCGAGCACCAGCCGGGCCAGGATGGCCCGCCGGGTGGGGTCGGCGAGAGCCGCGAAGGTGGCACTGAGGCGGTCGGTCGGCGTGGCCATTGTTCAGCATTTCTGCGGTGTTTCCGGCTGTATTTAACCGGATAGCTAATTAACTGATCGGTTAAGTACAGGAGGCGGGAGCGCCTGTCAAGCGGCGTTTGCAGCCGTGTGTTTCCGCGTGTCAGACTTGAGCAAATAGGAATTACGGGAGGCCGCCATGTCTTTGCCGACACCGAAGCTCTGTCACATCGGCATCTACGCCACCGACCTGAAGGCGATGGTCGACTTCTACACACGGGTGTTCGGCCTCACCGTCACCGACTGGGGCCACTCCTCGCGCGACTTCGACATTGCGTTCCTCAGCGGCAACGCCGACGAGCACCATCAGCTCGTCATCGCGGGTGGCCGGCCGAAGGAAGCGACCTTCTCCACCGTCAACCAGATCTCGTTCAAAGTGGACAGCCTCGAAGAGCTCAAGCGTTGGTACGAATTCCTGCGCAAGGAAAACGTGGCGAAGATGGAGCCGCGCGACCACGGCAATGCCTGGAGCGTGTATTTCGCTGATCCGGAAGGCAACCGCCTCGAGGTCTATGTGTCGTCGCCCTGGTACGTCGAGCAGCCGTTCGGCGAGCCGCTCGATCTGACGCTGCCGGCGGCGGAGATTCACAAGCGCACCGAGACGATGGTGAAGCAGGATCCGAGCTGGAAGCCGATGGCGGAATGGTCGGCGGACATCCGCAAGAAGCAGGCCGCCGAAGCATCTGCGTGAACGCGAAGTGCGTCACCTGATGCGATTGGCGATGCGCGGCGCATTGACGCTGATTCTCTGCGCTGCAGCATCCCACGCCCTCGCCCAAGACAACCGCCCTATCCGCATCGTGATCGGCTTCGGCCCCGGCTCGGTCGCCGACATCGCAGCGCGGGTGGTCGGCGCCCGCATGAGCCAGACGCTGGGCCAGCAGATCGTGGTTGAGAACCGCGCCGGTGCCGGCTCGAACCTGGGTGCCGAATATGTCACGCGCGCGCCGAAGGATGGCGCCACGCTGTTCATGGCCACGATCGCGAACACCATCAACCCGGCGCTCAACACGCTGCCGTTCGATTTCGCCAAGGACCTGACGCCGGTGACGCTGGTGGCATCGTCGCCGCAGCTCCTGGTGGCGCACCCCTCGCTCGGCGTGAGCACGGTTCGCGAGCTGATTGCGCTGGCGAAGGCCAAGCCCGACACCATCACCTACGCAATGTCCGGGGTCGGCACGCTGTCCAATCTGTCCGGGCTCTTGCTCAACCACATGGCCGGCATCAAGCTGGTTGCGGTGCCCTACCCCGGCAGCGCGCAAGGCGTGAACGACGTCATCGCCGGCCGCGTGCCGTTGATGTTCGGCTCCGCCGCCAACGTGCTGCCGCACGTGCAGACCGGCGCGCTCAAGGCGCTGGCGGCAACCCAGGTGAAGCGATTGCCGAATGCGCCGGAGGTGCCGACCATGACCGAGGCCGGCCTGCCCGGCTACGACGCGGTGGTCTGGATGGGATTGCTGGCGCCCGCCGGCACACCGCGCGAGACCGTGGTGAAGCTGTCAGAAGCGGTGAACGAAGCACTGCGCAGCAAGGAGGTCGAGACCGCATTGCGCGCGCAGGGCTTCGAGCCGATCGGCGGCAGTCCGGAGGAGTTCGGCCGCGTGATCGATGGCGAACTGAAGAAGTGGGCGGACGTGGCCGTCGCAGCGGGATTGCGGAAGTGAAGCACGTCATTCCGGACGCCGGCTTAAGCGCGTTCACGCGCGTCTTCGACGCCCTCGGCCTGAAATCCTAGGCTTGTGCGTCGTTTCCGGTGATGCTGTTTCGAAGTTCGATTGGGCTGGCGATGATGCGGAGCGTCTCGAAGCTGCCTTCGCCGGTGCCAAGGATCGTCACGTTGCCATAGTCGAGGATGCGCCCGAGGATTGATTGATCGATCTGGACGCTCTCGACCTTGTCCATGTTCATCTCGTTGGTCTGCCGCCGGATGAGACCTTTCTTGTAGATGACCCGCCGATTGGTGACTGCGATCTCGGTGACCCACCACTGGAACCATTGCTGGATCAGGAGAACGACCGCAACGAGCGCGAGGGCGTATGCCGTATACCGCCAAAATCCCGTAAGGTACCGCGTATCGCTGAGCCAGTAAGCGACCACCGCTAGGAGTGCAACCGCAACGCCGGGCCAGTACACGATCCAATGAATGGACGAGATGTGCCGGACCTGCTCACCGGGCTGCAAGACGCGCTGAACGTAGCTCATGATAATGAGTCTCCTTCTAGCCCGGCAACCACGCGCAACGTGGGCTTCCGGCGCGAGGCGCTCGAAGGGCGCAGCGGGGATCGACGCGGCACAGCCTTCTTGGGTTATTTTAGCAGCCTACGCTGCTTGCGCGCGCGAAAAGATGATTGAATTGGAGGTCGAAGCCGCGCTCGATCCTGCCGATGAATGTTGCTTGGCAAATGTTCCGACCGCCAAATGCCTACCGATGGGAGTTGGCACGTGGTCACCACATCCTAGTGAAGTCATTTCCGATCATGTGCGCGTAGCTGTCGCTGCGCGTCCGCGTGCGCGCAACTTTCACGGCTTTCGTTATCTTCGCTTTCGTTATCTTCCTGCTCTTGTCGGCGGGCGCAGCTTTCTTCGGCGGCACGACGGCAAGGGGTGCCTGGGCGAAGGCCTGCTCTAGGGCCGAGGCTGGCGATGAGGACACCTCACGCACGGTCTGGACCTCAACCGTGTGGTCCGCCTTGAATGGCTTGGGCAGTCCGTAAAAACTGGTGACGATGGCGAGCTGACGCGGAGGCCCGAGCATATCTTCGGCGAAACAGATCAGGCCTAGGAGAGCCGCACCGACGACCGCACAGAATGAAAATATTGGCATAGGCGCTGAATTTCCGGATCTGCTTCTGATCCAAAAGCGGACATCAGGATGATCGCTCGGAGCGAGCCGCCCACGCGCGGCGAGCGGTCGCCGCGCGTGCCTGCATCACATCGACAGTCACTGGCACAGCCTGTCGTAACGCGGATCGCAGATCGGGCCGATATAGTTGACCGGGACGTAAGTGCCGGTGAACTGGGCACGGGTCGGGTAATAGCCGCTGTCGTAGTTGTAGGCCGACGCCGACGCCGCAGTTGCGCCGATTGCCAGGCCGGTAGCAGCCAGACCCAAGCCCAGCCCGGGGTTACCCCAGTAATTCCAATTGTGGTTCCAGCCGACGCGATTGCCGTATCCAGAACGATACGCAAGTCCGGAACGATTTACGCCGGCACGATACACTGCGGCAGGACGACGATTGATGTTGCCGGCATGGACGCCGCCGCGATTGATACCGCTGCGACGCGCCGCCGATGCATCGTCCATGGCCACGGCCATGGACGCGGTCACGGTCGCGGCCGAAAGAGCAACAAGCCATACGCGTTTCATGGAAGCCTCCCTATGTCTGACCGACTTCGTTCACACGGTCAGTCAGCAGGGGGCATTTGAAGCGATCAGGCTCAGTCGCTCCATTGTGCATGGGTACTGTTCCATCATCGGAAGAGATGGAGGGCTTATGCTTCGGTATAGGCCCGGCGGTTGCCACGTACCGTCGGTGTCCGAACGGCGGCCCGGTTCTGCCGCCAGATACCAACATCAATCTTCACCGAGATCTCATTATTATGCTGGCCGCCCGGCATCGATTGCCTGCAGTGTATTCCGACCGTTTGTTTATCTCGGCTGGCGGGCTCGTCGGTTAGATGGCTTGCTGCAGCGGGGGACGGAGTTGTTCGACCACTCAAACATGACTTGGATCGTGAAAGTTGCTTGATTTAAATCGAAACGAAGGCGAAATGGCTACGCATCCATGCGCATTTAGGCGTCACCTCGCGACCATGGATTTGATCGTCCACGTGGTGCATCCGGAGGAATGATCATGCCGGAGCCTCCGAAAGGGCATATTGTGTTCGTCGTCGATGACGACAACGATGTCCGGGAGGGGTTGAAGGCTCTTCTCGATTCCGTTGGGACGCGGAGTGAAGTGTTCCGCTCAACACGAGATTTTCTTAACCACAAACTTGGCGACGAACCGAGTTGTCTCATTCTGGATGTTCGGCTGCCCGGCGCCAGCGGGTTGGACCTTCAACGCGAACTGGCGGATGCGCACATAAAAATCCCAATCATTTTCATTTCGGGTCACGGCGACATTCCGATGACTGTGAAGGCTATGCAGGCTGGTGCCGTCGGATTCTTTACGAAGCCGATTCGCGAACAGGAGTTGTTGGATTCGATCCAACTCGCGCTAGTGCGCGACGCCACGAGGCGTGAGCAGGAGCGCGTTCGGCTGGAGTTACGGACCCGCTACGAGACTCTCAGCCCGCGGGAGCGGGAGGTCATGGCCATGGTGACGGCGGGTCTCTTGAACAAGCAGGCCGCTGCAAAAATCGGTCTCAGCGAAGTCACGGTTAAGGTTCACCGGCACAACGTGATGAAAAAACTAGGCGCGAAATCGCTTCCGGAACTCGTGAGGATTGCCGACACGCTGGGTATCGAACCCAGGAAGTGAACATCTAAACCAAAGAATAGATTATGTGCTGGCCCAACTTGTCTTATGTCTTATTGCGTGCCGTAATTCTGTCTTAACTAGGCTCGTTGACTCTGCAATCTGCCTACAGGCAGTTGTCCTTTGGCCAGTCGGAAACTAACAAGGTGTCTGCACCTCCCACCATCTCGATTGTCGATGACGACGCCTGGGCTCGCGAAGGCATCAAGGACCTTGTCGCATCGCTCGGGTATCATACGCTCACCTTCGCCTCAGCGGAAGAATTTCTGGAGTCCGGCTGTGTCGCGATGACGGCGTGTGTCATCTCAGATTTGCAGATGCCGGGCTTGAGCGGCCTCGATCTTCAGAGACATCTTGCCGATTGCGCACATAAGCCATCGATCATTCTGGTGACTGCTTATCCCGACGAGAAGTGCCGAACTCGCGCGCTCGACGCCGGAGCGCGCGGTTTTCTCGTCAAGCCTTTTGATGAAAAAAGTTTGATGCGATGCCTGCATGAGGCCGCCGGGCTGCCGATCTGAGCAGCCTTGCGCATTCGCCGCTATCGACTCAAAAAATTCTGCAGCTTTGTCCTTAGCCCGCATTCCCCGGATGACGGACTGATTTCCCCAACGCTCGCATCGATTCAGATATAGGCGTCAGCACCTTATCCTGGATCGTGCGAGGCGGTGATGGCGCACCCGACGGGTGAATCAAAAGATGGGGCTCTCAAGCTCGATTTCGACCGCCGCTTGATGGTGCAATTTCGCGGCTGCGTGGTCACGTCCGATGCGGGATTGTTGGCGTACCGCGAACTCGACGACGCGCTTGGGCTGAGCGCGGTGGCAGGCGAGACACTCGCCGACGCGCGCACGGGCAAGAACGGCCACCATGCATTGGTCGGTTTGCTGCGTCAGTCGGTGTTTGGTCGCCTCGCTGGATATGAGGACGTGAACGACGCCGAGCGCCTGCGTCACGATCCAGCCATGCGATGGATCGTCGGCGGCAGGGCGGCTCAGGGCCGTGCAGCTTCACCAAGCCAGATGGGGCGCTTCGAGACGCAATGGCTCGCGGCACCTGCAAACCTCTCTGCTCTTTCCGACTTGTCCGGCCAGTGGATCGATATCGTCCATGGTCGTCGTCCACCGAAGGGCATCGTGCTTGATATGGATTCGAGCGTGAGCCCAACGCACGGCGAGCAGGAGGATAGCGTGTGGAACGGCCATTACGCCTGCACCTGCTATCATCCACTGTTCGTGTTCAACCAATTCGGCGATTTGGAACGCTGCACGCTACGCCCCGGCAATGTGCATAGCGCCGACGGCTGGGTGAGTGTGCTCAAGCCGGTTATCGTGCGGTATCAGGGCAAAGTCCTGCGCATCTACTTCCGAGCCGATGCAGCCTTCGCCATGCCGGGGGTGTACGAGTGCCTGGAAGCTGAACGGATCAAATACGCGATCCGCCTGCCCGCCAATCAGGTCCTGCAGAACAGGATCGGCTATCTGCTCAAGCGCCCGGTCGGTCGGCCGCCGAACGAGGTCCGGCGGTACTACGCCAATTTCACCTACCAGGCGGCAAGCTGGACCAAGCCGCGCCGGGTGATTGCCAAGGTAGAGTGGCACCCGGGCGAGCTTTATCCGCGCGTCGGCTTCATCGTGACGAACATGAGCCGACCGGCCGAGCGGGTGGTCGCCTTCTACAACAAGCGCGGCACGTGCGAGCAATGGATCAAGGAAGGCAAAGGTGCGATCAAGTGGACGCGGCTGTCATGCCGGACGTTCGCCGCCAACGCGGTCCGGCTCCAGCTTCATGCGCTCGCCTACAATCTCGGCAACTTCCTGCGCACGCTGGCGACACCCGAGCCGATCAAGGACTGGTCGCTGACGAGCCTGAAGGATAAGCTGATCAAGATCGGCGCGAAGGTCGTCAACCACGGCCGCTACGTCGCATTCCAGATGGCCGAGGTCGCTATCCCCCGGCAAATGTTCGAGGAGATTTTGCGGCTCATCACAGAACTACGGCCGCAGCCGCCACCAACGCCAGCGTGAGACGTTCGATAATCATGTGTTCAAGGGCTACCGACAGGAGGAGTGCGCCCAAATGCCAGGGAAAACGGCCTGATCAGCCCATCGATCACCGCTCCGGCTGGCCCGAAGGTTGGCAGCCGCCCGAGCCTCGCATCGGCCTTGCGAGGAGCCCCATGCCGGTGCGAATACTCACGTCAGGCCGGGGGTCATCCGGGGAATCCGGCCTTAGAGCAATCCGGCGTGAAACGGTCACGCCGCACAGCGCCTAAACCAAAGTATATGCCGTCGAGCTATCCAAACAATTGAGCGTTGCAGGCGCATGGCGCTCAATGGCCGCAACGATAACAGCGATCGGGGTGTCTCGTGTTGATGCAGCTCACTCGACAGATTGACTCCGGCTTGCGCCCCGGTGTCTCCCCACCGAAAACGCGGCCCTCACGATCCTCGTTTCCCAGACTGATCGAATCGACGAGCGCAACGGCCGCGTATCCGCGCAATGCCGAGGTTTATGGCGAGGGGGAGCCTGCGGAGTATTTCTACATGGTCGTCAGCGGAGGGGTGCGCACCTATAAGATGCTTGTCGATGGCCGTCGGCAAATTTGCGCGTTCCACCTGCACGGAGACTTTTTTGGCCTGGAGGCCGATGAAGCCTATTCGTTGTCGGCCGAGACGATTACGAGTTCAAGGATTTTGCAGATCAAACGAAGCGCAGTGATGGAACAGGCCGAACATGACAAGGAGATCGCCCGACAACTCTGGACGATGATCGGCAGTGAACTCAGGCACGTTCAGGCACACGTGCTGTTGCTGATCAAGACCGCGAAAGAGCGGGTGGCTGAATTCCTGCTGGAGATGGCGGAACGGGTGCCCTCGGGCGAAGGTGTCGAGCTTCCAATGTCCCGCCTGGACATCGCCGATTATCTAGGACTGACGATCGAGACTGTATCGCGGACGCTGGCGGATCTCGAGAAGAATGAAGCGATTTCCCTGCTGAATTCGCGCCGAGTTGTGCTGCACAATCGCGATACTTTGGCGAGGTACAGCGGATACGTGCCACGCTGCACAAACAGCTCTCCGAGTTCCGCCGCGCCTGCCACCTGAAGAGCAATACCGAATTGATCCGTTCAAGAAGCCATGCGAGCAAACCCGACAGCTGGCACAGCCGTGTCGATGCTGCAGCAGGTGACGCGCACGGTCCCAATCATATTCGCCATCGTGCCCGATTCGGCATATCCACCCGCGACTAGAGCATTTTCACGTTTTGCGGAATCGGATGGATACCCAACGGGGCTGATTTGTGATTCTGGGTAGCGGTGCCAATGGCTGCGAGAATCGCCGATGGGCAAGCCCTATTCCCAGGATCTGCGTGAACGCGTGATTGCGACGGTCGATGCAGGAACGCGTGTCTGTGCGACGGCGCGGGTGCTTCTGGTCAGCGTATCCTACGTGTCCAAGGTCGTTGGCCGTCGGCGAACGACCGGTGAGACGACGGCGCGTTTGGGCCGAGCGGGACGCAAGCCGAAGCTCGCACCTCACGACGAAGCCATTCGCGCCCGCGTGGCGGCTCATCCGGATGCGACGCTCGAGGAGCTGCAGGTCTGGCTTGCGGACGAATGCAAGGTCAAGGTCAGCATCGGCTGCCTGTGGAACAGGCTGAAGTTTCTCAAATTGCCGCTCAAAAAAAGTCACTGCGCGCTTCCGAACAGGATCGGCCGGATGTCGCCGAGGCCCGCGATCGGTGGCGTGCGAACCAGCCCGAACTGAAGTCGGAACGCCTCGTCTTTATCGACGAAACCGGTGCGGCGACCGACATGGCGCGCCGCTACGGCCGCTGTCCGCGCGGCGAGCGCCTCGTTTGCAGCGTGCCGTGGGGACATTGGAAAACGACGACCTTCGTTGCCGCACTGCGGCTCGGCGAGGTCGCCGCGCCCTGTGTGCTGGACGGACCGATGGATGGGGAAAGCTTTCGCGCTTATGTCGAACAGTTCGTCGTCCCGATCCTTAAGCCTGGCGATATCGTGGTGATGGATAACCTTGCAAGCCACAAGGTCGCCGGCGTCCGCGAAGCGATCGAAGCCGCAGGCGCCGAGTTGCGCTACTTGCCGCCCTACAGTCCCGACTTCAATCCGATCGAGCAGTTCTTCGCCAAGCTCAAAGCCCTGCTGCGAAAGGCCGCCGCCAGAACCGTCGAAGCTCTGATCGCAGCGATTGCTGAAGTCCTCACCGAGGTCAGACCGCAAGAATGCGCAAACTACCTCGCCAACCAAGGCTATCGCCACGAATCATGAAAGTGCTCTAAACCTTCGTATAGACCGAATGCCGTTTTCGATCGGGCTTTTGTACGCACAGACAATAAAATCGTGGGTCGAGAACCTCCTAGGCTTCGCCAAATCAAGGCGTCATTTAACGGAAACGAGCGCTAAGCGAGCCCGGTCGATCCTCCAGCCCCCCATCCCCCGACCAGGATCGCGCGGCTGACTCTCGCCCGAGTGTCAGCCGCACTTTTCCGATGACGAAAGGGCCTAGGGAGATGTCTGATGGACTCCACCCTCTTGCGCGCCGGCGCAACCACGCATCTGAAGATTCTCGCGATAGCACTGTTAGGGTCCGTCGCGATCGTTGCGGTCGGGATCAATGCTCGGACGGAGCATCTCCCAACAGTTCGTGCGAAGGCTGACAGCATCGTCGTCAAAGCGGGCCAGCCCGCCATCTACGCGGACCAGGAAGCTCCTAGCATTCGCTGACGGTACAGTTCCACCGTATCCGCGGCATTGCGCGAGACGACCTGCGATTTGATGGGGCTTCATAGGGCGGGAGGCCGCAATGATCAGCCATGAGATACTGCTCGTACTTCTGACCTTGACCTTCTTCGTGCTGTTGGCACATTTGGTATTCAAGCGGCTGTCGAGTTGATGAACTGGCGCGTTGCTGAGTATCAGCGAAGAAGCCATTCTCCACACCGTCAAAGCGGACCTTAACGCTTCCGCTCGGCGACGTGCTCGAAAGAGCCCGGTCCATGTCCGCTTTCGGGTGCCGGCTCAACCGGTCGATGCAACACAGGCGTTAAATCTCTCTGCGGGGGTTTCGAATTGCAAGGTCTTACGTGGCCGTTCGTTTAGCTGACGCGCTACCTTGTTCAGATGAGTTTGCGAGTACACCGACAAGTCGGTTCCCTTTGGAAAATACTGTCTCAGCAGGCCATTGGTGTTCTCATTGGAACCGCGCTGCCACGGGCTTTGCGGATCGCAGAAGTAAACTTCGATGTCGGTCGCTAACGTAAATCGCCGATGATCCGCAAGCTCCTTGCCCCGGTCCCAGGTCAGGGACTTGTACAGCTCATCCGGTAGCCGCTTCGCCTGCTTGATGAGCGCAGAAACGACCGTCTGCGTATCCTTGTTAGTCACCTTCGCCAACGTCACGTAACGCGTATGGCGTTCGACCAAAGTCGCGATGTAGCTGTTCTTCGATCCGGACAGGAGGTCGCCTTCCCAGTGACCAGGTACCGCCCGATCTTCAATCGCTGCCGGCCGCTCCCTGATTGAGACGATATCCTTGATTTGCCCCCGTCTATCGCCATTCAGGCCAGCCCGCTTTGATCGACGAATCGTCCGCTTCGATCGAAGATGGCCAAGCAGCTCTTTCTTAAGCACGCCGCGGGCTTGAACAAATAAGCTGCGATAGATCGTCTCGTGTGACACGCGATCAAACTCATCTGCAGGATACGCGCGCTTCAGCCAACCGGCGATCTGCTCCGGCGACCAATTCGATCTGAGCTTCCTCGCCACTGCTTGTCGTAGCCGCGGATTGTGCGCCAACTTACAACGTTTCGGACGACGAGCCCGGACCCAAGCTTTCTCATCAGCCCGCGCCGCTCGGTATCGATCATAGCCGCCATTCCGGCTGATTTCTCGGCTCACCGTCGAGGGCGAGTGACCCAGCAACCGGGCCATCGATCGCGCCGATCGATGCGCCGCAATGCCCCTGGATATCTCTTCGCGCTCTGAGAGCGTCAATGCCAACCGCGAGCGACGCCGTGGCGCAGGGCGAATCCCACCGTGCGGCGCCACTTGGAAATAGATGGACGATGATGGCTTACCAAATGCTCGCCCAATCGCTTTCAGCGACTCTCCCCGTTGCCAGCGATCCCATAACTCCGTTTTCTCTGCCGCACTGAAACCTCGACGATAGCTTTGACTGATCACCACACACTCCATCTTTTCCGTTTAAGATAAAGTGTTGCGTCGATCGGTTGAGACCACCGGGGAAGAGCGGACATCGAGTCAGCAGCCCCGGGCTGCTTAAGGCCCCTTCCAGAATGCCAATCTAGGCTATTACGATGTTGCCCTAAGCCGAGGCGCGGATATGAGGCGGCGAAAGTTTTTCGGCGCGCAGCGCAGCGCAACATTAGCGCTGCTCGCCATATTCGTTGACCGAACCGTAATCGCTGCCTTGTTTTTGGCATCGTTGACTTGTTCGGCCACCTTGGCGGCTAAGTCCAAGCGGGTGATGGTGCTTCATTCCTTCGGCCGGGATTTCAAGCCCTGGAGCGACAACGCCAAAGCCATTCACACGGAACTCGAACGACAATCGCCATGGCCGCTGGACATCATTGAGCATTCGCTCGAAATTGCCCGCTCCAGCGACCAAAACCCGGAAGGTCCATTCGCCGATTACCTCAGCGCGCTCTTTGCCAAACAGGGGCTCGACCTGATCGTAAGCATCGGCGCGCCAGCGGCCGCCTTTATTCAGCGGCACCGGCAGCGGCTCTTTCCCGCAACTCCTATGCTATTTACGGCGGTGGACCAGCGGAGAGTTCAGTATTCCACTCTTACCTCGAATGATGCCGTTGTCGCAGTCGCGATCAACTATTTTGGTGCCATCGAGAACATTCTGCAGGTATTGCCGGACACAAAAAATGTTGCAGTTGTGGTCGGGACTTCGCCCATTGAAAAGTACTGGCGGGAGGAGATCGGCAAGGAAGTCAAGCCATTCGAAAATCGGATTGCTTTTACATGGTACAATCAACTGTCCTTTGAAGACATACTGAAACACGCCGCTGCGCTGCCAGCACAATCCGCAATTTTTTGGGAATTGATGATTGTCGATGCGGCAGGTGTTGTGCACGAAGAAGGCAAAGCGTTAGCAAGGCTTCATGCCGTCGCGACCGCGCCAATTTTCAGCTACACCGACGCCTTCTTTGGCCGTGAGATTGTTGGCGGCCCACACCTCCCGGTACTCGAATACGGTAAACAGGTGGCCGGCGTTGCGGTTCGCATCCTCGGTGGTGAGAAGGCGGGCGACATCAAAATACCACCCATCGGATTTGCAGCGCCGAAGTTCGACTGGCGGCAAATGCAGCGCTGGGGCATCAGCGAAAAAAGGCTGCCGCCGGGAAGCGAAATTCACTTTCGCGAGCCGACCATTTGGCAGCAATATTTCTGGAGAATGGCAGGGATCAGTGCCGCGCTTGTGCTTCAGACCTGCCTCATCGTTGCACTGATATGGGAGGATCGGCGTCGTCGTAGATCGGAAGCGAATGCACAGGCGCTCACGGGTGAACTGGCTCATATAAATCGCGTCGTCACCGCTGGCCAGCTCACCGCATCGATTGCTCACGAAATCAGGCAGCCGTTGAGTTCAATCGCCAACTTCGGCAGCGCCGGTCTGCGCTGGCTGAAGCATGAACCGCCCAACCTCGACAGAGTCCGCAGCGGGCTGGAGAACATTGTCACCCTGGTGCATCGCGCCGACGAGGTCATAAAGAGCGTTACGGCCCTGTTCAAGAATCAGTCCACGACGCGAATCGGGGTCCACGTCAACGCGCTTGTCGAACAGGTTCTTATTTCCACGGCTCGAGCCAGGGACTCGAATGGAGTTCTGTTGCAAACGAATTTGGTCAAAACCCCGCCGCCGTACGTTATGGCCGATCCAGGTCAGTTACAGCAGGTCGTTCTGAACCTGATCACGAATGCAATCGACGCCATGTCCGCTTCCAAACAGGGGGCGAGGATCCTGCTTGTTGAAGTGAATATCGATCGGGACGATTTGGTTGTAGTCACGGTTGCGGATACCGGGCCCGGATTCGACTCGAAGGTAGCCGCCCAACTCTTCAAGCCGTTCTTCACGACCAAATCCAGCGGCATGGGTCTAGGATTGCCGATTTGCAAATCGATCATCGAGGCGCACCAAGGAAAACTGACGGTAGCCTCGCGCGAACCGCACGGCGCGGTGTTTCGGGTCGAATTGCCGCGTCATCGACACGAGAAAAATTAGCAGTTTAGCGGAGCTGCCGAGGCTCGAGAGCGTCCTCAGCTTCTCCCCAATCAATCGTCGGCGTTAATGTCCGCTTCTGGTGGTGGTCTCAACCGGGGTAAATCGGACATTAACCTCCGAGAGCGTTATGTCTGCTTTTGGTGGAGTTGGGATGTGACGCGGTGGCTGTAGGTCCAACATATCTGTTGCCGCCTCTTTCGTCTGGCGGTGCCTCAATGGTTCGACCATGGCTCCGTTTCCACATCCCGCTCATCGAACCGGACATGCAGATCTCCCGCATCCGGCTCTCGGACAAGACCTCACGCCTTCGCCCACGGCGTGTCGTGCCCAAGCCGGCCCAGGCGTACGAGCCCGAAGTGCCCGTAGAGGTGCGAGAGTGGATAGGTTCCGCCCCTGCGTTGTCTGACCTTGTGCTTGATGCGCAACCACCGGCGCAACCGCACCGCGGTGTAGCTGTCGATCACCCGATACGCTTTGGTGACGGTGCCTACTTCGAAGTAGTTCGCCCATCCGCGTAGCGTGCGGTTCAACTTACCCACCAGCTTTGCGGTTTCTTGCGATGTCCCCGTTCGGTCTGTCAGTGCATGGATTTTCTCAACCATGCGCTTGATGCTCTTCTTCGATGGCCGATATCCCAGGCGCGCCTGGCCGGTTCTCGCAGAATGCATCTGTCCGAACGTGTAGCCCAGAAAGTCGAACTCTCCTTCCGGCACCTTGCAGATGCGTGTCTTCTCCTCGTTGAGCGTGAGCTTCAGCTTGCTCATGATCCTGCGCAGTTGCTGCAGCGCCTCATCGGCTTTGCCCTTCTTGCACAGGATCACAAGATCGTCGGCGTAGGTCACGAGGCGAGTGCCGAGGCTTCGCTCCAGCCCGAGCATCTTCCATCCCAACACGAACCGGCGCATGGAAAGATTTGCCAGCAGCGGTGAGATGGGTGACCCTTGCGGAATGCCGCGCCGCTTGTCCCGAACTTCGGTCGTGCGTGTCTTCCGTCCTCGATCATCGGTTTCCTCCACGGAGCATTCCAGCCACATCTTGATCAGATGCAGCACGCGTCGATCAACAATCCGGCGCGCTGCCGACTTCAAGAGTTCGGCATGAGGGATGCTCCCGAAGTAGTCCGCGAGGTCGGCGTCAACGACTTCCGGGTGGCCGCGGAACAGCAGCCCATCCACCTCGACCACCGCCTGTTGGGCGTTTCGCCCGGGACGGTAGGCGTACTGCTCTGGTGGAAGATCGGCTTCGAAGATCGGTTCCAGCACCAGCGTCGCTGCTGTCATGCAGACCCGATCCCGCACGGTTGAGATGCCCAGCGGCCTGAGTTTGCCGTTGGCCTTCGGTATGAACACTCTTCTGATGCGGTCCGGTCGGTAAGTCTCCTGCCTGAGCGCAAGCGCCAGTTCGCCGAGCCACCGCTGCACCCCATACGCGTCGATGTCCGCAAAATCCTGTCCGTCCATGCCAGGCGCGCCCTTGTTGGAGCGGCACTGGGCATAGGCGTGAGCCAGGATGTCCTCGCGGCTGATCTTGTCGTACAGGGTATAAAAGCGATAGCCAGCTTCCGCCTTAGCTTTCGCGTGCAACGCCTTCTGCAGTTTCTGGACAGATTTCGGAGTTGATAGGTTGCCCAATCTCCAGGTCCCTCACCACGTATTGCGTCTGTCTTGAACTGAGGCCCCTTCCCTCCACCGGCGTTACCCGGCTTCCGCGGTACTGCGAACCTCTCCGCCACCCCAGGGCATCCGGCCTGTCCCTCGCGGGCGTCCGGTTGGTCATCCCTGACCACACCTTGGGGCTTCCCGTGTTGCGTGCGTCTTCCTTGTGTACATGCCGCCGCCACTACCCCGGCGCAGCGTCTGGGCGTCTTGCTTCGCTCATTCACCCAGCCGTACCAGCCTTCCCCGAAAGGGTTGTCGGGTCGGCCTGCGCATCGTCCTTTTCGAGGCTTGCTCAGCGTTCACTCGCGTTGCGGCCTGCACACTCGCGCTGTCACCGATTTGTGACACGCTAATCGAAGGCTTCAGCCACTTCGTTACCTCCATGACTGCTCCGATTGCTTCCGGCTGGAGCGGTCGCCGAGTGGGGCTTGCACCCACTGGAAAACGCCGCCTTTCCACGGCGCACGTGGAGTTGGGATGTGACGCGGTGGCTGTAGGTCCAACATATCTGTTGCCGCCTCTTTCGTCTGGCGGTGCCTCAATGGTTCGACCATGGCTCCGTTTCCACATCCCGCTCATCGAACCGGACATGCAGATCTCCCGCATCCGGCTCTCGGACAAGACCTCACGCCTTCGCCCACGGCGTGTCGTGCCCAAGCCGGCCCAGGCGTACGAGCCCGAAGTGCCCGTAGAGGTGCGAGAGTGGATAGGTTCCGCCCCTGCGTTGTCTGACCTTGTGCTTGATGCGCAACCACCGGCGCAACCGCACCGCGGTGTAGCTGTCGATCACCCGATACGCTTTGGTGACGGTGCCTACTTCGAAGTAGTTCGCCCATCCGCGTAGCGTGCGGTTCAACTTACCCACCAGCTTTGCGGTTTCTTGCGATGTCCCCGTTCGGTCTGTCAGTGCATGGATTTTCTCAACCATGCGCTTGATGCTCTTCTTCGATGGCCGATATCCCAGGCGCGCCTGGCCGGTTCTCGCAGAATGCATCTGTCCGAACGTGTAGCCCAGAAAGTCGAACTCTCCTTCCGGCACCTTGCAGATGCGTGTCTTCTCCTCGTTGAGCGTGAGCTTCAGCTTGCTCATGATCCTGCGCAGTTGCTGCAGCGCCTCATCGGCTTTGCCCTTCTTGCACAGGATCACAAGATCGTCGGCGTAGGTCACGAGGCGAGTGCCGAGGCTTCGCTCCAGCCCGAGCATCTTCCATCCCAACACGAACCGGCGCATGGAAAGATTTGCCAGCAGCGGTGAGATGGGTGACCCTTGCGGAATGCCGCGCCGCTTGTCCCGAACTTCGGTCGTGCGTGTCTTCCGTCCTCGATCATCGGTTTCCTCCACGGAGCATTCCAGCCACATCTTGATCAGATGCAGCACGCGTCGATCAACAATCCGGCGCGCTGCCGACTTCAAGAGTTCGGCATGAGGGATGCTCCCGAAGTAGTCCGCGAGGTCGGCGTCAACGACTTCCGGGTGGCCGCGGAACAGCAGCCCATCCACCTCGACCACCGCCTGTTGGGCGTTTCGCCCGGGACGGTAGGCGTACTGCTCTGGTGGAAGATCGGCTTCGAAGATCGGTTCCAGCACCAGCGTCGCTGCTGTCATGCAGACCCGATCCCGCACGGTTGAGATGCCCAGCGGCCTGAGTTTGCCGTTGGCCTTCGGTATGAACACTCTTCTGATGGGGTCCGGTCGGTAAGTCTCCTGCCTGAGCGCAAGCGCCAGTTCGCCGAGCCACCGCTGCACCCCATACGCGTCGATGTCCGCAAAATCCTGTCCGTCCATGCCAGGCGCGCCCTTGTTGGAGCGGCACTGGGCATAGGCGTGAGCCAGGATGTCCTCGCGGCTGATCTTGTCGTACAGGGTATAAAAGCGATAGCCAGCTTCCGCCTTAGCTTTCGCGTGCAACGCCTTCTGCAGTTTCTGGACAGATTTCGGAGTTGATAGGTTGCCCAATCTCCAGGTCCCTCACCACGTATTGCGTCTGTCTTGAACTGAGGCCCCTTCCCTCCACCGGCGTTACCCGGCTTCCGCGGTACTGCGAACCTCTCCGCCACCCCAGGGCATCCGGCCTGTCCCTCGCGGGCGTCCGGTTGGTCATCCCTGACCACACCTTGGGGCTTCCCGTGTTGCGTGCGTCTTCCTTGTGTACATGCCGCCGCCACTACCCCGGCGCAGCGTCTGGGCGTCTTGCTTCGCTCATTCACCCAGCCGTACCAGCCTTCCCCGAAAGGGTTGTCGGGTCGGCCTGCGCATCGTCCTTTTCGAGGCTTGCTCAGCGTTCACTCGCGTTGCGGCCTGCACACTCGCGCTGTCACCGATTCGTGACACGCTAATCGAAGGCTTCAGCCACTTCGTTACCTCCATGACTGCTCCGATTGCTTCCGGCTGGAGCGGTCGCCGAGTGGGGCTTGCACCCACTGGAAAACGCCGCCTTTCCACGGCGCACGTGGAGTCGGGATGTGACGCGGTGGCTGTAGGTCCAACATATCTGTTGCCGCCTCTTTCGTCTGGCGGTGCCTCAATGGTTCGACCATGGCTCCGTTTCCACATCCCGCTCATCGAACCGGACATGCAGATCTCCCGCATCCGGCTCTCGGACAAGACCTCACGCCTTCGCCCACGGCGTGTCGTGCCCAAGCCGGCCCAGGCGTACGAGCCCGAAGTGCCCGTAGAGGTGCGAGAGTGGATAGGTTCCGCCCCTGCGTTGTCTGACCTTGTGCTTGATGCGCAACCACCGGCGCAACCGCACCGCGGTGTAGCTGTCGATCACCCGATACGCTTTGGTGACGGTGCCTACTTCGAAGTAGTTCGCCCATCCGCGTAGCGTGCGGTTCAACTTACCCACCAGCTTTGCGGTTTCTTGCGATGTCCCCGTTCGGTCTGTCAGTGCATGGATTTTCTCAACCATGCGCTTGATGCTCTTCTTCGATGGCCGATATCCCAGGCGCGCCTGGCCGGTTCTCGCAGAATGCATCTGTCCGAACGTGTAGCCCAGAAAGTCGAACTCTCCTTCCGGCACCTTGCAGATGCGTGTCTTCTCCTCGTTGAGCGTGAGCTTCAGCTTGCTCATGATCCTGCGCAGTTGCTGCAGCGCCTCATCGGCTTTGCCCTTCTTGCACAGGATCACAAGATCGTCGGCGTAGGTCACGAGGCGAGTGCCGAGGCTTCGCTCCAGCCCGAGCATCTTCCATCCCAACACGAACCGGCGCATGGAAAGATTTGCCAGCAGCGGTGAGATGGGTGACCCTTGCGGAATGCCGCGCCGCTTGTCCCGAACTTCGGTCGTGCGTGTCTTCCGTCCTCGATCATCGGTTTCCTCCACGGAGCATTCCAGCCACATCTTGATCAGATGCAGCACGCGTCGATCAACAATCCGGCGCGCTGCCGACTTCAAGAGTTCGGCATGAGGGATGCTCCCGAAGTAGTCCGCGAGGTCGGCGTCAACGACTTCCGGGTGGCCGCGGAACAGCAGCCCATCCACCTCGACCACCGCCTGTTGGGCGTTTCGCCCGGGACGGTAGGCGTACTGCTCTGGTGGAAGATCGGCTTCGAAGATCGGTTCCAGCACCAGCGTCGCTGCTGTCATGCAGACCCGATCCCGCACGGTTGAGATGCCCAGCGGCCTGAGTTTGCCGTTGGCCTTCGGTATGAACACTCTTCTGATGCGGTCCGGTCGGTAAGTCTCCTGCCTGAGCGCAAGCGCCAGTTCGCCGAGCCACCGCTGCACCCCATACGCGTCGATGTCCGCAAAATCCTGTCCGTCCATGCCAGGCGCGCCCTTGTTGGAGCGGCACTGGGCATAGGCGTGAGCCAGGATGTCCTCGCGGCTGATCTTGTCGTACAGGGTATAAAAGCGATAGCCAGCTTCCGCCTTAGCTTTCGCGTGCAACGCCTTCTGCAGTTTCTGGACAGATTTCGGAGTTGATAGGTTGCCCAATCTCCAGGTCCCTCACCACGTATTGCGTCTGTCTTGAACTGAGGCCCCTTCCCTCCACCGGCGTTACCCGGCTTCCGCGGTACTGCGAACCTCTCCGCCACCCCAGGGCATCCGGCCTGTCCCTCGCGGGCGTCCGGTTGGTCATCCCTGACCACACCTTGGGGCTTCCCGTGTTGCGTGCGTCTTCCTTGTGTACATGCCGCCGCCACTACCCCGGCGCAGCGTCTGGGCGTCTTGCTTCGCTCATTCACCCAGCCGTACCAGCCTTCCCCGAAAGGGTTGTCGGGTCGGCCTGCGCATCGTCCTTTTCGAGGCTTGCTCAGCGTTCACTCGCGTTGCGGCCTGCACACTCGCGCTGTCACCGATTCGTGACACGCTAATCGAAGGCTTCAGCCACTTCGTTACCTCCATGACTGCTCCGATTGCTTCCGGCTGGAGCGGTCGCCGAGTGGGGCTTGCACCCACTGGAAAACGCCGCCTTTCCACGGCGCACACCCATAGCGGACATCGGCTCGGTTGCGCGCGCGGCTGCCCGCGAAGACCTCTTCGACAGGTATCCGTCGGGTTTTTACTTTGGCCCGGCTTGATGTAGGTCAAAACGAACGCGCGGCTCGGGTCTATTTTCTGAGGTGCTAGAGTCCCGACGGGCGGCAACGAGTCCCCACCTCGTCCCCTACGACAGCTTGCGCGTCGGGGTTTGTACTCTCACCCAAACGGCGGGGCGAGAGGGGACGGCAACTAGGAGGACAACATGAAAAACGAAATTGCAATCCAGCGCGTCTCGCGTCGGACAGCATTGTCGCTCATGGGAGCAGCGGCCGCTCTGGGCCTGGCATTACCCGCAACGTTGCTAACGGCGTCAGACGCCGAGGCGCAAACCGTCGGGATGGACCGTCGTCAGGACCGACGGGCCGGCCGTCGAGATCGCCGTGATGCCCGTCGGACTGGACGCCAGGACCGCCGTGACGAGCGGCGCGGCACCACAACCACCACCGGCAGCGGCGGTACGGCACCGAAATAGGGGCCGCTCGGTTTGTTTCTCCTGGGCCGAGCACGCCCAACGTAATGCGGTACCGCAGTGGGAGACCGCATCGAGGATGTCAGCCTGCGGCGCGGGAGACCGGCCTGATGTGCGCGAACATGCTGCGGGCGTTCCAGGTTGGGAAGGCTCTTACCAGCGACGGCGGGCCGTCGAGTTGGATGCGGCCCTCGCCGGTGGCTTGGGCCCAGGTGAGCTGGCCGGCGTGCCATTTGACGAAGGCTTCGGCTTCCGCCGTGATGTAGAGGTCCTCGTCGAAGCCGGGGTCTGTCTTGCAGATCTCGGTGTCTCCGAGCTCGATGAGTAGCCAATAGCGCTCACGGCGCGGCCGGCCGGTGAAGTCGAAACGGATGACGACGCGTCGATCCGGGAGCCGGTCTCGGCGGAGCGCGTTGCACATCGACCACAGGGCCACAAAGGGGTCGAGATTCTCGGGGGCGATCTCGAGCCAACGCGCACCCCACTCGCCGAGCGACTGGCAGACCGTGAAGAGGTCGCGGCCCGCAGACGTGAGCTTGTAGTGGTGCCCGCGCCCGTCGGGCTTGGGTGCCAACTCGACGACACCGAGCCGTTCGAGCTGCTTGAGCCGCTGTGAGAGCAGGGTACGGGAGAGTCCGGGCGCGCCCTCCAGGATCGCACTGAAGTTTCCGCAGCCAAGGTACAGGTTGCGGATGATCAACGGTGTCCAGCGCTCGGCGAAGATCTCGGCGCCCCGAGCGATGGGACAGTATTGGCCGTACGTCCTCATAACGGCAGTGTTGCGCTCCCACCTTCGATTGTGGAGTCCAGATTCTTGACTATACGGCCGCGGTCCGCGGTGGTCCGATGTGGCCTCTCGACGAGAGGAGGACACGATGACGACACCGACGCCCGCGGAAGTCGGCCACGGAAGCAAGGAGCCAACCGTCATGGAGATCGACGGGTTCCGAGGCCGGCTGATCAGTGCCGACCACGCCGACTACGACCTCGCCCGTGCAGTCTGGAACGGTGCCATTGACCGGCGCCCGCACCTGATCGCCCGATGCATCGGGGCCGCCGACGTGGTCGCGGCCGTGCGTTTCGCCCGCGACCACGATCTGGAGATCGCCATACGGGGCGGAGGCCACAACGTGGCGGGCACCGCCATTTGCGACGACGGGATTGTCATCGACCTCTCGGCGATGCGGGCCGTGCGGGTCGATCCCGCCGACCGTAGGGCCTGGGTGCAAGGTGGTGCGCTGTGGGGTGACGTCGACCGTGAGACGCAGGCGCACGGTCTGGCCACCACCGGCGGCATCGTGAGCCACACCGGAGTTGCCGGGCTGACCCTCGGCGGTGGCGTCGGCTGGCTGATGCGCAAGCACGGCCTCACGGTCGACAACCTCCTCGCCGTCGACGTCGTAACGGCCGACGGCGAGCTGCTGCGGGCGTCCGAGGACGAGCACCCCGACCTGTTCTGGGCGTTGCGAGGCGGCGGCGGCAACTTCGGCGTGGTCACCTCGTTCGAGTTCCGCCTCCACGCCGTCGGGCCCACCGTGCTGGCCGGGCCCATCCTCTGGGACGCGACCGACACCCGGGAGGTCCTCCGCTTCTACCGCGACTTCATCCGTGACGCTCCCGACGAACTCGGCACAGTCGTGCGGTTCGGCGCCGCGCCACCGCTACCGGTCATCCCCGAAGATCTGCACTGGCGACCGGTGGTGATGGTCGGTACCTGCTACGCTGGGCCGATCGAGGACGGTGAGCAGGTGCTCCGCCCGCTCCGCGCATTCCGGACTCCCCTCCTCGACCTCGTCGGGCCCGCGCCGTACGTGGGATTCCAGAGCGCGCTCGACTTGACCGTCGTCCACGGTTGGAACTACTACTGGAAGTCCACCCACCTCCCCGAGCTCCGCGACGACCTCATCGACGTGATCACCGAGCACGCGTTCTCCTGCTCGTCGCCGCGGTCGTACGCGGCGATGTTCCATCTGAAGGGGGCGGTGAGCCGAGCGGCCGAGGGTGGGACGGCGTTCGGGAACCGGCGGCGTCGCACGCAATCACCCTCGATGCCGTGTGGCGGCCCGGCGAGGACTTCGGCGACCGGGACACCGCCTGGACGAGGAGGTTCTTCGCCGCCCTGGGACGCTTCCGCGAAGGCGTCTACGTCAACTTCCTCGGCGGCGACGAAGACCCCGACCGGGTCCGCGAGGCGTACGGCGACTTCATCTACGACCGGCTGGTGGACGTGAAGACCACGTACGACCCCGACAACGTCTTCCACCACAACCAGAACATCCGCCCCGGCACCGGCACGCGCATTAGCGGGACCTCTAGGGCGTGGCCTCATTAACGCACGGATGTCGGGAGGGCGCCGCACAATCCGTTGCGAGCGCTCGCCGGGCG
>CAWBFG010000004.1:0-79060 GCA_963787955.1 uncultured Alphaproteobacteria bacterium | reverse complement strand
AGCGCCGGGAGGCGCCAGGGCGGAGCGCCGCCCCTCTACAGCAGGCTGACGAGGCCTGCCGGGCGAACCTCGCGGCCCGCCACCGCACCCACGGCGATATCCCCGTTACCGGGGATCGCCGCTCACGGGGTGCGCGCGGCCAGTAACGTAGGCCGCTGCGCCTCCCGGGGCTCCACCGCGGCATCAATATGTGGCCGCCGCACCTTGGCTCCGTCATCAAACGCCGCGATCGACGACGCCCTCGAATGAACAAGGTGCGTGCATGATAAGGCCGTTTCGGAGACCGGGGATAAGTGCGTTTTTGGCCGGAAAGTGCGGTTTTCGGCGGGCTCAGCCTCGAATAGCGGCTTCGGCCAGCGCGATCCATTCGGCTTGTGCTTTGCGGGCGAATTTAGGCTGCCGTTGCATGACGGTGAGCACTTCGCAGAATGCCACCTTGGCTTCGTCCGTCCGGCCTAGTTTCTGCAGCAGAAGACCCATTCTGACGCGCGCTTCCGCCCCAGAATGATAGCTCGCCAATGCGCGGAATTCGTCGAGTGCTTCTTCTCCACGACCGCTTCGTTCGAGCGCCTGAGCGTAGACCAGGTGAGCTTCGGCGGACTGGTAGTCAGCCCAGCGCGCACGCAACGCGTCGAGCGTAGCCAGCGCGGCTGCGTAATGACCGAGTCCGAACTCGGCGCGCGCCACCCCGAATTGATATGACGGCTCATCGCCCTGCGGGCGGGCAAGCGCGGCGGCGAAGTGCTGCTTGGCTTGGTCGAACTTTTGCAAAGCGAGGCATTCCTCGGCAAGCGCCACACGATTCGACACCGTATCGGACACCATCAGGTTGTCGGTCAGCAGCCGGTAGCGCTTCTCCGGATCGATCGCCTTGCCGAGCTTTGCCTGCGCCTTCTGCCCCTCGATGCTATTGAGCCATTCCGGCACGATTTCCAATGCCAGATAAGCAACCGCACCAAAGCCCGGGATCGCGAGGATCACGTACGCCCAAGGGCATGCTCGGCCGGTCTTGACCGCGTGCCATACGAACATGACGTCGAAAATCACAAGCGCAGCGACAAGAGGCATGGGTTGCCCCTCCAATGTCCAGCTAAGGCCTCGCGGGCCTCCATTGAGCATTGGTCGCAATTACCAGCGTCCAGGTTCAGCAGAGCAACGCGTTTACGCCGCCTGCTTGAAATGGTCGGCCAGTCCGGCGAACAGCCCGCGGCCGTCGGTCGATCCGATCGACCCTTCGACGTGGTTCTCCGGGTGCGGCATCATGCCGAGCACGTTGCCGTGCTCGTTCAGGATCCCAGCGATGGCATTGGTCGAGCCGTTGACGTTCCACCGCGCATCGAGCTGACCATCCGGCGCGCTGTAGCGGAACGCCACCCGTCCCTCGCCCTCCAGCCGGGCAATAGTCTCGGTATCGGCGGTGTAGTTGCCTTCGCCATGCGCGGTCGGCACGCGGATCACCTGTCCGGCGTTGTAGCCGCGGGTGAACGGCGTGTCGGAGCGCTCGACCTTGAGGAAGATGTCGCGGCAGATGAACTTGAGCTGAGCGTTGCGCATCAGCACGCCGGGAAGCAGCCCCGCCTCGCAGGCGATCTGGAAGCCGTTGCACACTGCCAGCACCAAGCCGCCACGGGCAGCGTGGGCGCGCACCGCATCCATGATGGGCGCACGGGCTGCGATCGCGCCGCAGCGCAGATAGTCGCCGTAGGAGAAGCCGCCAGGGATCACCACAAGGTCGGTGCCGGCCGGCAGCGCGGTGTCGGCGTGCCACACCATCGCCGGCTCGTTGCCCGATGCGAGCCTGAGCGTGCGCGCCATGTCGCGCTCGCGATTGATGCCAGGGAAAGACGACGACGGCGGATTTCATTTCAAGCCCGAATCCCTAAGCCCCACATCTAGAGCATTTTCACGTTTTGCGGAATCGGATGGATACCCAACGGGGCTGATTTGTGATTCTGGGTAGCGGTGCCAATGGCTGCGAGAATCGCCGATGGGCAAGCCCTATTCCCAGGATCTGCGTGAACGCGTGATTGCGACGGTCGATGCAGGAACGCGTGTCTGTGCGACGGCGCGGGTGCTTCTGGTCAGCGTATCCTACGTGTCCAAGGTCGTTGGCCGTCGGCGAACGACCGGTGAGACGACGGCGCGTTTGGGCCGAGCGGGACGCAAGCCGAAGCTCGCACCTCACGACGAAGCCATTCGCGCCCGCGTGGCGGCTCATCCGGATGCGACGCTCGAGGAGCTGCAGGTCTGGCTTGCGGACGAATGCAAGGTCAAGGTCAGCATCGGCTGCCTGTGGAACAGGCTGAAGTTTCTCAAATTGCCGCTCAAAAAAAGTCACTGCGCGCTTCCGAACAGGATCGGCCGGATGTCGCCGAGGCCCGCGATCGGTGGCGTGCGAACCAGCCCGAACTGAAGTCGGAACGCCTCGTCTTTATCGACGAAACCGGTGCGGCGACCGACATGGCGCGCCGCTACGGCCGCTGTCCGCGCGGCGAGCGCCTCGTTTGCAGCGTGCCGTGGGGACATTGGAAAACGACGACCTTCGTTGCCGCACTGCGGCTCGGCGAGGTCGCCGCGCCCTGTGTGCTGGACGGACCGATGGATGGGGAAAGCTTTCGCGCTTATGTCGAACAGTTCGTCGTCCCGATCCTTAAGCCTGGCGATATCGTGGTGATGGATAACCTTGCAAGCCACAAGGTCGCCGGCGTCCGCGAAGCGATCGAAGCCGCAGGCGCCGAGTTGCGCTACTTGCCGCCCTACAGTCCCGACTTCAATCCGATCGAGCAGTTCTTCGCCAAGCTCAAAGCCCTGCTGCGAAAGGCCGCCGCCAGAACCGTCGAAGCTCTGATCGCAGCGATTGCTGAAGTCCTCACCGAGGTCAGACCGCAAGAATGCGCAAACTACCTCGCCAACCAAGGCTATCGCCACGAATCATGAAAGTGCTCTAGGCGCAAGATCGCGGCAACTCAACGATGGCACGCGGCCGCCCACCTGATATTTCCGCCTGAAATCCAGTCACTGCTTGGATGCGCCGACCTTAACCACCAGCAGGATGCGCGGCAGGAACAGCGCGAAGTTGCTGATTATCAATTTTTCGTCATCAGCCGAACTGATCAGGCTGAACGGCTGCGGCGCACCGAACACAAACGCGCTGATGACGTGCTCCTTGCGCCCGTTTGCGTAACTGTGCAGGCGCTGCGCCTTGAGCACACGGATGCCGTCCTTGCGGTCCTCTTCGATGCTGACGATGCCCACCTTGCCGCCCGGCTGCATCCGCCCTTCCAGCATTTTCACGGCATCGCGCTGCTGGCTGCGGAACTGATCCTGCGTCATGGTCAAGGTGTTGTCGTAAAGATGGTAGCTCACCTTCGACGTCGGGTTGCACTGGGCCTCGCAGGAATAGCTGTGAACGTCGCGGTTGGGGCCCTGGACCTGGTAGCGCCAGCCGCTGATCTCGAACGCCGCCTTTGGCTCCTGGCCGGTCACCGTCTGAGCAGCCGCGCAGGGTGGCGCCGTCACGAGCAGCAACAACACAAACAATCGGCGCCGTAGCATCATTATTCTCCGCCCGAGTAGGTCTGCTGCGTTTCACAGCACCTCGATGCGATAGTTCTCGATCACGGTATTGGCGAGAAGCTTCTCGGCCGCATCCTTGAGCGCGGCTTCGGCGCGCGATTTGTCAGCACCCTCGATCTCGATGTCAAACACCTTGCCCTGCCGTACGCTGGCGACGCCGGTGATGCCGAGCGATTTCAGCGCGCCTTCGATCGCTTTCCCTTGGGGATCAAGGATGCCGGACTTCAGCGTGACGGTAACGCGCGCTTTCATTGCTCTCTTAACCTGTCATGCCCGGCTTCGGGCCGGGCATCCACGTCTTAACTACTAAGGAAGGCGTGGATGGCCGGGTCAAGCCCGGCCAAGACGAAAGCTGTGGGCGTCGCAACCGGCGCCCAATTTTCACGCGTGTGCCGGCTCGCCTTGCCCCAACATCCGGCCGCGATCCGGCACATGGCCGCTGTCGCCGGCGAGGCGGAGCGCCTTCCAGAATGCCGACTGCGTGCTGGTGACCACCGGGATGCCGTGCTGCTGCTCGATCGGCACCGCACAGCCCAGCGTCATCAGGCCGCCACACGAGATCAGCACCGCATCCGCGGCCTTCGCCTCGCCGATCGCCTTGCCGCTCAGGTCGATGATGTCCTGCTCGGTCATCTTTTCAGCACCGCCGAAGTCGGTGATGCCGAAGCCCTTCATCGACGAGACCTCGAAACCAGATCGTCGCAGAAAATCGGCGAGCCGGTCGTTCACCAGATCGGAATAGGCGGTCGCGACCGCGACACGCTTGGCGCCGACGCTACGCAAACCGTCGACCACGGCCTCGGTCATGGTGCTGACCGGGAGGCCGGTTTCCTGGCGGAGCTGTTCGAGCAATTGCTGATGCGCCTCGTATCCGCGATAGAACGTCAGCGACGTGCCGATCACCATGATCGCGTCAAGGTCGCCGCGCCTGGCAAGCTCCATTGCCGCCGGAAGAATGCCGTCCCATGCCGCGTCGTAGCCCTCCGGCGTGAGCGCGCGTACGCCGACCCCGCTTCGGGATGAACGTCACGTCCGGATACATCATCGGCCCTTCGAGCGGGACTTTGTCGGTCGCGAACGGCACGACCAGCCCAATCTTGAGATGCTTGCGCATGTGCAATCTGCCTCTACGTGCTGTTGCAACGCCAACCCTATCAGCCGGTGGACTCACTCGCCATGGTCATTCCGGTATGATCGCCGCGCGTTTGGGAAATTTCGAAAAGGTGCTGGCTGGCACGCCGAAATTGGTGGCGAGCACCTGATCCGGTGTTTCAGACATCCAGGAGGTGATCGAAATCGATTCATAGGTGCCATTGTTGAGGACGACAACGACTTCGAGTTCGTCGGAGCCGACGTTCTCGATGTAGTGGCCGTAGCCCTGGGGCACGTAGCCGACGTCGCCCGCCGCGAATTCATCGGTACGGGCGCGGCCGTGCGAGCCGAACACCGTCATGCGAGCGCGACCCCTGACGTAGTACTGCCATTCGTCGGCATTGGGGTGCCAATGCAGTTCGCGCAGGCCGCCCGGCTTGATCCGCAGCAGCGCGCCGGTCATGGTGGCCGAGATCGGAAACTCGCGCTCCGACACCAGCCGCAGCGAGCCGCCGGCGAACGTCTCGGCACGCTGCGCGAGCAGCCGGTAGCGATGTGTGAGCGGGCCGCCGGTGAGCGAGCCTGGGGCAGGATCCAGCGGCAGCGGCGGCGGCACCGGACCTTTCGCCATATAGACCTCGCGCTTCGGGAAGGCTGCGAAGGTCGACGCCGGCACGCCGAAGTTCCGGCTCAGGACTTCGGCCGGCGTGCGGGCGAGCCAGTCGGTGATGCTGAAGGTGCCGAACTCGGAGAAATAGCCGTTGTCGAACACCAGAATGAACTGGCAGTCGTCGGGGCCAAGGCTCTGGATCGAGTGGCCGTGGCCGCGCGGAAAATACCAGACCTCTCCCACACCGAAGTCGACGACCTCGGAATGCCCCTGCGGGTCGATGGTGGTGACGCGGCAGCGTCCCTTGATGACATAGGCCCATTCGGCGGCGTTGGCGTGCCAATGCAGCTCGCGCAACGCGCCGGGCGAAAGCTGCATCAGCACGCCGGCGAGCTTCTCCGAGACCGGAAACTCCGCGACGGTTGCTTCCTTGGCCCAGCCACCGTCGTAATTCTTGACGGGCTGCGTCCCGAGCGGGAAGCGGAACGACGGCAAGTCCTTGCCGCTGAGCGGGGCCGGCGCCGGCCCGAACCGCGGCTGGCCACCCTCGGCGAAGGCGCTGGAAGCGCTCGCCGCCGCGGCGACGAAGCCGCCCGCCATGGCGGCGCCGCCGATGACGTTGCGTCGCGACATTTCGGCCATGTTGGCTCTCCTGTGGCTGTGCTCGAACTTTGTTGGGCGTGTCCAGTCGGCAGTAACGCCTCACTCGATGCTCACGCCAATCCGCTTGATGAGCTCGGTCCAGCGCGCGGACTCTTTGCGGATGTGATCCGCCGCCTCGGTCGGCGTGCCGGTGGTGGTCTGCATGCCAAGCCCGGTGAAATACTGCTGCGCTTCGCTGGTGCGCATGAAGTCGGCCAGCGCTTGGTTAAGCCGCGTCACGATCGGCTCCGGCAGGCGGGCCGGCCCGACCATCATCTGCCAGGTGTTCGCCTCGTAGCCGGTGACGCCCGCCTCGTTGCAGCGTCGGCACTTCGGGCAGATGGCTGGCGCGCATCGCGGTGGTAACGCCGAGCGCCCTGAGCTGGCCGCACCTGATCATCGGCGCCGCCGGCCCCGCATCGGCGAAATACACCGGCACGTGGCCGGCCACCACGTCGTTGAGCGCCTGGCCGCCGCCGCGATAGGGCACGTGCTTCATTTCGATGCCGGTCATGTTCATGAACAGCTCGCAGAAGATGTGATGCACCGCGCCGACGCCGGCGGATGCGTAGCTGAGCTCGCCGGGCTTGCCCTTGGCGAGCGCAATCAGCTCTTTCACGTTCTGCACGCCGAGCGAGGGATGCACGACCAGCACGAACGGCACGGTCGCAAACAGCATGATCGGCGAGAAATCCTTGTTCGGATCGTAGGCCAGCCGCCTGTAGAGCCCGGGGGCGGCCGCAAAGGTCGAGGCGGTGCCGACCATGATGGTGTAGCCGTCGGGCTCCGAGCGCGCGACCGCGGTGGCGCCCAGCGTGGTGCCCGCGCCGCCGCGATTTTCCACGATGAACGGCTGGCCGAGCCGCTGCTCCAGGCCTTTGGCAATGACGCGCGTCAGCGCATCGGTGCCGCCGCCGGCCGGAAATGGCACGACGATCTTGACCGGACGATTGGGATAGGTTTGCGCGAGCGCGGTCGTTACGCCGAAGAGCCATATCGCAGCGACGATGACAGCGCGGCCGAGCACGTCTCTCTCCCCGTCGTGCCTTGTGGCGTTTGCCGAAGTCTAAAGACGTGGATGGCCGGGACAAGCCCGGCCATGACGTGTTGTTAGAGCGGCGTGAGACGATTGAAGGGCATTAGCCCTTCACCAGCACCGGACCCAGTGCCCTGCGGGCGTTCGTTCTCGCTCATGATGCCGAGCCGCTTGGCGACGTCGGTGTAGGCCTCGATCAGGCCGCCGAGATCACGGCGGAAACGGTCCTTGTCCAGCTTATCGTTCGACTTGATGTCCCACAGCCGGCACGAATTGGGCGAGATCTCGTCGCCGACCACGATTCGCATCATGTCGTTTTCCCACAATCGGCCACACTCCATCTTGAAATCGACCAGCCGGATGCCGACGCCGAGGAACAGCCCGCACAGGAAGTCGTTGACGCGGATCGCCAGCGCCATGATGTCGTCGATCTCCTGAGGCGTCGCCCAGCCGAATGCGGTGATGTGCTCCTCCGACACCATCGGGTCGTTGAGCTTGTCGTTCTTGTAGTAGAATTCGATGATCGAGCGCGGCAGTTGCGTACCCTCATCGATCCCCAAGCGAGTCGCCAGCGAGCCCGCCGCGACGTTGCGCACCACGACCTCGAGCGGAATAATCTCGACCTCGCGGATCAATTGCTCGCGCATGTTGAGCCGGCGGATGAAATGCGTCGGCACGCCGATTTCATTGAGACGTTGGAACAGATATTCCGAAATGCGATTGTTGAGGACGCCCTTGCCTTCGATCACTTCGTGCTTCTTGGCGTTGAAGTCGGTGGCGTCGTCCTTGAAGTGCTGGATCAGGGTTCCAGGTTCCGGTCCTTCGTAAAGGATCTTCGCCTTGCCTTCATAGATGCGACGGCGGCGGCTCATCGGAATGTACCGTGGTTTGTAAATGTCCATCTGGTGCCGTGGCTCGAGTTCGTTTTTTTGGGTCCGCGGCGGCGAAACGTGGAAGGCCACACAAACGCAAACGAACTACCATCCGTTCACGTTTAAAACCTAACCGATCAAACCGGGCAGTACAATCGACATAGGCCGAGTTCCGCACGCAAGCAACTGCCAAATTGCGCTGTGGCGATTGCCTTGACGCCCCTGGACCGTTATGCAAGGCGCCATGTGCGTGTCAGAATCCAGTGTCAGTGTTCGACACCCATAACGAGGCTCAGCATGACGACGTTCGATAAGCGTGAGGAAGGCTTCGAGAAGCAGTTCGCGCATGACGAAGAGTTGCGCTTCAAGGCGAACGCGCGCCGCAATAAGCTGTTCGGCCACTGGGCGGCCGAGAAGCTCGGATTGGCCGGCGCCGAGGCGGAGACCTATGCCAAGACCGTGGTGATGGCGGCCTTCGAAGAGGCCGGCGACGACGGCGTGTTTCGCAAGGTGCGCACCGACTTCCAGGCCAAGGGCTTGGCGCTGTCCGATCACCAGATTCGCCGCACCATGGATGAGCTGATGGACCAGGCGGTTGCGCAGATCAAGGCCAGCGGCTAAGCGCCCACGCCGGCGCGCCGGAGCCGCCAAAACGGCTAAAAAGCGAGGCAAATCCGGCGGACGCCGGCTGCTGCCGACCGAAGCGGAAATCGGGGCGTGGTACGCCGGCAAGAGCTTCGATTTCGACTGGACTTCGTGGCACTTTCCGAACTGGATTCCACTGCTTGAACCCTATCGCAGCCGGACGACGCGCGTCCTCGAGATCGGCTCGTGGGAGGGCCGCTCGGCGCTGTTCTTTTTGAACTACCTGCCGCGCTCGCGGCTCACCTGCATCGACACGTTCGAAGGCGGCAAAGAGCATCGCAGCAGCGCCAGTTCAGCGAATTACTTGCGGATCGTCGAACGACGCTTCGACAAGAACACCAAGCTGTTCGCCTCGCGCATTGAAAAGATCAAAGCGGCATCCGCGCGGGCCTTGGCCGAACTCGGGCTGAAGCAGCGTCAGTTTGACGTCTGTTATGTCGACGGCAGTCATGTCGCGGCTGACGTGTACTGCGACGCGATCCTCGCCTGGCCTTTGATGGCGCGCGGCGGCCTGGTGATATTCGACGATTACCTGTGGACGGATATGCCGGACCCGCTCGACCTGCCAAAACCCGGTATCGACGCCTTCCTCAGTGCCATAGACGGCCAGTACCGCATCGTCCTGAACGACTATCAGATCGCCATCGTGAAGCGGTAAGATCGGTTTCGTCCGCTATACCTCTGCGATCGCTCACCGCAACAATGGATCGTCACCGATGGCAACCCTCCCCGGCTTTTCGCTGGCCCGCCGCCTGCGCGCGGGCGAAACCGTCTACACCGGCTGGTGTCCGTTGGGCGCGCCGATCGTCGCCGAGACTCTGGCGCGCGAGGGCTTCAACACCGTCACGCTCGATCAGCAGCACGGGCTGTGGGACACCGCCGCGACGGTGACCGGCATTGCAGCGGTGCGCGCCGGCGGCGCCGCGCCGGTGGTGCGCATTCCGCTCGGTGGCTTTGCGGTGGCAAGCCGCGTGCTCGACATGGGCGCCGAAGGGATCGTCGCGCCGATGATCAACACAGTGGCCGACGCCCGCGCCTTCGTCAGCGCCGCGAAATTCCCGCCGCTCGGCGAGCGAAGCTGGGGCCCGCAGCGCGCCATGACGCTGGCCGGCGTCACCGACCCGAAGGCCTATCTGCGCGACGCCAACGACAACATCGTCACGCTGGCCATGATCGAGACCAAAACCGCGCTGGACAACATCGACGCCATCGCCGGTACGCCCGGCATCGACGTCCTGTTCGTCGGTCCCTCGGACCTCTCGATCGGGCTCTCGAACGGCGCGGAGCTCGATCCCCACTCCGCTACCGTCGAAGCCGCGCTCGACAAGATCATCGCAGCGGCCAACAAGACCGGCAAGATTGCGGGCCTCTACTGCGTCAACGCGCAGCGCGCGGTCGCTTGCGCCAAGCGCGGCATCCGCTTCCTTGCGGTCGGCAGCGACCTGTCGTTCCTGCGCGCCGGCGCCGCCGCCGAGCTCAAGGTGCTGAAGGGCTAGACCGTCCGTCGCTTGCACATCGGCGCGCGCTGGTGCCGGCTTTCCGGACGCGGCAGGCCGAGGTTCTCGCGCAGCGTGCTACCCTCGTATTCCGTGCGGAACAGGCCGCGGCGCTGCAGCTCCGGGATCACCAGGTTGGAGAAGTCGTCGTGCGCGCCGGGAATGTAGGGCGGCATCACGCAGAAGCCGTCGCAGGCGCCCTTGGTGAACCACTTTTCCATGTAGTCGACCACGGTCTTCACGCTGCCGTGGATGGCATTCTTGCCGCGCGCACCGGCCGACCACGCGCCGAGCTGGCGGATCGTCAGGTTCTCTCGGCGCGCCTTGGCGACCAGGCTGTCGTAGTGGCCGCGGCTGCCGGTCTCGCTCGGCGGCAGCTCAGGGAGCGGCCCGTCGAGCGGATACGGCGACAGGTCAATGCCGCCCAGCATCGTCGATAGGATTTCGCGACCGACGATCGGATGGATCAGCGATTGGAGGTATTCGTGGTCGGCGCGCGCCTTCTCGTCGGTTGAGGCGACGCACACGCTCAGCCCCGGCAGGATCTTCAGGTGGTCCGGATCACGCCCGTATTTGTGCATCCGGCCTTTAACGTCGTCGTAGTAGGCCTTCGCGGACTCCAATGTCAGATGTGGGCTGAAGATCGCTTCGCCGAACTCGGCAGCGGTTTCCTTGCCTTCATCCGACGCGCCGGCCTGCACGATTACCGGCCAGCCTTGGATCGGCCGCGGCACGTTCAGCGGACCGGCGACCGAGTAATATTTTCCCTTGTAATCGAGCGTGTGCATCTTCGCGGGATCGAAGAACAAGCCGCTGTCGGTGTCACGGACGAACGCATCGTCGTCCCAGCTGTCCCACAGCCCGGTCACGATGCGCACGCACTCCGCCGCGCGCTCGTAACGCACCTGATGCGGGTCGATGCCGGACCGGCCGAAGTTGCGCGCCTCGGCCGACTGCACCGAGGTAACCACGTTCCAGCCGGCGCGGCCGCCGCTGATATAGTCGAGCGATGCGAACTTGCGTGCGATGTGGAACGGCTCGTTGTACGTGGTCGACGCGGTGGCCACGAGACCGATGCGATCGGTGACCATCGCCAGCGCCGACAGCATCGTGAGCGGCTCGAAATGCGCGACGAACTGCACCGAGCGGCTCAACGCCTCGATATGCGCCTCGCGTGTCGCGACGCTGTCGGCCAGGAAGATCATGTCGAACTTCGCGCGCTCCGCGGTTTGCGCGATCTCGACGTAATGGCGGATGTTGATGTGCGCGTCGGTCTGCGCACGCGGATGGCGCCACGACGCCACATGGTGGCCGGTCGGGTTAAAATATGCTGCAAGCCGCATCTTGCCGCGCATGGAAACCTCCGGGCTTCTATCCTAGCCAGCGCGGCAAACCGGCGCAAAGCGCGGCATGCGGTTCTCGCCGGTGGCAGCGATCTTGCGGTCCTGCGCGCTGGCGCTGCGGCGGAGCTGAAGGCCCTGAAGGGTTAGGCGCACAAACCGTCGGAGCTTGGATCAGGCGGCGTAACGAAACTCCGTCCACCTCTCCCCGCAGGCGGGTAGAGGGAGCTCGCTGCCGATGCCGATCTATTTCGGTTCACGGCAGTCACGCGCTAATCGCAGCTGCCAGCCGATCAAGCGTGGCGGCGACGTTGGCCTCGACCTTGGCGGCGCTGAGCCCGATCACCCGATAGTTACGTTCGGCAAGCCAGCGATGGCGCTCCGCCCTCGCTTTTGCGGCCGGCATCGCCTTCGCCGTCCGGCATCAGCTCGACGACGAGGCGCAGCGGGAACGACACCAGGTCGGCGACGTGCGGCCCGACCGGCGTCTGCCGCTTGAACTCGCAGCCGGCAAATCGGCGGTCCTTGCAGAGCGCGTCCCACAGCGCGCGCTCGGTGTCGGTCGGGTTACGGCGCAACAGCCGCGACAGACCGCGCACCGCACCGCCGGAGCCCGGCGTGCCTCCTTTGCCGGGCCCGTGACCCTTGTCATGCTCCGCCAGCAACGAGCGCAACATCAACGCCTCGTCGCTGTCGAGCAACCCGCCGCGCGCCGGCCCTTTGCGGCCGTCGACGATCGACTGGATCACGCCATGCAGGGTCTGGATATCCTGCTGGCTCGCCTCCATGCGGTGGAAGATGTTCTTCAGGTTGGTGAGCATGGTGTCCCGCTTCTCCGGCGGGCGAAAGAATTCGACCTTATCCAATTCATGCTCGAGGTTGGCGAAGAAGGCCTGCAGCTGGGCCTTGACGGCAGGCGGCGATTTCTGCGGCATGGCGAACGGCAGGCCAGGGCCCGCGAGCTTGAACCATTCGTAGGCCATGACCAGCACCGCCTGCGCCAGGTTCAGCGAGGCGAACGCCGGATTGACCGGAAACGTCACGATGCGATCGGCCAATCCGACCTCATGACCTTCAAGGCCGTAGCGCTCGCGCCCGAACAGGATGGCGACGTTCCCGCCGGCCGCGACATGCGGCGCCATCAGCGCGACCGCCTCCTGCGGGCCGACCACGGGCTTCGCCTGATCGTGCGCCCGCGCGGTAGCGGCAAACACCATGGTGCAATCGGCAATCGCTGTCGCCGCGCTGTCATAAAGCGCGGCGGCTTCCAGCACCCGGTCGGCGCCGGCCGCCATGACCCGCGCCTTCTCGTTTGGCCAATCCTGCCGCGGCTTGACCAGGCGCAGCTTCGACAGCCCGAAGTTCGCCATGGCGCGCGCCGCCGAACCGATGTTCTCGCCGAGCTGCGGCTCAACCAGGACCACGATTGGTCCGCGGTCAGCGATCCAGTTCTTGGTCTTGTCGGTACCGGCGCCGGGCATCACACTCTCCTGGGCGTTGTATAGCCGGCCCCCACGCGCCTCGAAAGCGCGCAAAACCCGTGTGTTTGCTCAGGAAATGGCGCTTTCGCCGCACGCGGGCGGATGCTATAGCCACGCCGCGCATCCGTTCGCGATGCTCGCATTTTCCCGGTTTTTTCGTAGAGGGCGTCAACCGCAATGGCGAAGATCAAGGTCAAGAATCCAGTCGTCGAGATGGACGGCGACGAGATGACCCGCATCATCTGGAAGCTCATCAAAGACAAGCTGATCCATCCCTATCTCGACATCGATCTTCTCTATTACGACCTCAGCGTCCAGAAGCGCGACGAGACCGACGACCAGATCACCATCGACGCGGCGAACAAGACCCGCGAGGTCGGCGTCGCAGTCAAGTGCGCCACCATCACGCCGGACGAAGGCCGCGTGAAGGAGTTCAACCTGAAAAAGATGTGGCGGTCGCCGAACGGCACGATCCGCAACATCCTCGGCGGCGTGATCTTCCGCGAGCCGATCATCTGCAAGAACGTGCCGCGCCTGGTGCCGGGCTGGACCCAACCGATCATCATCGGCCGCCACGCCTATGGCGATCAGTACCGCGCCACCGACTTCAAGTTCCCGGGCAAAGGCGTCATTACCATCAAGTTCGCCGGCGACGATGGCAAGGTGATCGAGCACGAGGTGTTCCGCACGCCCGGCCCCGGCATCTCGATGGCGATGTACAACCTCGACGATTCAATCCGCGATTTCGCGCGCGCTTCGTTCAACTACGGCTTGATCCGGAACTATCCGGTCTACCTGTCCACCAAGAACACCATCCTCAAGGTGTACGACGGCCGCTTCATGGACATCTTCCAGCAAACCTTCGACAGCGAGTTCAAGGCCGAGTTCGAGAAGCGCAAGCTCACCTACGAGCACCGCCTGATCGACGACATGGTCGCGGCCGCGATGAAATGGTCGGGCGGCTATGTCTGGGCCTGCAAGAACTACGACGGCGACGTGCAGTCCGACGTGGTAGCGCAGGGCTTCGGCTCGCTCGGCCTGATGACCTCGGTGCTGATGACGCCGGACGGCAAGACCGTGGAAGCGGAAGCCGCGCACGGCACCGTCACGCGGCACTATCGCCAGCACCAGAAGGGCCAGGAGACTTCGACCAACTCGGTGGCCTCGATCTACGCCTGGACGCGTGGCCTCGCGCACCGCGCCAAGCTCGACAACAACGCCGATCTCGCCAAGTTCGCCTCGACCTTGGAGAAGGTCACGGTCGACACGGTCGAGGCTGGCGACATGACCAAGGACCTGGCGCTGCTGGTCGGCGCCGACCAGAAGTGGCTCTCCACCACCGGCTTCCTCGACAAGATCGACGAGAACCTGAAGACGGCGATGGCGTAGGCCGATCCCGCCGCATCTGTATCAGCGCTTGCCGTCCAGCTCGGCCGTCAACCGGCTGAGCTCCTCGGCACGCGCCCGGTCGATTCGGCGTTCCACCGCGTCCTCCGACATGCCGAGCGCCTCGAGGACGTGCGCGCCGAGCTGCAAGCTCGCTTCGACGGCTTCGGGGATCACCTCGATCGCCCCAAGCCGCAGCAGCCGCACCGCATGCGCCGGATCTGCGGCACGCGCCAGCACGGGAACGTCCGGATTGATCTTGCGCGCCGCCCGCACCATGCGCTCGGCTGCCCTTGGCTCGTTCACCGTGACGACGAAGGCGCTGGCACGGGCGCCATGCAGACGCTCGAGCATTTCCGCCCGGCTGGCGTCGCCGAGAAACACATGCGGGGTCTTCTTACGCAACTCCGCTACCAGTTCGCCGTCGGTGTCGAACGCAACGTAGGGCACGTTCTCCGCCTCCAGCAGCCGCGCCAGCGTCTGGCCCACGCGGCCGAAGCCGCCGATCACGACGTGATCTGCCAGCTCGGCCTCGCTGTCGCCGGGCACGTGGTGGCGTAACTCGCCCTGCTGCAAGCGAGCGCCGAGACGTTGTGCGCACATCGCGCAAAGCGGCGTGACCATCATGCTCAGCCCGGCAACCACCGCCGCGATCTGCGCCGTACCCGGCTCGATGACCTTGGAGATGACCGCCAGCCCGATCACGATGAAGGCGAACTCGCCGCCCTGCGGCAGCAGGATCGCCACCTCGCCGGCAACCGACCTGGGCACGCCCAGCGCCCGCGCCGCGCCGTAAAGCACGCTCGCCTTGACCGCGAGCAGCACGATCAGCGCCGCGAGGATGACGTGGATCTGCCGCCAGGCCGCCAGCACGTCGATCGCCATACCCACCGTGATGAAGAACACGCCGAGCAGGAGGCCCTTGAGCGGCGCGAGGTCAACCTCGACCTGATGGCTGTATTCCGTCTCGGCGATCAGTAGCCCGGCCAGGAATGCGCCGAGCGCAGTCGACAGGCCGAAATGGCCGGTGAGCCACGAGGAGCCGATCACGATCAGCATGGTGATGGCGATCAGGGTTTCGCGGCTGCCGGTCTGCGCCGCAAGGCGCAGCAGCGGACGCAGCAGATAGCGGCCTAGGACGACGATGCCGCCGACGATCGCCGCGGCCTGCAGCAATGCGGTGCCGAGTTCGACCGCGATGGCGCCGCCGCGCGCCAGCGCCTGGGTGCCGAACAGCACCGGCGCCACCATCAGGTCCTGGAACAGCAGAATCGAAATGGCGACGCGCCCGACCGGCGACGCGGTGCGGCCCTGCTCCTCCAGGAGCTGCATCACGATCGCCGTCGAGGACATGGCGAGGCACAGGCCCAGCACGACCGATCCGGCCGGCGATACGCCGGCGAGCGCCGCGCACAGCCCGATCGCTGCTGTCGAGAACGCGAATTGCAGGCCGCCGACCCCGAGCACCAGCCGACGCAGCGACCACAGCCGGCTGACCGACAGCTCGAGCCCGACCAGGAAAAGCAGAAACACCACGCCGAGATCGGCGAGGAAGGCGCCCATCGCTTGATCGGTGATGGTCACCCAGTAAAGCCACGGATGGCTTTCGACGAGGCCGCCGAGTCCGTGCCGGCCGATCAGCACGCCGATCAGCAAAAAGCCAAGCACAGCGCCGATCCGGGCGCGATGAAACAGCGGCAGCACCACGCCGGCCGCCACCAGGAACACGATCAGGTTCTTCAGCGGGACAGCGGCGTGTTCCACGAAGCTCTCCGGTCACCCGGGCCGCGCCGGGCTGCACGATCACGCCGGCTTCACCAATTTCTTGATCGCCGCAAACGCGGCGTCGGCCGCAGCACCATTCGGCCCGCCGCCTTGCGCCATGTCGGGCCGGCCACCGCCGCCCTTGCCGCCGAGTTCCGCGACGCCGGCCTGAACGAACGCCACCGCGCTGTTTGCAGACGTGAGATCGTTGGTGACGCCGACCACCAGGCTCGCCTTCTCATCGGCGTCGGTGGTAAGCAGGATCACGACGCCGGAGCCGAGCTTCTTCTTGCCCTCGTCGGCGAGGCTGCGCAGGTCCTTGGCCTCGACGCCCGCGAGCTTCTTCGCCATCACCTTGACGCCATTGACCGTCTCGGCCTCATCGTTCGATGACGATGTCGCGCCGCCGCCCATGGCGAGCTTCTTCCTGGCGTCGGAGAGCTCGCGCTCAAGCTTCTTGCGCTCATCAAGCAGGCTGCTGATGCGCCCGGGCAAGTCGTCGAGCGATACCCGCAGCTCCGAAGACGCGGCGCGCGCCAGCGCCAGCGCGCTGTTGGCCGCCTTACGCGCCTCGGCTCCGGTGAGCGCCTCGATGCGCCGCACGCCGGCGGCGACGCCCGCATCGGAAAGCCCCGAGATGATGCCGATGTCGCCGGTCCTGCGAACATGCGTGCCGCCGCACAATTCGACCGACCAGCCGAGCGTGTTGCCGCTCCCCTTCTCCCATTGCCACGACGCGAACTTCGTCGCCGTACTTTTCGCCGAACAGCGCACGAGCGCCGGAGGTACGCGCGTCATCGAGCGCCATCAACCGCGTGGTGACAGGCGAATTCTGCAACACGTATTCATTGGCGAGGTCCTCGACCTTTTCCAACTCCTCCGCCGTCATCGGCTTGGGATGGGAAAAGTCGAAGCGCAGCCGGTCGGGCGCGACCAGCGAGCCTTTCTGGGCGACGTGATCGCCGAGCACCTGGCGCAGCGCCTCATGCAAGAGATGCGTCGCCGAATGGTTGCGCCGGATCGCGCTGCGGCGCGCATGATCGACCTCGAGCAACAGCGCCGCGCCGGGCTTGAGCGTGCCCTTCTCCACCGTGCCGGTGTGGACGAACACATCGCCCGCCTTCTTCTGCGTGTCGGTCACTTTGAAACGCACGCCGTCAGCGGTCATGACGCCGGTATCGCCGATCTGACCGCCGGACTCCGCATAGAACGGCGTCTGGTTGAGGACGATCGAACCGGACTCGCCGGCTTTCAGCTCGGCCACATCCTTGTTGTCGCGAACGAGCGCTGCGACCACGCCTTCGGCGGTCTCGGTCTCGTAGCCGAGAAATTCCGTCGGCCCGACCTTTTCACGCAGACCGAACCAGACCGCCTCGGTCGCGGCGTCGCCGGAGCCCGACCACGAGGCGCGCGCTTTTTCCTTCTGCTTCTCCATCGCGGCGTTGAATCCCTCGACATCGACGCCGATGCCGCGCGCCCGCAATGCATCCTGGGTGAGATCGAGCGGAAAGCCGTAGGTGTCGTAGAGCGTGAACGCGGTCTCGCCCTTGAGCTGGCCGCCCTGCTTGAGCGCCTGTGTTTCGTCTTCGAGGATCGCGAGCCCGCGCTCCAGCGTCTTGCGAAAACGCGTCTCCTCGAGCTTCAGCGTCTCGGCGATCAGCGCCTCCGCGCGCACCAATTCCGGATAGGCCTGGCCCATCTCGCGGTTGAGCACCGGGACGAGCTTCCACATCAGCGGCTCGCGCGCGCCGAGGAGTTCGGCGTGGCGCATCGCACGGCGCATGATCCGGCGCAGCACATAGCCGCGACCTTCGTTCGAAGGCAGCACGCCATCGGCGATCAGGAACGCGGCGGCGCGCAGATGGTCGGCGATGACGCGGTGCGAGGCCTTCTGCGGACCGTCGGGCGACACCTTGGTCAGCTCCGCGATCGCGCCGATCAGCGCGCGGAACAGATCAATCGAATAGTTGTCGTGGGTGCCCTGCAGCACCGCGGCGATGCGCTCCAGTCCCATGCCGGTGTCGACCGAAGCCTTGGGCAGGTCGACGCGCTTGCCGTCCGGCAGCTGCTCGTACTGCATGAACACCAGGTTCCAGATCTCGATGAAGCGGTCGCCCTCGGCATCTGGACTGCCGGGGGGGCCGCCGGGAATCTTGTCGCCATGGTCGTAGAAGATTTCCGAGCACGGTCCGCACGGGCCGGTGTCGCCCATCGCCCAGAAATTGTCCGAGCCGGCAATGCGGATGATACGGCTCTCGGGCAGGCCCGCGATCTTCTTCCAGAGATCGAAGGCCTGATCGTCGTCGATGTAGACGGTGGCGGTCAGCTTGTCCTTCGGCAGGCCGAACTCCTTGGTGATCAGGTTCCAGGCCAGCTCGATGGCGCGGTCCTTGAAATAGTCGCCGAACGAGAAGTTGCCGAGCATCTCGAAGAAGGTGTGATGCCGCGCCGTGTAACCCACGTTGTCGAGATCGTTGTGCTTGCCGCCGGCGCGCACGCATTTCTGCGAGGTGACGGCGCGCTGGTAGGGACGCTTCTCCAGGCCGGTAAAGACGTTCTTGAACTGCACCATGCCGGCGTTGGTGAACATCAAGGTCGGATCGTTGCGCGGCACCAGCGGCGACGACGGCACGATCTCGTGGCCGGCCTTGTTGAAATAGTCGAGAAACCCCGACCGGATATCGTTGACGCCGCTCATAGACCCTTCATAACCGCGAAACCCGCCTAAATGGCGGGTCTGCCTGCTGTTTCCGCAGCTATTTAGCGATGGGGGAATGGTGTGTCCAGGAAACGCGGACCTTGGGAGGAGGTCAATCCGCCTCACCCTGAGGAGCGGCCGTGTAGCAGGCGCAGCCTGCGTACACTTGGCTGCGGTGGCCGCGTCTCGAAGGTCGAGGCGGCCCGGAATCGCTGCGCCCCATCCTTCGAGACGCCCGCCACCGCCTTTCAGGCTGTTGCGGGCTCCTCAGGATGAGGCGCCATTTGCGAGCCCCGGCTCGCGGCGAGTATCGCTTCGCTTACCCCTCCGCAGCCTCGTCGTCGCCTTCGTCCTTTTCCGGCTCGCCCATGATGGCCTCGCCGATCACGCCGGCGTTCTGGCGCACCTGCTGCTCGATCTGCTGGGCGACGTCGGGATTGGCCTTGAGGAACGCCTTGGCGTTCTCGCGGCCCTGGCCGATACGCTGTAATGTCGTAGGAGAACCAGGCGCCGGACTTCTCCACCACGCCGGCCTTGACGCCGAGGTCGATCAGCTCGCCGTTCTTGGAAACGCCCTCGCCGTACATGATGTCGAATTCGACCTGCTTAAACGGCGGCGCGAGCTTGTTCTTGACCACCTTGACGCGGGTCTGGTTGCCGACCACCTCGTCGCGCTCCTTGATGGCGCCGATGCGGCGGATGTCGAGCCGCACCGAGGCGTAGAATTTCAGCGCATTGCCGCCGGTCGTGGTCTCGGGCGAGCCGTACATCACGCCGATCTTCATGCGGATCTGATTGATGAAGATCACCATGGTGTGGGACTTGTTGATCGAGGCGGTGAGCTTGCGCAGCGCCTGCGACATCAGCCGCGCTTGCAGCCCGGGCAGCTGATCGCCCATCTCGCCTTCGAGCTCGGCGCGCGGCACCAGCGCGGCAACCGAATCGACCACCAGCACATCGACCGCGCCGGAGCGCACCAGCGTGTCGGCGATTTCCAGCGCCTGCTCGCCGTGGTCGGGCTGCGAAATCAGGAGATCGTCGACGTTGCAGCCGAGCTTCCTGGCATAGGCCGGATCGAGCGCGTGCTCGGCATCGATGAAGGCACAGATGCCGCCCTTCTTTTGCGCCTCGGCGACGGTATGCAATGCGAGCGTGGTCTTGCCGGAAGATTCCGGCCCGTAGATTTCCACCACCCGGCCGCGCGGCAGACCGCCGACACCGAGCGCGATGTCGAGCCCGAGCGAGCCGGTGGAGACCACCTCTACGTCCATGGCTTTCGAGCCCTTGCCCAGTTTCATGATCGAGCCCTTGCCGAAATTGCGCTCGATCTGGGACAGCGCCGCATCCAGCGCCTTTGACTTGTCCATGGACGACGTTCCTTCGATCACCCGCAGGGCAGCACCTGAGGCCATTTTCGCGCTCCTTATGACCGGGATTCGAAAGACCGACAAACCGGCGCGCTGCCCCGGAAACTGCGCGCCGTCAGGACTGAAAGTCCGGTTGAAATTGCAATGTACACTATTTGTTCTCTGTTCGCAATATGTTCTTTTCGGCTTCGCCGGTACTGTCCGTATTTAGCCCCTGTGTCCTAGGGTCTGGACTCACAACTTGATCCAATAGAGTGCACCGACAAGCGCCGCGGCAGCCAGAAAGTTTCGGGCAAGCTTGTCGTAGCGCGTCGCGATACGCCGCCAGTCCTTGATGCGACAGAAGTAGTTCTCGATGGTGTAGCGCCGCCGATAAAAGCGTTTGGGACAATAGGCTTTCTTGGTGGCATTGCTGCGGCTCGGGATGATCGGCAAGGCACCTTCATCTTTGATCTGCTGGCGGACCTTCTCGCTGTCGTAGGCTTTGTCAGCCGTGATGGCGAGTGGCGGCTTGGGAGTATCAAGAACGTCACCGACCACTTGGCTGTCGTGAACCTGGCCGCCCGTCACCGCAAAGTTCAGCGGCCGCCCCTTACTATCGACGATGGCATGGATTTTCGTGGAGCGACCACCGCGACTGATACCGATCGCCTGGTTTTGCTCCCCCTTTTGCCCCGCTGGCCGCACGGTGGGCTTTCACGATCGTGCTGTCGATCAGATATAGGCTGTCGCGCGATTTCGCGGCCAACGTGTCGAAGATTCGTTTCCAGATGCCACGCCGCGACCAACGATTGAACCGATTGTACGCCGTTGTGTACGGGCCATAGCGTTCCGGTAGATCGCGCCAAGGCATTCCGGTTCGGAGCACATAAAATATCGCGTTCATGATCTTTCGATCATCAACGCGCGCACTCTTCCGGCTTTTCGGCATTAACGGCTCAAGCAGAACCCACTCGTCGTCGCTCAGATCAAATCGCATGACCCACCTCCGAGCCCGGTGAATCATGTTCGTTCAAATTATTCAATGAGCTATCTGGGTACAGACCCTAATTTGAATTCGCCGGTGCCCTAATTCGCCGGCGACTCTGGTGCATATCGATTGGTGGCAATGGCGTCCGCAAAATCTCTGGCTTTGTCGAATTTATTCATCTGCGAGAATACGAACCGGCTCGCCATGAACACTTGGCCACAGTTGTCGCTCTCAACTAATTCTTCGGTGAATTGGACTGGTGATAGGCATCCGTCGAATTTCGACAGCTTCTCCCAACTGGCGCGGTCATAGCAGTACATGACGATGTCCGGGGACAGTGGGTAGACCGCGTACACGCCCGGCGAAAGAATGCCCGCACGCACCCATTGTCTATTGTCTGGCGTCTTGAATGATACCGGATTGTCAGATGTGATGAATGGAACTTCGGTTTGATTTCGCCCAAAAATCCAAATTGAATTTTTTATTCGATCACGAATGATGTGCACGACCCTCAAATCCCACATTAGATTTGTGTGCAAACGTGCGCTTTCGGAATCGACTAAATCGACCCCTCCCAAAGCGCCAACCATCTCCCGCGCGTCCAAGGTCCTCAGATATTGAACAGCGACAAACAGAGCGACTTCCGCACGATTTATTTCTGGAATGTCAATCCGTTTGCCAGGTTCTAGATCACAAAACCAATCAAGCCACTGGTCCGTCACCATAGAAACGTTTGCTTCGCTCTCGGACAATTGTTTTTCCATCGTATTCGGATCGTGGCCTGCATCAGCCAGTTCCTGCATCCAATAGAAATTATTTTCGGCAGCTACCTTTTTCGGGTTAGCCTGAAATATTCTATCTTTTAGCTTGTCCCAAACCCACAGTTGGCCACCGCGATCGGTGAAGCGCCTCAAATAAAACTGAGGTACATAATGGTGAAGCTCGGAGCTGGTCATAGCGTATCAAATAAATCAGCCGCCCTCTTGGGCGGGTAGAACAGCCCAACGATGATCCAACTGCCCGGGTGCTGATGCACGGTCCCGACGAAAAAGTGCGTGTCGTTTTTCTGGATCATCTCAGTTTCAAAACGCTGGCGAAACTTGGTTTCCCATCCGTCGCCGTATTCCTTCCGCCAATCCCGGTAGGCTTGCCCCATCTCCCAATCGGTACAGATCAGCGCGTGCCCGCGACAATCAACATCGCCGCAGCGAAACTCATATCGAAAATCGAAGGGTATTTTTTCGAGGGTTTGTGCCGGCGCCTTTTCAAACAGCGTGTCTTGCGACAGGGTTGACAACTGGGCGGCAGTCCAATTCGGGGCAGCGGGTTCGATTAGCAGCCGTTTGATTTCATGGGGGCGAAAGACCCCCAAGGTCGGATGGTCATGTTCGTCGCGCTCTTTTTGAATGCGGCACATGGACGGCCGCTTGAGCGGATTGATGAGATCGCGCCGCGCTCGCCATCCATCTTCGGTTCCGACCGTCTCGCCTATCACAATGGAATCAGGATTGATCTTGTAGCTCTCTGGCCGCGAGTCACTTGGGGCCTTCAAGCCGGATTCCCCGGATGACCCCCGGCCTGACGTGAGTATTCGCACCGGCATGGGGCTCCTCGCAAGGCCGATGCGAGGCTCGGGCGGCTGCCAACCTTCGGGCCAGCCGGAGCGGTGATCGATGGGCTGATCAGGCCGTTTTCCCTGGCATTTGGGCGCACTCCTCCTGTCGGTAGCCCTTGAACACATGATTATCGAACGTCTCACGCTGGCGTTGGTGGCGGCTGCGGCCGTAGTTCTGTGATGAGCCGCAAAATCTCCTCGAACATTTGCCGGGGGATAGCGACCTCGGCCATCTGGAATGCGACGTAGCGGCCGTGGTTGACGACCTTCGCGCCGATCTTGATCAGCTTATCCTTCAGGCTCGTCAGCGACCAGTCCTTGATCGGCTCGGGTGTCGCCAGCGTGCGCAGGAAGTTGCCGAGATTGTAGGCGAGCGCATGAAGCTGGAGCCGGACCGCGTTGGCGGCGAACGTCCGGCATGACAGCCGCGTCCACTTGATCGCACCTTTGCCTTCCTTGATCCATTGCTCGCACGTGCCGCGCTTGTTGTAGAAGGCGACCACCCGCTCGGCCGGTCGGCTCATGTTCGTCACGATGAAGCCGACGCGCGGATAAAGCTCGCCCGGGTGCCACTCTACCTTGGCAATCACCCGGCGCGGCTTGGTCCAGCTTGCCGCCTGGTAGGTGAAATTGGCGTAGTACCGCCGGACCTCGTTCGGCGGCCGACCGACCGGGCGCTTGAGCAGATAGCCGATCCTGTTCTGCAGGACCTGATTGGCGGGCAGGCGGATCGCGTATTTGATCCGTTCAGCTTCCAGGCACTCGTACACCCCCGGCATGGCGAAGGCTGCATCGGCTCGGAAGTAGATGCGCAGGACTTTGCCCTGATACCGCACGATAACCGGCTTGAGCACACTCACCCAGCCGTCGGCGCTATGCACATTGCCGGGGCGTAGCGTGCAGCGTTCCAAATCGCCGAATTGGTTGAACACGAACAGTGGATGATAGCAGGTGCAGGCGTAATGGCCGTTCCACACGCTATCCTCCTGCTCGCCGTGCGTTGGGCTCACGCTCGAATCCATATCAAGCACGATGCCCTTCGGTGGACGACGACCATGGACGATATCGATCCACTGGCCGGACAAGTCGGAAAGAGCAGAGAGGTTTGCAGGTGCCGCGAGCCATTGCGTCTCGAAGCGCCCCATCTGGCTTGGTGAAGCTGCACGGCCCTGAGCCGCCCTGCCGCCGACGATCCATCGCATGGCTGGATCGTGACGCAGGCGCTCGGCGTCGTTCACGTCCTCATATCCAGCGAGGCGACCAAACACCGACTGACGCAGCAAACCGACCAATGCATGGTGGCCGTTCTTGCCCGTGCGCGCGTCGGCGAGTGTCTCGCCTGCCACCGCGCTCAGCCCAAGCGCGTCGTCGAGTTCGCGGTACGCCAACAATCCCGCATCGGACGTGACCACGCAGCCGCGAAATTGCACCATCAAGCGGCGGTCGAAATCGAGCTTGAGAGCCCCATCTTTTGATTCACCCGTCGGGTGCGCCATCACCGCCTCGCACGATCCAGGATAAGGTGCTGACGCCTATATCTGAATCGATGCGAGCGTTGGGGAAATCAGTCCGTCATCCGGGGAATGCGGGTTCAATAGGCTGACATCAATCCATTGCCATTTCGCGAATCGTTTATCGCGCTCCATGAGGCGAGCGGGAACGGGGAACATGCGAACCCACTGGCCATCGTCGCTAATGGCCGCGGTACACGACGCTTCAATGGTGCTTTTGGCCGGAGACGGGTAGGTCCGGACGACAATCAGGGCTTGCTTTTTGATCCAATTCGGCATGGCAGCGCCCCCACGCTGCTAGAGATCAAAGCCCCTTAGTCCATGTCTTTCCAGTGCGATAAACAATCGGTGGCGGTGACACTCGCAAGGATCGTGTTCCATGCACATCATCGCCACCGGATGCTCTAGATTGAGAAAGCGGTGCAGGTTCTTTTCGAAATACCGCTCCACCACGCTGCCATCGTACCAATCCCAAATCGTTTCTCGCGTACCGCTCTCAATTGCCCTGGCTCGAATGTCGCGCGGTACTCCCCAATCTCGCAAGTGAAAGTAACTCAGCCCAGTGCTCGTGAGTAGTTTTTCGAAATTGGACTTGCTCAGTTCGGGGCGGTACATGCTCACCGGATTGTATCGAATATCCAGCACACATCTCACGCCCGCGCCTTTGAGCGCGTCGATCAGATCGTCAGTTTTTCTCCCCTCATAGCCGACCGTGAAGAAGTCCGCGCCCTGCGCTGTCCGGCCATCGTTCCAGAGGGCCTTACTTTCCGCGCGGGCGCGGGGTGATTTTGTCGGGAGCTTTAGGGGGCGTGAGGTCGAGTTCGCCAACCGCAAATCCTTCAAGAGCCAGTGGATTGTGCCGTCTGATTCGCGCCGTCTAATTAGACCAATGTCGCTTTCCAAGCGATGAACCCACTGATTGTTCGGAAACAACTGAGGCAAACCGGCCACGGTCCGAATTTCAGTCCACGTCAGCGGTTTGCCGGCGGGCATCAATGCGGCGCTGATCTTCGCCCTGAAGTCGTCATAGGCCATCATCGCCTTTTTCGGGCGATCCCAGTACGGGCTACGGCACTTCGGACAGGTGCGGGGATCTTCTTCAATCCCGCCGCGCGGCACCCATTCGTGGCCGCACCGCTCGCAGCGAAATCCCATGACCGTAATCGGTACTCGGGACATCGATAGGCCTCCTATCTACAGAGCTAGAGATACACAACTAAGATGACCTTGACAAGGTATATCCTAGATGTGAATATCATAGCAAAGTAGATAGCATGACACACCGATTTTACTGGCTTAAACGCCCCACCCGCCAAACGGCGGACGGGGCGTTTTTGCTTTGGGAAGCGTGGCAGAGCGCCTATCGCACCCGGCTTACCCCCGGGCGGACCTTTGGGCTTCCAAACCCCTCGCAGGGTCCCGTGAGTTCGAATCTCACCGCTTCCACCAAACCAGTGGGGCCGCCGTGGTTGCACCCGCAGCGGCCCCCGATCATCAACCCCGGGATTTGGCCCCGAAGCAAACGACCGTTCTGACCAAGATACGCCTTGCACGCCGCATTTTCCTGTCCCGCGACCAACAGATCGAAGCGAGCCGCACGACGCCCGCCGTGACGCTTGGCGTGACTGACCGAGTTTGGACGATAGGCGACCTGATCGATGCCGCGTTGGCGATAGTCCCCGAAGAACTTGGCCGCCGCCGTAAGCCCCGCAATTTCACAGTAATCAAAGGGGGCAAGGAATAATGGTGCGCCCGGAGGGCATCGAACCCTCACGCCTCTCGGCACAAGGTGGCGAAAGGTCTCACCTAGGCCCTTCGCAACCCTGCGCGTCTCCCATTTCCGCCACGGGCGCTTCCCACCTCATATAGGAAATCGGTCCCTAAACCGCCAGTGTCCTAATTTTCGCAGGCAAGTGTCCTACTTAGGGCAGCACGGGCTTCGACCCCTAGGCGCGGACCTGTTTTGAAAAGTGCACGTTGCGTTTGGTAGCGCACGGACGACCTCTTTCCATTGATTCTAAGCTGCCCGTCCATGCTCATGTCTCCCGACGAATACCGCGCACGCGCGCAGGAATGCGTTCAGTTGGCCGCAACGGCCGGAGAAGCGCAGCGGCCCAGCCTGCTTCAGATTGCGGACGCTTGGCTGAGCTTGGCAGATCAGGCCGAAGCTGAGGAGCGGATCATGCGCGGCGAAAACGTTTTAGGCCGCGTGAAACGCTAGCATCGGAGCGTACTGGCTTTGTTTCGACCTCCCAATGACCGGTTTTGACATTGGCAGTGGCTTGTTCGCGTGAAAGGCATGGACCAGGCGAGGTGCGGTCCACACCTTCAAATCCACGTCCTGCTCTTCACGGCTTTGGCGGACCGCCCGCCGCCCATTGCTCCGCCTCGGCGGCGACGGTTCGCAGCCGCGCCGCCAATTCGGTCAGGCCGGCGCTGTCGGCGCGCTTGGCCAACCCAATCAGCAGAATCTGAATCTGCCGCGCGACGTCCGAAGGCTTGTCCACGTCCTCGTCCCTGCGGGATAACAACCGGCGCGGATTCCGAATATTCCCGGACGTGGGCCGAAACCCACCGCTGCGAGAGCGGAATGGCTTCACGACCCGGCCACAACACGCCCCCCTGGCCGCACGGGAATTTGTTCTAATTCGCTGATTTTGTTCAGGGAATGCACGCGGCCGCGTGGAACTTCGCGCCTCAGCTACCGTTATCTCACACAGGGGGGCCGGAGGTTTCGACGATGGGCCGCACCGCTGTCATTGCCGCTGTCTGGTTCGCGTTCTGGATGATCGGCGGCGCCGTGGTCGGCGGCCTGACTGCGGCGAAGCCCGAGGTCGTCATGACCAGCATCTATTATGGGATTTTCAACGGGGCGTTCATCGCCGCGCTGACCAGCTTTGCGTGGCCGTGGATCATGCCGCGGGTGCTCGATCGCTGGATGTCGCGCGGCGAGGCGGGCGAGGCCCTAGACTAGATTTGGCCGCAGTCGTGCGGCAGCATTGAAACATTGGTGCGACATCACGCGTAACAGTGTGCCTTCCTCGAAACGGTGTCGGGGAAGGAAACCATCATGGCCTACCGGGTCGTTCTTTTCCTGACCTTGTGGATTGCCCTCTGGGTAGGCGCAGGCGCAGGCCTGGGCTATCTCCTCTTCAAGACAGGATGGACTGGTGCGGTGGATGGTTTCTTCTTTGCCCTGCTGACCACCTTCCTGTGGCCGTTCATGCTGCCCAAGTCGATCGACAACTGGATCGATGACATCAAGGCCTGATGCCGCTTCGCTAGCGTCGGCGGGGATCGCGCGCCCAAACATACGCCCATTGCGCCGTGCAGGCAGAGCCCGCAAGCTCGACGCATGCTCACGCTTTACGACTTCGGCAATTCGGTGTGTTGCCAGAAGGTACGCATCACGCTGCGCGCCAAGGGGCTCGACTGGCAGGCGCGGCGCGTCGACCTGTTCAAGAGCGAGCAGTACCATCCGAACTACCTGAAGATGAACCCAAGGGCGTCGTCCCGACCCTCGTTCACGACGGTAAGCCGGTGATCGAGTCGACGCTGATCTGCGAATACCTCGACGAGAGCTTCCCCGATCCGCCGCTCATTCCGAACGACGCCTACGGCCGCACCCGGATGCGGCTGTGGAGCAAGTTCGTCGACGAAGGCCTGCACGACGGCGTCACCGAGCTGTCGTTCTCGGCGATGTTCCGCGAGCGGATGCGCAACATGACCGAGGAGCAGCGCCAGACCCGCTTCCGCAACGTCGGCGACCCGCGCCGCACCGACCGCTTCAAATCGACCTATGAGCTGGGTGCGAAGTCGCCGTTCGTCACCCACGGCATCGCCGCCTACGAGCGCGCCTTCAAGTTGCTCGACGAGACGCTGGGCGAAGGCGGGCCGTGGATCGTCGGCGGCACGCCGACGCTCGCCGACATCAACCTGATGCCCTATGCGGCGCGCCTCCAATACCTCGGCCTGATCGACGCCTGGCTCGACATCAGGCCGCGGGTGCGGGAGTGGTGGGGGCGCGCGCAGGACTGGCCGCATTTCAAGACCGGGCTGCGCGATCTGATTTCGGAGGACGAGTTCACCGCCATGCGCACGCACGGGCCAAAGATCAGGGACGATGTGGTGGCGGCGATTGCCCGCCTGCGTGCGAGTTGACCGGCAGACAGCTCCGTCTACCGGCTGGCGCGCTGGATGAGCACCGGAGCGCCATCCGCTTCCGTGAACGCGGCTGGCCGTGCCCACAGTCTCACGCCCCCGGAAATGCCGGGCGGCCGGAACAGCACCTCCCAAACCGGCGCCTGAACTGATCCCGTTATGAGCGTCGAGGGGATACCGGCCTCGGTCCGCATGCACCGCAGCCGGCGCAGACTTTGCTGACTGCGATCCGGCGCGTTCGCCTTGTCCACATCGCCGGCATCCAGGCACAGAATGGCGCGGGACGCGGTGATCAGTTCGCGCGCGTCCGCGCCCGGTGTGGCGCTTACGGCAAACAGAATGGCAAGGACGATCGACCGCATTTGGAACTCCCCAAGCGGGGTAACAACCACCGGCCGGCTGCTTCGTTCCACGCTGGAACCGGTGCCGTCATGGTTGTCATTCCGGGGCGCGCCCATAGCGCGTCGAAGACGGGCGTAAACGCGCTTATGGGCGCGAACCCGGAATCCATACGCCCGGTGGTGGTTATGGATTCCAGGTTCGCTCGCTATGCTCGCGCCTCGGAGTGACGAGAGAGAGAGTATGCCCTACGACATACTGATCCGCGGCGGGACGATCTACGACGGCAGCGGCGGTGCGGGCGTCGTCGGCGATCTGGCGATCGAGAACGGCCGTATCGCCGCGATTGGCAACGTCAGCGGCGCGACAAAGAAAACCATCGACGCCGCCGGCCTCGCCGTCACGCCCGGCTTCATCGACATCAAGACCCACTCCGATTTCACGCTGCCGATCAATCCCAAGGCCGAAAGCAAGGTGAGGCAGGGCGTCACCACCGAAATCATCGGCCATTGCGGCTTCTCGGTCGCGCCCGCTTTGCCTGGCAAGGTCGCGCTGCTGAAAGACTATCTGAGCGCCAGCGCGCCGTGGCTCCCCTTCAAGGAAATGAGCTTCCCGCAATATCTCGACACCTTCCCGGCGACTTCGGTGAACGCCGGCATGCTGGTCGGCCACAACACGCTGCGGCTGATGGTGATGGGCATGGAGAACCGCGCGCCGAGCGCGACCGAGTTCGATGCCATGATCGCGTTGCTCGAGGATGGGCTCAAGGCCGGCGCGCTCGGCCTATCGTCGGGCCTGTTCACCTCGCCCGGTTCCTACGCCAAGCCCGACGAGATGATCGCGTTCGGCCGTGTGCTGAAGAGATACAACGCCGGCTACTTCACGCATCTGCGCGATGAATCCAACAAGGTACTGGAGGCGGTGGAGGAAGCGATCGAGATTGCGGAGAAGTGCGGCGTCCATGTCGAGATCGTGCACTTCAAGTGCTCCGGCATGGACAACTGGGGCAAGGCCGCGACCGCGCTGCAGATGATCGCCAGCGCCCGCGCGGGTGGCCTCGACGTCGATTGCGATGCTTATCCTTACGCGGCGGGGTCGAACCCGCTGAAAAACCTGCTGCCGCAATGGGTGCAGGCCGGCGGCGTCGAGGCGATGCTGGCGCGCCTGCCGCAGCCCGATACCCGTGTGCGCATTAGCGCCGACATCCAGCGCGACGGGCTCAACAACTGGGGCCGCATCCCCAACTGGGACTGCGTACAGATCTCGATCTCGCCGAACCTGCCGCAACATGCGGGCAAGACCATCGCCGCGATTGCCAAGGAGCGCAGCGCAGATCCGATCGACGCGCTGTGCGACTACCTGGCCGACGACAAGGGCGCGACGCGCGTGCTGGTCACTTCGATCGCCGAGGACGACATCACCGAGATCGTGCGCGACCGCACGGCGCTGGTCGGCTCCGACGGCAATTGCGTCGCCACCACCGGCACGACCAGCCAAGGCATGCCGCACCCGCGTTTCTACGGCACCTTCCCGCGCATCGTCGATCACTACGTACGGGAGAAAAACGTGCTGCCGCTCGAAGCCGCGATCCACAAGATGACCGGCGCGACCGCAAAGGCGCTCAAGTTCAAGGACCGCGGCCTGCTGCGCGAGGGCTTCGCCGCCGACGTCGCGATCTTCGATCCTGCCGATTTCCGCGACCGCGCCACCTATGCCGATCCACATCAGTATCCGACCGGCGTGCGCACCAGCGTGATTGTCAACGGCGCACTGGTGGTGGAGAACGCCGCGCACACCGGCGCGCTGCCGGGGCGTGTGTTGAGAAGGGATGCGGGCGGCGCTGTGAGCTAGGCACCTGCGCCGCGGTCAGAATGCAACCATCGGATCGCGGACCTGAATCGAAAACATCTTGTCGCCGGCGACGTTTCGCACCTGAACTTCCATGCCAGCCGAAGCATCGAGATCGATGCATTCGATATCGAGGGCAATCAGCTCGGCGATTTCGCGCGCCTGTTCGGGCCGTTCGAACTCGCGGCCCTTGAAGTCGTAGTGCACATGTGAATGGGCCATCACGTCAAAGAAATATCGATTCATCGGACACCCTTCTGGTTCCAATGTTTGATCTTGTAGCGGCCTACTCTTTTACCGCTATTGCGGTTCTGGCTAAGAGTGTCATTGAATCCGCGTAAAATTTGACGCGAAACGCAACGACACTGGGCTCCGCGCCAGGTTCACCGCACCTGGAACACCAGCTTGCCGCGAAAGTGCCGCCCCTCGCTGACGCGGTGCGCGTCGGCAGCCTGCGGCAACTTGTAGAGCTTGATCTCGGGCGCCTTGACCGCTCCTTTACCAAACAGTTCGGCGACCCGCTCCATCGCGGTGCGGGTGCGCGGCACCGGCGGGCGCAATGACTGCACGTCACTGCGCGGCGGCTCCGGCGCCTTGGCGCCGGAGGCGATGAAGGCGGCGCGGCCGCCCGGCTTGAGCACCGCGAAAGATTTCTGCGCGACGTCGCCGCCGACTGTCTCGAACACCGCGTCGCACACCGGACCGATCTTGGTGAAATCCTCCTTGGTGTAGTCGATCACCTGGTCGGCACCGAGCGAGCCCACATACTCAACATTGGCGGCGCTGGTCGTCGAAATGACGCGGGCGCCGATGTGCTTGGCGAGCTGGATTGCGTAGCTCGCGACGCCCCCGGCGCCGCCCTGCACCAAAATGGTCTCGCCGGCCTTGAGCTTGAGCGTGTCCTCGACCGAATTCTGCGCGGTCAGGCCAATGAGCGCCAGCGCCGCCGCGTTCACGTGCGACAGGCTGTCCGGCTTCTTGGCGATCACCGCGGCCTTGATCGCAAGCTTCTCGGCGTAGGTGCCCTCCTGCCCGGGCGGCAACACACCGAACACCGCGTCGCCGACCTTGAAGTCAGTCACGCCCTCGCCCAGCGCAGTGACCGTGCCGGAGAAGTCGCGGCCCAGAACGTAGGGAAACTTCAGCGTGGTGCCGTATCCGCCGGCGCGCACCTTCCAGTCGGCGCCGTTGACGCTGGCGGCAACGATATCGACCACGACTTCGCCCGGGCCGGCTTTCGGGTCCGGCAGATCGCCGTATTTGAGAACGTCGGGTCCGCCCTGCTGTTCGAGATATGACGCCTTCATTGCGATTGTGCCTTTCCACTACTTCGAATACTTCTCCACCAGCGCCTGCGCGTCGGCGATCACCTTGGCGCCGTTATCGCCCGTCTTGTCGAGCTCAGCGCGAAAGCGGTCGTACACCGGCTGCACCGCCTTGCGGTACTTTTCCGTCTCCTCGGCGCTCAGCGTCACGAACTTGTTCTTCGACTTGGACTGCATGACCTTCAGGCCGTCAGCATCGATCATGTCCCAGACGTTGATTGCGAACGGCGCGACGTTGCGGCCGGAATTGTCGTCGATCACCTTCTTGAGGTCGGCCGGAAGACTTTCATATTTTGCCTTGTTCATCAGGAAGGTGAAAATCGTCGTGCTCATGCGCGGCTGCGGGCCGTGGAGCGTGGTGAAGTACTCGACGAGGTCCTGCATCTTCACCGCGGGAGCGATCTCATAGGTCAAGAGCGACCCGCTCACCGTGCCCTTGCTCAGCATCGGCGCGAGCTCCGGCAGTGCGACCTGCACCGGCACGCCCCCCAACGCCTCCAGAATCCAGGCGTTGGTGCGCGACGGCGTGCGCAGCTTCATGCCCTTGAAGTCCTCGACCTTGTTGATCGGATCACGCGTCATGAACAGCGAGCCGGCCTGGGCCTTGATCGCGAGAATTTTGTACGGCGCGAAATCGGCTTTCATGTGCATGTCGACGAAATCCTGCGCCGCCATCACGGTGGAATAGGTGTTGCGGTGCAGGAACGGCAACTCGAACACCTCCGCCTTCACCATCACGCCCGGGGTGAAGCCCGGCAGCGTCCAAACGATGTCGGCGACGCCGTCCTTAGCCTGTTGCAAGAGCTGGTTCGCGGTGCCGCCGAGCTGCATGGCCGGAAACAGCTGAACCTTGATGCGGCCATTGGAATCCTTGCCGACCTTCTCCGCCCATGGCTGCAGGAAGTGCTTGTAGGGATTCGCCACCGGCGGCATGAAGGTGTGCACGCGCAACGTAACCTCCTGCGCGGGCGCCAGCTGAGGCGACATCGCGGAGCCGGCTGCCAATGCGGCGATCAACGCCGCCCTGATCGAGCGTTTCATGGGTGTGCCTCCCGTTACGGCTTGAGCATTGCAAGTCGATGCCACGCGGGCAAGCGCCCGGACTTGCGGCGCTACGCTCGATTGTCACCCCCGAGCGCAGCGCATAGGCTCGCGACGTCACCAACGCCCGGCACAGCCGGCACGGAGGACGCAGCCATGCGGTGGGCACCGGCCATTCTTGCGAGCAGTCTGGCGCTGGGATTCGCCTCCGTCGCATGGGCGCAATCCGAGCCCTATCCAAACCGACCGGTGCGCCTGATCGCGCCGGCCGGCCCCGGCGGCAACCCCGACGTGATGGGCCGCCTGCTGGCGCAGAAGTTCACCGAAGCGCTGGGCAAGCCGTTCGTGGTCGAAAACATGCCGGGCGCCGGCGGCGTGGTCGCCGCCAATGTGGTCGCCAAGGCCAATCCCGACGGTCATGTGCTGATGCTGTCCGATTCCGGCGCGCTGGCGATCAATCCCGCGCTGCAGACTGGTCTGTCATACGATCCGCTGAAGGACTTCGTGGCAATCACCGCGATCGCGACGCTGCCGACCGCGTTCGTGGTGCCGCCGAGCCTGCCGGCGCAGACGCCGGCCGAATTCATTGCGCTCGCCAGGAAGGACCCCGGCAAGCTGACTTACGGCTCGGCGGGGCCCGGCTCGATCCACCACATCACCATGGCGGAATTCGCCGATCGCGCCGGCATCGAGATGCTGCACGTGCCCTATCGCGGCGGCACCGCGATGGTGAATGCGCTGCTCGCGAGCGAGGTGCACGGCGGCTGGTCCGGCATTCCCAACGTACGAGGTCAGATCGAGGGCGGCCTGTTGCGCGCGCTGTGCGTCAGCATTCTGGTGCGTTCCGAATCGCTGCCCAAAGTACCGACCTGCGACGAACTCGGAGTGAAGGGCTTCGACATCGCGACCATGCTCGGCCTGCTGGCTCCCGCCGGCACGCCGCCGGCGGTGCTCGCGACCTTGCAGGCCGAAACCGCCAAGGCGTTGCGCGACCCGAAGATCGCCGAGCGCATGGTCCAGCTCGGTGTGGTGATGCAGGAGGCCGGCACCGCGCATTATCAGAAGTATGTGCGCGACGACATGGCGCGCTACGCCGCGATCGTGAAGAGGCTGAACCTGCAGATCAAATAGGATCAGCCGCGCACTTCGGTGCGCTTGATCTCGGTGCCGCAGTCCGCGCAGCCATACACGACTTCGTCAAGATCGGCCGAGCTCATGATCGGCGACAGTTGCTTCACGATCATCTGTCGCTTGCACTGCGGGCAGTCCGGGTGCGCCAAGCCTTTGCGCGGCGACCGTCCATTCTTGCTCGCGTCGAACCGCTCTTGAGAAGACATTGTTGAGGCCGCCTCTCCCTGCAAACTCAATTCAAGGATTTTGCTTCTTCGGCGAAACGGCGACTGGCGTCATCAGCCAGGCGCAGCCAAGTTTCCGCGATGTGCAACAGCATGGTGCGCTGCTCGGGCGTGCGAACGATCTGCGCGAGTTGAACGCATTCCTCGGCTCGCTTCCGGTAGTCGGTGGTCTGGGGCATTTTCATCATCTCGGTTATCCCTCCGACACAAGAGTATTCAACCATAAAAACCGGATTTACAATAGTACTTTCGAGCTGAATACTAAGATATTTGCTGTCTCCTATTCGGAAATACACGTTCTATATTCAATTGAACAAAAATACTTCATGCACTTACTTGGAGTACTCGACACTTAATCAGTCTGGTACTTACTTTTTTTTTTTCGATTTTTTTTGATTTTATCTATTGCAGCCTAATTTACTATTGAGACTACCTATGTGTACCAAGGAAGCACACATTCAGCATGTACCACTTAAAGAACGTTATCCGAGCGATATGACAGATATGGAATATGCGATCATTGCGCCTCTGATCACACCACAGCTACCAGTGGCCACATCACAGACCTACATACAAACTATAATACCATACTTACATGCTACTTACTATACCATACAACATTACCTAAAATTTTCCACCACTCTCCACCTTCTACAATTATTTTTTAATTACACACTACTATTACTCTACCTTATCCACCACATACTACTTTTAAATACACTATATATATACCACTATACATCCCAACCACTACTATCATCTATACACAACTATAAAACACTAAAATGGAACCAGGACGAGTATTGAGCCGTTAAAGACCTTGAAAACCGTAAATGAGTAAGTTGCTAATTTTTCTGCATGGCCCTACAATAAACGGACCCCAGATACCTTCAGGGAGGAGGAAATGTCGGGTAACGGTGGCGAACTCAATCGCGGCGAACGCCTTCAAATCATGCTCGCCCCAGAGGAACTGGAGGCGCTGGATAATTTCCGCTTCAAGCAGCGCATGCCGAGCCGGGCGGCGGCGGTGCGGGAACTGCTTCGGCTTGGCCTGGCGTCCGTGGGCATCAAACCCGCTGGCCCTGGCATCAAGTCCGGCTCCTTCGGGGTTCTGGGATCCCGGCAACGCCCCGGCCCAAGACCGCGACTAGTTTCCGCCAGCGCTACAGGTTCGCGCTCGCTATCCGCCTGCATAGAGAGCGCATGGTGCCTGGCATGGCCAAGGCTCTTGACCCAGTCGAGCCGCTCCTGCTCTGCCGCAAATGCCAGACCGAAATGCGCGTGTTTGGGATCGAACCCGAAAAGCCAGGGCGCGACCTGTACACCTTCGAATGTCGCGCCTGCGGTCACCTTGAGGTTAGGGGCGCTACCACGGGCTAGTTTGCCGCGGGCGCGGCAAGTTGTTCAATTCAGTTCGATCTTGGCAGCCGCCGCCGCGCGGCGCATGCGATCGAGCGCGCCGGTGATCTCGGCGCGGAACGCGTCGGGCGAATTGCCGACCACCATTGCCTGCTGCGCATCGAGCTTGCCGCGCACCTCGGGCATCGTCAGCACCTTCACCAAGGCTTCGTTGAGCCGCCGCACGATCGGGTCGGGCGTGCCCTTCGGCGCAATGAGCCCGAAGAACGCCATCCAGCTCATGTCGTCGAGCTTCAACTCGCCGAACGTGGGCACGCTGGGCAGTGCCGCGGCGCGCTTGGCGCCGGAGACGCCGAGCGCACGCAGCCGGCCGTCCTGCACGATCTGCAGCGAGGTCGGCAGGTTGTCGTACATCACCTGGACCTGGCCGCCGACCGCATCGTTCAGCGCAGGACCCGCGCCGCGATAGGGCACGTGCACCAGATCGGTTCCGGTCGCGAGCTTGAACTGCTCGCCGAGCAGATGGCTCACCGAGCCGACGCCGGCCGACGCATAGGAGAGCTTGCCCGGCTGCGAGCGGGCGAGCGCGATGAACGCCGTCATGTCGGCGGCGGCCACGCCCGGATGGATCGCCATGATGTTCGGCACCGCCGCGATGTTGCCGATCGGGCTGAGATCGTTGAGCACGTCAAACGGCAGGCTCTTGTAGGTCGCTGGATTGATCGCCAGCGTCGAGGCCGTCCCCATGCCGATGGTGTAGCCGTCGGGCTGAGCCCTGGCGATCGCCAAGGTGCCGATCGAACCACCGGCGCCGGCGCGGTTGTCAACCAGGACGGATTGCCCGAGTACTTGGCGCAGTCCCTCGGCAATGACGCGGCCGATCACGTCGGTCGAGCCGCCCGCGGCGAACGGCACGATCATGGTGATGGACTTCGAGGGATAGGCGTCCTGGGCGCGCGCCGGAACAACGACAGCAAGCAAGGCCAATGCTACCGCGGCGTAACTCCTGATCGCCCTCATCCTGAGGAGCGTTGCGAAGCAACGCGTCTCGAAGGATGGGGGCGCCCCCGCCGCGCCAGCATGCTGACGCGATCCCAATCGCCGCTGATCAATGCTTCTTTCTTGGCTCGCGACCATCCCTTCACCTGCCGTTCCGCCGCAATGGCATCGGAAATGGATTCGAAGTGCTGCGAGAAAACCAAGCTGCCTGGGCGCCTTTCAGCCGTGTAGCCGCCGAGCGCTCCAGCGTCATGTTGAGCCACACGAAATTCGAGATCGGTCCGTGTGCTGCCGACGTAGTAACTGCCGTCTGCGCAACGCAGCATGTAAAGATATGCGCCAGTCACCGGGCCGCCCTATCCTTCGAGACGCGGTCCTTCGGACCGCTCCTCAGGATGAGGGCGGATAGGAAGCCAAGTCAATGCAGCGATTGCAACACCTTCCTCATCGCATCGCCTTGGCGGTTTCGGCGATCACCGGGCGCCAGATCCGCTGCTGCTCGCGGATGAAGGCGGTGAGCTCGGCCGGCGTGGTCGGCATGATCGAGGTGCCGAGGTCTTCGAAGCGCTTCTGCAGCTCGGGCCGCGCCAGCACGGTGCGCAGATCGTCGCTGATCTTGTTGGCGACCGGCACCGGCGTGCCGGGCGGCGCCATCAGCGCAAGCCAGCCGATCGCCTCGAAGCCGGGAATGGTTTCAGCCACGGTCGGCAGGTTTGGCGTGTTGGGCTGGCGCTTCGCGGTCGCGACCGCGAGCGGCTTGAGCTTGCCGGAATCGATCGCGCCGCGCATCGAGGTGACGGCGTCGATCATCACATGCACGCGGCCGCCGAGCACATCGGTGATCGCCTGCGGCGCCGAGGCATAGTGCAGCAGCGCAACGTCGATGCCGGTCGCGTTGCGCAACCACTCGCCGGTGAGGTGCAGAATGCTGCCACGGTTGCCGGCGGCGAAGTTGAGCTCGCCCTTGCGTTGCTTGGCGAGCGCGATCAGCTCGGGCAGCGTATTCACGCCGAGATCGGCGCTCGCCGCAATATTCATCGGATGACCGCCGACATAGCCGATCGGCACGAAATCGCGCACCACGTCGATCGGAAAATTGGCCTGCAATTCCGGCAGGCCGATGTAATTGGTGGCAAGCGACATGTAGAGCGTGTGGCCGTCCGGCGGCGTCGCCGCCACGGCGCGGATCGCGACCGCGCCGGCGGCGCCCGGCTGGTTGATCACGATCACCTGCTGGCCCCACAGCTTGGTGAGATGATCGGCAAGAATGCGGCTGAGCACGTCCGGGCTGCCGCCCGCGCCGACCGAGGTGATGATCTTCACCGGGCTGGTCGGAAAGCTCTGTGCAAACGCAGGGCCCGCCACGGCAAACGCACCGGCTCCGGCAAGCAGGCCACGCCGTGTGATCATTGGCTCCTCCCGCCGGTCAGCCGCTGACCGGCAGTTTCATCTGCTCCAGCACGGCACGGCCTTGCAGGCCATAGGGGCTCGCCAGCGTATCCATGATCTCGAAATGATTGTATTCGGGACCGACGAGAAGTTGGACCGGCTTGCCGGCGGCCTGCAGCGCCGCCGCAAAGTCGCGCGACTGACGCTGAAACTCCGGCGTCTCCAGCGTGCCATAGGTGACAACGACCGGGCAGTTGATCTTGGCGAGATGGCGCTGGGTCGAGAGCGCGTGCTCCATCTCGTCGGTGAACTTCACGTAACTTGAGCGCGCGGACAGCCGCACCGGTTTGAGGTCGTACATGCCAGACGACAGCAGCGCGCCCTTGATCACATCGTTCGGCACGCCGAAATCCTTCTGCCAGTCGGTGATCAGCGTGACGCCAGCGAGGTGCCCGCCCGACGAATGACCGGACACATAGATCCGGTTGGGATCACCGCCGAAGCTTGCGGCGTTCTTGTAGACCCAGGCAATGCCGGCGCGGATCTGCTGCGCCATCGGCATCAGGTCGCCCTTGGTTTCGATCACATTGTTGAAATCGAGCACCACGAAATGCGCGCCGGCGTTCACGAACACTTCGGCGGCATAGCAATTGTCCTTGGCCAGTCCGGCGCGCCAGGCGCCGCCGTGGACGTAGATATTGATCGGGGCGTTCGGCCGCTTGGTGCTGAACACGTCGAGCCCTTCGATCGGGGTCGTGCCATAGGTAAAGCGCTTGGGCGCACCGAGCCGCTGCCGGGTCTGCTCGCTCAGCGCGGCGCGCCGCCTGCCGAGGTAAGCCGCGTTCGGCGCCCAAGGCGCTTGGTCGTAGGCCTGGTCGAGCTCGTGCTGGTCCAGGTTCATCCAGACCAGCGGGCCTTTGGTACGCTGGGGTGTTGCTGTCTGCTGCGCAAACGCTGTTCCACCCGCGGCCAGCGCCGCGCTCCCCGCCAACAAGGTCCGTCGCGTCAATGCACCCATGATCGCCTCCCGATCGCTACAATTTCATCTGCTCCAGCACCGCGCTGCCGAGCAGGCTCAGCGGATTGCCGATCATCTCCGCCATCTCGAAATGGTTGTAGCCCTCGCCGACCAGCAACGTGACCGGTCTGCCGGCCGCTTTCACCGCCTCGGCGAATTCGCGGTTCTGCCGCTGGAATTCCGGCGTTTCGTAAGTGCCGTAGGCGACGATCACCGGACAATTGAGCCGGTCGAGATGGCGGATCGAGGACAGCTCCTCCTCCATCTGATCGGTGAAGGCAACGTATTCGGATCGCTTCGACAGCCGCACCGGCTTCAGGTCGTACATGCCGGAGCAGAGCAGCGCGCCTTTCACGTTGGTTGCCGGCACGCCGTACTTGGACCAGTCGGTGGTGACGACGTTGCCAGCGAGATGCGCGCCGGACGACTGGCTGGACACGTAGATGCGTTCTGGGTCACCGCCGAAGCTGCGGGCGTTTTTGTAAACCCAAGCAACCGCGCGGCGCACCTGGTCGGCCATCGGCAGCAGATCGCCCTTGCTGTTCTCCACGCCGACAAAATCGAGCGCAACGAAATGCGCGCCGGCGCGCACGAACATCTCGGCAAGGAAGGCATAGTCCTTGGCCTCCCGCTGCCGCCAAGCGCCGCCGTGGATGAACACGTTGATGGGGGCGTTCGGGGCCTTCGCCGCGAACAGGTCCAACGCCTCGATCGGCGTCGGTCCATACGAGAACCGTTTCGGCGCGCCAAGCCGCTCGCGCACGCGGTTGCTGTTGAAAACGTTACGTTGGTGCACCTGGTCGCGGTTCGGTGCATAGACCAACTGGTCGTAGGCGTCGTCGAGTTCCTTCTGGTCCATGTTCATCCAGACCAGCGGCCCTTTGGCGCGCGGCGCGGTTGCAGTCTGTGCCACTGTCAGTTCTCCGTCATTCGAATTTCGTCATCAGCTTCATCTGCGCCAGCATGGCGCGGCCGGTGAGGCCGTAAGGATTGGCCAGCGTCTCGAGCAGCTCGAAGTGATTGTACGCTTCGCCCTCGACCAGTTCGACCGGCTTGCCGGCGGCGTTCACCGCGGCGGCGAAGTCGCGCGACTGGCGCTGGAACTCCGGCGTCTCGAAACTGCCGATCGCGAGGACCAACGGCGTATTGAGACCGTCGAGATGGCGCTGCGCGCTGAGCAGTTCTTCCATACGGTCGGTGAATTTCACGTACGCCGAGCGTTTCGACAGCCGCACCGGCTTGAGGTCGTACATGCCGGAGAGCAGCACCGCGCCTTTGATGACGTCGGACGGCAGGTTCTCCTCGCGCCAGCCGCGGGTCAGCACGCAGCCGGTCAGATGTGAACCCGAGGAATGACCGGAGACGAAGATGCGGTTGCGGTCGCCACCAAAGCTTTCAGCGTTGCGCGCCACCCAGGCGATACCACGCCGCACCTGGTCATACATCGGGAACAGGTCGCCGCCCGCCTCGTCAACATTGATGAAGTCGAGGATGACGCTGTGCGCGCCGGCCCGCACCAACGGCTCGGCCAACAGCGCGTAGTCGGCGGCCTTGTTGCGCCGCCAGGCGCCACCATGGACGAAGATGTTGATCGGCGCGTTGCGGATGCCGCAGTTGAAGATATCCAGCGCCTCGATCTCGGTCGGCCCATACGAGACGCGCGTGGGATTGCCGAGCCGTCCTCGCGCCCGCTCACTCGCAGCGTGACGGCGCGCCACCACCTGGGCGCGGTTGGGCGCATAGACCTCCTGGTCGTAAGCGTCGTCGAGCGCCTGCTGGTCCATGTCGAGGAAGACCAGCGGGCCTTTGGGACGGGAGGATTGGACGTTCATGGCCGCAAGATTAGCGCGGCTACGCTCTCGTGTCCCGGGCGAGCGAAAACGAGACCCGGGACCCAGCTTTCTCTTTTTGCAAACCGGGGTCCCGGATCTGCGGCGCACCGCTAACGTGGCGCGCCTGGTCCGGGACACAAAAGCGGTGCTACCGCCCCTTCGCCAAATTCACGTACATCCGGCCAAGCAGCCGCTTCGCCTCCGCCAATTCCTTCGCCGACAGGCCAGCCGCCGCGTTGCGCTCCAGCCCGATCGCGATCGGGATCAGCTTTTGCACCAGCGCCCTGCCCTTGGGACTGAGCGCCACCAGAACCTCGCGATTGCTCGTCCGCGACCGGCTGCGCGTCACCAGGCCGTGACGGACCAGGCGGCTGACCAACCGCGACATGGTCGAGACGTCGATCGAGGTCATGCCTGACAGATCGACCTGGCGCTGGCCGCCGTTGTTGGACAGCGCCGCCAGCACCCGCCACATGTCGATCGACAGTCCGTGCCCCTTCAACGCGGCGGCGGTGAAGCGTTCAACCAGCGCGAAGCCGACCCGGTTGAGCAGATACGGCAGGTAGTTGTCGAGATCGAGGTGGGCGCGGTCGTTCACGGCAATCCTGTTGTTAGGACAGTCTGGTTGACCTATTCAGTGCACAAGCAACTATTGCATTTACAACAATTGCGTTTGCACGTAAAGTTCAATCAAGAGCGGCCCCGACGGCGGCCAGCAGGAGGAGGCGAACATGGAATTCGGCTACTTCACGCTCAGCGACAATCACTACGAGAACAATCCCCGCGACGCGAACCAGTTCGTCTCCGACATCGCGGCCGAGGCGCTCTACGCCGACCAGCTCGGCATGCATTCGGCCTGGATCGGCGAGCACCACTTCAACTCGCTTGGCGTGCTGTCCTGCCCCGACCTGGTGCTGTCCTATATTGCCGCCCGCACCAAGCACATCCGCCTCGCGCCGGCGGTAACGGTGACACCGTTGCACCACCCGATCCGCGTCGCCGAGCAATGGGCGACGCTCGACCTGCTCTCTGGCGGCCGCGTCGATTTCGCCTCGGGCCGCGGCTACAACTCCCGCGAATACGCGCCCTTCCATGTCGACTTCGCCAACAACCAGAGCATCTTCGAAGAGGGCATGGAGGTGATCCAGAAGCTCTGGGCCGCCGAAGACCGCATCTCGCATCACGGCAAGCACTATCACTTCGACGACGTGCGCATCACACCGAAGCCGATCCAGAAACCAATGCCGGCCTACATCGGCTCGTTCTCCAAGCCGTCGATCGAGCTCGCCGCACGGCTTGGTTACGGGCTGATCGTCGCGCCGTTTGCCGCCGCGATGAGCTACGGCGGTCTCAAGCAGGTCGCCGACCTCTATAACGAGACCTGCATCAAGCACGGCCGCAAGCCTGGCCGGCTGATGTGCAGCTACTTCACGCATTTCTACGACAATGCTGCGCAGGAGGCGGCGCAGCGCGCGCGGCAGATCCGCTACTACAAGGAATGCGTGATCCCGGCGCTGCCGGGCGATCCGGCGACCGCGCCGCCGAGCTACACCTACTTCATCGATATGGTGAAGCGGCTGCACCAGGTGCAGCCGGAACAGCTCACGGAGAACTCGGTGCTGCTTGGCAACTCGCAGGCGATCACCGACACCTTGAAGAAGGTCGAGGCGGCGGGCTTCGCCGAGGTGATCCTCTACTTCAACGTCGGCATGAAGCCGCACACTCAGGTCAAGGAAGAGATGGACCGCTTCATGCGCGAAGTGGCGCCGAACTTCCAGGGCAAGCATATGCAGCGCAGGGCGGCGGCGTAAACGCGACGCAGTCTTTGATCCGTCAATCCTGAGTGCCCGCGCCTATGCGCATTCCCCAGCGGCAAGGCCCGCTTCGCCTGGCTCTTTATAGGAAAGCGAAGTCGTTCGGGTACAGGCCCGGGCTGTTCTCCAATGTTGCAATGAGCACGGGCGTTCCGGCGCCGGAGCCGTCGGCATCGTAATTCAGATTGCCGGTCGTGGTGTTGTAGAGGAGCCACGGATCCGAACTCGTCGCCTTCGGCGCGTCGGACTGGATCAGGAAATCGCCCTCGCGGAATTGATCGTCCAATCCGCCGAACGCCGACGAATTCAGAACAATCCGATCACCCTCCAGATGCGAGAAATCGGCGACGGTATCGGCTTGGTCGCCCGGCGCCATGATGGCGAACGTATCCGCGCCCGAGCCTCCGATCAGCCGATCGTATCCCATGCCGCCGGCGAGCCAGTCGTTGCCAGCGTCGCCGGACAGCACATCATTCTTCAGCCCGCCGTCCAGGGTGTCGTTGCCGGCGTCGCCATAGAGCTTGTCGACCCCATCCATCCCGGCGATCTGGTCGTCGCCGCGGCCGCCGTTGATGGCGTTCATTCCGCTGTTGCCGCGGAGAGTGTCGCTGGCAGCCGAGCCCCACAGGTTTTCCACCTGGCTGTAGGTGTCCCCGGCCGCATCACCCGTGTTCCGCGCAGCGTTACCGAGGTCGGCCGTCACTGCGGTATTTGACGTTGCATAGCTCGCGGTGTCGGTGCCGGTGTCGCCGATGAGCTTGTCGGCTCCCTGGCCCCCGTCCAGCACGTCGTTTCCGTTGCCGCCTTCGAGCCGGTCGGCTCCGAGGGCTCCGGACAAGTAATCATTGCCATCCGTGCCGCGCAGGACGTCGGCCAAGCGCCCTCCTCGCATCTCGTTCAACATCCCCGCCGGGTCATCGACGGCGGTTCCCCACGGCAGGTCCAACACGATGTTCGCACTGGAAAGCGCGCTTGGATGAATGTTCTTCAGCGTCGCGAGGTCGACGAAGCTATCGCCGCCGCCATCGACATCGATCTGAACGACGGTGTCCGCCCCGAACGTGACAAACCGCACGTAATTTTCCAGCGGGAGACTTCGATCCCAGCCGTAGTGCTTCGCGATCACGCTCAGATCGAGGAAGTCGCCGCTCGCGCCGCCCTGGAAATCCGTGACGACGTCTCCGGCGTCGGTCAGTCGATGAATCGCGAAGTAGTCCCTGCCGCTGCCTCCGGCCAGCACGTCGGTCGACAATCCGCCCCAGATATAGTCCGCGCCCGCGCCGCCGCTGATCGCGTCGACGCCCTGCCCACCAAGAAGGACATCGGCAGCGGCGGTCCCGGCCAGTATCTCGTCGAGATTGGTGATGTTGGACTCGATGATCGTATTGACGAGCGTGGCGGCGGTCCCGACGTCGCTGACGGGTCCCATCACCTCAAACACGCTGTTCACCACAAGATTGTCGTGGGGGCTGCCCGTGACCATGAAGGCATCGACCGTCGCCTCCTTTACGTGGATGCCGCTGAATACGAGGTCTGAGCCGTCGCCCTCTCCGGCTTCGTAGAATTGGATGCCGCGCCCCGTGTTCACGCCGTGGCTGTCGACCATCCAATTGTCGACGCCGCGCGCACCGATAAGCCCAGGCGCATTGAACGCCATCGAATCTATGATCAGGTTGTTGCGGCCTTCGGTGTGCCAGGAAAAGCCGAACGAGGAGGTGTCGTACGCAATCGTCCCCACAACCGTCATGCCGATGTCGGCGCCGTATCTGGCAGGGTTCGGATGGCCGGCCGGCACGCTGACCGAATTGTCGTCGGTCGCGTGGCGAACCTGCTCGGCGTACAACCCGATCACCGTCGTGCCGGTCGAGTTCGCTGAATGCACGCCGTAGCCGTATTGGCGGAGAGACGGATCATCCTTCAGGTTTTTGGCCACCGAGTCCGTGACGATCGCATTCACGGAATCGACAATATTGATGCCCATCGAGTTGCCGTTCTGGACGGTCAGATGGTCGATCGTCGCCTCGACGGTGGTCCTCACCTGGACGAGATCGGAAACCCAGGCGGGTTGGGACTGGTCGCCCTCGATCGTACCGTTCTTGATGATGAGCTCACCGCTCGAATAGGCGGATGCCCGAATGTTGGTCTGGTAGTCCTCGCGATACAGCAGTTCGCCTTGCAGCGTGACGGTGTCGCCGTTGACCGCGAGGACTTTGAGAGCCTGCCCGAGCCGCGTCGGCTCAGCGCCGGCATAGTCGTTCCTCAGCGCATCATCTGAGTAGATTTTGACATAGTCGCCGACCTGAAGTTCGCTGGCGTCGGCATATGTGACGACCGTCGTACCCGGGGAACTCGCGTCCAAGGTTGCGCTGTGCCCCGGCTTATGACCGCCGTAGCCCCAGATCACGCTGACATCGCCGGCCTGTTGAAGCGTGCTGCCGTTCAGATCGATCGTCACGTCCCGGTTCGAGACATTGATCCTGAGGCCTTGGCTGATCGCGATCGTTTCGTGACTTGGCAGAACGATTGTTCCACCTGAAGGCAACCGCGCGAGAGCGTCGACGATGTCCTGCTCGGTGGCACCGGATGAGAGGCGTATTTCCGTGGCCAATTTTTCACTCCGACCGGTTCGCGCCGACCCGAGGATCACTTTGATTTGGCCGATTGGAGTTTTTTGTGTTGGCTCCGTGGAGAAGTCGCGAATTGCTTCGATATACGCTTTCGCATCACCTGGAACTCACGAACGTTGATCGCCCGTGATCTGATTGCTCCATGAGGCTGTTCCAGCGTCATGCTGATTGATGCTTGCGCGGCGGGTGGCCGCCGCGCAAATCTCTCACCGCATGAGTTCTTCGCCAGCGGAATCCAACGACTTGGCGGCCGTCGACCGCACGCGATCTTGCCCGCGCTGTCGGCGATCAGTGGGAGGCACGGCTCGGTGCCGGCGGCTTGCTCGGCGTCTACCTGATCGGCAGCCTCGCCCATGGAGGATTTCAGCCGCCGCTACAGCGACATCGACATGGCACTGATCGTCGAGACGCCGATCTCGCCGGCCGTGCTCGACACGCTGCGCGCCGATGCGGCCAACATTTCGAATGAGTTCGCGGCAAAGCTCTCGATCTTCTGGGCCGATCGCGATTTCAGCGCCGGCCGGCTTCCGGTGCTCGATCGCATCGACTACCTCGATCACGCGGTTGCCCTTAGGGAGCACGAGCGTGTTGCGCCGTCGCGGCCGACACTTGCAGAGGTCCGCAGCTATCTATCCGGCGCGCCATTTGCGAACTGGGGAGCGGACGCCAAGCGGTTTGCCAGCGACGAAACGCTCGAACCAAAGAACCACAAGTCGTTCCTGCGGACGCTGCTCTACCCCGCGCGGCTGGTCTACAGCTGGACCACCGGTCGGATGGGATCAAACGACGACGCCGTCGCGTTCCTGACCGACCACGCGCCGCCCGGCCTGGACGTGGCCGTGATCACGCAGGCGCTGGAGTGCCGCCGCGCAGCGGCTGACCCCGATCATCTGTTTCCGGCGCGGAGCGCGCTGCCGCACCAGGTGGCGGCATGCGCGCAACTCATCGCCGGCTGATGTTCAGTTCCGCTCCACACGCGCGGCGTAGCAGCCCGGTGCCGCGTAGTGAATGTGCAGATAGGCCGCGTCCGGGTTAGCGAACAATCGCTCGATCGCGGCCTCCAGGTCGCGCCCCTCCACCATCTCCCAGCCCGTCATCATGCCGTCTGCATCGAAGGCGCGCACCGCAAGCGAGCGGATGCGCAGCTGTTCCGGCACCTCATCGACCCGGTCGAAGGTCTCCTCGCCCTTGCGGACATAGATCGCGAACCGCATCCGGTAGGGCGAATCGACGGCATGGTGCTCGTAGTTGACCAGGATGAGTTCATCACCCGGCTTCGAATTGGTGAGGCTGACGCGGCAGGGATAACCGGGGTTACGGCCGTCGGCGATCTTTCGCACCGCGCCCTGCGCGGCAAGCTCGGCGTCTGACAGCGCAAACAGGTGGGTGAAGTGTTCGGTCGGCAGGCCAGTAATGCGAAAGCTCATGGTGGTCCTCCTTGGGCTCATGTATTGGGCCCCATTTGGAGGGCGCCGCCGCGCCAAACCACCCGGTTTATGCACCCGATTCCTAAGTACCGAACCTATTGCTCGACCTTGAGATTTTGAGGTCGCCAGTTGTGCCCGACACCCAGAATTAGCCGATTGTGCCCGGGCCGCTGAGCGCGGCCCACCGGGCGCAACAAAGTCGCGGAGGGATGGGACAAGCGCAGCCGTGGCGAATAAAGTTCCCGCACGTCCCGGAGTTCCCGCCATCTCGTCCCTCTCCACCTTCGCGATCGTCTACTGCTTCGTGGTGATGGTCGCCGCCTACACGGCGCGCGGCGCCTCGGGCTTCGGCGCAGCGGTGGCGATGCCGCTCCTCGGCCTGGTGGTGCCGCTGAAGATCCTGGTGCCGGCCTGGACGCTGGTCGGCATCGCGGCCGGCGTTGCGCTGATCGGCGAGGACCGCAAGCACGTGTCGTGGCAGGAGGTGGCGCGCCTGGTGCCCGGCTGCCTCATCGGCATCGCGGTCGGGCTCTACGTGTTCACCTTGCTCGATTCCGAGACCTTGGCGAAATGGCTCGGCGTGCTGGTGCTGCTCTACGGTCTCTACTCGTTGGCGGGCACGTTCCGCGCCGACGTCAAGCCCAAGCTTTCGCCCAGGATCGCGGCCGCGTTCGGCGGCTTCGGCGGCGGCATCACCGGCACCGTGGTCGGCACGCTCGGCAGCGTGTTCTTCGCCATGTATTTCGACGCCATCCGCCTCGCCAAGGAGCAGTACCGCGCCACCATGACGGCGATCCTGCTGACGCTGACGCTGTTGCGCGGCATCGGCTACTGGGCGGTCGGCGAATTCAGCCGCGAGGTGCTGATCGCGGCGGCCATGCTGTTGGTGCCGATGCTGATCGGCATCTTCATCGGCAACCGCTTCCACCACGGCATGAGCGAGCTGACGTTCCGCCGCACCGTGTCGGGCGCGCTGATCGCGAGCGGCCTCGCCCTGCTGATCAAGTAGCTTGTCGCCGCAGCCGGCCTTAGCGTAACAAGCGCTGTGCCCAAGCCGCTCTCCGAATACACGTTGGCCGACTGGACGCGACTGCGCCCGCTGGCGCATCGCCTCAAGAGCGCGCGCTACGCCATGATCGACCGGCGCTACCGCGCGCAGCCGGCCGCGGTCGGCGATACGGCCGCGGTGGCGCGCGCGATCGGCGGGCGCAAGGTTCTGTTCAGCGTGGCGTATCAGGACCCGCAGGCGATCGACTGGCAGGCCGCGCTGGTGCGCCATTTCGTGGCGGGCGTTCAATACGTCGTGGTCGACAACTCGCCACAGGATGCCGACGCTAGGGCGATCGAAGTGGTCGCCGCGCGCCACGGCGTGGCCTATCTGCGCGCGCCGGCGAACCCGTGGGAGAAGAGCAGCCGCTCGCATGGCATCGTGCTGAACTGGATCTGGCACAACATCATCCGGCCGGGCGCTCCGGAGGCGTTCGGCCTGCTCGATCATGATCTGTTTCCGACCGCGCCCGACGATCCGTTCGCGCCGCTGGCAAAACAGGATGCCTACGGCTACGTCCGCTTTACCGAGCCGCCCCATCCCAAGCGTTGGTTCCTGTGGGCCGGCTTCACCATGATTCGGTTTGCCGCGGTGCGCGATCTTGACCTCGACTTCGGGCAGGACTGGTTCATGGGTCTCGACACCGGCGGCGGCAACTGGGACGCGCTCTACAGCAGGCTCGATCTCGACCGACTCGAGCAGATGCCGTCACGCTTTCTCGCCTACCGCGACGGCATCGAAATGCGACAGGGCCCGCTGCAATGGTGCGGCCCCTGGCTGCACGAGGTCGGCCAGATGGGCGAGCCGGAGATCATGAAGGACAAGCGGCGCGTGGTGGGGGAAATTCTGGCGCCGCATCTGCAAGCGGCGCGCGCTTCGCTCAAACCTCGTTGAGCATTTCGAGCAGCTCGACCCAGAGATTGGGCGGCATGAAGCCCGGCGGCCGGCGCAGGCCGATCGCCTCGGCCACCGCGATGGCGAGATCGTTGCAATTGAGAAAGAACGCGTGCCACAGCCGCTCCTGCGCCTTCATCCGGCGGATCACCAGTTCGACGCGCGCGTATTGCGCGGCCGTGATGTCGCGCCGGTAGCTGGCGATGGCGGGGGCATGGATGTCGTCGTAGGAGGCGCGGACCTTGGCGTTGATCGGGAAGATCATGCCCTTGCGGCCGTCGACTCCGGGCACGAAGCTCGCGTAGTGACGTTCGGCCGGTTGCCCGCTCGGACCGAGCCGGCCGTAGACGACCACGGAATGACCGATGTCGCCGCTCGCCCGCGCCCGGAACTCGACGTAGTACGGCAGGCCGCTGCGCGGCGCGCTCTGGGCCTGCGACGGCGCGGCGAACATGGCGGCCAACGCCAGGCCGGCGGCCAGGCACGAAGCGGTGCGGCGCGCAACAAAACGCCATCGCCAGCGCAAGATGGAAACCCCGCCCGAACACGCCGCCACCTCGGCCGATAGTGGCCGCGGATGACTGCCGCGCAAGGTGAACGCCGGGGCGTGGTTAATCGGGGGCGGTTTGCGCTGACCCTCGCCCCCTCTCCCTGCTTTGCGTAAGCAAGCGCTTGGTACAATTGACTCCGAAATAACTCCGCCCTCATCCTGAGGAGCGGTCCGAAGGACCGCGTCTCGAAGGAGAGGGCGGCCGTGAGCGGCGCATTTCTCTACATTCTACGGTGCGCAGACGAAAGCTATTACGTTGGAACGTCGCGGAAGGACCTTGAGGCACGAGTTGCAGAACATAACGCCGGGCTGTTTGGTGGTTACACCGCGACACGACGACCGGTCTCCTTGATTTTTTCGCAGCATTTCGAATCCATTTCCGACGCGATCGCGGCAGAACGACAAGTAAAAGGATGGTCACGAGCTAAGAAAGAGGCGCTAATCCGCGGCGACTGGAATCGAGTGAGCGTGTTGGCGCGGCGGGGGCGCCCCCATCCTTCGAGACGCGCGGCCATAGCGCGTCGAAGACGCGCGTAAACGCGCTTGCGGCCGCGCTCCTCAGGATGAGGGCGAGATAGAGCGGCTTAGCCACGAAGCCTCAGGCGCCTCACCCCAAATTCAATTCCTTTAAGAAATCATTGCCCTTGTCATCCACCACGATGAACGCCGGGAAATCCACCACCTTGATGCGACAGGTCGCCTCCATGCCGAGCTCGGGATATTCCACCGTCTCGACCTTCTTGAGCCAGTGCTCGGCGCCGCGGATTGCTGCGTGTTCCCTTCTCACAGCCGGTATGACAGCATCGCGCAGCTTGTCGATTTGACCCGGTCACGCCCTCCCGCAACATTCCGCCATGCACCGTTTCCTCGCCGCAGCCCTCGCCTCGATCGTTGCATCGTCTGCGCTCGCGCAGCCCGAGCCGACGCGCGCGCCGCCGCAGCCGTCCTGGGTCGAGGGCGCGCTGAAGTTCGTGCCGGCGGGTTTCGTCGCCGGCTATGTCATTAGCGCCGACGCGACGACTGGCATCCTGCCGATCTTTCCGGCCAATGCCGACGACCCGAAGGCGCCCGGCAGCGCGTTCGATCGCGGCGAGGTCCTGGTGGTGCAGCTTCGCCGCAGCGGCGAAGCGGTCGAGGCGGTGTCGGCGAGCGTGCGGCCGCGCGAGCCGTCCGATATCGGCGCGCCGCACGACACGACAGCTGACCTTATGGCGCAGTTCGAGGAGTGGAATCGCAAGCTCGCCGCCAACGCCGCGAACCTGCCGGCCGGCACCGTGCCATGCGAGCTCGGCGCTCGGCGCCTACTCAATCGACAAGGACCGCAACGGTCTCAACGTGCGCGCCGAGCCGTCGGCGACGGCGCGCGTGCTTGGCACCATTCCGCCGCGCTACAAGTTCCGCACCAAGAGCGAGGCCGCGCCGCCAGAAGGCTATTATACCGAGTTCAAGGTGATCGGCTTCAAGGCCGGCTGGTTGCTGATCGAGGGCGCGCAGCCGCCCGGCAAGAAATACGAGCACCAGCCGTCGGACTACCCGAAGAACGCGCCGAAGCCCTATCCGGGGCGAGGCTGGGTGGCGTCGAACAAGGTCGGCGCCAACTTCGCCAACGGCGCGACCCGCTCGGGCGGGCTGTTCCAGGCCCCGCACGTCGACGCGCGCTGGAGGCGCGTCATCGACCGCCACGGCAACGAGATCGGCGCCGACTTAAGCCCCGACCGCATCCTCACCTGCAGCGGACTGTGGGCGCTGGTGGAAAAGAGCGGCGTGCGCGGCTGGTGGCGGCACCTGTGCTCGAACCAGGTGACGAACTGCAGTTGAGGGCGGTGAGCAGCAACCAGCTCCCTCTCCGTCATTTCCCATAGCGCGTCCTTCAGGGCGTTCACGCCCGTCTTCGACGGGCTATGGACGCGCGTAAACGCGCTTATGGGCGCGCCGTCCCGGAATGACGAGAGTGAAAGCGGAACGTAACGCCGTCCTACCTGCACTGCCGCCGGATGAGCTCCTGGAAATCCTCGATCGAGTCGTTCATCTGCCCGACGTTCTCGCGCTGCGTGGTGCCGGTGTTGCAGCGCTGGAACACCTCGCGCCCCTGCTCCATGATCTTCACATGCGAGCGGTAGGCCGCGCACTTCTTCTCCTTGGTCGCGGTCTTCACCGATTCCAGGTTCTTGATGGTCTTATCGAACCGCACGTCGTTGGCAGCGAGGTCCTCCGGGCATCCGGCCAGAGCCTGCGACGCGCCAAGCAGCAGCGCGGCGGCGATCAAAACAAATCGGGTGGCGCTCATCCGAGATTCAATTCCTTGAAGAAGTCGTTGCCCTTGTCGTCGACCACGATGAAGGCGGGGAAATCCACCACCTCGATGCGCCAGATCGCCTCCATGCCGAGCTCGGGATATTCCACCGTCTCGACTTTCTTGATGCAGTGCTCGGCGAGGTTCGCGGCGGCGCCGCCGATCGAGGCGAGGTAGAAGCCGCCGTAAGCTTTGCAGGCCTCGCGCACCGCGGGAGAGCGGTTGCCCTTCGCCAGCATCACCATCGAGCCGCCGGCCTTCTGGAAATCGGCGACAAACGAGTCCATGCGACCCGCGGTGGTCGGGCCGAACGCGCCGGAGGCGTAGCCCGCCGGCGTCTTGGCCGGACCGGCGTAGTACACCGGATGGTTCTTGAAATAGTCGGGCAGGCCGAGCCCCTGCTCCAGCCGCTCACGGAGCTTGGCGTGCGCCAAATCCCGCGCGACGATCATCGGGCCGGTGAGCGACAGCCGGGTCTTGATCGGGTAGCGGGTCAGCTGCGCCAAAATCTCCTGCATCGGCTTGTTGAGATCGATCTGCACCACGTCGCCGCCGAGCTTCGACGTATCCACCTCCGGCATGTACTGCGCCGGGTTGCTCTCGAGCTGCTCCAGATAGACGCCGTCGCGGGTGATCTTGCCCATCGCCTGGCGGTCGGCCGAGCACGACACGCCGAGCCCGATGGGAAGCGACGCGCCGTGGCGCGGCAATCTGATCACGCGGACGTCGTGGCAGAAATACTTGCCGCCGAACTGCGCACCGACCCCGAGCGACTGCGTCAGCTTCAGCACCTCGGCCTCCATGTTGAGGTCGCGGAAGGCGTGGCCGTCCTCGCTGCCCTCGGTCGGCAGGTTGTCGAGATACTTGGTGGAGGCGAGCTTCACCGTCTTCATGGTCAGCTCCGCCGAGGTGCCGCCGATGCAGATCGCCAGGTGATACGGCGGGCACGCCGCGGTGCCGAGCGTCAGGATCTTCTCCTTCAGGAACGCGATCATGCGGTCGTGGGTCAGGATCGACGGCGTCGCCTGGTAGAGGAACGCCTTGTTGGCCGAGCCGCCGCCCTTGGCGATGAACAGGAGCTTGTACTCGTCGTCACCCTCCGCGTAGATCTCGACCTGCGCCGGCATGTTGTTGGCGGTGTTCCGCTCCTCGAACATGGAGAGCGGCGCGAGCTGCGAATAGCGCAGGTTCTTCTTCAGGTACGCGTCGCGCGAGCCCTCGGCGAGCGCCGCCTCGTCCTCGCCGTCGGTGAAAACAAACCGTCCCTTCTTGCCCATGATGATCGCGGTGCCGGTGTCCTGGCACATCGGCAGCACGCCGCCCGCCGCGATGTTGGCGTTCTTGAGAAAGTCGAAGGCGACGAACTTGTCGTTGTCGCTGGCCTCCGAGTCCTCGACGATCGATTTGAGGCTCTTGAGGTGCGCGGGGCGCAGCAGATGCGAGATGTCGATGAACGCCGCCTCGGCGAGCGCGCGCAGTGCCTCGCGCTCCACCACCAGCATGTCGCGGCCCATGATCTTTTCCACGCGCACGCCCGCCGACGTGATCTTGCGGTAGGTCGTGGTGTCCTTGCCGAGCGGAAACAGCGGCGTGTGCTTGTACGGCGGGACTGCGGTGGGCGGGGTGACGGGGGCGTTCATTTCGTTCTCCTCATTGCACAGTAGGCCAGTCATCACAGCGCGCCTGTGTAAACGCACCTCTAAATAGTTGTCCCGGACAACTCTCGCGAGAATAATGCAGTTCTGGCCTTTTCACATTGCCTTCTTGCTCAGCAGAGCGTTTTGAGAGTGAAAACAATGCGCGACCAAATAGGGATATTCGCAAAACAGACTTTTGCAAAGATCGCGAAGCAAGCATTAGACAATGCGCTTGCTATCTTTGGCACCCTTCTCGTGATTTTTCTGCTTGTGATGGCCGGTCTTTGGGACTGGACTTACTGGTCAGAACAAACAATTCGAAACGGAGTTGTCTATGAAGTGAAAATTGATCGAGGTCGAATTGTTCAGCAATTTATTGTTGTCGTTCTTGGTGTACCAGCGCTCGCGTTTGCGATTTGGCGCTCGATTATCGCTCACAGACAAGCGACCGCAGCACTTCTTCAGGCGCAAACTTCAGTGAGAGGTCAAATTCTGGACAGGTACACCAACGCAGCTTCTTTGATTGATAGCGAACAAGCGTCCGTGCGAGCCGCCGGCATTTTGGCTCTAAGTGATTTAGCTCGCGAACACCCCAAGGACTACTATAGAGCTTGCCTGACACTTATGGCGGAGTGTGCTCGAGAAAGTACCGTTCGGTGAAGTGGTCCCGGTTGTCTGAACAGATTTTCCGCCTCGATAAGTGGAGCCTCTGCCGTGGTTAGGCTGCCAAGCGGATTGGCAGCGGGTTGAAGTGGGCTTGATCGGGCGTGGCATCGTCAAGGCTCGAATGCGGCCGTCGGCGATTGTACAACAAAGCTTGAGAACACCCACGGAACCGAGTTTCAAGAACTGCTGTACCCATGGCATCCGTGGTTTGGTGTTCGGGTCGGCGTTCACACGGCGATCGAGAGGTCGGGTGGCACTGTTTTTCGCTGTAGCCTGAGCGGTTCCGATGCGGACCGTTGGCTGGAGATTCCGGCCTGGATGTTTGACCGGTCAGCCTGCGCCAAGGTGTGTGTAGCGGCGGATGCCTATCTCGACCTGGCGGCGCTCACAGCGCTCGCGGCGCTCTTGCGGCATGTGCTAAACGCCCGCCTTGCATCATCGAATGCCTCGCTTTTGGGCGTATCGATTCTCTCCCGTGACCAGAATCGGGGAGAGCTCCATGCCACACCAAACGAAGTTGAGATCGGCACGCCGCCGTGCACCCCAACAGATCGACCTGTTCGCAGCAGAACCGCAGAAGATTGGCGACACGCCAGCGTGGTCTGGGCTGCCAACGGAGATACAAGCGGCACTGACCGAGCTGATGACACGATTGATCCTGGAGCATGCCGACAAGAACCGGATCGGCTCGATAGCGGAGGCCGGTCATGATCTCTGACAAGATCCGCCCGCATCATTTGGAGCGCAAGGCGCTCCTCTACGTGCGGCAGTCGTCGGCTCACCAGGTTCTGCACAACCGCGAGAGCAGCGCGCTGCAATATGCCATGCGCGATCGTCTGACCGCGCTGGGCTGGTCCGAGATCGAGGTGATCGATGATGATCTTGGCCGTTCCGCTGCGGGTGGGGTCCAGCGCGCCGGCTTCGAGCGGATGGTGGCGCAAGTGTGCCTTGGCAAGGTTGGGGCCGTCGCAGCGCGCGAGGTCTCGCGCTTCGCCCGCAACAGCCGGGATTGGCAACAGCTGATCGAGATGTGTCGGGTGGTCGACACCGTGCTGATCGATCAGGAGACGATCTATGCGCCCAGGCACGGCAACGACCGGCTTCTGCTCGGTCTCAAAGGTAGCCTCAACGAGTACGAGCTCGATCTGTTGCGGCAGCGCTCGCTCTCGGCCCGCTATGAGAAGGCGCGCCGCGGCGAACTCGTCGTCAGCGCGCCGGTGGGCTTCGTGAAGGCCGGCGATCGCTATGAGAAGGACCCGGACCGCCGCGTGCAGGAGGCCATCAGCTTGGTCTTCGACAAAGTCCTGGAACTCGGCAGCGCTCGGCAGGCTCTGCTCTGGTTCCACGAGCACGATCTCGATCTGCCGGTGAAGGGCAAGGATGGCGGGACGACATGGCGACGTCCAAACTACGCTACCATCCACCGAATCATCGAGAACCCCATTTACGGCGGCGCCTATGCTTATGGTAAGACGGCCGTTGCGGCGGGCTATGATGGTACGAGCGTCAGCGTGAAGATTCGCCGCAAGGCGCGCAGCGATTGGCTGGCCCTGATGCCAAACGCCCATGAGGGCTATGTCAGCTGGGAGAAAGCCGAGACGATCCGCAAGATGGTGAGCAGCAATGTTCCCACCAGCCGCTATCACGGCGCGCCCAAGCACGGCGACGCTTTGCTGGCGGGCCTGCTCCGCTGCTGCCGCTGCGGGCGCAAGCTGACGCTCCGCTACTCGGGCGCAAAACACCACATCCCACGCTACAGCTGCAGCCGCGGCTGGATGGACAATGGCGAGCCGCGTTGCATCGCTTTTGGCGGTCTGCGGGTCGATGACGCCATTGAGGAGGCGCTTCTTACCGTGGTCGGCCCCGGCGCCATTGCCGCGGCTATTGCCGCTGAGAAAGAAGCTAACCAGCAGCGGGATCAAGTACGCGAAGCACTCAAGCGCGATCTCGAAGCGGCCCGCTATGCAGCCGATCGCGCGTTCCGGCAATACGATGCCGCTGACCCGGCCAATCGGCTCGTGGCCGCCGAACTGGAAGCGCGCTGGAACAAGGCGCTCGCGCGCGTGACGGAAGTTGAAGGCAAACTCGCCGCTCATGACGCCGCCACGGTCGCGCCCGTTATCGATCCGGGATCGCTCGCCACGGTCGCGGCGGACCTCGAGACCGTCTGGGCCGCCCCTTCGACTGATGCGCGGCTGAAGAAGCGTATCATCCGCACCGTCATTCGTGAGGTGATCGCCGATATCGATCCGGAGGCGGCCGAGATCGTTCTGGTCATCCACTGGATCGGCGGCGTTCACACCGAGATGCGCTTGCCCAGACGGCGGCGTGGGCAGCGCAACAGCACCCCAGCCGATGTGATTGCCGCGGTGCGACAACTGGTGCTGATCGCCAATGACGATCTCATTGCCGGTATCCTAAACAGGAATGGATTGGTGACAGGCAACGGCAACCGCTGGACGCGTGAGCGCGTCACCTCGCTGCGCTCGCATCACCGCATCGCCGTCTACAAGCCCGCCGATGACGGCATCGAACCGTGGCTGAACCTCAGCAAGGCCGCGCGACTTCTCCATGTCGCGTCCCGAACACTCAGACTGGCGGCGGAAGCCGGTGAGATCGAGGCGATTCATCCGTTGCCGGACGGTCCCTGGATTTTTAGCCGCGCCGCCCTCTCTACATCATCGGCGGGCGCAATCACCGAGCGCGCGCGACAGAATCCAAAATACCCCACGGGATCGCATCCCGATCAGCAAAGCCTCTTCTCTTCAATCACATAGACAGATGGGTGTTGTGATGCGCGGTTGTAAAAGTGCAGGTATCGGCCGATCGAAGTGCGGGCCTCGCTGACGCTGTTGTAGGCCCGCAGATACACCTCCTCGTATTTGACGCTGCGCCACAGCCGCTCGACGAACACGTTGTCGCGCCAGGCGCCCTTGCCGTCCATGCTGATCGCAACGTCGTTGTTGGCGAGCACACCGGTGAAGGCCTGGCTCGTGAACTGCGAACCCTGATCGGTATTGAAGATGTCCGGTTTGCCGTGACGAGCCAAAGCATCCTCCAGCGTTTCGACGCAGAACGCCGCCTCCATGGTGATCGACAGCCGCCACGACAGCACGCGGCGGCTGAACCAGTCGAGCACGACAGCCAGATAGACAAAGCCGCGCGCCATCGGAATGTAGGTGATGTCCATCGCCCACACCTGGTTCGGCCGCGTGATCGCCATCCCGCGCAGCAGATACGGATAAATCTTGTGGCCAGGCTCGGGCTTGGTCGTGCGCGGACGGCGATAGAGCGCTTCTATCCCCATCCGCCGCATCAGCGTCTTCACATGCCGACGGCCGATCCGGCACCCCTCGGCGGCCAGCAGGCCTCGCAACATCCGCGAGCCGGCGAAGGGGAACTCCAGATGCAGCTCGTCGATCCGCCGCATGATCGCAAGGTCCGCGGCGGACACCGGCCGCGGCAGGTAGTAGACGCTGCCACGGCTGATGTTCAGCGCCTTGGCTTGCTTGGTGATCGGAAAATCGTGTTCGCGGTCGATCATCGCTTTGCGCTCAGCAAACCGGCTTTGGTGAGCGCTCCTTCCAAAAAATCGTTCTCCAGCGTCAGCGCTCCGATCTTGGCATGCAGCGACTTCACGTCGATGGCCGGGACCTGCGCCGCTGCATTGCCGCTGGGACCGAATACATCGGCAGCCGCGCCCTCAAGCTGAGCCTTCCACGATGTGACCTGATTGGGGTGGACGTCGAACTGCTCCGCAAGCTGGGCCAGCGTTCGGTCGCCCTTGATAGCGGCAAGCGCAACCTTCGCCTTGAAGGCCGGTGTGTGGTTCCGGCGCGGTCGTCTGCTCATGGTCTCTCCTGATTCGCGGGTCACAGCGTGCCCGCCGTCAGGCAGAAATTCCACTTATCTCCTGTGCAGATTTGCGGGACCGGCTCTCGGGGCGGCGATAGCAAGACTTCGAACGAATTTGAATTGGTCCTAAGACAGGTAACGGATGTCCGACTCAAGGTGCCCAATAGTGCGTCCTTAGAAGATTTCCGAATTGATTTGAGACATATCAACCTCAAAGAAATCGTCACCTCGCGACTTGCTTTGGACTTTGCGCAGATTGGCAATTCAAAGTTCTCTAGAGCATTTTCACGTTTTGCGGAATCGGATGGATACCCAACGGGGCTGATTTGTGATTCTGGGTAGCGGTGCCAATGGCTGCGAGAATCGCCGATGGGCAAGCCCTATTCCCAGGATCTGCGTGAACGCGTGATTGCGACGGTCGATGCAGGAACGCGTGTCTGTGCGACGGCGCGGGTGCTTCTGGTCAGCGTATCCTACGTGTCCAAGGTCGTTGGCCGTCGGCGAACGACCGGTGAGACGACGGCGCGTTTGGGCCGAGCGGGACGCAAGCCGAAGCTCGCACCTCACGACGAAGCCATTCGCGCCCGCGTGGCGGCTCATCCGGATGCGACGCTCGAGGAGCTGCAGGTCTGGCTTGCGGACGAATGCAAGGTCAAGGTCAGCATCGGCTGCCTGTGGAACAGGCTGAAGTTTCTCAAATTGCCGCTCAAAAAAAGTCACTGCGCGCTTCCGAACAGGATCGGCCGGATGTCGCCGAGGCCCGCGATCGGTGGCGTGCGAACCAGCCCGAACTGAAGTCGGAACGCCTCGTCTTTATCGACGAAACCGGTGCGGCGACCGACATGGCGCGCCGCTACGGCCGCTGTCCGCGCGGCGAGCGCCTCGTTTGCAGCGTGCCGTGGGGACATTGGAAAACGACGACCTTCGTTGCCGCACTGCGGCTCGGCGAGGTCGCCGCGCCCTGTGTGCTGGACGGACCGATGGATGGGGAAAGCTTTCGCGCTTATGTCGAACAGTTCGTCGTCCCGATCCTTAAGCCTGGCGATATCGTGGTGATGGATAACCTTGCAAGCCACAAGGTCGCCGGCGTCCGCGAAGCGATCGAAGCCGCAGGCGCCGAGTTGCGCTACTTGCCGCCCTACAGTCCCGACTTCAATCCGATCGAGCAGTTCTTCGCCAAGCTCAAAGCCCTGCTGCGAAAGGCCGCCGCCAGAACCGTCGAAGCTCTGATCGCAGCGATTGCTGAAGTCCTCACCGAGGTCAGACCGCAAGAATGCGCAAACTACCTCGCCAACCAAGGCTATCGCCACGAATCATGAAAGTGCTCTAAGGTTCATATTATTGGCCCTGATTGCTCCAACTGTCTTTTCTTTGATAGTGAAATCACACACACAACATTTAGCAACTGCAATCTTGAAAGCGCATCATTCACAGATGCTTCGCTACGTGAAACGCGCTTTCGGAATAGCAACATCAGCAATTGCGACTTCTCTCGGTGTAAAGGGTTGACTACCGCTGCAATAGAAACGGCTTGGGCATGGCGCGACCAACCACCCAAACTGCCGAACGACGTTGAGTTCAAAAACTTGTACCCGCCGGGCGATAACAATGAGCACAGAAATGCATACCTTAAAGATCGGAAATTGAACTTCGAGCCGCCTCCGACAAAATAACAGCAAGCGTAGGGTGGGCAAAGGCGCGAAGTGCCGTGCCCACGCGTTGCCAAGCTTCAATCGCGTGGGCTTCGCCATGCTCAGCCCACCCTACAAGAACTCATGGAACTTTACCGTCCCACGAAGTGCGCCCGCGATTGAACCGTGGTGCCGGTTCCTCACACCAACCAATGACCGAGGCGTTATTGGCGGGGGCCGCTCGGCGGTGCGACCCGCCATGACGGCCATGCCCCACCGATTCCGAAACGGCTTCGGCCTCGATGAGGAGAACGGACATGACCAATCCCTCGAACGGGCGCATCACCGGTCTCGCGGTCGATCCTTGGGATCCGAGCCGCCCCGACGACACATTCGTCTTCAACGTCACCGGCGACGACAAGGGCAACACGTCCTACTGGCATGTGGACGGCTTCACCGGCGGCGTGTTCGTTGCCAGCGTTGCGACGGCATTGCCGTACATCGAGACCTCCCTGCCGGCGGTCCAGTTCGAGCCCGTGGTGAATGACTTCGCGAACGCGCAGCCGTTGGTGCCCAGCCACGATCTCTCGTACAACAATTCCTTCGAATGCATACCCGCCGGTATGCCCTTCTAACGCACACATCCCGGCCATGGTGACGAAGAGAGCGTGCCTGGACTCATTTCGCTTCGGCGCTCGCTCTCTCCCGGCCTCATCCTGAGGAGCCCGCCGAAGGCGGGCGTCTCGAAGGATCGAGGCCGCCCCATCCTTCGAGACGCGCCCTTCGGGCGCTCCTCAGGATGAGGCGGAGCTGGCGCTGGCTTGTCTCCCCGCCAGCCACGAACACAGCGCGGCGGAGATCACGCCGAAAAGCCCGCCGAGGAAAAAGTTGTCGTCGATGCTGCGCAGGCCGAAGTTCCAGAGCCCGATCCACCAGCCGGCCAGCAGCGTGGCGGGATAGCCGAGCACGCCGCAGACCACGGCGCGCATCACGCGCGACAGCGCTCGCCGCGTCATGAGGTGATCCACCCCCCCGAGCACGAACCCCGGAACAACGCCGAGCATTGCGACGATGACGAGCACGAGGCCGAAAAAGCCCAGCGGAGCACCGTCGGGGTTGCGGATCAGATCGGGCACCTGAAGGATCATGTATTGCAGCCAGATCAGGAACGGTCCCAGCAGAACAAAGATCGTAAAGCGCCTCGCCATCTCGCGGCCCCGTTTCGCAGCCTACAGGATTAGGTCCATCAACCGCCAACCGCCACAACATACACCGGCCTCATCCTGAGGAGCATTGCGAAGCAATGCGTCTCGAAGGATCGAGGCCGCCACGGTGGCGGCCGCCTCATCCTTCGAGACGGCGCTTCGCGCCTCCTCAGGATGAGGCGGAGTAAAATCCCTAGAATCCGAAAGCTCTCGGCAAAAACGTCGACAGCGGCGGAATGTAACTGATCAGGATCAGCACCGCGACGTTGGCCGCGATGAACGGCAAGATGCCGGCGACCACATCTTCCATGCGGCGGTTGAGCGTGGAGGCCGCGACCGCGAGGTCGAGGCCGAGCGGCGGCATGATCATGCCGGTGCAGACATTGAGCGTGACGACCATGCCGAAATGCACCGGGTCGATGCCGAGCGCGGCCGCGACCGGGAACAGCGTCGGCAGGAAGATCACCATGATCGAATTGGGATCGAGGAACATCGCGCAGGTGAGGAACACGATGTTCACCAGCACCATGAACAGCACCCAGTTGACCCCGACCTCGCGCACCAGCGCAAGCACCGCCCGGTCGGCGCCCGACAGCGTGATGAAGTAGGCGAGCAACGCGCCCATCGCCAGCAGGATGAAGATCACCCCGGTCGAGACGGCGCTATCCTTCGCGATGTCGAAAACCTCGCGCCAGCCGAAAGCGCGGAAGATCAGCACCTCGACGCCAATCGCGTAGACCACCGACACGGCCGCCGCTTCGGTCGCAGTGAACACGCCGGAGAAGATGCCGACCAGCAGGATCACCTGCATCAGCAGCGCCCAGAATGCCTCGCGGAAGGCCTTCCATCGTGCCGCGCCGGAGTAGCGCTCGCCGCGCGCCGCACCGGTGCGCCAGGCCTCGATCGCGACCAGCACCATGAAGGCCAGGCCGAGCACGATGCCGATCACCAGGCCGGCGGCGAACAGCGCGGCGATCGAGGTGCCGGTCAGCCAGCTGTAGACCACGAACGTGATCGATGGCGGGATCAGCAGCGCGCATTCGGCGCTCGACGCGATCAGGCCGAGACTGAATTTTTCGGAGAAGCCGGCGCGCTTGAGCTCGGGAAACGACAGCCGCCCCATGGCGGCGACGGTCGCGGGCGCCGAGCCGGCGGCGGCGCCGAACACCATGCAGGTGACGACCGTGGAATGTCCGATGCCGCCGCGATAGTGGCCGACCAGCGCGCGGAACAGGTCGGCGAGCTGCGCCGCCATGCGGCCGCGCGCCATCAGGTCGGAGGCGAACACGAAGAACGGAATGGCGAGCAGCGTGATGACTTCCACGCCGCCGACCACACGCTGGCCGATGATCAGATCCGGCATGTTCGGGTGGAAGATGTGCTTGGCGAGAATGGCCGGAATGCCGATCACCAGAAAGATCTCGGCGCCGGCGATCAGCAGGCACACGGCAAGCACGATCAGCGCGAGGACGATCACGACGGCGGCCTTTTTCCCTCTCCCCGCTTGCGGGGAGAGGGTGCATAGCGAATGCCAATTGGCATTCGCGTTCTTTTTACGCAAGAACGCCCGCGCAAAGCGCGGGCTACGGCGAAGCGAGGGCGGGTGAGGGGCAGTCGCAAGTTACATAAAAGCCCCTCACCCGGCTCGCAGCTTCGCTGCTCGCCACCCTCTCCCCGCTCCGCGGGGCGAGGGGAAAGATGCACCATCGCGCTACACATGATGCACCGGGTCGACCTCGACGGCGAAACGGTCGGCCGGTGTGACGATCTCCAGCAGGTAGCGCAGCGCCAGCAGGCCGAAGCCGACCGGCATCACGATATAGAGCCAGGCCATCGAGATGTTCAGCGTCGGGCTCGCCTGTCCGGATTTCGCGACAAAGATCGTGATGTCGATGCCGATCTTGGCGAGATAGGCGGAGAACGCGAGGCCGGCGAGATTGATGATCAGCTTCGCGGCCCGCTGGCCCGCCGGCGGCATGCGCGTCAGCACCATGCGCATGCCGATGTGGCGCCCGCCCTCGAGCGCCGCCGCGAGGCTCAGGAAGATCATCCAGACCAGGCCGAAGAGGCACAGCTCCTCGATCCAGGCGAGCTTCGGCGCGAACGACGGCGCAAACTCGCGCACCGCGACATTGAACGTGTAGGCGAACGACATCGCCAGCATGATGGCACCGAGGACGATGCCCTCGATGCCGCGCAGCGTCTTCATCGGGAGCTTAGAAGCCGAGCTTCTTGCGTTCCTCGTCGTAGACCGCGAGCACCTTGGCGCCCTCGGCGCCGGCGCGCTCCGCAAACGTGGCGCGTGCCTTCGGCGCCATCGCGTCGCGCATCGCCTTGCGCTCGGCCTCGTCGGCGACGCGCACATTGAGCTTCGCGGCCTTGATCAGCTCGATCGAAGTGTTCTGCACCGCTTCCTTCATCTCTTCGACCTGCGGGCGCATCTCGTCGAACGCCTTGGCGACGATGTCGCGCTGCTCAGGCGTCAGACGGTTCCAGAACGTGTTGCTGAACAGCACGATGTCTTCCATCACGCCATGCTCGGTGACGACTAGATGCTTCTGCACCTCGTGGAATTTCATGGTGGTGATGGTGTCGAGCGGATTTTCCTGTCCGTCGATCAGACCGGTCTGCAGCGAGGTATAGAGCTCGCTGAAGTTGATCGCGATCGCGGTCGCGCCGACCGCGGCAAACTGGTCGATCAGGATCTTCGAATCCATCACGCGGAATTTCTGGCCCTTGAAGGCATCGAGATTCGCCAGCGGCTTGTTCGAGGTGAGGCTCTTGCGACCGTTCGGCCAGATGGTGAGCGCGTGGACACCGCGGCTCGCAAAGCTCGCCAGCAGTGCCTTGCCGAACGCACCCTCGCGCAGCTTCTGTGACAGCGCGCGGTCGGTCGGGAAGACATAGGGGATATCCAGCACCGAAATGACCGGGTTGAAGCCGCCGAGGAACGCCGCCGGCATGACGGTGCCTTCGATGGCGCCGAACTGCGTGCTCTCGATCATCTGCCGCGCGTTGCCGAGCTGCGAGGAGGGAAACAGCTGGATCTCGACCGCGCCCTTGGTGCGCTCCTTCACCAGCGCGGCGACCTTTTCGAGACCCTTGTGGCGCGGCTGGGTCGGCGCCTCGAGATGCCCGATGCGGGCCGTGATCACGCCCTGCGCACTGGCCGTGCCCGCGAGACTTCCGGTCCAGCCGGCAACCGCGCCCGACAGGCCGAGCTTCAGAACGTTGCGTCTATTCTGTCTCATGACCCCCTCCAGACTTGTCCGAAACCGCGACCGCCGCAGCATGCGCCATTGTCTCTCACCCCGCCACCCGCTTCAATCGCCCTGGACTGCTCGGTGTGCGCATGTGGAAACAAGATGACCGCAATGCCGTGGCACTGAATACGTCGAAGCGGTCCGCCGCGGTGCGGACCGCGAAGTCCACCTGTTCGCGCCGGGAGCCGTCGGATAAGGTCGCGGCCATGCGTGACGGACGGACAATCGTGGCCTTGCTGCTCTGCCACGCGGTTTCTCGCGACCCGCGGCGGCATCGCCCGCCATCACCGATCCGCTTGCGTACGACGCTCGCGCCGCGGCCGCCAAGCCGGCCGGCAAGCCCGCGCCGAAGGCAAGCCAGCCCTATGAAGGCCAGTGGGCCTCCACCGCCAAGGACTGCCGCGACGAGGACGGCGTCAACCGGATGGAGATCAGCGGCGGCGGTAAGCGCTTCTTCTGGTACGAGACGCGCTGCAGGGCCACCGAGATCAAGCCGGAGGGCAGCAACGCCTGGCGCATGCGGCTGTCCTGCGAGGGCGAAGGCGATCGCTTCCGCGTGCGGCCCCTGATTTCGCTTCCCGCGCCCAACCGGCTGGTGTTCACCGAGGATCCGCCGGTCGGCCAGACCAAACGGCAAGCCTACGTGCGCTGCAAGGAGTAGCGCGTGCCGCTGTACTTGCGGCCGCCGTCGGTGAACGTCCACGCACACGGCCATCCTCCCATCTTCCCGCGCGTCTTCAGCGTGCCGGCAGCATCTGGAATGTCCGCATCAGGCGGATCACACCACCCTCACCTTCCCCTTCTCCCCCAATCCACACTCCAGCGCCGCCCTGTCCCACTTCGCCAAATCCGCCGCGGCCTCGTAGGTGCTCTGCAGGAACACCATCAGCTCGCGCTCCGGCTCCTTCGCCGTCCGCACCGAGTCATACGGCAGGATGAACTCGCCCAAGTCCTTCGACCAGAACGCGGCGTCCGGCTTAACCTTCGCCGCCGAAAAACCCTCCGGCGCCGGATAGGCGTACGAATAGAACGCGGGGTAGTCGATCGGTCCGCTGCCCGGCCAGAAGCCCGCGCTCGACACCTCGTGAGAGTAGGCCTCGCGCGCCACCGCATCCGGCAGGTTCGGCACACCGCCGGGATGCGGCGGCGCGGGCCGGCCGGAGAAGCGCGTCACCGCGAGGTCGAAGCTGCCCCAGAAGAAATGCACCGGGCTGGTCTTGCCGATGAAGCCGGTGCGGAAATGCGCGAACACTTCGTTGCAGGAGAGCAGCACGCGGTGGAAGCGCTGCACCGCCGCACCGTCGTAGCTCGCGTGCGTGTGGTCGTCGGAGAAGCGCACCGCGTTCGGAATCTCGTTCGGCATCTCGTGGATGCGCACCTCGACGCCGAGCGCGCGCAGGTCCGCCATCACCTCGCCGTAGAAGCGCGCGACCGAAATGGGCCGCATCACCACCTGGCGGAAATGTCCGTCGCTCATGCGCAGCCACAGCACGTGATCGACGAAATCGAACTCGATCTCGAGCGTGCGGCCATTCACCGCGATCGGCCCAGTGGTCAGGCCTCGCGCCGAGACATAGAGCGTGACGTGCCAGGAGTGGTTGAGCCACGGCGAAAGCGACAGCCGCACCTTGCCGGCGATCTGCGTCCAGAGCTGCAGCGTCTCCAGCGTGTCCTTCCACGCGGCGTAGGGAAGTTCGGGCCAGGCAGACGACGGCATGGGAGGCTCTCCGGTATCCGTCTCGCCATCTTATCGTCCCGCCAGCCACGAGCACACCGCGGCGGGGATCATGCCAAACAGCCCGGCGATGAACACTTCGTCGGCGAACGAACTGCTCAGCCCCATCCAGTAGACGAGAACTGCTGGCGCGGCCGTGATATCCTCGGCGCACATTGAGCCGCCAATTGAGGCGGCCTCGTTAGCGCGGCGCGGCTTGAGCGGGGACCTCCTTCACACGGTCGTTGATTTTGGCGGCGGTTAGCCCGGCGAGGAAGAACAGCACCAGCGCGATGAATGGGGCCAACGCCAGGATGCGATCCTGCATCCGGCTAGGCACCTTTCAACAAGCTGGTGGTGCCGACGATGGTCATGATCACGCCGATGCCCATCACGCCGATCATCGCGACGACCGCATAGCCCTCCCATTCGGTTCCGACGAACCGGGCAACCTTACCGTCACGGGGAAGGGAGAGATAAAAGGCTGTTGCTGCTACGGCGGTCAAGACAAGCCCGCCCACAAAAGGAAACATGCTTCGCGCTCCGTTCAGTGCGCCGATAGCCTAAGCGAACCTTGCTGAATTGGGGCGTGACCAAACGTCGCCTACCCCACCGCGCAGTGGCGTCGCGCGCTCGGCGGCGGCCAGGCGGTCGGTCAGGTCGGCTGGCTGCTGCTTCAGTCCAGCAACCTCTGCGTCACGTTTTTCGAAGCCGCGCCAGCGCGACCAGTATTCCTGGCCAGTTGGTTCGCTTCGCTCCATCCGGGCTACTTCGCCAAATCAACCCGTGCAGAAAGTTCGATCGCCACACTCACAGGCAAGTTCCTCGTTGAACGCGCATTCATTAACGTTGCGAAGAATTACAGGAACGAGATGCGTTGTCGCGCGTTTGTCATGCGGCAACTCATAACAAGGAGGTTGCATGCGGAAACTATTGATTGGTCTGGCTTCGCTTGCGGCCATCGCCGCGGTGACGCCTGCGTCAGCACAGGGCTTGTACTTCGGCGCACCGGGTGTGTCGGTCGGCGTAGGGGCTCCGGTGTATCGTGAACGCCACTACGACTACGACCGCCCGCGTTACCGCGCGCATCGCCACTACGACGACAGCTATGCCTATGCTCCGCGCGGCTGCCGCACCATTACCATCCAGCGTGACGACGGATCGGTGAGACGCATCCGCCGGTGCGGATAACAAGAAACTGCACGACCAACTTGCCCGTTCGCAAGGAAGAAAAGCCGCCCGGTTCGGCGGGCTTTCTTTTTGCGCACTGTATCGGGGAAGCGGAGAGAAGGATGTCCCTGCCGTCCTCCCCGGCTACCCCGCCTTCACGCTCATCGTCCTCCCCTTCACCGTCCCGCTGTACTTGGTGCCGCCCGCGGTGAACGTGATCTCTTCCCCGCGCACGCGGCCGTCCTCGATCTTCAGCGTCTTGCCTCGCGTGCGCAGCGTGCCGGTGAATTTCTGGAATTTCTGCTCGAGCTTGAGCCGGCCCTGCGGGGTGCGCCAGCGGCCCTCGACCTGCGCCGGCACCACCCAGAAATAGCCCGAGCAGTGCTCCTTGCAGGCCTTGCCCTCGCTGTCGAAGCCGTCGTCCGGCTCCCAGTCCTCCATGTGGAAGGAATGCGACACCACGCGCGTGCCGGGTTTCATCTGCAGGATGGTCGGTCGCAGCTGCAAGTTGAGCCGCGGCAAGAGATACATGGTGAGCACCGTGGCCTTGGAGAAATCGGTCTTGAAGATGTCGCCGCGCACGAACCGCGCGCGCTCCGTCACGCCCTCCTTCGCCGCGTTGCGGCGCGACAGCTCGACCATGTCCGGATTGTATTCGACGCCGAACGCGCGGATGCCGCGCTTGGCCGCGGTGATGACGGTGCGGCCGTCGCCGGAGCCGAGATCGATCACGTAGTCGCCGGGCTTGGCGCCGGCCATGTCGAGCATGCGGTCGACCGTGGTCTGCGGCGTCGGCACCCAGATCACGTCCTTGCCGGGCTGGCCGACCTCGGGCGTGTACTCGGGCCTGGCGGTCTCGCTCTTCGGCGCTTCGGTTTTGGGCGCTTCGGTTTTCGGCGGCTCGGCGGCCGGCGCTTCGGTTTTCGGCGGCTCGGCTTTCGGCGCATCGGTGGCCGGCTGCGCGAGCGCCAAGCCGGAGGCAAGCAGCAATGCAAGAAGAGAAACCGTTGCGGACTGAATCATGACGGAACTGAACTCCTCCGTTAGGCTGAAGGCGCTTGGCACCGGCCGTCGCGCCGCCCCGCACGATCTTAGCCCCGATTGCGGCCTGCGCATCAAGGAGATCGGCCCGGCGCGCACGTGCGATGGCTCGGCACGCCACCTAGTCAATAACAATCACCGCTTGATCCCGCTGCCTCCGCGGCGCGACGATGGCCCTGCCAACCACCGGTCCCGCCATGCTGCGCCGCGCCGTACTCACCCTCGCCGCCATCGAGACACTGATCTGGCTCTATCTCGTGGTCGGCGGCAGCTACGACGCATTGTTCTTCGCCAAGGGCTACGGCCAGCAGGCGGCGCAGCTTGCGCACCTCGTGTTTGTGCTGTTCGTGCTGCCGGCGCTGATCCTCGGCGCCCTCAACCGCGCGCTCGGCGTCGCCGCGCTGCTGGCAGGCTTTGCGGCGCTCGCCTACGCCTTCGATCCGAGGCTGCGCGCCATGACGTTGCTCGACGGCGCCTCTGCTGCGGGGCTCTACGGGCTGGGCGTCGTGATGCTGCTCGCCGCCGGATGCATCGCGGTTGCGCGGGCCGCGCTCAAGCGGAGCGCCGCTTGAGCAAGGTTAGGACGGCATAGCAACCATCTCCGCAAAAAAATCCTGACGCGCCGCAACAAAATTCGGCGCGCACCGTTCATTCCGCGGTCGAATCGCTTGCGTGCGTCGCGCATGCCGCGCCGCCGCATCGCAACAGACATGACGCAATCGCTGGCGTTTCGCATCCGTCCATCATTTCAACACGATGTGGCATTCTTCTTGCTGAGTTGCTCGTAGGGGGCCGGGCTCTGCAACAGAGGAGGCTCACAATGTGCGACTACAGCCTGCAAAACGTGAAGTCGCGTGCGGCCCAGGTCGGCGACAAACTGACAACGCGAAACTTCGGCACCGGAACGCGCGGCTTCGCAGCGCCGGAGGATTCGACGACGGCAGTTTGCCTGCTGCCGGGGACCGAGCTTGCGTTCTCCGATGACATCGTGGTCGGCGGTCTGGGCGCGATCGAGCCCAGGACGATCGCCCACAACACCGCGATCTTCCGCCAAATCGACAAGGACCAGCCGTCGCGGCATCACGACGCGCTGGAATTCCCGGACGGCGAGGCCGTGCTGCTGACGCGTTTGGCGGAGGGTCAGCACGCGACCGTGCTGCAACTGCCGGCCCAGCCGCAGACCGCGGCGGACGCCGAAGCGCAGCAGCGCGTGGCGTACGTCGGGTAGCAAGCAAGCAAGCAAAAGCGCGGGCGGCGAAGCGTCGCGCACCCGCCCGCGCGCATTCGAGCGCGCCTGACGCCGGCGTGAGAGAAAAGGCGCGACAACGCGAATATATGGCGCAAAGCGTTGTGTTTGAGATTGCCTGGCGGTCGGGCCGTGCCGGGTCACTTCACCCCGAATTTCTTGAACTCCTCCGCGATCGCGGGCCGCATCATGATCGCGGTCTCCATCTCGTTCTGGCCCGCCGCGTCGCCGGAAAAGATGCGCGCCATGCCGCGGCCGTAGAGCGAAAACGCCCGGCCGGTGTCGTCGCGCAACGCCGCGCTGAAGTCGTCGATCGCCTTTTCCAGCTCGCGCCGCATCAGATGGACGTAGCCGCGGCGCTCGTGGGCGATCACGCGGCTCGCCGCGCTCTCGCGCGGATCGTCGATCACCCTGGTGCAGCCGGTGACGACGCGCTCGGCGCTGTCGGAATTGCAGTCGGCGAGCTGGCTTACGGCTGGCGTTGCCGCAAGCGCGGCCAAGAGCAGCAGGACAATGACGCCAATTGCGCGCCGGGCTGGTTGAGTGCGCGGCAAGCTGTTGTTAAAGCCGTTGCGGTCAAGGGGGCCGATCATGCTGCTTCGCGTCGTCATTGCCGTCATCGCCACGCTCGAACTCGCTTATTTCTACATCGAAATGCCGTTCTCGTTCGGCAAGATGCTCAATCTCGATACGCGGTGGTTCAATATCCTGTCGGGATACGCCATGGCGGTGTTTGCGCCGCTCATCGCGCTCGCGGCCCTGGCGCTCGCCGCCGCCGGCCGGCGGCTCGGCGTGGCGGCCATCCTGCTCGCCGTCGCGCCGCTGGTCTACTGGGCGCCGCTCGTCGCGGGATTCATCGCCCTCATGATCAGTATGAAGGGCAGTTAATCGCCGGCCTCACTCCTTCTCCACGCCGGCGTTTTTCACGATCGTCTCCCAGCGCACGTATTCCTCCTTCACGAACGCGGCGAATGCCGGCTGGCTCATGTGCATCAATTCGAGCCCGGCGCCCGCCATCGCCTTCTTAGCCGTCTCGTCCTTTTGCATCGACTGCACCAGCGCATGGATGCGCTGCACGACCGGCGCCGGCGTGCCGGCCGGCGCGACGACGCCGATCCACACACTCATCAGATAGCCCGGCAGGCCCGCCTCATCGGCGGTCGGCACATCCGGCGAATAGGGCAGCCGCTCTTTCGTTGCGGTCAGCAGAATGCGCAGCTTGCCGGCGTCGATGCCGGCGCGAAAGGTGCCGATCGAGGCGGAGAGCAGATGGATGCGGCCGGCCAAGAGGTCGGTCATCGCCTGGGCATTGCCGCGGTACGGCACGTGGACCAGCTCGATGCCGGCGAGCCGCGAAAATTCGGCCGCCGACAGGTGCGGCAGCGAGCCGAGCCCGGCGGAGCCGTAGCTGTAGGTCTTCGGCTTGGCTTTGGCGAGCGCCTGGAATTCCTTGAAGGTCTTGGCCGGCAGCTCGGTGGACATCGCCATCATCTGCGGCGCGTCGCCGATCGCCGCGACCGGGATCAGATCCTTCATCGCGTCGAACGGCATCGACTTCTGCACGAACGGATTGATCACCAGGTTGCCGTTGAGCACCAGGCCGAGCGTGTAGCCGTCCGGCGCGGCCTTGGCGACGGCGTCGGTGCCGGGCGTGCCGGCGGCGCCGGTGCGGTTCTCGACCACGGCCTGCTGGCCGGTGGTCTTGGTGATGTGGTCGGCCAGAAGCCGCGCGCCGAGGTCGCCGATGCCGCCCGCCGCAAAGCCGGTGATGATCCTGACCGGTTTGCTCGGATAATCCTGCGCCGGCGCGGCGGCGCCCGACAGGGCGAGGCCGAGCAAGGCTGCCGTGATTGAACGGAACATCATGCGCGTCCTCCCCCGTTGTTGGGCGCAAACCTAGCTCGGATGGCGCGAAGCGTCATCCCCGCGTTATTCTGCGCACTCGAGCGGAGCCCAGCATCATGAGGCGCCGGCCGGCCCAAATCTCATGTCACGGGAAACCCAAATCATGCCTGCCGTCTGCGATTGCTTTCCGCAACTCAAGGTCACCACGCTGGCGCGCGAGGCGCGCTATCGCGGCGATCCCACGCAGCGTGCGCCGGAGGGCCCGCAGTCGTCGCTGGAGATCAAGGTCACCTCGATCGGCAACCTCAACGAGCGCGTCGATACCCGCAACAGCAGGCAGAGTTTCATCATCAGCGAGCCGAAACACGTCGGCGGCATGGCTGATGCTCCGACGCCGCTGGAGTATCTCCTGTCCGGCGCGGTGGGCTGTTACGCCGCGGTGTTCGCGTTCTATGCGGCCAAGCTCGGCGTCGATTACGAAAGCTTCGAGGCGGTGGCGCGGACCAACTTCGATGTGCGCGGCCACATGATGCCGGACGCGCCGTTCTCCGGCTTCCAGAAGGTCTCGATCGAGATCGCGGTGACAAGCAGTGCGCCGATCGAGAAGCTGCGCGAGGTCGAAAAGCTGGCGCTGGCCGGCTGCCCCGGCATCGCCACGCTGCGCGATCCAGTGCCGGTGGAGGCGATGCTGCGCCTGAGCGAGATTACTTGACGTTGAACAGCTGGCGCAGTGACCCGCTCGGCGCCTTGATCTCGGCGATACGCCAGCCGTCTCCGGTCTTGACGAGATCGAGCACCACGGCGCGCGGCTCCTTGGCGTTGGTGAAGGTCACGGTGCCGGTGGCGTGCCTGCGGTCCGCGCTCTTCACGTCGATCTTCAGGTCGGCGATCTCCCATTCCTGCGCGTCGATGAAGGGATCGCCGTTGAGCCGCGGCACCTCGTCCTTCTTCTTGGCGTCGGCCTGGTCCTTGAGGATGGCCTTGGCGAGCGGCGGCGCGAAATAGCGCCGGATCACGTCGGCCTTGCTGTAGTCGATGCCCTTGACGTTGTGGTTGTTGCGATAGATTTTGTAGATCGACTCCAGGAAGGCGTGCGGCGACGCGCCCTGCGCCACCGCCGCAGTGCCGGCGATGACGATGCCAGCGACCATCAGGAAGATGGCGACCACGGTTTCGGGGCGGCGAAATCGCATGAAGCCTCCACCGCCGGAGCACGCCGCAGCGGCAGAAGACTTATAGAGCACTGCAAGCGCGAGAACCCATGCGCGGGCGCGGCGCTGTCGCGCCGTCCCGGCATGGCTCGTCGATCGGGCCGCCCGGCTAAGGCCGGACGTTTGCGCTTACTGGCGGCGCTGTTCCGAGGACTTCGGAGCGGCCACCCGTTTCTTCGGCTTGGCGGCCGGCGCGGGGGGCTGCTCAGCCTCGGCGGTCGCGTTTTCAGCGTTGGGCATGTCGGCTCTGGGTGCCTCGGTCCTGGGCGCGGCACCCTTCGGCGCCTCTTCCTTCACCGTGACGGCATTCGGTCCCGGCGCGCCGTACACCTGCGAGAAGCAGGCATTGTTCTGGGTCTGGCACGTCCCCATGCAAGTTTCCTGCAGTTGCGGGGTCGGTCTCCCGACACACTTGTCCAGGCACCCAATGTAGTTCTTCTGGCAGGCCGGCTGGCCCACTGCGCTTGTCGTGGTGGTGGTCTTGATGGCCAGCATGGCCAACAGCAGCAAAAGTACGATTCTCATTGCCCGATCCTCGATGTGCGCCGCATCGATTGACGGCACGGTAAGTTGCCACGCCGGGCATTGCACCGTTAACGTGCTCGGATGGTTAAGCCGGCGGCGGCCCGCTGCGTCTGTTGCCTGGATTGCGCGTCCGAACCCGATCATTCCTGGCCCCGCCATGACCGATAACGCACCAGCGCAAGACACCCCGGACAATCCGCAGGAGCTCCGCAAATGGCGGCGCGGCATCTACATTGGTCTTGCCGTCGCGACCGCCGCCTATGTGCTGTGCGCCGTCCGGGTGATGCGGATCGGCCCGGCCGGCGACGGCTTCGAGGCGATCCCCCTGTTTCTTGCCACCCTGCTCTATTTCCTTCTGGCGTTGCCGGCACTGCCCATCGCCGTGATCGCAACGCAGCTCGGAACCATACGGCTCGGGGCGATGATGCTGTGGATGGCCGCCTTGCTTGTGTTGCTTCTCGCCTTCGCCGTCTGAGGCAGCGCCGGCTCCGTCAAGAACCTGCACAAATTACGGTTTGAATCCGCGCGAATCCGCATGTAAGTCCCGCGTCCATGTCGCGCAGATCGTTTCGTGTCGGCCGGTCGAAAACCGGACTTGGGCTGTTCGCCACCAAATTCATCAAGAAACGCGCCGTCATCGTCCGCTACCGCGGGCGCGTCATCCCCAACGAGGAGGCGGAGCGCCGCGAGGCCAAGGGCGCCCGCTATATGTACGAGCTCAACAACAAATTCACCCTCGACGGGTCGAGCCGCAGCAATCTCGGGCGCTACGCCAACCACTCCTGCCGGCCGAACGCCGAATCCGTGGTCTACCGGGGCCAGGTCCGCATCAAGGCGATGCGCAACATCAAGCCGGGCGCCGAGATCACCTATCACTACGGCAAGGATTACTACGCCGCCTATATCGGCAAGCGCCGCTGCAGGTGCGTGACCTGCACGCTGCGGCGCAAGCGCGAGCGGCTCGCCCGCAAGCAGCGCGCCGCGCGGAAAAAGCGAGCGAACGGGCGGACGCGCGGCAAGCCCGCCAGCCGCGCCTAGCGGTCAAGCTCCTTGTAGTGGCGGAAGATACCCGAGGTGTTGAAGGCAATGCGCCGCTCCAACTCGAGATAGGCGGCGATCCGCGGCCGCGCCACGGCCTTGTCGTGCAGCGCGACCAGACGCGGCACTTCGTCCTCGAATCGTTTCATGCGTCTAGGAAACGCGTAGCGCAGCCCGGCGACGATCTGGAACAGCGACAGGTCGACGTAACTGAGCTTGCGGCCGAGCACATAAGGCCCACCGCTTTTCTCCACCACGTCTTCGAAATGGCCGAGGTACTTCGGCACACGGTGCTGCCAGAACAACTGCGTGCACCGCTTCGCCGCCGGTTTCTGATCCTCGTAGTACAGCTGGCTCGACAGCGGATGGTGGGCGTCGTGGACCTCCGCCACCAGGTCGGTGATGGTGAGCTGCAGCTGATGGACCCACAGCCGGCCGGCCTCATCGCGGGGCGCGAGCTTCAGCCGTGGCCCGAGATAATGAAGGATGTTGGCAACCTGGCCGATCACCTGCTTGCCAGCCTTGAGGAACGGCGGCGCGAAGGGTGGCCGCTTGATCTGCGTGCTGTCGAGAAATCTGCTCATGGCGGACATGCCGCCGGACTGCCGCGCGACGTCAACATAGTCGGCGCCGCCCTCCTCGAGCGCGAGGCGGACGAACTCGCCGCGGCCCTGGATCCCAGGCCAGTAATAAAGCTCGTAGCGCATCGATGCCGGCCACTCTGTAACCAAACCAGCGAGAGTGCCGGCGCATTATCGAGTTGGCTGGAAACTCCGTCAACGAAACAGCAAAGCCCGGCACGATGGCCGGGCCTTGCGATGTCGCGAAGCGCGCGGATCAGTATTCCGAGATCGAATCGCGCCGCAGCTCAAGCCGGACGTTCGGGTCCGGATCCTGTCCAACGATCTTGCCGCCCTCGATGACGACGCCGGGAGCGTAAGCGTTTTGCATCGGCTGGCCGGCGAGCCACTGCTCCTCCTGAACAGCGCGATGGTTCGCGGCGGAGCTGTGCTGACGCGTGGTCTGCGCCAACGCCGGCGACGCGATCAACGCCGCCATCGAGACGCCGAACAGCATTTTCTTCATGGTCTTCATGGGACTTCTCTCAGGTTCAGTCACCCCGCACTGCAACATGGCAATTCCGCACCTGCGAAGAATTGCCGGTGCTGCATGACTGGCCTGCGGGAATTTTCGTTTCGCCTTCGGTTTGCCCCAGCGAATTGCGGCGGCAGGTTCCAAGCTGCTCGCTTCTTTCTGGCGCGAAGCGACAAAGCCATGCAGGAGAATGCATCGACGTTCGCGAAATTGCCGCTGACGCGCCGCAGTTCCGCGTGCTAGGGCCGAGCGGCTTCTATCCGCTCAAGCCTCGCTCCCTTCATCGTGATCGCAAACCGCAGCGTGGAACCGCGCATTCCCACAGGTCGTCAGGAGCACATCCCGCGCGCGATCGGCTACATGGTGGCGGCCGGCGCGCTGTTTTCCCTCTCCAGCGCGGCATCGAAATGGCTGGTCGAGGCGTACCCCGTCGGCGAAGTGCTGTTCTTCCGCGCGTTCGGCGGCTTGCTCGCCTGCTCCGTATTCATCCTCCCGATCTACGGCCTCATCGTGTTCCGCACCGGCCGGCCCGGCGCCCACGCGCTGCGCGCGATCTCGCAGACCACGTCGCAGACCCTGCTGCTGATCGCGTTCAGCCTGATGCCGCTCGCAAGCGCGACGGCGATCAATTTCTCCTCGCCGCTGTTCGCCACCCTGGCGTCCGCGATCTTCTTGAAGGAAGCGGTCGGGCCCGCCCGGGCTTTTGCGCTGGTGGCCGGGTTTGTCGGCGTGCTGATTGTTACCAATCCGGGCGCCGACACATTCCAGATCGGCGCGCTGTTCGCGCTCTCCAATGCCGTCCTGTTCGGCACCGTGACCGCCGGCGTACGCGGCATGACGACGACGGAGTCCGCCGGCACGCTGACGATGTATCAGCTCTCCTTGCTGTCACTCGCATTCGCCGTGTCGATGCCGTTTTCCTTCGTGAAGCCCACCGCGATCGACACGCTGTGGCTGCTGCTCAACGGCGCGGCCAATGGCATCGCGCAATACTGGTGGACGCGCGCCATCCATATGGCGCCGACCGCCGCAGTCGTGCCGTTCAACTATCTATCGCTGGTGTGGGCCGTGATCCTCGGCTTCGCGATCTGGGGCGACGTACCGACGATCGGCCTGGTGATCGGCTCGTCGATCGTGGTCGGCTCCGGACTGTTTCTGCTCTGGCACGAGACACGCAAGACGCCGCCGCGAAAGCCGGGATGACCCGATCGTCATTTCTTTCGGCTGGCGCCTTTGAGGTTTGTCTTCACCCCGCCCGGATTCTGCGCGATCTGCAGGCACACCAGCAACTCGACGTAGCTCGCAATGCCCAGCGACGATAACTCAGCCGTGCAACTCACCCGGTCCGCCACTCTGAACGTCTGCCAAATCGATACGAGTTCGCGCCGGGCTGCGCTCTCTTCTTCCATGCAAGCCGGATAACTTTGGGCATCCACCATCTGAGTGCTCGCCGCCGCCGCTCCCTTGCAGCTCGACTCGACATTGAAGTTTGGGACTTGATCCGAAACCGGGATCATCAATGGCGCGGCGACCAGCGCAACGAACACTGACATGTGCATGGACGCCTCCGTGCCGAAATCGAATTTCGACAAAATCAGCTGCGATCAGACGTTAAACCTTCACGGCAGGCGGGTCCATAGGACCTTGCAGCCCACCCGGCACCGCCAACTGCAATGGCCGGGCGCTTGCCCGGCCATTGCATGCTGCGACTAGTTCGCGGCGAAACAATAGAATAGCCCGTCGCCGCCGGTGCCGCGCAAGGACGCCTGGGCGCAGCCTTCGGTTGGGTTGGTCTGCGGCCCTCGCGAGGGATGCGACGTGTTCCATGACAGCATCGGCGGGGAGTCGTTGAGCCCCATGCGATCGTGATGACCGACCATGGCGGCGCCCGTGGTGCTGCTGGTCCAGTTGCCGCAGGTGCGATCGTCACCGCCCGCGAAGGCGGTTCCGTCTGCCTGCGAACCGGTGAGAATGTCGTGGCGGTTCGGCGTATCGCCACGGCCATTGATGACCTCGCCCTTCTCGCTCAGCGAGTTCTCCTTGCTGAGCTTGTTGTTCGGGCTGTGGAGGTCGGCAACGCTGGTCGCAACCACCGTGCCTTTTGCGTTCTGCCACGGACCCTTGCCGATGCGGTCTTTGGCGTTCACCGCGTTGGCGCCCTGGGTGCTGAGATACGCGCGCCAGGTCTTGCCGCCGGCGCCAGCCGCGGTCGCGAGCTGGCTGCAATGCGCGTCGGCGCCGGCAAGGCCGCCGAGATCGCCGCCCTTGCCGGGACCGACACTGGTAATGAAGAAGGTCGTGTTGGCCTGCTGCGCCTGCGCCGGCACGCCAAGCGCAAGCAGCACGGTGGACGCAAGCAAATATGCGCGCAACGTTATAACATTCATGGAAGGCCTCCCTGTTGGGGCGCGCAACATGCGCCCGATGGCCTGACAACAATTGGGAGCGACTTGTCGTCCAGCGTGCGCTGCACTTTTTTGTGAGCGCGCGACCGGCGCGAGGCTGCAGCCGTCAGCTGATATAGGCGAGCTGTATCGGCGTCTTGGCCGAAGAAATGCGTTCGCCGACGACGCAGTTCCGCCCGGCTGCCTTCGCCTGATAGAGCCGCTGATCGGCGATATGGAACATCGCGTCGTAATCCAAGGCATTCGCACCGCAGGTGGCGATGCCGATGCTCACCGTCATGTGCTCCGGGTCACTCTCAACGCCGCCGGCGATTTCGCGCCGGATGCGCTCGCCGAGTGCCAGCGCCGGTCCGGCGGACAGCCCGTCGCAGATCAGCACGAACTCTTCGCCGCCAAAGCGAAACACCTGGTCGGTCGCACGCACCGTGGCCATGATGTCGCGCGCGATCCGCCGCAAGACGGCATCGCCCGCGGCATGACCGTAGCGGTCGTTGAAACTCTTGAAATGATCGATGTCGATCAGCAGCAGGCTCACCGGCCGGCCAGATCGAATCCCGTCTTCGATCGTGCCGCGGCCGTGGCTTTCGAGACGGCCGCGGTCGAACGCCCCGGTCAGCGCGTCGCGGCCGGTGCGTGCCAGCAGGTCCTCGTAGCGCTCGCGGTAGGTCAACATGTCGAACACATCGGCGATGCGCCGCGGGCTGCCGCTCAACGCGCTCGGCCGTTCGAACCAGTGCAGATAGCAGCCAACCAGCACGCTGTAGATCGCGACCGCGAACATCTTGGCCGCCCAGCCCCCGATCAGCACCGAAACGGGCGCGCCGGTGAGGAAGCGCAGACCGGCGTAGAAGAAGACCTGGTCAAACGTCAGCACCACCGCGCCGGCGAGGCCCAACCGCACCAACACGCGATTGGACAGCCACGCACGCGAGCGCTCGTAGATCAGGATGAGCACGATGCAGTCGACAAACAGCAGTATCGTGCCCCACACCATCAGCGCGCCCATCTCGTCGAGGAATCTGAAATCGGCGAGGCGATCGGGCGTCACCGCGACGAGGCCGTGATGGCGCATCAGCACCGCCAACGCGACCATCAGCAGATTGCCGAACAAGAGGCCGTAGATCGGCTGGCGAACGACGACCGCGTCCTCGCGGATATAGACCAGCAGCAACAGCATCAGCTTGCCGGCGAACAGCACGCTCGATCCGGGCGAGGTCACGATGCCGAACGGGAGCGCAACGTAGAACACGCTCGCCAGATAGGTCTCGATGAAGTGCATCACGCCGAGCGCGCAGAAGAACGCGCCGATGCCGAGTTGATGGCGGGCGCGAAACAATGCCGCGAGCGCGGCGAAGTAGATGAGCGCGGCACCCGCCAGCAGCAGCAGATTGTTCCACTCAGACATCAGTTCGGCTGTTCTACATCGCCGCCCCCGGGCAATGCGCCCGTGGCGCGACGCCGCCATCCCCCTACCAGCCTCTAGTATCCGGAGGTTAAGAAATCAGCGCAATGGTTTTTAGGATTGCGGTATCCTGCTTACCCGCGGAGTGCTCCAATCGCGGGCATTCCAGTCGCCCAAGACACGCTTCTCGAGCGCCTGGCACATGGGTTCCACAACCTTTTCGAGACGAACACCTTGTCGTCGGCGCCCGGCTTGACCCAGACGCCGCCTCCATCGCAATCGCTGTACATCTGGATGCCGCGGTCGTTCAGTCGCATCAGCAACGCGTCCGCCTGCGGCAACTTCTCCAGCGTCAGCCCGCCGCCGTCGCAATCGACGCCGCACCCGCCACCCGGAAACAGCTGCCGGAGGTGCTTAGCGCGCGCTTCTCACCACGCTGTTGCATTCGACATGGCAAACCAGCAGATGCCCTGTTCTCCGGGTTTTCCGCCTGGAAATGTCCTCGTAATCTGTTGCACCCGGGATCATGAAGGTCAGCGCCGTGACCTGCTGCTGCGGGATGGGCGCGCAAGTGAGCGGCGTCATAACGGCGGATGTAGCAAACCCTGCGGCCAGCCTCCGGCGCGATGATCTAGAACAGATGGCGTCGGAGTGGCTCGGTCCCCTGCGCCGCCACCGGGATGGCGAACAG
>CAWBFG010000003.1:0-43246 GCA_963787955.1 uncultured Alphaproteobacteria bacterium | reverse complement strand
GCCTCAACGCATTGTCGCGGTCGATCGCTTTCATATCGGCAAGATTGAAGAACGCGGTCAGGCCACGCACGTGATCCTCGTTGGTGCGGAACGGGAAGTCGGTGCCATAGACGATCTGCGACACCGGAATGACGGCGGTCAGCGAGGCGAGCGCCGCGCGGTGCGCCGCCTGCGCGGTATCGTAATAGAAGCGGCGGAACTCGGTCATCACCAGCTCCGGAGTGTACGCTCGCATGCTCGGATGGCTCTGCCGCAGCCGCGTGAAGCGCTCGATCAGGAACGGCATGGTACCGCCGGCGTGAGAAAACACGAAATCGATATCCCGGTAGCGCTGCGAGGCGCCGGAAAACACCAGGCTGCCGATCGTGCGCGTGGTGTCGGTGCCGAACTCGATGACCGGCGCGCGGAATTCCGGCACCAGGTTATTGCAGCAGTCTGCTCCGGTCGGATGGGTATAGACCACGGCCTTGCGGCGATTGAGCTCCTCCATCACCGGCGTGAAATGTGAGTGACCCAGCCACCGGTTTTGATAGCTGGTCAGCATGCAGACGCCGTCGGCCTTGAGGGTGTCGAGCGCGTAGGCGATTTCCTTCAGGGTCTCGTCGATGTGCGGCAGCGGCAGCGTGGCGAACAGGCCGAAGCGGCCCGGATGGTCGGCCATCAGCTTGGCGTTGTAGTCGTTGCACTCGCGCGCGACGCGGACTGCATCGTCCTTGTTGAGGAACTCGAGCGCCGGCGTGGTGATCGACGTGATCGAGGTCGCCACGCCGGACCTGTCCATGTCGTCCAGCGATTTCTGCACCGACCAATTGTAGGTCGGCGGCTGTCCGGCGTTCGCCTTGCGCAGCACCTCGTTCCAGGATGGCGGCGAGGTGTGGTGATGCACGTCGATGCGATGCGGCTTCATCGGGACCGGTGCCGGCGCCTGCGCCTTGGCGTCACGCAGGGCGCCGGCCGCGCCAAGCACGAGTGCCGCTGAGCCGCCTGCGAGCAAAGCGCGGCGGCTGACACCGGTTGCGGCAAACGATGCATTGCAGCAGGTGCAAGCCGCGGACAGCAGTCTGGCCATGACGTCCTCCCGTCAGCGTTTTCTTTTGCGGCTTAGGCTCGGGTCCGACACCGGATGCGGTCAAGGGGAAAACGCGCGCCGACCGCCCTTAACCCCTCCCCTGACATCATCTACCATCGGGGTCGCCGCCGCGTGGCGGCACAGGGAGGCGCCCCATGAAACGGCCCATGACTTTTCGGCTTGCTATGCTCGCCGTCGTCGCGGCGGGCGCGCTGACGTCCCATCCCGCATTGGCCCAGCAGGCCAAGGCGGACGCCATTCCACGCTTCGAGCCGCTACCGTTCTGGCCGAAGCCGCTGCCCGACAACTGGATTCTCGGCCAGGTCTCCGGCATCGCGGTCGACAAGAACGATCACATCTGGATCGTGCACCGGCCCGCCAGCCTGCTCGATGACGAGAAGGGCGCGCAGAAGGATCCGCCGCAGACCAAGTGCTGCAAGGCCGCGCCGGCGGTGCTCAAGTTCGATGCCGACGGCAATCTGCTCGCCTCGTGGGGGCCGGTGTCCGGCAACTGGATCAAGAACGAGCACGGCATTCACGTCGACGGCGCCGGCAACGTCTGGGTCGGCGGCAACAACGAGGGCGACCAGATTCTGCAGTTCTCGCCCGAGGGCAAGTTCATCCAGCAGGTCGGCAAGGATGACGGCACCAAAGGCTCGATGTCGACCACGCGGCTCGGCCGCCCCGCGCACATGGTGACCGACGACGCGGCGAACGAAATTTACGTCGCCGACGGCTACGGCAACCGCCGCATCGTCGTGTTCGACGCCAAGACCGGCGACTACAAGCGCCACTGGGGAGCCGGCGGCACCAAGACGCCGCACGACGACAAGCTGCCGGCCTATTCACCGACCGCGGCGCCGTCGCCGAGCTTCCACAATCCGGTGCACTGCGTGCGGCTGTCGAACGACGGGCTGGTCTATGTGTGCGACCGCGCCAACGACCGCATTCAGGTGTTCCGCAAGGATGGCACCTACGTGAAGGAGTTCCGCGTCGCGCCGGAAACGTTGCAAAATGGCTCGGTGTGGGACCTGGTGCTGTCGGAAGACCCCAAACAGCGCTTCATCTTCATCGCCGACGGCGCCAACGGCCAGATCATCACGATCGACCGCGACAGCGGCGCTACCCTCACCCAATGGGGCCGCCACGGCCGCCAGCCCGGCCAGTTCAAGTGGATCCACAACATCGCGATCGACAGCAAGGGCAATCTGTATACTGCCGAGGTCGGCTTCGGCCGCCGCGCGCAAAAATTCCGGAGAGTCGAATGATCAAAAGAACCGTTCTCTTGGCCGTGCTGGGCCTGACGCTGGCGTCCGGCGGCGCTTTGGCGTGGAGCAGTTGGGGCGCCAGGGGCAACGACACCGGCGGCATCATTCCCTGGTCGCCGAGCGCCGAGCGGGAGGCGCTCGCCACAGCGAACGAGATGTGCCGGTCGTCGAGCTGGTCCCTCAAGCGCGCCCGGATCACCAGCATCCGCCGCGTCTATGGCGACTACATCGCCTATGAGTGCGTGTTTGACGGGCCGCTGCGCCGCTACGGGCCGGGCTAGATTCTCGCATTGGCGCATGTCCTGCTTCGGCGAACCGGCATCCACTTCGCGGGGACATGCGCCAGGCGCCTTGTCGCTGCGGCGGCCGAACCTGGTGTGCGCAATTCCGGCTGCCGGACATGCATTCGTCGGCCTTGCGCGCCGCCAATAACGCGTCGACCAGCCAGATGCCGGCGCCGATGAACAGCGCAGCCGCGACCAACAGAAAAATATTTGCGACGCGGCGGTCGCGCTCGTCCTCCGAAGGCTGACGCGAGCCGGGGTCAGCGCCAGACATGCGGTGCTCCAAGCGGCGCTATAAGGGGCGCTATCGACCCAACGCTGGAAACGGTGTTTGAATGGTGCATCCGAAGCCTGCGCGCCCAGCTCGCGCGCCATCGTCACAACGGTCCTGTTGGATTTTGCGAAAAGGACGGATGGATGTCACTCGAATTGCCGCGATGGCTCAGGCTGGTGCTGTTTCTCCTCGGGCTGTGCCTGATCGGCGGGATCGGTTTCTTTGCGCTTCGCATGGCATTGAAGCCGGTCACCCTCAGGATTGCAGTCGGATCGCTCGACGCCGACACGGCCAAGGTCATGTCGACGATCGGCAGCCGCATGATTGCGACCAAAGTAGGCATCCGGCTCACCGTCATCCAAAAGGCGACCCCCACCGAGGCTGCGGAAGCATTCGCCGCTGGCGAGGCCGACCTTGCGATCGTGCGCGCCGACACCGACGACATCGCGTCGGCACGCGCCATCGTTCATCTCACCAATCTGGTCGTCATGGTGATGGTGCCGCCCAACTCGCCGATCAAGTCGATCGGCGACCTCAAGGGCAAAACCGTCGGGGTTGTCGGACTTGACGTCAATCAGCGCGTCCTGGCGGCGCTCGTCCAAAGCTATGGGTTCGCCCAGGGCGCCGTGCAGTTCGTCAATATTCCATTGCACGACGTGATCGATCCGAGCCGCACGAAAAAATATCAGGCCGCGATTTTCGTGGCGCCGCTTACCGACAAGTACAACGCGCTGGTGCGCGGATTCTTCCCCGCCACCGCGAAAGCGCAGCCTCGAATTCTGGAGATCGAATCCGCGGAGGCAATTGCGATATCGAACAAGTACTTTGAATTGTTCGACATGCCGAAGGGCGCGCTGCGCGGCGCGCCGGCGCTGCCGGACGACTCGATTTCAACGTTGCGCGTTCCGACCTATCTCGTCGCCAAGGCCAAGCTGAGCGAGGAGACGGCCAGCGCATTGGCCAAGGCAATCATGGAAATCCGTCGCGAGCTGCTTGCCGGCACTCCGATCCTCGCTCAGGTTTCGGCGCCCGACGAAGACAAGGATGCGCCCATTCCGATTCATCCCGGCGCCAAGGTGTTCTTTAGCGGCGACGAAAAGACCTGGTTCGATCGATACGGTGATTGGCTGTTCTACGGAACGCTGCTGATGGGCATGGTGGGCTCGGCAATGGCGGGGCTGTGGAAGTTCCTGACCGGAGACGGCAAGAACGAGGCCACCCAGCTGCTGCAGCGCATCTCGTCGCTGATCGAGCGCAGCCGCAAGGCAAGCAGCGAAAGCGAGCTGGCGCAGATCGAAACCGAGTGCGATGAAGTCCTCTCCATCTATCTCAAGGAACAGACCAGAGGCCAGATCGACAGCGAACAGTCCGCGACGGTGAACACGATGATCAATCATCTGGAAAGTTCGCTGGAACGCCGCTATCGGGCGTTGCGCGAACGGCAGGCCAGCAGCTTGGCGCCTAGCGGCTAGCCATTGCGCCCTTCTTCGCGCAGCGTCGCGAGTCCGATGCCGGTGGATTCAAAGCCGCCATCGACCGCCAGCACCTGGCCGGTGATGTAGCTCGCCCGCGCGCTGCATAGGAAGAAGATCGCCTCGGCCAATTCCTCCTCGAGGCCGTAGCGGTTGAGCGGGATGGCGGCGTGGTAGTCGGCGCGGATCGCCGGGGTGTGCACAGCCTTCGCCATCGCGGTGTCGACCGGGCCTGGCGCGACGGCGTTGACCCGGATGCCGAGCGAGGCGAGCTCGGCCGCCTGCTGCTTGGTCAATTGCGCCAGCGCCGCCTTGCTGGTGCCGTAGGCGACGCGCAGCGTCGAGGCGCGCAGCCCCGAGATCGACGTGATATTCACGATCGCGCCGCCGCCGTTGTCGCGCATCAGCAACGCGGCGGCCTGCGTGCACAGGAACGCGCCGGTGAGATTGACGGCGAGCGTGCGCTCCCAGTCGGCCAGCGTGGTTTCGAGCAGCGGCTTGAAGATCGCGATGCCGGCGTTGTTGACCAGCGCATCGAGCCGGCCGAAACGCTGCGTGAGCGCGGCAAAGGCTCGTGTCACGCCGGCTGCGTCAGCCACGTCGCAGGTCAGCGCCAGGGTGGTATCCGGCCTTGCCAGCGCCGCGTGGCTCTTGCCAAGCGTCTCGCCGTCGATGTCGAGCAACGCGACGCACCAGCCTTCGGCGAGAAACCGCTTTGCGGTCGCAAGCCCGATGCCGCGCGCCGCCCCGGTGACCAGCGCAGTCCTTGGTGTTTCGTTTGTCACGCGATCGGTCAGATCAATTGTATGCCCAAGCTCGGCAGCATCGCCGGTACGCCATTGCGCTTTCAAGCGCGCGGCGCGCTAATACGACTGGGGCGATATGCACTTATAAGTTGCAAACACCAACGCGACAATTTACCGTCCAGGAAGAAGGGTCCATCTCCAATCCAAAGGAATCATGCCGAGGCACCGAGCGTAGTGCCGGACTTGTTGTCATCGGAGTTGTGCGATGTCCAAGCGGATCATTCTGTTGTCGGACGGGACCGGCAATGCCGCCGCGAAAGTCTGGCGAACCAACGTTTGGCGAACGTTCGAGGCGCTCGACCTCACCAAGCCCGATCAGATCGCGATCTACGACGATGGCGTCGGCACCTCGACATTCAAGCCCGCAGCGATCCTCGGCGGCGCGTTCGGCTTCGGCCTGAAGCGGAACGTTCTCAGCCTCTACAAATTCCTGTGCCGCAATTATCGGTCGAGAGACGACTATGCGATCCAGGGAATCGCGTCGGGCGACGATGAGATTTTCGCATTTGGATTCAGCCGCGGCGCCTTCACGATCCGCGTGCTGATCGGCTTCGTGCTGGACCAAGGCCTCGTCAAATACGACACCGAAGACCAGCTCAACGCAAAAGCCAGGGCTGCCTACCGCGCTCATCGCGAGAAGGAATACAAGACCAACATCGGCACCGAAGTCCCATTCCGGATGCTCAGGAACCTGTTTGTCCCGCCGTTCCACGACGCGACAGAGCGACCGGTCGCCAAGATCCGCTTCCTCGGTCTCTGGGACACCGTCGCAGCCTATGGCCTGCCCGTCGACGAGATGACCTATGGCATCAGCCGTTATGTCTGGCCGCTGGAGTTTGCCGATCGCAGGCTCAGTCCCCAGGTGGAGCGCGCCTGCCACGCGCTGTCGCTCGACGACGAGCGCACCACCTTTCATCCGGTGTTGTGGGACGAATCCAACATACCGGCGCCCAGTACCGCCGGCACCCGGCTGACCAAGCACGAAAAAATCAGCCAGGTCTGGTTTGCCGGCGTGCACGCCAACGTCGGCGGCGGCTATCCGGACGACTCGCTCGCCCATATGTCGCTGAACTGGATCTTGAAGGAAGCAAGCGATTGCGGTTTGCGCTTCAAGACCGCCCCAACCGCCGATCCGGACGCCCTCGTTGCGCTGAAGTCCCGGCAGGACCCGGACGGACGTCTCTACGACTCGCGCAGCGGGCTTGCAGGTTATTACCGTTACGGCCCGCGGAACGTGGCTGACCTGTCCGATTTTCATTTGTCCAGCGATCAGCGCGACCGGGTTTCGATCGCCACGCCCAAGATCCATGAAAGCGTGTTCACGCGGCTCAAAGTCAACGCCCACATCTACGCGCCGATCTCGCTGCCGGAACGCTATGAGATCGTGACCACCCCGACCGCTGCGTCGCCTGATCCTGCGATCGTGTCACCGGATTCGCTATCCTATGAAAAGTCCGGTCAGGCACTGACGCGATACCAGCATCAGGAGAATATCGTCTGGAGCTTCGTGTGGCGGCGCCGCGTCGTCTATTTCCTGACCGTCATCGCGTCGTTGCATCTCGCGCTCTATCCCCTGATTTCAAAAGTCCCGGACTCGGCGGAATTGGAAACCCGGCTGCGGCCGTTGTCCGACCTGATCCGTCTCATCGCCACTGTGCTGCCCTCGGGCCTGGAGCGCTGGGTCAAAGTCTATGCGGGCGATCCGGCCTGGTTCCTGATCTCGGCGGCCATGGTGGTCGGCCTGATGTGGGTCAGTTCGCAAATCAGGGTTCGGCTCACCGACGAGATGAGGGCGAATTGGAAGACGAGCCTCAATGCATTGCCGCACACGCCATCGGCGCGCGGCACGCTCTCACCATACCAATTCAGCAAGCTTCAAAAAGCGGTATTCACCATCTTGCTCGTCATCGTTGCTTACCCGCTGATATCGCAGTTCGCGCCGGGGCTCACGAACCTGTTGTGGACGCCGTTGCGGCGGCTGCTCGAGCGGATCGCCGACGGACTGACCTGGTTCCTGGTCGTCGCCACGCTGATCGCCTTGCTGCTGCCGACCACATGGGTTGCGGGCTTTCGCACCAACCCCGGCTACAAACGCACCATCCAAAGCCTGTCATCCAGATTGCGGCGTTGGAGCGGATGGTTGGTCGACAGGCTCTGGAGATCGAGTTTTTAAGGGCGCTGAAACGCCCGCGGCCGCGAAGCGCGACTACATCCGTCATTGCCGGCCCGACGGGATCTCCATCGCAGAAGGATGCCGGCTATGGGGATCAGCCGCTCGACCTTCTATGACACGCCAAGCGTTCAGGCGAGCGACGCCATGTCGTTGCTGAGATGAAAGCGATTTGTGACGAGTTCGAAGCCTATGGCTACCGGCGTATTGACGCCGAACTCCGCCATCGTGGCATGGTCGTGAACACTAAGAAGATCCGCCGTCTCATGCGCGAGCACGCGCTAAATCCAAGGCGGCGCAGGCGTTTCATCGCGACGACGGATAGCAATCACAATTATCCGGTCTTCCCTGACCTCGCGAACAACATGACGCCGGACGGCCCCAACCAGCTCTGGGTGGCCGACATCACCTACGTCGCAATCGCCGACTGGCTACATCAAGCGCACATGGTTTCCGGCCTTGTTCGCCATCATGCTGCCGCTCATCGGACTGGGCCTCATCAGCCATTATGTGTTCAGTTTCCGCGACAGTTTCGGCTCGGTCTGCACGAATTCGGCGATCGGCGGCAAGCCGATCGGCGTCGCCAACGGTGGCTTGGCGATCTGCACGGCTGCCAACCGCGCCGATTGCCCGCGCATCGCGATCGACGGCACCAGGCCGCCGGCCTGCCAGTCGTCGCGCTGCACCGGCAAGGTCTTTGCGTTCGACACCCAGAGCATTTGCACGGCAAGCGGCATCTATCTTGAGAAGAATGCGCGATACCACATCGCCGTGAAACAGGACGGTCCATGGACGTTTGCCCGGACCCCGTCGACGACGCGGGGCATGCCGCTGTCGGCGTTCGAGCCGCCTCCCAACAGCGACACGATGACGGTCATAAGGTCTTACGCGATCAAGGCGCTGATGGCCGCGATGCTGCCGTTGAAACGGACCTACGACCGGCCCTGGGGACACGTCATCGTTCGCTACGGCTCGACCGGCAACGAAGAGAGCTTCCTCGACCCCGGCGAAGAGCGCGGCACGGATCAGCGCGAGGAGATATTCCAGCCGAAACGCGACGGCGAGCTGTTTGTCTACCTGAACCAGCCCGTGCTCGGCGTCTGGCCTGGCGCGCTGACCTTCCTCAATACGGGCAAGGCGACGGTGACCGTGACGCGAATTCCGCGGCGATGACGCGGGCGGCATGGCGGCGCGAGAACGCGCTGCCGCCCTACCCCTTCATCGTGTCCTTCACCTGCTCGATCAGCTGCTTGAGCGTGAACGGCTTGGGCAGGAACGCGAACTTCTCGCCGGCCGGCAGGCTCTTCTCGAACGCCTCCTCGGCGTAGCCGGAGACGAAGATCATCTTGAGCTCCGCGTTGCGCTTGCGCAGCTCCTTGAGCAGTGTCGGGCCATCCATCTCCGGCATCACCACGTCGGACACCACCAGATCGACCTTGCCGCCGTTCTTCTCCAGCGCCTCGATCGCCTCGACGCCGTTGCCGGCCTCGATCACGCTGTAGCCGCGCGACTTGAGGCCGCGGGCGTTGAGCGCGCGCAACCCCTCCTCGTCCTCGACCAGCAGGATGGTGCCCTGCCCGGTCATGTCGGCGGCGGAGCGCGGCACCGTTCCATCCGCGGCAACGGGCGCCGCCGCGATGCCCGGCGCCTCGGTCGGCGGCACCTTCTCGACAGCGTCGTCGGCTGCCGGCACGTGGCGAGGCAGGAAGATGCGGAACACCGTGCCCTTGTCGACCACTGAATTCGGGATAGACGAAGCCGCCGGTCTGCTTGACGATGCCGTACACCGTCGAGAGCCCGAGGCCGGTGCCTTTGCCGACCTCCTTGGTCGAGAAGAACGGCTCGAAAATCTTGTCGATGAACTCCGGCGGAATACCGGTGCCGGTATCGGCGACTTCGACCAGCACGTAGTCGGCCGCCGGCAGTCCCTTGTAGTTGAGCTTGGCACACTCGGCGGCGGCAACGTTGCCGGTGCGCAGCGAGAGCTTGCCGCCGTCCGGCATGGCGTCACGCGCATTGACCGCCAAGTTCACGATCACCTGCTCGAACTGGGAGATATCGGCCTTCACCGGCCACAGGTCGCGGCCGTGCGTCACCTCGAGCGCGACCTTCTCACCGATCAGCCGGCTCAGCATGATCCGCAGGTCCTCCAGCCGCTCGCCGAGATCAAGCGTCTGCGGCCGCATGGTTTGCCGGCGGGAGAACGCAAGCAGCTGCCGCACCAGGCTCGCTGCCCGGTTGGCGTTCTGCTTGATCTGCATGATGTCCTGGAACGACGGGTCGGTCGGCTTGTGCGCGTTGAGCAGGAAATCCGTCGCCATCATGATGGCGGACAGCACGTTGTTGAAATCGTGCGCGATGCCGCCGGCAAGCTGGCCGACCGATTCCATGCGGGCACGCTGGTTGATCTGGTTCTCCAGCGTGCGCTGGCCGGTGGTTTCGAGCGCGTAGACGATCGCCGTCTCGACGTCCGGCTCCTCGTCCTCCACCGCGGAGACATAGAAGCGCGCCCAGCGTTCGTCGTTGCCGGCGAGCGCGGTGTCGACCGGGGCGATGTCGCTTTGCCGATCGGCGGCCTTGCGGATCGCGGTTTCCAGCGCCTCGCGATCGCGCTCGGCCACGACGGACAGGATCGAGCGATTGTCGCCGTCCTTAAGCACGGACTGGAACATGCGCGCGAACAGCGTGTTGGTGCGCGAGATTCGCCCGGCCTTGTCCACGGTGGCGATCGCCATCGGCGTCGACTGGAAGAAGCGCATGAAGCGCACTTCAGCGGAGCGCTGCGGATCGGTCGCTTCGCCGCGGGCGCGATTGAGCACCAGGGTGCGCGACGCGCCCGGCCGCCCGTCGGCGCCATAGGCGATCTTGTGAAACAGCCGCACCGGCACCGAGCGGCCGCCGCGGGTCTTGAAGTCGATATCGAACACCTCGGTCTTCACCTCGCCCGGCGCCGCTGCCAGCGTGGTGAGCAGCGCCGCGCCATTGCCCGAAACGATGTCGGTGAGCTTGAGGCCGCCGGAACCGACCTGCGCCAGATCGTGGTCGAGCCACGCGGCCAGCGTGGCGTTGAGGTAGGAGATGTCGCCGTTCGCGTTGACCGAGAAAAATCCGGCCGGCGCGTGGTCGAGATAGTCGATCGCGTGCTGCAATTCCTGGAAGATGTTTTCCTGGCGCTCGCGATCGCGCGTCACGTCGATCACGTTCCACAGTGTCAGCCCGCCGTCGCTGCCGCCCTGGAGCGGCCGCACCCGCAGCCGCAGCCAGTGCACCGGCCGGCCCTTGAGGCCGGCGACGCGGACCTCCTCCTGTGCCATGCGGCCCTCGCGGGCCGCCTTGAGCAGGCGATAGACCGCCTCCGAAACGTCGGGATCGCCGATAAAGACCCGCTCGACCGGGCGCACGTCACCGGTGCCGTCGGCGTCGGTCAACGCCAGATAGGTCGCATTGGCGTAGATCACGCGGCCGCGGCGGTCGGTGACCAGAAGGCCGTCCGGCGCCTCGTCTGCCACCGCTTTGAGCACCGGATTGTCGGCTGCCTTGCCGGCCACACGCAGGATGCCGGTCGCGAGCGCGAACAGCGAGAACACGCCGATGGTGGCAAGCCCGGCGAGCAGCACCAGGATGTAGGGCGCGGCGTGGCCGCGGCCGACCACGAACAGCCCGACCGCGGCCCCGACCAGCGCCACCGCGACCAGCAGCACCATGCCGATGCTGCCGCCACGCGCGCCGGCCTGGCTGCGGTCGACCACCGTCGGGGGCCGGTATCCTTCGCTCAGGTCCTGCGTTGCCATGCCTTTTCGCTATAACCCGGAGCGCGCCATCGGGGGATATTAATCAGATTCGCAAGCATGGCGCTGGGGCGCAAATCGAGCGGCGGTATCTAGAGCATTTTCACGTTTTGCGGAATCGGATGGATACCCAACGGGGCTGATTTGTGATTCTGGGTAGCGGTGCCAATGGCTGCGAGAATTGCCGATGGGCAAGCCCTATTCCCAGGATCTGCGTGAACGCGTGATTGCGACGGTCGATGCAGGAACGCGTGTCTGTGCGACGGCGCGGGTGCTTCTGGTCAGCGTATCCTACGTGTCCAAGGTCGTTGGCCGTCGGCGAACGACCGGTGAGACGACGGCGCGTTTGGGCCGAGCGGGACGCAAGCCGAAGCTCGCACCTCACGACGAAGCCATTCGCGCCCGCGTGGCGGCTCATCCGGATGCGACGCTCGAGGAGCTGCAGGTCTGGCTTGCGGACGAATGCAAGGTCAAGGTCAGCATCGGCTGCCTGTGGAACAGGCTGAAGTTTCTCAAATTGCCGCTCAAAAAAAGTCACTGCGCGCTTCCGAACAGGATCGGCCGGATGTCGCCGAGGCCCGCGATCGGTGGCGTGCGAACCAGCCCGAACTGAAGTCGGAACGCCTCGTCTTTATCGACGAAACCGGTGCGGCGACCGACATGGCGCGCCGCTACGGCCGCTGTCCGCGCGGCGAGCGCCTCGTTTGCAGCGTGCCGTGGGGACATTGGAAAACGACGACCTTCGTTGCCGCACTGCGGCTCGGCGAGGTCGCCGCGCCCTGTGTGCTGGACGGACCGATGGATGGGGAAAGCTTTCGCGCTTATGTCGAACAGTTCGTCGTCCCGATCCTTAAGCCTGGCGATATCGTGGTGATGGATAACCTTGCAAGCCACAAGGTCGCCGGCGTCCGCGAAGCGATCGAAGCCGCAGGCGCCGAGTTGCGCTACTTGCCGCCCTACAGTCCCGACTTCAATCCGATCGAGCAGTTCTTCGCCAAGCTCAAAGCCCTGCTGCGAAAGGCCGCCGCCAGAACCGTCGAAGCTCTGATCGCAGCGATTGCTGAAGTCCTCACCGAGGTCAGACCGCAAGAATGCGCAAACTACCTCGCCAACCAAGGCTATCGCCACGAATCATGAAAGTGCTCTAGATTTCTAGCGGCAGAGCGGCGCAACTTCATGACATAGCCGATGATTTCGGCGACCGCCTTGTAGTGTTCCTCGGGGATTTCTTCGTCGATTTCGACCGTGGCGTGCAGCGCCCGGGCGAGCGGGGGGTTCTCGACGACCGGAATGTCGTGTTCCTGCGCAACCGACTTGATTTTCAGCGCGATCAGGTCGGTGCCCTTGGCGAGGCAGATCGGGGCGTTCATGCCGCGATTGTATTGCAGCGCGATCGCGTAGTGGGTCGGGTTGGTGATGACCACCGAGGCTTTCGGCACCTGCGTCATCATGCGCCGGCGCATCCGGGCCATCCGGATCTGGCGGATCTTGCCCTTGATCATGGGGTCGCCGTCGGACTGCTTGAATTCCTCCTTCAACTCCCGCATCGACATTTTCTGCCGCTCGTACCACTTGCGGTACTGGAACAGGTAGTCGGCCGCCGCGACCACAGCCAGGATCGCGACCACCGCGCCCAGCAGTTCGAGCGCGAGCGTCCTGGTGATGCCAAGCGCGCCGCGAATGTCGGTGCTCACCAGGCCGTCGAGCCGCTGGCGTTGCGGCCACAGCAGCGCCACCATCACGGCGCCGAGCACCGCGATCTTGATCACGCCTTTGACGAAATTCGCCAGCGCCTGCATCGAGAACAGCCGTTTGATGCCGGCAACCGGCGAGATTTTGCTCAGCTTCGGCTTGAGCGGCTCGCTCGACCACACCGGCAGATGCTGGATCATGTTGCCGGCGACCGCCGCCAACGCCAGCAGCAGGAATGGGATCGCGACCGCCGCCAGCACTTCGACGCCGAGCCGTCCCGACAGCGACAACAGCCCGTTGCCATCGACCGGAATCTGGTGCGCGTTGGCGACGATGCCGCGGAACGTCGTGTTCAGGCCGCTGCCCATTCCGGTGCTGAAGGCCGCAAGCACCAGTGTCGCGCCCGCGATGATGAACCAGGTCGAAACCTCCTGGCTCTTGACTACGTCGCCGCGCTTGTGCGCCTCCTCGAGCCGCTTTTGTGTCGGGTCTTGCGAACGATCGCTGTCGTTTTGGTCGCCTTCCTCAGCCATCGCCTTGCCTCACGACCGCGGCGCCAATTCGCGCAACACGGATTCGACGTAGTCGGTGAAGGTCATCATCATCGCGCCGACCACCAGCATTAGGATCAGGAAGCCGATCATGATCGACAGCGGCATCCCGACGAAGAACACCTGCATCTGCGGCATCAGTCGCGACAGCACGCCGAGACCCAGGTTGAACAGCAGTCCGAACACCAGGAAGGGCGCCGCAAGCTGCACCCCCACCCGGAATGCCGAGTTGACGGTGCGCGACAGCAGCGAGGCGACATCGCCGATCATCGGCACGTCGCCGGGCCGAAACAGCGTATAGCTGTCGTTGAGCGCGCCGATCACGAGGTGATGCAGGTCCAGCGCAAAGATCAGCGTGATGCCGAGCACGCTGAGGAAATTGCCGACAATCACGCCCTGCTGGCCCTGGGTCGGATCGACGGCGGTGACGAAGCCGAGCCCCATCTGCTGGGCGATTACCGAGCCCGCGACCTGCAGCGCCGAGATGGTGAGCCGCGCGGTCAATCCGAGCACCGCGCCGATGAACAGTTCCTGGCCGAGCATCACCAGCACCGGTCCTGCCGCCTGCAGGTCGATCTGATAGGTGTTGCGGTGCAACGGCATGATCACCGCAGTGAGAACGAGCGCTACAGTGAGCCGCACGCGTGCCGGAACGCTAAGCTCGCCGAGACCCGGCAGCAGCATGATCATCGTCCCGATCCGGGCAAACGCCAGCATGTAGGCCGCCGCCAACGCCGGCAGGAACGAGACGTCGACTTGCATGCGCGGCTAACCTCCCGCGATGCGCACCGCGATCCGCGCCATGTGGCCTTGCAGCGCATCGGCCATGAACGGCAGCGCGATCAGCATGGCCACGAAGATCGCCAGGATTTTCGGCACGAAGACCAGGGTCATTTCCTGAATTTGCGTCAGCGCCTGGAATAGCGAGATGGCGACGCCGACCGCGAGCCCGATCAGCATCAGCGGGCTCGACACGATGACCAGCGTCAGGATCGCGTCGCGGGCTACGTCGAGAACTTCAGAACCGGTCATTGCTGCCTTCCGATGCCGATCAGATCGGCATCTTCATGATCTCTTCGTAACTGTGGATGACGCGGTCGCGCACCGAGACCAGCGCATCGATCGCCACCTCGGTCTCGGCCACCGCGGTCACCACGTCGACGATGTTGGCCTTGCCGGCCGCCATCGCCTGGGTGCGCGTCCGAGTGCTTCGCGGATTGATTCAACGAGCTGATCGCGTTCTTGAGCATGTCGCCAAAGCCGCCGCCCGGCGGCTCCGTCCCGGCGCTCTTCGCGATGGCGCCGCCCGGATCATGCAACTTGGCGAGCGCGCTGTAGGCGTTGGCGGCAACAGTCGGCGTCGTCATCGGTCAGCCCTCCGGATCAGGATTTGAGAATTTCGATGGTGCGCTGGATCATGCGGCGCGAGGCGGTGATGACGTTGATGTTGGCCTCGTAGGAGCGCTGCGCTTCCTTCAGGTCGGTCATTTCGACCAGCGAATTGACGTTGGGATATTTGACGTTGCCGTTGGCGTCGGCGGATGGATGGCCGGGCTCGTATTTCTGGCGGAACTCGGTCGGATCGGTGCGCACCCGGCCGAGCGCGACCACCTTGGCATCGAGCGCGCGGTCGACCTCGCTGCGAAAGGTCGGGATCTTGCGCCGGTACGGGTCGGCCCCGGACCGCGGCGCGGTGGAGTCGGCGTTGGCGATATTCTCCGAGATCACCCGCATGCGGCCGGCCTGGGCGCGCAGGCCCGAGGCTGCAATCACGATCGACTTGAGGAAATCCACGGCCGCTCTCCTGTTTCGGTTGCTGTGACGTGTCGCGCCTCAGCGCTTGCCCATGGCGGTTTTGAGAAGCCCGAGGCTGCGCTGATAGAGCGAGGTCACCGCCTGGTAATCCATCTGATTGCCGGCCACCTTGATCATCTCGTCTTCCAGGTTGACCGCGTTGCCGGCGGGGCGAACGTCGTAGCCGCCGAGCCGTGCGGCCTGGAACTGCGTGGAACTGGTCACGGCTGCGGCAATATGCGTGCCCTCGGTGCGCGCCAGCGTCAGCGGCGCCACGGTGGCTTGGCGGTTGAATTGCGGCGGTTCGAGATCGCGGGGCCGGTATTTCGGCGTGTCCGCATTGGAAACGTTCTCAGACAACAGAAGCTGCCGCTCCTGATGCCAATGCATGCGGGTGCGCAGCATGGAAAACAGCGGAATGTCGGTGATCGCCATCGGCGCCTCGCGCATCGGCCTCGCGGTTCCCCGCGCGTGGGAGCGGACCGAGGTCGGCAGACTTTGCCGGGTGTATGGTTAATGACCGGTTAAGCCATTGGAAAATCGGCGATCTGCCTTTAATCTGCCGTTTACCAAGAGAATCGTTTTGGCTGCTGCTGGAGGGGCGTGAGACCGCAGTCTCTGTTAGTCCTTTGTTAAGATTCGCGGCGGCAAATGTTGCCGTCGGCGTTAACCAATTGGCGTATTCCGATCGGCCGGTCCGTACGACGGGCATGCCAGAGGACGACCAATGAATGGCCTTTTTGGCTTGGAGTTACCGACGCCAGTGAACTTCGTCATTGCATTCGTCGTCGTCCTGGCGCTGATCGGTGCCGCCACTTGGCTGGTGCGCCGCTTTGGTGGTGCGCGCCTTGAGGCAGGCGCCCGCAACCGGCAGCCGCGGCTCGCGGTGATCGACTCCGCGGCGGTCGATGGACGGCGCAAGCTCGTCATTATCCGCCGCGACAACGTCGAGCACCTGCTGATGATCGGCGGGCCGACCGACGTGGTGGTCGAGACCAACATCATGCGCTCCGGCGCTGTGGTGCCGCGCGAGGCGCCTGCCGTTCGCGCCAACGGCGGCGAGACGCTGCCGCGCGCCATGCCGCTGCCCGACGCGACGCATTGGCCGCTGCAGCCGGAACCGGCGGCAGTGGCGGCACCGGCGGCAGTGGCGGCAGTGGCACCCGCGCCGGCCGCCGCGCGCCCCGAGCGGGTGCGAACCGACGATGCCGCGCAATGGCCGGCGCAGGCCGAGCCTGCACCGGCTCCGGTGCCCATGCCGCCACCTACGCCAGCGGTGCCCACACCGGCAGGGCGCCCGCAACGCAGCGACGCGGCGATTGCCGGACTGGCCGCCGAGCTGTCGCAGCCTGTTCCGGCGCCACCCGCCCCCGCGCGTCCGAGCCAGCCCGCGCCGGCGCGCGCCGTGGCCGTCAAGCCCGCGCCCGCCGTGCAGATCGATCCGCAGACCGCCGCTGCCAACGATGCCAACCTCGCCAACATGGCGCTCCAGCTTGAAGCAGCGTTACGCCGCCCGGTGCAGGCCGAGCCTGCGGCGCCGGCCGAGCAGCGCCGCATTGAGCCCAAGCTTGTGACGCCTGCGCCGCGCCCGGCGGCGCCGAAGCCCGCCGCTGCGCCAAGCCCCGCGCCGGCCGCCACAGCGCCGCAGAAACCGCCCTTCGAAAGCCTCGAGCAGGAAATGGCGAGCTTGTTGGGCCGACCCGGAAAAACCTGACGAGCCAGTGGTTCGCCGCTTGCGTCCGTCTCACGACGGTGGCGGCGATAGCGCTCCTCGCAGTTCCCGCGCACGCCCAAGACATCAGCATCAACTTCGGCCAGGGCGCTGGCCTGACCGAGCGCCGGCAACTCCCCGCCGGAGGCCGCTTCTATTTGGCGATAGGCAGGGAAGTTCGGCGGCAGCTCGAGCAGGTCCTGGCCGCGGGCAAGAACTAGCTCTGCATCGTCGTTCAGCTGTGCGCCGACGGCGCTCGCTTCAGTCGTCGCGATAGATGCGTTCGCGGCGCTCGTGGCGTTCCTGCGCCTCGACCGAGAGCGTGGCGATCGGCCGCGCTTCCAGACGCTTGAGCGCGATCGGCTCGCCTGTCTCCTCGCAATAGCCGTAGGTGCCGTCGTCGATGCGCGCCAGCGCGGCGTCGATCTTGCTGATCACCTTGCGCTGCCGGTCACGGGCGCGCAGCTCGATGGCACGGTCGGTTTCGGAGGAGGCACGGTCGGCGAGGTCGGGGTGGTTCTGGTTCTCGTCCTGCAGATGCTGCAGCGTTTCCTTGGCCTCTTTCAGGATGTCTTCCCGCCAGGCCAGCAGCCGCTCGCGGAAATAGTCCCGCTGGCGCTCGTTCATGAACGGCTCCTTCTCGGACGGCCGGTAGTTCTTCTTGTCGGCCGGCGCGGCGGCATGGCCATTGTGGCCCTTGCCGTTTGTGCCGCTGCTGCCATTCAGGCTTTTGTTGCCGTTGTGACCGTTCACGGCCTTCACGCCTTGGCCACGCTTAATGTCGCCTATGATCTTGTTCCCATTCTTATTCTTCATTGACCTACCCCGAACTCCAACGAGCCTCCCTGCTCGCGGGGGGAGCTTATAGTGCGGCGGCCCACCCTCGACAAGCGGGGAAAATAGGCCGCCAAAACCCTTGGCAAAGCGACGGTTTTTTGGCGCCAGCGGGGGGTCAATTTGGCGATTTCAACCCACGCGCAGGTCGATTTCGGCGACCTGCGCTGCGCACCGGCGACGTCGCCGCCGTCATGGTCACCGCCAACCTGCCCGCCTTCGCAACCCAGGGCTCGCGGATCGACGTCACCGTATCGGCGCTGGGCGACTCCAAGAGCCTCAACGGCGGCACGCTGCTTGTCACGCCGCTGCTCGCCGCCGACGGCAACGTCTACGCCGTGGCGCAGGGCTCGCTCGCCATCGCCGGCTTCCGGGCCGAGGGCGATGCCGCGAAGATCACGCGCGGCGTGCCGACCGTCGGCCGCATCGCCAACGGCGCGATCGTCGAGCGTGAGGGCGAGTTCGCCCTCAACCGGCTCAATCAGGTCCGGCTCTCGCTGCGCAACGCCGACCTCACCACCGCCAAGCGCATCGCCGCCGCGATCAACGATTTCATCGGCGCGCCGACCGCCGAGCCGCTCGATTCCTCGACGGTGCAGATCAACGTGCCCAAGCAGTTCGCCGGCAACGTGGTCGCGCTGCTGACCGAAATCGAGCAACTGCAGATCGAGCCCGACCTACCGGCCAAGATCGTGATCGACGAGCGCTCCGGCATCATCGTGCTGGGCCGCGACGTGCGGGTGTCGATGGTCGCGGTCGCACCGGGCAACCTCACCGTGACGATCTCCGAGTCGCCGCAGGTCAGCCAGCCGCAGCCGTTCTCGCGTGGCCGGACCGAAGTGGTGCCGCGCACCCGGATCGGCGTGCAGGAGGACGGCAAGAAGCTCGCACTGGTGCGCGAAGGCGCCGCGCTGCAGAAATTGATCGACGGGCTGAACGCGCTCGGCGTCGGGCCGCGCGACTTGATCGCGATCCTCCAGGCGATCAAGGCGGCCGGCGCGATCCAGGCCGACATCGAGGTAATGTGATGGCATCGCCGAGCGGGCTCACCCTCTCCGCACCGCAGCTCGGTGCGCCAGCCAACGCCGCGCTCGCCGTCTCTGCCAAGGCGGCGGCCAAGGCAAAGCTTGCGAAAGCCAAAGGCGCCGCGCAGGATTTCGAGGCGGTGTTCCTCAACACGATGTTTCAGCAGATGTTCCGCGAAATCGGCAAAGGTCCGTTCGGCGGTGGACCAGCGGCCGGCGTCTGGCAATCGCTGCTCACCGACGAATACGCGAAAAGCTTCGCCAAGACCGGCGGCATCGGCATTGCCGACCATGTGCAGCGCGCCTTGATGGCCCAGCAGGAGATCCGATGAGCCCGCCCGCCGATCCGACCGCCCCCGCAGCGCCTCGCGCGGTGACCAACATCGCCGAGGCCGAGTTGCTGATGAAGCATCTGATGGACGTGATGGATGCATTGCTCGGCGTGGTCGAGCAAGAGACAGAGCTGGTGCGCGCCGGCGACCTCCGGGGCGCGGCCAAGCTCGAGGCGTCCAAGGCGGAACTGTCGCGGCTCTACTTTATCGACGCGGCGCGCCTCAAGGCCAGCCAGGCCTTTCTCAAGCAGGCGATGCCGGACATTTTCGCGGCGCTGCGCCAGCGCCACGACCTGTTCCACGCGCTACTGCAGATGAACCTGACGGTGCTTGCCACCGCGCATGCGGTCTCCGAGAGCATCATGCGCGGCGCCTCCGACGAGCTTGCCCGCCGCGCGACGCCGAGCGCTTACGGCGCGTCGGGGCGCGCAGCCGTGCCGCCGCCGTCGAGCCTGCAACCGCTCGCGATCAGCTGGGTGCTTTAACGGCTGTTAGTAACTTGAGTTACAAACTTGGAACAGGAACTTAGCAATTTGATGTTGAAACAGATGCGTTCGGATCGGAATCGGGCAGTGCAACGGCCGCTAGGAGACCGGCATGGACAGCAGTTTCACGATCAAGCCATTGTCCGGCGTCGGCAAGAGCCGCGCGTTGCGCGATCCTATTCCGGTTCGCGAAGCGATCGAGACTGAGCTGGTCGGCTTCAAAACCGTGACCGCAATGGGGGACGGCGCCGCAAAGAGGCGGGAAAGACACCGAACAGCGGCCGGACCATGCCCCACATGACTTGGTGGCCGATCCCAACAGCCGCGATGTGATTTATCGAGAGCGCGACGTGCGCGCCGGCGATCGCGAACATCCGGACCATGCCTTGCTGCGGCTGCGCGCCTATCGGCCGGCCTCGGAGGAAGGCGTCCTCCCGTCGAGCGACGACCCGCACGCCGACATCCGGGCCTGATCGCTCGACAGCGATCTCGGTCATCACAACGCCGTCGAATGAACTGCTACGCCGCTGCCAGCATGGTTAGCGAAATCTAAGCGTTTTCATCGCTTGCTGAGCATGCGATGGCCAGAAACCATTAACCACGTTCTTTTACGGCGCATTACGCCCGGTATGCGATGGACCTTCCCCGATCCAGTGGGGATCGTCACGTGTAAATCCCATGTGGGGGATTGGACCAGAAAGGTACTCCGATGGCTGATATCGTTCTTACAGCCGGCGTCAGGCAGAACCTTCTGCAGTTGCAGAAGACCTCGGACCTGATCACGGCCACCCAGACCAAGCTTGCGACGGGCAAGCGGGTCAACTCTGCGCTCGACAATCCGATCAACTTCTTCACGGCACAGGGCCTGTCCAACCGGGCGAGCGACTTGGGCAACCTGCTCGAACTCGATGTCGAACGGCATCAACACGATCCAGGCGGCCGGCAACGGCATCACCTCGATCACCAAGCTCGTGCAGTCCGCCCAGGCTCTGATCAGCCAGGCGCAGCAGACCGCCGACACCACCATTCGTGCGAGCCTCGCCACGCAGTTCGATGCGATCCGCACCCAGATCGACCAGCTCTCGGCCGACTCGGGCTTCAACGGCATCAACCTGCTCGCCGCCAACAGCCTCACGGTCACCCTCAACGAAACCGGCACCTCGTCGGTCACCGTGACGGGCGTCACGTTCACCTCCGCCGGCCTGACGATTGCCGCCGCGGCCAACGCTTGGGCCGCCGACGCCGACATCACCGCAGCCTCGACTACGCTGACCGCCGCGCTGACCACGCTGCGTTCGCAGTCGCAGGCGTTCTCGACGAACCTGTCGACCGTGCAGATCCGCCAGGACTTCACCAAGGCGATGATCAACGCGCTGCAGACCGGTGCAGACGCCCTCACCCTCGCCGATTCCAACGAGGAAGGCGCCAACCTGCTCGCCCTGCAGACCCGCCAACAGCTGTCGACCACCGCGCTGTCGCTCGCCTCGCAGGCCAGCCAGAGCGTGCTCCGCCTGTTCGGCTAGTCAGAGCAATATCCACGATCGAAACGGCGGCACGAAAGTGCCACCGTTTGTTTTTTGCGCCACCTCGCGCGGATCGCGTTAAAACATTTCGGTAACCCTTTATCAAGCCTAACAGACCATTATCTCGTTCGGCCGCCCAGGAAGGCGCGGCTTCCTTTGCGAGGCGAGTATCATGGCTGACATTGTTCTTACTTCGGGCGTCCGTCAAAGCCTGCTGCAGTTGCAGAAGACGGTCGACCTGATCACCGCGACCCAGACCAAGCTGGCAACCGGCAAGCGCATCAACACCGCGCTCGACAATCCGATCAACTTTTTCACGACGCAGGGCTTATCGAACCGCGCCAGCGACCTGGGCAGCCTGCTCGAACTCGATGTCGAACGGCGTCAACACGATCCAGGCCGCCAACAATGGCATCACCTCGATCACCAAGCTCGTGCAGTCCGCCCAGGCTCTGATCAGCCAGGCGCAACAGACCGCCGACACCACCGTTCGTGCGGGCCTCGCCGTGCAGTTCGACGCGATCCGCAGCCAGATCGACACCTTGTCCCAAAATTCCGGCTTCAACGGCATTAATCTACTCGGTGGCAACAACCTGACGGTCACCCTCAACGAAAACGGTACCTCGTCGGTCACGATCACGGGCGTCACGTTCGATTCCGCCGGCCTCGCTATCGCCGCCTCCGCGGACATCACCGCGGCATCGGTCACGCTGACCGGCGCGTTGACCACGCTGCGCTCGCAAGCGCAGGCCTTCAGCGCCAACCTGTCTACCGTGCAGATCCGCCAGAAATTCACCAAGGCGATGATCAACACGTTGCAGACCGGTGCGGACTCATTGACCCTCGCGGATTCCAACGAGGAGGGCGCCAACCTGTTCGCCCTGCAGACCCGTCAGCAGCTGTCGACCACCGCGCTTCGCGCAGAGCGTGCTCCGCCTGTTCCAATAACAGTGGGACCTTGACGTGTGGGGCCTCGCTCCACACGTCAGGTGGCAACCATGGCGTTGAAAGTCGAACTCAAACCCGGCGAGCGCATCATCGTCGGCGAGTGCACCGTAACCAATTGCGGTCAGCGCACCCGTATTCTGATTGAGGGCGCAACGCCGATTCTGCGCGAAAAAGACATCCTGACGGCCAAGACGGCCGACTCGCCGGCCAAGCGCATCTATCTCGCGGTCCAGCTGATGTACACCTCGCGCGACCCGCGCACCCACCACGAGACTTATTTCGCCCTGGTGCGGGAAATTGTGCAGGCGGCGCCCAGCACGTGGGCATTTATCGAGGTTATCAATAGTCAAATCTTAGCGGGCGACTTGTACAAGGCTCTGAAGGAAGCCCACAAGCTGGTAGACTACGAAAGGGAGCTATTTGAGCATGCGAAGCGCGGCCCAAACATACAAAAGCGTATCAAGGCAGACCGCTAGCCCGTGTGATCTCGAGTGCTGCAGGCTGCCGCTCGGCTGCAGACCGTGCACGACGCTACACCTCACCGACGCCAAACCCGAAGGTGATGGTATGCGAACCAAAGCCCACCACTTCGAATTCCAGCGTCTGCGGGTTGGATGCAGCGCCTTGCGTGATCAGGTTGGTAGCGAACGTGGTGCCGACCGAAATGCCGAGATCGTTGAGCAGTGACAGCGTGCTGGCGTTGCCGATGATGATATCGGTGTCGGCGTCGCCGCTGGTCAGTTCCAGCCGGTTCGCAGCGTTGATGTTCGCCGTAACGGCAGGCCCGACGGCCGCGGTGATGTTAGCGGCGATGGTCGCCGCGACCTCGCCTATGGCGATGGGAACCGCAATACCATTGACCTCGATCGTTCCGATGACGGGTGCCGTATAGGCCGCGACGTTGGTCGTGCCGGGTCAACAGAGCCGCGGCATCCGCGTCGAGCGTGGCGCCGGATCCCAGAATCTTTGCGTTGGCCGGTGGGGCGGCAGTCGGATTGGCGGAGAAGTTCGCCGGGTTGAGCAGCTCGGAGCCGGCAACGTCGTCGTCTGTCCCCGCGGTCAGCGGATAGCTCGCCAGGTTGGCGCGGTACTGGACCTGCGTGGTCGCCTGCGCCGGCAGGAAGTCGTTGGCGAACTGCAGAAGCTGCGGGACGCTGCCGGTCAGGTTGCCGGTGGTGGCGTCGACCGGGATACCCATCAGGTAGTAGCCGGCGCCGTTGACCAGGTAGCCGTTCTTGTCGGTCTGGAAGTCGCCGCGGCGGGTGTAGCGGTCGATGCCGTCGAACACCGGGCGATTGTCGGCGAAGTTCGAAGGCTTCTTCACGACGAAGAAGCCTTCGCCGTTGATCACCATGAAGGTGCCGATCGACGAATTCTGGATGTCGCCCTGCACGTTGTTGGTCGAGCGCGAGTTCGCCACCACGTTGCCGGCGAACTGCTTGGTCGGCTCGTTGTCGGGGATCAGATCAACGAAGGTTGAGTTGATCCGCTTGAACGCGGTCGTCTGCGAGTTGGCGATGTTGCCGGAGATGTTCTCCAACGCGAACGACTGCGCACGTATGCCGGCGACGGCTGTGGTGAGGGCGCCGAAAATTCCCATAACTCTTCTCCACTGCTACGGATGCAGCAGGCGCGGACGCGCCTTTGGCCGCACGATCGCCCGCAGCGGTGCAAGCCCCGCGCCACAAAAATATCGTTATATTTCAAATAGTTATTGGAAATGACCGGCGGCCGAACCGGGCAGGAACGTCCTGCATACGGCAAGATTTTCCCAGTCGGGAAGCCCGTTCAGGCCGGGCCCGATGCCGGGACGAACGTCAGCGCGCCGCCGTTCATGCAGTAGCGCAGCCCGGTCGGCGGCGGGCCGTCCTCGAACACATGGCCGAGGTGGCCGCCGCAGCGGCGGCAATGCACCTCGGTGCGCACCATGATGAGCGAGCGGTCAGTGCGGGTTCCGACCGCGTTGGCGAGCGGCCGGTAGAAGCTCGGCCAGCCAGTGCCGCTCTCGAATTTGGTGGCCGACGCGAACAACGGCAGTTCGCAGCCGGCGCAATGGTAGGTGCCGCTGCGCTTCTCGGCATTGAGCGCGCTGGAATAGGGCCGCTCGGTGCCATGCTGGCGCAACACGTTGTAGGCCGGCGGCCTCAAGAGCCGCCGCCACTCGTCGTCGCTCTTCACGACCTCGAATGTGCTGGCGTGCGGGCCATCGTCCTGCGTCCACCACAGACCAGCCAGCACCGCGAGGCTGGCGCCGCCAATGAGCCAGGCGCGGCGTGTCATGGTCTCGATCGCAGGCGACTTCGGTCCGGCGTAAGGCGCGCCCATAAAATTACTCAGCTGCTCTTGTCCGCCTTGCCCCACAGCTCTTCCAGGCGCTGATCGCGGCCGCAGTTGAGGCGATAAACCCTGTAGCGGACCGGATTCTTCTCGTGGAAGTTCTGGTGGTAGTCCTCGGCCTTGTAGAACGGCCCGGCCTTGGTGATTTCGGTCTGCACCATGCGCGGCGCAAACCGGCTCTGCACCTGCAGTTTCGAGGCTTCCGCCAACTTGCGCTGCTCGTCGCTGTGAAAAAAGATGCCCGGCCGATACATGTCGCCGCGGTCGCAGAACTGCCGGTCCTTGGCGAGCGGATCGTGATTGCGCCAGAACACGTCGAGCAATTTCTGATACGTCACCTTCGAGGCATCGAACACGATCTCCACCGCCTCGGTGTGCCCGGTCGTGCCCGTGGTGACCTGCTGATAGCTCGGGTTGGCGACCTTGCCGCCGATGAAGCCCGAGGTCGTGCTGATGACGCCCGGCACCTTGTCGAAGTCAGCCTCGGTGCACCAGAAGCAGCCGCCGGCAAAGGTGGCCGTCTCGGTCTTGGGCGCCGGCTGCGCCAACGCCGCGCCGGCGGCCCATACTGCGGCCAACAGAATTGCGAATAGACGCGTCATGCTCTGGATCCTCGCCCGAAGTACACGATCCTCTTAACGCATGGCGGCGTTGCGTTCTGCTCAATTCGCCTCACGATCCCGCGACCGTGGGTGCGGTGCAGCGATTGTGAGCGGCCGCCACAGCCGTCTAGGATGGTTCATCTGGGGCAAGGAGCGGCGAATGTCGACAAGCAGGCGTCGGGCCGGCTGGATCATCGCGGTTGCCGCCGCACTACTGGCGCCGGCTGCCGCATGGGCCCAGGACACCTACCCGTCGCGGCCGGTCCGGCTCCTGGTCGGGGTCGCGCCCGGCTCCACCGCCGACATCTCGCTTCGCCTGCTCGCACAGAAATTCAGCCAGATTCTCGGCGGCCAGTTCGTGGTCGAAAACCGCACCGGCGCGGGCACCGGCCTGGCGGCGCAGATGGTGGTGCAGTCGCCGAAGGACGGCTACACGCTGATGTACGGCGGCTCGGCCAACACTGTGAACGCCACGCTCTCGCCCAACCTGACGTTCGACTTCGCCAAGGACCTCGATCCGGTCGCCCGGATCGCAGCGGTGCCGAACATCCTGATCGTGCATCCCTCGCTTGGCGTGAACAGCGTCGCCGAGCTGATCGCGTTGGCGAAATCGAAGCCTGGCGAGATCTTCTATGCCTCCTCCGGCGTCGGCACCTCGCCGCATCTGTCCGCCGAACTGTTCAACCTGATGGCGGGCGTGAAGCTGTCCCACATTCCCTATCAGGGCAGTTCGCAGGGCATCAACGACGTGCTGGCCGGCCGGGTGCCGGTGATGTTTGCGCCTGCATCGACCGCGCTGCCGCATGTGCGATCGAAGGCATTGATCGCGCTCGCCAGCACGCATGCGCAGCGGCTGAAGATGATGCCGGAGTTGCCGACCATGTCGGAGGCCGGCTTGCAGGGCTTCGAAACCGGCGTTTGGAACGGCCTGCTCGCGCCGGCTGGCACGCCGCGCCCGGTCGTCGACCGCCTCCAGCAAGCCGCCAGCGAAACCTTGAAGTCCGAGGATTTCCTCAAAGCGCTCGACGCCAACGGCATCATTCCGTTCCCCGGCTCGCCGGAGGAGATGGGGATTTTCATTCGCAGCGAGATCGAGAAATGGGGCAAGGTGGTTGTTGCCGCGGGGATGTTGAAGCGGTGAAGGAAGGCAATGATGCGATTTGAAGGCACTAGCGGCTATGTCGCCACCGACGATCTCAAGGTCGCGGTCAACGCCGCAATCACGCTGGAGCGTCCGCTGCTGATCAAGGGCGAGCCCGGTACCGGCAAGACCGTGCTGGCGCTTGAGGTGGCGAAAAGCCTCGCCGCGCCGCTGATCGAGTGGCACATCAAATCGACCACCAAGGCGCTGCAGGGCCTCTACGAATACGACGCGGTGTCGCGGCTGCGCGACAGCCAGCTCGGCGACGAGCGGGTGCGCGACATTCGTAACTACATCAAGCGCGGCAAGCTGTGGGACGCCTTCGTCGCCGACGCGCGGCCTGTATTGCTGATCGATGAGATCGACAAGGCGGACATCGAGTTTCCCAACGACCTGCTGCTCGAGCTCGATCGCATGGAGTTCTTCGTCTACGAGACCAGCGAGACGGTGAAAGCGCGGCGCCGGCCGATCGTCATCATCACCTCCAACAACGAGAAGGAATTGCCCGACGCGTTCCTGCGCCGCTGCTTTTTCCACTACATCCGGTTTCCCGACGGCGACACCATGCGCGCCATCGTCGAGGTGCATTTCCCCGGCATCAAGCAGCGGCTCGTCTTCGAGGCGCTCAAGCTGTTCTACGAGGTGCGCGACGTTCCCGGGCTCAAGAAGAAGCCCTCGACGTCGGAGTTGCTCGACTGGCTCAAGCTCCTGATGGTCGAGGACATCGGGCCGGAAACGCTGCGCGAACGCGACCCGAAGAAGCTCATCCCGCCACTGCACGGCGCGCTGCTCAAGAACGAGCAGGACGTGCATCTGTTCGAGCGGCTGGCATTCATGTCGCGGCGCGAGGGCCGGTAACCCAGCCGTCACCGGCACGGAAGGATCTCCGCTGCCAGATCACGGCCCGGAACGATGCGCCGCAGATCCACATCGGCGCCAGCGGGACATAGCTGTTCGTCTCAGCCGTCTTCAGGAACGTCGAGAAAAGGACCGGTCCGGCCTGTAGCGGCTCGGTGCGGCAGGCATCCGGGCGCACCGAGATCGTGATCGAGCCGCCCGAGCCCTTCTGCTTTCGGATCAATGTGGCGCGGAACATGCGCAGGTGCGCGATGTCGCCGCTTGCGATCGCGTAGGCATAGATTTCCGATCCCGGCTCCGCTTCACCGGCGAGTTCCGCACGATCGATGCTTGTTGTGTCGCGCAGCGCGAAGTCGCGCGCCTCCTCTTCGCCGCCGGCGAGCTTGACCGCGACGCGTAACACAGTGCCTTCGGTGCGCGCCCTGAGCATGTGCGGCAGCTTAACCGCGACACGCAGCTTCTCCGGATCGGTGGTCTGGAAATCGACCCGCGCAAGCTTGACCATGGACGTCACCGGCATGTGGCCGCAGCCCGCAACGCCCCGACCAGCAAGCCCACCAAGAGGAAACGGCCTGAACAAAGCAGTAAGACCACGGAAACTGAACCTTCGCTTGGCGGTGCGATCCCAGGCGGCGAGCTGATGTGGGTGCGCGGCTACGACGGCACCGCCTGGAGCGCGTGGGACCCGTTCTTCTTGAACACCAACGGGGTCTAGTGTCGCGGTTCGGAAGTTCGCCGGAGTCCTCAGCTTGCTCTGAAGCGAACTTCCGAACCAAGCGACACCAGCAACTTCAAGGTTTCGACTTGCGACCCACGTTGGTGGCGGGAAGGTACGCTGCCGAGTGCTGCACTAGCTTGATCCGAGATCGTTGACGCCGGCCGGAACGGCGTCCGGCTCCTGCTGCCGCTTGGAGTTGCGGCGACGGCGGCTGCGCGGTTTCGCAGCAGGCGCGGCAGTTGTCTCGTCCTGCTTGCCGCCCTGCTCGATGTCTTGCATCGGGACTTGCTCGCCCGATCCGCCGATTTCAGACGGCGGCAGATCCGCCGGTTTTCGCCAGCGCGCCAGCCAGCCTTTGACGTCTTCCGCCGCTCGCGAATACCAAACGTGCGCCTGCACCGCGGCACGCCCGTACCGCCCGCCCGCCCACACCAGGTCGAATGGCTCGAACGCCTGCCAGGCCTGCGAGCCCTCGACGATCGCGCGTGCCACGATGTTGCCTGCCATCGCCGTGGTGTTAATGCCGTGGCCGCCGAAGCCGCTGGCGAGCCACACGCCCGGCAGCAACTCACCGATCTGCGGCATGCGGTGCACGGTGGCGCCGAGCGTTCCGCTCCAGGCATATTCCGCCTTCACGTTGCCGAGTTGCGGATAGGTGCGGCGGATGTCGGCCGACAGCCTCCGCGCATGGTGCGGCGGACTGCCCGGCCATACCGTGCACCGGTCCGACCACATCAGACGATCGCCGCCGACGATGCGGTGGTCGCTGTCGCCAAGTCGATTGTCGGTCACCGCGCCGGCGAAGCGGATGACCTCGCGCAGCGGCTCGCCGAGCGGCTCGGTGACCATGACATAGGCCCAGATCGGCACCAGCGTGCCTGCAAGCTGCGGCATCAGCGCGCCGGTATGGACGTTGCCGGCCAGCACCACGTGTCCGGCGCGCAGCCGCGCCGAAGGCGTGGTGATGCGCTTGCGCACGCCCGCGGGGTCGATCTCCAGCGCCGGCGTGCCTTCGAAAATGCGCGCCCCTGCGGCCTCCGCGGCGGCCGCGAGGCCAAGCGCATAGTTGAGCGGATTGATCGAGAATGCGCGCGGCAGGTGGACGCCACCGAAATATCGTGCGCTGCGCAGCGTCGTGCGCACCCGCTCCGTCGGCCAGAATTCAGCCGCCGTGCCGAGCTCGTCGGCGAGGAAGCTCGCGTAATCGGCTAGCCCAGCCTCGCCGGTCCGCGAGACATGGAGCCAGCCGCTCTCCTCGATTTCGGACCCGGGCATCGCGCGGGCGGTCTGCCGCACGTAGGCGGAACCGTCTTGCGACAACGCCCACAGCGCCTTGGCGTGCGCGAGCCCGACCTTTTCGATCAGGCCCTGCACGTCCGCATCGAAGCCGGGCACCACGAATCCGGTGTTGGTGCCGGACGCATTCCAGGCGATCCGCCGCGTTTCAAGCACCGCGACCGACCAGCCGCGCCTCGCCACCTCAAGCGCAACGGTGAGCCCCGCAAGTCCGGCGCCGACCACGCAGACGTCGACATCGAGCTCGACGGTGAGCGCCCCGCGCTCCGGCGCATCCACCCGGTTGGCGGCATACCAGCTCGGGCCGGTGTCCGTCGGATTGTTCGCGGCCATTCGTCGCCTTCGATTTCCGCGCCAAGCCGGTCGTTCCAGGTTGCGGCACGGGCTGACGATGACCATCCTCACCACATAAGATGGTTTTAAGAAAGCGGCATCATCGTAAAGCCATGCGCCGATTGTTGCTCCTGCGTCATGCCAAGGCGGAACGCTCCCAACCGGGCGAACGCGACCATGAACGCCATCTCGCCGAACGCGGGCGGCACGAGGCGCCGATGATCGGCGCTTACCTCGCCCGGCACGGCTACGCGCCCGACCGGGTGATTGTCTCGACCTCGACGCGGACTCGCGAAACGTGGGAGCTCGCGGCCCTGGAGATGCCCGGCAAGCCCGTTGTCGTTTTCGAACAGCGCATCTACGAGGCGTCGCCGCAAACGCTGCTCCAGGTCATCAAGGAGATCGGCCCCAAGACCCACACGCTGCTGATGGTCGGCCACAATCCCGGCATGCATGAGCTTGCGGCGATGCTGATTGCGACCGGCGACATTGAGGCGCGCCAGCGACTCAAGGAGGCGTTTCCGACCTCCGGCCTCGCCGCGATCGAGTTCGCGATCGATCGCTGGGACAAGCTGCACCCGCAGGCCGGCCGGCTCGAGCATTTCATCACGCCGCGCACGCTCGCGGCGGAGGACTGAAACGGAACGCCGCGCTAGGCGCGCGGCAGCACCACGGCCGGCGGCGCGTCCGGCCGATAGGTCTGCGGCCGGTTGCGATAGAACATCGTGCCGACCTGCCAGGCGAAAATCAGGATCGCGCCGGCAATCACCGCCACGCCGGTCAGATCGCCGCTCAGCAACGCCCGGACCAGCATGACGGCCAGGATCACGCCGATGGCGGCCATCACGGCCGCGCCGACCCAGTAGAGCAGCGGGTTCATCCCGCTCTCAAAGCGCGCAGCGCCGCCCGCGGCGGCGAGACGCCGGTGCAACTCGACAACAAAGGCCGCGTACGGCGCGTCCTGGCGCGCCTGCTCCATCAGGCCGCGGAACGAGGTCGACGAAATCTGCAGCTTCGGGCTTTCCGGCCCCCAGATTTCGGTGAGAAACCGGTGCGACTGCAGCGTCGCCGGGCGGTACGACAATCGCACCCGCAGCACCTGGTCGTAGCGGACCAGGCCCGAGCGCCGGCCGAATTCCCACGCGATGCCGTTGCGTTTCAAGCCGAACACCCAGGCCGAACCCATCAGGTTGGGCTTGTAGAAATAGACCGGATCGCCGTCCGCGTCGGTGTCGAACTGGGCCTCGGATGTGGCATTGGCATTCATCGCAATCGCCACCATATCATGGTCATGCGCACCCTCGGTGTTGTTACACTACTCGCGCTGCTCGCGGCCTCGATCTGGTACGCCTGGGGCCTGTGGAATGCGGTCGACGCGCCGGACATGCCGGCTGGCCTCTACGCCGCCATGATCCTCGGCGTGCTGTTCTCGATCATCGTCGGCTGTGGGCTGATGGCGCTGGTGTTCTATTCCAGCCGGCGCGGCTACGACGAACGCGCCTCCGGCCGCGATCATCTCCGATAGGCCTCAGCCGCGGTCAGTGCTTTTGCACCATGGCGTCGACCTTCACCAATTCGGGGAAGAGCCGCATCCAGAGCAGCGCGATCAGCAGCGCCCCTACCCCTCCGATCAGCACCGAGCCGACCGCGCCGAACGCCGCGGCCACCGCACCGGCGCGGAACTCGCCGAGCGTGCCCGACGTGCCGGTGCACATCGAGTTGATCGCCATCACCCGGCCCAGCATTTCGCTCGGTGTTCTGATCTGCACCAGCGAATGGCGGATCACCACGCTGACTGAATCCGAGGCGCCGTAGATCGCCAGCGCCGCGATCGACAGGATCAGCGAGGTCGAAAACGCAAACACCAAGATCGACACGCCGAACACCGCGGTGGTGATGAACAGGATCGGGCCGACCTTGCGGTCCATCGAATAGCGCGACAGCACGATCGCCACCGTCAGCGCGCCAATCGCCGGCGCCGAGCGCAGCAGGCCGAGCCCCCACGGCCCGGTCTGCAGGATATCCTTGGCGAAGATCGGCAGCAGCGCGGTCACGCTGCCAAGCAGCATGGCGAACAGGTCGAGCGAGATCGCACCCAGCACCACCGGCTGGCTGCGGATGAACGCAAAGCCGGCGAACAGCGATTCCATCGTCACCGGCCGCCGCTCCTGCACCTGGCCCTGCAGCTTCACGAGGCCGATCAGCACGCTGGCGACCAGAAACAGCGTTGCACAGGTGAGATAAACGGAGGTCGGCCCGAACGTGGAATAGATCAGGCCGCCGAGCGCGGGACCGCCGATCACCGCGGTCTGGTTCGCCGCCGTCGCCGCGGCGACCGCGCGCGGGAGCAGTGCTTTCGGCACCAGGCCCGGCACCAGGGTGTGCATGGTCGGCACTTCGAAGGCGCGGCAGGTGCCGACCACGAACAGGATGGCGAGGATCGCATCGCGCGTCAGCCAGCCGGCGAAGGTGCCATACGCCAGCGTCAGCGCGGCGCAGGCATGGATGGTCTGGCAGACACGCAGCACGCTGCGGCGGTCGAAGCGGTCGGCAACCTGGCCGATCAAGAGCGGCAGCGCGACGAACGGCAGGAATTGTGCGAGCCCGACCAGACCGAGGTCGAGCGCGCTGCCGGTGATGTCGTAGATCTGCCAGCCCACGCCCACCGTGAGCGACATGTAGGCGGCGACCGAGAACACCCGCGCGCACCAGAACAGCACGAACGAGCGGTGCGCGAGCAACGCGGATTCGGATGGGGCGAGCGTATCGGCAGGGTTCGACATCGCGCGCCGTCATAGCGCGTTGCGCCACCGGGCGACAGGGCGTCCCAGATAGTTCGGCGTGCGCCGAACTCAGCCGAAAAACCGGCCCAAATAGCGGTTGAGGCCGTCCGCGTTGCCGGTTCGGCCCGCATAACCGAGATAGCTGTCGGGCCGCACCAGAACGAGTCCCTCGCCGTAGATGCGGTGCGCGTGCCCTTCCCGATCGACGAGCGCGGCCGTATCGCCGCCCTGCCCCGCTGGGCTGATGCGATAGGCCCGCACACCGTCTTCATAGCGTCGATCCAGCATTGGCAAGTCCGCGGCGGCGAGCGCCAGCAGCGTGAAATGCGGACCGCGCAACAGATCGAACAGCCGGCACGGTTTGCCCGCCGCATCAGTGAGCGGCGCATCGGGCGCGCGATCGCCCGCGCGCGTCACGCCCTCCGCGACGGCGCCGCGCTCATCGACCGACAGCGGGCCGCCGCGATAGTTCAGGCCGAGCTGCATGTGCTCGCCCTTGCGCGGCTCCTCTTTGTCCTTGGCCTTGCCGAGCCAGTCCTTGTGCATCTGCCCGACGAACTCCAGCAGGTTGGCGGCAACCGGCAGCCGCTCCGCTTCGTAGCTGTCGAGCAGCGCGGCCGGCGCGCCGTGGCGCATCACATGGCCGAGCTTCCAGCCGAGGTTGTAGGCGTCCTGCACGCTGGTGTTCATGCCCTGCCCGCCGGCCGGCGGATGCACATGCGCGGCGTCGCCGGCGAGGAACACGCGGCCGACACGGAAATGCTGCGCCATGCCGCTACGCGAGCCGAACGGCGAGGCGAAATAGACCTCGGTGACGTTGAGCTCGGGACGGCCGGTGCGCTGTTTCACCAGCGCGCGCAGCGATTCCAGCGACAGATCGGGGATGTCCGTCTCGAACTTGGCGTAGAGCTGGAACGCATGCTGCATCTGCGCCAGCGGCCCGAGCCAGAGCGCTCCGCCTTCGGCCTGATCCCACATATGCCAGTGGGTCGGCTCCAACTCCGGAATGACCACGTCGGCGGTGACCATTGGATGCGGGTCGATCGCTTCGCTCGCAAAATTGACACCGATCGCACCGCGCACCGCGCCGCGCGCACCATCGGTGCCAATCAGATATGTCGCGCGGACCGTTTCTTGCTGCCCGTCGCCATGCTCCAGCGTCGCCGTCACGCCATCGGCGTCTTGCGTGAGGGCGCTCAGCTTGACGCCGAACTCCACGGCGCTGCCCAGCTCTTGCAAACGCCCCCGCAAAATGTCCAACGCACGCGGCTGCGGCAGCATCCACATGCTGGGATAAGGCACGTCGGGTGTCGGATCGCGGCGCTCGATGCGGTGAAATTTGGCCGGGCCGAGCCGTCGCGGCCCGTCCCAGGCCATCGCCGGCGAATACGGCGCGCCGGCGCGGTGCACCGCGTCGATGACGCCGAGATCGTCGTAGATTTCCAGCGTGCGCGGCTGGATGCCCTTGCCGCGCGAGCCGGCGCGATGATCCGGCGGCGCGGCATTCATCTCAACGATGCGGAAATCGACGCCGCGGCGCGCCAGATCGCAGGCCAGCACCAGGCCGGCGAAGCCGGCGCCGGCAATCAGGACGTCGGTCACGAATACCTGCGCGCTACGGCTCGAGCTTCACCTTGGCGTCGGTGATGACCTTGCTCCACAGCGCGGTTTCCGCCTTGAAGAACTTGGCATTGTCCTCAAGCGAACCGCCGACCACCTCGGCGTTTAGGTTTTCCAGCCGCGACTTGACGGTAGGATCGCGCAGCGCCTCGTTGATGTCGGCATTGATCTTGGCAACGATCGCCTGAGGCGTCTTTGGCGGCGCGGCAAAGGCGAACCACGTGCCCGCCACGAAACCGGGCACGGTTTCGGCAACCGTTGGCACGTTCGGCAACGCCGGAACGCGCTTGTCGGAGGAAACCGCGATGATACGCAACTTGTCGCCCTTGATCAGCGCCATGGCGGCGCCGATGTTATCGAAAGCCACGTCGACGTTGCCGGCGACAAGGTCCTGCACGGCGGGACCTGAACCACGATAGTGGATGTGCTGGAATCTCACCCCGGCTACGATCTGAAACAGCTCCGAGGTCAGATGCGCAGTGGTGCCGATCCCCTGCGTCGCCGAGTTGAGAGCGCCGGGGTTTGCCTTGGCGTAGGCGACGAATTCGGCGACCGTCTTCACGTCCTTGAGTTTCGGCGAGTTGGTCAGGATCGAATTCGGAACCTTGCCCATCACCGCGATCGGGATGAACTGCGTGGGATCGAAGTTGAGCTTCGGATTGAGGATGTGATTGTAGACGAGCGGCGGTGGCGGCGACGAAAACAGCGTGTAGCCGTCCGGATCGGACCTGTATGCGGCCTCCGCTCCCACGTTCCCGCCCGCGCCGGCCCGGTTCTCGATGATGACGGGGTGACCCCATTTGCGCGTCAGAAATTCCGCAATGATGCGCGGCATGGCGTCGGCGGTGCCGCCGGCCGGGAACGGCACGATGACCTTCACCGTCCGATCGGGAAAGGTCTGTGCCTGCGCCGCCAGCGGCAGCGCCAGCAGCGCGCAAACCGCAAGCCCCGCGCGCATCAACGATCGTGGTGTGGTCATGGTGTAGCTCCCTTTTCATTCCCAGCGCTCCCAAGTCATCAAAAGGCTAGCCGCTTCGTTCCGGCCTTTCCAGCGCGCGTTAGCGTTTGACAGCGCCGCCGCATCGCGACACGTTTTCGCAGCACCGCCCTGCACAGGAAGGCAGCAGAAAGACAAACCATGAGCGGCTTCTTCGTCCCGCACAACCTCAAGGCACCGCTCAAGGGCGCGGAGAGCGGCCTGCTCGCCGGCCTCACCGCCGCGGTCAAGGACATGTACGACATCGCCGGCGAGCGCTGCGGCGGCGGCAATCCGGACTGGCTCGCCAACACCAGGCCCGCAACGTCGCACGCCACCGCCGTCGCGAAAATCCTCGACGCCGGGGCCACCATCGTCGGCAAGGCGATCTGCGACGAGTTCTTCTACAGCGTCGCCGGCATCAATGCGCACTACGGCACGCCGACCAACATGCGCGCGCCGGGCCGCATCCCCGGCGGCTCGTCGAGCGGCTCGGCAGCGGCGACCGCCGCCGGCGCCTGCGATTTTGCGCTCGGCTCCGACACCGGCGGCTCGGTGCGCATCCCGGCGTCGTTCTGCGGCCTCTATGGCATTCGCACCAGCAAGGGCCGCGTCGACACCAAAGGCTGCATGGACATGGCGCCGTCGTTCGACACCATCGGCTGGTTCGCCAACAGCGCGGGCGTGTTTCGCAACGTCGGCATGGTCCTGCTCGGCGGCGAGCCGCAGCGCGCTGCAGTCAGCACCCTGCTGATCGCCGACGACGGCTTTGCCGAGGCCGACGACGAAGTGGGCGCGCTGTTGCGCATCGCACTCGAACGCATGCAGCACGCGCTACCATCGCCGCAGCACGCGCGGCTCGCGCCGGACGGCCTTGATCCTTGGCGCGAAGCGGTGCGCGTCATCCAGGCCCTACGAGATCTGGCAGGTCTACGGCCGCTTCGTCGAGGAGAAGCATCCGAGGTTCGGCCCCGGCGTCGCCGAGCGCATGAAGATCGCCTCGTCGATCACCGCGGCGCAGGCGGAGAACGCACGCGCGGTCCGCGCCGCTGCGCGCGAGCACATCCTGTCGCTGATCAAGCCCGGCACCATCGTCGCGTTGCCGACCGCGCCCTCGATCGCGCCGCTCGTCGACATGCCGGCGGCTGCGCTCGAATCCCATCGCCTGCAGGTGATGCGGCTCACCTGCACCGCCGGCCTCGCCGGCCTGCCGCAGGTCAGCCTGCCGGTCGGCACGGTTTCGGGCTGCCCGGCCGGCCTGTCGCTGATCGGCTGGGCGGGCGGCGACGAGGCGCTGCTGGACCTTGCCGTGACGCTCTCGGTGCACTGCGGCATTGCCGCCTGATTGTGACACCGATTGTGACACTATCCCCAAGTCATTGCTTGGTTTTCCGCAAGCATGAGTTCGATTTTCCGAGTTCTTCAATCGCAAGTCCGGTGCTGCCGTAGCGACCGCTGCCGCCCCTGCCGAACGAGCCCCGGCGGCTCCCGCCATCACCCCCGGCAAGGGCCCGAGCGGCGACGACCGCCCCACCGAAACCTGGGCCGAAATCGGTTCCCGCATCGGCAGCGACAACGAGGTGCTGCGCAATCTCCTGGTCGACACCGGCCGCCAGGTCGGCGCGCTGGACGATCTCAAGAACGCATTCGGCAAGCTGGTCGATCCGATCAACAAGACGCTGCGCGCGCTGGAACAGGAAAAGGCCGACAACGTCGGCTTGCGCGGCACGCTGGCCGATCTGCGCAGCAGCTACGAGACGCTACGCACCGAGTTCAACGACCTCGGCCGCCGCAATGTCACGGGCCAGACCGAGATCGAGCGGCTGCGCCACGAATTGGAGCTGGTGCAGCAGAGCGCGCGCAACGCCGAAGCGAGCAGGACCGAGCTCGGCGACGAGCTCTCCACCGTGCGCGGCCGCATCGCCGAGCTGGAGCGCCAACTCTCGCTGGAAACCTCGACCGCGCGCCTCTTGGCCGACGAAAAGCATTCGCTGTTCGAGCATTCAAGCTCTGCCGACAAGCGCATCGTCGAGCTGGAGGGCGAGATTTCGGTCGCCAAGGAGCGCCTGGTTCTGCTGGAGAACGAGAAGCGCTCGCTACAGAAGTCGCTGGAACAGCTGGTCGCCGACAACTCCAAGCTGACGCGCCGGGTCAACGAGAGCGACAATGCGCTCGCCAACGTCCGCACCAGGCTGGAGCAGGCCGAGACCGCGCTCGCGACCTCCGAAACCGAGCGCAACAAGCTCACCGCCGCGGTCGATGAGGCGAACGAGCGCCGCCAGGCCGAGGCCAATACCCTCAACATGCGGTTCGAAGCGATGCAGTCGCGCGCCACCGCGGCGGAAAAGCTGCTCGCCGACGTGCGGCAGAGCCTGATCTCCCGCACCGAGGAGAGCCGCCTGTCCGAGCGCAAGGTGGTCGAGGCCACCATCGCCAAGAACGCGACCGAGAAGAAGCTCGAACAGCTGCTCGCCTCGCTGCAAGGCCAGGAGCGTCAGATCCGCGACCTCGACGGCTCGCGCGCCAACCTGGTGGAGCGTTCAAGCTCGCTGCAGAAGACCGTGAAGAGCCGCGAGACCGCGCTGGCTCGCGCCGAGGAGCGGATTACGGCGCTGAGCGACCAGATCAAGAAGCTGGAAACCGACGGCGAAGCCGCCCGCGTCAAGGCCGAGAAGCGCATCGAGGAGCTCAGCGCGGCGCTGCAGCGCGAGAAGATGGATCGCGCGGTGTCCGACGGTGCGCTGGAAGCGACCCGCAAGAACTACGCCGAATTGCAGCGCGAGCTTGCAACCGAGCGCAGCGGCCGCTGCGAGGAGGTCAAGCTCGAAGCGGTGCCGAGCGGCGACAAGGCCAAGGTCAGCCGTGCCAAGGTGGCCGAGGCGAAGCCGGCGGAAGCCAAGGCCGACGACAAGCCCGGCGACAGCAAGCCGGACGCCGGCAAGGTCGAGCCGATTATGCCGTCGTAGGGCTGCTCTTCCGCCCTCACTCGTAGAACGCCGGCGACATCTTCTGGCTGTCGCGCTGCGATTTGTCGTGGTTGATCCAGAGCTGCGCCTTTTCCTTCGCCATCACGTCGGCCATGCGTTGCATCGAGGCCGCTGATTTCGCCTGGTCGAAGTTGTTGACCGGAATGCCGCGATTGTCCCAGTTCGACTTGAAATGAACCGCGTCGCCCGACAGCAATAGCGCACCGGTCTTTGGCAATTTGACCAGCAGCGATTGATGCCCCGGCGTATGGCCGGGCGTCGCGATGATCGTCACGCTGCCGTCGCCGAACACGTCGTGATCGCCTTCCAGCTTGGTGACCGGATGGTCGGGCTTGAAACGCGGGCCGACCGGCGCCGGCCATTCGTATTCGGCCTTCTGCACCAGCAGCATCGACTGTCCGAACATCGTGATGTTTCCGATGTGGTCCGGGTGCGTGTGCGACACCGCGACGAACTTGATGTCGGACGGCTTCAAACCGAGCTGTTCGAGCTGGCTCGCCAGCGTCTTGGGCCGCTTCCAGTGGGTGGCTCGAGGATCGGCAGGCTTCTGTCCGTCCGGCATGTTGGCGATCGCGTCGGTCACGCCGGTGTCCCACAGCATCCAGCCCTGGGCATGCTTGATCAGGTAGCAGTTGTCGACAAAGTCCATCGACTTGCCTTCGTTGACGCCGGGCGACCAGCGCCCGATGTCGCCTGCGACCCCTTCCCCGCAATTGAGGATGTAGAGCCGTTCAATGCCCGGCTTGGCTGACTGGGCGGCCGCGGGCTGCGCGGCAATGGCGGCGAAAAAAGCGGCAGCGATGGCGAAGGCTGACTTCATCGGCATTCCTCCTCAGGCCAGGTTCATGGAGCGAGTTCTCGTCTTCCGGCTGGCTATTGTGCTCAATCTAACACGCCAGCTCGGCGCAAATTCCGCGCCCGGACGTGAGCCAAAAAGCCGGGCAGCGCTTTCTAGGGCACCAGCCGCGAACGTATCTTGATCTCATGTGTCAGCGTTTGGTGTACCGGGCACTTGTCGGCAATCTCCATCAGTCGCGCCCGCGCTGCTTCCGGAATGTCGCCCTCAATGGTGATGTCGCGGGTAATCTCGCCGATATTGCCTTCCCTGGTTTCGCAATCGACACAGTCTTGAGCGTGAACCTTGCGGTGGGACAGGCGCACGGAGAACCGCTCGGCATTGATGCCCTTGCGCTCGGCATAGAGGCGCATCGTCATCGAGGTGCAAGCGCCGAGAGCAGCGAGAAGGTACTCATAGGGCCCCGGCCCGGCATCGTCGCCGCCGACCGCGACCGGCTCATCAGCAAGGAGCACATGCCGTCCGGCCCGCACGCGTTGCGTCAAATGTCCCGTGCGCGTTTCGCCCACCTCGACCGTACCCGGCGGCAACGCCGCCGACTCTTCTGCGGCCGGCAAATAACGCGATGCCCAGGCGGCAACGACATCGGCAAGGTAGATCGCATCCTCCCGCTTTCGCAGGAGATGATCCGCCGTATCGAGCGAAAGAAAGCTCTTGGGGTGTCGCGCTGCCGTAAAAATCGCGGTTGCATTTTCGATGCCGACATATTCGTCGCGCGGCGCATGGCACACCAGGAGCGCCTTCTTCAGCCTCGCCAGACCATCGAGGAAGTTTTGTCCTGCGACGTCTTCGAGGAACTGCTTGGTGATGGTGAAGGAGCGACCCGCCAGCGTAACTTTCGCCGTTCCCTTCTCGACGATCTCCGCCAGATCGGCGGCGAAATTATGCGTGACGTGGGCGGCCGAGGCGGGTGCACCGATCGTGACGACGCCCGTCGCTTCCGGCACGTGAGACACCGCCGCAAGCACCGCCGCCCCGCCTAGGCTGTGGCCGATCAGCAACGAAGGCGCGGCATGGTTCTGTCGCAGATAGTCGGCTGCCGCCACAAGATCCTGGACATTGGACGAGAAGTTCGTATTCGCGAACTCACCCTCACTGCCGCCTATCCCAGTGAAGTCGAACCGCAGCACAGCAATGCCGCGAGCCGTGAGAGCCTCGGCAATCCGCGTGGCCCCGAAGCTATCCTTGCCGCAGGTGAAGCAATGGGCGAACAGCGCGAACGCGCGCGGCTTCGCCGGCAAATCGAGACGAGCCGCCAGATTGCCCCCGGTCGTACCGGGAAACTCGATTTTCCTCGATTCGATCATGGCTCCTCCTCGTCACATTCACCGCTTGCACGCTGGCTGCCTTTAGTCAGAGCTGTCCAAGCACCAGGGTAAAGATGGGGTAATCGGCCGGCAGCTTGTGGATAGCTGAAGATTTTGGGTGCTGCGCTTCAGGCTGATGGTGAAACGAGGTCCGCGTGTGAGCGGCCTCAAGCATCAGAAGGAGAAGCGCAGCATGGACCATTTTGCTGGACTGGACGTTTCGGTCAAGGAGACCAGCGTCTGCATTGTGGATGACACGGGCAAGATTGTTCGTGAAGTGAAGGTGGCGAGCGAGCCTGAAGCGTTGCTGGCGGTGCTGAAGAACCCCGCCTACCACTTCAAGCGGATCGGATTGGAAGCGGGACCGCTGTCGCAATGGCTATTCAGTGCTCTCGCTGAAGCAGGTTTTCCAGTGATCTGTGTCGAGACGCGACACATGCGGGCGGTATTAAAGGCGCAGATCAACAAGACCGACCGCAACGATGCGCGCGGCATGGCACAGATGATGCGGGTTGGGCTTTACCGCCCGGTGCATGTAAAGACGTTGCGCAGTCAGAAACTTCGGATGCTGCTGACGCACCGCAAGCTGCTGCAGTCGAAGGCGATCGCCATCGAGAACGACCTGCGCGGTACGTTGCGCAACTTCGGCCTCAAGGTTGGCATGGTTGGGACGGTGAGGTTCGAGGCCCGCATTAGGGAGCTTGTCGAGAACCTTCCCGACCTGGCAGCGCTGGTCGAACCGCTGCTCATTGTCCGACGGACGCTTCGCGAACAGTTCTGCATCCTGCATCGCCGCCTGCTGGCCATCGTCCGGGATGACGAGGTATGCCGGCGCTTGATGACGACCCCCGGTGTCGGCCCCGTGGTGTCGCTGACCTATCGAGCCACCGTCGACGTGCCCGCTCGCTTCCGCAAATCCAAGGCAGTCGGGGCGGTGTTTGGGCTGACGTGCGCCAAGTATCAATCGGGCGAAGTGGATTGGAGCGGCAGAATATCGCGCTGTGGAGACGAGATGATGCGGGTCATGCTCTACGAAGCAGCTCAGAGCATGATGCGTTCCAAGAAATGGTCCTGGCTTAAGGCCTGGGCGATGCAGATCGCCAGGCGCCGCGGCATGAAAAAGGCAATCGTCGCGCTGGCGCGCCGGTTGGCCGTGATCATGCACCGCATCTGGATCCGAGCGGTCGCGGCACCGAGTTCCGCTGGACCCGGGAACAAGCCGCGGCCACAGCATGACGTCGTGAAAGATCAAATTCGATAGGAGGACACTCGAGCTCCACCGAGCAGTGGATGATGTCCCTCGCGGGACGATGGATGAGGTGAGTTCGCATGCCCGCTTGGACCTGCCGTCGTCTGACGGCAAGGCCGCGGTAAAGATTGTTCCGCCTCGCCCTCGGATCCCATGCTGGAAGGGCCTTGGTGCGATTCCGAAGAGAAGCGCGAGCCCGTGAGCGACATCGACACTGCAGTGGTGGATAGTCTGAAAGCGCTTGACCTCAAACGGCCGATTAGAGAAGCGGACATTGTGGTTCAAGGGCTTGATGTCCGCTTGACTCAAAGCGGGCGTCGCCACGGTCCGACCTGCCAGCGCAGATGTTATCGGCAATTGCCGCCGCTGGCGTTCGCCGGATTGCCCCTAAGGGCAATATCGCTCAGGTGAGACAAAGCGCACGATCTGGGGCGTTAGTCGGCTTTCTCCGGTTGGACCATCCATCCGGGGTTAGCTGGACGCAAAGAGAACTACAGACGAAAGCACTGCCCAACCAGGAGGAGACGAAACATGAGGACTTTCCTTGCACTGTTGGTGGGACTTTCTGTTACGGCCTTTGCGTCGCAGGCCCTTGCTCAAGACTCCCCACAACGCGACGCGGCGATCGGGAAGTGCGTCGCGGAGGCGCACAAACAATTTCCGGGCGATAGCATGTCAACCCAAAGCGATCGCATTGCGGCCTACAAGGCGTGCATGACTCGCGAAGGCCAGCGCCCCGTAAGCACGATCAACAACGACATTGACCGACGGAACCGGCTCGCCGGGCATTGCGTTGAACACGCTGCGCCCGGCGAGCCGCCGCTCGGCTAATTCTGGTGCTGGCGTGTTTGCCGGTACGAGCGGAAGAAATGGAGTTCGACGTTGATATCGACACCACGCATGCGTGCGACACGCAACAGCAGGTGGAGCGGTTTGTTGCACTGTTCGAGGGCGACGTCGGAGCGGCGCTGCGAGCGGTCAATGACACCAATTCCTACTACTTTTTACATTCTACTATTCCTACTCCCATTTAAGGGACCGTGCGGCCACTTTCGCGTGGTCAAAATCCTGTTGGTGGGCGTTCTTACTGAAGACCACGGTTTTCTCTTCACCGTGCCGTCGCCATATTTCACGATGCAGCCGGTCGGCACGGGTGGAAATGTCAGTCAGTTGCGCAGCAGACACCAGGACAGGCTGCCAAAGCGGGCGAGCATCGTGACGTCGACCGCGGAATGCAGAGTGTTTGATCAGAATCAGCGCGAGCACGCGGCAGGCCGATAAACCCATCGCGCTTCTATCCTCAGAGATCTGAAACTTGCGGCAGTTTTCTCAAAGCGGGTCGCCCGGCCTGGCCGCCTTCGCGGCGACTGGCTTTGCGACCCCCTCAAGCGCGCTTTGGTCGCTTCTGAGAACGGACCGGGCGAGCGGTCGCCCGCGCCGACGTGTTCAGCGCCACGGCGGCGCGAATGAGCGTCTTCAACGCCCTTTCATCAATCTTATCGCCCTCATGGATATCGATGGCCCGCCTGGTGCTGCCTTCGAGGCTGGAGTTGAAGAGGCGTGAGGGGTCCGCCAATGAGGCGCCGTTGGCGAAGGTCAGCTTCACGACAGCCTTGTAGGTCTCGCCGGTGCAGATGATTCCGGCGTGCTCCCACACCGGAACGCCTCGCATCGAGTTCGACGGCTTTCTCCATTTCACCTCTTCGACCACGTCGGGGTCGGCCTCTCTGATGAGGGTTCGGACGCGCGCGAGCATCTCGCCCCGCCAATCCCTCAGTTCCGCGATTCTCGCATCGATCAGCCGGGCGGGAGTGTCTCCGCCCTTTCCTTGCTTCGCGCCGCTCTTGCTCTTCTTCATGGTGGTTGTCGCTCGCCCGTTAATTGAGTATCGCCCGTCAGCACGTCGCATTTTCCATCAGCTGTCGCCCCGGTAGAGCGAAGCGTAACCCGGGAACGATTGGTAGGCTGCCCCGGGTTTCGCTGTGCTTCACCCGGGTTACTTGCTTCGCTCGCGATAGGATGCTTGATTTCAAAAAACGCCGTGGCAGTGGCTGCAAATACGCGCAAAACCGCCGCCTGACATGCCTTTATTCCTATGTTTTGAAGGCCAATGGTGGACGCTCGAACAGCGCCGGCCCCCCGCCGGTAGCCCGTTAA
>CAWBFG010000002.1:0-59969 GCA_963787955.1 uncultured Alphaproteobacteria bacterium | reverse complement strand
CGGGACGCACAAAACGCTCTTAATCGCGTGCTGGGCGTCCATCGGCGTCAAGCCCGGCGAGTGATGACTGAAGGCATGTCGCCAAAGTAGGGCTGAGTGGTTCACGCGTGTTCTTCTGAACGTATCGTCCGCTGGCGCGTTCTCCTTACACACACAGGAGAACACAGTGGACAAAGACCGCATCAAAGGCGCCGCAGAGCAGGCCAAGGGCAAAGTCAAGGAAGTCGCTGGAAAAGTGGCCGGTGACAGCAAGCTCGAAGGCGAAGGCAAGGCCGATCAGGTTGCTGGCAAGGTCCGGAACACCATCGGCGGCATCAAGGACACTCTTCGCGGCAAGTAATCAAAGGCCCGGCCAAGCGCCGGGCTTTAGCCCTCATAGCGAACGGGCGCCTCTTTGACTTCAGGCTTTGGAAAGAACAGTTCGATCCACCAGCGTTGATACATCAGGAACGGGATCATCATTGGGTTCATAGCAGCCTCCTGTAGTGCAATGCACAACAGCAGATGTCGTTCCGAAACTTAGTTGGAGGAAGCAATCAAATGAGAAAAGTCGGCGAACAGGTTGTCGAGACGCCAGTGGAGGCGCGGGCCGGTTTTCTTGATAGGCCGGTCCTAGTTGTCCTGGTGGTGAGCATCGCGCTGGCTCTTGGGGCCTTGGCGCTGAGCTACGCAGGCATCTTCTGAGCCCTCGGGAATTTGAAGCTAGCCTCTTCCCCGCAGGCGCACTTGAAGGTGTGCTGCATCATCCTCTCAGCCGGCGCGACTGTGATGATCTTCATGACACCGCCGCACTTCTGGCAGGCAGTCGTCGTATCTGTTTTTTCGGGCATAAAGACAGATAGGTAAGACCGTCAGGCTTTAACACCCGCGATGGTGCAATGATCCTCGGTCAGGAACGCCAGGTGGCAGGTACCGCACTCGTAGACGTTTGTGTCTTTCTTTCCCTCATTTGCGAGTGCGCGAGCGAATTTCATTGGCTTGGAGCAGTTAGGGCATAGGAGTTTGCTTGGCATCGACTGCTCCTGGGTGAGGCCAAGTCATGAAGGTAGAAAGAGGTTCCAAAACAAAGGCCCCGATGGGCGGATGAGCGAAGCAGTATCCGCCAATCCCGCGGCCATTTGCGGGAACACACAAAGTCTTGCGCGCACCTTACATCCCCCTCCCAAAAAATCCCCCCGCCTCCTTCGCAAACTCCTTCCGCGCCTCCGCATCAAAATAAAACATGTGCCCGCCCTTGTAGAGCCGCAGCGCGACGCGGCCCGGCGCGCCGATCGGCGGGATCGAGTCGAGCACATAGCGCGACACGCCGTGCGGCGTGACGAGGTCGCTGCGGCCGTGCGCGACCAGGAGGCGGAACGAGGGCTCGAGCGCGAGCAGGTTGCGCAGGTCCTCGCTGGCGGAGGGCGGTGAGCGGCGCTCGCCCCAGTCCCACTTGCCGGCCACGCCGTCGGCGAGCAGCACATAGGTCATGTCGGTCGCAAAGCCGAGCTCGTCGCGCGCGTAGCCGACGAAGCTGCCGGAAAGCGCGCGGGTGAAGCCGTCGAGCACGGGGTCGGGCGCGCGGCGGCCCTCGCTTTCGGGAAACGGGTCGGGCGCGGTGATCGCGCCGTCGTAATAGCTCGCGATCTCGCCGCGCTCGCGCAGCGCGCGCAGATACGCGCCGCGCACATAGCCGCGCGTCTTCGTGACGGTTTCGGGTGCGAGCCCGGTCATGGCGGCGAGGCGGCTGTAGAACGCAGTCGCGGCTTCGCCCTGCGGCGGCGGCCCGGCGAGCCCGGGGAGATAATCGTGCAGCGCAAAGCGCTCGATCTCGGCCATCTTGTCGGGCGTGTAAGTTTTGGTGCGGTCGAGCTCGGCGGCGGCGAGCGAGGGCAGATGCAGCGCGGCGCCGAGCGCGTTCGCGGTGCCGGCCCATTGCAGGCCGGCGTCGAGCATCGGCGACACCATCACGATGCCGGCGGTGGCGATGCCCTGCTGGTCCTTGAGCGCGGTCGCGACCTTGGCGGCGCGGAAGCCGCCGTAGCTTTCGCCGAGCAGGAATTTCGGCGAGGCGCTGCGGCCGTTGTGCGCGACATAGAGCGCGATCACCTTGGCCAGGGTCTCGGCGTCGCGGCGCACGCCCCAGAAGCTCGCGGCGGCGTCGGGCTTGGCGGTGCGGCTCCAGCCGGCGCCGATCGGGTCGATGAACACGAGATCGGTGAAGGGGAGCCAGGTGTCCGGGTTGTCGACGAGCTTCGCCGCCGCGCCTTCGTTGCCGCGCGGGCCGAACTCGACGATGCGCGGGCCGGCGAGGCCGAGGTGCAGATAGGCCGACGCGGCGCCGGGCCCGCCGTTGAACGCGAAGGTGACGGGACGGCTGGAGCGATCGGGGCGGGCCGTGTTGTCGTTGGCGGCGGTGTTGCGCGCGGCGTCGGCCGAGATGTTGCGCGGCGTGGCGGACGGGTTCGCGGAGTCTTTGAGGACATAGGCGGTGTAGAACACCGCGGCGGTGCGCTCGCCGTTCTGGTCGTAGAGCGACAGCGTGCCGGCGGTCGCGGTGTAGGCGAGCGTGCGGCCGGCGATGGTGATCGACTTGTCGGAGGTGGCGTCGGCGGGCAGGAGGCGCAGCACGCCCTGCGGGTCGGCGGGCTGCTCGGTGCGGGCGCCGCGTTCGGTCCGTTCGGGGTGCTCGGGGCGCGGTGCGTGCTCCTGGGCGAGCGCCGGCACGGCGCAAACCGACAACAGCAGAGCAACCGCCAACAAAGGCCCGAGCACCGGGCCGACCAGGCCCGACGACAGGCCGACGATCGCGTTAGTCCGGCTGGTCCGGCTCATTCCAGTTCGATCTCGCCGTCGAGCGTCCAGTTCAGCGCGACGCCGCCGACGGTCAACGTCACCTTCGCCGGCAGCGTCTCGTTTCCCTTGATCTTTCCGCTAGTTACGGCGTCGCGCACGGCCTTCTCGATCTCCCGCTGCGAGGTCACGCCGACGGTCTTGAGGAATTTTCGAATGCTACCGTTGAGTACATCTTCGTTCATGGCAACTCCTTGCGAAATAAGCGCCTTTCTTAGCCGGAACATCCGGCAAAACTGAGTGGAAGGTGCGGGAATCCCGGAAAAGTGAGCAGGAATATGGGTTCGCGCCGTCTGCGCGGATAATGACCATATGCCTAAAGTTTCATCAAACGGCCTTGCTCTCGATTTAAGCAATCGAAAATAGCTGTCAGCAAAAACAAAGCTCTGGGGTTGGCACGTCGCTTGCGATCAAACTCATGCGCGGGGGCCCCACAACGGGCTGGGCTGCGCACGTCAACGCAGAGGGATATCACGATGCTCCACTCCATTCGTGCGGTCGCCGAGCGACCGATGGCCCGCCGCTGGCTCCTCGCCACCGGGCTAACACTCGGATTTTTAACGGCAATTCCGTCCGTCCCGGAGGCGCAGGAGACCATCAAGGTGGGCATCCTGCACTCGCTCTCGGGCACCATGGCGATCAGCGAGACCACGCTGAAAGATACCATGCTGTTCCTGATCGACGAGCAGAACAAGAAAGGCGGCGTGCTCGGCAAAAAGCTCGAGGCGGTGGTGGTCGACCCGGCCTCGAACTGGCCGCTATTCGCCGAAAAAGCGCGCGAACTCATTACCAAAGACAAGGTTTCGGTGGTGTTCGGCTGCTGGACCTCGGTGTCCCGCAAGTCGGTGCTGCCGGTGTTCAAGGAGCTGAACTCGATCTTGTTCTATCCGGTGCAGTACGAGGGCGAGGAGAGCGAGCGCAACGTGTTCTATACCGGCGCCGCGCCGAACCAGCAGGCGATCCCCGCGGTCGACTATCTCGCCAAGGAAGAGAAGGTGCAGCGCTGGGTGCTCGCCGGCACCGATTACGTCTATCCGCGCACGACCAACAAGATTCTTGAGGCCTATCTCAAGTCGAAGGGCGTCAAGGATGCGGACATCATGATCAACTACACGCCGTTCGGGCACTCCGACTGGCAGACCATCGTCGCCGACGTCAAGAAGTTCGGCTCGGCGGGCAAGAAGACCGCGATCGTCTCCACCATCAACGGCGATGCCAACGTTCCCTTCTATAAGGAGCTTGGCAACCAGGGCATCAAGGCGAAGGACATCCCGTCGGTGGCGTTCTCGGTCGGTGAAGAAGAGCTCGCTGGCATCGACACAAAGCCGCTGGTCGGCCACATGGCCGCTTGGAACTACTTTCAGTCCGTGAAGAACAAGGCGAACGACGAGTTCATCGCCAAGTGGAAGGCCTTCACCAAGAACCCGAAGCGCGTCACCAACGACCCGATGGAAGCGCACGTCGTCGGCTTCGCGATGTGGGTCAAGGCGGTCGAGAAGGCCAAGTCCACCGATCCCGACAAGGTGATCGCCGCGCTGCCCGGCACCGAAGCGCCGAACCTGACTGGCGGCGTCTCCAAGATGCTCCCCAACCACCACATCACCAAGCCGGTGTTCATCGGCGAAGTGCGCGGTGACGGCCAGTTCGACGTGGTGTGGAAGACCCCGGGGCTCGTCCCAGGCGACGCCTGGTCCAAGCATCTCGACGGTTCCAAGGACCTGATCGGGGACTGGGTTACGCTCAAGTGTGGAAACTACAACACCAAGACCAAGAAATGCGGTGGTGCGTGACACTCCCAGCCCTAAGCTAATGTAACTTTCCAATCATGGGAGGCGACGGACGTGCTGCCGCCTCCCACACCTCCCTGCCGGGACGTTGCTTCGATGCGAATCTTGCGAGGGCGCCTCGTCGCGCTGCTGTTCGCGCTCATTGTGATCCTGTCCGGAGCGGCCGCGCAGGCGGTCGATCTCAAGGAAGCATTGGTGCGCTTTACCGCGGATGATTTCAGCGAAACCGCCGAAGGCATCGCGGAAGTTGCCGCGACCGGCGATCCGCGCGCGGCCACCATCATTGAGGCGCTGCAGGCCGGCCGGCTGCTCTACAACGCAGAAAGCAAGGCGATCTACTACAAGGATGCTTCCGACCGGCTGTTCGACGCCGTAACCGGACAGCCTGTCGCCGGCGCTGCTCCACCTGATCTCGAGACCGTCCGTGTCAACAATCGTGTACGCCGCGCGATCGACGCCGCGCTTGGCGGCCTGACCTTGCTCGCCCCCGATCCGGCCAAGCGCATGGCGGCGGCGCAGGCAGTGTTCAAGTCCCGCGAAGCAGCGGCGCTCCCGGCGCTGGAGACCGCGCTCGGCAAGGAAACCAATGAACGCCTCAAGAAGGCGCTCGCCGAGGCGCGCGCCGCTGTGGTGCTACATTCTGATGATGCCAGCGAAGCCGATCGGATCGACGCCGTCGCGGTGATCCGCGCGCGCGGCGGCCAGGACGCGGTCGCGGCGCTGTCGGGCTTGCCATCGTCGGTTCCAGACACGGTCACGGCCGCAGCGCGGGACGCCGTCGCGGGCATGCAGAGCCAGCTCGTAGTGTGGGAAGCGGTGCAGAATGCCTGGTACGGCGTCTCGCTCGGCTCGGTGCTGCTGCTCGCCGCGATCGGGCTCGCCATCACCTTCGGTGTGATGGGCGTGATCAACATGGCGCACGGCGAGATGGTGATGCTCGGCGCCTATGTCACATTCGTTGTTCAGGAGCTGATCCGGCAACACAATCCGGCGCTGTTCGATTATTCGCTGTTGATGGCGGTGCCGCTGGCATTTGCTTTTACGGGGTTGGTCGGGATTCTGATCGAGCAGGGCATCATCCGCTTCTTGTATGGCCGGCCGCTGGAGACGCTGCTTGCGACGTGGGGTCTCTCTCTGGTCCTGCAACAGGCCGTGCGCACCGCGTTCGGGCCCACCAACAAGGAGGTCGGGAACCCCTCATGGATGAGCGGCGCGTTCGAGGTTGGATTCATCACGATCACCTACAACCGGCTCTGGATCATCGTCTTCACACTGGCCGTGTTTGTCGCGCTGCTTGGCCTGCTGCGCTTCACTCGGCTGGGCTTGGAGATGCGCGCGGTGACGCAGAACCGCTCTATGGCGGCATCGATGGGAATCCGCACCGCCCGGGTCGACGCGTTGACCTTCGGACTTGGGTCAGGCATCGCGGGAATTGCCGGCGTCGCCCTGTCCCAGATCGACAACGTCAGCCCCAACCTCGGACAGGGCTATATCATCGACAGCTTCATGGTCGTGGTGTTTGGCGGTGTCGGAAATCTTTGGGGCACGCTCGTCGGCGCCTTCACGCTCGGCATCGCCAATAAGTTTCTCGAGCCCTACGCTGGAGCTGTGCTCGCCAAGATCGCAATCCTCGTCATTATCATCCTGTTCATCCAGAAGCGGCCGCGCGGATTGTTCGCGCTGAAGGGCAGGGCAGTGGAAGCATGATCGCCGGCCACCCGCTCCTTCGCATGCTCGACCGAGGCGCCTGGATCTTTCTCGGCGTGCTTGCCGCTGTGGCTGTCCTGGTGCCGGTCCTCAATTTGGCGTTCCCGCCGTCTTCGTCGCTGCATGTGCCGACCTATCTGGTGGCACTATTCGGCAAGTACCTCTGCTACGCGCTGCTTGCGCTCTCGATCGACTTAATCTGGGGCTATTGCGGCATCCTCTCGCTGGGCCACGGTGCGTTCTTCGCGCTCGGCGGCTACGCGATGGGAATGTACTTGATGCGGCAGATCGGCACCCGGGGCGTCTACGCACATCCCGAACTGCCGGACTTCATGGTGTTCTTGAACTGGCCTGAGTTGCCGGTGTTCTGGTACGGGTTCCAGCATTTTCCCTATGCACTGCTGATGATCGTGCTGGTCCCCGGTGCACTCGCCTTCGTGTTCGGCTGGTTCGCGTTCCGCAGCCGTGTCACCGGCGTCTATCTCTCGATCATCACCCAAGCGCTGACCTATGCGCTGATGCTCGGTTTCTTCCGCAACAACTTCGGCTTTGGCGGCAACAACGGCTTAACCGACTTCAAGGATATCCTCGGTTTCAACGTGCAGGCGCAGGGTACGCGCGCGGCGCTCTTCTTTTTCTCATGCGTTGCGCTGGCGCTCGGTTTCCTGATCTGCCGGGCGCTGGTGACCTCGAAGTTCGGCAAGGTGCTGGTCGCGGTACGCGACGCGGAGGCGCGTACGCGCTTCCTCGGTTATCGCGCGGAATCCTACAAGCTGTTCGTGTTCACGTTGTCGGCTTGCATGGCCGGCGTTGCCGGCGCGCTCTACGTGCCGCAGGTCGGCATCATCAACCCGAGCGAATTCTCGCCGGCGAACTCCATCGAGGCGGTGATCTGGGTCGCCGTCGGCGGACGCGGCACTCTGACCGGCGCAGTCATAGGAGCGCTGGTGGTGAACTACGCCAAGACCACGTTCACCAGCGGCGTGCTGGCGCCGTATTGGCTGTTCATGCTCGGCGGCTTGTTCATCCTGGTCACGCTGCTGTTGCCACGCGGCATCGTCGGTACCTGGCAGAACTGGCGTGCGCAGCGCCGCGCGCATCAGGAAGCAGCCGGAGGCGGATCTTCGGCGGCGGTGCAACCCGCACCGCGTCCGGCGGAGTGACGCGATGGCTGCACCAACCACCACGGCTCTGCTTTATCTGAACGGCGTCAACGTCTCGTTCGACGGGTTCCGCGCCATCAACAATCTGTCGCTGACGGTCGAATCCGGCGAGATGCGCGCCATCATCGGCCCGAACGGCGCCGGCAAGACCACGATGATGGACATCGTCACGGGCAAGACCCGTCCCGACACCGGCGACGTGTTCTTCGAAGGCACTTACGATCTTTCCAAGCTTGACGAAACGCAGATCGCGATGCTTGGCATCGGCCGCAAGTTCCAGAAGCCGACCGTGTTCGAGATGCATACGGTCGAGGACAATCTCTTGCTTGCGCTCAAGAACGATCGCCGCCCGCGCGCGACGTTGCGGTGGCATGAGACCGATGACGAGATGAGACGTGTCGCCACCATTCTCGATACCATCCGGCTCGGCCCGGTGCGCGGTCGCCTCGCTGGCAGCTTGGCGCACGGCCAGAAGCAGTGGCTGGAGATCGGCATGCTGTTGGCGCAGGAGCCGAAGCTTCTGCTGGTCGATGAGCCGGTCGCCGGCATGACCGACGCCGAGACCCAGCAGACCGCCGAGTTGCTTAAGGAAATCAACCGCGACAAGACCGTGATCGTGGTCGAACACGACATGACCTTCGTACGCGAGCTTGGCGTCAAGGTGACATGCTTGCACGAAGGAACGGCGATCGCTGAAGGCACCATCGACCAGGTCTCGGCGAACGAGCGCGTGATCGAGGTTTATCTCGGGCGGTAGCGATGCTGGACGTCAAATCCATCGATCTGCATTACGGCGCCGCGCAAGCGCTGCGTGGCGTATCGCTGCAAGCCAAGATCGGCGAGGTCACCTGCGTGCTGGGGCGCAACGGCGTCGGCAAGACCAGCCTGCTCGATGCGTTGGCCGGTCAGCAACCGGTCAGCGCCGGTTCGATCATCTGGGAAGGCGAGGACGCGACCAGGCTCAAGCCCTATGAGCGCGCGCGCAAGGGCATCGCTTATGTGCCGCAGGGGCGGGAGATCTTTCCGCTGCTGACGGTCGAAGAGAACCTTAAATCCGGGTTCGCGCCGTTGCCGCGTGAGCAACGCGCTGTTCCGGATGACGTGTTCTCCCTGTTCCCGGTCTTGCATGACATGCTGCGGCGGCGGGGTGGCGATCTTTCCGGCGGCCAGCAGCAGCAACTCGCCATCGGCCGCGCCCTGGTGATGCGGCCGCGGCTGTTGCTTTTGGATGAGCCGACCGAAGGTATCCAGCCATCGATCATCAAGGATATCGGCCGCGCAATCTCTTATCTGCGGTCGCTTAAGCAGATGGCGATCGTTCTGGTCGAGCAATATCTCGATTTCGCCAGTGAACTCGGCGATTATTTCGCGGTGATGGATCGCGGCTCGGTTGTCTATTCCGCCGAGCGCGCCAAACTGGATGATGCCGCGCTGAAACGGGCGCTGGCGATTTAGGAGCAGCGTGTGCCGGCTACGAGTGCACTGAAGCGCATCTTCGCCGCCAACCGGTCCGCCGGGAGCATTGCGCTGGAGGTCGGTGTGAAAGCAGGCGCGACGCGGCGGCTGCGCGCCGCCGAGGACGGGCCGTTGCGGGTGCGTTTCCCGGGGCCGGATAGCGCGAACCTCGAAGCGATGATCGTCAACACTGCAGGCGGGATCGCCGGCGGCGACCGGCACCGGATAGAGATTTCGGCCGGAGAGAAAGCGCAGCTTGTAGTTACCACCGCGGCGGCCGAGAAAGTCTATCGCGCGCTTGGCCCCGGCGCCGACATCGGCGTCCGGCTCAGGGCGCAGGCCGGCGCGGGGCTCTGCTGGCTGCCGCAAGAGACCATCCTGTTCGACCGTGCGCAGCTTAGCCGCCGCATCGAGGTCGATCTTTCAGCGAACGCCTCGCTACTGATGGCCGAAGCTGTTGTGTTCGGCCGCTCGGCGATGGGCGAAACCGTGAAGCGGGGAATGCTGACCGATCATTGGCGGTTGCGCCGCGACGGGCGCTTGATTTTTGCTGAGACCGTGCGGCTCGATGGGCCGATTGCCGACAAGCTCGCTGAGCCAGCAATTGCGCGCGGCGGCATCGCGATCGCGACCGTGCTGGCCGCTCCGGCTGACGAGGCTGCGACAGAGCGAGTGCGGGCGTTGTCGGAGAGTTTTTCTGGAGAAGTCGGCATCTCGGCCTGGAATGGGCTTGCGGTGGCGCGGCTCTGCGCCAAGGATGGATCGGCGCTGCGCGCCGATCTCGCCGCGGTGCTGACCGCACTCGGCGGCACGCTGCCGCGGCTCTGGCTCAACTAAGACGACGATATGAATCTTACTCCGCGCGAAAAGGACAAGCTGCTGGTCGCGATGGCCGCGATGGTCGCGCGCCGGCGACTGGAACGTGGCGTCAAGCTCAATCATCCTGAGGCGGTGGCGCTGATCACCGACTTCATCCTGGAAGGTGCCCGCGACGGCAAGACCGTGGCGCAGTTGATGGAAGCCGGTGCCCATGTCATCACCCGCGCGCAGGTGATGGACGGCATCCCGGAGATGATCCACGACATCCAGGTCGAGGCGACGTTCCCCGACGGTACCAAGCTGGTGACCGTGCATGAACCGATCAGGTGAGCGATGATTCCCGGCGAGCTCTTCATCCAGGACGGCGAGATCGAGCTCAACGCGGGCCGCAAAACCGCGACGCTCACCGTCGCCAACACCGGCGACCGGCCGATCCAGGTCGGTTCGCACTATCATTTCTTCGAAACCAACCCGGCGCTGAAGTTCGACCGCAAGAAATCCTACGGCATGCGGCTCGATATTGCCGCCGGCACGGCGGTGCGCTTCGAGCCAGGCCAGGCGCGTGACGTGACACTGGTAGCGCTTGCGGGAGCGCGCACGATCTACGGATTTCGCCAGGAGGTAATGGGGAGGCTCAAGAAGTGAGCATGATCTTGTCCAAAAACCGGAACGCCACTTTTTGGGATCATGCTCGCAAGAATCATGACGGGCGAGCTTGCGCCCGCCCGTCACGTTTCCAGTGCTGCTACCCGCAGCTGAAAACCAGGATCAAATCGGCCACATGATGCGTTGCTGGTAGCGGCTTCACACCCAGACCGGTTCGCTCTTGGCGATACCCACTCTCGGCGAACCGAACGCGAGCATCTGGGTAAGAGGATAGCGCGCTGGCGAATCGAAGCAAGTCAAAGTGGAAGTAAATACGAATTTGTCGCGCGTGTTGATAATTCTGGGGATTGATCCCGCAGGCATCTGAGATATCGCGAGAAATACTATGTCCGTGAAAATGAAACGCTCGATTTATGCAGACATGTTTGGGCCGACGACGGGCGATCGCGTGCGCCTGGCCGACACGGAACTCATCATCGAGGTCGAAAAGGATTTCACCACCTACGGCGAGGAGGTGAAGTTCGGCGGTGGCAAGGTGATCCGCGACGGCATGGGCCAATCACAGGTCACCAACAAGAAGGGCGCGGCCGACACTGTCATCACCAATGCGCTGATCCTCGATCACTGGGGCATTGTGAAGGCCGACGTCGGCCTCAAAGACGGCCGCATCGCCGCGATCGGCAAGGCTGGCAATCCCGACATTCAGCCGAGCGTCACCATCGTGATCGGGCCGGGCACCGAGATCATCGCGGGCGAAGGAAAAATTCTGACCGCGGGTGGTTTCGACACGCACATTCATTTCATCTGTCCGCAGCAGGTCGACGACGCGCTGATGTCCGGTGTCACCTCGCTGCTCGGCGGCGGCACCGGGCCGGCGCACGGCACGTTCGCCACCACGTGCACGCCGGGGCCCTGGCACATCGCGCGCATGATCCAGGCGGCGGATGCGTTTCCCGTCAATCTCGGGTTCGCGGGCAAGGGCAACGCCTCGCTGCCGGCGGCGCTGGAGGAAATGGTGAAAGGCGGCGCCTGCGCACTCAAGCTGCACGAGGACTGGGGCACCACGCCAGCGGCCATCGACAATTGTCTGTCGGTCGCTGACGACTACGACGTGCAGGTGATGCTGCACAGCGACACGCTGAACGAAAGCGGCTTCGTCGAGGACACCATCAAGGCGTTCAAGGGCCGCACCATTCATGCCTTCCACACTGAAGGCGCCGGCGGCGGACACGCGCCCGATATCATGAAGGTCGCAGGCCTGAAGAACGTGCTGCCGTCCTCGACCAATCCGACCCGGCCGTTCACCCGCAACACCATCGACGAGCACCTCGACATGCTGATGGTGTGCCATCATCTCGACCCATCGATCGCGGAGGACCTGGCATTCGCTGAGAGCCGCATCCGCAAGGAAACCATCGCGGCGGAGGATATCCTCCACGATCTCGGCGCGCTCTCCATGATGTCGTCGGACTCGCAAGCGATGGGCCGGCTTGGCGAGGTGATCATCCGCACCTGGCAGACCGCCGACAAGATGAAGAAGCAGCGTGGGCGCTTGAAAGAAGAGAAAGGCGACAACGACAACGTCCGCGCCAAGCGCTACGTCGCCAAATACACCATCAACCCGGCGATCGCGCATGGCGTGTCGAAGCACATCGGCTCGGTCGAGAAAGGCAAGCTTGCCGACCTAGTGCTGTGGGCGCCGGCGTTCTTCGGCGTCAAGCCGGATTGCATCATCAAGGGCGGCTCGATCGTCGCGGCACCGATGGGCGATCCCAACGCCTCGATCCCGACCCCGCAGCCGGTGCATTACCGGCCGATGTTCGGCGCGTTCGGCAAGGCGCTGACCGCGTCCTCGCTGGTGTTCGTGTCGAAGGCCGCGGTGAACGCGAAGCTTCGCGACAAGCTCGGGGTCGAGAAGGAATTGGTCGCCGTCGAGCACACCCGCGACATCGGCAAGAAGCATATGATCCACAACGGCGCGATGCCGAATATCGAGATCGATCCGGAGACCTACGAGGTGAGGGCGGATGGCGAGTTGCTCACCTGCGCGCCGGCTGAAGTGCTGCCGATGGCGCAGAGGTATTTTCTGTTCTGAAAACTCCTCAGAACGGCTGCGCCAGGGTCCGGATCGTCTCCTGTTCGACTGGAATCGGATTTGCGCCGGGAGCGTTGGGCGTCTTCTCCCATTCGCCGAGCTGGAACGAGTTCTGAACCACCAGACGACAGCGCTCGTAGCGCCGCGCCATGAAGGCATCGAGCACAGCGGCCAGCGATGATCCTGATGCCAGCAGCTCCGCCAGCACCACCGAGTCTTCGACTGCGATTCCGGCGCCCGCCGCCATATGCGGCGTCGTGGTATGCACGGCGTCGCCGATCAAAAGCACGCGGCCGCGGTACCACGGCGGCGGCATGATCAGCGACGTGATCGGGCGGTATGCAATGGCCTTGGGATCGACGATCTCATCGCGGGCCTTGGCCAGCACGCCGCCGAAGTCGGACAGAAGCTCGCGTAGCGTCGGCACCAGGTCGTCGTCCGCCAGCCGGACGGGGCCCGGCAGGTTCTGCACGAAGTAGATGTACATCTGGGTTTGCGAGACCGGATTGTAGCCGGCCTTGTGGCGCGGCCCCTGGTAGGAGGTGCGGGCTAGAACCTCGGGGGGCCGGCGCACGGTCGCACGCCAAACCGCCTGGCTGGTGAATCTTGGCCGCCACTCCGGACCGAACAGCATGTCGCGAATCTTCGAATAAGCGCCGTCGGCGCCGACCACGAGGTCGTAGCGGCCTTGGATGCCGTCGCTGAACGCGATCGAGACGCCCGCCTCATCCTGTTCCAGCGATTGCACCGTGACCCCGAGCCGAATGGGCGCTTGGGCTTGCGCCATCGCCTTCTGCAAAACCATATGCAGGGCCTGCCGCATGATGCCGATGGTCGCGGGATACTCAGGGCCGTTGATGCGCGGCATTTGCACCGTGCCGGTGACATTGCCGTTGGGGTCACAATGGTCGAAGTGCGAATAGCCGAAACCCTCGGCTACGCATGGTTCGAGCACGCCGAGGACGCGCAACGCGCGCAGCGCCGGGCCACCCAACGCGATGCCGACGCCGGCCACGGTCCATTGCGGATCGATCTCGACGACTTCGCAGGTGATGCCGGCGCGCTTGAGCGCCACCGAAAGCGTCATTCCGGCGATGCCGCCGCCGACGATCAGTACATTTCGGACTGCAGGCATGGTCACCCCAGGATCGTACCCTTGCCGCGGCCATCCTTGGCCGGCTCGACCATTACGGTGTCGTGCTCGAGCGCGATCTTCTCGGTGAGCTCGGCGTCCATGATCTGCTCCTGCGTGAGCTTGTGCATGGCTGCGAACATGCCGTCAGTGCCGGCCGGGCTGTAGACCATCAGCATCCGCACACCGTCCTTGGACGTTACTTGATGCACCACGCCCGGTGGGATGTGTACGCAGGATCCTTTGGTGCCGTGAAACAATTCGTCGCCGACCTGGAAGTCGGCGCTGCCCTCGAACACGTAGAACGTCTCGTATGCCTTGATGTGATAGTGCGCGCGCGACTGAAAGCCAGGCTTGCAGTTTTCCTCGACCACCTCGAAGGTCTGGTTGGTGTCCGCTCCGGTGATCTTGACGATGACCTCGTTGGCCTTGGCATAGACGTTGCCCTGCCCGGGTGGAGAATGCTTGCCTTTTGCGGCCATGTCCGTCTCCTCGATGATCGTCGTTTGAATATTGATCCGTTTAGCCCAATACCGAGCCCGAGCCCTTGCTGCCGGTGCCTTCGCCCAGCACCACCGTGTCATGCTCGGCCAGAATCTTCGCCGTCAGCGCGCCGTCCTTGAGCTGCTCAGGCGACAGCGCCTTCATCGCCGCCATCATGCCCTCCAGGCCGGGCGGCGAGTACATCATCAGCATCCGCATGCCCTGCTTGGAGCCGACCTTGTGAGGCACGCCGGGCGGGATGTTGACGCAGGCGCCCTTCTGGGCGTGGAACACCTCGTCGCCGAGCTGGAATTCGCCCGAGCCGTCGACCACATAGCAGACCTGGAACGACTTCATATGCATGTGCAGGCGCGACTCGAAGCCCGGCTTGCAGATCTCGTCGAAAATCTCATAGCTGCCGTTGGAGTCGGAGGCGGTGATCTTGCACGTCGCCGTGTTGGCGCGTGCATAGACATTGCCTTCGCCGGCCGCTGAATATTTGCCCTTAAGGGTGCTAGTCTGGGTCATGTCTGTCTCTCGGTTCAAAGTGCGGGTGCCATTATCGGCGGCGGCGGCTTCGGGGCAACCATGAAGCGCGGCTTTGCGATCCGGCCGCGGGGCAAGTGGGATCCGGCGGGCGCGCTCGACCGGGTGCTGCTCGATGCCGGCGACCGGCATCGGCGCCGCATTCGCCTGAAAGGCGAGGGCGGCACCGATTTCTTGCTCGACCTCGACGAGGCGGTGGCGTTGCGCGACGGCGACGGCATCGTGCTGGATGATGGCACGACCATACTGGTGACGGGCGAAGCTGAAGCGCTGGTCGCGATTGCCGCGCGCAGGCCGCTCGACCTGGTGCGGCTCGCCTGGCATCTCGGCAACCGCCATACCGACGTGCAGATCGCGGACGACGGACTGCGCATCCGCCGCGATCACGTTTTGGAGGAGATGCTGCGCGGTCTTGGTGCGAGCGTGACGCCGGTCGAGGCGTCGTTCGATCCGGAAACCGGTGCACCGCCGCATCATCACGAGCACGATCATGGCGCGTAAGAAAAAGGTCGCGCTGTTGCGGCAGAAGGGCCGCGTCGTGGTTCGAGACGAGCCGTTGCGCGGCGCTCCTCACCATGAGGTGGAGCCTGATCCCCTCACCCTGAGGAGCCGCGTGAAGCGCGGCGTCGCGAAGGGCGAGGGGCCCCAAGAATCTGCCGCGCTCTATCGCTTGATGGCGTGGCTGTCGCCGGCCTATCCGGTCGGTGCGTTCTCCTATTCCAGCGGCATCGAATGGGCGGTCGAGGCCGGCGACATCAAGGACGCCGACAGCCTGCGGCGCTGGCTCGCAGTGGTGATCGGCGAGGGCGGCGCGTTCTGCGATGCGGTGTTTTTCTGTCATGCGCATCGTGCGGCAGTCGCTGCCGACGATAAGGTGTTGCACGCCGTCGCCGAACTCGCCGCGGCGTTTGCCCCATCGAAAGAGCGCCATCTGGAAACCACCGCGCAAGGCCGCGCCTTCGTGGAGGCAACCCGCGCGGCGTGGCCGTGCGGCGCGCTCGACCGCCTGCTGACGATCTGGGACGGCCCGATCGCCTATCCGGTTGCGGTCGCGGTCGCCGCCGCCGGACACGGCATCGCGCTAGAAGCGACGCTGCATGCCTATCTCCATGCGGTCACCGCCAATCTGATTTCCGCCGGCGTGCGGCTCATTCCGCTCGGCCAGACCGAAGGACAGCGCGTGCTGGCGGCGCTGGAGTTTGTCGCAGCGGCAACGGCGCGGCGCGCGCTTACCGCGAAGCTCGACGATGTCGGCAGCGCGGCGTTCCGCGCCGACATGGCAAGCATGTTGCATGAAACGCAGTACACGAGGCTGTTCCGGTCATGAGCGCACCCCACCATGGTCCGCTGCGCGTCGGCGTCGGCGGGCCGGTCGGCTCCGGCAAGACCGCGCTGATGGACGCGCTGTGCAAGCGACTGCGCGACCGCTACGAGATCGCGGCAATCACCAATGACATCTACACCAAGTGGGACGCCGAATATCTGGTGCGCTCCGGCGCGCTCGCAGCCGAGCGCATCGCCGGCGTCGAGACCGGCGGCTGCCCGCACACCGCGATCCGCGAGGATGCCTCGATCAACCTTGCCGCGGTCGCCGACATGCGGAAGAAATTTCCCGAGTTGGACCTGGTGCTGATCGAGTTGGGCGGCGACAACCTCGCCGCGACGTTTTCACCGGAGCTCGCCGACCTCACCATCTACGTGATCGACGTCGCGGCCGGCGACAAGATCCCCTCGAAGGGCGGACCGGGCATCACGCGCTCCGATCTTCTGGTCATCAACAAGATCGATCTCGCCCCGCATGTGGGCGCCTCGCTCGAGGTGATGCAGCGCGACGCGAAGAAGATGCGCGGCGCGCGGCCGTTCGTGATGACGAACTTGCGCAGCGGGGACGGTGTCGCGGATATTGCGAGGTTCATCGAGGAGAAGGGTGGATTGGGGGCGTAGCGCGCTGCTCGCGTTGCCGCGTCGTTCGCCATCGTTCCACTTTCTCCGCTGTCGTCCCCGCGAAAGCGGGGACCCATTGCGCAACGAATTCGCTGATGAATGGGTCGCCGCTTTCGCGGGGACGACACCGAATGTCTTGCGCGCGCGCATGCCAATTCTCTCGCTCTATCGATTTCACCTATGCCTGATCATCCGCGGACCTGAGGCGCCGCGGCGGCCTGCCTTCCCATTTCTCCCTCGCCAGGCGAGGGGAGTGGCGCGCCAGGTGGCCTTGCGCTTGACAATGTTTTTGCGGCGCTCCGCGCCTAACCCACCCTACATCGGCGATCGCTACCGCCTCCCCGTAAACACCGGCTTCCTCTTTCCCAGAAACGCCTTCACGCCCTCGGCATAGTCCGGGTGCGAGCCGGCCTCGCGCTGCAGCTTGCGTTCGAGGTCGAGTTGGGTGGCGAGATCGTTGTCCTCCGCCGCGTCGAAGGCGCGCTTGATCTGCGCATAGCCGTAGGTCGGCCCGTTGGCGAAATGCGCGCAGAGCTTTTCGGCTTCGCTCATCAGCGCGTCGTCATCGACCACCTTCCAGATCAGTCCCCATTGCTCCGCCTTCTCGGCGGAGAGCGGCTCCGCAAGCAGCGCGAGACCGCGGGCACGGGCTTGGCCAACCAGGCGAGGCAACAGCCAGGTGCCGCCGGCGTCGGGGATGATGCCGAGCCGCGCAAACGGCTGCAGGAAGCTCGCCGAGCGCGCCGCCATCACGATGTCGCAGCCAAGCGCGATGTTGCAGCTCGCGCCGGCGCAGACGCCGTTCACCGCAGCGACGACAGGGAAGGGGAGTGATCGCAGCTTGAGGACGAGCGGGTTGTAGTACTTCTCCAGCGCTTCGCCCGGCACCACCACGTCGCCGGTTGCGGTGATGCGCTCGTTGAGGTCCTGCCCGGTCGAGAACGCACGGCCCGCGCCGGTGATGAGCAGCGCGCGGCACGACGCGTCGCGCTCGGCGTCGGCCACCGCCTGCGCCAGCACCTGATGCATCGCGGTGGTGAAGGCGTTGAGCCGCTGCGGTCGGTTGAGCGTGATGACGCGAAAGCCGTCGCGCTGCTCGATCAGGATTGGACTTTCGTCCATGTCCTCCCTCCTTCGGCGGCAATCCGCCGCATCGTCTGAAAGACCAATTATTCCAAAGTGTTACGAGCGCCCTTGGCGGCGCCTGGTGCCCGCCGCAAACCCGGTCCGGCGTGCCCGGCATTAAGGCTGTTCGCCGTTGTTATCATCAGCGATGATGGGCTAAGCGAAGCGCGAGCCGCAAGTCTTTCGCTTGCCAAGCGTGGGCGACGCACTCAACAAGCCCCTATGGGAGGATTTGATGATTACAAAACGTGCCTTGATCACCACTGCGTCCGCGCTGACGCTCGCCGCCGCAATTGGGCTCGCCAGCGTGCAGAGCGCCGACGCGCAGCAGCGCAAGTCGCTGCGCTGGACCACCTCGCAGGTCGGGTCCTACGGCTACACCGTCGCCGCCTCGATGACGAAGATCGTCGAGCAGGCGCTCGGCGGCGAATACACCATCACCGTGCAGCCTTACGCGACCCCGACCGTCGCCATGAAGGCGGTGATGGATGGCAACGGCGAGATCGCCTACACCGCCGACATCGGTATCGCCGATTTCATGGCGCGCACTGGCGGCTTCAAGGACTACAAGCCGTCGAAGCCCGAGATTGTGCACACCTGGTACGCCTATCCGATGGAATTGCTGATGGCGACCACGGCGAAGAATGCGCCCAACATGAAGTGCTGGAAGGACTTCAGCGGCAAGCCGGTGTTCTTCACCCCGGCCGGCTTCATGAACTGGCTCAACTTCCAGCGCATCTTCAAGGCGCTCAACTACGACTTCAAGCATGTCCAGATCGACGTCAAGTCGAACGCCGACGCGCTGGAGGCCGGCACGGTGGTCGGTTCGGTCGCCTACACCACGTCGGGCTCGCAGCTCTCGGCTTACTGGAAGGAGACCGAGATCCGCTCCGACGTGCGCGTGGTCAATCCGTGCGACGACGAGGTCGCCAAGCTCAAGCAGGCGGGCCTTGCGGTGGTCGACGTCGACGCCAAGGGCGCGTTCGCCAAGGACGTCGGGCCGAAGACGCTCAAGGGCGTGCCGATCCTGTTCGCCTATCACGCCCGCGCCGACATGCCCGAAGACATGGTCTACAAGATGGTCAAGGCGTTCTATGACAAGAAGGACGATTTGGTGAAGATCGACTCGGGCTTCTCCACCATGGCCAAGGACTTCGTCGGCCTGCAGGTGAAGGGTATCGAGGCCAATCCGGGGATGGCAGTGCATCCTGGTCTCGCCAAGTTCCTCAAGGAGCAGAAGGCCTGGAACGACAAGTGGAAGATTTCCGGCAGCGCGAGCTGATCGACTGAATGCATTGCACGGGGCGGAAACCTAGCGCCGCGCTGGCGCAGGTTTCCGCCCCGGTGTATTTCAATGGTGGGGGATGATCGCGCCTGCGGGGGCGCGAGGCGGCGTGCGAGGGGAACCATGGCGAGCGAAGCGATCAAGAAATACGCCACGGTCAGCAATCTGATTTTCGTATTCGCGACGATCCAGCTCGTCTGGCTGGTCTGGTTCTTCTACACCGGCAAGGGCGGCGGCCAGGAGCTGGTCGCCTATGTGCTGCCAATCGCGCTGACCCTGCAAATCCTCTTCATGTACCAGGAGGGCTATCTCTACAAATCGCTGCCGCCGCTCGCGAACCATCTGCTGGTCGCGCTCTATATCGGCGTCTGCGCCTATTCCTTCGTCTATTTCTGGTTCGAGTTCGAGCGCATCGCGATCTATGCGCAGGGCACCTACACGCAGCACGATTTCGTCGTCGGGCTCTTGATGTTCCTTTTGGTGATGGAGCTGTCCCGGCTCGCCCATGGCGTCCTGTTCTGGACCAACGTCATTCTCATCGCTTACACGATCTATGGGTATTTGAGCCCGGTCGATTTCTTCTGGCATCCGGGCACGAGCTTCCATCGCGTCGTGACTTCGAGCACGATCGAGCTCTCGACCGGCATCTACGGCCTCTACGGCCAGCTTGCCCTCACCCTGATCGCGGCCTTCCTGCTGCTGGCCGGCGTTGCCAACGGCTTCGAGGCGCAGCGCGCGATGATCAACGTGGTGCGGCTGGTCGCCGGGCGGTCCCGGCAGCTCATTCCGCAGACCGCGGTGGTGGGTTCGAGCGCGATCGGCATGATCAGCGGCAGCGGCTCGGCCAATGCCGCCGTGGTCGGCACCATCACCATCCCGCTGATGATGCGCTACGGCGTGCCCGGCACGTTCGCCGCCGCAGTCGAGACCTCGGCGTCGATGGGCGGTCTGATCATGCCGCCGATGATGGGGGTCGGCGCCTTCCTGATGTCGGAGTTCCTCGGCGTGCCCTATTGGGACGTCGTGCTGCGGGGCTTTGCGCTCGCCTTTGTCTACTACGTGTCGATCGGCGTCGCGGTTTACCTGCTTTGCGTGCGCCTGTTGCCGAAGGACCCCATCGAAAAACCGCAGGTGCCGCTCTACGACAAGGTCAAGACCACCATCTTTCTCTCCTCCGTGCTCTATCTGCTGTTCCTGATGGGTTACGTCGGCAAGGGCGAATTGCTCGCCGCGCTCTACACCGCGACCTTCATGTTCGGCCTGCTGGCGCTGGCGTATCTCTATTTCAAGTATGTGCGAAAGGACGCCACGCTTCATAACGAGACATTGCTGGGCAACACCCGGCGCGCGATCGAAACGCACGCCGAGATGACGTCCTATCTGACGCTGCTGCTCGCCACGCTCGGCATCATGATCGGCCTGTTCACCGTCACCGGCTTCATCAACCGGATGGGCGCCATGCTGCTCGACCTCGGCGCCTGGCACATCATCGCCATGGTCGGCATGGCCTGGGTGTTCGGCTGGCTCGCGGGGGCGGGACTGCCGCCGACCGCGACCTACATCATCGGCGCGGTCGTCATCGTGCGGCCGATGACCGAACTCGGCATCAACCCGTGGGTCGCGCACTTCTTCGTGTTCCTGCTCTCGGTTTGGGGCGAACTGTCGCCGCCGACCTCGCTTACCGCCGCGGTGTCGGCGCGCATCGCCCACGCGTCGTTCCTGCGCACCATGTACGAGGCGCTCAAAATCTGTGCGCCGATCACGCTGATGACGTTTGCGATCTTTACCCGGTCGAACATGGTGGTGAACCCCGGCTGGCTGCAGATCGCCGACACCATTCTGGTGCTGATCAGCACGCTCGGCATCACCTTCGCGATGTTCGGGCGCTGCCACCCCAATCCGGCCGGCGATGTCGCACTGCGCTGCCTGCTGGCGGCCGTGTCGTTCCTGGCGATGTTCCATCCGGACATGAAAACATCGGCCGCGGTCTCCGTGGTGGTGACGGCTGCGCTGGCGTACGGCATCTGGCGTCACCGCCAGATCGCTCCGCCGAAGAGCTTTGCCCCCACCCAAGATCAGGAGGCCCCGTCCGGCGATCTCGCGCCGGTGCTGGCTGAAGCCAAGCGCGACATCGGCTAGTTCGCGTATACTGTTGCGCATGACCCAATCCGCCCGCGACCGCCTTGAACAATCGCTTGGGCGCATCGCCGATCCGAACGGAGAGGGCGCGCGCGCCTGCCTCACCGTCTATGCCGACACGGCGCGCGCCGCGGCGGACGCTTCCGATGCGCGAAGCCGCGCCGGGCAATCGCTCGGGCCGCTCGACGGCGCGATTGTCAGTATCAAGGACCTGTTCGACGTCAAAGGCGAGGTCACACGCGCGGGCTCGCGGGTGCTGGCGGAGGAGGGCAAGCCCGCCATTGCCGACGCGCCGGTGGTGACGAGGCTGCGCGCCGCCGGCGCGGTGGTCGTCGCCAAGACCAACATGAGCGAGTTCGCCTTCTCCGGCGTCGGCGCCAACCCGCACTACGGCACGCCCGGCAATCCGACGGACCGCTCGCGCGCGCCTGGCGGCTCGACCTCGGGCGGCGGCGTCGCTGCGGCGGACGGCATGTGCGAGATCGCGATCGGCAGCGACACCGGCGGCTCGACCCGGATTCCCGCCGCGCTGTGCGGCATCGTCGGCTGGAAGCCAAGCCGGCAACGGGTGCCGACCGAGGGCGCGTTCCCGCTCTCGTTCACGTTGGATTCGATCGGGCCGTTGGCGAAGACCGTGGCGGAGTGCGCCGCGACCGATGCGGTCATGGCCGGCGACAGGCCCGAGGCCCTGCAGCCCGTCGCGCTCACCGGGCTGCGGCTCGGCATCGTGCCGGGCATGCCGTTCGAAGGCATCGACGGCACGGTCGCGGCGGCCTGGGAGGGCGCAACGGACATGCTCGGCAAGGCCGGGGCAAAGCTCAGCGACGAAACCATCGCCATTATTCCAGATATGATCGCGGTCAATTCCAAGGGCGGCTTCGCCCCGACCGAGGCGTTCGCGATCCACCGTGACCGGCTCAAGCGGCGCGGCGGCGACATCGACCAGAACATCCGCGCCCGTATCGAGCGCGGCGGCGCCGTGCCGGCCGCGGATTACATCGAGATGGCGCGGGAGCGGGCGCGGCTGATCCGCGCCATGGATGCCCGGATGGCGGGGCTCGACGCGCTGATCCTGCCGACCACGCCGATCGTGGCACCGAAAATTGCCGAGGTGGCCACGCTCGAAACGTTCGGTCAGAAGAACATGCTGCTGCTGCGCAACACCTCGATGATGAACTTCTTCGATCTCTGCGCCATCTCGCTGCCGCTGCCGCGGTCGAACGGCCTGGCGGTCGGCCTGATGGTGGTTGCGCGCAACGGACAGGATCGCCACCTGTTCAATATCGCCGCCGCCGTGGAGCGACTCATCGCGCAGGGGTAGGCTGGCGGCCAGTCAGGATTCTTGTTGGATTCTTGGAGGTCAGCCATGGGTCCGTTCCCTCACGACGCACCGCCCCCCACCATTTCCGACGCCAATCCCATGGGTACCGATGGGATGGAGTTCGTCGAATACGCCCATCCCGAACCGCAGAAGCTCAAGGCGCTGTTCGCGACGATGGGATTCACCGAGGTGGCGCGGCATCGTTCCAAGGACGTGACGCTGTGGCGGCAGGGCCTGGTCAACTTCGTCGTCAACGCCGAGCCGGATTTGTTCGCGCAGCGCTTTGCCGCCATCCATGGCCCGTGCGCCTGCGCCATGGCGTTCCGCGTGGTCGACGCCAAGCACGCCTACGAGCGCGCGCTGTCGCTGGGCGCCGAGCCCGGCGAGATCAAGGTCGGGCCGATGGAACTCGCCATCCCGGCGATCAAGGGGATCGGCGGCTCGCTGCTCTATTTCGTCGACCGCTATGGCGACAAGGGCTCGATCTGGGACGTCGACTTCCGCTGGACCGGCGAACGCGATCCGCATCCCGATGGAGTCGGCCTGCACTACATCGATCACCTCACCCACAACGTCTATCGCGGCCGCATGGACCACTGGGCCGGCTGGTACGAGAAGCTGTTCAACTTCCGCCAGATCCGGTTCTTCAACATCGAGGGCAAGCTGACCGGCCTGATCTCGCGGGCGATGACGTCGCCGTGCGGCAAGATCCGTATTCCGATCAACGAGTTACTCGACGACAAGTCGCAGATCGAGGAATACCTCAAGGAGTACCACGGCGAGGGTATCCAGCACGTCGCCATGGGCGCGCGCGATATCTACGCGTCGGTGTCGCAGTTGCGGGCAAACGGCATGAAATTCATGCCGCCACCGCCATCGACCTACTATGAGAAGGTCGACGCGCGCCTGTCCGGCCATGGCGAGGATATTGAAAAGCTCCGGCAATCCGGCATCCTGATCGACGGCGAGGGCGTGGTCGACGGGGCGCGCACCAAGGTACTGCTGCAGATCTTCTCCGCGACCGTGCTGGGCCCGATCTTCTTCGAGTTCATTCAGCGCAAGGGCGACGAGGGCTTCGGCGAAGGCAACTTCCGCGCCTTGTTTGAGTTGATCGAAGAGGATCAGATCAGGCGCGGGGTGCTGCAGGACCGGCCGCACGCCTGACGCGTCGCGATCAGAGCTCGAAGCCGCGCAGGCCTTCCAGCAGCTGCTTGTGGTGAGCGCCGCCAAGCCGCGCCAGCAGCCGCGCTTCGTGCACGCCGGCGAGCGCCTTGGCACGCTTCAGGATTTTCTGTCCGCTCGGCGTCAGCTGCAGCGCGTGCGAACGGCGGTCGGTCGCCGAGGGCTGCCGTTGCGTCAGGCCGCGCTGTTCCAGATGGTCCAGCATGCGCACCAGCCGCGCCCGCTCGATGCCGAGCGTTGCCGCGACCTCGGCCTGCGACGGGCCATCGTTGGCTCCGATCACCACCAGCACCGAATATTGTGCTGGACCGATGTCGATGTCCGCGAGCGTGCGGATGAAATCCTGAAACACGGCAATCTGCGCGCGGCGCAGGAAGTATCCCAGGTGACCGTCGAGCACGCCAATCTGAAGCGCACCCGTGCCGTTGCGCCGCCCCGTCAACGGCCGGTGCGGCGACGCCGGCGGGATGCCGTTCGTTCCATGCCGGCGTGGCAGCGCTCGTTCGGCCATCCCCACCCGTCCATCCGTCCGGTCACGCGTCATGATAGCGCGGCATATTGTTGTTGACGACATCTATTGTCGAGGTCAACATATTTGCAAAATTGCGACGTCCTGGCATCCATCCGGTGTCCCGCGCGGTATTGGCGCGCAGGGCCCATTGCGTTGTGGGGCGGAGCCGAAGAACAATGCAGCAAGCCGGCCTTCGCCGCACCAGGACAGGGAGGGACTCATGGATCGCAAACCGTTTTCGCACCGAACGCGCGTGACGCGCCGCAGCTTTACCGCCGGTGCTGCCGCCGCAACCGCGCTCGTCGCCTCGCCGTCGATCCTGCGCGCACAGGCGGCCGCCCTGAAGGTCGGTGTGCTGCTGCCGCGTTCGGGCTTCCAGGCGAGCATCGGCCAGGACTGCCAGCGCGGCGTCGACATTGCGGCGGGCATCCTCAAGGAGCTTGGCCTGCCCAGCCTCCAGATCATGAACGCCGACACCGAGACCAACGTCGAAGTGGCGCGTGCCCGTGCTGAGAAGCTGATCAGCGACGGCGCGCAGCTCCTGGTCGGCGCCTTCGATTCCGGGCAGTCGACCGCGATCGCGCAGGTCGCCGAGCAGAAAGGCATTCCCTTCGTCATCAACATCGCCGCGGCGCCGCCGATCACCGAGCAGGGCTACAAGTTCGTGTTCCGCAACTTCCCGACCGCGCCGATGATCCTCGCCGACGCGTTCCAGAACCAGAAAGAGGTTTTCGAGGCGAGCGGTGTGGCGCCGAAGACAGTGGCGTTCATGCACGTCAACGACACGTTCGGCACCGCCATGCAGAAGGGCATCGGCGCGGTGATGCCGAAGTTCAACATGCCATACTCAATCAAGGAGACGATCGCCTACGATCCGGCGGCACGCGACCTCTCCGTCGAGGTGTCGAAAGCGAAGGCGACCGGTGCCGACGCGCTGCTCATGGTGAGCCGGCTCAACGACGCGATCTTGATCACGCGCGAACTCGTCAAGCAGCGTTGGTCGCCGATGGGCATTCTCAGCATGGGTCCAGGCTGGTACGAGGATCAGTATCTCAAGACGCTCGGCAAGCTCGCTGACGGACCGCTGAGCTTTGTGCCCTGGTACGACCCCAACAAGAAGGTCAGCAAGATGTTGGAGGCCACGTTCGGCAAAGCGCACCCGGGCCTCAACGTCAACACCAACCAGATTTACACCTTCGAGGCACTGCTCGTTGCCGCCGACGCCTACAAGCGCGCCGGTTCGGCCGATCCGAAGGCGCTGGCCGACGCGATCCGCAAGACCAGCATCACCGACAATGTCTCGACCGGCCCCGGCATCCAGTTCGACGCCAAAGGCCAGAACGACAAGCTGCGCAATTCGGCGATTCAGAACCGCGATGGCAAGCTCGTCACGGTGGCGCCCAAGGGCGCGACCAACGCCAAGGCCGAATGGCCGATGAAGCCGTACGATAAGCGTTGAACGGCCGAGTGCTACTGTCATTCCGGACGCCGCGAAGAAGCGACCCGGAATCCAGGGGCTTGCTGGGGGATGCATCTGGATTCCGGGTTCGCGCCTTCGGCGCGCCCCGGAATGACAGTTGAGAGGCTGAGGCTCACCCTTGCCCGCAGAGATCTACTTCAACGTGGCAATCAGCGGGCTGCTGACCGGCCTGGTCTACGGTCTGATGGCGTTGGGCCTCTCCGTGATCTTTGGCGTGGTGCGGGTCGTCAATTTCGCCCACGGCGAGATGATGACCATCGCGATGTACCTCGCCGTGGTGCTGTTCGCGTCGTTCAAGCTCGATCCGCTGCTGATGATGCTGCCGATCGCGGCGGTGCTGTTCGCGCTCGGCTATTCGTTGCAGAACTGGCTGATCACGCCGTTCATCAACCGGCCCGAGCATGCTCAGTTCATGCTCCTGATCGCGGTCGCGATCATCTTGGTCAACGGCCTCCTGATCGTGTTCGGCCCGGATGCGCAGAACGTGCAGACCGCCTATTCGTTCGACAGCTTTGCGCTGGGGCCGCTGATCATTGACGCCACCAAGGTCTACGCCGGGCTCGCGGCGATCGCGGTTGCGGCGGCCCTGTTCGCCTTCTTCAAGTTCGCGCCGACCGGCAAGGCGATCCGCGCTTGCGCCGACAATTACACCGGCGCGCTGGTGGTCGGGCTTGACGTGCGCAAGCTCTATGCGCTCACCTTCGGGCTTGGCGCCGCCTGCGTCGGCGCCGCCGGCGCCATCCTGGTGCTGATCATCGATGTGACGCCGCCGCTCGGGCCGGCCTTCACGCTGCTCGCCTTCATCATCGTCATCACCGGCGGCCTCGGCTCGATGCCGGGTGCGCTGCTCGGCGGCGTGCTGATCGGCATCACCGAGGCGCTGGCGGGCCTCCTGTTCACGCCGTCGGCCAAGAGCATGTTCGCCTTCGCCATCCTGGTGCTGGTGCTGCTGTTCCGGCCGCAGGGCATCATGGGGAAGAGGACGTCATGATCGCCCGGCTGCTCGATGGTGTTTCGCGCCGCGCGCTGATCCTGCTCGGTGCCCTGCTCGTCGCGTTCCTGATCGCGCCATGGTTTGCCAACGACTACGTGCTGACCGTCCTCATCCTGATTCTCTACTTCGCCTACGCAGGCCAAGCCTGGAACATCATGATGGGATTCGCCGGGCAGCTATCGCTCGGCCATGCGCTCTACGTCGGGCTTGGCGCCTATACCACCGCCGCGCTTTATGTGCACTTCGGTATCTCGCCGTGGCTCGGGCTTCCCGTTGCGATCGCGATCGCCGCACTGGCGGGCGCTGCGATCGGCTATCTCGCGTTCCGGTTCGGCGTTGCCGGCGTCTATTTCGCCATCCTCACCATCGCGTTCGCCGAGTTCGCGCGGATCGGCTTCGACCATTTCCGCTGGGTCAGCGGCTCGTCAGGCTTTTTCCTGCCGGTCGCGAATTACACACGCAATGACCTGTGGAATCTGCGTGGCTCGCCAACCATGTTCTACTACGTGATGCTGGCGCTCGCCGTGATGGCGTTCGTGCTCTGCCATCTGCTGCTGCGCAGCCGCATCGGCTATTTCTGGCAAGCGATCCGCGAAGACGAAATGGCGGCGAAGACGCTCGGCATCGACACCTTCCGCTGCAAGATGGTCGCGGTGGTGATCTCGGCGGCGATGACCTCGGTCGCCGGCGTCTTCTTCGCGTTCTACTACAACAACCTGTTCCCCGAGCAGGTGTTCAACATCTCGCGCTCGATCGAGCTGATCCTGGGGCCGATCATCGGCGGCATCGGCACCCTGTTCGGTCCGATCATTGGCGCGATCCTGATCACCGGCCTGGCCGAGGGCATCTTCGAACTGCTGAACCTGTTGGGCTTCACGCCGCCGGGCGCGCGGCAGGTGTTCTACGGCTTCTGCTTGCTGCTGGTGGTGATCCTGCTGCCCGACGGCATCTGGCCGCCGCTGGCGCGCAGGCTCGGCCTCGGCAAGAGCCGCGACAAGGCGGAGCCCTGACATGACCGCGCTGCTTGAGGTCACCAACGTCTCGAAGAATTTCAGCGGGCTGCGTGCCGTATCCGACGTGTCGTTCTCTGTGGCGCCAGGCACGATCTTCGCGGTGATCGGCCCCAACGGCGCCGGCAAGACCACGCTGTTCAACATGATCGCCGGCGTGTTTCCGCCGAATGAAGGCCGAATTTCGTTCGCTGGCGAGCGGATCGACGGACTGGCTCCCAACGAAGTCTGTGACCGCGGCATTGGCCGGACCTTCCAGTTGGTGCGGCCATTCCCCGGCCTCAGCGTCGAGGACAACGTGATGGTCGGTGCGCTGCACCGCAGGCTGGACGTCGCCGCGGCGCGCTCGCATGCCCGCGAGGTGCTGGCACGGCTCGACCTCTACGACAAGCGCGCACAGCCGGCCGCGGCGCTGACGTTGCCCGACCGCAAACGCCTCGAGGTTGCCCGCGCGCTCGCCACCGATCCGAAGCTGCTGCTGCTCGACGAGGTGATGGCCGGACTGCGGCCGACCGAGACCGACCGCATGGTCGACATCCTGACCCGCATCAACAAGGAGAGCGGGCTCACCATTCTGCTGATCGAACACGTCATGCGCGCAGTGATGTCGCTTGCCGCGCGGGTTCTGGTGCTGCATCACGGTGCCGCCATCGCGGAAGGTGAGCCGCAGGCGGTGGTGCGCGATCCGGCCGTGGTCGAATCCTATCTCGGCGCGGAGGCACTTTAGATGCTCGCCGTCGAGAACCTCGATGTGTTTCATGGCGACGCCCAGGCGCTGGACGGCGTCTCGCTCGATGTGGCCGAGGGCGCGATTGTCGCGATCGTCGGCGCCAACGGCGCGGGCAAGACCTCGCTCATTCGCACCATTGCCGGCATGCATCGGCCGGCACACGGACGCATTGTGCTGCGCGGCGCCGACATCACCGGCTTGCTGCCGCACCGGGTGTGCGATCTTGGCATCGGCCAGGTCGCGGAAGGGCGCCAGGTGTTTCCGACGCTCACCGTAGCCGAGAACCTGGAAATGGGCGCGATGCTGCCGCGCGCCCGCGCCAAGCAGCAGCACAACCTCGATCGCATGCTGGCGATGTTTCCGCTGCTGCGCGAGCGGTACGGCCAGGCCGCCGGGACGCTGTCCGGCGGCGAACAACAGATGCTTGCGATTGCGCGCTGCCTGATGGGCGAACCGCAGCTGGTGATGTTCGACGAACCTTCGCTCGGTCTGGCGCCGACCGTCGTGCAGCACGTGCTGGCGACCATCCGCGACCTCAATCGCGAGGGGCTGACCTGCGTGTTGGTCGAGCAGAATGTCGCGGTGTCGCTCAAGCTTGCGAGCCGCGCCTATGTGCTGGAGAACGGCCGTATCACGCTGTCCGGCACCGGCGCCGAGCTCTTGGCCGACGACCGGGTTCGCAAGGCTTATCTTGGAATGTGAGTTTTAAATCCGAACGACAGCGGCGAGCGCGGCGACGCGCTCGGCAAGCGGCATGTCGGGAAATGCGCGGCGCAATTCCTTCAGCACCTCGGCGGTGGTGCGTGCGTTGGCGGCAAGCGCGGCGGCGACGTCGCGCGCTTGCTCGCGCGGCGAACTACCCGCCCGCACCGAGGTCGCGGAGCTTTGGGAGGCCAAGATGTTGCTCATGGGCATTCCAAGCCGGCAACTATGACATTGCGGGATTCATGCCAGCGTCGTGTAAAGCTTTTGTTACCTCGAACCCTCCGAAAGGTTGCACCGCACAAGTGCCAAATCCGTACGGCGGCTGGATTTCGGCATGCCGCAGTTTGCAGTGCAAAAATAATGCGGCCCGCCGGAGCGAAGCCGGCGGGCCTAATTTTTGACCGCGTGTTGCGCGTTATTTCAGCGTCGGACCGATCGTCACCGTCAGCTTGGGAATGCCCGCCACCTCGCATTCCAGCGTGTCGCCGGCGACCGTCGCCGCGACGCCGGACGGCGTTCCGGTCATGATGATGTCGCCCGCCTCGAGCGCCACCATCTCGGACAGCTTGCTGATGATCTCCGGCACGTTCCAGATCATCTGCTCGAGGTCGCCGTCCTGGCGCACTTTGCCGTTGCACTTGAGTGTGATCTTGCCCTTCTTCGGGTGGCCGATCTTGGTGGCCGAGACCAGCGGGCCGCACGGCGCCGAGGCGTCGAACGCCTTGCCGACCTCCCAGGGCCGCTTGATGTCGCGCGAGGCGATCTGCAGGTCGCGGCGGGTCAGATCGATGCCGACGCCATAGCCCCATACGCAATCGAGCGCCTGGTCGACCGGAATGTTGCGGCCGCCGCTCTTGAGCGCGACCACCAGTTCGACCTCGTGGTGCATGTCCTTGGTCAGCGTCGGATAGGGCGATGTCCCGCCGTCGGGAACGATCGCGTCGGCGGGCTTGGCGAAGAAGAACGGCGGCTCGCGCTCGTCCTGCCCCATCTCCTTGATGTGCTCCAGGTAGTTGCGCCCGACGCACCAGATCCGGCGCACCGGGAACAGATCGGTGGAGCCCGCGATCGCCAGCGCGGCCTGCGGCGGCGGGGTAATGACATACTTTTTGGTGGTGCTCATGCGTCTCGTTTTTGAACGGGCTGAGAAACAGGTGAATGCGTGATCACGGCAGGGCGCCGTGGCCGCAAGGTCAGATAGCACATGGGTTCCGGGCGTCAACGCGCGGCGGTTGCGGACATCCGAAATCAGGCGTTGGACGCGATCGGGATCGGCGCGCTCTCCTGCTCGCGGACCTGCAGGCGGTAGAACGCAGCGTAGCGGCCGCCCTTGCGCAGCAGCTCGTCGTGTCGGCCTGCCTCGACGATGGTACCGCCCTCCACCACCAGGATGCGGTCGGCGTGAATGATGGTGTTGAGCCGGTGCGCGATCACAATGGTGGTGCGGCCTGCACAGAGATGCGCCATGGCGTCCTGCACCAGGCGTTCCGATTCCGAATCGAGCGCGGCCGTGGCCTCGTCAAGCAGGATGATGGGCGCGTTCTTGACCAGCGCGCGTGCGATGGCGATGCGTTGGCGCTCGCCGCCGGACAGCTTGGTGCCGCGCTCGCCGACCAAACTGGCGTAGCCCGCCGGGAAGCTGCTGACGAATTCGTGCGCGTGGGCCGCCTTGGCCGCGGCGATGATCTCTTCTTCGGTCGCCCCCAGCTTGCCGATCGCGATGTTGTCGCGGATCGTGCCGTGGAACAGGAAGGTCTCCTGGCCAACGTAGGCGATCTGCTGCCGCAGCGAATTGCGCGACACGTCGGCGATGTTCTGACCGTCGATGGTGATCGTTCCGCTCTGCATTTCGTAAAACCGCATCGCGAGGTTGAGCACCGTCGACTTGCCGGCGCCCGACGGGCCGACCAAGGCCATCACGTGCCCGGGCTCCGCCACGAAGCTCATGCCGCGCAGCACTTCTTCGCCCGGCCGGTAGGCAAAGCGAACGTTCTTGAATTCGATCCGCGCGGTGCTCAGCTGCAGCGGCGGCTTGTGGTCTTCGTTGGGTTCAGTCGGCGGGTGGTCGATGATCTCGAACAGCACGCGCACGCCGACCAGCGCGGAGCTCAACTCGATGTTGAGCCGGGCGAGCCGCTTGGCAGGCTCGTAGGCCAGCAGGAACGCCGCGAGGAACGAGACAAACTGTCCCGGCGCGGCGCCCGTCTCGATCACGCGGTAGCCGCCATAGACGATGGCGAGGGCCACCGCGACGCCGCCGAGCGATTCCATCAGCGGGCTCGCCCGGTTGCCAACCCGCGCCGCCCGGTTAGCCAGCTGCTCGACCTCGGCGACGTCGGCGTCAAGCCGCTTTCGCATCGTGTCCTCGAGCGTGTAGGCCTTGACGATGCGGATGCCGCTCACCGTCTCCTGCAGGGTCTCGAGCAGGCGCGTGTCACCGATGAATTGATTACGCGCAATCGCATAGATGCGACGAACCAGCTTGCGCAGGAACAACAACGCCGGCGGCGCGACCACGAGACCGACCAGCGACATCACTGGATCCTGAATCACCATCACGGTGACCAGCGCGATCACCGACAGCAAGTCCCGACCGATCGCGCCGGCGAGCATGTTCAGGACCTGACTCGCCGCCGTCGCGCCGAACTTGAGGCGCGCCATGAATTCGGAGGAGTGGCGGTCGGAGAAGAAACCGACGTTTTGATGAATCAAGGCAGCGAACATCTTGCGCTGATTGTCCGCGACAATCCGATTGTTGATGCGCGCCATCATCAGGATCTGGCCGTATGTCGCCATGCCCCGGGCGACGAAAATGAGCGCGGCCACAATGCCGAAGAAAATAACGCCAGCGAGATTCTTTTCGACGTAGGTCTGATTGATGACGGTGCCGATCAGGTACGCGGCCGCTGCCGTCGACGCCGCCGCGATGGCCATCAACCCGAACGCCACCGCGTAACGTTTCCATTGCGCGGCTGCATGTTCGACCAGCAGGCGGCGGATCAGCAGGATCGCGCTGTTGGGATCACCGAACCGGTCTTTGAGCTTAAACTCAAGCATTCGCTGCCGCACCTGGTGGTCCCATTGGAGCGTCGGGCGCGATGGCGGCCCGGGCCATGGGGTTCATTGCCCGTCACGCCGCGCTTTTCAAGTCTAAACCGCAGGCTGGCTGGAGAAGCTGAATCAGCCAGAAATGGCCTCGCGGGCGCCCCGCTCGTTCTGGGCCAAAAGGCGGCGTTCCCAAGCCAGCGCGTGCGCCACAATTGTGTCGAGGTCGTCGAGCTCGGGCTTCCAGTTCAACAGCCCGCGAATGCGCTCCGCTGCCGCAACGATCGACATCGCATCGCCGGGCCGGCGCTGCGCCATGCGCACCGGAAAGTCGTGGCCGGCGGCGCGGCGCACCGCGTCGACGACTTGCAACACCGAAAAGCCCCGGCCGTAGCCGCAGTTCAAGGTGACGTTGGCGCCGCCGGCGCGCAGATACGTCAGCGCCGCGCGATGGGCGCGCGCGAGATCGGTGACGTGAATGTAGTCACGGATGCAGGTGCCGTCGGGGGTCGGATAGTCGGTGCCGAACACGTCGAGGCCCTTGCGCATGCCGAGCGCGGTCTGCGCCGCCACCTTGATGAGGTGGGTGGCCTCCGGGGTCGACTGGCCGGTCCGCATCTTCGGATCGGCGCCGGCCACGTTGAAGTAGCGCAGGATCACATGGCCGAGGCCGTGCGCCACTGCGCAGTCGCGCAGCATCACCTCGGTCATCAGCTTCGACCAGCCGTAGGGCGACACCGGATTGAGCGGCGCATCCTCGGCAACCGGGACGCGCTCCGGATCGCCATAGACCGCGGCGGTCGAGGAAAAGATGAAATGGCGCACGCCGGACTTGATCGCGGTCTCCATCAGGCTGCGCGAATTGATGGTGTTGTTGCGGTAGTAGCCGAGCGGATCGCGCACCGATTCCGGAACCACGATCGATCCGGCGAAGTGAATGATGGCATCGACGTGGTGCGTGTCGATGATCGAGGCCACCAACGCCTGATCGCCAACGTCCCCGACAATCGGCAGCATCGGCTTCGGCAATGCCGACCGGAAGCCCGTCGACAGGTTGTCGAGTACGACAACGCGCTCGCCGGCGTCCACCAGCTCATGCACGGTGTGGCTGCCGATATAGCCGGCTCCGCCGGTGACCAGCACGGTCATGATCGTTGTTCCCGTTTTGGTGGCGTCGAAAATCTACCTAGGGGGGCTGTAGCTCTGGTTATTTTCGGGGACGGCTGCCGGTCAAGTACCGACATGATTAACGGCCAGTATAGGATACCACGCGCGCGAATCACTTATGTCTGACGTCCTCTTCATCAAGACCTCGTCGCTCGGCGACATCATTCATCACATGCCCGCCATCACTGAGGCGCGGCTGCGGCGGCCTGCCGTTTATTTTGGCTGGGTGGTCGAGGAGGCGTTTGCGCCGTTGGTGCGGCTGCACCCTGCGATCGATGAGGTGATTCCCGTTGCCACGCGGCGCTGGCGCGGGCGCCGCCTGCTGCAACGCTCGACCTGGGCGGAGATTGCCGAGTTTGGAACGAAGCTGCGGCGGCGACACTATCGTGAGATCGTCGATACTCAGGGATTGTTCAAATCGGCGGCAATCGCGATGGCTGCCCATGGCTGGCGTCATGGCTATGACAGCCATAGCATCCGGGAGCCGCAGGCGGCGTGGTTCTATGACGTGTGCCATCAGGTCAAATGGAACCAGCATGCCGTCGCGCGCAACCGCGCGTTGACCGGGCTTGCGCTCGGCTATCTTCCGCAGGGTGCGCCGGACTATGGCCTCGACCGCACCCTCCTGGTCGGCGATGAGGCCGGTTCCCGCTATGGGGTGTTCCTGCACGCCACCGCAAAACCCGGCAAGCAGTGGCAGCGGGACCATTGGCGCGACCTGGTCGCCGCGCTGGAGCCGGAATTCGATATCGTGCTGCCATGGGGCAACGAGCCCGAGCATGACCATGCGATGTACATCGCGCTGGGCTTTCGCCATACGCGCGTTCCCGAGCACCGGCCGCTCGACGACGTGGCGCGGCTGATTGCGGGGGCAACGTTCGTGGTCGGGGTCGACACCGGGCTGACGCATCTCGCCGCTGCGCTCGGCGTGCCGCTGGTCGCGATCTTCATCGATACCGAGCCGGCGCTCACCAGCCCGGTCGGCTCCGGCATCACTCAGGTGCTGGGCGCGAAGGGCGCGCCGCCCGGCGTAGGGGGAGGTAGTCGACGCCGTCCGGCTGATCACCGAGCCGCAAGACAGCCGGCAACGAATGCATCAAGATCGCCGCCGGTGAACAAGTAGCCGGTGATGCCGGCGGCGCGCGCGGCCGCCATGTCGGTTTCCTTGTCGCCGATCAGGAAGCTGCGCGTTGAGTCAACCGGCCACGAGGCGATCAGGTCCAGGATCATGCCGGGCGCGGGCTTGCGCAGCGACGAATTCCAGCGATAGCCCTCGAGCTTGGCTTCGGGATGGAACGTGCAGTAGCGCACGTCGTCGATGCGCGCGCCCTGCGCGGCGAGCTCGTTGCGCATCCAGGCGTCCAGCGCGATCAGATCGTCCTCGGTGAACAGGCCGCGTCCGATGCCGGACTGATTCGAGGCGATGAAGACGAGATAGCCAGCGTCGTTGAGACGGCGGATCGCGGCCGCGACACCGGAAATCCAGCGAAAGCGCTCGCGCGTGCCGACGTATCCATCGTCGTGATTGATGACGCCGTCGCGATCAAGAAATGCGGCAGGCTTGCGGACGATTGCGGCTGCCATCGTCAAGCTCGTGCCGGCAGCCTGCCAAGCGCGCGCCGCACCTCGGTCACCACCTGGCTCGCCGGAATGTCGCGCATGCAGCGATGATGCACCATCCGGCAGATCGGCTTGTGGCACGGCCGGCACGGCACGTCGGTTGACGTTTCGACGGTGGCGGCGATCGGATTGAGCGGCGCCCAGTGCCAGGGACTGGTCGGCCCGAAAATCCCCACCGTCGGCGTTCCAATCGCTGCGGCGACATGGAGCAGGCCGGAATCGTTCGACACCGCCGCGGTGGCGACCTTCAGGGCGAGGATGGCGTTGCGCAGATCGGACGAGGTGAGATTGTGCGCGTTCGCTCCGGCGCCGCGGACAATCTCCGCGGCGAGCGCGCTTTCGGCCGGGCTGCCGAGCACCCATACGGTGCATCCTGCACCAGTCAGTTGGCGCGCGACCTCGGCGTACGAGGCGGACGGCCAACGCTTGCTCGAACCGACCGCGCCCGGCGCGAATGCGACGACCGGCCGGCCATCATTGGCGAAACCCTGTTGCGTCCGCCACCGCTCGCGCTTCCTCCGCGGGCACCTCGAGCTGGGGCACCGGCCATTGCGCCGGCAGCGTTGCACCGGGCGGCAGCGTGAGCGAAGCGCATTGATCGATCATGCGCGGCAGCTTGCGCTCGCCCCAGCGAATGTCGCTGAGCACCACAAAACGCGCCTCGCCGGCAAAGCCGGTGCGCTCCGGAATGCCCGCGAGGAAGGGCGCCAGCGCCGCCTTCCAGGTGCGCGGCATGATCAGTGCGCTGCCATAGCCTTCCGCGCGCATCACGTTGGCGAGCGCGCGGTGCTGGTTGAAGTCGAGGCGCTTACGCGGCAGATCCCAGACGATGCCCTTGCGTACGCCGGGCATGTAGTCGAGCAGCGGCGCGCACAGCGTCGTGGTCAGCACGTCGACCGGACGCTCCGGATGGCGTTCGCGCAGCATGCGCACGACTGAATGGCAGCGCACGAAATCGCCGATCCACATGTAGGGCACGAGCAGGATCGGCAGGCCATCGCCCGGCACATGATCTGAACTGTGGTTCATTTATTGTGACCTTGGAGCAGGCGGTAACCCGCCCCGCAGTGGCTGTCCAGCCCGATCCCCAGCCTTCCAAGGCCGAAACGAGCGTTCGAAGCCCCCGTAACGCCCCGCCGGTCCAAAGTTGCGTGGTGGGGCTGTCTGGGGCAAAGGAGGGCCTTCATTTGGCGGGAAACGGATGCTGCTGGTCACCGGAGCGGCCGGGTTCATCGGGTCGAACGTGGTCGCGGGTCTCAACGAGGCCGGACGCACCGATATCGCCGTCAACGACATCGTCGGCAGCGAAGGCAAGTGGCGCAACTTGGCCAAGCGCCAGATCGCCGACGTGGTGCCTCCGAACGAGCTGCTGCGCTGGCTCGAAGGCCGCAAGCTCGATGCAGTCGTCCATCTTGGCGCCATCTCCGACACCACCGCAACCGACGCCGATCTGGTCTTGGAGAACAACTTCCGCCTGTCGCGCAGGCTGCTCGACTGGTGCACCGAGACCCGCACCCGGTTCATCTATGCTTCGTCGGCCGCGACCTACGGCGACGGCTCGGCCGGCTTCTCCGATGACTGGTCGCCCGAGGCGCTGAGGCGGCTCTCGCCGATGAATCTCTATGGCTGGAGCAAACACCTGTTCGATCTCGCCATGGTCGACCGTGTGGTGAAGACGGAGAAGCTGCCACCGCAATGGTGCGGGCTGAAGTTCTTCAACGTGTTCGGTCCGAACGAGTATCACAAGGGCGACATGATGAGCCTTGTCGCCAAGCGGTTCGACGACGCCAAGGCAGGCCGCACGGTGCGTCTGTTCAAGTCGCACAAGCCGGGCATCGAGGATGGCGATCAGCACCGCGACTTCATTTACGTCGACGATGCGGTGGCGGTGGTGCGCTGGCTGCTCGACAGTCCTTCGGTGTCGGGCATCTTCAACGTCGGCACCGGCAAGGCACGCAGCTTCCGTGATCTGATCTCGGCGCTGTTCCGTGCGCTCGGCGCCGAGCCAAAGATTGAATACGTCGACATGCCGGAGCCAATTCGCGGCCAATATCAGTACTTCACCCAGGCAGAGGTCGAGAATATCCATCGCGCCGGCTACAACGGCGGCTTCGCGCCGCTGGAAGCCGCGGTCGCAGACTACGTGACGAAATATCTCAACACCGCGGATCGGTATCGCTGAAAGCGGCCATGTTCGACTTTGAGAAACAGCTCTCGGCGCTTGGCAGGCAGACCGTGCTCTGCATCGGAGACCCGATGCTCGACACGTTCGTCTACGGCGACGTGTCGCGCATCTCCCCGGAGGCGCCGGCCCCGGTGATCGCGGTGCGCCGCGAGGACGTCATCGTCGGCGGCGCCGGCAACGTCGCGCGCAACATCGCGAGCCTCGGCGCGCGCTGCATCTTCCTCGGCGTCGTCGGCAACGATACCGACGGCCGTCGCCTCAGGTCGGAGCTGAGGCTGGGCACCAACCGGATCAAGGCCCGGCTGGCGGTCGATCCGGCGCGGCCGACCACGCACAAGCTGCGCTTCGTCTCGGAACATCATTCGACCCATCTGCTGCGCGCCGACTGGGAAATGGCCAAGCCGGTCAGCGCCAAGATCGAAACCGCGTTGATCCGACAGGCCATCGCCGCACTGCCGCGCGTCGATGCGGTGGTGATCTCGGATTACGCCAAGGGCACGCTGACGCCGCGGGTGATCCGCGCGGTGATCGCCCAGGCGAGGAAGCTCGGTAAGCCGGTGGTGGTCGATCCCAAGGGCGGCGATTTCTCGATCTATCGCGGCGCCACCGTGATTACACCAAACCGCAAGGAACTCGCCGAAGCGACACGGCTTGCGACCGCAACCATGGCTCAGCTTGGAACCGCGGCCGCTGCGCTCGGCCGAATGGTCGCCAGCAAGGCCGTGCTGGTGACCCTGAGCGAGGAGGGCATGCTGTTGCACTTCCGCGGCGCCACCCCAGTCCACGTGCCGGCCCACCCGGTTGCGGTGCGCGATGTATCCGGCGCCGGTGATACCGTTGCGGCGGTGCTCGCCGTCATGCTGGCGATGGGGGCGGATTTCGAAGCGGCGGTGCGCGCCGCCAACGCCGCCGCCTCGGTGGCGATCGGCAAGCGCGGCACTGCGACCGTCACGGCGGCGGAATTGCGTGCGCGTATCCTTCCCGCGGCGGCGCTCGCGCCGGAAGAGAAGATCGCGTTCGACTGGAGCGCGATCGAGCGGCGGCTCGACGAGTGGCGGGCCAACGATCTGCGGATCGGCTTCACCAACGGGGTGTTCGATCTACTCCATCCGGGTCACATCAAGGTGCTGGCGCAGGCGCGTGGCAAGTGCGACCGGCTGGTGGTTGGGCTCAACAGCGACGCTTCGGTGCGCCGCCTCAAGGGCAAGGAACGGCCGATCCAGAGTGAGCGGGCCCGCGCCGAGGTGCTGGCTGCGCTGGAGGCGGTCGACTTGGTGGTGGTGTTCGGGCAGGACACTCCGCTCGAGCTCATTCGCCGCGTGCGGCCGAACGTGCTGGTCAAGGGCGGCGACTACCGGCGCGATCAGGTGGTGGGGCGCGAGGTGGTCGAAGCGCAGGGCGGCGAAGTGGTCCTGGTTGATCTGGTGCGGGGCTACAGCACCACGCGGATCGTGCAGCGCTCGCGGGCGCGCCGCCCGCGACGGCGCCGAGGCTGACCGGACGTGCCGGAACTTCCCCCGCAGGACGAAGCGCAGCAACTCGGCGAATTCTTCGGCAATGCCGGTAGCGGCTTTTTTGTCGAGGTCGGCGTCCGAAACCCCACCAGTGGATCGCGAAGCTGGCCGCTCGAAACCGCCGGCTGGAACGGCGTGTTGGTGGAGCCGCAGCCTGATCTCGCGGCTTTCTTGATCACAGCGCGGCGCGCCAAGGTGTTTGCGGCGCTCGGCGTTGCGGCTGACGTTGCCGGGGAGCCGGTTGCGCTGCGCATCGCAAGCCCGCTGTCGACGATCGAAGTTGGGCGGTCGACTGCCGCTGCGCCGTCGAGCTACGTCATCATGGTGCCGACCCGCGCACTCGACGACATTCTGCGCGAAGCCGAGGCGCCAGCGCCGATCGACCTCCTGGTGCTCGATGTTCACGGCCGTGAGCTTGATGCCTTGCTGGGTTTCGATCTTGAACACTGGCGGCCGAGGCTGGTCGTCATCGCGGATCCGATCGCCAATTTGCAGCGGCATCGCTTTCTCAACGAGAGCGGTTACCGTTTGACCCGGCGTGTCGGTGGCTGCGGCTGGTATGCGCCGGCCGACGCCGCGCGGCGGCGTGAGCGCTGGCCGATCCTGCGCGACTATTATCTCGCGCTGCCGTTTCGCATGGCATGGCAGGCGCTGCGCCGTCTCAACGCGCGCATCATGGCGTCGGGAGACTGAGCGTCAGCCGTTAAGGCGGGCCGTAGCGATCCTCGGCTGATCGGCAACCGCAACCGATGCCTGCTGGTGGTCGAGGCGCAGCGTCAAGCAGCAGGCCGACCCGCCGCTGCGCAGGAAGGCATGCAGGGGAGTCTTGGCAACCGCGTAGCCCCGTGCTGCCAGCGTGCGCCGGAGCGCGTCACTGCAGCTCGATAGCACCATAACGCGGCCGATACAGACCGCATTGGCGGCAAAGCGCTCCGCATCGGCGCGGTCGATGGCGATGCGCTGCTCGGGCAGGACGTGGCTGTGGATGGTATCGAGCGCAGCAGCGGTGAACGCGCCTGGGTAGTAGAGTACGCTGCCGCACGGCAGGGCGCAGAGTGCCGTATCGAGGTGATAGAAGCTCGGATCGGCGAGTTCGAGCGGCAGGCAGCGTACGCCGAACTGTTCCTCGACCACATGGCGTGCCGCGACATCAGAGCGGAACCCGCAGCCCATCCAAAACAGGCTGCGCCGGGTGTCCCAGATGCAATCTCCGGCGCCTTCGAGCGACACGCCCTCGGGCATTTCCACGACGTCGTCGAGCAGCCCACGCCGCTGCAGGGTCTGGAAGGCGGCCGCGAACACCGGCTGCTCGCACTGGCGCTCCGGGTGACGGAACCGCGTCAGCAGGGCCTTGCGGTCCAGCACGACGGCGGCGTTTGCGGTGAATACCAGATCGGGCAGGCCGGGCGTGGGCTCGACGGTCTCGACCGCGGCGCCCTTCGCAAGCAGCGTGCGGTAGAGGCCGGCCCACTGCCGTGCTGCGGTGGCGTGCAGCGTCTCGCCGCTTTCGGCCCAAACGTGCGGGTCCATCCAGGGATTGATGCTGTAGGTGACCGCAAAATGTTGCGGCCGGCACATCAGAAGGCGAGGCTGCGAGATCGAGTTCGAGCGACGCGTGCTTGTTCATCAGCTTTGACAGAATCCCTATTCGTGTCGCCGCAGGGCGCAAATACTATCGTGATGAGAAAGAATCAAGTTCAGCGCCGGAATCTTTAGCCATGCGCACTCATCGCTGCGGTTTCTCCAGCCGCTCGCTCGGTGGCGGCTGCCAGTTGGGAAGTGGCGTTGGTGGGCGTGCCCGAACGAAACCAAGACGCCAATCGTGGACGATCTGATCTCTGTCATTCGTCACCACCTATGAGCGCGAGGATGCGCTGGGCGCCGTGCTGCGCTCGTTGGCGCGCCAGCGCGACCGCAATTTCGAGGTGCTGGTAGCGGACAGGGCGGGGAGATGGTGATCGTCGATCTGGTGCCCGGGTTCAGCACGACCCGGATCGTCGAGCGCTCGCGGGTGCGCCGACCGCGCCGCCGCTGAAGGCGGTCGCACCGTGGCTGCTCAGCCTCCGCAACACGCGGTGGGATGGCTCACGCCGACGCCGACAAAAGAAGCGCGGCCGACGCTCGTTGAGGCCTGATGCACCGGTCGCCAGGACACGGCTGCTCATGAAACGCAATTTCCATTCGGAATTTCACAACTTTTGATAGAATTCATGGTAATACGCCATTTAAAGTAGCAGGACAACTTCAATTTCGCCAAGAACTTGAAATTTTTATATCACTTTAAAATTCTTTTTTACCCCTGTTTTGGTCGCATTATTCTATTTGATACAAATTGTACGGGTTAATCACAAATAGCCTTTCTCAATCAATATGTTGCGTCGAAGGGAGGCGGATCAGGGAGCCCCACTCGCTGCACCGCGGCGCTGACGGCCCTCGCAGGTGCGGTGCGGCAATAGATAAACCCTTCGGCCGCCCAAAAAACTCGTGCAGTGTGGCGTTTTTGGCTTGGGGCCCGAAGCCGGCATGGCCGATGTAATGCCAAGTCTTGCTGTATTGTCAGACATCTGTCCGCGCTGGACTTGAACCGGGGCGGCCAATGCCCTCGCCGTTATAGCGGGTGTTGGCACCAGCGCGACTTGGGCTGCTATAAAAGGCTTATGTCACAACTTGACGGTATCGACCGCCAGCTCCTGCAACTCCTGCAGGCAAATGATCAGGCTTCGCTCGGCGAACTCGGCAAGGTCGTCGGCCTTGCGCCCTCGTCGGTAAAAGAGCGGATCAAGCGGCTCACCGAGCAGGGCGTCATCAGCGGATTTCATGCCCGGCTAGCGCCCGAGGCTCTTGGGCTCGATCTTTTGGCCTATATGTTTGTCGGCTGGGGAGATCCGGCGGCGGAAGGGCCGTTTCTCAAGCGAGTAATGCGGGAGCCGGCTGTCCTCGAATGCCATCACGTCACCGGCGCGTGGAATTACCTGGTCAAGGTCCGGCTGCGCAACACCGGACAGCTTGAAAGTTTCCTTGCCGAGGTCATCAAGACCGTGCCGGGCATACAACGCACGGAAACGCTGATCGCGCTGTCGTCGGCCAAGGAAACCACGATGTTGGCCGTCAATCCCCCTGAGCCCTTGGCTGGAAAGGCACCAGACGGGCAAGTCTCGGGTCGCAGAGGCCGCAATGCGTTGCGGCCTCGCGGTTAACCGCTGCTGCGGCAGGCGTTTCTATTATCAGCCGCGACGGCGGTGATGAGGACCGTACAACTTAACGACTGGCGGCACGTCAGTCTCAGGCGGCGTTAGACGCGGCCACAATCGCCGCAGCAGCCCGACCCTGCCATGGGGAAAAAGCTCGCCGCTCGGCACCGGGCCGCAGCCAATATGGTAGCGGTTTTTGATGATATGCTCCTGGTCACTAGGGCATATCTCGGTGATGTAGTAAGCCTGCGACCGCTTGATTGTCCTCCCGCAGTCCTCGCAAACGAGACCGCGTTTTGCTGAGACCGGGCTGGCCACGTGCGATCTCCTGGGGCGACTGAATTTCAACGTAGCCTATTAGGGGAGTCCCGGAGGGTGTCGAGGCTCCCTCCGGGACCCGACCCAGGGTGGCGGATATGGGGCAAGGCTGCACCGCCGCCCAAGGCTGACAGTGAGATATGCCGAGACTGTTGTGACGCGCTTGTTAAGGTCTGCCAAAAGCTTGTTCGTACCTGCCAGGCGAAATAGCTGGGGCGGCCTGGCGGCAGCGGCGGCTGCCGATCTTTGAAGCCAAAGAGAAGCGGTTGCAGCGTTGCCGCTTCTACAACTCATTCAATTAGACAGGGCCCCTGACTAATTGAATGATCGCCATGGTCAAGCGACCGCATATGATTCAAGCTACGCCGCGCGCCCGTCGCGGCCACCAGCTTCGTGGCGTCCTCCCAAAAGCAAAATTTTCGACTTGATGATTCGCAGCGTTGCCGCGCGTGTGAAGCACATTCGCGACAGCCCGTTTTTTGATCTCGATAAGACGCTCGCGCCGTATCGCGACCGCGACGATTTCCCATTGCTTGATCTTATGACGCGAGCCGCAATGACGCCCGCGACAACGAGCAACGCTGATTGGATGGAAGTTGTCACTCACGTTGTTATCTCAGAGTGGAACAGCAACCTCGCAGTGGCGAGTGCGTTCGCCCAACTCCGCGCGAAAGCGTTAAGCTTCAATTCGCCATCGCGTGCGGTGTTGAAAGTACCGAGCCGCTCGAAGCTCGCCGCAAATCAATGGATCATTTGTCGGCGAAACGCAACCAATTCCGGCGCGACGGTTTGGCTTAACCAGCACCACGTTGTTGCCGCACAAACTCGGCTGCTTTTCCGAATTCTCTCGCGAGATTACACAGCAAAGCCCGTTGAACATCAAACAAATTCTCAAAGCCGAAATCGTTGCCGACAACGCGCTGGCAATCGACACCATCCTGATTGACGCCACGGCGGCGGACACCATCCGGCCAGTGGGATTGCGCAACGGTGTATCCGGTCTGACGCCATCGGCTGCCGTAAACCATTACGAAAGATCAGCGCGGACGTTAGAGCGTTGACCCCCTCCGGGCACCCGTGCGCGAGGGTCGCCTTCGTCTGCAACACAACGCAGGCAGTCCCAGCTGCAGTTGGCGCTATCCGCCAAACACCTGCCCGGTATGCGGCAGCAGCGGGTTTCCGATTTTGGCGAAGCGGCTGGCGAATATCTTTAGCACTGATTCGGGTTTAGCGCGACCTGCGCGTGGCGGTTCCGGCGATCCGCCTGAGTCAGCCGGACATCCGACGCGATTGCGCGGGTTCAATATTTGCTGCCGGACCCCGAACAGAGCGCTGCCCATTTTGAGTCGCTTGTGAGACCGCGATGCTTTTCCAGGGACCAATGGTTTCGACAATGATATTGATTCCGGCCAACGCGCTGTCGATTTGGCGCTGCACGCTATCGACCTCAGACTTCAGGAACTCTTGCATTTTTTGGAGTTCAGATACCAGCCCTTGAAGCTCGTCTATAGAGTTTGCGGTCAACCGGGCGACGGAGGACCTGATCCGGTCGGCATTGTTTTCGAGGGGCGCAGAGAGTTTCGAACTCTCTTGAGTTGCCAATTTGCAGAGTTGCGCCGCCAAAGACAAATCCAGAGCAGGCGTTTTTTCATCAGGTTGCGCAGATATTGGGCGGTCCATCGGCTTCTCCTGAGGTGGATTTGGGTTGTCCCTAATGCGAACGATATTGGTTAATAATCCGTTAAAAAATGGCGGTTCGACACGACAATCCGCTTTTCGAGATCGATAAAACGTTGTCGGCCTACCGCGGCGATGACGACTACGAACTGCTTGAGGTCATCACCAAAGCCGCAACGTCGCCAGCGTTAACGACCGGTAGTGAGTGGCTGAGCGTTGTCGTTCAGACCATCGTCAGCCAGTGGGATTTGCAACTCGCGCCGGTCTCTGCCTTCGGCCAACTGCGCGCCGCAACGCTTGCGCTGCAATCGCCAGCGGGCGGGCTGCTGAAGGTGCCAGGCCGCGACGCGACGCCGCGCATCAATGGAAGTTTCGTTGGTGAAGCAGCGCCAATCCCCGCGCGGCGGTTCAATTTCACCAGCACCACGTTGCTGCCGCACAAGATGGCGGTGATATCGCACATCACGCGCGAGCTTGCGAAGGCTTCGCCGCTGGATGTCGAAGCCATTATCAAAACGGAAATATTGGCGGATACGGCCATAGCCTTGGATAGTGTGCTGTTGGATGCGACGGCAGCCGATGCCATTCGGCCCGCGGGCTTACGCAATGGCGTGAGCGGCCTGACGCCATCAGCCGCGACAAACTACCTGGAGAAGATAGCCGCCGATATCCGTAGCCTGGTGGGCGCCGTCCAACCCGCGCGGCGTGTCGGCATTCTCTGCAATCCTGTGCAGACCGCGGGTGTTGCGTTGGCATTGCCGGTTAACGCACAAGCCGCCGGGATCATCATCATGCCGTCCGCCAGCGTCACGGCAGGCACGGTGATTGCGGTGGATTTGGATGCGTTCGTTTCCGCGTCTGGCTTGCCTGAATTCAGCGTTTCCGAATTGGCGACTTTCCATGAGGAGGACACCACGCCGCTTGCCATCAGCACGCCTGGCGCACCGGCAACCATCGCCGCACCGGTAAGATCGACGTTTCAAACCTACACCGTTTCCATCCGCACGTTGCTCGACGTGACGTGGCAAATGCGCCGCGCCAATGCCACGGCTTGGATAAGCGGTGTCCTATGGTAAGCGCACGCGCCAGGGAATTGCTTATTGGTGCCGGTTTGGCGCATGTCGTTGCTGCGCTTGATTGTGCGCTCGAACGGCACGTTGCAGTCGCAAGTCTCGGGGCTGAAGCTCGAGCTTGCCGAGCTGCGCGGCGAATTAAAAGCCAAGTCCGCGTTGGCCGAGATGGAAGCCCGCTTGATGCGGCTCGAGACGCCGACCAGGCTCAAGACGGTGGGCTAATTCTGTTTTTCATTGCTTCGGAAACTGAATCGTTGGAGGAATTCCGGTATTTCCGGTCTAGCGGGCGTTTCATATCTCCTGTCGGCGTCGTTCTTGACGATGCTCTTCCAGGGACCAATGGTTTCGACAATGATATTGATTCCGGACAACGCGCTGTCGATTTGGCGCTGCACGCTGTCGACCCCGGACTTTAGGAACTCTTGCAGTTTTTGGAGTTCGGATACTAATCCATGGAGTTCTTCTATCGAACCTGAGGCGGAGGACCTGATTCGTTCGATCCGTTCGGCGCTGTCGCCCAGCGGACCAGAGGGTTTCGAACTCTCTGGTTTCGAACTCTCTGGTTTCAAACTCTCTGGCTTTAAGTACTCCGATTTCGAACTCTCTAGTGTTTCCAATTTTCTACTTAGATGCTCCAGCGGATCCATCAGAGCTTCTCCCTAAGTGAATTTGGTTTGTCTCAACCGCTAATCCGAACGTGGTTAATAATTCGTTTAATAGCCATTGGAGGAGTCCCGGAGGAACCTCGCGGCACCTCCGGGACGCGGTGGAGGGGACGAGGGATTGGGAAAGGCCTATCCCCGATCCACCTTAGCAATGGGATTATGCGAGACTGTGGTGACGTATTTGTTAACTGGGCGGCCGCGCTCACCGCACCATTACGGCTCGCTTATTGAGGTGGTCGGCGATCCGCTGCGAGCCGTTGTCCACGGCCTTGTAGAACGTCGTCCGGCTCCATCCCTTCTGGCGCAGCATGCGGCGCAACGGCTTGCCGTACGCCTGGCAGTAAGCCCATGCGAGCAGAACCCGGCCCTCGATCGCGTGGCCGTTCGCCAGCACCTGGCCCGGCCAGCCCAGCGCCTCTTCCATCCGGCTTACTTCGTGGGGCAACGCGCCGCCAGCTCGCGCCCACTTGTCCAAAACGGCGTCGCGCGCCAGTTCGCCCTGATAGACCCGGTCGGCAAACGTGTCGGTGGTGTCGATCTGCGCCCACGCACCTTTGACGATGGCCGGGCCAACGCCCTTGTCCGGAATCCGCCGCTCGATGGTGAAGGCTTCCACCATCCGGTGCTTGACCCAATCCGCATTCCACGTGCGCGGGCGTTCCGGCACCGGCCAGCGGTCGCAGGACAAATCGCGTTGAAGCGTTGAGGTGCGCATGCGGCGGCTCCCATGGTAGATGGGGTCGCGCCTCAGGGGCGTGCGTACAGATGTGGATGGCCCCGCGGTATCGCCCGCCGCGGGGCCTTCTTCATGCCGAACCGGAGCAGGCGCGCAAGCGGCCCCTGTTGTTTCACCCGGTATCAGGCGGCGGTCTGGGTCGTTTGTGGTTCGTCGTCGGCCAAGGTTTCGCGCAGTGACTGCTCGATCACCATCGCCATTTCGCGCGGAGGTTGAATTTGTCCCACCGTGCATAGACCGCGGTCACGCCTTTGCGGTGTGCGCCAGCAACGCGCCGATCTGTTCGAGCGAGTAGCCTGCTTTGTCGAGGATCGTTGCCGCAGTGCGCCGCAGGTCGTGTGGTGTCCAGTGTTTCATCCCGAGTTCGGCGACAATGCAATGCGCTGCCTCGTATAGAGCATTGGGTGCAGGTCGAACATCGGCGCGTCCGGATCGGTCTTGAGATGCGGTCGAAGCAGTTCAAGGGCCAAGCCCGAGAGCGGTGTGATGAAGGCACTCCCGGCCTTCATCCGCTGTCCCGAAGCGACCAATGCGGCCCGTGTTCGCTCGGCCCGTTCAGGTCGCGCAACTCGCTGCCGACCATGCCGCGCACCATGCCCGGTCGCGCCGCCGTCACGAGGATTAGACGCAGCGCGGTCGCAGCATCGCCAGTACGTTGAAGCGGCTCGGCTCATCGAGAGCGCGCCAAACCGCCTAATCTCGTCCGGCTCAGGAAGCGGTCGCGCTTGTAGCGGCACCGCCAGGTGCTGGAAGGTCAGCGAACGGGTTCACGGTTGCAATTTGCGGCCCGGTTGCTTCGCGCATTTGAACATCGCGTGGACGATGTGTTTGGTCCGGTTCGCCATTGCCTTCTTCCCCGAGGTCAGAGGCGCTCGTTCCAACTTAAACCCGACCGACGCGCTGTAGCATCCTGCGCGTGTGGTGTCCGGTGCGGAGCGCGCTCAGCTTGCCTCGTAGTAGAGTTCGACCACCTCGGCGTAGGTCTTAGTTTTTTTTGAGCCTCGACGCGCTGGCGCTTGATCGCCTGCGGCGCGCCGCCGTCAGCGACCACCTTGCGGGCGTCGTTCGCAAGTTCGCGGGCGCGGACCAAGGGCAGGTCCGGATAGCGGCCCAGCGTGAGCCACTCGACCTTGTGGGCGATCTTGTTGCGATACGCGAAAGCGAAGGTCTTGATCCCGTTCGGCGTGATCCTGACGCAGAGGCCGGGACAGGAGGCATCGCCGATGGAGTATTGCGCAGGGCGCGGCTCGTAGGACCGGATGGCGGTGTCGGTGAGCTTGGCTCGCATGTCGTTTCTCGCGCTTGGTTGTTAGCTGCGCTAACAAACTGGTGAAACAATAAGGTGCGCGTTGAAACGGCGAGACAAAGGCAAGACGCGCCAAAGTGCTTGTGGTTACAAGCGTTTCTGCGTTCAGGCCGTTTCAAGCCGTTTCACAGCGCGTCATAAAAATATTTTGCTACGCTGAATCAGACTCGTCGCTTGGCTTCTCGTTTGAGCATTATCCTTTTCGAAAGCCGGTTCCCACTTTTCGGGATCATGCTCTAAGCGCGGACGGTCGCACCCGCAGCAGTGTTAACACTGGGCGCCGCGTCCTGCGCCTGCAGCACCGTGCCGATGCACAGTCCAATCGGGAACCAAAGCACCAGCCATTCCATGCCGAGCGATTGCGGCAGATGGCCAAAATCGAACTGGGTCGGCCCGACCGCCATCGCAAGCAGCACCAGCGGAAACAACGCTCTGATTTTCACCCACGCCCAGATCGCCTGGATGCCGGCCAGCAGCAGCATGATCGTTACGCTGGCCGCGGCGAGCACCCCGCTCTTGATCGCCACGGCGTAGATGAAATTGTGCGGATGCGGCATTTCCATCCCTTGGGGTAACGCGACCGGATGTTTGGCGGTAATGCCAACACCAACCCAGGGGTGCTGCTCAATGAACGTCCAGTAGCTCTTCCAGAGAAAGAACCGGTAGCTGTCGCCGCGCTCCGTCATTCCGAGCCACATCGACTTGGCCATATAGAGCCCGAACAGCAGCACGCACGCTGCAACCAGCGCCCCGATCCGGACCGCGCGCCGCAGCGAAGGGTCGAGATGGCTCGGCGCCAGCGCGATGATGATCGCAAGCGCCAGCACGACGCCGAGCAGATTGTGCCGGCTGTATGTGAGGACGACTGCGGTGCCCAGGATCGCCGCCGCCATCGCCAAGATCGAGAATTCGCCGCGCGAAATTCCTGGCCGGGTCGCCGCCGCCGCGGCGCCGACGCAGGCGAAGCCATAGATCGCGCCGACAAAACTCGGGTTGTAGTACACGATCATCCCCGGCACGCCTTCCAGGCGCCTGGGTATATGGCTGGCCGGCACGTCGAGGAGGAGATGATTCCATACGGTCAGTGCTGCGCCGATCGCGGCGGTGCACGAGACGTACAGGAAGAATCGATAGGGAAAATCGCGATCGCGATAGGCGAGATAGGCCGTCACCACCAGGAACGCCGTGAGCACCAGCAAGATGCGCACCTGGTTTCCGATCTGGCGCGGCACGACCTCCTGTGCAAACGGCGCCGCCACGATGACGATCAGAAAAAACGCCATGCACACCAGCAGCAGTGGCGCGCGCAAGATGCGCAACAGCGGATCACGCGGCACGACAATCAGGAACAACGGCAGAACGAACCAGTAAAGGCAAGATCGCGCCGACCAGACGTTCGGCACCGCGTAAAACAGGCAAAACGTGAGAATGTAGAACTTCTCAAGCAACCCGTGCCGCTCGACGAACGCTACGATATCGCGAAACGCCTTGTGTCGAACAATGCTCAGCGACCACGCCTGGCTGGCGGCGTCATTTCGGCTGTGGTTTTCAGGTCCGGACAGATCGCTGTGCAGCATGCGCCATTGACCCAGAATTGTACGCACCGTCAAGCGCGCGCCTTACGTCTGCCACCGATCATGCGCACAGCGAACCTGCGCCGCGTATGCTCCCATGGCGAAATTTACTAGTTGTTAAGGTTACCAAGCTGACAATGAGCACAGCGCAAAGTGATTTGGAGTCAGCGATGAGCGGCGCGTTCAACGTTTTTGACGGCCCGCTGGGTCTACTGCTCGCCGGGCTCATTGTCCTGTGCACAGGGATCATATCGTTGGGCTAGGTCATGCGCTTCCGTCAAGAGCTGATGGTGCTTCGGCCCTCACGTTCCGTGCGGCCGTCGCTGGAGGAAGGCACGCTTCGTCAAATGGGTCGCTACGCTGAATGTCCGATTACTAACTCGCGTCGCCGGCAGAGCGAACTTTTCGTGTAGCGGCATAAAGCTTACGCTCATTCTTGACACGACCGCGGTGTGGAGCCTCGAGCAGCGGCAGTTCCAAGTTCGCGACCTCGTTTAGGGCTTTCCCGGCAATGCCTTGGAGATCGCCGTACATGCCAGCCGTGGATTCGATTACGCCTCGGATCTGCGCTTCGCGCTTCGCCCAAAGCCGCGTCGTGACCTTCCGTTCCCGCTCCAGATCGGCCTGCATATCAGTGAATTTTTCGATGATGGTTTCAATACGTTGGCGGAATTTGTGGCTTGTCAGATATCGATAAATCAGCGCCGACTTGGTCTGTTGACCCTCGAGCGACTGTCGTATGGCCGCAATTTCGATCAAAGACTGACGCAGGATGGTCGCGACGGCGACGGCGCAACGAGGCTCGGAAACCCATACTCCATCAATGAGGTCGAAGGTCAAAACGCCTTTCGGCAGCGCGCGCGATATGATCAACGCAAGCTCCGCCTTCGCCGCGCGTTGGTCATCTTTAAGCTTGTCGATCCAAGCATCACTCCAATGCCTCGTCCGCTTGGTTTCCCACAAAATCGTCCCGCAATATTGATCCAACGGGCCCTTCACGCGATGAAGCACATCCCCTCCGAATTCTCCTTTCGGTACTGGTTCGATGGCGTCTCTCGGAAATTTCGCGCGTAACAGTAATTCCAATTCAAGTTCTTGTGCCTCTCCCTGCAGTTGTTGGGACCCTTGTTCGGCTCTGAGTTTTAGGATCTCGATCTGACGTCGCATGGAGGCCAATTGCTCCTCCTTCTCCAGGACTTTCAGCTTTAGAGTTTGCTCCGCTTCTTGCGTCGCTTTGCTGCGAACTGCTGCTAGATCCTCTTGCACGCGTTTCTCGATCGTGAGGTCGATCTCCCGCCTAGCGTCGCCAAGCTCTCGCTCCTTTCGAATCAGATCGGCTTGAGCCCTTTGGGCTTGCGCTAGCCTCGTTTCGCGTTCCTTGAGCACGTCTTGAAGCTCTGCCACTTCGCGGGCCTTTTGGTTTATATCGACTGCGAACAATGCCCGCGCTTTTCTGGCTTCTTCGGTCGCAAGTCTTTCGCGCTCCAACTCGAGCATACGTGTTACCTGCTCATTGACGCTTTGACTGGTTCTGGCCTGGATTTGATTGATGATCGTTTCGTAATGGAGACGGGTGGATTCGATCAACGAGGCCGCAAGCGACTTATCGAGTCTTATCATTGCGTTGCAATGAGGACAGCAAACGGTGAGGTCATTCATCACATCCTCCGCAGCGGGAGTGGCGTTCGCAATCAACCACCATCGCTATTTGCTCAGCCTCTTTCAGAGCAGACGGTGCGCGTTGCATCGCGATTGAACACCTAATTTCATGAGTTTCAATTGACAGCGGCAGGATCGTCGGGAAACCGGACGCTTGTCCCGTCAGCTAAAGCTGGGTTGTCGGAAGTAGCGGCCGATCGAATGGACCTGCCCATTCTCGTCGTCTGCCAAAGCCTTTGGGCGACCGGCAGGGGATCGATGTTCATCATCCGCCACCAGCTTGGTTCGTTGGTCGATCGGTGCGCCTCCCGATGATGGGTCCGACAAAGTGGAACGGTGAACTCATCGCTGACCTTTCGCCCCAGCGCACATGACTGTGCAAAGCGCAAATGGTGGGCGTCGGATGGCTGCCGGCCGCAGACAAGGCACGGCCTCGAGCCTACAAATCGCAAGTGTGCTCGATCGCGGTGGCGTGAAACCTTCTGCAGCAGAAGCGCGCTGTCCTTCGCATTGGCTGCCTCGCCAATGGCAGGTTGCAAAGGCGTTTCCACTTGTTCTGGACCCAAGCTGGGTATTGGCGCGGCTTGGACAGTGTTCTCTGCCTGCAATGACGCCATTCTCGACTCGAACGCGGCTTCTACCGCCTGCGCGTCTTCGGTCGTCATCGAGTTTTTTAACGCCAACGCTTGGCGCGCCCACAAAACTGCGTCGTTCAACGACAAAAGGCTTTTGACCTCCGCGAGCAGACGGTCGCGCACAAGAGTTGATTGTTCAGGAGCAAGAGCTTTATTTGGCGTCGGCACCAGATCGCGCGCAGGGGCGGACCGAATTCGTGGTGACATTTTGCCGGCAAAGTCCAGTGCGCTATTGTCTTGGCCGTTTCGGTTAGCCTCTCGCCCTGCAGCAGCAACGAGAGTGGCTGCATTCAAGTCCGGAGCATCGAGGTCGTCTTCCCCTGCGATGCCAACCAGCGTAAACAGCGCGTAGCGACGCGCGTAGGTCAATGCCGCACCCATCTGATGCGGCGCCATCGTGTCTGATAGCGAGCACACCGGCCAATCGGATGCCATCCACTCCCCCGAAGAATGCGCCAGCACGGTTGTCAAGTTGACCATGTTGGCCTTGGCATCAACCTCAGTTGTCTGAACCATTGCGATCTCATGCCGCCCCAATGTTTTGCGCACAATGTCGAGACCACTGGAAAGGGAGGCATAACGAAAGTCGCGGTGCGGGCCTTGCGATCCGCCCGTTCGAATTCGCGCAGTGAGAGACTTTTCCGGGTTGACGAGTTCGATTTGCGCCTTGGCCAAAGCTGCGGCAATCGCTCCAACGGTATTACTGGCGCGGTGCATGATCCACCTCGTGGAGAAGATCGAAAGTCACTGCTCCAGATTTTGATCGTCGCGCGCGAATGCCGTGGCCTGCTGCCTCCCGTGCATCATCGGGCAAAAGCGCTTTGAGCTCTGATTTGGCTCGCTCGTGGTCAGCATGGGCTTGATGCGTCTGCCGAAACAGAGTCGCAAACTCTGCCCAAGAGTTCGACCCAGCCATGTCGATAACGCGAACGACCTCGATCCGAGGTGCAGCGGGCTCGGCATCAAAGAGCTGAGGTCGCTCACCAGTTCGGACGGCCTGCCAGAAGGCTTTCTCCGCCGCAACCAGGACAGTCTGGTAAATCGGGTCGGCAGCAATCGATATTTCGACCCATTTGCCTCCGCCGGTGATGATGGACAACACGGATTGCTTACATGCTGTCACGAACATGTTGTGCTGAAGCTGCGCCATGTGTTTCGTGGCTGCCGCCTGTTCGGAAAATGCCCAAGGCAGCATGAATTTGGCTTCGAAGACCGTTCCGGTCGCTTCGATTAGGCCATCAAGTGTCGCTGCCATCCAAGGGATTGTTCGATGGAATGCGCGTCTTTGAACCTGACTGACGTGAAGGCCCGTGTTGCGCTCGTACCAACGCCGATTGAGGACTTCGGTCACCAGGCCCAATTGGACGGCGAGCTCCCCGGTGAGGTCGGCCGGCTCGATCTCGCCGCGCTTTTCCTTCCAAAGGCGCAAGAGAGCGTGCTCGTCGCGCCCCATAATAACTCGGGCGTCAGAGCCACCTAGAAACGCCCGACGGTCGATAGGTTGGGATTGGCTCATGGGTCGAATTCTTGTGCTGTACGACATGACGGCTTTAAGTGATCGTGCCGCCCACGAGCGACACGGGTAACTCGTGCTCCACGTGCTGTCAAAAAATTTTAAAATTACAAAAAAATATTAAAATAAAAATAGGAGTTGATTACCCGTGTGGTCAGTTAAGGAACGCGAGCGTTCCTTTGTTGAGTGCCGCCGCCCTCGCGTTGCGAACCCGACCGGGTGTTGCTTGCAGCGGTGACCGCGCTCGTCGCCCTCGATCAGGTCCCAACCTAAACGTCGGCGGATGCGCCGGCTGGATGCGGACCTAATCCTCGGCGACGCGCTTGAGATATCCGGCATACGGAGTTTGCCCGAGTTTGCGGGCGAGCTCGAGCAGCATCGGTTTGTCGATCCAGTGCTGCCGGTGAGCAATTTCCTCAAGCGCTGCGATGCTGAGCCCCTGGCGGCGCTCCATGACCTGTACCAAATTGGAGGCATCGAGCATCGCGTAGTACGTGCTGGCGTCGAGCCAGGCAAAGCCGCGGCCCATCAGTTCGACGTGCAATTCGCCATTTTAAGGTAGGCCTGGTTGACCGCGGTGATCTCCAGTTCGCCGTGCGCCGACGGTTTGATCTTCGCCGCGATGTCACAGCTGCGCGCGTCGTAAAAATAAGCCCGGTCGCGGCCCAGTTCGACTTGGGACGTGCCGGCTTCTCCTCGATCGCTGTGGCCCGGCCGTTGCCGTCGATGCTGACCACGCCAGGTCGGCGAGCCAAACCGGAGGTCGAACGAGCACGTCGAAAATTGCACCATGCACAACCGAAACGAGCTTGGTTTGTTCGGATGGCGACGACTGAAAATGCAATCCGCGGATTGTGCCAGACCGCGCCGATAGCGACAGATTGTCGTGCACGCAGTCGAACTGCACTCCGTGTGTCGCAAGCGTCCGCTAGATCACGACCGGCCAGAGACAGCCCCTATTTCGCCAGTCAACGTGAAGGATCGCGCCGACGTCTGACTATGGCTCGCGCCACTCGCGGGCCATCGCCGCAAGGCCCTCACGAGTTTCAACTGACGGACGCCACCCGGCCTGCAGCAGTTTCGCCGGATTGACTCGCATTTCGCCGCCCAACCGCGCCCAGGTGTCGGTCCTCCCCGCGGCCTTGAGAGCCGCAGCGATGGCCGTTGCTGGGATCGGCAGCAGTGCGGGACGCCGGCCCTGGCCCACGCGCAGCGCCGCGACGATCTCGGCAATCGTCATCGGTTCGGGGTCGGCCACCACGTAGGTTTCGCTCGCAGTCGCGGTGGTCCGCAGCGCAAAGTGGATGGCGCCGATCAGATTCTGCCTGGCCAGCAGCGAGCGGCGGTTCGTGAGTAGTCCGAAGGGCAGGGGCCATGGGCTCTGCGAGAGGCGCATCAATCGTGCGAGGTTGCCTTTCACGCCCGCGCCATAGACCAGGACCGGACGCAGAATGGTGAACGGTACGCCGGAGGCGCGCAGCGCCTCTTCTGCGGCAAGCTTGGAGCGGCCATAGGCGTCGGTCGGGCACGGCGGATCGGATTCGTCGAGTGCATGGCCGGCGAGTGGTCCGCTTTGTGCGCGGATCGACGAGGCAAAGACGAGGCTGCGGATGCCGGCAGCCTTTGCCGCCGCCGCGAGTTCGGCGGTCGCCAGGCGATTGACGCGGTCGTAAATTTCCTCGGCGATCCCAGGCCCGGCATGCGCGATGCCGGCGAGGTGCACGACGGTGTCGATGCCCTTGAGCAGCGCGCGCCATTCGACCGGCCGGGTCAGGTCGGAGACCGCGACGACCTCGACACTGCGCGCAAATATATCGGCTGGCTGCCGCATCGCGGCGCGCACCGAGAGATTGGCGGCGGCAAGGTCAGCAACCAGCGCGCGGCCGACGAAGCCCGAGGCTCCGGTCACAAGGATGCGGCCGGTCATGGCCTGCCTCGCGCGAAGCATCTTGGGCGCTTAAAGTCGGTGCGCACGTTGCACTCCATTTCGTTCCGGAATCCCACCGCCTGCGGTCACTTTCGACAGCTAAGAGCCTGACTCGGAGTTTTACGTTGCGCGGCTGAGCTTTGGCCCGGCGAGCCGCTTGAGCATGATGCATATCATTGCGAGCTTGGCATAGCCTTCGGCGATGAGGGCGAACGCTTCGTAGTGAGCCATCAGGCGTCGATTGCGTCGCAGCCAAGATAATGTTCGCTCGACGACCCACCGTCGACGTACCACCTTGAAGCCGCCTTCGTTGTCCGTGCGTTTTGACGATTTCCAATTCGACCGGTTGGCCCAGCGAGTGCGGCTTTGAGCTTTGCTCCAGCATACGGTCGAGTACACCGTAGCGCGTCCATTCCCAAAAATAATTGTAGACGGTGGAGCGCGGTGGAAAATCCTTCGGCAACTGCCGCCACTGGCATCCCGTACGCAGCACGTAACGCACGGCATTCATAGCCTCCCGCATGTCGGTCTCGCGATGTCGGCCACCCGGTCGCTGCGGCGGGATCAGGGGCGCAATGATCGCCCATTCCATATCCGTCATATCGCTCGGATAACGTTCTTTACGCGGCACATGCTGAATGCGCGCTTCCTTGGTCCACATGGGCAGCCTCCGATCGTCAATTCGGCTGCCATAGACAGAATCACAACAGATTCCGCAAACTAGAACTTTCAAAACCGGCTCTTAGCCCATCGCACCTAACCGCTTCCATGCCTGCTATTGGGGGTGGTCTCAACCGATCGACGCAACACTTTATCTTAAAGGGAGAAGATGGAGTGTCTGGTGATAAGCCCAAGATATCGTCGAGGTTTCACTGCGGCGGAGAAAACGGAGCTTTGGGATCGCTGGCAGCGGGGTGAGTCGCTGAAAGCGATTGGCCGGGCTTTTGGTAAGCCGTCATCGTCCATTTATTTCCAGGTGGCGCCGCACGGAGGGATTCGTCCTGCGCCACGGCGGCGTTCGCGGTTGGCATTGACGCTGTCGGAGCGCGAGGAGATATCCAGGGGCATTGCGGCGCATCGATCGGCCCGATCGATGGCCAGGTCGCTGGGTCACTCGGCTTCGACGGTGAGCCGGGAAATCAGCCGGAACGGCGGCTATGATCGATACCGAGCGGCCCTTGCTGATGAGAAGGCCTGGGTCCGCGCTCGCCGTCCGAAACGATGTAAGCTGGCGAACAGTTCGTGGCTGCGACAGGCCGTGGCGAGCAAGCTCAGATCGAATTGGTCGCCCGAGCAGATCGCCGGTTGGCTGAAGCGAGCGCATCCTGAAGATGAGTTTTGCCGCGTGTCACACGAGACGATCTATCGCAGCTTATTTGTTCAAGCCCGCGGGGTGCTTAAGAAAGAACTGCTTGGCCATCTTCGATCGAAGCGGACGATCCGCCGACCTCAGCAGGCGGGCCAAAATGGCGATGGACGGGGGCAAATCAAGGATATCGTCTCAATCCGTCAGCGACCGGCTGCGGTTGAAGATCGGGCGGTCCCTGGTCACTGGGAGGGCGATCTCCTGGCCGGGTCGAAGAACAGCTACATCGCGACCTTGGTCGAACGTCATACGCGTTACGTGATGTTGGCGAAGGTGGCCAACAAGGACACGCGAACGGTCGTTTCTGCGCTCATCAAGCAGGCGAAGAAGCTACCGGATGAGCTGTACAAGTCCCTGACCTGGGACCGAGGCAAGGAGCTTGCGGACCATCGACGATTTACGCTTGCGACCGATATCGATGTCTACTTCTGCGATCCGCAGAGTCCTTGGCAGCGCGGTTCCAATGAGAACACCAATGGTTTGCTGAGGCAGTACTTCCCGAAAGGAACCGACCTGTCAGTGTATTCGCAAGCTCAACTGAACAAGGCCGCCCGTCAGCTCAACGAACGGCCGCGGGAGACCTTGAAATACGAAACCCCAGCAGAGAGATTTAACGCCTGTGTTGCGTCGACCGGTTGAGCCGGCAGGCTAAAGCGGACATCAGCCAGCGATTGCCGAACGAACGCAATTTATGAGTACACGCCTTCTACTGTCCTTTCGGCATGGCCGCCTGCCGACCGCTGGTGGGGGCCGCGCCGTCCAACAAAGACATCGCGTCTTTTAACTCTTCCCGCTCGGCCATCCTGGTCCAGTCCCGCTCGACGATCAGCAAAGCGTGCCGCGTTTCCTCCGGGATGCCCGCACGCATCGCCTTCTTGTGGGCCTGCATCGCCCTTTCGCGAAAGGCAAAAGCCCGCGCCTCACTCATGCGAATGGAGCCGCGATGTCGGTTACAATTTGCGGGGAGGTCTTTCTCCCCGCCAGTTCGTTGGTGTTTCTCAATACCACCGAGCGCAAGCGCCCCCTGCGCCCCACACCGCACACCTGCGGGCTGCCCTGCGGACTTGACGTTTGGTGGTTCTGGCCACGCAAACACCACCAACTCGTGTCCTACCTACTCCGCATCCGAGGGCGACTTGCGTGGTCATGGCGTCTGTCTGATGAAGCGGCGCTGGCGACATGGCCTGCGCCGACGTTGCGACGGCCAAGGCAAAGGTAGCAACAGCGATCAACCTGATCATTCGTTTTCTCCCTGTTTAGCTTCACGAACCAATCATGCCTTGTCTCCGTGGCCAAACTTTGAATAATCGCGCGTGGGCTCGCCACGGGCGCTATCGTCGAACACGTGCTTTGGCTAAAACGGCCTCGCATGCGTTCGGTCTAGCGCGGTCCCGGTTTTTTCGGTCAAGGAGACCAGCGGACATCTCGATATGTTCGCTTTGTGTCGATCATTGGTGCGGTCGGCTTCGATGAACGGACGACAGCACCAGGTCGCCGCCGGAAAATGCCGAAGTTAGTCAAATGCGTGCGGAGCTTTCGCCGGACGGACAGAAAGCTATTTATTTTTGACCATCCCCGCCCACGTTCCAAGGATGCAGCGCATTCAGCGGGTTGCCGTCAATATCGCAACCGCGCTGCGGCGTTCCGTTTCTTGGTTCTTCGCGGTTGTGGCAGTGAACGCACAACACGTCATCAGGTTCTGCGGTTCGTAAGCCAACGCGCGCGCGTGCTTCAATGCTTTGCTGCAACGGAAGCCCGCGGCCACGCGCACTTGTCGGCGTAGTTTCTTCCATGGATAGCGGCCATAGAACGGGTCACGCGAATAGGTCATGCACCAGTGCGGCACGGTCACCGCTGTGGTTTCGTCTTGTTCACTAGCGCGCAGCAGTGAAGCCAATGTGGCGCGCATGGCCGTACGTCGTCCGTCTCGTACGACAACGCCACGCCTGCGAACTGTGGCGCGCGGGTGACGCAGCAGGGGGCCGCGCACTGCGGTGCCGATCGGCGTCGGTCGAAGACCGGATCGTTTTCTTTGGAAGACTCGGGCGCCAAGCAGATTCCGCATTGCGTGCGGGCGAAGATGGGAAATCTGCCGCACGGGCTTGGAGCCAATACAAAAACAATACAAGTTTCAATAATTAAATATAGACCACCATCTGCCCTAATAAAATTAAGTAATTAATACAGATAAGTTTAATTTTCACAGAAGAGTGAACCAAGTAAGCTTGACGTTTCTCAAGTATAGTGTCTATATATGGGTACTTGGCCGCGCGGGGCGACATCAGACCCCTCCCCGCTTGCCTTCTGTGTCGCGGATTTTTGGGTGTCACAGAGAAATGCGAGACGCCGACTTAGGTGTCTCGCGTCATACGCGGATTTTCCGCGATTTTAGCAACGGCGGACTGGTCCGCCTTTTCAGAACCAAAGGAGATACTTATGAGCAAATCAGACCAAGTCGATCGCACCGATTCGACCAACAAGCCGACGGACGCGCAGCTCGATCCAGCGAAGCAGCAAGTAGAGCCGAGCCCCGCCCCAAAGGTGGAGTCCGCTTCATCGCTGACCAACCCCGGCCCGGACCGCAAAAATGCTTTGAAACATGGGGCCTACTCTCGGGAGATCGTTCTCCCTTGGGAAAGCGCGGAAGAATTCGACGCAATGCTGCAAGCCAACCGGGAGGATCTCAATCCCGAAGGCGCAATGCAAGAATCATGCGTGGAACAGATCACCCAACTTCAATGGTTAAAGCGCAGGGTGATCTTGATCGACAAAATCTCGACACTCACCGATCCCTTTACCGAAGAACTGGTCAGGCTTCAGGAAAGCGAGGGCGTGGGCATCGAACAATTCATCCGAGAAGCACGCGAGATACCATCGGGGAAGATGGGACCAATTGCTCTGAACCCACAGGAGCAGAAAGTACAGCTTGCGCGGGTAAGGAGAGAGATGGAGCAAAGCGGGAAGATCCCGCCACGGTCAAGCTCAGATGACGAGGCAGCGCCTCAACAACCTGCGACAGGGACCGACCGCACCCGCCACAAGAAGGTATTAGAACGGTTACTCCCCCCTGGTGAGATCGACCGCTTTTTGAAAACACTGGGCTCAATCGACGCTCGAATTGACAAGGCATTTGGCCGCCTCGTCGTGAACAAAGAGTATCAGCTGCGGTACGGAAAGAAGACCATATCGCATCAGGGCGACCAGCCAACCAACTAGGCTGATACCAACCATGGGGTCGATCGCTGTGGGCATGCGAGTCCACGGCGATCGGTCCGCCCTCAACGCAACATGATCGCTCATTATGCGGCTTTTTTAGCGGGCTGCGAGTTAGGATTGATGCCAAGCTGCATAAGCGAATCTTTGCGCGGCTGGATCGTCTCGACGTCTCTGTGAAGGGCGGCTGATTTGAGTGATTTCGGACTGGACCATGAATCGCAAGGAGCGGTTACGCTATAACAGGAAACTCAAGTCTGTCCCTAAAGTTTAAGGAACGAAGCCGAGGAGCGGCGGTTCTGGGAACCGCACGACTCCAACGCCAAGCGCGTACGCCTGCCCAATCCCAAGCCGTCGACGGCTTCGATCGCGCTGCGCCTGCCATTACGCTCCTTGAACGTATACGCGAAGAGCAAGCTTTACGACGCCGCAGCCCGCCGCGGCGGCGGAACCGCCGCACTCGCAGTTGATCTTGTGCGCTCGACGCCGCCGATCTCGTTTCCAGCGAAGGTGACACGCCGCGCTTCGTGACGA
>CAWBFG010000001.1:0-84905 GCA_963787955.1 uncultured Alphaproteobacteria bacterium | reverse complement strand
TTTTACCCGTCCCGCACGGCATAATCAGCCGACCCCGCGCTGCGCCACCGCGGACGAAGTGCGCCTTGGCAGCGGAAATAGCGTCACGTTGATGGGGTCGTGGGCTTCGGGCTTCTCGCCGCGCTTGTCTCCCGCTCAACTTTTTAACGATTAGGCTCCACGCCTCCTGATCGAGAGACTGCCAGCGGTCGAGGCCAATCTCCGTCGTGTTGCGCATCAGGTGACGTTTGCTGACAGGTTTTGACGCTGTGTGTGCGACAACCGCCAACTCGATATTGCTGCACGTATTGGAAACAAGGCTCGAAAAGGTGCCCAGCTTTGTGCGGGTCAAGGGCTTGTCGTGCTGGCTAAGGAACTTCGACTGGATCGCCCAGTATTTCCCGTGCCGCGTTCGGGCTATGAAGTCGATGCCTTCGTCTTGGGTTGGAAGGGCGAGAAATTTGCGTACGTCCGGCGGCACCTCGCGAAGGGTCCAGATGTGTGTCAGCTTTGTTTGATATTCCGGGACGGTTTGGAGATAGAGTTGGGTCAGGCGTTCAAACACATCGCCCTTCTCCTTATTGGATGAAAGTCTTTTGGTGCCCTCCCAAAACTCGCTCCAAGAGGCGCAAGAGGCAATGAAACGATCTGGCCGAAGCATTCGATTTCCCTAAAAGAGCTGCCCCACATTGATGGGCAAGAAAAAACTCTTTCTGATATGTCCTTATTCCAATTTCGGAGGCGGCGATGCATAAGCTTTCGCTGAGTATCTTGAGTGCGGCATTAATTGCAATCTGTTCCGCAGCTACTGCGCAGGCGACAACTTGCTCAAAATTAAAGGCCGAATGCGATAAGGGCGTGGCTAGTCAGGAAGCGCAAGCCGTGTCCCAATGTCCAGCAGCCTTCAAGCACTGCCTGAAAACAGGGCTGTGGCACACATCCGGGACAGACGGACGCACCATCAGGGACGTCAGTCGGAAATAGCTTGGCGGGCGCGTCTTCTCGACAGTGGTGACGCCGTTCGCGGGGCGGATCAGCGCGTCGCGCGTTCGCATCGGCCAGCCTGATCTTGGCACCGGCCTCCATCTCGATGGCGCTGACCCCCTACACAATCAGGTCCGCAACATCCTGCAGGCTGATCTATCGACCGTCATCCATGAATGACAGGCGCGGCAGCGACACCTGTCGTCGCGTGGCGCGCGGTCGTTCGACCTTCACCGGCTTCGGTGCCGGTGTAGGCTAGCTGCCGCGCATCCATTGGCCTGACGGCAGCACCTCCACATTCAATCTTCGAGAGCAAAAAGACGCCGCCGTCATACATTCGCCAGCGTCTTGCTTGTCATTTGGGCAACACCATGAAAGGCCGGAGTATGCCGAGGCGGCCGCTTGCTGTTCGGTGATCGGAGCATGTCACCAATGAAACGCTGTCTCGCTGCTTTCGCAATAGCCGCCAACCTGTTCGCACCAGTTGCGCGCGCCAACGATGGCTTGGAAGCCAAGGTGCGGGCCTACGCTCCGGTCGTCTCCCTCGCCAAAGCATGTGACATCAGGATCAATGAAGCCACCTCGGTTGACCACCGCGCCATGCTCAAAGCGGTGAAATCCGACCCGAACGCCGACAAACTCGCCTACCGCCTCCATTACGAAGTGCAGACGGCCTACATCAAGGCCCGCGACGGAGGTCAACGGGTCGCCTTCTGCAAGGACTTCATCGCAGCCAACAGCCAATACGGCAAGGCGCGCTTCACCGCGGTGGTCGAGGGCCACATGAGCGGCGTCAGTACCAGTGTGCAGAAAGCGATTGCCCACAACGTCTGCGGTGCGCCCCCCGTCAAGCTGTCCAAGGCCGACTGGAAACCGTACGCGCAAATCAAAAATATGCTTCAGACCGAGCATAAGTTGGCCAAGGAAAACGCTGAGACGAACGGCTGGAACGTCACCGAGGAAACGAAGGCGGTCACGGATCAGTTCTGCGCGGCGGTAAAAACCCGATGAGCATCACCGCCGCACCATCAGCCGGTAGCCGTCGTGCTTGATTTCGTGGACCCAGAGCTTGCCGGTCGGCGGCTTGGTCGCCTTCGACGGCAGGCATGGTGCGATGAAGCCGGAAGGCAAGACCATGCCGCACGATAGGGCAGCGAGCGGCAGGTTCAAACGCGCAGGTCGATGCTCAATGTCGGCGCTGAGGGGGCATTATTCTCATCTGGAAAAATGCCGAACTGGTTGCCGCGCTGGCCGCCAGCCTTCTGCACCGCACCAGCCTTCTGCGCCGCCTCGTATTCAGCGGCCAGCCTGATCTTGGCCCCGGCTTCAATCTCGATGGCACTGCGCCGACGCTCAGGTCCGCAACGTCGCTGATCTACCGACCGTCATCCATCCACGACAGGCGGGGCGATAACGCCCGAAGATGTCGTGGGACGTGAGGCTTCGGCAACTTTGCCAGCGCCATCCGCCGCGCAGCCTCGACGGCATCGAGGGACTTCCAGCCGTCGATCAGCGTGAACGTGTTGATGCGGCGTCCGCCGCCCTCAATCTTGACGAAGGCAGGACGAACTTCGGGCCATGCCGAACGCCTTGAAGTCGTTATGCGATAGGCGAGCAATACCGCCGCTCCGCATCACCTCGCCCTCGATCAGATGCAATGCCCGCTTTCCGCTTGGCGTCAACGCCGCATAGGCCGGTGACTGCAACACCTCAGAACGATCATCCGCCATCATCGCCCCTCCAGCCAATGAAGCTGCGAATTGTTCCACACCGCGCGCCGATGGCGGTCAACGATCAGGCCAGCAACGCGGCAGGTCCGCACGCCCACTGATGCGTTCGCATTGGCCGTTAATCGCAAATGTTTGGCCTGTGTTCACAAGCAGCCCCGAGCGTCCGCGCGATACGTTTACCCAATGAAACCCTGGATGATCTGGGAAATCGAACGAGAGCGCGAGAGCGCGAAAGCGCGAGCGCGCGATCCATGCGCCGCCGCCCCCACCGCCCCCGCCGCCCGTGGAGCCAGAGCGCCGGGAGGAGACGGAGACGCCGAGCAAGGTCCGCGCTGCCAGCTTGCAGTTGATCGGCGTCAGCAGCATAGGCGAACGATAAAGATCGCCTGCCGCCCCCGCATCACGATGCGGGGCCAGCAGCAGCACCGCGACCACGAAGCCGACCGCGAGGAACACGGCTTGGACGATGCGCCACATCGTGGGCGGAATGCGCGATGGCAGATACGCTTGAAGGGTAGGGTCGCGCGTTCCTCCCGGTTCCTTCTGCCGCCGCAGTACCTTGAAGAACCCCCCACATCGTTGCTGATGCCGTGCGTGCTGCTTGGTGCGTGGCGCTGCTGGTGCGTGGTGTCGTGCGGTGTTTTGCGACGGGCCAGCGCGGCATGTCATCGGCTTGTCATGGTTGCCGGTGTTCGATGATGGACGGGCAGCGCGCGCCGTTTGGGTGGCTGGGGGTTCTCATGATCTTGAACGATTGGGTTGTGTTGATTGGAAGCACGTTTTTGGCGCTTGTGATCGTGGCCCTGCTGGTCATGGCGCTGCTTGGTCCGCCGACATTGGGTTAGCGTCGCATCACGGCAGGCTGTCGTCGCATCGCGCATCAACGCCGCGACCACGACCACGGACACGCCAGCGTCACGACGACCGACATGCGGCAAGCAGCACGTCATCACCTCGACCACGACCCACGCCAGCAAAACGTTGCCCGGCACGCGCGAAATGCGGCGGTATTCTGCAACCGTGCTGCCGCAACGATCTGTCAACTATCGCGCCCTATCGTTGTTGCTCCACCAAAACAACGGAGCGCAAGATGAGGGACATCTTGAGAGCCGTGCTACTTGCAATCTCCGCCGCGTGGGCAAAGTGGCGACACGACGCACAACGCGACAAGATCGAAGACAAAATGGTCGCCGACCTTGAAGCCATCATTATCGCGAACATCAAGCGAGCGCGCGAGCAGGTCGAACGCGACCGGAACGAGATACGGCGCACGGCTTAGGTAATCAGTGTTCTGCGACGGACGGACGCGCGACACATCATCGCCGTGACGGACCGACGCGCGGCATCGCAGCCGATGCGGCGCTACCTTTCTGGCATGACCGATTGGCAGATCATCATCGGAAGTTCGCTGGCGTTACTTGCCATCGTAACCCTGCTTGCGGTGTTGTTGCTGGGTGCGCCGCGATTGGGTTAGGCGCATCACGACACGCGCCGTCACGCGCATCGCTCGATCATCGTTGCGTGTCGCTGCAAGCTCCGCACCGCGTCAATCGCGTCAGCGTTGCCGGTGTTCTGCGCCGGACCCGAGCGCACGTCATCGCGCACCGGATGTGGGAGTGGTAGAAGTGCGTGCGTTGGCAACCTTGAACGGTATGCTTCTCGACCACAACAGGCAGGGGGACCGCAGGTTGCCTTTCTGAAAGTCGGGCCGCACGCTGCCCGACCGGAATGCCCCTACCCGATCACTTGCCCCGGACTGGCGCGATAGTGCCAGTCCCCAGCCATCCACACCGTAGATGGTGCACGACGACTGTGCCAGCACGTCGGATGCGAACATCAGGGACATACAACCGATAGCGGGCGGCATCACATCATCGCATCCCGCATCGCCTCGACCACGCGCATCGTTGCGAGCATCATCGCAACGCGACGGATCAGAGCGGCGGGCCACGCCCCCATACGGACCTGAAATCATTTCATGTTCAGAGATTTTGCCTCCGGCTTAAACCCGGCATAGGCGAAAGTTGGCATATGCGAACAAGCCTTTGGCAGAAGATAACAAGGCGCCCCCGAAAAGTCGCATGTATATCAGCGTCAACCCACGACGTGAGATGGAAAACCCTCCGAGATGTCACACGCATCTGGGCGAAGGGGAACTTCGATGGACGCACATAGCAAAACCTTCTCTTCTGAGAAGATCGATGCGTCTGCGCAGTCCGAACGTCCATTTTCTTTGCCAAGCTGGGCTGAGCTGCTCACAGCCGTACCAAAAACCTACGCCCATAGCGCCGAGATTTTCGGCGAGCAGGAGCCGCTCGAATACCTTTACAAAGTGGTCAGCGGCGCGGTGCGGACTTTCAAGGTGCTCGGCGACGGGCGCAGACACGTCGCCGCATTTTATCTGCCCGGAGAATTTTTCGGCCTTGAATTGGGAAAGACCTATATGCTTTCCGCTGAGGCCATTACCAATTCAAAAATTCTGCGCATCAAGCATAGCGTATTGAAGGTTCTGGCCGAGAACGACAGGGACGTTGCAAACCGCCTCCGGGAAATGACGCATTGCAAGCTCAGGCGCGTTCAGGCTCACGCCACGCTGCTGGCAAAGACAGCAAACGAGCGTGTTGCAGACTTTTTGCTTGAAATGGCAGCACGCAGGCCGGGAGCGAGTGAAACCGAGCTGCCGATGTCACGACAGGACATCGCCGATCATCTGGGCCTGACAATCGAAACGATTTCACGAATTTTTACGAAGTTTGAAGCCGACGCTGTAATCGCGATTCCGAATACGCGCTGTGTGATATTGCTTGATCGTGTAGCTCTCGTGCGCCTCGGCACCTGACCTCGACCGCACGCCGCTGCGCTGTTGCAGCGGCTCAACATCTCGAAGCGCAGATTTCCGCCGTTATGAGTGCCCCTCGCCCCAGCGAGTAGCAGACGCGGGTGTAAACATCGTAGCGGTTTTGCCCTCGTCAGAGGCGAGCCACTCCTCCAGCTCTCGCTCTGTCTCTGGCGGGCGCCCCTTGATCCCCTCAAAAATATCACGCGGCGTCGGGGTCTGGGCTTGCTCTGCTTTCTTTTTGTCACGCATGGCGGATACAACCCTCCTTATCGCGTGGCTGCTCAGACCCGATTGAAGCAGTTTTCGATCCGCTGGAAAAGTTGGCGGATGCGGGTTATTTGACGCTGTCCGCGAGCAGGCAATTGCCGCCCTTCCTTGGACGGCAGGCAGCGGGCACGGAACAGCGGCTCGCACCGTCACCGCGTCACCAGATACGCGGGCGCGCATCGGTGGCGGGCATCGCGGACAGGCAAGCGACAGCGGGACGGGCATCGCGTTACGCCTCGACCGCATTGGACGCGGGCAGCATCAGACAACGGACGGCGGCATCGAGGCGGCGCTGGCTGGTCCATGAACCGGCACGACAACGACCACAGGCCGGGAGCCGGGAGAGCGCGGGGCAGCGGCAGGCAGCGTCGCAAGTGGTGGCCCTTGTCGCCACACCGCTACGCGCGGCGTATAGCCCGCCGTTATCCATCAAACCACGGCGCGCACCGCAACGAACGCCAGACCCAAAAGGTTCACCGCGACCAATGCCACAACCGCGTGGGCGAACGCATATTCGGCTGCCTGCTTTACGTCGAACTTCGTCTCCTGCCACTCGCGCCGCATCACACCGTCGCGGGCTTTGTGAAGTTTTTCAAACGACGCGAGGAACCGTTCCTTGGCACAACCCACCTTGCCGAGATCGAACAGGCCATTCTCGTTCACCGTTTGCCGCAACCTTTCTTCTGGCACGCGTGCACCGCACTCCAGCGTGATCAACATCTGCAAATCGCGGTCTTTGGTTTCAGAGTACGCAGCCAAACGCTGATAGGCACCGAACCCAGCCGCCAGAACTGCAACGGCGACCGACAGCCGGAAGGTGCCGCGCATGATGCTTCGCGTTGTGGCCATAGTTTCGCGGGTTCGGTGCTGTTCGCCATGACCAGCGTAGGCTTGTTTGGTTGGCGGGATGCGGGATTGTTTGCCGCTATCCGCGATACCCACAGTCCCGGCAGGCGACCGGAAGCCGGGACATTCGCCACGACGCCGCGCACCAGTCCGATCAACTGACCCGGCGCAACAGCCCGTCAAATCAACCAGGATGACCCCTCGTGAGCGATGACGAGATTTTCCATTGCCACCGTGGTCCCCTCGTACGCCGAGGAAGTGTTACTGACGGTGTAAGTGAACGTGATGGGGTCGCCAAGGGCGGCTGCGTCCACATCGCCGCCAGCGACGGAAACACCCCCGGTTTCGGAAGTGTCAGACTGTCTTTGCCAAGCGAGGAAATCACGCCCGTCAACCTCAGTGTTCGGGTTGGTCGGATCGACAGCGAGACTTTCCGTGGGCTTGTAGTCGGTGAAGCGGAAGCTGTCTGTCGCTCCGTCGTCTTTATCGTAAAACGTCAAGAAAGCATTGACTGCCATTTCAGCCTCCATCGGTTTCCCATGTGTCGCGGCTGGTGACGGCTAGGTTCAAACGTACTCCTACACCGGGGGACGGGGACGGACGGGCAGGCGGCGGCAAGCAATCCCGGCACCGCCCGCGCATGGCTGGCGGGCCGTCCAGCCGGTCAGGCCCGAAGCCGTAGGACGCCCGCCCATGCGTTCCGGGGGACCGGGGCCACCGGAGCCCAGCCGCGCCAGTCGGACAGCGCGGCCCAACACAGGGCCGCATCTTCCATCAGGCGGGTGCGCCTTTTGTGTTAGATTATTCGCGTGGTAGTGGCCGACGCCGACACGGATGCGGGTTTGATGGCTGCGCCAACAGGAGGGGGGTACGTCCCCCGTAAACCATTGCCGCGCAAGAAAATACCAGCCGACATACGGTCACTGTGCCGGGCATACACCGACGAGAGTGTTCGTCACCTCGCCGCGATCATGCGCCAGCCGGAATTTCCGCCATCAGCGCGTCTGCAGGCTATTGCCATCCTGCTGGACCGCGGCTGGGGCCGCGCGCCGCAGCCCCACACCGGCGAGGACGACAAGGACATCCGGGTTACAATCCGCAATTGCTTGGAGGAGAAGCGTGAGGTTTGACGTCGATCTGCTATCCAACAGCTGGAGCGAGCATCGTCGCCTCAACGACCGGTGACTTCGCGTAGGCCAGCGCGCGGTCGAAACATCTCGCCCGAAGGCGCTCCATGAACGGGCAGGGAACGGCTTGCTACCATTTTGCTACCGAACTGCGCAGGATAGGCCCAGACGAGGATTGCTGCTCAAGCACGATCGGACCGAAATAGCCTTACCGGTAAGGACTTTTGAGGACGCCACGTTACAAGAACGGACGTCCACGAGCGAATTTCGAGTGCGGTGCATTCAACCACTCTGCCACCTCTCCGCGGCGGATCATGGAATGAGCCCTATCTAGCCAAGCGCACCGCCCCCGACAAGTCGCGTGCGACTCGGCGCCCTGGGTTCCGCGCTCCCATGTCTTGCCAGCACGGGACGCGCCGCCTAGTAATGCGCCGCCAGGGGCGGACGCGCACTCGATGACCACGGACCACGGATCGAGCACGTCATCCTTGCGGCCAGGTCAGCGTCTCCTGCTTGCAGCTCTGTTGATCGCCCTGGTCGCCGGCCCCGCCGCCTACGACGCCTTCCGGCCGCCGTACTGGGCCTATCCGGACCCCGATCTCATCTTTGCCTACAGCGGCCTGGTGATGGCCGAATGGCTGCCGCAGGAGTATTTTGACCACACCGGATACTTCTTCTTGCTGGTGCTCGGCGGCTGGTACCAGCTGCTTCACACCGCCGGCCTGCTCGGCGCACACACGATTTCGACGCTGCCGCCGTTGCAGGACCGCGCGGCGTTCGACGCGGCTTGGACCGGCATCATTCAAGCCGGGCGAGCGCTGATGGTGCTCACCGCCATCGGATACGTCTTGATTTTCGCCGGGTTGGTCGGCCGCTGGCAGAAGGATTGGCGCCTCGGTTTGCTGGCCGGCGTGCTGATCGCCGGCGCCGCGGGTGTCGCGTCGCAGGCCTATCATCTGCGGTCCGAACTGATTTCCTCGCTACTTGTCGTCGCGACGATCTTCATGGCCTTGCTGGCGCCGCGCCAGCGTTCGATCGGGCGCCAGCTCGTGTTGATGACGATCGCCGGCCTATGTGCGGTGCTCGCCGTCGCGACCAAGGTGTTCGCCTTCGTCCCACTGCTGGTGGTGCCGCTGCTGGTGCTTGTGCTGATGGACCCGAAGCCGGAAACATCGCGGCCGGAGCAAAGCCCGCTGTCGGCGCGCATGCTGGCAATCGTCCTGATAGTCGGCACGCTGACCATCCTGCCCGCCGCCGCGATGGTGGCGCATGCGCTGTCGCAGAGCGGCAACACGTTCTTCCGCTATGCGCCGTTGGCGTTCGGGCTGTTCGGCCTGTATCAGGCCGGCTTCGCTCTGCTCGTGCTCGGCGCCATCGCGATCTATGCGCGGATCCGGAAGGTGCCATTGGGTACGGCGTTCGCCGCCACGGTGGCGCTGGGCATCGGTGTCGCGCTCGGCGTGCTGGCACTGGGCATCAAGTACGACCCTCGGAACGTGACCGCACTCTTGTACCCGGTAGAACACCTGTTCGAGTTTTCACGGTGGTCGAACCCCGACCTGATCAAAGAGGCAAACGTCGTCAGCGAGAACCTGCTGGGCAAGTTCGTTGCAGGAATCAGCGCCGTACTGAAGTTACGCGTCTTCCCGACCCGCACGCCGACCAACATGGTGATGCTGGAATGGCTGATCCTCATCGGCATGGTGCTGGGCCGGCGCGACAGCGACCGCCGCTGGATCTGGCAGGCCGCCCTGCTTGTGCTGGTCGCCTGGGGCATCCAGTTCCTGTTTGAGCTACGCCGCCCGATCCTGTGGTACTTCTCCTACAGCGACCCGTTCACCGTCATGGCGGCGATCGTCGTCGCGGCGCGCTGGCGCGACGTGCTGTTTTCCAGGCGCTCTCGCGCCGTCACCGCCGCCGCCGCGTTGTTGTTCGTCGTCCACGGCCACGGGCAGATCAGGGGCTTCACCAAATTCAAGTACGATCTGCGGATGACGTGCGATTGGCACGACGCATATCTCAGGCGGCTGGAGAAATTCCCGGAGTGCGGCGGCTAGCTGCCCCGACGCACGTCAGAAGGCGTCCGACCGAAGTGCTGCCGGAACGCGCGGTTGAAGTTTGAAAGATCGCCGAAGCCAACCGCGTAGGCAATGTCGACAATGCGGCGCGATGGAGTGCTGTGATCTTCGAGCATTCGCCGCGCCGCGTCGAGACGCCGGCGGCGCACGAGCTGCGAGAACGTCGTCCCCGTGTCAGCCAGGAGATGGTGGACGTAGCGCTCGGACAAGCCGAGCTTCGCGCCGAGCCACTCCGCGCTGAGAGCGGGATCGGCCAGATGCCGCTCGATCCCTGCCACGATGGCCTTGAGGCGCGCCGCCTTGACGCCGCCGAAACGCTCGGAGCGCACGATGTCCGCGGTCGGGTCGAGAAGATGGGCGACCAACTCGCAAATCTGGCGATCGGCCAGAGCCGCCATCGACGCGCTCAGCCCGTGCTCTGCAGCCGCGATTTCGCGCATATAGATCGTCAGCAACGACAACGCCGGCCCGCCGGTCGGGATAGGCCGCGATATCGGCAGATCGACCGGGCCGAGGATATCGCGCAGCAACGTCCGCGATATGCGCACCGACAAGCTCGTGGTCTCTACGTCGGTAACGACCTCGCCGACGAGGTGATGCGCGACGAGCGTCGCCGAACCGGACACAACCTTGGTCGCCTTGCCACCGAAACGCCTTTCGAACGACCCATGCGTACAGATCGCCAGCGAGACGTCGTCATCGCCGTCGCGCACGAGCTCGCGTGTTCGAAGCAATCCGACCGGACAGGTGTCGACCTTGACAACCGATAGCCGATCGAGTGGCTGCGTGCGGATCGCCGAGCGAAACTTCGCAACGTCCGGTGTTGTCACGTCCACCCGCGCCAGCTTAAGCGCAAAGTTCTCGCACCATGCATCGAAGCGCTGGCGCTCCGGCAGCATGTCCGTCGAGACCGACGATCGGCGAGATCAGCGGTACCGAGACCATCAGCCGTTCCGTGGTTTTTTCGGATATTATCCAATTTTGACGAACTTTCAACGGCATATTGCGGTCTGAACCAATTTCATTGCTGCCGCGACCAAGAACAGGGCGCCGGATGCGGCTATCACATCCGGCGGGGAATGGCCGCCAGCCCGGCGTTTCGGGCTTCCGGGCGAATTCGGCTGGTTGCCGGGTCGCCCATCGATGGGTCGACCAAGCCCCGTCGCGCTGAGGAGAACGTCGTTCTCCCCGGTGGCCGGTGCCTGGTCGCAGTGGAGAAACCGCGATGGCTACGACCACCTATTCCTGGGCGACCCTCAATCCCCAATTCGTCAACACCATCCCGACCGGCAACCAGACCGACGTTGCGGTCGCGGGGCTCGCCAACGGCAATTTTTTCTGCGCCTGGACCGATCCATTCACTGGGGACGTTCGGGCCCGCATCATGGGCGCCGACGGCAACCCGATCACGAACGAGTTTGCGGTCAACTCCACGCTGACGGACACACAGTCCGATCCGTCAGTGATCGGGCTTGCGAACGGCAATGTGGTGGTCGCCTTCACCGACGCTAGCGGCGACTATGGCACCAACATCCGCCTGCGTATCTTCAACAGTGCCGGCCAGCCGCTTGGGAACGACTTTCTCGTCTACCAAAGCATTTTCGACCAGCGCTGGAGCGATATTGCCGCGCTCGCAGATGGCGGCTTTGTAGTCACCTATCTGGTCGATTCCGGCAGCGACAACGTGACCGGCTTCAGAGTCTTCAACAGCGATGGATCGTTGCGAGCCGACGGTGGCGCCGTTGTCGGCTCCCTGAGCGACGCCAACAGAGCCTCTGTTACCGAGCTTGTGGGCGGCAATCTGGTGCTCGCCGTCGACTATCCGCAGTATCAAGTCGATCCGACCTACACGAAAACCTTTTTCCGTCGCCTCGACGCCAATGCCCATGTGATTGGTGGCAGCACGTCGATCGGCGACATCGGCACGATCAATACGGACATCCAGGTTGCGGGACTGCCAGACGGTGGCTTCGTTGTCGCCTATACCGACGATGGTTGGGATATCGACGGCACCGAGATCACGGTGCGCATCTACAACGCGAACGGAACGGCACGTACGGATTACATCCGCGCCAATACTGATTTCACCGGCGATCAGCAGAAACCGTCACTCACGGTGCTCTCGAACGGCTTCTTCGTCGTCAGTTGGTCAGATGGCACCGGATTCATGTGGATGCAGGCCTACAATCCCAACGGCGCTGCGATCGGATCCAATACCGCGGTCAACAGCCAGGTGGTCGAGGGCGAGATCGCGGCACTGTCGTCCGGTTTTGTCGCCGGCGTCCGCAGCAGCACCCTTGCCGACGCCGGTGCCGACAACTCCATCCGCAGCTCTGTCTCCGAGCTGTCGCGCACGATCATCGGGGACGGTACCAGCGAGACGCTGACCGGCGACAGCTTGCGCGACACCATCAACGCCGGCGGCGGCAACGACATTATCATCAGCGGCGGCGGCAACGACACGATCGACGGCGGAGCGAACGTCGACAAGGTGACCTTTCCCGGTCAACGCTCGCAGTACACGCTCAATGCGATCGCCGGCGCCGGCAACGGTGTTCAAGTCGTTGGACTCAACAGCACCGCCACGCTGAGCAACGTCGAGCAACTGGAATTCACTGATCAGATCGTGAACTGGAACAATACGATGCCGATCGCGACGGCCGGCGATCACGGCATCCAGCTCAACGAATATGCCCAGGTTGCGCCGCGGCTGTCCTATTCCGATCCCAACGGGCTTCCGGTGGTCCAGTATCAGCTATTCGACGGCGGCGCCGCCGCCAACAGCGGCTACTTCTGGACTCCCGGCAATCTACACTATCCGGCTCAAACCTACCTCGACGTGGCGGCCGCCGACATCGGCTCGATTTGGGCGTACGGCGGTCAGGCCAACGGCAGCGAGACATGGTGGGTGCGCGCCTTCAACGGCACCGACTGGACCTCGTGGGATCCGTTCACGCTGACCACCTATACCAACACCGCTCCGGTCGCGGCCGTTGGCGATCACAATGTTCATGTCAACCAATGGGTTACCCTGTCGCAGTGGCTTGCCACCAGTGACGTCGACGGCGACACCATCACGCAGTACGAGTTTCTCGACGCCGGCTTGGCCGGCAACAGCGGCTACTTTTGGACCGCCGACGTCGGGCAACGCGCGGCGAACGAATACTTCACGGTCGATGCAGCCGATCTGGCCACCACCTGGGTGCGTGGCGGGCAAGCGGTCGGCAGCGAGACGATGTGGGTGCGCGCCTTCGACGGCACCGACTGGAGCGCCTGGGATGCCTTTACGCTCACCTCGCAAAATGCAGCCCCGTTCGTGGCCGCCCTCAATCCGATGGTGCATGTCAACGCGTGGATGTCGATGCAAAGCGTGGTCTTCTTCAAGAGCGACGCCGATGGTGATCCCATCACCCAATATCAGTTCCTTGACGCCGGAACGGCGGCGGGCAGCGGCTACATCTGGACTGCAGACATCGGCCAGCAGCCGGCGGACACCTACATCACCGTCAATGCCGCCGACCTCGGCACCACCTGGGTGCGCGGCGGCCAGGTAACCGGCAGCGACCTCATGTGGGTGCGCGTCTTCGACGGCACCGACTGGAGCGCCTGGGATTCATTCACATTGACATCTCAGAACACGCCGCCGGCCGCGGCTATCGACAATCAGAGCGTGGACATCGATGAGTGGGTGCCGCTGCAGACCTTGATGACCGCCAGCGACGCCGACAACGACGTCATCACGCAATACCAGTTCTATGACGCCGGCGCGGCAGCGGGTAGCGGCTACTTCTGGACCGCAGACATCGGCCAGCAGCCGGCGGACACCAACATCACCGTCAATGCCGCCGACCTGGGCACCACTTGGGTGCGCGGCGGGCAGATGGCGAGCACCGACCTGATGTGGGTGCGGGCGTTCGACGGCACCGACTGGAGCGCTTGGGATCCGTTCACGCTGACCACCATGGCCTAGTTTGTTTGTGCGTGATTCCGAAAACCGGTTCCCACTTTTCGGGATCACGCACTAGCCAGATCGGTCAGCGGTCATCATTCGATGCCCGCCGCGCCGGCCCGTAGCACCACCGCGCCCCAGCGCACGATCTCGGACTTCACGAAGGCTGCAAGCTCGGCGGGCGGCGCGCTCGATTGCGCCACCACGCCGCGCTTCGCCCATTCCTCCACCACGACCGGGTCGGCGACGATGTCGCGCAGTTCGGCATTGAGCTTGCTGACGATCGCGGGCGGGGTTGCCGACGGCGCCACCACCATGTGCCAGGATGCGGCGTCGTAGCCAGCAAGCCCCTGCTCGGCGAGCGGCACCAGCTCCGGCGCCATCGGTATGCGCTGAGCCGTGGTGACGCCGAGCGCCCGCAGCCTGCCCTGGCGCACCAGCTGTATTGAAGCGGATGGGTCAACGAACATCAGCGAGACGTGGCCGGCCAGCACGTCGTTGAGGGCCGGCGCGTTGCCCTTGTAGGGCACGTGCGTCATGTCGATCTTAAGCATCGACTTGAGCAATTCGGCGAACAGATGCGCGGCCCCGCCCGGCCCGTTCGACGCATAGGTCAGGCCGCCCGGCTTGGCTTTCGCGAGCGCTGCAAGATCGGTGATCGATTTCACCGGCAGTGTCGGATTGAGCACCAGCACGAACGGCGTCACCGCGAACAACGCGACCGGCGTCAGATCCTTGACCCGGTCATAGTTGAGCTGCTTGTGCACCGAGACGTTGATCGCCATCGTCGTGCTGGTGGCGTAGAGAATGGTGTAGCCGTCACCCGGTGCGCGCGCCGTGTAGGTTGCGGCGATCGCCGAGCCGGCGCCTGGCCGGTAATCGAGCACGACCGGCTGGCCGAGCCGCCGCTCCAGGCCCTGGCCGATCAGACGTCCCATCATGTCGGTGCCGCCGCCGGGCGGATACGGCATCACCAGGGTGATCGGCTTGGCCGGATAGGTCTGCGCGTGCCCGGAATGCGCGCTTAGCGCCAGCGCAGCGGCCAACAGCGCCGTCAGTGGCCGCAGGGCCATCATTGCGTGCCCGCGATGCCGACCTGCTTCACCAGCTCGCCCCAGCGCACGATCTCGGCGTCGAGATAGCGCTTAAGCTCGTCAGGCGGCGGCGAGTCGATCGCGTTCAAACCCATCTTCAGGGTCTGCTCCTTGAAGTCAGGCGATGCGACGATGCGTTTGAATTCGGCGTGTAACCGGTCAACGATCGGTTTCGGCGTGCCGGCAGGCGCTACGATCATGTGCCAGGACACCGCCTCGAAACCCTTGAAACCTAGCTCGTTGAGCGACGGAATTTCGGGAACCACGGGAATGCGCTCCAGCGTCGACACTGCCAGCGTGCGCAGCTTGTTGTCGGCTGAGAGCGTCTGCGCCATCGGCGGATCGGTGAACACCATGTGGGTATGGCCGGCGACCACGTCGTTGGTGGCTTGCGGCATGCCGCGATAGGGCACGTGCGTCATCTTCAGCCCCGCGGCGCGCTGGAACATCTCGACGGCGAGATGCGGCGTCGCCCCGATGCCGGTCGAGCCGTAGGACAATTGCCCGGGCCGCTCCTTGACGTAGGCGACCAGCTCGGCGACCGACTTCACCGGCGTCGCGGGATGAACCGACAGCACGAAGCCGAGCTTCGAGGTCAGCGCGATCGGCACAAAATCCTTGCCCGGATCGTAGGGCAGGTTCTTGTAGACCGTCGCGTTGGTGGTGAGTGTACCGGCCGGCACGAAGAACAGCGTATAGCCATCGGGCGGCGACTTCGCGACCGCGGTCGCCGCAATCACCGTGCCGCCGCCGGTGCGGTTTTCGATCACCACCGGCTTGCCGAGCCGCTCCGAGAGCTTTGGCGCGAATTGCCCGCGCGCCAGGATGTCCATAGCGCCGCCGGCGCCAAGCGGCAGGATCAACGTGATCGGCTTGTTGGGGTAGTCCTGCTGCGCGGTGGCGCCTGCCATGGCGCCCAACATGATCGTTACTGCAGCGATCGCGCGCACAAGACGCATTCCAGCCTCCCCGATCCTATTGCTTGATGCAAAGACTACCGCAGCACCGCGGCGTCCGTAAGCCGTGGGCCTGCCCTCGCATTGCGCCGGGCGGCCGGCTCAACACTTCTTGAACGGCCGGCGAAGCCTACTGCGACCGGGCGATCCCCGCCGCCTCGACCACCTTGCCCCAGCGCACGATCTCCGACTTCACGTAGTTCTGCATCTCGGCAACCGGTGGCGTTTCGAGCGGCAGCAGGCTGAGCTTGGCGACCTGTGCCTTGACCTCGGGCATCGCCATCACTGCTTTCAGCTCGCGATGCAGCCGGTCGACGATCGGCGGCGGCGTCTTGCCTTGCGCCACCAGCATGAACCAGCCGGAAACATCGAAGCCCGGAACGCCGGCCTCGTTGATCGGTGGAACATCGGGGAACGCGGCGACGCGTGCCTTGGTGGAGACACCGATCGGCCGGACCTTGCCGGTCGGCATGACGCTGACCAGAGGTGGGATATCGCTGAACATCACCGGAATATGTCCGCCGATCAGATCGTTCAGCGCCGGCATGGTGCCCTTGTAGGGAACATGCGTCAGCTTGATGTTGGTCATGCTGGCGAGCAACTCGGCATAGAGATGATGCGGCGCGCCAGGCCCGCCCGAGCCATAGGCCAGTTGCCCGGGTCGCTCCTTGGCGTAGGCGATGAACTCCTTCACCGAACGGATCGGCAAACCGACGTTGACCACCAGCACGAACGGTGCGCCTGCCACCATCACCAGCGGAATGAGATCGCTCGCCGGATCATATGGCAACTGCTTGTGCAGCATCACGTTGATCGCCATCGGCGTCGGCGTCGCCATCATCAGCGTGTAACCGTCCGGCGCGGACTTGGCGACCAGGTTGGAGCCGATCACGGTGCCGGCGCCGGGCTTGTTCTCGATGATGACGCTCTTGCCGAGCCGCTCCTCGAGCTTCTGGCCGACAAAGCGCGCCAGAATTTCGGTCGAGCCACCCGGGGTGTAGGGCACAACGATGGTGATCGGCCGGGTCGGATAGTCCTGGGCACGCGCCCCGGACTGGAATGCGATCAGGCTCAATGCAATCAGCGCACCGCGCGTGAGAATTCCCATGGCCTCCCTCCTTCGTGACGCACTCCTTTATCGTCGCATTCCCATTCCTTGTATTTGCTAGAGCGATCCGGCGAGACCTGCCTGCTGCACCACTTTGCCCCAGCGTAGTTTCTCGGTTTCGACAAAGCGGGCCAGATCGGCGAGCGACGGGCTAACCACTGGAACGACACCCGTGCGGTTGATCTGCTCCTGCACGTCAGGCAGTCCCAAGACAGCTTTGAACTCGGCATGAAGTCTGTCGACGACCGGCTGCGGCGTGCCGGGCGGCACCGCGATCATGAACCAGCCCGCGGCATCGAAACCCGGCACGCCGAGCTCGCTCAGTGGCTGGATTTCCGGCGCATTCACCAGACGAACGTTGGTCGATAGCCCAAGCAGTCGTACGGTGCCGGCGCGGATCAGCGGGATCGACGGCGCCGTGTCGGAGAACATCATCTGCACGTGACCGGCGACCACATCCTTGATCGCATCGGCGCTGCCTTTGTAGGGCACATGCGTCATCTCGATCCCGATCGTCGATTTGAGCATCTCGGCGTAAAGATGATGCGGCGAGCCCGCGCCGCCGGAACCGTAGTTGAGCCTGTTGGTCTTGGCGTAGGCGATGAGGTCGGGGACTGTCTTGACCGGCACCGACGGATTGACGATCAGCACAAACGGCACCCGACCGATCAAGGCGACGGGCACGATATCCTTGACCGAGTCATACGGCAGCGACTTGTACATCGCCGGGCTGATCGCCATCGAGCCGCTGCCTGGCATGCCGAGCGTGTGGCCATCGGGCGGCGCTTTCACGCCTGCGGCGGTTCCGATGGTCGACCCGCCACCCGGGCGGTTCTCGATCACCACCGGCTTCCCCAGCCGTTCGGCGAGCTTGGGCTGGACCACGCGGGCGACAGTGTCGACCGCGCCACCTGCGGCCCACGGCACGATCATCGTGACCGGACGCGACGGATACTCTTGCGCCAGCGCAGCGTGCTGGCCCATTGCGATCAGGCCCACAGCGATGACGACACGGCGAATGAACGACGTCATGACTTCCCCTCGTCTTGTTGTCGTTCGCGGATCACGAACCCGCGGACGTATTTGCTTCCTCCGCTTCCAATCCGATGTTTGCTCGGCCCCCCGAGCAAACACCTTATCACTGCTGCGATCCGGCGATGCCGGCGTCCCGCACCACCTTACCCCAGCGCGCAATCTCGGACTTCACGTAATCTTGCAAGCCTTCGACTGAGCGGTTCTCGACCGGAAGGAACCCGTACTTGAGAATCTGATCTTTCACGTCCTGCTGTGCCAGCACGGCCGCGACCTCGCTGTGCAGCCTATCGACGATCGCGCGCGGCGTCTTCGCCGGCGCCACCAGCATCTGCCAGGACACCGCTTCATAGCCGGGCACGCCGACGTCGTTGAGCGGCGGAATATCCGCATAAGTCGGGTGACGTGTCCGCGTCGAAATGCCGAGCGCGCGCACGCGCTTGGCTTCCAACTGGCCCGCAGCCGGCCCGATGTCGCAGAACATCATGGGAATGTGGCCGGCGATCAGATCGTTCAAGGCCGGCAGGCTGCCCCGGTAAGGCACGTGCGACGCCTGCAGCCCGGTCATACTTTTGAACAGCTCCATGAACAGATGATGCGGCACGCCCGGCCCGGCCGAGGCAAAGGTCATCTTGTTCGGGTTGGCCTTGGCGTAGGCCAACAGTTCCGGCACCGAACTAACCGGCACGTCGAGGTTGGTGATCAGGACGAACGGCGTGCCGGACAGAAGCCCGAGCGGAATGAAATCGGTGTTCGGATCGTACGGCAGGTTTTTGTAGAGCGAGACGTTGATCGCCATGGTCGGCGCCGGCGCCATCAGCAGCGTGTAGCCGTCCGGGCTTGATTTCTGGACGTGGGTCGCAGCGATCAGCGATCCGGCGCCGGTCTTGTTCTCGATCACGAAGCTCTTGCCGAACCGCTGCTCGAGCTTGCCGGCGATCAGACGCGCCATCTGATCGACGCCGCCGCCAGGCGCGAACGGATTGACGATGGTGACGGTGCGCGCCGGATAGTCCTGCGCGACTGCAGGCCATACACCGAGTGCGATCGCCATCAACGCCGCCCCAGCCATCCGTCGCATCATCGCCTCCCCTATTGCGAACCCGCGATGCCTGCGTCGCGCACCACCTTGCCCCAACGCACGATCTCCGACTTGACGAAATCCTGCAGCCCTTCGACCGAGCGATCCGGCATCGGCACCATGCCGTTCTTGGCGATAGCTTCCTTGACGTCGGGCAACGCGAGGACACCCTTGAGCTCAGCGTGCAGTTTGTCGATCACTGGACGCGGCGTTTTGGCCGGCACCAGCAGCATCTGCCACGAGGCGGCATCGAAGCCCTGCGCGCCGCTCTCGCTGAGCGAGGGAATATCGGGATGGTTGGCAAGGCGGCTCATCGTCGAACTGCCGATCGCACGCACCTTGCCGGCCGTGATCTGCGGGCCGGCCGGGCCGAGATCGCAGAACATCATCGGCACATGTCCAGCAATGACGTCGGTGATCGCGGGCTGGCTGCCCTTGTAGGGCACATAAGTGATCTCAATGCCGGTCATTCCACGCAGCATCTCGGCGAACAGGTGGTGCGGCGTGCCCGGACCGACCATCGCAAACGGCAGCGGCCCGCCCTTCTCTTTGGCGTATTTGATCAGATCGGCCAGCGAGTGGATCGGCAGCGCCGGGTTGACGATCAGCATGAACGGCGTGCCGGCAACTTGCGCCAGCGGAACAAAATCAGCGACCGAATCGTAGGGCAGGCTCTTCATCAGCGTCGGATTGACCGCCATCGGCCCGCTCGGCGACATCAGCAGCGTGTGGCCGTCCGGGATGGCCCTGGAAGCTGCGACAACACCGATCACACCGCCGCCGCCCGGCTTGTTCTCCACCACGAACGGCTTGCCGAGCCGTTGCTCCAGGTGCTTGCCCAAAATGCGGCTCAAAATGTCGCCAGCGCCGCCGGGCGGGAACGGCACCACCGTGGTGACCGCCCGGGTGGGGTATTCCTGGGCGCGTACCACACCGACCGGCGAGCTCACGCTCAGCGCCAAGAACGCCGATACGAAGCCAGCCTGCGCCAACCCGCGAAACCGGTTCATTGCTCCTCCCCGTCCTCTTGCTTGGCCCCAAGCCTATCGGAACGGCGCGCAGCCGGTAAACGCCTGGTTGCGCGCGGAACCCGCCCTGGCCGAGGCGCACCAGAAACCAGTGATTGTTGACAGTTTGCGCTCTCGCCGCCATAAGCATGCCAATGGCGCGGGCCTGCACGGTCCGCGCATTCGTTACGGCGCCAAGCGCCCGTAACCACAGCAGAAATCGATTGATTTGAGCCGGCCCGTAGACCTAAGCGCCGGGACCGAGCGCGGGACGAAAACGATGTTCGCAGTGATCAAGACCGGCGGCAAGCAGTACCGGGTCGCCGAGGACCAGATGCTTCAGATCGAGAAGGTCGCGGGCGAGCCGGGGCAGATCATCCAGCTCGGCGACGTGCTGATGCTGGGCGGCGACCAGCCCCAGTTCGGCACCCCGACCATTTCGGGCGCCAGCGTCGCGGCCGAGGTGGTGTCCCAAGGCCGCGGCCCGAAGATTATCGCCTTCAAGAAGCGCCGCCGGAAGAACTCGCGGCGCAAGCGCGGCCACCGCCAGGAATTCACCCTGATCCGCATCACCGAGATCCTTACCGAGGGCGCCAAGCCGACCAAGACGGCACGGCCAAAGCGGGAGAAGGCGCCCAAGCCGGAGGCTGATGCAGACGCCGAGGGCGAGGGCGAAACGAAGGCGGCGCCGAGGAAAAGGCCCGCCGGCAAGGCCAAGAGTGCGGCGAAACCGAAAGCTGCCGCCAAGGGCAAGAAAAAGTAACGAAACGTCGGCTAAGGCCTCGCCGCCTTGCAAAAACTTGCGAAGGCCCCGATATCAAAATTTGTGAGATGATTCCTACGCGGAATCGCGCTACAACGTAACCGAGTTCAGGATCCCAGTCATGGCCCACAAGAAAGCAGGCGGCTCTTCACGCAACGGACGCGACTCCGAGGCCAAGCGCCTTGGCGTCAAGCTGTTCGGCGGCCAGCACGCCGTAGCGGGCAACATCATCGCGCGCCAGCGCGGCACGACGTGGCATGCCGGCAAGAATGTCGGCCTCGGCAAAGACCACACCCTGTTCGCTCTCGTAGACGGCAAAGTTGAGTTTCGTACCAAAGCTAAAGGCCGCGTCTTTGTGTCGGTCCTCCCGAATATGGAGGCTGCGGCCGAGTAAGACGGTAGACACATTGGGTCTGCCGGCATCTTGTCAAACCGGCGGGCCCACACGGGCTCTTAAAGGGGAGACGGGTGCCGTCTCCCCTTAAGCATTCAAAGGAGCCCGTGCCATGATCCTCGAAATACCACCTGAGAGTTTCCGCGAAGCGAGTATTCCCGTCCTCGAGACTGGGCGGCTCGTTCTTCGTGCGCCGCGTCTTGGGGACGCTAAAATCGTCGCGACACTGGCGAACGATCGCCGGATCGCCGAGAACACTGCCCGCATTCCGCATCCTTGCCGGCGCGCTGACGTCGAAGACTTCATTGCAGCGGCAAATCAGGCTGGCGGCGAGATCGCGTATCTGATCACGCTGCGCGATGGCAGCATCATCGGCGTCTGTGGCGTGTCGCAGCCCAGGGAGCAAACGCCGGAGATCGGCTACTGGCTCGGCGCCAAGTTCTGGGGCAAGGGCTACGCCACCGAGGCGGCGCGCGCGGTGATCGACCACGCCTTTACCGATCTTGAATGCGAGGCGTTGCAATCAGCCGCGCGCGTCACCAACCCGGCGTCGCGCCGCGTGCTGGAGAAGTGCGGCTTCCAATGGACCGGCGCCGGTCTGTTGCGCATTCGTGCGCTCCATTCGTCGGCGCCGATCGACCGCTTCCGGCTTGATCGCGGCCTCTGGGCCTCGCTCAAGAGCTGGGGCACGGTGAGCAAGCGTCTCGCTTAGTCCACGGGGAAGCATCGCCGATGTACCAGCCTCCACACTTCCGGGAGGACCGGATCGAGGTCCAGCACGACCTCATCCGGGCCCACCCGCTTGGCCTTCTGATTACCAGCGGGCCGAGCGGGCTGTTGGCGAACCCGGTGCCGTTCCTGGTCTACTCCGACACGTCGGAGCGCGGGACGTTGCGCGCGCATCTCGCACGGGGCAATCCGCATTGGAAAGAGTTGGCGGCGGTCGAGCAGTGCCTGGTCGTGTTCCAGGGCCCGCAGCAGTACGTGAGCCCGGCCTGGTATCCGACCAAACAGGAGACCGGCAAGGTCGTGCCGACCTGGAACTACGTCATGGTTCATGCCTGGGGGCGCCCGCAGGTGATCGAAGACGCCGCTTGGCTGCGCCGCCAGCTCGACGACCTCACGCTGCTCAAGGAGGGCGCGCATCCAGGGGCGTGGAAGGTGGATGACGCACCGCCGGAATATGTGGTCGCGCAGATGAAGGGCATCGTCGGCGTCGAGATCGCGATCGAGCGCATCGAAGGCAAGTGGAAGGTCAGCCAGAATAGGCCCGAGGCGGACCAGCACGGCGTCATCGCCGCGTTGTGCGGCGGTGGCGAATCGGCCGACGTGATGGCCTCACTGGTCGAAGAGCGGATGCGACCACGATCCTAGCCAGCGCAAGGTTCCGTTTTCATCAAATGCTATTTCTCCACCGCTGCTGTTGACATCACGGCGCAATGGGTGGACGCTTGGGGTGCCTGCGGGTGATCGTCTCGGACGATCCGCATCCACAAGAGTGGAGGTGTACATGACGCCACCGGGCCAATATCGCCGCGTAGCACCACGGTAGCCGTTCGGACCTTGGTGTAGCGGCAACGATACGACGGACCACCGGGAGCGGGCTCCTCGGGCCGCATCAGTCAGGCAAGGCCCACACTGCCCCTCCCGGTTTTGCTTTTTCCACTCATGTCATTGCGGCTCGCGCGAGGCGACAAGACCGTCTGGCGTCTGGCGGGGAGTTGAGCGAAAATATTCTTCTCTGAGGACAGAGGAGAAATGCAAATGTCCTACGACCTCGATCAATTCATCGCTGACTGCCGCACCGCGCTCAAGCGCGATCCCGGCCCGGCCGGCCGCGAAGAGGTCCGCGTCAAGCTCGAACGCCTCCTGGAAAACAAGGATTTTATCGAGGAATACTGCGGCGACAACGTCCCGTGTGGGCTCAAGGTTCTCTACGAGGACCCCGACCTGAAATTCCAGGTGCTCGCCCACATCAACGACAAGGCGCGTGTCTCGCCGCCGCACGATCACGGCGCGTCCTGGGCGATCTATGGTCAGGCGACCAAATACACCGACATGATCGAATGGGAGCGTGACGACGACGGCACCGATCCCAAGCACGCCAAGCTGCGCCCCGCGAAGAAATATCGCCTCACCCCGGGCAAGGCCGGCATCTACCAGGACGGCAAGATCCACTCGATCGACTATCCGGACTACGCGCGCTTCGTACGCGTGACCGGCACGAATCTCGACAACATCAATCGCATCCGGATCGACCTGAAGACTGGCGAGGTGCACCAGATGACGCCGCAGCAGGCGACATAGCGGTACGTATCATGATGCAATGTCATGGCCGGCACCCTGGTGCCGGCCATCTTGCTGTGAGAGCCCGATGACCGCCACCAAATCCATCTCCCCCCAATCCCTCCACGCCACGCTGTCCGACGGCGTGGAGCTGGCGCCGATCGACGTGCGCGAAGAGCTGGCCTTCTCACAGCGCCACCTGCTGTGGGCGCGGAACGTGCCGCTCAGCCGGCTCGAGCTGCGCTTCGCCCGACTGGTGCCGCGGCACGGCACGCGGGTCGTGCTGATGGACGATGGCGAAGGTCTGGCACAGCGCGCGACAGATGTGCTTGCTCGCGCCGGCTACACCGATCTGTCCATCCTCGAAGGCGGCGTCGCCGGCTGGGAGATTGCCGGCTTCGAGCTGTTCTCCGGCGTCAACGTGCCGAGCAAGGCGTTCGGCGAGCACGTCGAGCACGACAGCCGCACGCCTTCGATTTCAGCCGACGAGCTCGATGCGCTGATCCGCGGCGGCGCCGATATGGTGGTGGTCGACAGCCGGCCGTTCGACGAATACCAGCGCGTCTCGATCCCGACCGCGACCAGCGTGCCGGGCGCCGAATTGGTGTTGCGCATCCACGACATCGCGCCGAAGCCCGACACGCTGGTGGTGGTGAACTGCGCCGGACGCACGCGCAGCATCATCGGCGCGCAGTCACTGATCAACGCCGGACTGCCGAACCAGGTGGTCGCGCTGCGCAACGGCACCATGGGATACAACCTCGCCGGCTTCACGACCGAAAGCGGCAAGGGCAAGCGTGCGCTGGACCTGTCAACTGACGGCCTCAAGCGCGCCAAGGAGGCCGCTGACCGCGTCGCGCAGCGCTTCAAGATCAAGCGTATCAGCCTCGCCACCATCGATTGCTGGCGCACGCAGGGCGAGGACCGCACGCTCTATCTGTTCGACGTCCGCAACCCGGAGGAATACGCCGCCGGCCATCTGCCGGGCGCCATCTCCGCGCCGGGCGGACAGCTGGTACAAGCGACCGACCAGTACGCCGGCACGCTCGGTGCGCGCATCGTGCTGGTCGACGAGCACGAGGTGCGCGCCGTGATGACGGCGTCGTGGCTCAAGCAGATGGGTTGGCAGGACGTGTTCGTGCTGGCCGAAAGCGGCCACGAGGCGGGATTTCCCGCCGCGCCGGTGCTCGGCCACGCGGCGGCCCTGGAGCATGTGGTCGATGCCGCCGCACTCGCCATGCTGCTCAAGGACGGCAAGGCCACGGTGATCGACCTTTCGCTCAGTCCCGCATACCGCAAGGGCCATATTCCCAGCGCCTGGTACGCGATCCGCTCCCGGCTCGAGGAGGCGCTGGCAAAAATTCCGGTCGCCGGCGAGCTGGTGCTCACCTCCGAGGATGGGATTCTCGCCGGCCTCGCGGTGCCCGACGCGCAGGCGCTGACCCGGGCGCCGGTATCCTCGCTGCACGGCGGCAATGCGGCGTGGCGCGCCGCAGGACACGCGCTTTCGACCGAGCCGTGGATGGCCGACGAGCAGCTCGACGTCTGGCTCAAACCCTACGAGCGGGGAGGCGACACGACCACCGCCATGAGCGAGTACCTGGCGTGGGAAACCGATCTTTTGCCGCGCATCGCGCGTGACGGCACCGCACGATTCATGTCGAGGTAGCGCGCGGCTTCATAGCACAGCGACGCAATCGATTTCGATGTCGAACGGTCCGGGCCACGACGGCACATGAAGGAAGATGCGCGCCGGCTGCTCGGCCGGGAAGTAGCGCGCATAAGCTTCGTTAAACGCGGCAAAGTGCGAGGGATCGGGCGTGCAGTAGACGTTGCATTTGACCACCCGCTCCAGGGTTGAGCCGGCCGCCTCGACGCATTTTTTCATCTGCGCCAGCACGAGGTCCGCCTGCTGCTCGAACGGCATTGGTCTGAGCTCGCCAGTTTGCGCGTCGAAAGGCGGCAGACCCGACACGTAGATCGTTTCACCGGCGACGATGACCGGGCAGATCGGACCTTTGCGGCGGCGTTCAAGATAGGTCGAGAACGGTTCCACTCGGATTCCCACGCGTTTCATCCTGTCCTCCAAGCTGCAACGAACGTTGTACCCGGACATCAGTGCGGCACGGTGACGATGCCGTCACCCAGCAACGGTTCGGCGCGTGCCGAACTGTCGTGGCTTGCCGCCGGCTCGAATGCGGCGGTAGGCTTTCGCATGGTCGCCGCGGCGAACATGGTTGAGGTTGCGGCGCTGGTCGGCGACACCGCGCGCGCGACCATGCTGGCGGCGCTGATGGGAGGGCAATCGCTAACCGGAACCGAACTTGCGTATCTCGCGCAAATCTCGCGCCCAACCGCAAGCGAACACCTGGCCAAACTCGTCAACGCACGATTGCTCAGTGTCGCCAAGAAGCGGCGCTTCCGCTATTACCGAATTGCCTCGCCGCTCGTCGCCGGCATGCTGGAAAGCATCAAGGCGGTGGCAGCCATCGAGGTACCGCCGCGCCATCAGCCTCGCTCAGCGAAGGACGACGCGCTGCGCTTTGCGCGGACCTGTTACGACCACCTTGCTGGGCGGCTCGGTGTTGCGATTGCGGATGCGCTGGTCGCCGAGCGACACGTCGTGCTCGCGGAAGACGGCGGGGCGCTGACGGAGAAAGGCCGAAAATTCCTGAGCGAGTTCGGTGTCGCCCTCGCGCCATCGGCCGGCAGCAGGCGGGTGTTCTGCCGCGCCTGCCTCGACTGGAGCGAGCGGCGCTATCACATCGCCGGCCTGCTCGGTGCGCAATTGTTGCGGCGGCACATGGAACTCGGCTGGCTCGTCCGCGAGCGCGACAGCCGCGCCGTCAGGATCACTACCGCCGGACGCGCCGGCTTGCGCGACATGTTCGGACTCGATCCGGACACGCTTACGGCGGCGGCTCCGAGAACGACGCGTCGCGCCGCGCCAATTGCTTCTCGCGCAGAAAAATGAACAGGCCGGCGGCGATGATGATCGCCGCGCCGGCGATCATGTACGCGTCCGGCACATCGCCGAACACCAGATAGCCGAACAGCACCGCCCATACGATGGTCGCGTATTGATACGGCACCACCGTGCTGGCCGGCGCCAGCACCAGCGATTGATTGACGCAAACGTGCGCCACCATTGCGACCATGCCGAGCAGCGCGAGCAGTGCGAAATCACCCGGCGTAGGAGTGACCCAGCCGATTGGTGCGACCACGATGCCGAACGCAAGCGCCGCAACAGTCTGCGTCGTGACCAGCACAGTGGCGCTGGTGCCACGTAGAAAGCGCGTCGCGATCATCGACAGCGAAAACGTGAAGCTGCCGATCAGTGCGATCAGCGCCGGCCAGGTGAACGCCGCAACGCCTGGCCGCAGGCAAACGATGACACCGACGAAGCCGGCGACGACCGCCGACCAGCGCCGCCAGCCGACCGGTTCGCCCAACATGGTGCCGGCAATCGCAGTGACGAAAATCGGGCCCGCGAGGTAATAAGCCATCACATCGGCGAGCGGCAGGTATGCCACCGCCCAGTAAAAACAGGCCACTTCCACGGTCGCCAACACGGCGCGCAGGAGCTGCAGGCCCCAGCGCGGCGCCGCGCTGAAGCTCGCGGCATCGCGCCAGATGAACGGCGCCAGCAGTACCATCGCCGCAATGCTGCGGATCAGCAGCACCTGCCCAACTGTATAGGTCGCCACCAGCCATTTGCCGAGCGCGTCGTTGACCGCGAACAGGAAGATGCCGCCGGTCATCAGGGCGATGCCGGCCAAGGCGGCGCGGCTGGACACCGTGTCGGAAACCATGCATCGAACCGGCTTGCATTTGGCGGGCCGCGCCTTCCCAGGCGCGGTGGCGAACGCTACTTATAGCTCATGAAATTCCTCGACGAAGCCAAGGTCTATGTCCGCTCGGGCGACGGCGGCAACGGCTGTGTGGCGTTCCGCCGCGAGAAGTACGTCGAGTTCGGCGGACCGAGCGGCGGCAACGGCGGCCGTGGCGGCGACGTCGTGTTGGAGGCAGTCGAGGGCCTCAACACGCTGATCGACTATCGCTACCAGCAGCACTTCAAGGCTCGGCCGGGCGTCGGCGGCAAGGGCAAGGACCGCCACGGCGCCGCCGGCGCCGACGTGGTTCTCAAGGTGCCGATCGGCACGCAGGTGTTTGCCGAAGACAAGGAGACGCTGCTCGCCGACCTAACTGAGCCAAGCCAGCGCATGGTGCTGATCGAAGGCGGCAACGGCGGGTTCGGCAACGCGCATTTCAAGTCGTCCACCAACCGCGCACCGCGCAACGCCAATCCCGGACAGTCAGGTGAAGAAATGTGGATCTGGCTGCGCCTCAAGCTGATCGCCGACGGCGGCATCGTCGGCCTGCCCAACGCGGGCAAGTCCACCTTCCTCGCCGCGACCAGCGCGGCCAGGCCGAAGATCGCCGACTATCCGTTCACCACGCTGCACGCCCAGCTCGGCGTGGTTGAGAGCGATGGCCGCGAGTTTGTGCTGGCCGACATTCCCGGGCTGATCGAGGGTGCGCACGAGGGCACGGGGCTGGGCGACCGCTTCCTCGGCCACATCGAGCGCTGCCGCGTGCTGCTGCATCTGGTCGACGGCGCCGGCGAGGACGCCGGTGAGGCCTACAAAACCGTCCGCGCCGAGCTCGAAGCTTACGGCAACGGTCTCGCCGAGAAGCCCGAGATCGTTGCGCTGTCGAAGATCGACGCCATGACGCCGGAAGAGATTAAGCAGCAGGCGGCTCGGCTCAAGCGCGCGGCCAAGAAAACACCGCTGCTGCTGTCAGCGCATTCACATCAGGGCGTTCCGGAGGCTTTGCGTGCGCTGCTCAAGATCATCGACAAGGCTGGCGGCAGCACCATGATGCGCACGCGCGACGGCGCGGCGGCGTGGCAGCCGTAAGCGGAGCCGTTACCGGCCGGCCGCCGGCGTTTCCGTCAGCGTTTCCATGAAAGCAATCAGATCCAGACGTTCCTGATCGGTCAGCTCGATCGGCATCATCAGCGGCGAGCGACTCGGCCGGTCGATACCGCCTTTTTCGTAGTGCTTCATGACGTCGTGCAGCGTCGCCTGCGATGCGTTGTGCATGTAGGGCGGCCGCAGCGCCGTCGAGCGCAGGGTCGGCGTCTTGAAGGCGTATTTCATCAGCTCGTCTTTGGTGTCGACGCGCCCGCGGCCGAGGTCGGTGGTGGTGGTGCCGATGTCGTGGAACTTGTCGTCGGTGAAGCGCCAGCCGCTGTGGCAGGCAAAGCAGATTGCCTTGCCAGCGAACAGGGCAAAGCCGCGCTTGGCGGATTCCGGGATCGCCTTCTCGTCGCCCTCGATCCAGCGGTCGAACGGCGCGGGTCCGGGCACCAGCGTGCGCTCGAACGCCGCGATCGCGCTGGCGATGGTATCGAGATTGATCGGCTGGCCCGGCAGCGCGGTGTTGAACTTGGCGACAAACTCCGGATTGGAACGGAAGCGCTCCTCGATGACTTCGACCTTCACCGGCGTGGCGGTCTCGCGCATCGACATGGAGCCGGTCGCGACCGACGACTTGACCTGCGCCTCCAGCGTCGCACTGCGGCCGTCCCATCCGACCGGCGCCTTGCCGACGTAGCCGATCCCGGTCAACGGCTGCGATTTGCGCGACGTGCGCTGGCCGGAATCGTTGAGGATATGCGGATCGCGCACGCCCCAACCGAGCTCGGGATAGTGACAGGTCGCGCAGGCGGTCTTGCCGGAGGCGGAGAGCTGCGGCGTGAAGAACAGCTCGCGGCCGAGTTGCACCAGCGCCGGATTTTCGACGGGCGGCGGCGCAGGGCGGCGATACTCCTGCTGCAGCGCCTTGATATGCTCGTCCTGCGCCTGCGCCGGCGTAACGTTGTTGCCAGGAAACACGCTGCTGGCGAGCAAAATGATCGGCAGCACCGTGGTTTTCGCCCGGACCGACATCGCCCCTCCTAAAATTCAGGTCGGTTGGCCCGACACCGCCGACCTTCACGTCGTCGCCCGGCGCAATCAGGCTCCAGCGCGTGTTGGCATAGCGCGCCGGGAACGCGCGACTTCCCGTCAGCTCACTACGGATAGCCGACCAAAGCGACCTCCGTATCACCGTGCAGCCGTCGCGTAGAATCCGCCGGCGCAGACCGCGCCGGCGGATCTGGTCAACTGCGCTAGCCTCCTGTCGTGGGTACGACCTTCGGCAGGTCGTCGGCCGCGCCCCACTCCGCCTACGAGCGGTCGTAGCTGCGAACGCGCGGATAGCCCAGCAGCCGCAGCGTGAAGTAGGAGTGTCCGGACGCCTTGCCATCCTGGCAGTGGCTGGCGATGTTCTTGTCCGGGGTGACCCCGTGGGCGGCGAAATGGGCGAGCAGTTCGTCAGCCGATTTCATCGTCCCGTCCTTGTTGAGGTTCTGCGCCCACGGAATACTGCGCGACCAGGGAATGTGACCCTTCTGGTGGAGCGCGGGCGGCCGCACATCGATCAGCACAACATTCGCGTCATTTCTCTTGTCGAGCAGCCAGTCGGCGGTGGCGTGGCGGCGATCCATCACCGTTGGCGTGAACTGCGCCGGCCGCACCCGTGAATGCTCGCGTCGGAGGCTGAACCCTTCGGAGGTCCATTTCTGCACCCCCCCGTTTAGAATGCTTGCCTTGCGATGCCCCAGATACTCCAGCATCCAGAACAATCTGGCGGCATGGAAACCGCCCTGGTCGTCATAGAACACGACGTGGCTGTTCTTATCGATGCCGGCGTTGCCGAATAACGCCGCGAGCTTCTCATCCGACAGACGCGCGCCATCCACGTGGGCATCGGGATCGTTGACGGCATCGGCCGGGATGCTGACCGCTCTCGGGATGTGTCCGACATCGTAGTCTTTTTTCGACCGCACATCGATGACGCGAACGTCGTCGCGTTGGAGCATCTGATTGAGCGTGGCAGCGGAAACCAGCAGATGAGGATTGGCGTAGTCCGCCGCGCTGACCGGCACACTTGCGGTCAACGCGATAGCGATTGCCGCGGCCGCGAAGAACCTATGCGAATGCTTCATGACACGTTTCCTCCGATAATCATGGGTGGGAGCCGCTCGAATGCGGCGCCCCCGGGTTCATGTGGTTGGTTCAATTCGGCTGCGGGACGATGCGGATGTACGGCTTCGGCGCCTTCCAGCCTTGCGGAAACTTCTTCCTGGCGTCGTCGTCGCTGACCGAGCCGGCGATGATGACGTCGTCGCCCTGCTTCCAGTTCGCCGGCGTGGTGACGCTGTGCTTGGCGGTGAGCTGTAGCGAGTCGATGACGCGCAGCACCTCGTCGAAGTTGCGGCCGGCGCTCATCGGATAGACCAGGATCAGCTTGATCTTCTTGTCCGGGCCGATAACGAACACGCTGCGTACCGTCTGGTTGTCGGCGGCGGTGCGCTTGGTGGCGTCGCCGTTCGCGGTGGCGGGCAGCATGCCCCACAGCTTCGCGATCGTGAGGTCGGGATCGCCAATCATTGGAAAATTCGGCGCGAAACCCTGGGTTTCCTTGATGTCGGCGGCCCATTTTTCGTGATCGTCGACGGGGTCCACGGACAACTCAATGATCTTCACCCCGCGCCTGTCGAACTCGGGCTTGATCTTGGCCAGGACGCCAAGCTCGGTCGTGCAGACCGGCGTAAAGTCCTTCGGATGGGAAAACAGGACGGCCCACTTGCCGTCGAGCCAGTTGTGGAAGCGGATGCGGCCGTCGGTCGTATCGGCCTCAAAGTCCGGAGCGGCGTCGTTGATCTGCAATGTCATGTTCAAACTCCCGGCATGGTCGTTGAATTCGCGACGCTCCTGTGCCGAGAATCCGCATGGGCGTCCAATGCATAATTGCTCTATTGTTCCATGCCAAAATCGCATAAATTGCCGTGCGGCTGGGCGACCATGGATCTCAAGCTTCTCAAGGCATTCGTCAGTGTAGCGGAGCACGGCACGGTCTCGAAGGCGGCCGTGGCGCTGCGCGTCACGCAGCCGGCTCTATCGCGCCAGGTTCACAGCCTCGAGCATCAGGCCGGCTTCAAGCTGTTCGAGCGTGCCGGGCGGGGACTCGCGCTGACACCGCGGGGGGCGCAACTGCTGACCGAGTGCCAGAGCCTGCTAACCCATGCCGACGCCGTGAGCGAACGAACGCGACTGCTGCGCCGAGGTGACCTCCAGGTGATTCGAATCGCCGCAACATCGCTGACGATCGAAGCGCTGTTCCCTGCCTTCCTTGGACGATACGCCAAACAGGTTCCCGGCATTCGCCTGGCGCTGATCGACAGCCACTCAGCCGACCAGATTGGCATGCTGGAGCGTGGTGAGGCCGATCTTTCGGTCAACGTCATCAATATGGTGCCGCTTGACGACCGGCACTTCGCCAGCCGACTGCTGCCGCGCTTCCAGATGCTGGCGACGTGCTCGTGGTCGTTCGCCATCGAGGCGGGTGATATCAAGGACATCGCCGCCCTCGCACAGCATCCCTTGTTGGTGCTCGACCGGAGCTACGAGACGCGCCATGTATTCGATGCGGCATGCCATCTTGCGGGCTTTAAGCCCACGATTCTGTTCGAGGGCCGGTCGGTCAATACCTTGCTGGCGATGGCCGAGGCCGGGCACGGCATTGCCATCGTGCCGTCAGTTCTGAAAATCGATCCAGCGAAAATTCGGACCATGCTCGTCACCCACCGGCGCGAACCACTCCAGCTGACGGTGGCGGTAATCTGGGACAGGCGTCGCATGCCCTCACGGTATGCGGATCAGTTCGCCGACCTGATGGCCGCGCATATCCGCGAATGCTACCCGCCGCCGCGCGTGCCCTCCTCGCCGGCGTCGAAGCGGTTGGCGCAGACCGGCATGCGTCGCACGCGACGCGCCAGTGTGGCATCCTCTGACGCCCGTCCGTAACAGTGCCGGAGGAATCAAGCGATGAAGACCTCCGCTCGGTGGTGATCTACTGAGGCTTGCGGCGCAACCGCACCAACTCGGCGAGCATCGCGGCGCGGGCCGGTAAATCCTAATAGGTGCGCAGCAGCGGCTCGGCCTCGGTCAGTTCGGCGTCGGCGTCGCAGCCGTTCCCGGCAAGCCAGACCAGCGCCGTCAGCGGCGCGTGGACACCGAGCCGCTCGAGCAATTCACTATAGGGCCGCGGATCGTCGGGCTTCGGCCGATAGATCTTGGCGAATTCGACACGCACCTGCCTGAGCGCCGCGGCGCAGAGCGGTGGCGTGGTCTCGAGATCGAGTACCGGCAGATATTTGATCGCCCTCGACGGCGCAGCGAAGTCGTTGTCGTCGAGCATCTCGATGGCGTCAGCGGTGCGGCGATCGAGCTTGCGGGCGCCGGCCAGCGCCTGGTCGCGCAACGCCCCGTCATCGGCAAACCTGAGCCAGGCCTTGAGATGCGACTTCGGCGACAACATGGAAAATCGCGACGGCCGCTCGCGCAGCGTACGTCCGAAAAATTTTGGATCGCGAATCTCGGCCAGGCGATTAACTTCGTAGTTGGGAAGGCTGTAAGCGTTGGCCATGGCTTCCCAGGCCCGCGATTCGGCGTCGCACGAACACTCGTAGCCGACCAGCCAGTGCATCGCCGAGACAGCGGCGGCGACCTCGTCGGCGATCGTGGCGTAAGGCTTGGATTCGGGCTTCGCCAGAACCAGCATCGCAGCACGCTGGCGCAGCAAGTTGCGGGCCTTGTCGCAGATCGCCGCCGTCGGCTCGAGGTCCATGCCGCCGAGATGTCTCAGCGGAAAATCGCCGCGGTCGAGCATCACCTCGGCGTCGCTCTGGCGGCTGTCGAGGCGGCGGATGCGATCGAGCACCTCGCGGCGCCTGACTTCGTTCCGCGTGTTGAGGAACGGCGTCCAGGCCCAAAGCGGTGAATTGGGCGGCAAGGCGACGAGATCGGCCTCGTATTTCCCGATCGCGAGCCCCTGCTGTTCGACGAAGGCATTGCGTATCTGCTGCAGCGGATAGATCGCGGCGCACAGGATCAAGGTCACGCCCCACGCGCCGGAGGCCACATATCGCGGCGCGATGGCGGTGCGCAGCAGCGGGACCAGTCCCCACATGCTGGCCGCCACGATGAGCGGCGGGATCAATGCCGGGATCACGATCGGCCAGAAGAACGGCGGCGCCGAGGGCCGCGTCAGCAGATCGAGCGCCATCATCGCGGCGAACCCGGACGCCGGAACAAGCAGCAACGCCACGATCCCGGCGGCCCGTGGCATCGCACCCTTTTTGACGCCAATCAGCGCGACCACCGCCAGCATGACCCAGAGCACAATCAGCGCAAGCGCCGTGAACCCCTGCGACATGGCGTTGCCGGCGGGGTCGCTGCCGGTCATGCTGGTGAGGCCGATCAGCGCGAACGCCCAGATCAACAGGGTGACAGCGCCAACGCCGATCGCTACGGGTGAGGTTTTCGCTTGATCCGGCATGGAATGGTGCCCTGCTCCGGTGTCATCCTAGCCGACGTTCGACGCCGCCGCAGCGGCCTGCCGGCCTTCCGCGCCCTCGCGGACATGGTGTAGCGGCAGGCGCTGGAATGCTGCCACCGCGGCTGGGGCGAGCGCATCATCATCGGCGTGGCGGCGTCCGGCCAGGAGATTTCGACGCGGCCGTTTCAACTCGTGACTGGCCGGGTGTGGAAGGGCACTGTGTTCGGGGGCGCCATAGACGTACCGACGTGCCGAAGATCGTCGACTGGTACATGGAGAAGAAGATCAACATCGATGACCTGATTACCCACACCATGCCGCTCGACAAGATCAACGACGCCTTCGATCTGTTGCACGAAGGCAAATCGATCCGAAGCGTGGTGGTCTATTAGCGCCGCGGATGCGGCAGGTGGATGTGCGCGATTCGCCCGGGCTTGGCCTGCTGCTTTCCTCGGTACGGGCCGTCGCTCAAGATCGGTATGCACGCGATCGCAAAGGCCATTGCCAGGATTGGCATGATTTCCATCGGGTTCACCATCGGCCACCTCGCTGTTTCGTCGTCGCCACCCTCCCCACGCCTTGATCACAATTGCCCGGCCGCCGAGACAACGGCGCAAGTGCCGTCCAGTTTCGCCGGGCGCCGAAAATCGAGCAAGAAGCGGGCCAATCAGTGTTGATCCCGCTGCAACCGCCCATGACTGCGGAGAACCGGGCGTGCTAGGAGAACCCGCCCCAGGCCCAATTCGAGCCCCGATGTCCGCCGCCAAAACCCCCGTCCTCGCCGATTTCCGCCGCATCGTGGTGAAGGTCGGCTCGTCGCTGCTGGTCGATTCGGCGGCTGGCAACATTCGAGAGACCTGGCTCGCCTCGCTTGTTCAGGACATCGCGAAGCTGCACAGAGACACGCGCGACATCATCGTGGTGTCGTCTGGCGCGATCGCGCTCGGCCGTGCCGTGCTCAAGTTGCCCAGGGGGCCGCTCAAGCTTGAGGACAGCCAGGCCGCGGCCGCGGTCGGCCAGATCGCCCTGGCGCGCACCTGGGCAGAAGCGCTCGGCGAGCACAAGATCACGGCCGGCCAGGTGCTGGTGACATTGACAGATACCGAGGAGCGCCGGCGCTATCTCAACGCACGTTCCACCATCGCCAAGCTGTTGGAATGGCGCAGCGTACCGGTGATCAACGAGAACGACACCGTCGCCACCAATGAAATCCGCTACGGCGATAACGACCGGCTCGCCGCGCGCGTCGCCGCGATGGCAAGTGCCGACCTGTTGGTGCTGCTGTCCGACGTCGACGGCCTCTACGACGCGCCACCCGCCAGCAACGTCCAGGCGAAGCACATTCCGTTGGTGCCGCGCATCACCGCCGCGATCGAGGCGATGGCGGGCGCGTCCGGCTCGGAGCTTTCGCGCGGCGGCATGGTCACCAAGATCGAGGCCGGCAAGATCGTCACCACCGCGGGCGCCCACATGGTGATCGCGTCAGGCCATATCGATCATCCGCTCGCCGCGGTGACGGCGGGCGCGCGCGCCACCTGGTTCCTGACCCCGGCCAATCCGGTGACGGCGCGCAAGAAGTGGATCGCTGGCTCGCTCGAGCCGAAGGGCACGCTGACCATCGACGCCGGAGCGGCTGCGGCGCTCCGCCGCGGGAAGAGCCTCCTGCCCGCCGGTGTTGTTCGAGTCGATGGCGCCTTCGGCCGCGGCGATGCGGTGGTGATACGCGGACCCGACGGCGCCGAGATCGGCCGAGGACTGGTCGCTTACGATGCCGAGGATGCCGCCAAGATCGTGCGGAAGTCGTCGAGCGACATTGCGCTGATCCTGGGCGTCGAGGGCCGCGCCGAAATGGTGCACCGTGACGACATGGTGCTCGGCGGGTTGTAACAACCGAGCTGCTGCGACGGGCTGTCGCAACGCTGAACCTCAGATGAACAGAGCGCCGTTGCGCCGATCGGTCGCGCGGTCGGCTGCCGCGCGGCATCTCATCGCGTTGCCGCGTTGCGCCGCGACACGTCCAATCGCCCCGACCAGGATTGGCAACGCGGAATAACGCAAGGAGGGGCTCATGAGGAAACTGCTGATCGCCGCCGTCGCTACTGGAATTGTCGGGGCCGTTGCGCTCAAGCCGGTGCCGGCCAATGCGCTCATTTGGATTCCGGCAGTCCTGGAAGCCAAGAAGGACAAGAACTTCAAGGCGGTGAACCCGTACGCGCCGGTGAAGGTGAAGAAGGCCAAGGCAAAGAAGAAGATGTAACGCCGTCGATTCAAATACTCGCCGGCAAGAGCGAGCCACATCGCGTCCGATAACGACGCATTCTCTTCCCCAGACGACCCGGGGGGCTGCCCAGCCCCCCATTTTTTTGTTTGCGCGGAACCATGGCAGCGGATGCACGTTTTCCCTGCGCAACGCGATAGCTCATGTACCAGGAGGCGATCGACCGATCGCCCGGAGAACCCCGGCCGTACGGCCGGGGTTTCCGTTGGTGCGCATTACACCGCTGCACCCGCGGCGAGGTTAGCGCACCGGAAAATCGAAGAACGTGTCGGGGAACGGCTCTTTGCGCAGGGTGAAATGCCACCATTCCTTGCTGTAGGGCGCAAAGCCGCGCCTGCTCATCGCATCGGCCAGGAGCCGGCGGCTGGTCTGCGCCTCGGCGCTGACACCCTTGTCACCAGGCGCCGAGCGCGGACTGAAGAAGTCGAACGGCGTGCCCATGTCGAGCTCCTTGCCGCCGTCGCGCCGCACCAGCGTCATGTCGATGGTCGAACCGCGCGAATGGCCCGAGCGTGCGGCAATGTAGCCATCGCGGAACAGGTGGCGCTTGTCGACCTGCGGGTAGTAAGCGGCTTTGCGCGCTTCGTCGCGCAGATCGCGCGCCCAGCGTACGAAATGCGCCACCGCGCGCACCGGCCGGTAGCAGTCGAACGCCTTGATCGCGAGACCCTGCGGTTCCAGATCGCGTGCTACTTCGGCCAGCGCGTTCGCGGCCTCACGGGTGAGATAGCAGATCGGCTTCTCGTAGCCTTCGATCGGCCTGCCGACAAAGTTGTCGGCGCCAAGGTAGCGCAGGTCGACCACCAGGTTAGGCACCACGGTTGCAGCATCGACGAAGCTAGCCGGCCGCGTCGTTTGAGCCGACACAGGCAGTGCAGTTGAGAGCGCAACAATTGCCATGGCGAAGAAACGAATCATCGACCGTCTGTAGCACTGCTTTCGATCCACCTCATCCTGCGTCTCCGCTAACCGTCCAGCCACGCGACCGCACGGATCGGCGCGCCGGTACCACCCTTGATCTTGATCGGGAAGCCGATGAAGCGGAAGCGGCCCTTGCCGATGAGCTTGTCGAGATTGACCAAGCCTTCCATGTGGGTGAAGCCGAGATCGCGGCAGACGTGATGCACCTCGAAATTGTTGCGGCCGGTGCGGCCGGGACTCACGGCCTCGACGCCGAACATGCCGATCTTCTTTTCGCGGCCGAGCCAGGTGGCGCTTTCCTTCGTCAAGCCGGGAAAGTCGGTGATGAATGCCGGCGTTCCGTGGGTGCGGCGGTAGAAGTCCATGTGCAGCAGCACCGTATCCTTCGGCTTGATCTCGACACCCGCAGCCTTCTCGGCGGCCTGCAGATCCTCGATCGAGATGTCCGACTTCAGCGGCTTGTGGGAGAGGTCGAGGCAGACCGCCTCGGTGAAGAAATTCTCCAGCGGCATCTGATCGATCGAGGCAGCGCCCGGCTTGGCGTCGAAGTGCTTTGGCGCGTCGACGTGGGTCCCGGCGTGGTCACCGAGCACCAGCGCCATGGTCGCGGATGAGAACTTGTAGCCCTCCGCCTCGCGCACCTCATCGTGGGTCGAGAAGGTCGTGATGACGACCTGCGGATGGTTCGGCAGCACCTGCATCTTGTGTTCGATGTCGCGGGTGAGATCGATCAGAATCATGGGTCATTCCCGGTTGGCTTGCTGGGGCCCAGCAGAACCGCCGGCACGCACCGATGCAATCCCCCGCCGCCACCGCTGGTGCTTGACGCCTGGTAACCCTTGGTTGCGGCGGCATGTCCGGCCAGGTCAAGACATGGTACAAGGTCGCGAAATCATCGGTTTGAGCATATCTATTCGAGAGCCATGACCGCGCTGCGCACCATCGAGGGATCGTCCGACGTCGCCGCGGCGATGGCCGACATCGGCCGCCGCGCCAAGGCGGCAGCGAGTGTGATCGCGCTGGCCTCGGCGGCGCAGAAGGACCGGGCCCTTGCCGCGATGGCGCAGGCGATCCGCGCCGACCAGGCCGCCATCCTCGCCGCCAACGCCGAGGACATCGCTGACGCCAAGTCGGCGGGACAGACCGCCGCGTTCCTCGATCGGCTGGCGCTCGACGAGAAACGCGTCGCCGCGATGGCCGAGGGCCTGGAGGTGGTGCGCGCACAACCTGACCCGGTCGGCAAGGTCACGGAGTCATGGACACGGCCGAACGGCATGACGATCGAGCGTGTGCGTGTCCCGCTCGGTGTCATCGCGATCATCTATGAGAGCCGGCCGAACGTCACGGCGGACGCTGGCGCGCTGGCGCTCAAGGCCGGCAACGCTGTGATCCTGCGCGGCGGCTCGGATAGCCACCGCTCGGCACGCGCCATCCACGCTGCGCTCGCCAAGGGCCTGCGCGACGCCAACCTGCCGGAAGACGCGATCACGCTGGTGCCGACCCGCGACCGCGCCGCTGTCGGAATGCTGCTCGCCGGCCTCGACGGCGCGATCGACGTGATCGTGCCACGCGGCGGCAAGAGCCTAGTCGCGCGCGTGCAATCCGAGGCGCGCGTGCCGGTGTTCGCGCACCTCGAAGGCGTCTGCCACGTCTATGTCGACAAGGCGGCGAAGCTCGACATGGCGAAGACAATCGTGCTGAACGCCAAGCTGCGGCGCACCGGCGTGTGCGGCGCCGCCGAGACGCTGCTGATCGATCGCGCCGCCATGCCGACACACCTCAAGCCGCTGGTAACGATGCTGCTCGACGCCGGGTGCGAGGTGCGCGGCGACGAAGCCGTGCAGAAGGCCGATGCACGCGTCAAGCCGGCGAGCGAGGACGACTGGTCGACCGAGTATCTCGATAAGATCATCACCGCCGGCGTGGTCGACGGCGTCGACGCGGCCATCAAGCACGTCGAGCGCTACGGCTCGCATCACACCGACGCGATCATCACCGAGGACAAGGCGGCCGCCGAAAAATTCCTCAACGAGGTTGATTCCGCGATCGTACTGCACAACGCCTCCACCCAGTTCGCCGATGGCGGCGAATTCGGCTTCGGCGCCGAGATCGGCATTGCGACCGGCAAGCTGCACGCCCGCGGACCGGTCGGCGTCGAGCAGCTCACCAGCTTCAAATACCGCATCCGCGGCTCGGGGCAGATCAGGCCGTGACGCTCCCGCCCCGACTGGTGCTGCCCCCGCATGCGCCGGGGATGCGAATCGGCCTGTTCGGCGGAACGTTCGATCCGCCCCACGAAGCGCACCTGGGCGCCAGCCTGCTGGCGCTGAAGCGCCTCAATCTCGACCGCGTCTGGTGGCTGGTAACGCCCGGCAATCCGCTGAAAGACACGCGCGGCCTGCAATCGCTGGAAGATCGCATCGCCGCGGCGCGGCAGCTCGCAAGCCATCCGCGGGTCGACGTCACCGGTCTCGAAGCTGTCATCAGCACGCGATATACGTACGACACGTTGGAGTATCTGGTGCGCCGCTGCGGTGGCGTGCGATTCGTCTGGGTGATGGGCGCAGACAATTTGCGGAGCTTCTCACGCTGGCAAAATTGGCGGGGCATCGCGAACCTCATGCCGATGGCGGTGGTCGACCGCATGGGGTCGAGCCTGTACGCCACCGGCGCCCGCGCCCCGCAAGCACTGGCGCGGTTCCGCGTTCCCGAGGAACTCGCTCCCAAGCTGGCCGATCTTCCTCCACCGGCATGGATTTACCTCCACGGTCTCAAGTCTCCACTGTCGTCCACGGCGCTGCGCGCGCTCCGGGCGGGAAAGACGACAGATTGAAAGCATTGGACCCCGGTATTTTGGAATTGCGCGTGATCTTTTCCGAAAATCGGCCTCCCCTTTTTGGGATCGCGCGTTATCTTAGCGACGTGGGCCCCGGCGATTCCGGGGCGCAAGGCAGATAGAAAGGACAAGCACCCCTGGCCTCCACATTAGCCTCTCGGGTCCGCGCCCGCCGCGCAGCGCCCGAACCAGTCTCCCAGCGCCGCGACGCCCAACAGCGTGCCGACGCCAAGGAGACCCTCCGCCGCGTCCTCGCGAGCCTTGACGACATGAAGGCCGAGGACACCGTCACCATCGATCTCACCGGCAAATCTTCGATCGCGGACGCCATGGTGGTCACCAGCGGACGCTCGAACCGCCATGTTACTTCGATCGCCGACAGCGCGATCGAAGGCTTAGAGAAAGCCGGCGTGAAGGGCCTTCGCGTCGAAGGCAAGCGCAACGGCGACTGGGTGCTGATCGACGCCGGCGACGTCATTGTGCATGTCTTCCGACCGGAAGTGCGCGCCTTCTACGACCTCGAAAAAATGTGGGCGGGTTCGCGCGGCCGGAAGCCAAGCTGACACGCGCATGTTCCGGAAACGCGGTCACCGGTTTTCCGGACAGAACATGCGCAACGGATAGTCGACGATGCGGCTCACCGTTGCCGCCGTCGGCCGCTTGAAGCACGGGCCTGAGCGCGAGCTCGCGGAACGCTACCGCAAGCGCGCCGAGCAACTGAGCCGGCGCATCGGTTGGCGCGATATCGAGATCGTCGAGGTGCGCGAGAGCCGGGCCCAGGAGGTTGGCAAACGCATGATCGAGGAATTGATCGCCATCGCCAACGTGATCCCCGACAAGGCTGCGGTCGTCATCCTCGACGAGCGCGGCGAGAGCCTCGACAGCGCTGCGCTGGCGGCGCAACTCGCCAAGTGGCGCGACGCCGGGCGGCCGGCGGCAGTGTTCGTGATCGGCGGCGACGACGGCCTGGCGCCCTCGTTACGCGAGCGTGCGGTGCTGCGGCTCGCGTTCGGAGCAGCGACCTGGCCGCATCAACTGGTGCGGACCATGCTGCTCGAACAGCTCTACCGCGCGATCACCATCCTGGCCGGACACCCATACCATCGCGCGTAGAACGTGTTTGAGCATGATCTTTTCCGAAAACCGGTTCCCAGTTTTCGGGATCATGCTCGGAAAAACGACCAAAAGCGCGCCTGGACTTGCCCGGACCGGCGCGTTACTTCAGGCATCGATGGGCGTCATGGGATGGCGGACCGATTCGCATCGCGCGCTGGGCATTCTGCTGGCGCCGGCGCTGCTGTTCACCCTGACAACCGCGCCGCTCGCGCAATCCACCCTCGACAAGCTCCGCCAACACGACAAGGAACTCGAGGCGGTGCGCTCGCAGCAGCGGCAGGCCGCCGACACCGAAGCGCGGCTCAAGCGCGAGATCGGCTCGATCGGGGACGATCGCCGCAAGCTCAATCAGGCCTTGATCGATGCGGCTGCGCGGTTGCGCGCGAGCGAAACGCGCATCGCCGAGACCGAGACCCGGCTCAAGCCGCTCGACGACAATGAGCGCGGCATCCGCCAGTCGCTGGATAGCCGCCGCGCCGCCATCACCGAGGTGCTCGCATCGCTGCAGCGGATCGGCCGCAATCCGCCGCCGGCCATGATGGTTAAGCCGGAGGACGCGCTTGCGTCGATCCGCACCGCCATCATGCTCGGCGCCGTGCTGCCGGAAATGCGCATCCAGACCGAATCGCTGGCTGCGGATCTCGCCGAGTTGGTGCGCATCCGCCGGGAGATTGCCGAGGAAAAGGAGCGGCTGCAACGCGACGTGGCGGCGCTCGCCGGAGAGCGCCAGCGCATCGTTCTGCTGATCGAAGGCCGCCAGAAGAAGCAGGCGGAAACCGAACAGGCGATCGAAGCGGAACGGCAGAAGGCCGCCGCATTGGCCCGTCAGGTCGACAATCTCAAAGATTTGATAGGAAAAATGGAGCAGGGGCTCGACGCTAAGACGCGCGCGGAACGGGCAACCGCCCGGGCCACCGAGGAAAAGGCCCGCGACGGCCGAATCGACCTTGCCGCACTCAAGGACCCCGGCCGGCTTGCGCCGGCGGTTGCATTTGCCTCGTCACGGGGCCATTTACCACTGCCAGTTAACGGGGTCCGGATTCGCGAATTTGGGGTTCCAGACAACCTTGGAGGCACCGAAAAGGGCTTAACCATCGCGACGCGGGCCGGCGCACAGGTCACAGCCCCCTGCGATGGTTGGGTTGTTTACGCTGCTTCCTTCCGCAATTACGGCCAAGTCTTGATCCTAAATGCCGGCGGCGGGTATCATGTGGTACTTGCCGGGATGGAACAGATTTCAGTCGATGTCGGCCAATTCGTGCTGACCGGCGAACCTGTGGCAATTATGGGGTCCGGCGGCCAATCAGCCGGTACCCTGACGTCAGGCTCCAACCAACCGGTGCTCTACGTCGAGTTCCGAAAAGACGGGACACCCGTTGATCCCAGCCCATGGTGGGCAGCAAGCGAAGGCGAGAAGGTTCGCGGATAATGCGCAAGACAGTCCTCATTCTCCTCAGTGCAGCTTCAGGCGCGGCCCTGACACTCATTGCAACCCAGCCGCAGTTTTTCACCAGCGCCAAGGCCGCAGCCGCCGACACCTACCGGCAGCTGAACCTGTTCGGCGACGTTTTCGAGCGGGTGCGCTCCGACTACGTGGAGAAGCCGAACGACGCCAAACTGGTCGAATCGGCAATCAACGGCATGCTGGCCGGACTGGACCCGCACTCCAGTTACATGGATCCCAAGAGCTTCCGCGACATGCAGGTGCAGACCCGCGGTGAATTCGGCGGGCTCGGCATCGAGGTCACGATGGAGGACGGCCTGATCAAAGTGGTTGCGCCGATCGACGATACACCGGCCGCCAAGGCCGGCGTGCTGGCCAACGACATCATCACCAAGCTCGATGATGAGCAGGTGCAGGGACTGACCTTGAACCAGGCCGTCGAGAAAATGCGCGGCCCGGTCAATACCAAGATCAAGCTTACGATCCAGCGCAAGGGTCAGGACAAGCCGACCGAAATCAGCATCACCCGTGACGTCATCCGCGTCCGCGCGGTGCGCTCGCGCGTCGAGGACGACATCGGCTACATCCGCGTCAGCCAATTCAACGAGCAGACCACCGAAAACCTGAAGAAGGCGATCAGCGATCTCGCAACGCAGATCCCGGGCGACAAGCTCAAGGGTTACGTCCTCGACCTGCGCAACAACCCGGGCGGCCTGCTCGATCAGGCGATTTCGGTGTCCGACGCCTTCCTGGAGAAGGGCGAGATCGTGTCCACCCGCGGCCGCAATGCCGAAGAGACACAGCGCTTCAACGCCCGCGCCGGCGACCTGACCCGCAACAAACCGATCATCGTCCTGATCAACGGCGGCTCCGCCTCGGCGTCCGAAATCGTCGCTGGCGCCCTGCAGGACCACAAGCGCGCGACCATCGTCGGCACGCGCTCGTTCGGCAAGGGCTCGGTGCAGACCATCATTCCGCTCGGCGCTTCGAACGGTGCGCTGCGGCTGACCACGGCGCGCTATTACACGCCGTCCGGCAAGTCGATCCAGGCCAAGGGCATCAGCCCGGACATCGAAGTGCTCCAGGATGTGCCGGACGAGCTCAAGGCGCGGCCTGACACCAAGGGCGAGTCCTCGCTGCGCGGCCACCTCAAAGCCGACGGCGACGAGCAAACCGGCTCGCAGTCCTATGTTCCACCGGATCCGAAGAACGACAAGGCGCTGCGGATGGCGCTCGATCTGATCCGCGGCATCACCACCAACGCGGCCTATCCGCCGAACCCGCGGTCCGGCGTGCCGAACTGATCAACGTGACAGGGCTGCATTAGTCGGGGCGGCCCAACGGCCGCCCCGAATTTTTTGAGATTGCACCGAACTTCGCGACGGCGCGACGCCCTCGGTAAACGAAGAGTTAACGATCGGCCTCCTACCCTCGGCGTCATGATTCGCGAGGGTTTCGGCCGTGGCGACCGATGATCTCGATGCGCCGCTCGGCCAGGCAACGAGCCAGGACGCCAAGAAGCGACGACGCTTTCAGATTCCAATCGCCATTCCGCATATGATCGCCGGGCTGCTCGGCCTGTGCCTCGCGACCTTCGCCGGCTGGGCGCTGGTGGTCAGTGATCCGCTCGGCGGCGAGCCTATGATCGTCGCGTCCACGATTCCGCGAGCCGAAATGCCGGTCGTGGTGGCGGCGCCGCAAGGCCCGAATAAGTACGACGGCCCGACGCTGACGCCGACCACGACCCCGCCGGCCGGCAGCACCACGATCACCATCATCGACGGCAGCACCGGCAAGCGCCAGGAAATTCCCATCGCTGCGCCGCAAGGCGCGCGCGGCTCGCCGGAGCAGCGCCTGCTCGAGGCGACGCGGCACGGCGCTATTCCCAGGATCGCGCCGGACGGCAAACGCCCGGCCGACGTCTATGCCCGCGCCGTCAAACCGGCCTCGGGCAAGGACAGTCCGCGCATTGCTATCGTCATCACCGGGCTTGGCGTCAGCGGTACCGCGACGCAATCGGCGCTGAGCAAGCTGCCGGGCGTGGTGACGTTGGCGTTCGGCCCCTATGGCTTCGAGATCGACCGCACCGTGGCACGCGCCCGCGATAAGGGCCACGAACTGCTGCTGCAAATCCCGATGGAGCCGTTCGACTATCCCGACAACGATCCGGGCCCGCAGACGCTTCTGGTTTCGCTCTCCGCCGAGCAGAACCTCGACCGCCTGCACTGGCTGATGAGCCGCTTCCAGGGCTATGTCGGGGTCTCCAACTTCATGGGCGCCCGCTTCACCGCATCAGAGCCGGCGCTTGCGCCGGTGCTGCGCGAGGCGGGCAAGCGCGGGCTGATCTACGTCGACGACGGCAGCTCGCATCGCAGCCTGGCCGCGCAGATCGCCAGCGCCAACAGCGTGCCGTTCGCCAAGGGCGAGATCGTGCTCGACTCCGTGCCGACTCCGCCCAACATCGACCGCGCGCTTTCCCGCCTCGAAGCGCTGGCGAAGGAGCGCGGCATCGCGGTCGGCATCGCGTCGGCGCTGCCCGCGTCGATCGACCGCATCGCCGCATGGGCGAAGGCCGCGGAAACCCGCGGCTTCACGCTGGTACCGATCAGCGCGGTCGCGGCGGCGAAGCCCAACCAGAGCTGATCGATGTGCGTCATGGCCGGGCTTGACCCGTCCATCCACGTCTTATTTGGATAGCGCGCAAGACGTGAATGCCCGGCATTAAGCCGGGCATGACGAGGGACCTTCATGCCCCGCTTCGAAGACCTGCCCTATCGCCCCTGCGCCGGACTCTGCGTGATCAACCGCGACGGACTGGTCTTCATCGGCCGGCGCATCGACGGCCTTGAGCACATCGACGCGACCCACGTCTGGCAGCTGCCGCAAGGCGGCATCGACGAGGGCGAGGAGCCCTACCCCGCGGCGTTGCGCGAGCTGCGCGAGGAAACCAACATCCGGTCGGTGAAGCGGCTCGGCGAGATCAAAGATTGGGTGACCTATGACATTCCGCGATCGATCGTGGGCCAAGCCTGGAAGGGAAAGTACCGCGGCCAGAAGCAGAAATGGTACGCGCTGCAATTCACCGGCAGCGAAAAGGAAATCGATATCAATCATCCCGGCGGCGGGCACAAGCCGGAATTCTGCGAGTGGCGCTGGGAGCCGATCCAAAATCTGCCGGACCTCGTGGTGCCGTTCAAGCGCAAGGCCTATCAGCGGGTGGTGAAGGAATTTTCCAAGTTCACGCGGTGATTGCCGCGTGAACCAGGTGTCCGACTCAAATTTTCAAACAGCCAACGCTCCGCCGCCGGTTGTTTAGAGACGTCCGGCCCGCGTCTTTCCCGTTTTTCCTTCTCCCCATGAGGGGATGGAGCGCCGGGAGGCGCCAGGGGCGGAGCGCCGCCCCTTCTACAGCAGGCTGACGAGGCCTGCCGGGCGGGCCTCGCGGTCCGCCATCGCACCCACGGCGATATCCCCGTTACCGGGGGGTCGCCGCTTACGGGGTGCGCGCGGCCAGTGACGTAGGCCGCTGCGCCTCCCGAGGCTCCACCGCGGCATCCAATATGTGGGACGCCGCGCCCTGCTCCGTCATCAAACGCCGCGATCGACGACGCCCTCGATTGAGCAAGGCGCGAGTAATATGGGGCCGCTTTCAAGGGCGGGGATAAGTTTATTTTCGGCCGGAAACGCGCGATTCGACCGCTGCGCCTTCCGTTGGGTGCGCGCGACGCCAGTTGAGTGAGATCAGTGGCCCAGCACCTGCTGCACGGCCTTGAGCTGGTCGAGCCGATGCGCGGCGCGATCGCGCGCCGGACCTTCGGCGGCGTCGGCGACGTCCTCTTCGAGGTCCTTGATCTGGCCGGCCAGCACGTCGCGGTCGAGCTCGTCGACCGGCATCGCCGAATCCGCCAGCACTGTCAGGCCGCCGGGGCTGACCTCGGCAAATCCTCCGGTGACGATCGCGCGGACTGGCTCGCTGCCGGTGTAGATCGTCAGGATACCCGGGCGGAGCATGGCGACGAGCGGGGCGTGGCCGGCGAACACGCCGAAGTCGCCTTCGAAACCAGGCACATCCACTTGTTCGACTTCGCCGGAGTAGAGCAGCTTCTCCGGCCCGACCAGATCGAAGTGAAATTTCGCCATGGTGCTATCTCTGATCTATCCGGCCATTCCGGCCGAGTGAAGCGCGAGCCGAAATCCAGTAACCACTGCCTCAGCTTTGTTCGCGACGCCGGTGGCAACTGGGTCTCCGCTTTCGCGGGGACGACAGTCGTTATACTACGCCGCCTCGGCCGCGAGCTTCTTGCCCTTCTCGAGTGCCTCTTCGATCGTTCCCACCATGTAGAACGCAGCTTCCGGCAGGTGGTCGTACTTACCTTCCACCAGGCCCTGGAAGCCCTTGATGGTGTCGGCGAGGTCGACCAGCTTGCCAGGCGAGCCGGTGAACACCTCGGCCACGTGAAACGGCTGGCTGAAGAAGCGCTCGATCTTGCGCGCGCGCGACACGGTCATCTTGTCCTCTTCGGACAGTTCGTCCATGCCCAGGATGGCGATGATGTCCTGCAGCGCCTTGTAGCGCTGCAGCACCTGCTGCACCTGCCGCGCTATGTTGTAATGCTCCTCGCCGACGATCAGCGGCGACAGCATCCGCGAGGTGCTATCGAGCGGATCGACCGCCGGATAGATGCCCTTCGCCGCGATGTCGCGCGACAGCACCGTGGTGGCGTCCAGGTGCGCGAACGAGGTCGCGGGCGCCGGATCGGTCAAGTCGTCGGCCGGCACGTAGATCGCTTGCACCGAGGTGACCGAGCCCTTCTGCGTGGTGGTGATGCGCTCCTGCAGCGCGCCCATGTCGGTCGCGAGCGTCGGCTGATAGCCCACCGCCGAAGGGATGCGGCCGAGCAGCGCGGAGACTTCCGAGCCGGCCTGGGTGAAGCGGAAGATGTTGTCGACGAAGAACAGCACGTCCTGGCCCTGGTCGCGGAAATGCTCGGCGACGGTCAGCCCCGACAGCCCGACGCGTGCGCGCGCGCCCGGCGGCTCGTTCATCTGCCCGTACACCAGCGCGCATTTCGAGCCGGCGGCCGAACCGTTGTTCTTCTTCGGGTCCTTGTTGACGCCCAACTCGATCATCTCGTGATAGAGGTCGTTGCCCTCGCGGGTGCGCTCGCCGACACCGGCAAACACCGAATAGCCGCCGTGCGCCTTCGCGACGTTGTTGATCAGCTCCATGATCAGCACGGTCTTGCCGACACCCGCGCCGCCGAACAGTCCGATCTTCCCGCCTTTGGCATAAGGAGCAAGAAGATCCACGACCTTGATGCCGGTGACGAGAATTTCGGCTTCGGTCGACTGATCCGTGTAAGCCGGCGCTTCCTGGTGGATCGCGCGCTTCTGCGCGGTCTTGACCGGGCCGGCCTCATCGACCGGATCGCCGACCACGTTGATGATGCGGCCGAGGCACTCGTCGCCGACCGGAACCGCGATCGGCTCGCCGGTGTCGGTGACCTCCTGGCCGCGCACCAGACCTTCGGAGGTGTCCATCGCGACGGTGCGCACCGTGTTCTCGCCGAGATGTTGAGCGACTTCCAGCACCAGGCGGTTGCCGCCGTTCGTGGTCTCGAGCGCATTCAGGATCGCTGGCAGATGATCCTCGAACTGCACGTCGACGACCGCGCCGATGACCTGGGTGATTTTTCCGACTGCGTTGGGCGTTGCCATGGTGTCCTCTTCGTCGACTTACAGCGCTTCGGCGCCGGAGATGATCTCGATCAGTTCCTTGGTGATCATCGCCTGGCGGGTGCGGTTGTACGTGATGGTCTGCTTGCGGATCATTTCGCCGGCGTTGCGGGTGGCGTTGTCCATCGCCGACATGCGCGCGCCCTGCTCGGACGCAGCGTTTTCGAGCAGCGCGCGGAATGCCTGTACGGCGATGTTGCGCGGCAGCAGCTCAGTGAGAATATCGATCTCGTCCGGCTCGTATTCGTAGGACACCGACGCGCCATTTTCGGCAGGCTCGGCGTCGAAAACCGGCGGGATGATCTGCAACGCAGTCGGGATCTGTGCCACGACCGAGCGGAAGCGCGAGAAGAACAGCGTTGCGACGTCGAACCCACCCTTTGAGTATAAGTCGAGAATCTTTTCGCCGACTTTCTCGGCGTGCTCGAAACCGAGCGTTTTCACGCGCAACTCGATTACCTCGATGATCTGCGACGCGAACTGCCGGCGAAGCTGCTCGGCTCCCTTGCGCCCGACGCAGAGAATCTTGATGGTCCTGCCCTCCGCGATCGCCGCGTTGATCTTTTCGCGGGCCAGGCGAACGATCGACGAGTTGAAGGCGCCGCACAGGCCGCGCTCGGCCGTGCAGACCACCATCAGATGGACCTCGTTCTTGCCGGTGCCGGCCAGCAGCGGCGGCGCGGAATCGAGGTCGGCGACCGAGCTTGCGATGTTGCTCAGCACCTTCTCCATGCGCTCCGCGTAAGGACGCGCGGCCTCCGCGGCGGCTTGCGCGCGGCGCAGCTTGGACGCCGCGACCATCTGCATCGCCTTGGTGATCTTCTGCGTCGCCTTGGTCGCGGCGATGCGGACCCGCATGTCCTTGAGAGAAGCCATTCGGTCTTTCTTACGTCATGCCCGGCCGGGTGCCGGCATCCACGTCTTACAACTAGGCGAAGGTCCTGGCGAAACTGTCGACCGTGGACTTGAGCTTGGCGGCGGACGCGTCGGAGAGATCGCCGGTCTTGCGGATATCCTCGAGGAGGTCGCTGTTCTTGGCCCGCACCAGCGAGAGCAAGCCGTCCTCGAAGGCACGGACCCGGTTGACCGCGATCGGATCGAGGTAGCCGTTGACGCCGGCGTAGATCACCACGACCTGCTCTTCCATCTTCAGCGGCGAGAACTGCGGCTGCTTGAGGAGCTCGGTGAGGCGGGCGCCGCGGTTGAGCAGGCGCTGTGTGGTGGCGTCGAGGTCGGAGCCGAACTGCGCGAATGCCGCCATTTCGCGATACTGCGCGAGCTCGCCCTTGATGCGGCCGGCGACCTTCTTCATCGCCTTGGTCTGCGCGGCGCTACCCACGCGCGACACCGACAGGCCGACGTTCACCGCCGGACGGATGCCCTGATAGAACAGATCGGTTTCCAGGAAGATCTGGCCGTCGGTGATCGAAATCACGTTGGTCGGGATGTAGGCCGACACGTCGTTGGCCTGCGTCTCGATCACCGGCAGCGCGGTCAGCGAGCCGGCGCCCGCGCCGTCGCCCATTTTGGCAGCGCGCTCGAGCAGGCGCGAGTGCAGGTAGAACACGTCGCCCGGATAGGCTTCGCGGCCCGGCGGGCGGCGTAGCAGCAGCGACATCTGGCGGTACGACACGGCCTGCTTCGACAGGTCGTCGTAGAAAATCACTGCGTGCATGCCGTTGTCGCGGAAATACTCACCCATGGTGCAGCCCGAAAACGGAGCGAGATACTGCATCGGCGCCGGATCGGATGCGGTTGCCGCAACAATGATCGAATATTCCAGCGCGCCCTGCTCTTCGAGCACCTTGACGAACTGCGCGACGCTGGAGCGCTTCTGGCCGATCGCGACATACACGCAATACAGCTTGATCTTCTCGTCGGGCTGCGCGTTGAGCGGCTTCTGGTTGAGGATGGTGTCGAGAATGATCGCGGTCTTGCCGGTCTGACGGTCGCCGATCACCAGCTCGCGCTGGCCGCGGCCGATCGGGATCAGCGAATCGATCGCCTTCAGCCCGGTCGCCATCGGCTCATGCACCGACTTGCGCGGAATGATGCCCGGCGCCTTGACGTCCACGCGCATGCGCTTGTCGGCCTTGATCGGGCCCTTGCCGTCGATCGGATTGCCCAGCGCGTCGACCACGCGGCCAAGCAGGCCCTTGCCCACCGGTACGTCCACGATGGCGCGAGTGCGCTTGACGGTCTGGCCTTCCTTGATCTCACGGTCGGAACCGAAAATCACGATACCGACGTTGTCGGTTTCGAGGTTGAGCGCCATGCCGCGCGTGCCATTCTCGAACTCGACCATCTCGCCGGCCTGGACGTTGTCGAGGCCGTAGACGCGGGCGATGCCGTCGCCGACCGACAGCACCTGGCCGACTTCCGTGACCTCGGCCTCCTGGCCGAAATTCTTGATCTGACCCTTCAGGATCGCGGAGATTTCTGCGGCGCGGATATCCATCAGCGTGCCTCTTTCATCGCGTGCTTGATCGAATTGAGTTTGGTGCGGAGCGAACTGTCGACCATACGGGAGCCGAGCTTGACCGTAAGCCCGCCGATGATCGCCGGATCGACCTTGACGTTGAGATCGACCGCCTTGCCGCCGGTGATCGACTTGAGCGCGCCCTTGAGCGACTCAAGATGCGCATCCGACATCTTCTCCGCGACCGTGACCTCGGCGGTCACCTCGCCCTTGTGCTTGGCGACCAGCGCACGGAAGCCGCGGATCATGTCGCGCACCGCGAACAGCCGGCGGTTCGACGCGACCAGCAGAAGGAACTTCGCGGTCAGTCCCTTGATGCCGACCTTGTCGAGCACGGCGCCGAGCGCCCTGTCCTGCTCCTCTGCGCCGAACACCGGGCTGCGCACAAGCCGCAACAGGTCCGGGCTTTCGTTGAGCAGCGCGTCGAAGGCGTCGAGGTCGGCTTTCACCGCGTCGACGGTCTTCTCGTCACGGGCGAGTTCGAACAGCGCCGTCGCATAGCGACCCGCCATGCCAGATACGATTGATTCTGCGCCTGCCACTTCCAACGTGCTCTTGAGAGACCAACCCGCAGGCTCAGCCGACTGTGGATCGGCGCAAACCCTTGGATTCAAGGGGTTTTTAGACCCGGCGGATCACCGTATAGTAATAGCGAAACCCACCAAAATCGCGCGGTTGCGTAACATATCGATCCTTGCGGTGCAACACGGCCCAGGGGCGCGAGAACCCAGCAAAATCGCGGGTTCGATACCCTTCGCGACAGGTCTACACACCGAACCGGATGGACCAACTACGACAAAGCCAAAGCGGAGGTTGGGCTGTGACGCACCCTCTCCCGGTGATGCCGGGAGAGGGTGGTCAACTCGACTAGCGCACCGCGACCGGCGATACGGTCGAGCCTGTGCCGCCCTGGATCTTGAGCGGCTGCATGATGAAGGCGAACTCGTAAACGTTCTTGGCCGCGAGCTCATCGAGCTTCATGTTTTCGAGGAGATGGATGCCGTTGACCACCAGCGCGATCTGGTGGACCGGCAGCGACAGCGTCTTGTCGGGATTGGGCGCGACCTCGACCGGCCAGTTGTCGGCGCCGAGCAGCATCGGATCCTTGCCGGCGAGCCAGAGCGCGGCCTGCACTCCGATGCCCGGACAAGTCTTGACATAGCGGCCGTTGTCCTTGCCGTACAGCTTGCCCCAGCCGGTGTTGATGATGACCGCATCGCCCGGCTGCAACGTCATGTTCTGCTTCTTCAGCGCACCTTCGAGGTCGGCGACGGTGATTTCGTAGTTGTCGCCGAGCATGTCGACACCCTTGAAGCCGGCGACGTCGATCATCACGCCGCGCGTCATCAGCGTGCCGACGGTGTGGACCCCGAGCTTGCTGAAGCCGCTGCGGGTCGCGTTCTCGTCGACCTTGAAACAGTTGTACCAGCTGTTCAGATGCGTTTGGTGCGCGAAGCCGTCGAACTGGGTACCGACCTGTCCCAGCTCGGTAACGACGATCTCCTCGTTTGAGCCGCGCATGTTGGAGAACTTGTTCATGAACGTCTGCTTGACGTGCACGTCGAACCGCCGCGTGCCAAAGAACGCCATGCTGGGACCGAGCACGTGGGCGAGCTCGATCACCTCGCCGCTCTTAATCAGCTTGGCGGCATTGAGCACGGAGGCCGGTTTCTGGTGATTGGCCGAGCCGCGCTCGTCACTGGCACCCCATTTGGACGGACAGCGCTCCTTCTCGGTCGGGACTGTCCAGGACGGCTGCTGAGCCTGCGCCGCAGCGGCCGCAAACAGCGCGGACACAACGGCAAATGCGATACGCTTCATCATTGTCACCCCCGTGACGTTTCCTCGTTCTCCCGGATGTTACCTGAGAACGCAGAAAGCATGCACCTTCGCTGAGAGCGCTTCAAGGTGCTCGCCATCTCTCGCCGCCGGTGCAGGCATGGCCATGGAGAGAGCCTATTCCGTGCCAACCCCTCGGCCACCTCTGGTAGAATGGCTCATGCACCCTGACAGGAGCAGGTCCATGACCATCAAATACGCACTTCGCTGTTCATTGTTCGCAGCGCTGCTTTTCCCCGGCCCGGCCGCTGCAGCGGCCGACATCAACGGCGCGTGGGCCAATAAAGCAGCGTCATGCTCGAAGGTGTTCACCAAGCGGAACAACAAGATTTCGTTTGCAAAGAACGCCGATGCCTATGGCAACGGCTTTATCCTCGAAGGAAATCAGATCCGGGGGAGGCTGGCGACGTGCAATATCAAACACCGCAAGGAGGATGGCCCGGTGCTGCACTTGATTTCAGTGTGCGCGACCAGCGTGGCGTTTGAAACCGTTCAGCTCACGGTGAAAATCATCGACGACAAGAGGATCGTCCAGATATTTCCCGGGGTGCCGGAAATTGAGGTCGGGTACGAACGTTGCCTTCTATAGGCCGCGGCGGCCAACAGCGCAGACACAACGGCAAATACGATGTGTTTCATGACGTCACCCCACAATGACGTTTCCTCGTTCTGCGGACGTTGCCGGAGAACGGGAAAGGCACGCGCCTTCGCTGTAATGCGTTCAAGGCGGCAAGCGGGAGCAAGGCAACCTGACCAAAGTCCGCTTGCTACCCAGAAGCGGCATCAATGCTGCTTCCGCGTATGCAGACGGGAGTGTAGCATTGCTGAACAGCGCGGGCCTTTCTGGGGAGGAACGCCATGAAACTTCCGCGTCGAACGTTTCTGCAATTGGCGGCGGCGACCGCTTCGCTGGCTGGCTCGAGCGTCTCGCGGGCGCAAGCGTATCCATCGCGGCCGTTGCGATGGATCATCGGCTTTCCGCCCGGCGGCGGCGCGGACACCGTGGCTCGAACACTCGAACCATTGTTATCGAAGCAACTCGGTCAGCAGATCATCGTCGAAAATCGGCCCGGCGCCAGCACCAACATCGCCGTTCAAGCGGTGGTCAATTCGGCACCCGACGGCTACACGCTGCTGTTCCTCGGGGCTTCGTCGGTCGTTAACACACACATTTTCAGCAAGCTGCCGTTCGACCTGCAGCGCGACATCGCGCCGGTCGCCGGTCTTGTCGCCTATCCGATGGTGCTGGTTGCCAATCCGGCGATCCCCGCCAACACCGTTGTGGAGTTGATCGCTTTTGCCAAGGCCAATCCGGGCAAGATCACCATGGCCTCTTTTGGCACGGGCTCCGCCTCGCATCTGGCGGGCGAACTGTTCAAGATGATGGCCGAAATCAACATGACGCACGTGCCCTATCGCGGCGGCGCGCCGATGATCACCGACCTGGTTGCCGGACAGGTGCAAATCGCATTCGACGTGATGGTGACATCACTCCCGCAGATCCGCGCCGGCAAGCTCAAGGCGATTGCCGTGGCGGGTGCCCAGCGATTTGACATGCTGCCGGACGTGCCGAGCATCGGCGAGACCCTTCCAGGATACGAGGCGAGAACATGGGCGGGAGTCGGCGTGCCAAAGGGAACGCCTCCGGAGATCATCGCGCGGCTCAACCGCGAGATCAACGACGCGCTGGCAGACCCGGGCACCAAGACGCGGCTCGCGGACATCGGCACCATCCCAATGATCCTCAACGCCAGAGAGTTCGGCGCCTACATCGCGGCCGAATCCGAGAAATGGGCCAAGGTGGTGAAGTTCGCCGCCATCAAAGCGGAGTGACGCCGGCACGTCGGCGCAACTTGCGGCAGCTATAGGCTGGTGTCTCTCCGACTTTGCGCGTGGGCTACGGCGCCTTCGGCCCAACCTTCGCAGATACCAGTCGAAGATCTGTTCGCCGGTCCAGAACAGCACGCCTTTCTTCTTGCGGATATTCTGGAAAATCTTGCGGAAGTATTTCAGCCGGTGCGGCGCGCCCATGATGTAGGGGTGCACGACGATCGCCATGACGCGGGCGCTGCCCTTCGCATCCGCATAGATCTGCTCGACCTGATCCATCGCACGGTCGTAGTATTCCGAAGCCTTGTGATGCTGGATCAGCATCATCGCCACGTCATTGCATTCCTGGGTGTAGGGGATGTTGACAATTGGCTTGCCTCGGGTCTTGAGCCACACCGGCTGATCGTCGAGCACCCAGTCGGCCACGTAGTCGTAGCCGTCTTCCTTCAAAAGGTCCGGCGTCTCCCAGGTCTCCGTGAGACCGGGGCCGAGCCAGCCGCGCGGCTGCTTGCCGGTCACCTTCTTGATCGCCGTCGTGGTCATCTGGATGTCGGCCTTCTCGTCCGGCACCTTTTGCATGTTGCGCTGGGTGAAGCCGTGACCGATGAACTCCCACTTGCGGTCCAAGCGCCGCCTTGACGATCGGCGGGAATGCCTCGATCGCGCAGCCGTTGATCGCCAGCACGCCGGGGAGCTTGAACTCGTCGAACACCTTGAGCATGCGCCAGAAGCCGACGCGGTTTCCGTATTCGTGCCAGCACCAATTCGGGATATCGGGCGTCGGCGAGCCGCCGGCCGGCGGCGTGAGCACCGTGCGCGGCATGGTGTCCTTGGGGTCCCATTCCTCGACATTGACGATCACCCACACCGCCATGCGCGCGTTACCGGGAAGCTTCAGCGGCGGCCGCTCCGCGATCGCTGAATAGGCGATACGATCGGTCGGCAGCGTGCGGTCAGTGGTTGATGACGCTTGGCTCACGGTGCTGATCTCCTGTTCCGCCACGATTGAACTAGGCTGAAGAGAACCGCGCAACCTCTGCTAAGGTTCGATTCAGCCCGGGTCTCAATGCAATGCCACCGTCTCCTTCCGCCGGCCGCAGCGCGCCGAGCCTTCTGACAGCGCTTGCGCTGCTGTGGCTCGCCGCCGCGGCAATGCGGCTGCCGCTGTTGGCGGTGCCGCCGGTGATCCGGCTGATCCACGACGACCTGCACATGACCGAGACGCAGGTCGGCCTGCTGATCGGCATCCCCCTGTTGATGTTCGCGCTCGCAGCGATTCCCGGCTCGCTGCTGATCGCATGGGCCGGCGCCGGCCGCCATCGCGATCGCTGGCCTCTTGATCACCGCGCTTGCCTCGGCCGGGCGCGCCGCGGCGTTCGACCTGTGGACGCTCTACGCCATGACCATCGTGATGGGCTTCGGCGTGGCCATCATGCAGCCCGCAATACCGACGCTGGTGCGGCAATGGCTGCCGGACCGCGTGGCACTCGGCACCGCGGTGTCGAGCAATGGCATTGTGATCGGCGTCGCAGCCGGCCCCGCGCTGACCATCCCGCTGGTGCTGCCGCTCACCGGACAAAGTTGGCGGCTCGATCTCTTGCTGTGGTCGGTGCCCGGCCTGATCGCGGCGCTCTTACTCCTCGCAGTGGTGCCACGATCGCAGCCGCAGGCAGACGCGCATGCCGCCACGCCGCGCTGGTGGCCGGATTGGAACAACCCGCTGATCTGGCTGCTCGGTCTGACGTTCGGCAGCAACAACGCGCTCTACTTCGCGGTCAACGCATTTCTGCCGGACTACCTCAACAGCGCCGGCCGCGCCGACCTGATCGGCGCTGCGCTCGGCTGGATGAACGGCTCGCAGCTGGTGGCTTCGTTTATACTGATGGCAACGGCAGAGCGGCTGCATCGCCGCGTTTGGCCTTATCTGGTGTTCGGACCGATGCCGGCGGTGGGCGTGTTGGGCATCGTGCTGCTGGACGGGTTCTGGATTGTCCTCGCCGCAGCCGTGACAGGATTTTCACTTGCCATCACGTTCGTGATGACGTTCGCGCTGCCACCGGTGCTCGCCGCGCCCGACGATGTGCACCGCATGGCGGGCGGCATGTTCGCCATCAGCTACACCATCGCCGTCATCGTTCCGGTGGTCTGTGGCGCTCTCTGGGATGTGACCGGCGTGCCGTGGACCGCGTTCTTGCCGGTCGGCGTGTGCGCCCTCACATTGACGGCGCTGGGCATGGCACTGACGCGGCGCGGCCCGGATCGTTGAGGGAGATCATCATGGCGTGGGTCTATCTGTTCGTCGCCGGACTGTTCGAAATCACCTGGACGATCGGACTGAAACACACCGAGGGCTTCAGCCGTCCGGTCGGATTGAAGATCGTGACTTGAGCCGCGGCGCATGCCAGTCATGTGGCTGGCAAGTTTCACGCCAGCCGGCCAAGCGAATACAACTCTCCTTCAAAAACCAAGAAATTCCGCCCAAGGAGCGCTGGTGGTCTCGAAGCCACGATTGGACGATGCCACCCAGGGCAAGCTGTTGCTCGTCGCGCTGGCGTTCTGCTGGGGGCTGGCCTGGCCGGCGCTGCGCATTGCGCTCGACGAGCTCACGCCCTGGGCGACACGCCTGTTCAGCTACTGCATCGGCGTAGCGGCGCTGTGTATCCTCATCAAGCTGCAGGGCCGCAGTTTTCACATTCCGTTCGGCCGGAACTGGATTCATCTCGTCATTGCTGGAATGCTGAACGTTGTAGCGTTCGGCCTGTTCGGCACGTTCGCGCAGCTCAGCACCGACACCACGCGGGTGATCATCATCAACTATTCGATGCCGATCTGGGCCAGCCTGATGGCGTGGCTCATACTGCGCGAGCGGCCGAACGCCTGGGTCGCCGCTGGCCTGGCGCTCTGCGTTGTGGGTCTCGCCGTGCTGGTCTATCCGGTCGCCGCGGCGTCGCTGCAGGAGCCGAGGGGCCTCATCCTCGCTTTCCTGTGTTCGCTGAGCTGGGCGGCGGGCACCATCTACATCAAGGCGATCCGCATCGAGGGCGACCTGTTCGCCGTCACCATGTGGCAGATCGTGGTCGGCGTCGTGGTGTTTGCTGTTGGCTACCTGATCACCCAAGGGCAGCCGCAGTTCGAGGCGTTGCAGCTTCGCACCTGGCTCGGCGTTGGCTACGCGGGCTTGTTCGGCACCGCGGCCGCCTATTTCATCTGGTACAACATCATCGGCAAGGTCTCGACCGCGACCGCATCGCTCGGCTCGCTTGCCAATCCGGTGGTCGGCGTGATCGGCTCGGTGATCCTGCTGGGCGAACGGCCGACTGCGGCCGACATCGTCGGCTTTGCGCTCATCTTCGCCGCCTCGGCTTGCGTGCTGCTGCAGCCGCAGCGGCACGCCGCCAGCCGCGTCGCATCATGACGGTTCGTGTGACCCCCAAACAGCGGCTGGACAATGTCGCGCGCGCCAAGCTTCTACTGGTGGCGTTGGCCTTCGCCTGGGGCTTGAACTGGCCGGCGATCAAGATCGGCCTCGATGGGTTCACACCTTGGGGGTATCGGCTGGTCGGCTTCACCATCAGCGCCGTGGCGCTGGTCGCTCTGGTCAAGCTGCAGCGCCGCTCGCTTGCGGTGCCGCGCGGACCGATCCGGCTGCATATCATGGTGTCGAGCGCGCTCAACATCGTCGCGTTCGGGCTGTTCAGCACGTTCGCGCAGCTCACCGCCAGCACCGGCCGGGTAGCGGTGGTGACCTATTCGTTTCCGGTGTGGGCAAGCCTGCTGGGCTGGCTGGTGCTGAGCGAACGGCTCGACCGTAACGCGCTGATTGGACTGGCACTGTGCCTGTGCGGGCTCGGCGTGCTGGTCTATCCGGTGCTCGGCTCGCACGCGCTGATCGGGCTGTCGCTGTCGCTCGCCTGCGCCATCACCTGGGCCGTCGCGACCATCTATCTCAAGCTGACGCGCCTCCCCAGCGACCTTGCCATCACCACTTGGCAGTTGATCTTCGCCGCGGCAGCGATGGCGGTGCTCTATCCGATCTTCGAAGGCTGGCCGGCGCTGGAGCCTGTGGGACTACGGCCGATGCTGGCGGTTATTTTCAGCGGTATCATCGGCACTGGCATTGCTTATGTGATGTGGTTCCGCATCGCCGAGTATCTGCCGGCCGCGACAGCTTCGATCGGAACGCTGGCGGTGCCGGTGATCGGCGTCATCAGTTCGGCGATCCTGCTGGGTGAGCGGCCGACCACCGCCGATTGGATCGGGTTTGCGCTGATCTTTGCCGCCGCCGCTGTGGTGGTGCTCGGGCCGCGGACGCACACCGCCCGCTCATAGTATGGTTGCCGCCCGAGGACGGAGTTGCCGATGAACGGAGCCGAAAGCTTGGTCCACACGCTGCTCAAGTGCGGCGTCGACACCTGCTTCACCAACCCCGGCACCAGCGAAATGCACTTCGTCGCGGCGCTGGATCGCATTCCCGGCATGCGCTGCGTGCTGTGCCTGCAGGAGAACGTCGTGACCGGCGCGGCGGACGGCTACTACCGCATTACTGGCAAGCCCGCGGCCACGCTATTGCATTGCGGACCGGGCCTTGCGAACGGCCTCGCCAATCTGCACAACGCGCGTCGCGCCCGCTCCGGAATCGTCAATGTGGTTGGCGATCAGGCGACCTATCACCGGCCGCTCGATGCGCCGCTGACCGCCGACGCCGAGGGCTGGGCGCGGCCGGTGTCGACATTCGTGCGCACCGTGTTGTCGGCGAACCGTGTCGGCGAGGACGCCGCCGCGGCGGTGCAGGCAGCGCGGGTGCCGCCCGGCGCGATCGCGACGCTGATCCTGCCCAGCGACTCCTCGTGGGACGAAGGCGGCATCATCGGCACGCCACTTCCCGTCGCCGTTGCGCCGACCATCGATCCGCATGCGGTTCGCCACGCCGCCCGCGTGCTGCGCGAGAAGAAGAACGTGTTGTTGTTCCTCGGTGGCGACGCGGTGCGCGAACGCGCGCAGCGGCTCGCCTGGCGCATTGCGTCGATGACCGGCGCCAAACTGATGACCGAAGGCTCCAACGCGCGCACCGAGCGCGGCCAAGGCCGGCTGCCGCTCGAGCGCGTGCCCTATGTGAACGACGCTGCGGTCAAGGTGCTGGCGCCGTACGATCATCTCATCCTGGTCAACGCGGTGCCGCCGGTCGGCTTTTTCGCTTATCCCGGCAAACCGAGCCGCTTCACCAGGCCCGATGCCGAATGCCATGTGCTCAGCCGCATCGAGCAGAACCCCGAGGCGGGCTTGCAGGCGCTGGTCGACGAGCTTGGCGCACCGGACGTCGACCATTCCCAGCAACGGAGCAAAGCCGTCCATTGTGCGCGGCAAGCCGACACCCGAAGACCTCGCAACCTGCATCGCCGCAGTGCTGCCGGAAGGCGCGGTGATCGTCGACGAGTCGGTGAGCTACGGCCGCGGCTTCTTCCGCAACACCCATGCCGCGACGCCGCACGACTGGCTGCAGATCATGGGCGGCGCGATCGGCGCCGGCATTCCGCTGGCGGTCGGGTCTGCGATCGGCGTGCGCGCGCTGGGCCAGAACGACCGTCGCGTGCTGGCGCTGCAGGCCGACGGCTCGGCGATGTACACGCTGCAAGGCCTGTGGACGCAGGCGCGCGAGAAGCTGCCGGTGACCACTGTCATCCTGTCCAACCGCAAGTACCAGATCCTGATCGGCGAATATTTCGCGGTCGGCGCCAATCCCGGTCCGACCGCCATGAACATGCTCGACCTCGGCAATCCCGACATCGGCTGGGTCAAGCTGGCGCAGAGCCTCGGCGTCGAGTCCGCGCAGGCTGGCACGCTGGAGGATTGCGCCGACCTGATGACGCAGTCGTTCAAGCGCGGCGGGCCATTCTTGATCGAGTTGTTGATTTAGGGAAGGCTGTTGCGGCAATAGCGCAAGTTCAAGAGACGATCATGAAGATCGTGCTGCTCACGATGGCCATCGTTGCCGTCGCATCGCACGCGGCGGCGCAGGATGCACAATGCGTCCGCGAACGCGCCGCGATGATCGGCGTCATCCAAGCCCATGTTCAATCCGATACGAAAGCATTGCCGAATGGGCTGTCCACGCGGGTGGTGGAGGCGCTGGAGCGAACCCCACGCCACCTGTTCATGTCGGAGCGATCCTGCGCCATTGCCTACGCGGACACGCCGGTGCCGATCGGCCAGGGACAGACCATTTCGCAACCCTACATCGTGGCGCTGATGACGGAGTTGTCGCAGCCCGCGCCCGACCATGTCGCGCTGGAGATCGGCACAGGCTCAGGCTATCAGGCCGCTATCCTGGCAATGCTGGTGCGCAAGGTCTGCACCATTGAGATCATCCAAGCCCTGGCCGCGACTGCCGCGAGAAAGTATCGCGACCTCGGATATGACAACGTGAGCGTCCGGGTCAGTGACGGCTATCATGGCTGGCCGGAGTGCGGCCCATTCAACTCCATCCTGGTGACCGCTGCGCTGCCCGAAGTGCCGCCCGCGCTGATAGAGCAGCTCAAGGTGGGCGGCCGGCTGATCATGCCCGTCGGCTCCGCCGGCGCCGTGCAGCGGCTGACGGTGATCGAAAAGATTGCGCCGGACAAAACGACCTCGCGCGCTGTCGCACTGGTGCGCTTCGTGCCCTTCACCCGCTCGCCGAATTGAACGCGCCGACCGCACAACGCACTAATATTCCTTGCCGTCGAACTCGCTGAATTCGATCACGTTACGGTCGGGATCGTGGATGTAGAACTGCCGGCCCGGAAACACGCCGCTGGTGCGGTTCTCCTCGTCGAAGATCGGAACGCCGTTGTTCTGCAGGAACGTCTTGGCCTCGTCGTAGGCCGCGCCCGGGTGAACCGCGAAGGCGTAGTGCACTCGACGCTTGCCCTCCGGGTTGGGATTGATAGGCGTCTCGCTCTTGGCGAGGATCAGGTAGTCTTTGCCGGCCATCAGGAAGATCAGCTGATAGGCCGGCGAGAAGTTCACGAAATGAAGCCCGAGCATCTCGGTGTAGAACTTCTTGCTGACCTCGAGATCGCTGACCGGGATGCACGCGTGCACCATGCCGCGGGGCTTGATCGCAGACATCTTCTGAACCTCGATCCTGTGACGCGGCGAACGCGTACCGCATCGCGACAATAGCGCCAGCCCCTGGCGACTAAAAGACAGGGTTCCTGACTTTCTGAGTGACAGACCCGTGACGCCCCAATACAATGGCCGGCAATCGCTCGATTGCCGGGACCATCATGAACGACCTGTCGTCCCCGTCCAGGCAGGACTTTCTGCACCGCGTGCGGGCCATTGCGCCGCTGATCGAAAATGCGGCCAAGGAGATCGAGGGCACGCGGCGCCTGACGCCGCCGGTGGTCGAGGCGCTGATCGAGGGCGGCTTCTACCGCATGCTGCAGCCGCGCTCGCTCGGCGGCAGCGAATTGTCGCTGGTCGCGTTCTGCGAAGTGATCGAGGAGATCGCCAAGTCCGACGCCAGCACGGCGTGGTGCCTGGCGCAGACCGGTGTCTGCGCCATGGCGGCCGCCTATCTCGACGGCGAGACGGCGGTGGAGGTGTTCGGCCCGCCCGACGGGATTGCGGCCTGGGGCCCGCTCGCGCCCGCGCAGGCGCGCATGGTCGACGGCGGCTATCGCGTCACCGGCCAATGGAATTTCGCCAGCGGCGGCCATCAGGCGAGTTGGCTGGGCGGCCAGTGCCACGTGCTCGACCGCGACGGCACGATGCTGCTCCAGCCAAACGGCGCGCCGGTGGTCCGGATGATGCTATTCCGCTACCGCGACGCAACGATGATCGACGTCTGGAACGTCATGGGACTGCGCGGCACCGGCAGCGACAGCTACGCGGTCACCGACCTGTTCGTGCCGCAGCGCCATTCGTTCGCGCGCGACGACGAAAGCGAGCGGCGCGAGAACGGGCTGCTGTTCAAGTTCAGCACCAGCAATGTCTATTCGTTCGGGTTCGCGGCCGTGGCGCTCGGCCTCGCCCGCCGCATGCTGGACGATGCGATCCAGATCGCGGCCGGCAAGACGCCCGGCGGCTCCAAGCGCGCCATGCGCGACAACAATGTGGTGCAGGCGCAGATCGGCCGCTCGGAAGCGGTTTGGCGCTCGGCGCGCGCCTATCTGTACGCTACGGCGAGCGACCTATGGCAGGCTGCTGCGGCAACGCCGGCGCTGACGGCCGCGCAGAAGATCGAAATCCGCCTGTCGGCGACCTGGACGATCCATCAGGCCGCCGAGGTGGTCGACACCGTCTATCACATGCTCGGATCGACGGCCGTGTTCCAAGGTAATCCGTTCGAGCAACGCTTCCGCGACATGCACACCCTGACCCAGCAATTGCAGGGCCGGCAGAGCCACTACGAGAATGTCGGGCAGGTGCTGCTCGGCATCGATCCCGATGCGCTGCTATTCACCACATAGGCAGCGTCAATGTTGAACCCGATCGCCTCACGCCGTCCTACGTGCGCGCGTTCGTTCGCCCGGCGGCTTGTCCAGCGCGCCGTCGGCGCGGCAATAACCGGTCAACGCACCGCGCAACTTCGCGACGGCGCGGCTGCCGATCCGCAGCGCAAGGTCCCGTTCGCCGGCGGCCACCGCCTTGCGGATCACATCGAGCAGCTTCAGGCCCGCGGGCGTGAACCGCACGATCTTGGCGCGCTTGTCGGCGACGTCGGCGATCCGCGTCACAAAGCCCATTGCTTCGAGCTGGTCGACCATCTCGCCCATCGATTGCTTGGTGACGCCGGCGCGCACCGCGAGGTCGGCGATGCGCGTGCCGGCGAGATCGATGTGCCGCGTCACCGCCATGTGGGCGATCCGCATCGCCGGATAGCCCTTGCTGTTCACCTGCGCCAGCACGCGCTCCTGGAAGCGGCGGGTCGAGTCGAACAAGAGGCGCCCGGTGTTGTCGTGTCGCCAGTCGGTCGCGCGCGGGGCCATCGGCGTTCCTAGCGAGGCGGTGAACGTATGCGCGTGGTGTTGCATGTGCCGCTAGGTTTGTCGAGCGATTGAAACGGATCGACGTCAAAAGAAAAAGCAAACAGAGAAGGACATCGGATGACTCGAGTGCTTCGGGCCGCGACGATCGCAGCGGCTCTTGTGGTAGCTGCAACGGCGCGGGCACAGGACTTTCCGAATAAGCCGATCACGCTGATGCACGGCTTCGGCGCCGGCGGCAACGCCGACACCATGGCGCGGATTCTCGGCGACGCGATGAGCAGGGGCCTCGGTCAGCGCGTCATCGTCGAGCCCAAACCCGGCGCCAGCGGCACGCTCGCCTCGGAGCTGCTGACGCGCGCCGCGCCGGACGGTCACACCCTGCTGATGCTGACCGCCGCGCACGCCACCACGGCGAACATGCTGAAGAACCTCAAGTACGACCCGATCGGCGACTTCGCCATGCTGACGACGATCGGGTTCTTTCCCTACGTGATTGCGGTGCGCAAGGATCATTCGTTCCAGAATCTCACGGATCTGATTGCCACGGCCAAGCAAAAGCCCGGCGAAGTGACCTTCACGTCGGTCGGTGTCGCCAGCGTTCCGCACCTGACCGGCGAGCTGCTCGCCGCGCAAGCCGCCATCAAGCTGACGCACATTCCCTATCGCGGCGGCACCGCACCGATGACCGATGTGCTGGGCGGACGGGTCGACGTGCTGATCGACACCCAGACCGTGAGCATGCCGCAGATCACAGCCGGCACCGCGCGCGGCATCGGCGTCACCAGCAAGTCGCCATGGCCGGGCACGCCCGGCGTGCCGATCGTTGCCGCCACGCTGCCCGGCTTCGAAGTGGAAACCTGGATCGGCCTGGTGACGGTCAAGGACACACCGGCGCAGGTGGTGGCGCGGCTGCACCAGGAAGCCACGCAGGCGCTCAATTCGCCGGAGGTGGTCGGCAAGCTGCGCGGGCTCGGCGCCGACGTGCGCTCCAGCACCCCCGAGGCGATGCGAACGCTGGTGACGAGCGAGATCAAACGCTGGGGTCAGGTGATCGACAAGGCGGGCATCAAGGCGGCGCAGTAACGAGGAACTCGTGCCGCGAGACGGAACCCGCGATTTGTTCCGTCTGAAAACGCGAAACACCCGCGGCGCTGACGACGTTGGCCCATGGGGAGAACAGGAGGACGCTATGAAGAAACTCCTCATCACCGCATTGGCGGCCACCGCGATTGCGGCAACCGCGGTGCCGGCGTCCGCACAGTTTTGGGCGGGCGCCGATAATAGCGGCGTAGGCGTGCAGGTCGGCCCGGTCGGCGTGGGCGTGGGTCCGCGCTTTGGATGGCACGATCCCCATTGGCGTGACCACTACGCGTATGCCCCAGGCGAATGTCGGATCATTCGGGAGCGCCAAGTGACGCCAAGCGGACGCGTGATCATTAGCCGAAATCGCGTCTGCTACTAGCTCTCGCGACAGTCGTGGAAATAGCCCCGGCACAGGCTGGGGCTATTTTTCATACGCGGCCGGCTGCAACCTAGAAAAAGCTCTGAGGATCGACGTCGACCTCGAGCTTCAGCGTGCCCTTCGTCTTCGGCGCTTCGGCCAGCCATTCCCGCAAGTACGCGGACAGGTCGTAGTTGCGCGGCGCCTTCACCAACAGCCGGAAGCGATAGCGACCGCGCACCACCGCAAGCGGCGCCTCGGCTGGACCGAGCACGCGCACCTTGTCGTCGAGCGGCGAGATGGCGGCGAGCCGGCGCGCGTACTGCTCGGCGGCATGCTTGTCGCCGCCGGAGATGAGCAGGCTCGCCAGCCGACCGAACGGCGGATAGCCGGTCTTCTCGCGCAGCTCGATCTCGGCGTCGTAGAACGCCTTGCGGTCCTGCGCGATCAGCGCGCGCATCACCGGATGCTCGGGGTTGTGCGTCTGCAGATAGCCGGTGCCGCGTCCTTCCTCCCGGCCGGCGCGGCCGACCACTTGATGTAGCAGTTGGAACGTACGCTCGGCTGCGCGCGGATCGCCGTTCGACAGACCGAGGTCGGCGTCGACGATGCCAACCAGATTGAGCTTCGGAAAATGATGACCCTTGGCCACCAGCTGCGTACCGATCACGATGTCGAAACGGCCCTGCGCCACATCGTCGAGCTCCTGACGCAGCCGCTCGACCGATTCGACGAGATCGCTGGAAAGCACGAGAATGCGCTGGTCGGGATACAGCTCGGCGGCCTCCTGCTCCAGCCGCTCCACGCCCGGGCCGACCGGAACGAAGCTATTTTCTGCTGAGCACTTCGGACAGCGTTCCGGCGGCGGCATCGAGAAGCCGCAGTGATGGCAGACCAACCGCCGCCTGAAGCGATGGTCGACCAGCCAGGCGTCGCAGTTCTGGCACGCCATGCGATGACCGCAGGAGCTGCAGAGCGTCAGCGGCGCAAAGCCGCGGCGATTGAGAAACAGCAGCGCTTGCTCGCCGCGCTCCAGCGCGATCTTCACCGCTTCGGCCAGCCGCGGCGCGATGAATCGACCGCGCGGCGGACCTTCGCGGCGCAGGTCGATCGCTTCGACCGCAGGAAGATGCGCGCCGCCGAACCGCTCGGGCAGATGCAGCGCCTCATAGCGACCGCGCCGCGCGTTCACCTCGCTTTCGACGGAAGGCGTGGCCGATGCGAGCACGATCGGGATCTTTGTCTCGCGCGCGCGCACCACCGCCATGTCGCGAGCGTGATAGCGTACGCCGTCCTCCTGCTTGTAGGCGGGATCGTGCTCCTCATCGACCACGATCAGGCCGAGATCCGAGTACGGCAGGAACAGCGCGGAGCGCGCGCCGACCACCACTGGAACTTCGCCCACCGCCACCGCCGTCCAGGTGCGGGCGCGCTTGCGTGGCGCAATCTGCGAATGCCATTCCGCCGGCGGCACGCCGAAGCGCTGCGCGAAGCGGTCGAGGAACTGGACGGTGAGCGCGATCTCCGGCATCAGGATCAGCACCTGCCTGCCGGCACGCACGGTTGCGGCCACCGCCTCGAAATAAACCTCGGTCTTGCCCGATCCGGTGACCCCGTCGATCAGCGTTACGCCGAAGCCACCCTTGGCGACGCTCGCCCGCAGCGCATCGGCAGCGGCACGCTGCGCCTCGGTGAACTCCGGCACGCTGAAGTCCGGATCGGGCGGCTTCGCCACCGGCTCCGGCGGCATCACCACGGTATCGAGTACGCCGTCGTCGATCAGCACGTTGACGACGCCAGCCGACACGCCGGCCTCGTGCGCGGCTTCGCTCTTGAGCCGCACCATGCCGTCGGCGAGCAGCGCGAGCACGCGGTTGCGCGCCGCGGTCATCCGCTTGGGATGCGGCCCGGCGAGCCGCACGCCGACCTTCTCGCGCGCCGGACCGAGGTGCTCGCCCATGCGCAGCGCCATGCGCAGCACCATGCCGCGCGGCGCCAGCGTATAGCCCGACACCCAGTCGACGAACTTGCGCTGCTCGGGTTGGAGCGGCGGGATCTCGAGCTTGTCCTCGACGTCCTTGAGACGATTGTGCAGGCCCGGCCGCACCGCGACGTCGTCCGCCCAGACCACGCCGGTCGCAGTGCGCGCGCCGAGCGGCACGCTGACCAGATCGCCCGGCGCCAGCTGCATCCCGGCCGGGACCCGGTAGGAATAGGCCTGATCGAGCGCGACCGGCACCAGGACATCGACGATGCGTTGGGCCATGGCGAAGGTCTGGCCGATTCCGCGCAGTTAAGGAAGGGTGAAGAAAGCCGGTAGATGATGCTGCGCCATGCCAAACGCAAGACAAGAAGAAGCCCCAGCGCTGCAGTTCGCTGCGCGCGATGTCGCGGCCGAGGTGGCGCGCTGGCTCGGGCATCTCGGCGCCGAACGGCGCATGTCGGCCAAGACCCTCGACGCGTACTCGCGCGACGTCCGGCAATTCCTCGTTTTCATGGCCGAGCACCTGGGCGGCGCTCCCACACTCGCCGAACTTGCCAAGCTGACCCCGCAGGACGTGCGCGCCTTCATGGCCGCGCGCCGCGCCGAAGGGACCAGCGGGCGCTCGCTGATGCGCGCGCTTGCCGGTATCCGGTCGTTCACGCGCTTCCTGGAACGTAACGGCAAGGGCAATACCGCGGCGCTCTCCGCCGTGCGTGCGCCGAAGGTGCCAAAGACACTGCCGAAACCGCTTGCCATTGCGTCGGCGAAACAGGTTTCCGACGCCGACCTGCGCGCCGGCGAGGATCGCGAGACCTGGATCCTGGTGCGCGATGCTGCCGTGCTGGCGCTGCTCTACGGGTCTGGCCTGCGCATTTCGGAGGCGCTCGGCCTCAAGCGCGCCGACATGCCGGCGCCGGGCAAGGGTGACGCCATCACCGTCACCGGCAAGGGCAACAAGCAGCGCATGGTGCCGGTGCTGCCGCAGGTCGCGGCATTGGTTGCTGACTACATCAAGCTTTGCCCACATGACCTGCCCGCCGACGGGCCGCTGTTCGTCGGCGCCCGCGGCGGCCCGCTGTCGCCGCGCATTGTGCAACTGGCGATGGAGCGGTTGCGCGGCGCGCTTGGCCTCCCCGATTCGGCGACGCCGCACGCGCTGCGGCACTCGTTCGCCACCCACCTCCTGGCACGCGGCGGTGACCTGCGCGCCATCCAGGAACTGCTCGGCCACGCCTCGCTATCCACCACCCAGATCTATACCGCGGTGGATACCGAGCGGCTGCTTGAGGTCTATCGCAGCGCCCACCCCCGAGCGTGATATAGATTCCCGCCGGGGCGACGGCGGTTGTCATTCTTTTGCAACGATCCGCCGTTGAATTCGCCGTCAGTTGAATCACGGAGATCGATCATGAGCCATGGCACGCATGCGGTGCAACATGAGGTGGACCATCACATCAAGCACGAAGAAGGTCACGGCCACGGCCACGGCGACAGTCCTGCCGACAGCAGTTTGAGCCTCAACAAGCGGGTCGCGCTGCTGATTGCGGTAATCGCACTGTTCCTGGCGTTCTCGGAGACGCTGGGCAAGAGCGCGCAGACCAACGCTCTCAACCATCAGATCGAGGCGTCCAACCTCTGGAACTTCTTCCAGGCCAAGAACATCCGCCGCACGCTGACGCTGGTCGCGGGCGAGGAGATGAAGGTCAATCTTGCCGGCAACGTCGAGGAGCCGCGCAAGGTCGCGATGACCAAGCAGATCGACGAGTGGACCAAGACGGCGGCACGTTATCGCTCGGAGCCCGAGGCCGCCGGCGGCAAGGGTGAGGGTACAGTCGAGTTGTCGCGGCGCGCATTGGAAGAGCAGAAAAAGCGCGATGACGCGCTTGCCAAGTATCACCACTACGAGGTCGCATCCGCGACGTTCCAGATCGGCATCGTGCTGGCGTCGGCGACGGTCATCACCGGCATGGTAATGCTGAGCTATCTGGCGGCCGGACTCGGACTGATCGGCATCGCCTTCATGGCGATCGGCCTGCTCGCGCCGCACGCGGTACATTTGTTCTAGCTGGCCGCCTCCGACCGCATGCGGCGGCGAATCCTGCCGGAGCAGCCGCATCGTGCGGCCAGCGTGCTGCGGTGCCAGCACGCGAAACCATTGCCGCATCCGTGCCTTGATCGGATCGATCAGGCCGTGCGCCCATTCGAGCCAGACCAGCATGTGCTCGTAGAGCCAGCGAAACCACCACAGCTGCAAGAGTTTCGGCCGCGTCAACTCGAAGATGAAGGCGGTGACGCCCATGCTCACCACCTTGGCAAGACCGAGCGTAGCCATGGCGCCGAGCCAGAGGCCGCGCGCCAGCAGCCACAGGCCGATCAGCTTGATCGGAAACAACAGCACGACCGGAACCAGAAACACCAGCAGCGTCGCCAGCGGCGGCAGCCGCTCGATGCCGGCCGCGACGCGCGCCTTGAACGCATCCCAGGGAATCCAGGCGACGAACCAGGCGACGACCGGCTTCAACCGCTCCCACAGCCACGCCTCGAACAGGAAGACGAGCGCGAGCAGGATCCACAGCGGGCGAAGCAAGCGGCGCATGGGGCTATTTTACCACCCGCGTCGGCGTGCTTTTCCAGCCGTCTGGCTGAATCTATCTCCTATTCGGCCACAGTTCACAGCCGTACGTGCCGCCGGCCACCGCAGGAGCAGCCTCGCATTAATCAATGCTAAGCGGCCTTGATCGTCGCGGCGACTGTTTCCACGGCATGCTTGAACTTTCTCCCCTCCGCCGCAAGGTGATGTGCCGCGGTCAAGACTTGGCTTGTTGCCGATCCGGTTTCGGTCGCCCCACGACTGACCTCAGAGATGTTTTTGGCAACATCCACGGCATCCACCGCGACCTTCTGGGAACTATCCGCAATCTCCTGTGTCGCTATCTCCTGACCCTGGGTCAGGTCATTGACCAGTTTTGCGACGTCGGCGATGCGACCGATGATGGCGCCGATCCTGTCGATATCGTCTATCGAATCCCGTGTCGCGGCCTTCATACCTTCGGCAAGATCGATGATGTGGTGCGACACGTTCGCTGCCTGAACTGCCAGCGCCTTGACTTCGCTGGCGACCACCGAAAACCCTCTTCCCGCCTCGCCGGCACGCGCGGCCTCGATGGTTGCATTGAGCGCCAGCAGATTGGTTTGCCGTGCAACCGCGGTGATCTGCTGCACCATATCGACGATGCCTTTGGACGCCGATGAAAGCGTATCGATCCTTGCCCGCGAGAGCCTCGCATTTGTGGCCGCCTCATCGGTGATCCGGCTGGCTTCGTCGATATGGCGTCTGATCTCACCAGCTGACGCAAGCAGTTCCTCGGTAGAGCGGGCGATCCGCTCGATGTTTATCGAAGTCTGCTCGGAGGCAACCTTCACCGTTCCCGATCGGCGTTGCGTTTCGTCCGCGGTGCCGGTCAAGCTTCCTACCGCCGCGACAAGCTCGGCCGCCGATGAATCGACCAGTTCGATCGCGTCACCCACGGCGGATTCAAGGTTCTCGGCAAGACCGTTGAGTTCACGCTTGCGTTGTTCCTGCCAGGCGATTTCCGCATCCTTTTTTTGCATCTCGAGGTGATGCCGTTCGACCGCATTCGCCTTAAAGAGTTCCAACGCTCGTGCCATGTCGCCGATTTCATCGGCGCGGCTTGAATACGGCACCGTCACATCCAACCTGTTTGCGGCGATCAAGTTCATATCCTCGGTTAATGCCGCGAACGGACGCGCGACCTTGAACACCACGTATAGGCAGGCCAGCAGGGCGACCACAATGATGAGGACGCCTGCTGTCCTGGTCAGTCGTTCCAGGTGCTGCGAGGTGCTGAGAACCTCCAACAGATTCTCAGAGTTTCGGCTGTCAATGTCGGCGAGCACGCCACGCAGGTGACGGCGAAGACGGACAGACGGCTCCAACAAGTCATCGTACAGCTTGGCAATAGCGTCCTTCCCGCCGCTCCGCAGAACATCGAGCATAACGGCTTTTGCCTTGAGAATTGTCGCGAACTCATCAGACGCCCGGCCGACCAGATGCCCTGCATTGTCAATCTTGTTGAGCGCACTCCACTGAGCCTGCAAGTCGTCAAAGATCTTCTCAGTTGCAGTCACCGACCCAGGCGCAGAATAGACGTCCGCCATGACGCCGAGCAGGCGCGTGTTGAGTGCCTCGGCGGCAACGATAACCGCGCGCGTCGAAAGCCGAAGGTTTCGATCGTGGTAGGCGGCGGCCGACAAGACCTGCGTTTGACCAATCGTGTTGAGCCAAATCGTGACGATCAGCCACGCGGTCGTCACCGAGACCAGAACAAACGCAGCTGGAAGGAGAAAAGAAATGCGGCCCATGCGACCGACACGGGCTGTTTTCAAAAGAGCCTTATGCCAAGGCATACTCGTCAATCTATTGATTGACCGGCAGCTTCTTATGCGACCACTCCGCCCATCCAGCGCGCATCCAGCGCACGTCGCTGTATCCGGCTGCGACCGCGCTTCTCACCGCATAAACGGCGCTCCAGCCGTCCGATCCGTGGCCATGGATGACGATTGGGGCCGATTTATCCGGTCCGAAGGCTATGGGATCGAACACCTTCCGCTCCTTGTTGAACTGGCCGACGATCGACTTGGCGCCTGGAATATGACCTTCGAGGAAACTGGCCTTCCTGCGAACGTCGAGGATTGTGACTTTGCCGAGGAGCCCGGCCACTTCATCGGTCGTGACCGTTTTCGCGCCCTCCAAACTCGGCGGCGACTCTCCGCTGTCGGCCCTGGCATCCGCCATGACGCTGCCAAGACATATGGTCGCCGCCAAGACGGCAATACAGCGGATACGATTCAAGCTCATGATGAAACCTCAGCCCAGAGGAATGCGGGCTTGTTACTGTAGTTAACCGAAATTAACGAAGTCTTAGCGCTGCGCTTTAGAGGACCTGCGTATGGCCGCGCATCGGCTGCCCGGCCGGCGCGGTGGCCGCAGCCTGACGAACCTTACCTTCGCACCCGGCCGCCATCGACACTCAGCGTCTGCCCGGTCATGAACGCGGCGTCGTCGCTGGTGAGGAACGACATCGCGCCGACCAGATCTTCCGGCACCTCGACCCGCTTGATCGCCTGCATCTGGGCGACGGCTTCGAACTCCTCGTCCATGCTCTTCAAGCCCGCGCGCGGCGCGCGGGCCAGCGTACCTGGCGACCGCGTCAGGCCTGGCGCGATGGCGTTCACCGTAATGCCGTGCGGCGCGAGATCGCTGGCGAGCGCACGGGTGAACCCGACGATGCCGCCTTTGCTCGCGACATAGTGTGCGAAGCCGGTTACCACCGATCCGAGCGTGGACGATGCCATGTTGACGATCCGGCCCCACTTGCGCTCGATCATGCCGGGAGCGAACGCCGACGACACCAGGAACGCGCTGTCGAGGTTGATCGACATCACTTTGCGCCAATCGTCATAGGTCATGTCGGTGAACGCGCGCTGCGGAAAGATGCCGGCGCAATTGATGACAATGTCAGCGTGATCGAACTGCTTCTTCACCTCGTTCGCCATGGCGGTGACCGACTGCGGCTCGGACACGTCGCATTTCACCGCGATCGCCTTGCGGCCGGCGGCTTCGACCATCTTTACGGTCGCCGCGACGTCGCCGATATCCGCGATGGCAACATGGACGCCGTCCTCGGCGAGCCGCCTGGCGAACGACTGCCCGATGCCGCCGGCGGCGCCGGTGATGACGGCGATTTTGTCTTTGTGTCCCTTGGCCATATCGCTCCCTTTCATTCCGCGCCGGCGCAGTGCATCGCGCCGTCACCCGCGGGCTTGACCCGCGGGTCCATCTAAACATGAGTTGTATTGCGAAGGCAGATGGATGGCCGGGTCAAGCCCGGCCATGACGGTGGAGTGAGCGCACAAGCCGAGATCACATATGAATCGCGCGCTTCGCCACCGCGAGCGCCGCTTCCTTGACCGCCTCGGGCAGCGTCGGATGCGCGTGGCAGGTGCGCGCGATGTCCTCGGCCGCGGCGCCGAACTCCATCGCCGTCGCGGCCTGCGCGATCATGTTGCCGGCGTCAGAGCCGACGATATGGACGCCGAGCACGCGGTCAGTCTTGGCGTCAGCCAGAATCTTCACGAAACCGTCGGTCTGGTGGTTGGCCTTGGCGCGGCCGTTGGCGGTGAACGGGAATTTTCCCGTGCTGTAAGCGACGCCAGCCTCTTTCAGTTCATCCTCGGACTTGCCGACCGAGGCAATCTCCGGAAACGTGTAGATCACGTTGGGGATCACGTCGTAGTTCACGTGGCCGGCTTGGCCGGCGAGGATTTCGGCCACTGCCATGCCTTCGTCCTCGGCCTTATGCGCCAGCATCGGCCCGGCGATCACGTCGCCGATCGCGTAGATGCCCGGCAGGTTGGTGGCGTAATGCGCGTCAACGATCACGCGGTTGCGGTTGTCCTTCTTCACGCCAGCCTCGTCGAGGCCGAGCCCGTCGGTGAACGGCACGCGGCCGATCGCGACCAGCACGACGTCGGCTTCGATCGTCTCCGCCGCACCGCCCTTGGCGGGCTCGACCTGCGCCTTCAACGTTGGGCCGGACGAATCGACGCCCGTGACCTTGCTGCCGAGCTTGAACACAAGCCCCTGCTTCTCCAACAGGCGCTGCGACTGCCGGCCGACCTCGCTGTCGATGCCCGGCAGGATGCGGTCAAGGAATTCGACCACGGTTACCTTCGAGCCGAGCCGACGCCACACCGAGCCGAGCTCGAGCCCGATCACGCCGGCACCGACCACCAGCAAGTGACCCGGCACTTTCTGAAGCGCGATCGCCTGGTCCGACGTAACGATGAGTTTGCCGTCAATGTCGACGCCCTTGAGCGGCGCGACGTCCGAACCCGTGGCAATGACGATGTTCTTGGTTTCCAGCGTCTGCGTCTTGCCGTCGGCGGCCTTCACCTCGACCTTGCCGGGCGCGGCAATGCGGCCCAGGCCGTGCACGGAATCGATCTTGTTCTTCTTGAGCAGGAAGTCGACGCCCTTGACGTTGCCGTCGACGCCTTCGTCCTTGAATTTCATCATGGTGGCGAGATCGAGCTTCGGCGTGCCGACGCCAATGCCCATCTTGCCAAGCGAATGGCCGGCCTCCTCGAACAGCTCGGAGGCATGCAGCAGCGCCTTGGACGGGATGCAGCCGACGTTGAGGCAGGTGCCGCCGTGGGTGGCGCGCTTCTCCACCACCGCGACCTTCATGCCGAGCTGCGCCGCGCGGATCGCGCAGACGTAGCCGCCGGGACCGGTGCCGATAACGATGAGATCGTAAGCCACGATGATCGTCCTTGTTTAGGAGTGTCCCGCCAGCGGGGCGCCAAACGTCCAGGCATGCCCGAACGGATCGACGATGCGGCCATAGCGCATGCCCCAAAAAGCATCGTGCGCCGGCATTGTTACGGTGCATCCCACGGCCTCGGCCTTAGCGATCGCTGCATCGACATCACCAGATGCGCCGCAGTTGATGTGCAGGGCGACCGTCGTTGCGCCGACATTGGTCGGAGCTTTCACTTCGGTGGCATACTCTGGAAATTCGTCGCTCAGAAAGATCATCGTGCCGAACATGCCCAACGCGGCGTGCGTCACGCGCTTCCCATCGTTGTCCATATATTTCACATACAGTTCGGCTCCGAACGCTCGCCGGTAGAGCTCAATGGCATCGAGCGCACGGTCTACGGTCAGATATGCGACAAGCGACGGTCCTGCATCTTCGGGCATCGAAGCACCATCACGCCGGCTTCATTCCTAAGCGGATCACCGGGCTATAAATCCAGCACGATCCTGGTCGGATCCTCCAGCAATTCCTTGACCCGCACCAAGAACGTCACCGCCTCGCGGCCGTCGACGATGCGGTGGTCGTAGGACAGAGCAAGATACATCATCGGCCGCGGCTCGATCTTGCCGGCGTGCACCATCGGCCGCTCCTGGATCTTGTGCATGCCGAGGATGCCGGATTGCGGCGCGTTGAGGATCGGTGTCGACATCAGCGAGCCGTACACACCGCCGTTGGTGATGGTGAAGGTGCCGCCCTGCATCTCTTCGATCTTGAGCGCGCCGTCGCGGGCGCGGCGGCCGAAGTCGGCGATGGTTTTTTCGATCTCGGCAAGCGACAGCCGGTCGGCGTCGCGCACCACCGGCACCACCAGGCCCCGCTCGGTGCCGACCGCGATGCCAACGTGATAGTAGTTCTTGTAGATGATGTCGGTGCCGTCGATCTCGGCGTTGACGGCGGGAATGTCCTTCAGCGCCTGGACGCAGGCGCGCACGAAGAAGCCCATGAAGCCGAGCTTGGCGCCGTGCCGCTTCTCGAAGATGTCCTTGTACTGGTTGCGCAGCGCCATCACCGCGCCCATGTCCGCCTCGTTGAAGGTCGTGAGCATGGCGGCGGCGTTCTGCGCGTCCTTCAGCCGCCGCGCGATGGTCTGGCGCAGCCGGCTCATCTTGACGCGCTCTTCGCGCGAGGCATCGTCGGCCGGCGACGGCGCCCGCACCTGCACGGCGGCCGCGGGCGCCGCGACCGGTGTCGGCGCGGAAGCCGCGCGCTCGATCGCGGCCATCATGTCGCCCTTGGTGACTCGGCCATCCTTGCCGGAGCCGGCAACCGCTGCTGGGTCCACGCCGGATTCGGCAGCGATGCGGCGCACGGAGGGCGCGAGCGGCAGGTCGCCGGAGGGCGCACGCGGCTTGGGTTCCTCGGGGCCGGCGTTGATTGGAGCGGTGGTTGAGGTCTTTTGATCGGGGCGTCCGGTCGGCACCGGCGTCGCCTTGCTGGGCGCGGCCCCCGCACCCTCCTTGATCTGGCCGAGCAACGCGCCGACCGCGACTGTGTCGCCATCCTTCGCCGCGATATCGGCGAGGACGCCGGCGGCGGGCGCCGGCACTTCGATCGTCACCTTGTCGGTTTCGAGCTCGACCAGCGGCTCATCCACCGCGACGGCCTCGCCGGGCTGCTTGAACCATTTGCCGATGGTGGCTTCGGTGACCGACTCGCCGAGGGTTGGAACGCGGATTTCAGCCATGCGTGCAATCCATTGGTGCTTCGTCTCACTCCGCTGTCATCGTCCGTGAAAGCGGACGATCCAGTACAACCTGCGTTACTGGGTCCCCGCTTTCGCGGGGACGACAGTCGCAGCTACCCCAACGCCTCGTCGAGCAATTGTTTCAACTGCGCCAGATGCTTCGACATCTGCCCGACCGCGGTCGAAGCAGAGGCTGGGCGCGTCGCATAGCGCGGCCGCCGGGTCTTCGCCTCGATCTGGTTGAGCACCCATTCGAGATAATGTTCGACAAAATGCCACGCGCCCATGTTGCGCGGCTCCTCCTGGCACCAGACGATCTCGGCCTGCTTGAAGCGCGCGAGCTCCATGACCAGCGCCTTGGTCGGGAACGGATAGAGCTGCTCGACGCGCAGGATGTACATGTTGTCGATGCCGCGCTTCTCGCGCTCCTCGTAGAGATCGTAATAGACCTTGCCGCTGCACAGGATGACGCGGCGGATCTTGTCGTCCGGGACGAGCTTGATCTTCTCGTTAGCGAGAAGCTGTGCGTCGTCCCACAACACTCGGTGGAATGACGTCCCATCGGTGAGCTCATCAAGCCGCGACACCGCGCGCTTGTGGCGCAACAGCGATTTCGGCGTCATCAGGATCAACGGCTTGCGGATCTCGCGCTTGAGCTGACGGCGCAACGCATGGAAATAGTTGGCCGGGGTCGAGATATTGCAGACCTGCATGTTGTCTTCGGCGCAGAGCTGCAGGAAGCGCTCCAGCCGCGCCGAGGAATGCTCCGGCCCCTGCCCTTCGTAGCCGTGCGGCAGCAGGCACACGAGACCCGACATGCGCAGCCACTTGCGCTCGCCCGAGGAGATGAACTGGTCGAACAGCACCTGCGCGCCGTTGGCGAAGTCGCCGAACTGCGCCTCCCACAGCGTCAACGCATTCGGCTCAGCGAGCGAATAGCCGTACTCGAAACCGAGCACCGCCTCTTCCGAGAGCATGGAGTTGATGACCTCGAAGCGCGCCTGCTTGTCGCCGATGTGATTGAGCGGCGTATGACGGGCCTCGTTCTCTTGATCGATCAGCACCGAGTGGCGCTGCGAGAACGTGCCGCGCTCGGTGTCCTGGCCGGACAGCCGCACCGGACGGCCTTCGAGCAACAGCGAACCGAACGCCAGCGCCTCGGCGGTCGACCAGTCGATGCCCGCACCGGTTTCGATCGCCTTCGCCCGCGCATCGAGGAAGCGCTGGATGGTGCGGTGGACGTGGAAGCCCTGCGGCACCGCGGTGATCTTCTTGCCGATCTCCCTGAGTGTCTCTGCGGCGACGCCGGTGTTGCCGCGGCGCGGGTCGTCGACTTCGCGGGCCGCTTTCATGCCGGCCCAGCGGCCATCCAGCCAGTCGGCGCTGTTGGGCTTGTAACCTGTCGACGCTTCCTGCTCGGCGTCGAGCCGCGCGCGCCAGTCGGCGCGCATCTTCTCGACCTCGCCATCGGTGACGACGCCCTCAGCCGTCAGCCGCTTCGAGTAGATCTCCAGCGTCGTGGGGTGCGACCGGATCTTCTTGTACATCACCGGCTGGGTGAACGCCGGCTCGTCACCCTCGTTATGACCGAAGCGCCTGTAGCAGAACATGTCGACGACGACCGGCTTCTGGAATTTCTGCCGAAACTCGGTCGCGACCTTGGCCGCGAACACGACCGCCTCGGGATCGTCGCCGTTGGCGTGGAAAATCGGCGCTTCGATCATCTTGGCGATGTCGGTCGGATAAGGCGACGAGCGCGAATAGCGCGGATAGGTGGTGAAGCCGATCTGGTTGTTGACGATGAAATGCACCGAGCCGCCAGTGCGGTGGCCGCGCAGATCGGACAGGCCGAAGCACTCCGCGATGACACCCTGGCCGGCGAACGCCGCGTCGCCCGAAATGAGCAGCGGCATCACCATGGTGCGGTCTTCGCGAGTCGCGCCGTGCTGATCCTGCTTGGCGCGGACCTTGCCGAGCACCACCGGATTGACGATCTCGAGATGCGACGGGTTGGCGGTGAGCGACAGATGCACCTGATTGCCGTCGAACTCGCGGTCGGACGAGGCGCCGAGGTGGTACTTCACGTCGCCGGAGCCTTCGATCTCGTCGGGCGACGCCGAGCCGCCTTTGAACTCGTGGAAGATCGCGCGGTGCGGCTTCGCCATCACCTGCGACAGCACGTTGAGTCGGCCGCGGTGCGCCATGCCGATCACGATCTCTTTGACGCCGAGCGCGCCGCCGCGCTTGATGATCTGCTCCAGCGCCGGGATCATCGACTCGCCGCCGTCGAGGCCGAACCGCTTGGTGCCGGTGAATTTCAGGTCGCAGAACTTCTCGAAGCCCTCGGCTTCGACCAGCTTGTTAAGGATCGCGCGCTTGCCCTCGCGGGTGAAGTTGATCTCCTTGTCGCGGCCTTCGATGCGCTCCTGCATCCAGGCTTTCTGCGCCGGATCGGAGATGTGCATGAACTCGACGCCGAGCGTCTGGCAGTAGGTGCGGCGCAGGATCGCGACAATCTCGCGGATGGTGGAGAACTCGCAGCCCCAGCACCTTGTCGAGGAAGATCTTGCGGTCGAGGTCTGCATCGGTGAAGCCGTAGGAGCGCGGATCGAGCTCCTCCTCGTTCTTCTCCGGCTCGATCTCGAGCGGATCGAGCTTGGCATGGAAGTGGCCACGCACCCGGTAGGCGCGGATCAGCATCAGCGCGTGAATGGCATCGCGCGTCGCCTGCAGCGCATCGGCTGACGTGAGATCGACGCCTTTCGCCTGCGCCTTGGCCTTGATCGCGTCGCCGACCTTCTTCTCCACCGCGCCCCAGTCGCCGGTCAGCGCGGCGATCAGCTCGCCGTCGGCGTGCTGAAGATTTGGCGGCCGCCAGGACGGACCTTGCGCATTGCGCGCGGCGTCGGGGCCCGAGTCCTTGAGGCTTTGGAAGAACGCCTGCCACTCGGCATCGACCGAGTTGGGATTGGCGGCGTAGCGAGCTTGGAGGTCTTCGATGTAGGCGGCGTTGCCGCCATAGAGAAACGACGTGTGTGCGAACGCGGCGTTCGCGTCTTGGCGAGACATGTTGAACCCTTCGTCGGGGCACCTGCCCCGATCCAGCGGTGCATAGGCAAGAGAGCCCGCGACTACCGGCGATTGGAATCTATGACTTAGATTTATGTCGTCCGAAAGTCCTACAAGAGGTCTGAATCGCCGTTTTGAATATCAAGTCATGCCACAAAATCGGGCATCGCCTAGCGGCCGCCCCAGCGGTAGTTCAGGCCGATGCGGGTGATCCACACCGAATCCTGACTGCCCAGGCGGTAGGCCCCGCCGGCCGTGCCGGCCGGGGGCGTTCCGGTCACCGTGGTGTTGTCGGATGCGAACCGCATGTAGAGGACTTCACTCTTCAGGCTCCAGTTGCTGTTCCAGGCCCATTCGGTGCCGACGCCGCCGGTCCAGCCGAACAGCGTCTTCTGCGAGGTAAAGTTTGTCGTCGTTGCCGAGACATCCTCGAAAAAGGACCAGGTGCGGTCGAAATTCGCGTAGGCGATGCCTCCGGTCGCGTACAGCAGCAGATTGTCCACCACGACCCCGGTGCGCGCCCGCAACGTGCCGAACCAGTTCAGCCTGCTGGTGACGGTTATCGAGTCCGCGACCCCCGCCCCGCCCTGACCACCGTCAAGACTGTGCTCGGAGACCCGCAGCCGAGTCCAGTTCCAATCCGCTTCGAACCCGTAAAGCGCGCAGCCTAACTGGAACGTGTAGCCAGCCTGTGGGCCGAAATTCACCTTGTTGGCGGTTGCGCTGACGCTGTTCGGCAGGCCGCTGTCAATCGACTGGCCGAGCCCGTCGCGGTCGCTGAACGTGTGGTCGTAGTAACCCCAGCCGACGCTGCCGCCCACATAGAGGCCGGCGAAATTCGCGCAGCGCGGCGCCAAGGGTGGCGGCGGATAACCGCGGCCCGGCACGTCAGCCGCGCCAGCCGCGTCCGCCAACATCACGCCGATCAATACCGGGAGCAGGATTCTGTGCATGGGGATCCCCGCCGTCGAAATGCGACGATCGGCGATCCAGTTGACGCGCGGCGCCGTGAACGCACGTGCGCATCAGCTCAAGCACCGACCAGCGTTCCCGCGTGCACAGACTGATTCGATTTTCTGCAATCCTAGAGCGCGCAAGGGCGCACGTCCAATCGGCACAAATCCCGCCGCTCTAGCCTCTCAGCACTTCCACCAGTGTCTTGCCGATCCGGGCCGGCGACGGTGACACCTTGATTCCCGCGGATTCCATTGCCGCAATTTTGGACTCGGCGCCGCCCTTGCCGCCCGCGATGATGGCCCCGGCATGGCCCATGCGCCGCCCCGGCGGGGCGGTGCGGCCGGCGATGAAGCCCACCATCGGCTTTTTTCGGCCCCGTTTGGCCTCGTCCTTGAGGAATTGCGCCGCATCCTCCTCCGACGCGCCGCCGATCTCGCCGATCATCACGATCGCTTCGGTCTGCTTGTCGCCCAAGAACAATTCCAATCCATCGATGAAGTCCATGCCCTTCACCGGGTCACCGCCGATGCCGAGCGCGGTGGTCTGGCCGAGCCCCTCGGCGGAGGTCTGGAACACCGCCTCGTAGGTCAGCGTGCCGGAGCGCGAAACGATGCCAACCTTTCCAGGCTTGAAGATCGAAGCCGGCATGATGCCGATCTTGCATGCGCCGGCGGTCATCACGCCGGGGCAGTTCGGACCGATCAGCCGCGACTTCGATCCGCACAGCGAGCGCTTCACCTTGACCATGTCGGCGACCGGGATGCCTTCGGTGATACACACGATCAGGCCGATTTCCGCCTCGATCGCCTCGGCGATGGCGTCGGCGGCTCCCGCCGGCGGCACGTAGATCACCGACGCGTCGGCGCCGGTTTTCTCCTTCGCCTCCTTGACGGTGTCGAACACCGGCAATCCGAGATGCGTCGAACCGCCTTTGCCCGGCGAGGTGCCGCCGACCATCTTGGTGCCGTAGGCGATCGCCTGCTCGGAGTGGAACGTGCCGTTCTTGCCAGTGAAGCCCTGGCAGATCACTTTGGTGTTCTTGTCGACGAGAATAGCCATGTGAGGGAATACTACCGTTTCACTCTATCCATCATGTAGCAGGTGGCGACGATCGACCGGCTGGGGCGTGCTGCGTTGTGGACGTAGCACTTCTCCATGCGGTCGGGCGACATCAGCGTGATCCGGAAGTAGCCGTCCACGTCGCTGCCGACGATCGACTTGTTGTCGCTCGAAATCGCCCAGGCGAACGGCTCCTTGGTGTCGGCAGCGGCCGACGACGAGCGCCCCCAGGCAACCCGTCCTTCCTGGCCTTCAACCACGTGCGTGGCCTCGATGTCGCGCACACGCGGCGGACTGGCGGTGGTTTGCTTGCCGGGATGATGGGCATGGGTGCCGAACACGATCGACTTGCCCTTTCCCGTCCATGTGCCCTTCAGATCGGGGATTGCATCCTGCGCGCGGGCGCCGATCGTGGCGGCGCCAAGGAGCGTCAATGCGAATACCGAGTACCTCATCGCCTACCCCTCCTGCTTGAGTGAATTACGTATTCAAGCCTTTCACTGCCGTCACGATCTTCTGTGCAGCGTCGTCGAGATCATCAGCGGAAACGACGTTCAATTTCGACTCGGCGATGATCTTCTTGCCCAGCGCAACGTTGGTGCCTTCGAGACGCACCACCAGCGGCACCTGAAGGCCGACCTCTTTCACCGCCGCGACCACGCCCTCGGCGATCACGTCACACTTCATGATGCCGCCGAAGATATTGATGAGAATTCCCTTCACCTTCGGATCTGAGGTGATGATCTTGAAGGCCGCGGCGACCTTTTCCTTGCTGGCGCTGCCGCCGACGTCGAGGAAGTTCGCCGGCTCCATGCCGTACAGCTTGATGATGTCCATGGTCGCCATGGCGAGCCCGGCGCCGTTCACCATGCAGCCGATCGAGCCGTCAAGCGCGACGTAGTTGAGATCGTATTTCGAGGCTTCGATCTCCTTCTCGTCCTCCTCGGTCTCGTCGCGCAGTTTCATCACCTCGGGGTGGCGGAACAGCGCGTTGTCGTCGAAGCCGACCTTGGCATCGAGGCACAGCAGCTTCTTGTCCTTGGTGACGACCAGCGGATTGATCTCGAGCAGGCTCATGTCCTTCTCGGTGAACGCCTTGTAGAGGAAAGTAAGCATCGGGCTCATCTGCTTCTGCAGGTCGGCGTCGAGACCGAGCGCTTGCGAAACACGGCGCACATGGTGCGGACAGATGTTGGCGACTGGATCGACCGAAACAGCGACGATCTTGTCCGGCGTATCGTGCGCGACCTTCTCGATGTCCATGCCGCCTTCGGTCGAGACCACGATCGCGACCCGCGACGTGCCGCGGTCGACCAACATCGAGAGATAGAATTCGCGCTCGATCGCCGAGCCGTCTTCGACGTAGATGCGGTTGACCTGCTTGCCCTTGGGACCGGTCTGATGCGTGATCAGCGTCGAGCCGAGCAGGCGCGTCGCCTCCTTCTTCACGTCATCGATCGACTTCACCACCTTGACGCCGCCGGCCTTGCCACGGCCGCCGGCGTGGATCTGCGCCTTCACCACCCAGACCGGGCCGCCCAGCGTCTGCGCCGCCTTGACCGCCTCATCGACCGAGAACGCCGGGATGCCGCGGGCGACCGGCACGCCGAACTCCCGCAGCACCTCTTTGCCCTGGTACTCGTGGATGTTCATGCGCCCCTCCCGACATTCCGCTTCCGCGCCGGCTACTTCTTCCCCAAGTCCGGCGCGATCTTCTGGCAGGCGTCGACCAGACCTTTCACGGCGCCAGCCGACTTCTCGAACATTTCGCGCTCGGCGGCGTTGAGCTCGAGCTCGACGATGCGCTCAGCACCCTTCGCGCCGATGACAACCGGAACGCCGACGTAGAGATTCTTGATGCTGTACTCGCCGTTGAGCCAGGCCGCGCACGGCAGCACGCGCTTCTTGTCGCGCAGATAGCTCTCCGCCATCGCAATCGCGGACGACGCCGGCGCGTAGAACGCGGAACCAGTCTTGAGCAGGTTGACGATCTCGCCGCCGCCCTTGCGGGTGCGCTCGACGATCGCATCGACGCGCTGCTGCGTGGTCCAGCCCATCTTGATCAGGTCGGGCAGCGGAATTCCGGCGACGTTGGAGTAGCGCACCATCGGCACCATGTCGTCGCCGTGGCCGCCCAACGTCATTGCGCCGACGTCCTCGACCGACACGTTGAACTCATCGGCCAGGAAGTAGCGGAAGCGCGCGCTATCGAGCACACCGGCCATGCCGATCACCATGTTCTTCGGCAGACCGCAGGCCTTCTGCAGCGCCCACACCATGGCGTCGAGCGGATTGGTGATACAGATCACGAACGAGTTGGGCGCATATTTCTTGATGCCGGCGCCGACCTGATCCATCACCTTGAGATTGATACCGAGCAGATCGTCGCGGCTCATGCCGGGCTTGCGCGGCACACCGGCGGTGACGATACAGACGTCGGCACCGGCCAAAGCCTCATACGAATTGGTGCCGGCGAGCTTGGAATCGAAGCCTTCGACCGGAGAAGACTTGGCCAGATCGAGCGATTTCCCCTGCGGGATGCCCTCGGCGATGTCGAACATCACGACGTCGCCAAGCTCCTTGAGACCGACCAGGTGAGCGAGCGTGCCACCGATCTGGCCGGCACCGACCAAAGCAATTTTGCTACGCGCCATGGGGAAAAGCCCTTCGAGAAATTGCCGCCGCAACGGCGGGTCGCGCGGTGGTTATCGGTTTCAGATTACGCGTTCAAGTCACTCGATCTCAGGTGGCATGCGGGTTTTCTCGGTGAACTGCTCGCCTGTCATTATTAATACATTATGCCAGAGCGCAAGACCTAAGCAGCCATGCTGCATTGCGAAAGTTTCCCATTGCCAGACTCCTAAGCTCGAGCGCGTTGGCGGGCAACTGCGCTTCTGGATCAGGCCCGTCGCAAATGCCGCGGCCGACGCGATTGTTGCATCATCGGTGTGACGCTAGCCTCGAGCAGGACATTTCAAAAATTGCAATCGATCCCGGGGATCGTCCATGCGCGTGGGACGCTTGCTGTCGTCGGCGTTGCTCAGTGTCCTGCTTTCAGCATGCGGAGCCGTCGCGCAGACCTATCCGACGCAAACGATCAAGCTGATCGTGCCGTTCGTCGCGGGAGGACCGATCGACGCTCTCGCCCGCGTCGTCGCGCAGCACCTGCAGGGCCGGCTCGGACAAAACGTCATCATCGAGAACCGTTCGGGCGGTGGCACCACCATCGGCGCTAAAGCGGTGGCGACCGCCGAACCGGACGGGCACACGCTGCTCTTCATCGGGCCCAACCTCGCCTACTACCCTGTGCTGTTCCCCAAAATCGAATTCGATCCAGCGAAAAGCCTCGTTCCGGTTGCGACCGTCGTCACCTGGTGGCACGTCCTGGCCATCGCGCCCAGCGTCCCGGCTCAGACCATTGCCGAGTTGGTCGCGCACGCGAAGGCCAATGCCGGCAAGCTGGCGTTCGGTTACGGCCTTGCCACCATGCCGCACATCCTGGGCGAAAGCTTCAGGCAGGCGAGCGGCATCGACATTGTCAACGTCCCCTATCGCGGCGGCGAGGGTGCGCGCGCCGACCTGCTCGGTGGCCGCATCCACATCAACATCGCGCCGGTGCCGCAAATGATGCCGCTGATCCGCGAGGGCAAGATCCGGCCGCTCGCCTACACTGGACTGAAGCGAAGCCCGGATCTGCCCGACGTCCCGACCATGATCGAAAGCGGATACCCGCAGGTCGGCTTCAATCCCGATGTCTGGGTGGGGATTTTCGCACCGGCTGGCACTCCTGCGGCGATCATCGACCGGCTCAATCGCGAAGTGAACGACGTACTCATATCCGCCGAGATGGCGCCGACGCTCCAGCAGTTCGGCTACGAAGCCAAG